>NZ_BNBZ01000080.1 GCF_014656215.1 Streptomyces zaomyceticus | reverse complement strand
GCCCACCGGCTCTCGCGCCGGCTCACCGAGGTCCGCAAGAACGGCACCGTGCCCTATCTGCGCCCCGACGGGAAGACCCAGGTCACCATCGAGTACGACGGCGACAAGGCCGTCCGCCTCGACACGGTCGTCGTCTCCTCGCAGCACGCCTCCGACATCGACCTCGACACGCTGCTCACCCCGGACATCCGCCGGTACGTGGTCGAACACGTCCTCGGGCAGCTCGCCGAGGACGGCATCAAGCTCGACACCGACGGCTACCGGCTCCTGGTCAACCCGACCGGGCGGTTCGAGGTCGGCGGCCCGATGGGCGACGCCGGACTCACCGGCCGGAAGATCATCATCGACACGTACGGCGGGATGGCCCGGCACGGCGGCGGCGCCTTCTCCGGCAAGGACCCGTCGAAGGTCGACCGCTCGGCGGCGTACGCGATGCGCTGGGTCGCGAAGAACGTCGTCGCGGCCGGCCTCGCCCGCCGCTGCGAGGTGCAGGTGGCGTACGCCATCGGCAAGGCCGAGCCGGTCGGCCTCTTCGT
>NZ_BNBZ01000079.1 GCF_014656215.1 Streptomyces zaomyceticus | reverse complement strand
TCGACGTACGCCCTGGTCAGGGCCGCTCCGCCGAGGATCACGGGGTACTTGGCGGCCAGCTCGCGCTGGTTCAGCTCCTCCAGGTTCTCCTTCATGATCACGGTGGACTTCACCAGGAGACCCGACATGCCGATGACGTCGGCCCGGTGCTCCTCGGCGGCTTCCAGGATCGCGGAGACCGGCTGCTTGATGCCGATGTTGACGACGTTGTAGCCGTTGTTGGAGAGGATGATGTCGACGAGGTTCTTGCCGATGTCGTGGACGTCGCCGCGGACAGTGGCGAGGACGATCGTGCCCTTCCCGTCGGCGTCCGTCTTCTCCATGTGCGGTTCCAGGTACGCGACCGCCGTCTTCATGACCTCGGCGGACTGGAGCACGAACGGCAGCTGCATCTGCCCCGAGCCGAAGAGCTCACCGACGGTCTTCATCCCGTCGAGCAGGATCTCGTTGACGATCTCCAGCGCGGGCCGGACCGTCAGGGCCTCGTCGAGGTCCGCCTCCAGGCCGTTCTTCTCACCGTCGACGATCCGGCGCTTCAGCC
>NZ_BNBZ01000078.1 GCF_014656215.1 Streptomyces zaomyceticus | reverse complement strand
GACCTGTCCGGCACCGCGCAGTTCGGGGTCGGTGCGTCGGGCCAGCTCGCGGTAGTACGTCAGATGGCGCCGCTCGACCGCCGCCCGCTCCCCGGACTCCTCCAGACGCTCCCCCGCGTACTCCGCCACCGTCTCCAGGAGCCGGAACCGCATCCCCCCGTCCCCCGGGCCCGCCACCACCAGCGACTTGTCGACGAGCGCACCCAGCAGATCCAGCACGTCCGGCACACCCCCGGCCGCGTCGTCCGCGCACACCGCCTCCGCCGCCGCCAGATCACACCCACCCGTGAACACCGCGAGCCGCCGCAGCACCACCCGCTCCGGCCCGTCCAGCAGCTCCCACGACCAGTCCACCACCGCCCGCAAGGTCTGCTGCCGCGGCAACACCGTCCGCGCCCCCGACGTCAACAACCGGAACCGGTCGTCCAGACGGTCCGCGATCTGCCGCGACGTCAGCATCCGCAACCGGGCCGCCGCCAGCTCGATCGCCAGCGGCAGACCGTCCAGACGCCGACAGATCTCCTCCGCCGCCCCCGGATCCTCACCCACCACGAACCCCGGACGCGCCGCCGCACCCCGCTCCCCCAA
>NZ_BNBZ01000077.1 GCF_014656215.1 Streptomyces zaomyceticus | reverse complement strand
CAGGGTCACTGCAACGATTTCTCTGCCTTGACCTGCGGTGATGGCGATCGCATGCAATGTGCTCGTTGTCAGTTCTGTGAATGCAACGTAGCTTTTCCTTCATCGGAAAGAGCGGGGCCGACAGGGTCCCCGCCACTGACGAAGGAGAAGAACGATGCACACGTTCGCCACCACCGCCCCGGTCGCCGCCGTCCTGGACATCCCCGCCGGCCACATCCGCCTCATCGCCGCCGACCGCGCCGACACCACGGTCGAGGTCCGGCCCGCCGACGCCGCCAAGAGCGCCGACACGAAGGCCGCGGAGCGGATCGCCGTCGACTTCGCCGACGGCGTCCTGCGGGTCACCGCCGCACCGGCCACGAACCGGATCCTGGGAGACTCCGGATCGGTCGAGGTGACCGTGCAACTGCCCGCCGGCTCCCGGGTCGAGGCGAAGACCGCCGCCGGTGAACTCCGGGGCGTCGGCCGCCTGGGCGAGGTCACCTTCGACGGCGCACAGGGCACGGTCAAGCTCGACGAGACCGCCCACGCCCGGCTGACCCTCCTCGCCGGCGACATCACCGTCGGCCGGCTGACCGGCCCCGCCGAGATCAGCACCCAGAAGGGCGACCTCCGGATCACCGAGGCCACCCGCGGCACCCTCACCCTGCGCACCGAAGCCGGCGACATCGAGATCGCCGCCGCCCGCGGCGTCTCCGCCTCCCTCGACGCCGGCACCGCCCACGGCCGCATCCACAACGCCCTCGGCAACACCGCCGGCCCCACCCCCGACCTCACCGTCCACGCCACCACCGCCTACGGCGACATCACCGCCCGCAGCCTCTGAA
>NZ_BNBZ01000076.1 GCF_014656215.1 Streptomyces zaomyceticus | reverse complement strand
CTAGGGCGTGTCCGCAATGTCAGTTGGGGAGCCATAGTCGCAGGCAGGCGATGGTGACCAGGGCTTTGTAGTGGCGGGCTCGTTTGTCGTAGCGGGTGGCGAGGGCCTTGTTCTGCTTGAGTCGGTTGAAACAGCGTTCGACGACGTTGCGGCGCCGGTAGACCTGACGGTCGAGACGGCACAGGCTCTCGCCTCGCCGGAGGCGTCCGTTGATCTGGTCGACGCGTTCGGGGATGGTGCAGGCGATGCCACGTTTACGCAGGTAGGAACGGATCTTGCGGGAGCTGTAGCCCTTGTCGCCGACCACTCGCAGGGGTCGGGTGCGGGGCCTGCCGGGCCCGTGTCGCTTGATGTGGATGCGGGCCATGACCGGCTCGAACTGCGTGCAGTCGTTGACGTTCCCGCCGGTGATCGTGAAGGCGAGCGGCCGGCCCTGACCGTCGCAGGCGAGGTGGATCTTCGTACTCAGTCCGCCGCGGGACCGGCCGAGTGCTTCGCCGGTCCAGAGCCCCCTTTTCGGGCCCCGGCGGCGTGCTGATGGGCCCGCACGATGGTCGAGTCGACGCAGACGATCGACCAGTCGACCTCGCCGATCGCGTCCGAGTGCTGCTGGACGTGAGCCAGGAGCCGGTCCCAGGTTCCGTCCGCCGACCAGCGGCGAAACCGTTCGTAGACGGTCTTCCACGGCCCGTACCGTTCGGGCAGGTCCCGCCAGGCCGCACCCGTGGACAGCTTCCACAGGATGCCGTTGAGGACCTGCCGCCGGTCCCGCACCGGACGACCCATCCGGGGCGGAGCCAGCAACGGCCCGATCACTTCCCATGCCTGATCAGTCAGTTCATGACGTCGCACCACGAACGGAGTAACGACCGATCGACATTGCGGACACGCCCTAG
>NZ_BNBZ01000075.1 GCF_014656215.1 Streptomyces zaomyceticus | reverse complement strand
CTAGGTTCTGTCTTCAAATGTCACGCCCACATCAGGAGTGACGCGAGGGTGACTGCTGCGTCGTAGGACTCGGCGGTCTTGTCGTACCGGGTGGCGATGCCACGCCACTGCTTCAAGCGGTTGAAGCACCGTTCCACGACGTTGCGGTGCTTGTAGATCTCGCGGTCGAAGGCCGGCGGGCGGCCTCCGCGGCTGCCTCGTCGGGCCCGATTGCGGACCTGATCGGCCCGCTCGGGAATCGTGTGGGCGATGCCCTTGCGGCGGAGCCAGGTGCGGATCGCCTTCGAGCTGTAGCCCTTGTCGCCCAGGACGTGATCGGGCCGGGTGCGGGGTCGTCCCGGTCCCATACGGGGTACCCGGATCGCTTCCATCACGGTGGTGAACCGGGTGCAGTCGTTGGTGTTGCCGCCCGTCACGACGAAAGCGAGCGGACGGCCTCGCCCGTCACAGGCCAGATGGATTTTGCTGGTCAGACCGCCTCGGGACCGGCCGAGGGCCGGGTCGCGGAGCCCCCTTTTCGAGCCCCGGCTGCATGCTGGTGGGCCCGGACGACGGTGGAGTCGACCGACACCAGCCACTCGACGTCGCCTGCCGCGTCCGCCTTCGCCTGAGCGGCCCGCAGCATCCGGTCGAACGTTCCGTCCGCCGCCCACCTGCGGAAACGCGTGTGTAGCGTCGCCCACGGACCGTAGCACTCGGGCACGTCCCGCCAGGCCGTCCCGGTCCGGAACTTCCACACGATCCCGTTCAGGACCCTGCGGTCGTCCAGCCGCTTGCGTCCCCGCAACGACTCGGGCAGCAGCGGCCGGACGAACTCCCACTCGGCGTCCGACAGTTCATGGCGACGTATCACGACACCATGATCCACCAACGGTGATCATTTGAAGACACTGCCTAG
>NZ_BNBZ01000074.1 GCF_014656215.1 Streptomyces zaomyceticus | reverse complement strand
TTCGACCTGTATCGGCCCTCCGAGGAGCACGACATGCTCCGGGAGTCGGTTCGTGCTCTCGCGGAGGCGAAGATCGTGCCGTTCGCCGCGGCGGTGGACGAGGAGGGCCGGTTCCCGCAGGAGGCCCTGGACGCGCTGGTCGCCAACGACCTGCACGCGGTGCACGTCCCGGAGACCTACGGCGGCGCGGGCGCGGACGCGCTGGCCACGGTGATCGTGATCGAGGAGGTCGCGCGTGCCTGCGGGTCGTCCTCGCTGATCCCCGCGGTCAACAAGCTCGGCTCGCTGCCGGTGATCCTGTCCGGCTCGGAGGAGCTCAAGCACAAGTACCTCGGCCCGCTGGCCAAGGGCGACGCGATGTTCTCCTACGCCCTGTCCGAGCCCGACGCGGGCTCCGACGCCGCCGGGATGAAGACCCGCGCGGTCCGCGACGGGGACTTCTGGGTCCTCAACGGCGTCAAGCGGTGGATCACCAACGCCGGCGTCTCGGAGTACTACACGGTGATGGCCGTCACCGACCCCGACAAGCGCTCCAAGGGCATCTCCGCCTTCGTCGTGGAGAAGTCCGACGAGGGCGTCTCCTTCGGCGCCCCGGAGAAGAAGCTCGGCATCAAGGGCTCCCCGACACGCGAGGTCTACCTCGACAACGTCCGCATCCCCGCCGACCGCATGATCGGCGCCGAGGGCACCGGCTTCGCCACCGCCATGAAGACCCTCGACCACACCCGCATCACCATCGCCGCCCAGGCCATTGGCATCGCCCAGGGCGCCCTCGACTACGCCAAGGGCTACGTCCAGGAGCGCAAGCAGTTCGGCAAGCCCATCGCCGACTTCCAGGGCGTGCAGTTCATGCTCGCCGACATGGCCATGAAGCTCGAGGCCGCCCGCCAGCTCACCTACGCCGCCGCCGCCAAGTCCGAGCGCGTGTCCGCCGGCGGCGACAAGGAGGACCTCACCTTCTTCGGCGCCGCCGCCAAGTGCTTCGCCTCCGACGTCGCCATGGAGGTCACCACCGACGCCGTCCAGCTCCTCGGCGGCTACGGCTACACCCGCGACTACCCCGTCGAGCGCATGATGCGCGACGCCAAGATCACCCAGATCTACGAAGGCACCAACCAGGTCCAGCGCATCGTCATGGCCCGCAACCTCCCGTAACCCC
>NZ_BNBZ01000073.1 GCF_014656215.1 Streptomyces zaomyceticus | reverse complement strand
GGGCCGCCGCGGCGGCCCTTCCCCCGGCCGACCCTGGCGGCGGCACGACGGCGCTCGGCCCGGCCGGGCCCGGGAAGGGGCTCCACCCGTGCGTGGGTCCTGCCCGCGTCGCGGCCGGAGTCGTGGGGAGCGGCGGCCGGAGGTGTCCTGCCGGGCGCGGATCCGGGAGGCTGCGTGCCGCGACGACGCCTGCGTCGTGCTCTGTCGTATGTGTCGTTCCGGCTGGGTTCGGCCCGCCATGGCATGTGCGACTGCCTCCTGTTCTTCTATGGCATCTGCCGGAACTGTATATGCATGCGTCGGGCCGCCGTCGCCCCCTGAAGTCGACTGCGCGGAGCCCGGTCTGGTGGTACGTCACTCACATACGGCCGAGTGGGGAAGTGACGTGCGTCACTTATTAAGGGTTGTTTAAGAATCAACGCCGCGAGCGCCCGGTTTTGCGCGACTCGTCCGCAGTTGACGCTTGTCTTGACCGACGGTCAAAGTCTCCTCGACTCCCCGACATTCACGGCTTCGCCACATATGGAGCACCCGCATGCGCAACAGGACTGCACTGACCACAGCAGTCACATCCGGCGTCGCCCGCGAACCGGAGCCATGCCCGACACCGGGCGACGACGTCTTCGGAAAGGTCGCCCGGCCCGGCGGCGACGGTACGAGCGCCCGCCTGCAGGACGTCGAGCTCTTCGACGGCACGCCGAACCTGCCGCCGGTCTCCGGGGCCGGCGGCTCGCACGCGCGCCACCGGGCGGGGAAGCCCCGGCATCTGCGGAAGGCCCGCCGGGCGCGGAGAGCGGACCCGGAGTCCGAGCGCGAGAGACGCAGCGGCATGTCGCTGCCGCTGCTGATCACGGGGGCGCTCGCGGCCGGGTTCGGACTGTCGGTGGGGCTGACCTCCGGGATGGATCAGGAGCCCGCGGACAAGCTGACCCTGACGATGCCCGATCTCCCTCCGCCCCAGGAGACCCGGGACAGCGAACCGGCCTCCCCCGCCCGGACGTCGACGACCCTGCCCCCTCCGTCGGCCACCACGCCCCCGACCCCGGGCATCGGCACGGCGACGCCCCGGGCCACCGGTACGGGCACCCCCGGGCCGACGGTGTCCGGCCGGCCGGCGGGCTCCGGGACGCCGACCGCCCCCGGGCGGACTCCCGCACCCCCGACGCGTTCCGCCACGCACCGGCCCGATCCCACCCCGACCCGCACGACCCCGCCGTCCGAGCGCCCCGGCACCCGGGTCCTCCGCCGCGGCAGCACCGGGCCCGAGGTCGAGGACCTCCAGCGCCGACTCCGGCGGCTCCACCTGTACTTCGGATCGACCGACGGCACGTTCGGCCCCTTCCTGGAGGCCGCCCTGAGCAGTTTCCAGCGGATCAACGACATCCCGGAGGAGCGGGGCGTGTACGGTCCGCTGACCCGCGCCGCCCTTCAGGCCGCGACAGGCCGGGGCGACCGTCCGGGCCGCGACCGCGGCGACGACCGGGACGGGTGGAACGGCCGGGGAGGCACCGGATGAGGAACGGGAAGCCGGCGGGCGCACGGCGGCGGGCACCCCTCTCCGCGCACCTCGGTGTGCCGGGGCCCGGAACCCGACGGGCCCCGGAGTGAGGACGGGGCCGCGCCGCATCGACGCGGC
>NZ_BNBZ01000072.1 GCF_014656215.1 Streptomyces zaomyceticus | reverse complement strand
ATCCACAACGCCCTCGGCAACACCGCCGGCCCCACCCCCGACCTCACCGTCCACGCCACCACCGCCTACGGCGACATCACCGCCCGCAGCCTCTGAATCGCCGTGACCTTCCGGAGATCCGTCCTTCCGGAGGCGGAGGCGGAGGCGGAGACGTGTCCTTCCGGCGGCGGAGACGGCGACGCCGACGGCGGTCCGTGGGGACGGGCCACCGTCGGCGTCGACGACAGGACGGGTGGAGGAGTGGTGTGGGCGCTATCTGGTCGGCTTCTTGCCGGTGATGCCCAGGTGCACCAACAGGGCCAGGTTGGGCTTGAGTTCGGCCTGCTTCACGCCCCAGGTCGTGAAGCCCTTCTGGTGGCCGGCGACCGCGGCCAGCATCGCCACGAGCGAGCCGGCCATGGCGGCGGGGCTGACCTCCTTGTCGACCTTGCCCTTGGCCTGGAGCTCCTTCACCGCGTCCGTGAGGGAGTTGGTGACCGAGTTGAGGATCTTCATGCGGATCTTGTAGAACCGCTTGTCGCCCTCCGCGGCGCCGAGGTCCACGACCCGGAGGATCGCGTCGTGCTTCCGCCAGAAGTCCAGGAAGCCTTCGACGAGTTCCTCGGAGGTCTGCCAGCCGGCCTTGCCGACCCAGGAGCGGCCGGAGACCAGCTCGGTCAACCCGGCGCCCTCCTTGGCCATTTCCTCCGCGATCTCGAGAACCGCTCCCTCGACGTCCGGGAAGTACTGATAGAACGTCGCGGGTGAAGTACCCGCCTTCCGGGCCACATCGATGACCTTGACGTCCCGGTAGGGCGAGGAGCTGAGCATCTCACCGAGGCAGTCGAGCAGCTTCTGCCGCGTCGCCTGGCCGCGTCGTCCGGCCACGCGGCCGTCGACGGTGCGTACTTGTCCTGTCATGCCGTCAGCTTACCGAGGGGGGGTCGGCGCGCGATTCGGCCGACTGCAAATGGGGTCACCCCCTCTGCCAGTCGTGTTCTGCGAGGTCGGCACGCGTGTCTCGCTCCGGGGCGGTCCGGGGTGGAGGGGCGGGATCGAGCCAGTTCGGTGGGTGTGGAGGGTCGCGGAGGGGTTCCCGTACCCGAATAGGCTTATGAACAGCCTGTGGACAACTTCGGTGGACAACTCAAGTGCCCCAAGGGATCCGGGGCGATAAATCGCCACTTTGTTCGCATGTCGGGGCGTGCGGGGCCGTCCCCGCGGACCTAGCGTGGGGACATGGCCGTACGCACTGAGGGCACCCCCTGCTGGGTGGACGCACAGCTTCCCGACCTCGAGGCGGGCAAGCGTTTCTACGGCGAGCTCTTCGGCTGGACCTTCGACCCCGCGCGCGACGAGGCACTCCTCGACGGGCGCCGCGTCGCCGGACTCCTCCCCAAGCGCGACGGCCGCATGCCCACCACCTGGACCCTCTACCTCGCCACCCGGAACGCCGGCACCCTCGCCGCCCGGATCAAGGCCGCCGGCGGCCAGATGGTCATGGAGCCCTACCCCGTCGGCCCCTTCGGCGTCCTCGCCCTCGCCGCCGACCCGGGCGGCGCCGTCTTCGGACTCCGGCAGTCGGTCGGCGACGACGACGACGGCTTCGAGGCCATCGGCCAACCGGGCTCCTTCTGCTGGATGGAGGTGTACACGCGCCGCCCCGAGGCCGTCGACACCTTCTACGCCACCGTCTTCGGCTACCTCGGCCGCCAGGCCGACGCCGACGAGGAGGGCAGGGACGCGGGCTTCGACTACCGCGTCTGGTCGCCCCCCGGCTCCCGCCCCGGCGACGACAGCGCCTTCGGTGGCCGCGCCGTCATCACCGACGACTTCCCCGCCGAGATGCCCGGCCACGTCCTCGTCTACTTCGCCGTCCACGACTGCGACGAGGCCTGCGCGATCACGGTCCGGCTCGGCGGCCGGGTCGCCACCCCGGCCTTCGACACCCCGCACGGCCGCATCGCCGTCCTCCACGACAACCAGGGCGCCCGCTTCGCGGTCCTGTCCGAACCGACCGGTTAGAGCGGAGACGTCCCCACCCGTACGGCCCGGCCGATATGACCTGTGACACCCCGATCCGCCCCCGGGTTCGCAACCGGGCCCTCGGACAGGAAGAATCAGGGCCACGGGGCCGTACCCTCATGGCCCGTACGGGGAGGTGGCAGGCAAGTGGAACAGCTGACGCAGCACGACCCGAGACGTATCGGGCCCTTCGAGGTGCTGGGCCGGCTCGGCGCGGGCGGAATGGGCCTGGTCTATCTCGCGCGCTCGGCCTCGGGCCGACGTGTCGCGATCAAGACCGTGCGCACGGAGCTCGCGGAGGACCAGCTGTTCCGGGTCCGCTTCACGCGTGAGGTGGAGGCCGCGCGGGCGGTCTCCGGCTTCTACACGGCCGCCGTCGTGGACGCCGACCCGCGGGCCGCCGTGCCCTGGCTCGCGACCGCCTACGTCCCCGCGCCCTCGCTCGAAGAAATAGTGAACGAGTGCGGGCCGCTCCCGGCCCAGGCCGTGCGCTGGCTGGCCGCCGGCGTCGCCGAGGCCCTGCAGTCCATCCACGGAGCGGGCCTGGTCCACCGCGACCTCAAGCCCTCCAACGTCCTCGTCGTCGAGGACGGCCCCCGGGTGATCGACTTCGGCATCGCGTCGGGCGTCTCCAACACGCGCCTGACCATGACCAATGTCGCCGTCGGCACCCCGGCCTACATGTCGCCCGAGCAGGCCCGCGACTCGCGCAGCGTCACCGGCGCGAGCGATGTCTTCTCGCTCGGCTCGATGCTGGTCTTCGCCGCCACCGGCCATGCGCCCTACCACGGCGCCAACCCGGTCGAGACGGTCTTCATGCTGCTCCGCGAGGGCCCCGACCTGGAGGGTCTGCCCGAGGAGCTGCGTCCCCTGATCGAGTCGTGCATGCAGATGGACGTCACCCGCCGGCCCACCCCGGCCGACCTCCAGGCGCAGCTGGCCCCGCATCTCTTCGGCCCGGGCAGCGACGACAGCGGCACGGCCTCGGCCTGGCTGCCGGAGAGCGCCACGGCCATGATCGAGACCCGCCGCGGCGGCCGTCCCGCTCCGGCGCCGACCGCGCCGCCGATGCCGGCGCGCTCGCCCCGGCCGCCTGGCGGCCAGGGCGGCGAC
>NZ_BNBZ01000071.1 GCF_014656215.1 Streptomyces zaomyceticus | reverse complement strand
TCGTTGACGATCTCCAGCGCGGGCCGGACCGTCAGGGCCTCGTCGAGGTCCGCCTCCAGGCCGTTCTTCTCACCGTCGACGATCCGGCGCTTCAGCCTCTCGTCCAGCGGCAGGGCGAGGAGCTCCTCCGCCTTGCCGGCCTTCAGGGACTTCGCCGTCGCGCCCTCGAACATCTCCAGGAAGCGCTGGAGCGGGTCGTAGCCCTCCCGGCGGCGGTCGTGGATCAGGTCGAGCGCGACCTCGACCTGCTCCGGCTCCAGCCGGGCGATCGGCAGGATCTTCGAGGCGTGGACGATCGCCGAGTCGAGACCCGCCTTCACGCACTCGTCGAGGAAGACGGAGTTGAGGACGATCCGCGCGGCCGGGTTCAGACCGAAGGAGATGTTGGAGAGGCCCAGGGTGGTCTGCACGTCCGGGTGGAGCCGCTTGAGTTCCCTGATCGCCCCGATCGTGTGGATGCCGTCCCTGCGGGACTCCTCCTGACCGGTGCAGATGGTGAACGTGAGGGTGTCGATCAGGATGTCCGACTCCCGGATCCCCCAGTTGCCGGTGAGGTCCTCGATGAGCCGCTCGGCGATCGCCACCTTGTCCCCGACGCTCCGGGCCTGACCGCGCTCGTCGATCGTCAGCGCCATCAGCGCCGCGCCGTGCTCCTTCGCCAGCGCCGTGACCTGCGCGAACCGCGATTCGGGGCCGTCGCCGTCCTCGTAGTTGACCGAGTTGACGACCGCCCGGCCGCCGAGCTTCTCCAGGCCCGCCCGCAGCACGCCGACCTCGGTCGAGTCGAGCACGATCGGCAGCGTGGAGGCCGTCGCGAACCGGCCGGCCAGCTCCGCCATGTCCGCGGTGCCGTCCCGGCCCACGTAGTCCACGCACAGGTCGAGCATGTGCGCGCCCTCGCGGATCTGGTCCCGCGCGATCTCGACGCAGTCGTCCCAGCGCCCGTCGAGCATCGCCTCGCGGAACTTCCTGGAGCCGTTGGCGTTGGTGCGCTCGCCGATCGCCAGGTACGCGGTGTCCTGGCGGAACGGCACATGGCTGTACAGCGAGGACGCGCCCGCCTCCGGCTCGGGCCGCCGGTCCGGGACGGCCGCGCCCCGCACCCGGTCCACGATCTCCCGCAGGTGCTCCGGGGTCGTACCGCAGCAGCCGCCGACCAGGGCGGGACCGTACTCGCGGACGAACGCCTCCTGCGCGTCGGCCAGTTCGGCCGGCGACAGCGGGTAGTGGGCGCCGTCGGAGGTGAGGACGGGCAGGCCGGCGTTGGGCATGACCGAGATCGGGATGCGGGCGTGCCGGGACAGGTGCCGCAGGTGCTCGGTCATCTCGGCCGGGCCCGTGGCGCAGTTCAGTCCGATCATGTCGATGCCGAGCGGCTCCAGGGCCGTGAGCGCCGCCCCGATCTCCGAGCCCAACAGCATCGTGCCCGTGGTCTCCACCGTGACCTGCACGATCACCGGCAGGTCCACCCCGACCCAGTCCAGGGCCCGGCGGGCGCCGATGACGGCCGCCTTCGTCTGGAGCAGGTCCTGGGAGGTCTCGATGAGCAGGGCGTCCGCGCCGCCCCGGATCAGGCCCTCCGCGTTCTGCCGGAAGGCCTCCCGCAGCGGCTCGTACGTGATGTGTCCCAGGGTCGGCAGCTTCGTGCCGGGGCCCATGGAACCGAGCACCCAGCGGGGGCGCCCGTCGGCGGCCGTGTGCGCGTCGGCGGCGGCGCGGGCGATCCGGGCACCGGCCTCGGACAGCTCGTACACCTGGTTCTCGATGCCGTACTCGGCGAGCGCGGCCAGGTTCGCCCCGAAGGTGTTCGTCTCGACGCAGTCCACACCCACCGAGAAGTAGGCGTCGTGGACCGAGGCGACGATGTCGGGGCGGGTGAGGTTGAGGATCTCGTTGCAGCCCTCGAGGTTCCGGAAGTCGTCCATGCCCGGGTCGGCGGCCTGGAGCATCGTGCCCATCGCCCCGTCGGCCACCACGACCCGTTTCGCGAACTCCTCCCGCAGGGATCTCCGTACGACGGTCATGAGAGCCCCCTGAGATGGGGGACCAGGGTCGCCGCACAGCTCGTCCCGTACGTCGTCCTGATCCGGTCCAGGAGCGGCTCCCGGTGCAGCCGGTACTCCTGCGTCCCCACGTAGTCGAGGACGGTCGCCGCGACCGCGCAGCCCAGCTGCGCCGCGCACCGCTCCGGCACGCCCCACAGCCGGGCGGCGAGGAACCCGGACCGGAAGGCGTCCCCGACCCCGGTCGGGTCGACGACCGCCGCGACCTCCACGGCCGGCACGGCCAGCGGCTCCCGGCCCTCGCCCCGGATGCGGACGCCCGCCTCGCCGTGCGTGGTGACCCAGGTGCCGACCCGGCGCAGCACGTCCGCCTCGGCCCAGCCGGACTTCTCCAGGAGGAGAGCCGTCTCGTACTCGTTGGTGAACAGGAACCGCGCCCCTTCCACCAGCTCCCGCACCTGCGTCCCGTCGAGCCGCGCGAGCTGCTGCGACGGATCGGCCGCGAAGGGAATCCCCAGGTCACGGCAGGTGCGGGTGTGCCGGAGCATGGCCTCGGGGTCGTCCGGGGAGACCAGGACGAGGTCCAGTCGGCCGGTCCGCGCGACGACCGACCTCAGGTCGATCTCGCGCGCCTCGGCCATCGCCCCCGCGTAGAAGGTGGCGATCTGGTTCTGGGCCCGGTCGGTCGTACAGACGAACCGGGCGGTGTGGAGCGACTCGCTGACGCGCACCGAGTCGGTGTCCACACCGTGGTCCTTCAGCCAGACCCGGTACGGCTCGAAGTCGGCGCCGACCGCGCCCACGAGAGCGGGACGGAGCCCGAGGACACCGAGCCCGAAGGCGATGTTCGCTGCCACTCCGCCGCGCCTGACCTCCAGGTTGTCGGCGAGGAACGACAGGGAGACCCGGTCCAGCCGGTCGGCGAGCAGCTGTTCGCCGAACCAGCCGGGGAAGGTCATCAGATGGTCGGTGGCGATGGAACCGGTGACAGCGATACGCATGGCCCTCAGCCCTCCTGTCCCGGATGAGCCGCCTTCTTCAGGGCCGCCACGCGGTCCGTGCGCTCCCAGGTGAACTCGGGGAGCTCGCGGCCGAAGTGGCCGTACGCCGCCGTCTTCGCGTAGATCGGGCGCTTGAGGTCCAGGTCGCGGATGATCGCCGCCGGGCGGAGGTCGAAGACCTCGCCGACCGCGGCCTGGATCCGCTCGTCCGGGAGGGTGCCCGTGCCGAAGGTCTCCACGAAGAGGCCGACCGGCTCGGCCTTGCCGATGGCGTACGCCACCTGCACCTCGCAGCGGCGGGCGAGGCCGGCCGCGACGACGTTCTTCGCGACCC
>NZ_BNBZ01000070.1 GCF_014656215.1 Streptomyces zaomyceticus | reverse complement strand
CCGGACCCGACGCGGCGGGTGGCCGATGATCTGCCCGCACTGCGCCGCCCAACTGGCGGCCAAGGAGCGGACCGGGCAGATCTGTTCGCGCTGCGACCGCCCGTTCGCGCTGGACCCGAAGACGCACGGCCGGGGCATGACCGACCTGCGCATCCGACGAATCGCCGCGCGAGCCACCGACGACGGCCGTCTGAAGGTGACCGTCACCCAGCTCTGGTACCTCGCCCGCGTCTCCGACTTCGCTTGGGGGCCGAGCCCCGCGTACGGGGTCCGGGCCGCCGTCCGGTGGCTGGTCGCCCTTCCCGTCGCCGCACTGCTGTTCCTCTGTGTCGGCCCGGTGGACGGTCTGTGGGCGGCACTGAGCGGTACCGCCGGCGTCGCCGCGCTCGGGTTCGCCACATGCATGAGACATACCCCCGCTCGGCCGGGCGGGTCGAGCGTCACTCCCGACGAGAACGTGTTCGGGCGGTTGGTGCGCGGCCGCTGGACGACGGTGTACAAGCAACTGCCGCCGGGTGTCGTGGACGACGATCCGCACGTCCGCGCACCCCGCGGGTCCGTCGTGAGCCGTCCCGAGGCCGTCGTGCTCTGCACCGATCACGCGGTCGCCGTGTTCCTCCGGGCCAACGACATCCCCGCCCGGCTGAAGGTGCTCCTCGTGGAGGCCGAACCGGCGACGGCGCACGACGCCCTGGTGGACGTGCCCGGCCGGCTCCCCGTCGTGGTCCTGCACGACGCGAGCGCCCTGGGGGCGTTGCTGGCCCCGCTGCTGCGCCTCGCCCACCCGGGCAGGGTCGTGGTGGACGGCGGCCTCCCCGTCGCCGCGGTCCGGCTCCGGAAGGACGCCGTCCGCCGCGTGTCGCCCCTGCCCCCCATCGACGCGGGGAAGTTCCGTTCCGTCGCGGGCCTCTCCGAGACGGACGCCGCATGGCTGGCCGAGGGGTTCTGGAGCCCCCTCGCCGCCGTACCCCCGCGGCACCTGGAGGCTGCCGTCACGGCGGCGGTGAACCGGGCACGGGTCGCCCGGCCCGCCATTCCGGGCGCCACCGACGGCTTTCTGACCTGGCCGGCCGGGACGCCGAAGCCGGTCGGCGACGCGTTCCGAACGAAAGGCACCCCGGCCGCATGAACCAGCGACACCTCCCGTCCCCGCGCACCGGCCGGGCCGCGGCCCGTTCCGGCGTCCGGACCGCGGCCGAAGCGGTGACCCGGTCGACGGCCCGGACCATCACCGGACTGACCGACCGCGCGATCACCGTGGCCGCGCGGCGCGCCGCCGAACCCGGCGGGCTGCGGTTCACCGAGCGTCAGCTGTACTACGAGACCTGCCGCGTCCTGAGTCCCGGCCCGGCCTTCCTCGGCCGCTTTCCCGGCACACCCGCGCCGGTCCTGCGCCTGCCCGTGTTCACCCGCGCGCTGGAGGCCCGCGGCCGGGAGACCGTACCGGGACTGCTTCCCCCTCCGCCGGCGCCGCACCTGCCGCCGCGCCGGACGGAAGCCTCGGAGCCCGACCTCCACGACTACGGGCTGCCGCGTCTGCTGGTCTGCCAGGACCGCTCGGTCGCCGGGATGCTGCTCGCCAACCACGTCCATCTGGAGGCGGCCTGCCCGGTCCTCGCCGCCGACGACCTGCCGCTCGCCCCCCGGCTGCTCGCCGCACTGGAGCGGGCCGGCGGAGCCACCGTGCACGTCCTGCACGACGCGAGCCCGTCCGGCGTCACGCTCCCGGCCCGGGTCCGGGCCGGTCTCGGGCCGGTGTCCGGCGTCCGGGTGGTCTCCCTGGGCCTGGTGCCCCGGCACGCGGCCGCCCTGCGCCTGCACTCGGGCCGCGGCCCGGCGCCCGACCCCGCCCGTCTCGCCGCCCTGCCCGCCGCCCTGCGGCCGAAGGAGGCCGACTGGCTGGCGGGCGGACGGTTCGCCGAGGTGGCGGCCGTGCCCCCGGCCCGTCTCCTACGGACGGTCCTGCGTCTGACCCGGGGGCCACGCCCTCCCCGCGACTCCCTCTGGAGCGGCCTGCGCGGACTGCGCGGAACCGGCTTCATGACCTGGCCCGCCGCGTGACCCGTCCCGGCGCCCCCTCCCACACACCCGAGGTACGCACACCATGATCCGTCCCCAAGAGATCGGCTACGCGGACGAACTGCTCGCCGACGGCACCGTCCACCGCACCTACGAGGACGGCCTGGAGGAATGGCGGCGGCGCACCCCCGGCCGGCCCCGGCTCGTGGGCTGGCACGACAACCGCGGCGGCTCGGGCACCGACGAGCTGCTCGGCGACCGCATCATCAAGCGCACCCTCGCCGACGGCACCGTCACCTACGCCCGGGACATCGGCTACGGCCGGACCCTGTGGGCGCGCGGCGAGAAGGTCCTGGTCAACCGGAGCTCCTTCGGCGGCCGGATGGGGGTCCTGCTCGCCGGTCTGGGTGTCGCGACGCTCGCCATCACCGCCGCCCAGCTGCCGCCGCTGACCCTGTCCCCCGAGCAGGAGGAGGAGCTGCGGCAGCAGGCGCAGGCCTCCTCGTCCTCCGGAGGCGGTGGCGACGGCGGTACGGGCGCCGACGGGGGCGGGGGCGCCGACGGGGGCGGGGACGACTGGGACACGAACTGGGACGGCGACCAGGACGCCTGGAACGACGACGACTTCGGCTGAGCCGCGCGCCCACCGGCGCCGTCGCACCAGGAGAACACGAGGAGAAGGAGCAGTACGTGGCACGACTGTGCGCCTGTCTGGCCGCCACCACCGGGCAGGCCCGCGCCCATCTCGACGCGATGGGCGCCCTCGGGCCCGGCCATGTCCCGGCCGAGGTCACGGGCGCGGAACTGTCGCTGCTCGCCGGTGAACACGGTCGCGCCGAGGGCCCGTTCACCGCGTACGGCCGGACGGCCGTCGGGGAGGTGACCCTGTACAACCGGCCGGTGCTGCTCGCGGCCCTCGCGGAGCGTGCCGCTCCCCCGCCGCCGGACTGCCCGGACGGTGAACTCCTGCTGCGCTCGTGGGCGGTGTTCGGGGACGAGGGGGTGGCGCGCGCCGAGGGAATGTTCGTCCTGGCCGTGCTCGACGGCCAGGACCTGGTCCTGATCCGCGACCATGTCGGTGCCCGCACCCTGTTCTACGCCCGGGCCGACGGCGCCTGGGCCGCCTCCACCTCGCTGCGGGCGCTGCGCCGCTGGCCGGCACTCGGCACCTCGATGGACCTGTCCGCGGTCCGCTCCTTCCTCACCTTCGCCTATCTCCCCGGCGAGGAAACCCTGCTGAGCGGCGTACGGGAGCTGCTGCCCGGCCGGGTGCTGCGGCTGCGCCGGGACGGGACGTCGACGGAGACCGTCCACTGGGAACCCCGGGAGCGGATCGAGGAGCCCGTCCCGGAGGACCCGTCCGGTCATGTCCTCGCGCTGCGCGCCCTGTTGGAACGGGCGACGGCCGGCCGACTGCCCGTCGCCGAGCCGGCCGCCGTGCTCCTCTCCGGCGGGATCGACAGCTCCCTGGTCACGGCCCTGGCGGCGAAGCTCCACAGCCACCCGGTGCACACCTACTCCATCAGCTTCGGCGACGACCTGCCGAACGAGCTGGGCTACTCGGGCCTGGTGGCCACGCACTGCCACACCCGCCACCGGGTCCTGAACGTCTCGGGCGAGGCCGTCGCCGCGCGGCTCGCCGAGGCCGCCGCGCTTCTCGACAGTCCGGTCGGCGACCCGCTGACCGTGCCGAACCTGATGCTCGCCGAGGCCGTGGCCGCCGACGGCGCGTCCGTCGTCCTCAACGGCGAGGGCGGCGACCCCGTGTTCGGCGGACCGAAGAACCTCCCCATGCTGGTCCAGGAGATGCACCGGACCCCGGGCGCGCCCTGGGACGAGAGCCGGGCGACCGCGTACCTGCGCTCGTACCGCAAGTGCTGGACCGATCTTCCGGACCTGCTGACGGCACCGGCCCTGGAGGCCCTGCGGGACGCACCGCCCCTGGAGCGGCACGTGGCGCCGTACCTGACGGCCGACGGCGGCGGCCCGTACCGGATGGGGCACCTCCTCAACCAGCTCCTCCACTGCAATCTGCGGACCAAGGGCGCCCACCACATCCTCACGAAGGTGGAGCGGCTGACGTCCTCGCAGGGTGTGGAGGGCCGCTCGCCGCTCTTCGACCGCTCGGTCGTCGACCACGCCTTCGCGACCCCGCCGTCCTTCAAGCTCCGCGGCACGGCGGAGAAGTGGATCCTGAAGGAGGCCGTACGGGACCTCCTCCCGGACACGGTGGTCGACCGGCCCAAGAGCGGGATGCGCGTACCGGTGCAGCAGTGGCTGACGGGCCCGCTCCGCGACCTGGGCCAGGACCTCCTGCTGGGCCCCAGGTCCCGGCAGCGCGGACTGTTCCGGCCCGAGACCGTCCGGGCCTGGCTGCGGGGCGAGGGCGCCCTGCTGCCCCGGCAGGGAGGCAAGTTGTGGCTGGTGCTCACCCTGGAGCTCTGGCTGCGCTCGTACGACGTGTGACCCGCCCGGCGGTTCCACCGCGTCCCC
>NZ_BNBZ01000069.1 GCF_014656215.1 Streptomyces zaomyceticus | reverse complement strand
CCGTTCCTTGAGAACTCAACAGCGTGCCAAAAATCAACGCCAGATTAGTTGATACCCCGTCCATCTTCGGATGGCGAGGTTCCTTTGAAAGTCCTGCCGGCCCCTTGCGGGTTGGTGGGCAACATACACAGCGAGGACGCTGTGGACAGTCGGCCCTATTCCGGCCTGACTGTCCCGCTCAACGCGAGTGTCACCCGATTACGGGTAAACATTCACGGAGAGTTTGATCCTGGCTCAGGACGAACGCTGGCGGCGTGCTTAACACATGCAAGTCGAACGATGAAGCCCTTCGGGGTGGATTAGTGGCGAACGGGTGAGTAACACGTGGGCAATCTGCCCTTCACTCTGGGACAAGCCCTGGAAACGGGGTCTAATACCGGATAACACCGGCTTCCGCATGGGAGCTGGTTGAAAGCTCCGGCGGTGAAGGATGAGCCCGCGGCCTATCAGCTTGTTGGTGGGGTAATGGCCTACCAAGGCGACGACGGGTAGCCGGCCTGAGAGGGCGACCGGCCACACTGGGACTGAGACACGGCCCAGACTCCTACGGGAGGCAGCAGTGGGGAATATTGCACAATGGGCGAAAGCCTGATGCAGCGACGCCGCGTGAGGGATGACGGCCTTCGGGTTGTAAACCTCTTTCAGCAGGGAAGAAGCGAAAGTGACGGTACCTGCAGAAGAAGCGCCGGCTAACTACGTGCCAGCAGCCGCGGTAATACGTAGGGCGCAAGCGTTGTCCGGAATTATTGGGCGTAAAGAGCTCGTAGGCGGCTTGTCACGTCGGGTGTGAAAGCCCGGGGCTTAACCCCGGGTCTGCATCCGATACGGGCAGGCTAGAGTGTGGTAGGGGAGATCGGAATTCCTGGTGTAGCGGTGAAATGCGCAGATATCAGGAGGAACACCGGTGGCGAAGGCGGATCTCTGGGCCATTACTGACGCTGAGGAGCGAAAGCGTGGGGAGCGAACAGGATTAGATACCCTGGTAGTCCACGCCGTAAACGTTGGGAACTAGGTGTTGGCGACATTCCACGTCGTCGGTGCCGCAGCTAACGCATTAAGTTCCCCGCCTGGGGAGTACGGCCGCAAGGCTAAAACTCAAAGGAATTGACGGGGGCCCGCACAAGCAGCGGAGCATGTGGCTTAATTCGACGCAACGCGAAGAACCTTACCAAGGCTTGACATATACCGGAAAGCATTAGAGATAGTGCCCCCCTTGTGGTCGGTATACAGGTGGTGCATGGCTGTCGTCAGCTCGTGTCGTGAGATGTTGGGTTAAGTCCCGCAACGAGCGCAACCCTTGTCCTGTGTTGCCAGCATGCCCTTCGGGGTGATGGGGACTCACAGGAGACCGCCGGGGTCAACTCGGAGGAAGGTGGGGACGACGTCAAGTCATCATGCCCCTTATGTCTTGGGCTGCACACGTGCTACAATGGCCGGTACAAAGAGCTGCGATGCCGCGAGGCGGAGCGAATCTCAAAAAGCCGGTCTCAGTTCGGATTGGGGTCTGCAACTCGACCCCATGAAGTCGGAGTTGCTAGTAATCGCAGATCAGCATTGCTGCGGTGAATACGTTCCCGGGCCTTGTACACACCGCCCGTCACGTCACGAAAGTCGGTAACACCCGAAGCCGGTGGCCCAACCCCTTGTGGGAGGGAGCTGTCGAAGGTGGGACTGGCGATTGGGACGAAGTCGTAACAAGGTAGCCGTACCGGAAGGTGCGGCTGGATCACCTCCTTTCTAAGGAGCACAGTACCGATTGCAGACAAACGTTCTGCACGGTCAGCTCATGGGTGGAACGTTGATTAGTTGGCACGATCTCGAGGATCACTTCACCAGTACTGCTTCGGCGTGGAACGTGATGATGAACCGACGGGTCGTGCTTGGCACGTTGTTGGGTATCTGAGGGTACGGCCGTAAGGTTTGTATCTTCGCGATGCCGGCCCCAGTGAACTCACCTGCTTGTCGGGTGGGGTGATGGGTGGCTGGTCGTTGCTTGAGAACTACACAGTGGACGCGAGCATCTGTGGCCAAGTTTTTAAGGGCGCACGGTGGATGCCTTGGCACCAGGAACCGATGAAGGACGTGGGAGGCCACGATAGTCCCCGGGGAGCCGTCAACCAGGCTTTGATCCGGGGGTTTCCGAATGGGGAAACCCGGCAGTCGTCATGGGCTGTCACCCATGCCTGAACACATAGGGCATGTGGAGGGAACGAGGGGAAGTGAAACATCTCAGTACCCTCAGGAAGAGAAAACAACCGTGATTCCGGGAGTAGTGGCGAGCGAAACCGGATGAGGCCAAACCGTATGCGTGTGATACCCGGCAGGGGTTGCGCATGCGGGGTTGTGGGATCTCTCTTTCACAGTCTGCCGGCTGTGAGACGAGTCAGAAACCGTTGATGTAGGCGAAGGACATGCGAAAGGTCCGGCGTAGAGGGTAAGACCCCCGTAGCTGAAACATTGACGGCTCGTTTGAGAGACACCCAAGTAGCACGGGGCCCGAGAAATCCCGTGTGAATCTGGCGGGACCACCCGCTAAGCCTAAATATTCCCTGGTGACCGATAGCGGATAGTACCGTGAGGGAATGGTGAAAAGTACCGCGGGAGCGGAGTGAAATAGTACCTGAAACCGTGTGCCTACAAGCCGTGGGAGCGTCGCTCATTGAGTTTACTCAATGGGTCGTGACTGCGTGCCTTTTGAAGAATGAGCCTGCGAGTTTGCGGTGCGTTGCGAGGTTAACCCGTGTGGGGAAGCCGTAGCGAAAGCGAGTCCGAATAGGGCGATTCAGTAGCGCGCTCAAGACCCGAAGCGGAGTGATCTAGCCATGGGCAGGTTGAAGCGGAGGTAAGACTTCGTGGAGGACCGAACCCACCAGGGTTGAAAACCTGGGGGATGACCTGTGGTTAGGGGTGAAAGGCCAATCAAACTCCGTGATAGCTGGTTCTCCCCGAAATGCATTTAGGTGCAGCGTCGTGTGTTTCTTGCCGGAGGTAGAGCACTGGATAGGCGATGGGCCCTACCGGGTTACTGACCTTAGCCAAACTCCGAATGCCGGTAAGTGAGAGCACGGCAGTGAGACTGTGGGGGATAAGCTCCATGGTCGAGAGGGAAACAGCCCAGAGCATCGACTAAGGCCCCTAAGCGTACGCTAAGTGGGAAAGGATGTGGAGTCGCAGAGACAACCAGGAGGTTGGCTTAGAAGCAGCCACCCTTGAAAGAGTGCGTAATAGCTCACTGGTCAAGTGATTCCGCGCCGACAATGTAGCGGGGCTCAAGCGTACCGCCGAAGTCGTGTCATTGCAGCAATAGGGCCAACGCCCGCTGTGATGGGTAGGGGAGCGTCGTGTGCCGGGTGAAGCAGCCGCGGAAGCGAGTTGTGGACGGTTCACGAGTGAGAATGCAGGCATGAGTAGCGATACACACGTGAGAAACGTGTGCGCCGATTGACTAAGGGTTCCTGGGTCAAGCTGATCTGCCCAGGGTAAGTCGGGACCTAAGGCGAGGCCGACAGGCGTAGTCGATGGACAACCGGTTGATATTCCGGTACCCGCTTTGAAACGCCCAATATCGAGCCCATTAATGCTAAGGCCGTGAAGCCGTTCCGGACCCTTCGGGGAAAGGAAAGTGGTGGAGCCGTCGACCCAAGGTGGTAGTAGGTAAGCGATGGGGTGACGCAGGAAGGTAGTCCAACCCGGGCGGTGGTAGTCCCGGGGTAAGGGTGTAGGGCGTTGTCCAGGTAAATCCGGACAGCACATAGCCTGAGACCTGATGCCGAGCCGATTGTGGTGAAGTGGATGATCCTATGCTGTCGAGAAAAGCCTCTAGCGAGTTTCATGGCGGCCCGTACCCTAAACCGACTCAGGTGGTCAGGTAGAGAATACCGAGGCGTTCGGGTGAACTATGGTTAAGGAACTCGGCAAAATGCCCCCGTAACTTCGGGAGAAGGGGGGCCACGTCTGGTGATCGGATTTACTCCGTGAGCTGGGGGTGGCCGCAGAGACCAGCGAGAAGCGACTGTTTACTAAAAACACAGGTCCGTGCGAAGCCGTAAGGCGATGTATACGGACTGACGCCTGCCCGGTGCTGGAACGTTAAGGGGACCGGTTAGTGACCTTTCGGGGTTGCGAAGCTGAGAACTTAAGCGCCAGTAAACGGCGGTGGTAACTATAACCATCCTAAGGTAGCGAAATTCCTTGTCGGGTAAGTTCCGACCTGCACGAATGGCGTAACGACTTCTCGACTGTCTCAACCATAGGCCCGGTGAAATTGCACTACGAGTAAAGATGCTCGTTTCGCGCAGCAGGACGGAAAGACCCCGGGACCTTTACTACAGTTTGATATTGGTGTTCGGTTCGGCTTGTGTAGGATAGGTGGGAGACTTTGAAGCCGTGACGCCAGTCATGGTGGAGTCGCCGTTGAAATACCACTCTGGTCGTGCTGGATGTCTAACCTCGGTCCGTGATCCGGATCAGGGACAGTGTCTGATGGGTAGTTTAACTGGGGCGGTTGCCTCCCAAAGGGTAACGGAGGCGCCCAAAGGTTCCCTCAGCCTGGTTGGCAATCAGGTGTTGAGTGTAAGTGCACAAGGGAGCTTGACTGTGAGACCGACGGGTCGAGCAGGGACGAAAGTCGGGACTAGTGATCCGGCGGTGGCTTGTGGAAGCGCCGTCGCTCAACGGATAAAAGGTACCCCGGGGATAACAGGCTGATCTTCCCCAAGAGTCCATATCGACGGGATGGTTTGGCACCTCGATGTCGGCTCGTCGCATCCTGGGGCTGGAGTCGGTCCCAAGGGTTGGGCTGTTCGCCCATTAAAGCGGTACGCGAGCTGGGTTTAGAACGTCGTGAGACAGTTCGGTCCCTATCCGCTGCGCGCGCAGGAATATTGAGAAGGGCTGTCCCTAGTACGAGAGGACCGGGACGGACGAACCTCTGGTGTGCCAGTTGTCCTGCCAAGGGCATGGCTGGTTGGCTACGTTCGGGAGGGATAACCGCTGAAAGCATCTAAGCGGGAAGCCTGCTTCAAGATGAGTATTCCCACCTCCTTGAGAGGGTAAGGCTCCCAGTAGACGACTGGGTTGATAGGCCGGATGTGGAAGCCCAGTAATGGGTGGAGCTGACCGGTACTAATAGGCCGAGGGCTTGTCCTCAGTTGCTCGCGTCCACTGTGTTAGTTCTGAAG
>NZ_BNBZ01000068.1 GCF_014656215.1 Streptomyces zaomyceticus | reverse complement strand
ATGGAGATGCTTCGGGTTCCTCACTTCTGCATTCCTCGGTTGCTTTCGACCTGACGGTGACGGCTCTCTATACGCCGTTGGTGTCGGGTGGCTGTGTGGTGCTGGGTGATCTGGAAGAGAGTTCCGGGGATGTGATCCGGCCTTCGTTCATGAAGGTGACGCCGTCGCATCTGGGTCTGCTGGAGGCTCTGCCGGCTGAGGTGTCGCCGTCGGGGACGCTGGTCACGGGGGGTGAGGCGCTGGTGGGTGAGGCGCTCGCCTCCTGGCGGGACCGTCACCCCGATGCGCGGGTGGTGAATGCCTATGGTCCGACCGAGGCCACGGTCAACTGCACCGATTTCTGGGTCGAGCCCGGCGCGGTGGTGAAGTCGGGTCCGGTTCCGATCGGCCGTCCGTTCTGGAATACCCGCGCCTACGTCCTGGACAGCCGTCTGCGGCCGGTGGCTCCGGGTGTCGCGGGAGAGCTCTACATCGCGGGTGTTGTTCTGGCCCGTGGTTATTGGGAGCGTCCGGATCTGACGAGTGAGCGTTTCGTTGCCGATCCGTTCGGTCCGGCTGGTGCGCGGATGTATCGCACGGGTGATGTGGCCCGGTGGAATGCCGAGGGTCAGCTGGTGTATGTCGGCCGGGTCGACGACCAGGTGAAGGTGCGGGGTTTCCGTATCGAACTCGGCGAGATCCAGGCCGTCGTCTCCGCTTACGACAGCGTGTCGCGTGCCGCTGTCGTGGTCCGGGAGGACCGTGCCGGGGATCAGCGTCTGGTCGGCTATGTCGTGGGTTCGGCCGAGGGCCTGCGGGAGTTCGTCGCTCAGCGTCTGCCGGACTACATGGTCCCGTCCGCGTTCGTCGAACTCGACGAGCTGCCGCTGACCTCCAACGGCAAGCTGGACCGCAAGGCTCTGCCCGCACCCGACTACGTCACCGAGTCGGCCGGCCGCGCCCCGCGCTCGCCCCGCGAGGAGGTCCTCGTGGGTCTCTTCACCGAGATTCTCGGTCTCGCTTCCGGCGCCGTCTCCATCGACGACGACTTCTTCCAGCTCGGCGGACACTCCCTCCTCGCCACGAAGCTCGTCAGCCGCATCCGCAGCGTCCTGGACGCGGAGCTTCCCATCCGGCAGCTCTTCGAGACGCCGACGGTCGCCGGTCTCGCCGACGCTCTGGAGCAGGTGGGTGGCGACGCCCGACGCGGGGTCGTGGCCGTCGTGCCCCGCCCCGGGCGGATCCCGCTCTCGTACGCCCAGCAGCGCCTGTGGTTCCTCAACCAGTTCGAGGGCCCCAGCGCCACCTACAACGCCCCGGTCGCGCTGCGTCTCACCGGCTCGCTCGACCGTGAGGCGCTGCGCCTGGCGCTCTCCGACGTGGCCACCCGCCACGAGAGCCTGCGGACGGTCTTCGCCGAGGACGCCGACGGTGCGCACCAGATCGTGCTGCCGGTCGACACCGCCGACATCCCCCTTCCCCTGCACCGGATCGACGAGGACGGTCTGACCGAGGCCCTGGCGGTCTCGGCGGCGCACTCCTTCGACCTCTCGCGGGAACTTCCCTTCCGTGCCGAGCTGTTCGCCCTCGCCGAGGACGACCACGTCCTGCTGCTCGTCACCCACCACATCGTGAGTGACGCGTGGTCGCGTGGGCCGCTGGCGCGGGATCTGACGACGGCGTACGCGACCCGGGTCGCCGGCGAGGTGCCGGTGGGGGAGCCGCTGCCGGTGCAGTACGCGGACTACAGCCTCTGGCAGCGTGAGGTTCTCGGTTCCGAGGAGGACGCGGAGAGCGAGATCTCCCGTCAGCTCACCTACTGGAAGGACGCGCTCGCCGGGGTGCCCGACGAGCTGGAGCTGCCGTTCGACCGGTCGCGCCCCGCGGTCGCCTCGTACCGTGGTGACCGACTCGCCTTCCGTCTGCCGGAGGAGCTCGCCACCGCGATCGAGCGCACGGCGCGCGGTGCCCAGGCGAGCCCGTTCATGGTGCTCCAGGCGGCGCTGGCCGCGCTCCTCACGCGTATGGGCGCCGGGGAGGACATCCCGATCGGTACGCCGATCGCCGGCCGTACGGACGACGCTCTCGACGACCTCATCGGCGTCTTCCTGAACACCCTCGTCCTGCGGACCGACACGGCGGGCAACCCGACGTTCGGCGACCTCGTCGCCCGCGTCCGGGAGACCAGCCTGCGCGCCTACGCGCACCAGGACCTGCCCTTCGAGCGGCTCGTGGAAGCGGTGAACCCGGAGCGGTCGCTCGCCCGTCACCCGCTGTTCCAGGTCCTGCTGACCTTCAACAACACCGACTACCAGGGCGCCCTGGACACCCTCGACGGGCTGCCCGGACTCACCGTCGGGCGGCAGTCGGTCGAGAGCTCCGCGGCCAAGTTCGACCTCGCCTTCGGCTTCTCGGAGCGGGCCGGCGGTCTCGATGGCGTACTGGAGTTCAGCACGGACCTGTTCGACCGGGACACGGCCGTGTCGCTCGTCGACCGTCTGCTCCGGCTGCTCACGGCGGCCGTCGCAGCGCCCTCGACTCCCATCGGTTCCCTCGCCCTCCTCGATGGTGTGGAGGAGGAGTTGGTGGTGTCGGGGTGGAACGAGACGGTGTGTGAGGTGCCGGGTCGTTCGGTGGTGGAGTTGTTCGCCGAGCGGGTGCGTGTGTCGCCGGATGCGGTGGCGGTGGTTGCCGGTGGTGAGTCGGTTTCGTATGCGGAGTTGGATGCGCGTGCGGAGCGGTTGGCTCGGGTGTTGGTGGCGCGTGGGGTGGTGGCGGAGCGGTTTGTGGCGGTGGCTCTGCCGCGGTCGGTGGAGTTGGTGGTGTCGCTGGTGGCGGTGTGGAAGGCGGGGGCCGCCTATCTGCCGCTGGACACGGAGTATCCGGCGGACCGGCTGGCCTACATGCTCGCCGACGCCGACCCCACGCTCGTCCTGACGGACAGCCGGATACGCGCCGAGCTGCCCGACTTCACGATGCCCGCCCTCCTTCTGGACGCGCAGGAGACGCAGGCCGCACTCGCCGAGGACGTCCCGTCCGACGCCGCCCCTCTGGCTCCGCCCACCTCGTCCCGATCGGCGTATGTGATCTATACGTCGGGGTCGACGGGGCGGCCGAAGGGTGTGGTGGTTCCGCAGGGTGCGTTGGTGAACTTCCTTGCCTCGATGGGTGATCGGTTCGGTCTGGGGGTGGAGGACCGGCTGCTTGCTGTGACGACGGTCGGGTTCGACATCGCGGGTCTTGAGCTGTTCGTGCCGTTGCTGAGTGGTGCCGCTGTGGTGGTGGCCGCTCGGGATGTGGTGCGCGATCCGGCCGGTCTGTGCCGTCTCGCGGTCGAGTCGCGGGCGACGGTGATGCAGGCGACGCCTTCGTTGTGGCGTGCGGTGCTGGCCGAGGATCCGTCGGTCGTGGAGCGGCTGCGGGTGCTGGTGGGTGGTGAGGCGTTGCCGTCGGATCTGGCGGTGGGTCTGGCCGAGCGCGCGGTGTCCGTGACCAACCTGTATGGGCCGACGGAGACCACGGTGTGGTCGACGGCCTGGGAGGTCACGCGGGACGGTGCGAGGGCTCCGCGGATCGGTCGTCCGATCTGGAACACGCAGGTGTTCGTTCTGGACGGTGGTCTGCGTCCGGTGCCGGTGGGTGTTCCCGGTGAGCTCTACATCGCCGGTGAGGGTGTCGTGCGTGGCTATCACGGCCGGCCGGGACTCACCGCGGAGCGGTTCGTGGCCGATCCGTTCGGTGCGGCGGGTTCGCGGATGTATCGCACGGGTGACCTGGTGCGCTGGACCAAGGACGGGGACCTCGAATACCTGTCGCGCGTCGATGACCAGGTCAAGCTGCGTGGTTTCCGTATCGAGCTCGGTGAGATCGAAGCCGTACTCGCTTCCCACGAGAGCGTCGCTCAGGCGGCGGTACTGGTACGGGAGGACCGCCCCGGCGACAAGCGCCTCGCCGCGTATGTGGTGGCGACGTCCGACAGCGCTGGGCCGGTGATCACGGACCTGCGTGCGCTGGCGGCGGAGCAGCTGCCGGAGTACATGGTGCCGTCGGCGTTCGTGACGCTGGATGTGTTCCCGTTGACGCCGAACGGGAAGCTGGACCGGCGGGCGTTGCCCGCGCCCGAGTACGGGGTGGAGTCGGCCGGCCGTGCGCCGCGCTCGCCGCGTGAGGAGATCCTCGCGGGTCTGTTCGCGGAGACGCTGGGTCTGACCCACGCCGTCTCGATCGACGACGACTTCTTCCAGCTCGGCGGACACTCGCTGCTCGCGACGAAGCTCGTCAGCCGCGTCCGCAGCGTCCTGGACGTCGAACTCGCCGTCCGGCAGATCTTCGAAGCACCCACCGTCGCCGCACTCGCCGCGAGGCTGGACGAGTCCGCGCGTGGCCGTGTCAGGGTCAAGGCCGTGGCCAGGCGTCCCGAGCGGCTTCCGCTCTCGCTCGCCCAGCAGCGGCTGTGGTTCCTCCACCAGTTCGAGGGGCCGAGCTCCACGTACAACATCCCGGTGGCCCTGCGTCTGTCGGGCCCGCTCGACGAAGAGGCACTGGGGCGCGCCCTGACCGAGGTCGTGATCCGGCACGAGAGCCTCCGTACCGTCTTCGCCGAGGACGCCGACGGCTCCGCCCACCAGATCGTCCTCGATGCCGCCCGCGCCGCCGAGGTCGAGCTGCGGACGACGGACGTCGCGGCCGACGCGCTCGACGACGCGCTCCGCGCCGAGATAAGCACGCCGTTCGACCTGACGCGTGATCTGCCGCTGCGTGCACGGCTGTTCAGGTTGGGCGACGACGAGTACGTCCTGCTCTCGGTCGTCCACCACATCGCGGGCGACGCCTGGTCCATGGGCCCGCTGGCCCGTGACCTCGCCACCGCCTACGCGGCCCACACGCTGGGCACGGCTCCGGCCTGGCGGCCGCTGCCGGTGCAGTACGCGGACTACAGCCTCTGGCAGCGTGAGCTGCTCGGTTCGGAGGAGGACGCGCAGAGCGAGCTCTCGCGTCAGCTGTCCTACTGGCGGGAGACCCTGAAGGACCTCCCGGAGGAGCTGGTCCTGCCCTTCGACCGGCCGCGGCCGGCGACCGCCTCGTACGAGGGCGACCGGGTCACCTTCGCCTTCCCCGAGGGACTCCACGAGCGTCTCACCGAAGTCGCCCGCGATCACCGGGCCAGCCTCTTCATGGTGCTCCAGGCGGGTCTGGCGACGCTGCTGAGCAGGCTCGGCGCGGGGGAGGACATCCCTCTGGGTACGCCGATCGCGGGTCGTACGGACGATGCTCTGGACG
>NZ_BNBZ01000067.1 GCF_014656215.1 Streptomyces zaomyceticus | reverse complement strand
GACGGCGACGGAGACCCGCTGGTTCTCCTTCTCGGCGGCGTCCAGGGTCGCCTGCGCGGCCTTGGTGGCGGCCTCGATCGTCAGGTGCGTCGACTGCGTGGTGTTCTTCTTCCTGGCGTCCGCCTTGGCGACCGCGGCGGCGGGGGCGGCCGCGGTGTTCTCGCCGGTGGCGCTGGCCGAGTAGGCACCGAAGCCACCGAGGGCGAGGGCGGCGACGATCGCGCCGCCGGTCACGGCACGGGTGCGCGAGGTGGCCTTCTTCACGTGCTTCATGGGGTCTGCTCCAGTGAACTCGGTGGACTGCGGGGGCCGTCGGGAGTCCGTGGCCCGCTTCCCTTCCATCCTGGTGGCGGCCCCCTGTGCCGGCGGTCGTCGTCCCGGCTGCGTCCGGCGCCCGCAACGGTGGACCCCGGGGTCATCCGATCGGTTGACCCCGAGGGGGCGTCCTCCCGGTCAGGCCCGGCCGGCCGACGGGCCCCGGTCCTCCGCCCGGTTCCTTCCGTGGTCCTCGGTCCGGTCCCTTCCGTGGGCCTCCGCCCGGTTCCTCGTCCGGTCCTTGGCCAGTTCCGCGAAGGCGCGGGCGGCGGCGCTGCGGTAGCCGGCCGCCCGGTGCAGCAGCGTGACACCACGGGTCGGCAGGGCCGGGGAGAGCGGGACATGGCTCAGCTGCGGGTGGTCCAGGGTGACCGCGTCGGGCAGCACGGTGGCCAGGCCGGTGCGCCGGACGATCTCCGTGAGGGCGCCGACGGCGTTGGCCTCCATCGCGATCCGCGGCCGGAGGCCGTGCTCGGAGACGTATGCGTCGATGTGCCGCCGGGTGGCGAAGTCCTGACCGAGCAGGGCGAGGTGATGGCCGTTCAGCTCCTCCGCCGGTACGGGCTCGGTCCGGCCGGCGAGGGGGTGGCCGGGGCCCACGACGAGGCCCAGGGTCTCGGTGAACAGAGCGGTGGCCTCGATGCCCGGCAGATGGCCGCCCTCGAAGGCGATGCCGAGATCGAGGCGGTCGGCGAGGAGCTCGGCCTCGATGCGGTCCTGGGTCGACTCCCGCACCTCCACCGTGATGCCCGGGTGACGGGTGTGGAAGTCGGCGACCAGAGGGCCCGTCAGGTAGGCGGTGAAGGTGGGCGTGGCGGCGAGCCGGAGCCGGCCGCGGGAGAGGTCGCGCACATCGAGCACCGCCCGCTCGCCGGCCGCCAGGTCCTGGAGCGCGCGCCGGGCGTAGGCGGCGTAGGCCTCCCCGGAGTCCGTCAGGCGCACCGTACGGCCGGTGCGGTCGAGGAGCAGTACCCCGAGGGCCTTCTCCAGCTGCTTGATCTGCTGGGAGAGCGTGGGCTGGGCGATCCGGAGCTCTTCGGCGGCGCGGGTGAAGTTGGCGTGCTCGGCGACGGCGAGCAGATAGCGGAGATGGCGGAGTTCCGGCTGCATGACATCGAGTGTAAAGCCGTATAGACCGCATCTATGGCAGGTATCGACAGTGGGTCTTGGACGCTATAGCTGCTGGTCGTGCAGGGTGAGGACATGCCTCATCTCGCCGAGGGAATCGCCCGCTTCCAGCGGGAGGTCTTCCCCGTCCACGCAGGTCTCTTCGCCCATCTCGCCACCGCCCACCGTCCCGGCACGCTGTTCATCGGCTGCTCCGACGCCCGTGTCGTACCCGAACTGATCACCCAGACCGACCCCGGTGAACTCTTCGTCGTCCGCACCGCCGGAAACCTCGTCCCCGCCCACGCCCCGGGCACCGACGGGGTGGCCGCCGGTGTCGAGTACGCCGTCACCGTCCTCGGTGTGCGGGACATCGTCGTCTGCGGGCACTCCGCCTGCGGCGCGATGACCGCGCTCGCCGAGGGACACGATCTGACCGGCGCGCCCGCCGTCGCCGCCTGGCTCCGTCACGCCGACGCCTCCCTGGCCCGTACCGCCGCGGCGGGCAGGGCCGGGGACGTGGCCGCGCTGGTGCGGGAGAACGTCGCCGCGCAGCTGGCGAACCTCGCCACCCACCCGTCCGTGGCCCGGGCCCTCGCCGGGGGAGAGGTACGGCTGCACGGCTGGGTCTTCCACATCGCCGACGGCACCGTCGAGGAACTTCCCGCCGTCGCGACGGCCACCGCCCCCCGCGCGGGGGCCGCCACCGGCGCCCGCGCCGCCGCCTGATCCCCTCCCACCCCCCCCGTAAGGAAAGGACGTACCTCTCATGGTGCACGCCCAGCTCGACCCCACCGCCCGTCGCGAGCTCGCCATCGCCGCCGTCGAGGCCAAGACCGTCAAGGACCTGAGCTGGCGGGAGATCGCCGACGCCGCCGGTCTCTCCGTCGCCTTCACCACCGCCGCCGTCCTCGGCCAGCACGCCCTGCCGGAGCCGGCCGCGAGGGCCGTCGCCGAACTCCTCGGCCTCGACGAGGACGCGGTGCGCCTGCTGCGGACGATCCCCACCCGGGGATCCCTCGACGGCATCCCGACCGACCCGACCGTCTACCGCTTCCACGAGATGCTCCAGGTGTACGGGACCACCCTCAAGGCCCTGGTCCACGAGGAGTTCGGCGACGGCATCATCTCCGCGATCAATTTCACGCTGGACGTGAAGAAGGTCGCCGACCCCGAGGGCGGCGAGCGCGCGGTCATCACGCTCGACGGCAAGTACCTCCCGACCAAGCCCTTCTGACCGGGTTCCTCCGGCGGGGCGCGTCGATCGTGCCGACGCGCCCCTGGCGGCCTCCCGGGTTCCACTTCCGGGGGCGCGGCCTGCGGTTCTATGGTGGGCGGCGCAGATCGCGCGGACCGCGCGGTCCTCCGCGGGCACGCGCCCGATCCGGCGGCCAACCCGGCGGCAGGGTCGCTCCCGCACGACACGAACGAGGAGTTCCATGGACATCGCCGGCTCCGCCGCTCTCGTCACCGGTGCCGCATCCGGTCTCGGCGCCGCCACCGCCGAGGCGCTCGCCGCCCGGGGCGCCACCGTCTACGGACTCGACCTGGACAAGGCCGTTGCCGCCGCCGGGCCGCTGCCCGAGGGCGTCCGGCTGCTCGCGGCCGACGTCACCGACGAGCAGCAGGTCCGCGAGGCCCTCGCCGCGATCGACGCCGACGGCGCCGAGCTGCGGCTCGCCGTGAACTGCGCGGGGATCGCCCCCTCCGCCCGCATCCTGGGCCGCAAGGGTCCGCACGACCTCGACCTGTTCCGGGCCGTGCTCAACGTCAACCTGCTCGGGACGTTCAACGTGATGCGCCTCGCCGCCGAGGCCATCGCCCGGCACGAGCCCGACGAGCACGGGCAGCGCGGTCTCGTCGTCAACACCGCCTCGATCGCCGCCTTCGAGGGGCAGGTCGGCCAGATCGCCTACGCCGCCTCCAAGGCCGGTGTCGCGGGCATGACCGTCACCGCCGCCCGCGACCTGGCACAGTTCGGCATCCGGGTCGTCACCATCGCCCCCGGCATCGTCGACACCCCGATGATGGCCGGCTTCGGCGAGGACGTCAGGGCCGGTCTCGCCGCGAGCGTCACCTTCCCGCAGCGCCTCGCGCGCCCGGAGGAGTACGCCCGCCTGGTGACGATGATCGCCGAGCACGACTACCTCAACGGCGAGACCATCCGGATGGACGGGGCGCTCCGGATGACCGCGCGCTGATCCCTGAGAGGCCCGGGCCTCCGTACCCTCTCGACAGCACTGGGTGCCGGATTCCTCCGGCACCTAGTGCCGCGCGAAGGCCGTACGGGTGTTAGGTTCGGGCCATGGGAACAGCGTCGACGAACTCCACGAAGCCCGCGATGCGGGACTCCCTCATCGCCGCGGCCTTCCAGCTCTTTCTGGAGCGGGGCTACGAGCAGACCACGGTCGACGACATCGTCACCCTCGCCGGCGTCGGCCGGAGGTCCTTCTTCCGGTACTTCCCGTCGAAGGAGGACGTGGTCTTCCCCGACCACGAGCAGTGCCTCGCCGACATGACCCGCTTCCTCGCGGCGAGCGCCGACTCCGACGACCCGATGGTCCGGGTCTGCGGCGCCGCTCGCCTCGTCATGCGGATGTACGCCGAGAACCCCACCTTCTCCGTCCAGCGCTACCGGCTCACCCGTGAGGTGGCCGGGCTGCGCACCTACGAGCTGTCGGTCGTCTGGCGGTACGAGAAGACCCTCGGCGACTATCTGCGGACCCGCTGGGCCGACCGCAGGGACGGCACGCTGCGCGCCAACGTCGCCGCGGCGGCCGTGGTCGCCGCCCACAACCACGCCCTGCGGCACTGGCTGCGGTCGGGCGGTGAGGGCGAGCCGCTGGCCGAGGTCGACGGTGCCCTGGAGTTCGTCCGCGGCACCTGGAGTCCGGACGCGGTCGTGGACGTGCCGGCCGAGGAGACCGAGGACGTCGTCGTGGTGATCACCAAGCGGTCCACCCCGATGTGGCGCGTGGTGCGCGAGGTGGAGGCGAGCCTCGGCGAGAGCTGAGGACGAACCGAAATCGGCGTCGGGGTTCTGAGTATCTCTAATTCAGGGAACTCAGGTCTTTATTATATGGCACTCAGTGCCATATCTTTGCTCCATGCACGGTCGAGCCGCCGAGTGCAAGGAGAAGGCATCGTGTTCCACACGGGACTGAGGAGCGGGACCGCCGTCCGGGCCGACGAGGAGTCGGCCCCCGACGCCGAGCTCTACTTCCAGCGCTGCCGCTGGTGCCACACCACGACGTTCCAGCGACTGCTCTGTCCGACCTGCGGGTCGACCGATCTCAACCCCGAACTCAGCGGGGGCGAGGGCGTGATCTCGGTACGGCGCGGGGTCGCCGCCGCCGACGCGGACCTCTGGCCGGTGTACATGACGGAGGGCTTCACGGTCCGCTGCCGCGTCGACGGCCCCCTGCACGCGGTGCGCCCCGGGGTCCGGGTCAAGGTCTCCTCGGGGGTCGGCGTGACGGGCCGCAGGCCGGTCGTCAGGCTCTGCGAGGAAGTGCCGCTCGACGGCTGGATCTGATGCGACACGGACGAAAAGGGGCGGTGGGTGGCACAGAGTGCCACCCACCGCCCCTTCTCCGTTCGGGCGACGGGACGGTCAGCGGGCGCCGATCTCGTCCGTGAGCTGCGGCAGCACCTCGAAGAGGTCACCGACGACGCCGTAGTCCACCAGGTCGAAGATCGGGGCCTCCGGGTCCTTGTTGACCGCCACGATCGTCTTCGACGTCTGCATGCCGGCCCGGTGCTGGATCGCGCCGGAGATGCCCGCAGCGACGTACAGCTGCGGCGAGACCTGCTTGCCGGTCTGGCCCACCTGGTTGGAGTGCGGGTACCAGCCCGCGTCCACGGCGGCACGGGAGGCGCCGACGGCCGCGCCGAGCGAGTCGGCCAGCTTCTCGACGACCGCGAAGCCCTCGGCCGCGCCGACACCGCGGCCGCCGGAGACCACGATCGCGGACTCGGTCAGCTCGGGGCGGCCGGTGGAGACGCGCGGGGTGCGCGAGACGACCTTCGCGGCGTTGCCGGTGAAGGCGACGGTGACGTTCTCGACCGTACCCGCGGCCGAGGAGGCCTCCGGGGCGGCGGAGTTGGGCTTGACGGTGATGACCGGCACGCCGTGGGTGACCGTCGAGCGCACCTGGTACGAGGCGGCGAAGACGGACTGGGTGGCGACCGGGCCGTTCTCGCCGGCCTCCAGCTCCACGGCGTCGGTGATCAGACCGGAGCCGAGGCGGAGCGCGACGCGGGCCGCGATCTCCTTGCCCTCGCCCGAGGAGGTCACCAGGACGGCGGCCGCCCCCTTCTCCTTGGCGAGCTGGGTGAGCGCGTCGACCTTCGGCACGACCAGCTCGTCGGAGAACTCGGCGCCGTCCGCGACGTACACGGTGGCCGCGCCGTACTCGCCGGCGGTGGCGGCGATCGAGGCCGCGGCCTCTCCGGCACCGAGCACGACCGCCGAGGGCTCGCCGATGCGGCGGGCCAGGGTCAGCAGTTCGAGGGCCGGCTTGCGGACCGCACCGTCGGCGTGGTCCACGAGAACCAGGATCTCAGCCATGATTCATTGCTCCTGTGTGGGTGTCTGGCCGGCGGCGGGTCAGATGAACTTCTGGGTGGCGAGGAAGGCGGCGAGCTGCTTGCCGCCGTCGCCCTCGTCCGTGACGATCGTGCCCTGCGTACGGGCCGGGCGCGCGGCCACGGAGTCGACCAGGGTCCAGGCCCCGGCGAGGCCCACCTCGTCGGCGTCGATGTCCAGGTCGTCCAGGTCCAGCTCCTGGACCGGCTTCTTCTTGGCGGCCATGATCCCCTTGAAGGAGGGGTAGCGGGCCTCGCCGGACTGGTCGGTCACCGAGACGACGGCCGGCAGCGGGGCCTCCAGGAGCTCGGTGGCGGCGTCGCCGTCACGGCGGCCCTTCACCAGGCCGTCCTCGACCGAGAGCTCCGAGAGCAGCGTCACCTGCGGGAGGTTCAGACGCTCGGCGAGCAGCGCGGGCAGCACGCCCATCGAACCGTCGGTCGAGGCCATGCCGCAGACGACCAGGTCGAAGCCGGTCTTCTCCAGGGCCTTGGCCAGGATCGCGGAGGTGGCGAAGACGTCGGAGCCGTGGATGTCCTCGTCGTTGACGTGGACGGCCTTGTCGGCGCCCATCGACAGCGCCTTGCGGAGCGCGTCCTTGGCATCGTCCGGGCCCACCGTGACGACGGTGACCTCGGCGTCGTCGGCCTCCTCCGAGATGCGGAGGGCCTGCTCGACGGCGTACTCGTCGAGCTCCGACAGCAGGCCGTCGACGGCCTCGCGGTCGGTCGTCAGGTCGTCGGCGAAACCGCGGTCGCCGGTCGCGTCGGGGACGTACTTCACACAGACAGCGATCTTCAGGGTCACGGCCTGTCTCCTTTCGAGGGGCTGGGGGTTACGGGAGGTTGCGGGCCATGACGATGCGCTGGACCTGGTTGGTGCCTTCGTAGATCTGGGTGATCTTGGCGTCGCGCATCATGCGCTCGAC
>NZ_BNBZ01000066.1 GCF_014656215.1 Streptomyces zaomyceticus | reverse complement strand
CGCGGCCCGCGGGCCGCGGCCCGCGGGCCGTGCTCGGAGCGCCGAGGCTCCGCCCCCCGGCCTTCCTTCCCTTGCCCGGAGTGCCCGCGGCCCGGAGCTCAGCCGGCGAAGACGCCGACGCCGTCCTCCGTCGCGTGCCTCGGGGCCAGTTCCTCGGCCTCGTGGGTGAGGGCGGCGCGGCGGACCCGGACGATCGCGGCGCCGATCACCGCGGCCACGCCCGCCACCACGAAGGGCATGTGGACGTCGCTCCACTCCTCGATCTTCGGGGCGAAGTACGGGGCGGCCGCCGCGGCGAACCAGCGGACGAAGTTGTAGCCCGCGCTCGCCACCGGGCGCGGGGCGTCCGAGACGCCGAGGGCCAGCTCGGTGAAGACGGTGTTGTTGACGCCGATGAACGCTCCCGACAGGACCGTGCAGACGATCGCGGTGGTGTGGTCGCCGTAACCGAGCACCACCACGTCGGCGGCGAGCAGCACCAGCGAGCCGCCGAGCACCGTGAGCGAGCCGAAGCGCCGCTGGAGCCGGGGTGCGACCAGGACGGAGAAGACGGCGAGCAGCACGCCCCACGCGAAGAACACCGCCCCGGACTTGTACGGCGTCATGTTCAGCACGAACGGGGTGAAGGCGAGCACCGTGAAGAACGCGTAGTTGTAGAAGAAGGCGGCCGCCGCGGCCGAGGCGAGCCCGCCGTGGCCGAGCGCCCGGATCGGGTCGAGCAGTGAGGTCCTGCGGGCGGGCTTCGGCTGTTCCCGGAGGAAGACCGCGATGCACAGGAAGCCGATCGCCATCAGCGCCGCCGTGCCGAAGAAGGGGTAGCGCCAGCTGGCGTCGCCGAGCACCGCGCCGAGGAGCGGCCCGCAGGCCATGCCGAGGCCGAGCGCCGACTCGTACAGGAGGATCGCCGTCGCGCTGCCGCCGGCCGCGGCGCCGACGATCACCGCGAGCGAGGTGGAGACGAAGAGCGCGTTGCCGAGCCCCCAGCCCGCCCGGTAGCCGACGAGCTGGCCGACCGTGTCGGAGGTGCCGGCGAGGGCGGCGAAGACGACGACGAGCGCGAGTCCGCCGAGCAGGGTCCTGCGTCCGCCGATGCGGCTGGAGACGAATCCGGTCACCAGCATCGCGACGGCGGTGATGAGGAAGTACGAGGTGAAGAGCAGCGACACCTGGCCGGCCGTCGCGTGCAGGCCCTGGGCGATCGACGGCAGGATCGGGTCGACGAGGCCGATGCCCATGAAGGCGACGACGGAGGCGCCGGCCGTGGCCCAGACGGCCGGCGGCTGACGCAGTATGCCGCCCCCGCCGCCGTTCTCTTCTGCTCTCTCCATGGGTGCCGCTCCTCCGCGTCGAGATGGTTGCGATATACACAGAATAAGTTAGACGCGCTAATAAGTGCAAGCTACATCTATGTGGCCGGTGGGACGCGAGGTGAACGGCACGGGCCGGACGGGTGATCGTCGGTGATCGTCCTTGACGCGGGGCCCCGGGGGTAGGACCGTTGAGCCCTATGAGGGGCGAACCCAGTTGTCCGAAGTGTGGTGGCCGGGTCAGGGCGCCGGGGCTCTTCGCCGACTCCTGGCAGTGCGACGTGCACGGCTCGGTGCACCCGCTCCAGCCCGTGATCCCGCCCAGCGTCGAGGCCCTCGGTGTCGTGGTGCACCGGTCCCAGGTGCCGGTGTGGATGCCGTGGCCCCTGCCCGTCGGCTGGCTCTTCACCGGCGTCGCGTACGCCGGTGACGACCGCAGCGGCGGACGCGCGACCGCCGTCGCCTGCTCGGGCCCCGGACCGCTCGGCGGCCTCGGCGAACTGCTCCTGATCGCCGAGGAACTCGGCGTCGGCCTCGGCGCCCGGTACGCCGGCATCGACGGCCCCGACCCCGGCGCCGGTATGGCCATCGAGAAGCCCCCGCAGACGAAGGTGCTCGCGGCGGGGCGCCCCACCCCGCTCTGGCACGTCAACGGCGCCCCGCAGGACCGCGCGGTCTTCGCGGGGGAGGCGCGCGGCCTCTGGCTGTGGGCGATCGTCTGGCCCGAGCAGTCCGGCCTGCTGATGTACGACGAGCTGGTCCTGACGGACCTCAGGGACGCGGGCGCCGAGGTCGAACTCCTGCCGTGCGGCGCGCTGACGCCGAGGCTGCTGGGCTAGATCGGCGTACGGGCGGGGCCCGTTCGCCGATGGGCCCGGTTCCGTACGCCGGAGGTCCGCCTTCCGTGTGTCGACGAGCCGGTCCGCGCCGAGGAGGGTCCGTGCCGGGTGCGTCGGTCCGTACCGCGGGGAGTCCGTGTCCGGTGCGGCGGTGAGTCGGGTCCCGCACCCCGGAATCAGGGGTCGCGGGCCCCGTAGTTCCGTACCTGCGTGTTCGATTCGCCCGTTATGCTGGAGCGTCCCTCGTCCGTGCCGAGTTCCTGGAGCAACGCGTCGTGCGCATCGATCTGCACACCCACTCCACGGCCTCCGACGGTACGGACTCCCCGGCCGAGCTCGTCCGCAACGCGGCCGCCGCCGGGCTCGACGTCGTCGCGCTGACCGACCACGACACCACCCGGGGCCACGCCGAGGCGATCGCGGCGCTTCCCGAGGGGCTGACCCTCGTCACCGGCGCCGAGCTGTCCTGCCGTGTCGACGGCATCGGCCTGCACATGCTCGCGTACCTCTTCGACCCCGCGGAGCCCGCGCTCCTCGCCGAGCGCGAGCTCGTCCGCGACGACCGGGTGCCGCGCGCCCGGGCCATGGTCGGCAAGCTCCAGGAGCTGGGCGTTCCCGTCACCTGGGAGCAGGTGGCCCGGATCGCGGGCGACGGCTCCCTGGGCCGCCCGCACGTCGCCGAGGCGCTCGTCGAGCTCGGGGTCGTACCGGACGTGTCCGGGGCGTTCACGCCCGAGTGGCTCGCCGACGGCGGCCGGGCGTACGTCGAGAAGCACGAGCTGGACCCGGTCGACGCGATCCGCCTGGTCAAGGCCGCCGGCGGGGTCACCGTCTTCGCGCACCCGCTCGCGGTCAAGCGCGGACAGGTGCTGCCCGAGGCTTCGATAGCCAGGCTCGCCGAGGCCGGACTCGACGGCATCGAGGTCGACCACATGGACCACGACGAGGCGACGCGCGCACGGCTGCGCGGGCTCGCGAAGGAGCTCGGTCTGCTGACCACGGGCTCCAGCGACTACCACGGCAGCCGCAAGACCTGCCGCCTCGGCGAGTACACGACCGACCCCGAGATCTACGGCGAGATCACCCGCCGTGCCGCGGGGGCCTTCCCGGTCCCCGGTGCCGGGGGACCCGCCGCCTAGGCCCCCGGCCTCCGGCCCCTTCGTGCGGCCGGCCCTTTCGCGGGACCCGTTTCCCGGCCGTTCCCCGGCCGGGCCGCCGGTCCGTCCGCCCGCTCCGCGCACCGGTTCGCCGGCGCGGGAGCGTGTCCTGTCCCGCGCAGGCCCCGAGGGCTCCTTCTTCCTGGTCCGCCTCCGTACGGCAACGAGCCGTACGCGGGGTGGCGCTCTTCCTGCCCTGCCTCCGGAATCTTGCATTCCGCCCCGCACGGGCCACACCCCACTGTTCGCATCTCCCGCAAGGCACCCCACCGTGTTCGACGTCGCCGTCTTCGGCTCGCTGTTCCTGACCCTCTTCGTGATCATGGATCCCCCCGGGATCACCCCGATCTTCCTCGCCCTCACCTCGGGCCGCCCGGCCAAGGTGCAGCGCCGGATGGCCTGGCAGGCCGTCGCCGTGGCCCTCGGCGTCATCACGATCTTCGGGATCCTGGGGCAGCAGATCCTCGCGTATCTGCATGTCTCCGTCCCCGCGCTGATGATCGCGGGCGGTCTCCTGCTGCTGCTCATCGCGCTCGACCTGCTCACCGGCAAGACCGACGAGCCCAAGCAGACCAAGGACGTGAACGTCGCCCTCGTCCCGCTCGGCATGCCGCTGCTCGCCGGACCCGGTGCGATCGTCTCGGTCATCCTCGCCGTGCAGAACGCCGACGGCGCGGCCGCGCAGGTCTCGGTCTGGGCCGCCATCGTCGCCATGCACGTCGTGCTCTGGCTGACCATGCGCTACTCGCTGTTGATCATCCGGGTCATCAAGGACGGCGGCGTGGTCCTGGTGACGCGGCTCGCCGGCATGATGCTCTCCGCCATCGCGGTGCAGCAGATCATCAACGGCATCACGCAGGTGATCCAGAACGCGTGACTGTCCGGGGGAGCCCCCCCGGGACACCACTGCGCCCCCGTACGGATTCCGCTCTTGCGAAGTCCGTGCGGGGGCGCGGTGCGTGGGGTGGACCCGACCTGTTACGAGGCCGAGGTCTCGGCGGGGCGGATCCAGATGCGCTGGCCGATCGAGGCGGCCTGCTGCACGATCCGGTTGACGGAGGCGGCGTCCACGACGGTCCGGTCGACGGGCGTGCCGTCGATGTCGTCGAGTCGCAGGATTTCGAAGCGCACAGGCTTCTCCCTTCGTCTGAGTTGATCCTCCTGATGGAGAACTGCGTTACGTACGGGTCCAACGACATGCATCCTGCAAACATTCCTTACGCTAAGGAAAATTTTCGGATGGCTAACTACTGACCGGTAGGAGGGTGTGGCGGCCGGGCTCGGAGCGGCGGACAATGAGCCCCGTATGAACGACGCAGACACCACTCAGGTGACCGAGACCGACGCCCGCCTCCGCGCACTCGACGCGCGCCTGGAGCGCACCAATGAGCTCCTCCAGCGGATGCTGGCCGAGGTCGCCAAGACGCCCTCCACCCACGCCATCTTCGTCGACGCAGGTTACGTCCATGCTGCGGCCGGGTTGCTGGTGACGGGAACCGAGGACCGGCGCTCCTTCGACCTCGACGCCGAAGGGCTCATCGAGGCCTTCATCGACAAGGCCCGCACGATCTTCGCCGACAGCAGGCTGCTCCGCGTCTACTGGTACGACGGGGCCAGACGCCGTATCCACACGCCCGAGCAGCAGGCCATCGCCGAGCTCCCCGACGTCAAGGTGCGCCTCGGCAACCTCAACGCCAACAACCAGCAGAAGGGCGTCGACTCCCTCATCCGCACGGATCTGGAGTCCCTCGCCCGCCACCGCGCCATCAGCGACGCCGCCCTCGTCGGCGGCGACGAGGACCTCGTCTCGGCCGTCGAGGCCGCCCAGGGCTACGGCGCCCGCGTCCACCTCTGGGGCATCGAGGCGGCCGAGGGACGCAACCAGGCCGAGGCGCTCCTCTGGGAGGTCGACAGCCAGCGCACCTTCGAGCTCGAGTTCTGCCGCCCGTACGTCACCCGCCGCCCCGTCACCACCTACGAGAACGAGGGCGAGCCGCCGCCCTCCCGCGAGGAGGTGCGCTTCGTCGGCGCCCAGATCGCGGCGACCTGGCTCGGCGAGCGCGGCCGCGACCGGCTCTCCGAGCTCCTGCCGGGCGCGCCCTACCTCCCGGGGCCGGTCGACCAGGATCTGCTCGTCGAGGCGGAGCGCCTGCTCAGCCGCTCCCTGCGCGGCCACGCCTCGCTCCGGCGCGCCCTGCGGGACGGCTTCTGGCAGCACCTCAAGGGGCAGTTCTGACGGCGGGTCTCACCGCGCCGAGCCGACCTCCGCCGGGGCGGTCGACCGCTCCCAGAAGGCGGTGAGCCGGTCCGTCAGCTCCCGCGGGTGCGACACATTGGGGGAGTGGCCCGCGCCCGCCACCACCGTGTGGTGCGCTCCGGTGCGGGCTGCCGCCGCCGCGAGGGCCGACGTGGGCCAGACCATCTCGTCCGCCCCGTACGCGATGTGCAGCGGCATCCGCAGTGCGGCCAGCTCCGCCGTACCGTCCTGACGGCTGAGCAACAGCCGTCCAGCGCCCGCCAGTTGAGCGATCCGGGTCCGCATCCAGCGGCGCCGCAGGAAGCCCGCGAGCTCCGGCGCGTCGTCCGTGTCCGGCTCCTCGCCCCGGCTGTCCAGCCAGCACATCGCCTGCCACACGCGCTCCTTCGGCAGCAGCGCGAGCGCGCCGCGCAGCACCCGCACCCGGATCCGCTGCGGCCGGGCGACCCGGCCGGGGCCCGAGGAGAGCAGGGTCAGGGAACGGAACGCGGCCGGGGCGAACGACGCCGCCGCACGGGCCACCAGGCCCCCGAAGGAATGGCCGAGCAGATGGACCGGACCGTCCCCGAGGGCCGCGGCCTGCGCCACCGCGTCCAGCGCCAGCGCCTTGCGCCGGTAGCCGGCCCGGCCCCGGGGGCCCGGCGACTGGTACTGACCGCGGCCGTCCACCGCCACGGCCCGGTACCCGGCCTCGCTCAGCGGCCCGAGCAGGGCCAGGAAGTCCTCCTTGCTGCCGGTGTACCCGGGCAGCAGCAGAACCGTGCCGCGCCGCTCGCCGCGCGCCTCCGTGTCGAGTACGGCGAAGTCGCCCCGCGCCGTCACCAGGAGGCGGGCGCGGGTACCGGGCGGCAGGACGAGGGACCGGGGCTTGCTCATGTCTGGACTGTAACCGCGCGGACCGGAACCGGCTCAGGCGCTCCCGGCGGGCCCGCCCGGACCGGTCGACGACACGACCGCGGCCCGGCCCCGGAGAGGGGTCGGGCCGCGGTCGTGAGGCGGGACGGGATCAGCTCTCCGGCTGAGCCGCCGCCTTCTTGGTGGTGCGACGGCGCGGGGCCTTCGGAGCCTCGGCCTCGGCGGCCTCGGCGACCGGCTCCGCGGCGGCCTTCTTCGTCGTACGGCGACGCGTCGGCGTCTTCGGCTCCGAGGCGTCGGGCGCCTCGGCGGCGACCGTCTTCTTGGCCGCGCGGCGACGGGGAGCCTTGGGGGCCTCCTCGGCGGCCGGAGCCTCGACGGTCTCGGCGACCGGCTCCGCGACGGCGACGGCCTTCTTGGCGGTCCGGCGACGGGGGGCCTTCTTCGGCTCCTCGACCGGGGCCTCGACTGCCGGGGCGGCAGCGACCGGGGCCTCGGCGACGGGGGCCTCGACGACCGGGGCCGGAGCGGCCTCGACCACCGGGGCCGTGACGATCACCGTCTCGGCCGGGGTGGAGCTCGCCGGCGAACCGGCGGCCTTCCGGACCACACGGCGACGCGCGGGCTTCTTCGACTCCTCCTCGACGACCGGCGCGGGCGCCGGCTCGACGATCGGCTCGACGACCGGGGTGGAGGTCACCGGCGAACCGGCGGCCTTGCGCACCACACGGCGACGACGCGGCGCGGGGACCTCGGCCGTGGCCGGGGCCTCGACGACGGGCGCGACCGGCTCGGCCACCACCGGGGCGGCGACGACGGTCTCGGTGACGACCGCCTGGGCGACCGGCTCGGCGACCGCCTGGGCGACCGGCTCGGCGACCGCCTGGGCGACCGGCTCGGCGACCGCCTGGGCGACCGGCTCCGCGACGGCGACGGCCTTCTTGGCGGTCCGGCGACGGGGGGTCTTCTTCGGCTCCTCGACCGGGGCCTCGACGACGGGCGCCGGAGCGGCCTCGACGACCGGGGCGACCGGCGCGGCGCGCAGGGCGGCGGCGGCCGTCTCCACCGTCTGGAAGGAGACGGTGTCCTCGACCGGACGGATACGGGCACGGCGGCGACGCGGCGCCGGAGCCGGCTCCTGGGCCACGGGGGCCGGGGAGACGGGCGCGGCCTTCACGGCCTCCGGACGGGCGGCGACGCGGCCACGGCGGCGCGGGGCCTTCGCGGCAGCGACCGGGGCCTCGGCGACGGGGGCCTCGACGACCGGGGCCTGCGCCGCCTCGACCGGCGCGGCCGGCGCCGCCTGGGCCACCGGAGCCGCCTCGACCCG
>NZ_BNBZ01000065.1 GCF_014656215.1 Streptomyces zaomyceticus | reverse complement strand
TCGTTGACGATCTCCAGCGCGGGCCGGACCGTCAGGGCCTCGTCGAGGTCCGCCTCCAGGCCGTTCTTCTCACCGTCGACGATCCGGCGCTTCAGCCGCTCGTCCAGCGGCAGGGCGAGGAGCTCCTCGGTCTTCCCGGCCTTCATCGACTTGGTGTTGACGCCCTCGAAGAGGGCCATCAGCTTCTGCAGCGGGTCGTAGGCCGGCTCGTCCCCCTGCTGGGGGCGTCGCCGGTCGTAGATCAGGTCCAGGGCGGTGGTGACCTGCTCGTCGTCGAAGCGGGCGATCGGCAGGATCTTCGAGGCGTGGACGATCGCCGAGTCGAGACCCGCCTTCACGCACTCGTCGAGGAAGACGGAGTTGAGCAGGATGCGCGCGGCCGGGTTCAGACCGAAGGAGATGTTGGAGAGGCCCAGGGTGGTCTGCACGTCCGGCCGGCGGCGCTTCAGCTCGCGGATCGCCTCGATCGTGGCGATGCCGTCCTTCCGGGACTCCTCCTGACCGGTGCAGATGGTGAAGGTCAGGGTGTCGATGAGGATGTCCGACTCGTGGATGCCCCAGTTGCCGGTGAGGTCCTCGATGAGCCGCTCGGCGATCGCCACCTTGTGCTCGGCGGTGCGGGCCTGGCCCTCCTCGTCGATGGTGAGGGCGATGAGGGCGGCGCCGTGCTCCTGGGCCAGTCGGGTGACCTTGGCGAAGCGGGACTCGGGTCCGTCGCCGTCCTCGTAGTTGACGGAGTTGATGACGGCACGGCCGCCGAGCTTCTCCAGACCGGCCCGGAGCACCTCGACCTCCGTGGAGTCGAGGACGATCGGCAGGGTGGAGGCGGTCGCGAAGCGGCCCGCGAGCTCCTCCATGTCGGCGACGCCGTCGCGGCCCACGTAGTCCACACAGAGGTCGAGCATGTGCGCGCCCTCGCGGATCTGGTCGCGGGCCATCTCGACGCAGTCGTCCCAGCGCGCTTCGAGCATCGCCTCGCGGAACTTCTTCGAACCGTTGGCGTTGGTGCGCTCGCCGATCGCCATGTACGCGGTGTCCTGGCGGAACGGCACGGTCTGGTAGAGCGAGGCGGCGCCGGGCTCGGGGCGCGGCTCGCGGGCGCCGGGCGTGAGGCCCTGGACGCGCTCGACGACCTGGCGCAGGTGTTCCGGGGTCGTTCCGCAGCAGCCGCCGATGAGGGAGAGCCCGTACTCGCGGACGAAGGTCTCCTGGGCGTCGGCGAGCTCGGCGGGGCTGAGCGGGTAGTGGGCGCCGTCGGAGGTGAGGACGGGCAGGCCGGCGTTGGGCATGCAGGAGAGCGGGATGCGCGAGTGGCGGGCGAGGTAGCGGAGGTGCTCGCTCATCTCGGCCGGGCCCGTGGCGCAGTTCAGTCCGATCATGTCGATGCCGAGCGGCTCCAGGGCGGTGAGCGCGGCCCCGATCTCGGAGCCGAGGAGCATGGTGCCGGTGGTCTCGACGGTGACGGAGACGATGAGCGGCACGTCGGCGCCGAGGGCGTCGAGGGCGCGGCGGGCGCCGATGACGGAGGCCTTGGTCTGGAGCAGGTCCTGGGTGGTCTCGACGAGCAGGGCGTCGGCGCCGCCGGCGAGGAGGCCTTCGGCGTTCTGCTGGTAGGCGTCGCGCAGCAGGGTGTACGGGGCGTGGCCGAGGGTCGGGAGCTTGGTGCCGGGGCCGATGGAGCCGAGGACCCAGCGCTGGCGGCCGGTGGCGGCGGTGAACTCGTCGGCGACCTCGCGGGCGATGCGGGCGCCCGCCTCGGAGAGTTCGTGGACGCGCTCGGGGATGTCGTACTCGCCCAGGGCGGCGTGGTTGGCGCCGAAGGTGTTGGTCTCGACGCAGTCGACGCCGGCGGAGAAGTACTCCTGGTGGACCGAGCGGACGATGTCGGGCCGGGTGATGTTGAGGATCTCGTTGCAGCCTTCGAGGTTCTCGAAGTCCTCGAGGGTGGGGTCCTGTGCCTGGAGCATGGTGCCCATGGCGCCGTCGGCGACGACGACTCGGCTGGCGAGCGCCTCGCGGAGGGCTGCGGCACGGTTCCGGCTGTCAGCGGAAGGGGTCGGCAACGAGGCCATGGATGAGCTCCCTGGGATGCGACGGCTGTCGGCTTTGCGCCCTCGGGGGAGGGTGCACGGGGCCAGCGTAACCGCGCTCCGGCCGGGGTGGACACGGTGTCCCACGGGCCGGACGGCATCCTGTGTGCGGGGACTCCCGGTACGGACCGTTCTTGGCTGACACTGTCATGTGTCACCCAAGGTCGACATCGACCGATAGTGTTCAGCATTGTCGAACAACGTGAGAGGGATAAGGGGCCGGGCGATGGCGAAGAACATCCAGTCGCTTGAACGGGCGGCTGCCATGCTGCGGCTGCTCGCCGGTGGCGAGCGCCGGCTCGGTCTGTCCGACATCGCGTCCTCGCTCGGTCTCGCCAAGGGCACCGCCCACGGCATTCTGCGCACCCTGCAGGCCGAGGGTTTCGTGGAGCAGGAGGCGGCCTCGGGCCGCTATCAGCTCGGCGCGGAGCTGCTGCGGCTGGGGAACAGCTATCTGGACGTGCACGAGCTGCGGGCGCGCGCACTGGTCTGGACGGACGACCTGGCGCGGTCCAGCGGCGAGAGCGTGCACCTGGGGGTGCTGCACCAGCGGGGCGTGCTGATCGTGCACCACGTCTTCCGGCCGGACGACAGCCGGCAGGTCCTGGAGGTGGGGGCGATGCAGCCGCTGCACTCCACGGCCCTGGGCAAGGTCCTCTCGGCGTACGACCCGGTGGCGCACAGCGAGGTGCTCGAGGTCGAGCGGGAGGCGTTCACGCCCCGGACGACCACGACGCTGACGGACTTCGAGTCGCTGCTCGACATGACGCGGGCCCGGGGCTGGGCGGCGGACGTGGAGGAGACCTGGGAGGGCGTGGCCTCGGTGGCGGCGCCGATCCACGACCGGCGGCGGATGCCGGTGGGCGCGGTGGCGGTCACGGGGGCCGTGGAGCGGCTGTGTCCGGGCGGAGAACTGCGCCCGGAGCTGGTGGCGTCGGTACGGGACTGTGCCCGCGCGGTGTCCCGGGATCTGGGGGCCGGGCGCTTCTGACGCTCCCCCGACACGACTGAACCCGCCGGTAACGATCGCGTTATCGGCGGGTTTTTCGCATCCCGAGCCCTTGACGTGCTGTTAACCCGGGGGCAAAACTTCCGTTCACCGGTCGGCATTGCCGAACACTTAACGGCAATACACGCTAAGGTGTGGCAGTGCCAAGGGCCGGTAACGCCCTCACACGAGGGCGCGAACCACCGGAGGGACCCGGGGTTCGCCTTCCCCTGGACGAAGGACAAAGGAGTCGCGGGTGTCCAGCTCCGACATCTTCCTCGGCGAGACCATCGGTACCGCCGTTCTCATTCTGCTCGGCGGCGGTGTGTGCGCCGCCGTCACGCTCAAGGGCTCCAAGGCCCGCAACGCGGGCTGGCTCGCGATCACCTTCGGGTGGGGCTTCGCCGTCATGACGGCCGTCTACATGACGGCTTCCCTCTCAGGTGCCCATCTGAACCCCGCCGTCACGGTCGGAATCGCGATCAAGGACGGGGACTGGGGCAACGTCCCGGTCTACATCGCGGGCCAGATGCTCGGCGCGATGATCGGTGCGGCACTGGTCTGGGTGGCCTACTACGGCCAGTTCCAGGCCCACCTCACCGACGCCGAGGCCGCGGCCAAGACTCCGATCGAGGGCCCCGGCCCGGTGCTCGGCATCTTCTCGACCGGCCCCGAGATCCGGAACACCTGGCAGAACCTGGCCACCGAGATCATCGGCACCGTCGTGCTCGTCCTGGCCGTGCTCACCCAGGGCCTCAACGACAGCGGCAAGGGACTCGGCGTCATCGGCGCCCTGATCACCGCGTTCGTCGTGGTCTCCATCGGCCTCTCGCTCGGTGGCCCGACCGGCTACGCGATCAACCCGGCCCGCGACCTCGGTCCGCGCATCGTGCACGCTCTGCTCCCGCTGCCGAACAAGGGCGGCTCCGACTGGAGCTACGCCTGGATCCCGGTCGCCGGTCCGCTGATCGGTGGCGCCCTCGCAGCGGGTATCTACAACATCGCGTTCGCCTGAGACGTCCTTCTTCCAGACTTCCCTTGGAGCACACCGTGACCGACGCACACACCTCCGGCCCGTTCATCGCGGCCATCGACCAGGGCACCACCTCCTCGCGCTGCATCGTCTTCGACAAGGACGGCCGGATCGTCTCGGTCGACCAGAAGGAGCACGAGCAGATCTTCCCGAAGCCGGGCTGGGTCGAGCACGACGCCGCCGAGATCTGGACCAACGTCCAGGAGGTCGTCGCCGGCGCCCTGGAGAAGGGCGGCATCGCCGCCTCCGACGTCAAGGCCATCGGCATCACCAACCAGCGCGAGACCACGCTGCTCTGGGACAAGAACACCGGTGAGCCCGTCCACAACGCCCTCGTCTGGCAGGACACCCGCACCGACGCCCTCTGCAAGGAGCTCGGCCGCAACGTCGGCCAGGACCGCTTCCGCCGCGAGACCGGCCTGCCGCTGGCGAGCTACTTCGCCGGCCCGAAGATCCGCTGGATGCTCGACAACGTCGAGGGCCTGCGCGAGCGAGCCGAGGCCGGCGACATCCTCTTCGGCACCATGGACTCCTGGGTCATCTGGAACCTCACGGGCGGCACCGACGGCGGCGTGCACGTCACCGACGTCACCAACGCCTCCCGCACCATGCTGATGAACCTGCACACGCTGGCCTGGGACGAGAAGATCGCGGAGTCGATGGGGGTCCCCCTCAACGTCCTCCCCGAGATCCGGTCCTCGGCCGAGGTGTACGGCCACGTCAAGGACGGCGCCCTCGCCGGTGTCCCGGTCGCCTCGGCGCTCGGTGACCAGCAGGCCGCGCTGTTCGGCCAGACCTGTTTCGCCGAGGGCGAGGCCAAGTCCACGTACGGCACCGGCACCTTCATGCTGATGAACACCGGTGACAAGATCATCAACTCCTACAGCGGCCTGCTGACCACGGTCGGATACCAGATCGGCGACCAGAAGCCGGTCTACGCCCTGGAGGGCTCGATCGCCGTCACCGGTTCGCTGGTGCAGTGGATGCGCGACCAGATGGGCCTCATCAAGTCCGCCGCCGAGATCGAGACCCTCGCGTCCTCGGTCGAGGACAACGGCGGCGCCTACTTCGTGCCGGCCTTCTCCGGACTGTTCGCCCCGTACTGGCGCTCCGACGCCCGCGGTGTGATCGCCGGCCTCACCCGGTACGTCACCAAGGCGCACATCGCCCGTGCCGTCCTGGAGGCCACCGCCTGGCAGACCCGCGAGATCACCGACGCCATGACGAAGGACTCCGGCGTCGAGCTGACCGCGCTCAAGGTCGACGGCGGCATGACCTCCAACAACCTGCTGATGCAGACCCTCTCGGACTTCCTGGACGCGCCCGTCGTGCGTCCGATGGTCGCCGAGACCACCTGCCTCGGTGCCGCCTACGCCGCCGGCCTGGCCGTCGGCTTCTGGCCGGACACCGACGCGCTGCGCGCCAACTGGCGTCGCGCCGCGGAATGGACCCCTCGCATGGACGCCGACAGGCGCGACAGCGAGTACAAGAGCTGGCTCAAGGCCGTGGAGCGGACCATGGGCTGGATCGAGGACGAGGAGTAAGACACATGACCACCCTGCAGAGCGTCCCTGCCCTTGGGACGCACCCGGCGTCCGGCTCCCTCCCGAGCCGCGCCGAGACCCGGGACCGGCTTTCCAAGGCGACGTACGACCTCCTGGTGATCGGCGGCGGCATCCTGGGCATCTCCACCGCCTGGCACGCCGCGCAGTCGGGCCTGCGGGTGGCCCTGGTGGACGCCGGCGACTTCGCCGGCGCCACCTCCTCCGCCTCCTCGAAGCTCCTCCACGGCGGTCTGCGCTACCTGCAGACCGGCGCGGTGAAGCTGGTGGCGGAGAACCACTTCGAGCGGCGTGCGGTCTCCCGTCAGGTGGCACCGCACCTCGCCAACCCCCTCACCTTCTACCTGCCCGTCTACAAGGGCGGCCCGCACGGCGCGGCCAAGCTCGGCGCCGGTGTCTTCGCCTACAGCGCCCTCTCGGCCTTCGGCGACGGCGTCGGGCACCTGCTCTCCCCCGCCAAGGCCGCGCAGGACGTGCCGGAGCTGCGCACCGACAACCTCAAGGCCGTGGCCGTCTACGGCGACGACCAGATGAACGACGCCCGGATGGCCCTGATGACGGTCCGCGCGGCCGTCGAGGCGGGCGCCACCGTCCTCAACCACGCCGAGGTCACCGGACTCCGCTTCACCCGGGGCCGGGTCACCGGCGCCGAGCTCAAGGACCGCACCAGCGGCGACGAGTTCGGTGTCACCGCCCGTCTCGTGCTCAACGCGACCGGCCCGTGGGTCGACCACCTGCGCAGGATGGAGGACCCGAACGCGGCCCCCTCCATCCGCCTCTCCAAGGGCGCGCACCTGGTCCTCAAGCGGACCTCGCCGTGGAAGGCCGCCCTGGCCACCCCGATCGACAAGTACCGCATCACCTTCGCCCTCCCCTGGGAGGACATGCTCCTGCTCGGCACCACCGACGAGGAGTACGAGGGTGACCCCGGCCAGGTCGAGGTCACCGAGAAGGACACCGCCCAGATCCTGGACGAGGCCGCCTTCTCCATCCGCGACCAGCAGCTGTCGCGCGACCTCATCACCTACTCCTTCGCCGGTCTGCGGGTGCTCCCGGGCGGTCCGGGCGACACCTCCAAGGCCAAGCGCGAGACGGTCGTCACCGAGGGCCGCGGCGGCATGCTGTCGGTGGCCGGCGGCAAGTGGACGACCTTCCGCCACATCGGCCGTACGGTGATGAAGAAGCTGGAGCAGCTTCCCGGCCACCCGCTGGGCGAGGACTACGAGTCCGTGTCGACGCTGCCGAAGCGGCTTCCGCTGCCCGGCATAGCCAACCCGAACGCGGTCGCGCACCGGCTGCTCGTCGACGGTCCGGCGCCCGGCCCCCGGATGGCGGCCGACACCGCCAAGCACCTGGCGACCCACTACGGCTCGCTCTCCTTCGACATCGCCCGGATGGCGAACGAGAACCCGGACCTGGCCCGCCGCATCCACCCGGACGCGCCGGAGATCTGGGCGCAGGTCGCCTACGCCCGTGACCACGAGTGGGCCGAGACGGCCGACGACGTGCTGCGCCGCCGGACGACGCTGACCATCCGCGGTCTCGCGACCGACGAGGTCCGCGCCGGCGTAGAGAAGATGCTCGGCAAGTAGTCTCCGGACACACGTACGGGAGGCAACTCCCGCGCCACCAGGGGCGGTTCCTCTTCGGAGGGCCGCCCCTGCGGCGTGCCACACGCCGTCCACACCGCCGCAACACTCGGCGCGCAGAGTGGAACGCATGAAGTTTCAGGTGCTCTCGATCGTCCACCACTCCCCGCACCCGCTGACCGGCGAACTCCTCTCCGCCGCCGACCGCCTGGAGCAGGTCGTCACGCTCGGCGAGACCGCCGAACGGCTCGGCTTCGACGCGTACGCGGTCGGCGAGCGGCACGCGGGCGCGTTCCTCTCCTCCGCGCCGACCGTGCTGCTCGCCGCGCTCGCCGCCCGCACCACCCGGATCAGGCTGCTCACCGGCGTCACCGTGGTCGCGATCCTCGACCCGGTCCGGGTCGCCGAGGACTACGCCACCCTCGACCAGCTCTCCCGCGGCCGGCTCGAACTCGTCGTCGGCAAGGGCGCGGAGGCCGGTCACTTCGACCTCTTCGGCCTGGACGAGGAGCGCCAGTGGGACCTCCAGAAGGAGAAGTACGAGCTGCTCCGCCGTCTCTGGACGGAGGAGGGCGTCGACTGGGAGGGCGAGTTCCGGCCCCCGCTGAAGAACGTCACCACGGTGCCGCGCCCGTACGCGGGGCCGCCCCGGATCTGGCACGGCTCGGCCACCAGCCTCAACTCCCCCGAGCTGGCGGCGAAGCACGGCGATCCGCTCTTCACCGCCAACGCCATCCAGCCCCGTGAGGCGTACGCGCGGCTCATCGCCCACTACCGGGAGAAGTTCGAGGAGTACGGGCACGACCCGGCCCACGCGCGCGTGGCGGCCGGTTCCGGGGGTCTGCTCATCGCCGACACCGCCGAGCGGGCGGTCAGCCGCTACAAGGACCTGTACGAGGCGAAGGTACGGCAGAGCTTCAAGCCGCATCTGGCGGGAAAGGCCGGATACAACACCCCGTTCCGCACGATCGAGGACGCGATCGCGGACGGCCCCCAGCTGATCGGCTCGCCGCAGCAGATCATCGACAAGATCCTCGGCTACCACCTCCACTACGGGCACGACCTGCAGTCCGTCACCGTCGACACCTTCGGTCAGTCGACGGCCGAGCAGATCGAGACGCTCCAGCGCTTCGCCGAGGAGATCGCCCCGGTGGTCCGGAGGGAGGCGCCCAGCACGCTCTGGGAGGAGTGAGACCGCCGTGTGCGGAGGTGAGTTCCTGGGTAGTCGATCAAGGCCGCACGGGTTTTCGGGGATGTCCGGGGGCTGCGGACGGACCTGAGGAAAGCCGTAAGGTTGGTCCGTACGACAGGAACTTCGAAAAGGAGGCGCTGGGTGATCGAGCTCGAGGGGGTACCCGAGCTGATCGACCCGGTCATGGTGGCCGCGTTCGAAGGCTGGAACGACGCCGGCGACGCCGCCTCCACCGCGGTCGCCCATCTGGACCGGGAATGGAAGGGCGAGGTGTTCGCGGCGCTCGACGCCGAGGACTACTACGACTTCCAGGTCAACCGGCCCACTGTCTTCCTGGACAACGGAGTCCGGAAGATCACCTGGCCGACGACCCGGCTCTCCGTGGTCCGGGTCGGCGGCGACAAGCCCCGTGACCTGGTGCTGGTGCGCGGGATCGAGCCCTCGATGCGCTGGCGCTCCTTCTGCAACGAGCTCCTCGCCTTCGCCCACGAGCTGGGCGTGGAGATGGTCGTGATCCTGGGCGCGCTGCTCGGGGACACCCCGCACACCCGTCCGGTCCCGGTGAGCGGAGTGACCTCCGACCCGGACCTGGCGCGCACGATGGACCTGGAGGAGACCCGGTACGAGGGCCCCACGGGCATCGTGGGCATCCTCCAGGAGGCGTGCACCCACGCGGGTGTGCCCGCGGTGAGCCTGTGGGCGGCGGTGCCGCACTACGTGTCGCAGCCGCCGAACCCGAAGGCGACCCTGGCGCTCCTCAACCGTCTCGAGGACCTGATCGGTCTGCGCATCCCGCTGGGCGAGCTGCCCGAGGACGCGCGGGCCTGGCAGGTGGGTGTGGACCAGCTGGCCGCCGAGGACAGCGAGGTCGCCGAGTACGTGCAGACCCTCGAGGAGGCCCGGGACACGGCGGAGCTTCCGGAGGCCTCGGGCGAGGCCATCGCCCGCGAGTTCGAGCGGTATCTGCGGCGGCGCGAGCCGGGCACGGGGCCGGGCGGCCCCGGGGTGGCGACGGAGGGCGACGCGTTCCTGCGCGATCCGGGGAGCGGTCGTACCCGTCCGCCGAAGCCCGCGCAGCCGGGGCCGGAGTCGGTCCCGGGCGCGGAGGCGGCCGAGGGCGCCGAGGACGCGCGGGAACCGGACGTTCCCGAGCCGTCGGCGGGGTCCGCCGACGGTTCACCGGACACGGACGCGGGCCCGGAATCGAGCACGGGCACGGAGCCGGACGCGGACGCGGAACCGAGCACGGGCACAGAGCCGGGCGCGGACGCGGAACCGACCACGGGCGCCGGCACGGACGGGGACGGCGACGCGGACGGCGAGTCCGACAAGTAGCCGCCTCCGCCGGAGAGTCGACGCGACGACGGGAGGGGTGCCCGAGGGCGCCCCTCCC
>NZ_BNBZ01000064.1 GCF_014656215.1 Streptomyces zaomyceticus | reverse complement strand
CGTCCGCGCCACCTGCTCCGCGAACAACACCGGCAGCGACACATCCCGCACATCACGGACCTCACCGTTCCACCCCACCAACACCCGCTCCCGCTCCACGACATCGAGCACCTCGACATCGCCCACAGGACGGGCAGGATCGGCGGACAGCTCACCCAGCACCCGCACGAAACGATCCGCGATCCCCTGCGCCGTCACCCGGTCGAAGAGATCGGTGCGGTACTGGAGGGCGCCGCGGAGGCCGCCGGGTGTGCCGGTGGTGCTGTGGGACTCGGCGAAGGAGAAGCCGAGGTCGAACTTGACGCGGTTGGTCTCCAGGGGCTCGTGGCGGACCGTGAGGCCGGGCAGCTTGGCGATCTCGTCGAGGGCTTCGACCGGGCCGGCGTTGTTCAGGTTGAGCATGGTCTGGAAGAGGGGGTGCCGGGCGAGGGACCGCTCGGGGTTCACCGCCTCCACCAGCCGCTCGAACGGCAGATCCTGATGCGCGTACGCCTCCAGGTCCGCCACACGCACCCGCTCGATCAGCTCCGCGAACGTCGGATCACCCGACACGTCCGTCCGCAGCACCAGCGTGTTCACGAAGAACCCGACCAGATCGTCCAGAGCATCGTCCGTACGACCCGCGATCGGCGTACCCAGAGGGATGTCCTCCCCCGCGCCGAGCCTGCTCAGCAGCGTCGCCAGACCCGCCTGCAGCACCATGAAGAGGCTGGCCCGGTGATCGCGGGACAGCCGTCCCAGGCGTTCGTGGAGCTCCGGCGACAGCTCGAAGGTGATGGTGTCGCCCTCGTGGGAGGCGGTGGCCGGGCGCGGTCGGTCGAAGGGGAGGGCCAGCTCCTCGGGGAGGCCGGCCAGGGTCTTCTGCCAGTAGGACAGCTGACGGGCGAGTTCGCCGTCCGCGCCGTCACCGGTGCCCAGGAGTTCGCGCTGCCAGATGCTGTAGTCCGCGTACTGCACCGGCAGCGGCTGCCAGGCGGGGGCACGGCCCGAGACGCGGGCCGTGTACGCCGTCGTCAGGTCGCGGGCGAGCGGGGCGCGGGACCAGGCGTCGGTGGCGACGTGGTGGGTGAGCAGGAGCAGGACGTGCTCGTCGGCGCCGAGTTCGAAGAGCCAGACGCGCAGGGGGGTGTCACGGGTGAGGTCGAAGGTGTGGCGGGCGGCGGCCAGGAGGGCGTCCCGGAGCCCGGCCTCGTCGACCTCGACGACCGTGAAGCCGATGTCGGCCCCGGAACCCGTCGCGGCATCGTCGCCGGCGCCCAGCACCACCTGGTGGGCCGCTCCCTCCCCGTCCTCCGCGAACACCGTCCGCAGGCTCTCGTGCCGTCCGGTGAGGTCCCCGATCGCCGCCCGCAGGGCGTCGCGGTCGAGGCTGCCGCTCATGCGGAGGGCCACCGGGGAGTTGTAGGCGGCGCTGGGGCCCTCGAACCTGTTGAGGAACCACAGGCGCTGCTGGGCGTACGAGAGGGGGATGCGGTCCGGTCGCGGCGCCGCCGCCGTGAGTGCGGGGCGGGCGCCGGCGTTGCCGGTGTCGAGGGCTCCGGAGAGGCCGGCGACGGTGGGGGTGTCGAAGAGCTGGCGGATGGCCATCTCGGCGCCGAGGACGCTGCGGATGCGGCTGACGAGCTTGGTCGCGAGCAGCGAGTGTCCGCCGAGCCGGAAGAAGTCGTCGTCGATCGAGACGGCGTGGGTCAGACCCAGCGTCTCCGCGAACAGACCCGCGAGGATCTCCTCGCGCGGCGAGCGCGGCGAGCGCCCGGCCGATTCCGATCCGGTCCCGTACTCGGGTGCCGGCAGGGCCTTGCGGTCCAGCTTCCCGTTGGGGGTCAGGGGGAACGCGTCGAGCGTCACGAACGCCGACGGCACCATGTACTCGGGCAGCTGCTCCGCCGCCAGGGCCCGCAGGTCCTCGGGGGTGACGGGGCGGCCTCCGGTGGCGGCGTAGGCGACGAGGCGCTTGTCGCCGGGCTGGTCCTCGCGGAGGAGGACGGCGGCCTGGGTGACGTGGTCGTGGGCGGCGAGAACGGCCTCGATCTCGCCGAGTTCGATGCGGTAGCCGCGGAGTTTGACCTGGCCGTCGCCGCGTCCGACGAACTCGAGGAGTCCGTCGTGGTTCCAGCGGAGCACGTCGCCGGTGCGGTACATGCGGGAGCCGGGCGGGCCGTACGGGTTGGCGACGAAGCGCTCGGAGGTGAGTCCGGCGCGGTGCCAGTAGCCGCGGGCGAGACCGGTGCCGGCGATGTAGGCCTCGCCGGGGACTCCGGCGGGGACGGGCCGCAGGGCGCTGTCGAGGACGTACACCCGGGTGTTCCAGAACGGGCGGCCGACGGGGACCGGGCCGGTCGGGGAGGGGGCGCCGGCGGGGATGCGGTACTGGACGCTGTTGACGGTGGCCTCGGTGGCTCCGTACACGTTCAGGACGTCGGCCTCGGGGCGGCGGGCCCGCCAGCGGTCGATGACCTCGCCGAGGAGGAGTTCGCCGCCGAGCATGACGAGGCCGCTCGGGGAGACGTCCGCGGGCAGCGCCTCCAGGAGGGCGAGGACGCTGGGGGTGCCCTTGAGGAAGGTGGGGGTGGCGCCCTCCGCGGTGGTCTCGTCGAGTTCGGCGACGCGGACGAGGCCGCCGGACACGAGCGTCGTGTAGAGGGCGGTGACCGTGAGGTCGAAGGAGATCGGCGAGTGGAGCAGGGAGGTCCCCGTCATCGCCGGGTAGGCGTCGCGGCCCCACTGGAGGTAGGCGCCGAGGGAGCGGTGTTCGATGACGACGCCCTTGGGGCGGCCGGTCGAGCCTGAGGTGTAGATGACGTACGCCGGGTGGGCGGGCCGCAGGGGGCTGTGCCGGTCGGCGTCGGTGGGCGCGGTGGCGGGCTGGGCCGCGAGCGCGTCGGCGAGCTCCGGGTCGTCGAGGTGGAGGCGCGGGGTGCCGGTGTCGGGGAGGGCTCCGGCCAGGTCGCGGGTGGTGACGAGGAGGGTGGGCCGGGTGTCGTCGAGCATGAACTCGATGCGTTCGGCCGGATAGTCGGGGTCGACGGGCAGGTAGGCGGCGCCGGTCTTGAGGACGGCGAGGAGCGCGACGACCATCTCGGTGGTGCGGGGCAGCGCGATGCCGACGAACCGTTCGGGGGCGGCGCCGCGGGCCACGAGGAGGTGCGCGAGGCGGCTGGAGCGGGCGTCGAGCTCGGCGTAGTCGAGGGTGCCGTCGCTGCCGGTGACGGCGGCGGCGTGCGGGGTGCGGGCGGTCTGCTCGCGGAAGAGGTCGAGGACGGTGATGTCCTCGGGGACGTCGCGCGCGGTGTCGTTCCAGCGGATCAGGGCGTCGTGGCGCTCGTCCTCGCCGAGGAGGGCGAGGCGGCCGACGGGCTGGTCGGGGTCGGCGACGAGGCCGCGCAGGACGCGGCCGAAGCGGTCGAGGACCCGCTGCGCGGTGGCGGCGTCGAAGACGTCGGGCCGGTAGTTGAGGCGGAAGCGCATCGTGTCGCGGGCGGAGGCGATGAGCAGCAGGGGGTAGTGCGTGGCCTCGCGGTTCTTGCCGGGTACGAGGCTGATGGCGGCGCCGATGCCGGTGCCGGCGGCGCCGGTGCGGCTGACCGGGTAGTTCTGGAACACCATGGAGGTGTCGAAGAGTTCGCCGTGGCCGACGGCCCGCTGGACCTCGGCGAGGCCGAGGTGCTGGTGCGGGGTGAGCCGGGCCTGTTCGTCCTGGACGCGGGTGATCAGCGCGGCGAGGGGCTCGGCGGGGCGGAGCCGGACGCGGGTGGGCAGGGTGTTGATGAAGAGGCCGACCATGCGCTCGACGCCGTCGATCTCCGGGGGCCGGCCGTTGACGGTGGTGCCGAAGACGATGTCGTCGCGGCCGGTGTGGGTGCTGAGGGCGATGGCCCAGGCGGCCTGGACGACGCTGTTGAGGGTGAGTCCGCGGCCGCGGGCGATCTCGCCGAGCGCGGTGGTGGCTTCGCTGTCGAGGACGGTCTGCACTTCGGCGCCGGCGACGGCGGCCCGGCCGGCGTCGGGGGCGACGTGGGTGGGTTCGGCGAGGTCGGCGTAGGCCTCGCGCCAGGCGTCGCGGGCGGCGGCCTTGTCCTGTCGTTCGAGCCAGGCGAGGTAGTCGCGGTAGGGGCGGGCGGGGGGCAGGGAGCCGGTGTCGGCGCCGTTGTCGTACAGGGCGAAGAGCTCGCCCATGAGGACGGGAAGCGACCAGCCGTCCATGAGGAGGTGGTGGTTGGTCAGGACGAGGCGGTGGACGGCGGCGCCCGTCCTGAGGAGGGTGAAGCGGAGCAGCGGGGGCCGGGTGACGTCGAAGCGGGTGGCCCGGTCGGCGGCGACGGCGGCGTCGGCCGCGGCTCCTCGCTCGTCCTCGGGGAGGCCGGTGAGGTCGGTCTCGGTCCAGGGCAGTGGCACCTCGCGCATGACGAGCTGGGCCCAGTCGCCGTTCTTGCGCTGCCGGAACGCGACGCGCAGGTTGGCGTGGCGGGCGAGCAGGGCCTGTGCGGCGGTGCGGAGGGCGGCCGTGTCGAGGGCGCCCTCGATGTCGAAGGAGATCTGGACGACGTAGGGGTCGAGGCCCTCCTCGTCGTAGACGCTGTGGAAGAGCAGGCCCTCCTGGAGCGGGGCCAGCGACAGGATGTCCTCGATCTTCCGCGGGGTGCGACTCACTTCTGGGCCTCTTCTTCGTCTTCGGGAGCGTGTACGTCGTCGAGTGCGGCGAACGCTTCGCCGCCGGTGGGGTCGTCGCCGTCGGAGTCGTCGAACAGGTCGTCGAACTCGTCCTCGAAGTCGTCGATCTCGTCCTGGGTGAGGGAGGAGAGGGACAGGTCGGAGGGGGTGAGGCCGCCGGCGAGGGGGTCACGTGCGTGGGTGACGAGGGCTTCGAGGGCCCGGAACCAGAGGTCGGCGAGCGCGCGGACGTCGGTTTCGTCGAGGATGCCCTCGGCCCAGGTCCAGAAGGCGACCAGGCGGGAGCCGCCGGGGCCGTCCTCGGTGCGGGCGTTGAGTTCGAGGGGGTGGGCGAGGGGCAGGTGGGCGGGGTCTCCGGGGACGACGTCGATGCCGCTGAGCGGCGTCCAGTCGGCGACGGGGCCGCTGCCTCCGGTGGCGAAGCGCCCGAGGTAGTTGAAGGCGACCTGCGGTTCGGGCAGTCCGGTGAACCCGGTCGCGGTGTCGGGGTTGAGGCGGCGGACGAGTCCGTATCCCATGCCCTTGTCGGGGACGGCCCTCAGCTGTTCCTTGACGGTCTTGAGGGCGGTTCCGGCGGCGGGGCCGCCGTCGAAGGCCTCGGCGAGGTCGGCGGGGCCGGTGTCCAGGCGTACCGGGTAGAGGTTGGTGAACCAGCCGACGGTACGGGACAGGTCGGCGCCGTCGACGAGGTGCTCCTCGCGGCCGTGTCCCTCCAGGTCGAGGAGGAGTCCGCCGCCGCCGCGCCAGCGCGTCCAGGCCAGGGTGAAGGCGGTGAGCAGGACGTCGTTGACCTCGGCGTGGAAGGCCGCGGGGACGCGGGTGAGGACGGCCTCGGTGATGTCCGCCGGGAGGGTCGTCTCGATGCGTCCCGAGGTGGCGTGGGTGTCCCGGACGGGGTCGAGGGCCCGCCGGCCGAGGCGCGGGTCGGGGGTGCGCAGGACGGTCTGCCACCAGGCGGCGTCGGCGGCCCAGGCGGGCTTGGCGGCTTCCTCGGTGAGGCGCTGCGCCCAGCGGCGCAGGGAGGTGCCGACGGCCTGGAGTCCGGGGGTGCGTCCGGCGGCGACGGCCTCGTGGGCCTCGGCGAGGTCGGGGACGATGATCCGCCAGGAGACTCCGTCGATCACCAGGTGGTGGACGACGAGGAGGAGCAGTCCGGGGGTGTCGGGTCCGCGGTCGACATGGACGGCCTGGACGACGCGTCCGGCGGCGAGGTCGAGGCGGTCCCGGGCGGCCTCGCCCTCGGCGCGGGCGAGGGTGGTGAGGGCCTCCTCGTCGAGGCCGGTGGCGTCGACGTGCCGGATGACGCCGGCGGCGTCGACGCTGCCGGGTTCCGTGATCTCCATGCGGCGGTCCTGGCCGGGGGTGAGCCGGGCGCGGAGAGCGTCGTGGTGGTCGAGGAGGGCCTGGACGGCGCCGGTGAGACGGTCGGGGGCGAGGCCCGCGGGGGCCTGGAGGACGGCGGACATGTGGAAGGCGTCGAGGTCGTCGGCGCGGTCGAGGAGCCAGTGGTTGATCGGGGTGTGCGGGACCTCTCCGAGGCCGGCGCCGGGTTCCTCGACGACGACGCCGGTGGACTCGGTGACGACGTGGGCGAGGGCGGCGACGGTGCGGTGCTCGAAGATGTCGCGGACGGACAGTTCGAGTCCCGCGCGGCGGGCCTTGCTGACGAGCTGGATCGACATGATGCTGTCGCCGCCGAGGTCGAAGAAACCGTCGTCGATGCCGACGTGGGGGACGCCGAGGACGTCGACGAAGAGACCGCAGAGGGCCTTCTCCCGGTCGGTGCGGGGACCTTCGCCGGCGGTGTCGCCGCCGGTGGCGGCGGGTGCGGGGAGCGCGGCCCGGTCGAGCTTTCCGTTGGCGGTCAGGGGCAGTTCGGGCAGGACGACGACGGCGGACGGCACCATGTAGTGGGGCAGGTGGCCGGCGATGTGGCTGCGCAGGGTGCGCGCGAGGTCCGGGTCGGCGTCCGGGTGGAGCTGCTCCGGTACGACGTAGGCGACGAGGCGTACGGTGCCGGGGGCGTCCTCGCGGGTGAGGACGGCGGCGGTGTCGACGGCGGGGTGCTCGGCGAGGACGGCCTCGACCTCGCCGGGTTCGACGCGGAAGCCGCCGATCTTGATCTGGTGGTCGGAGCGGCCGAGGAACTCCAGCTCTCCGGCGCTGTTCCAGCGGACGACGTCACCGGTGCGGTACATGCGGGAGCCGACGGGTCCGAACGGCGAGGCGACGAACCGTTCCGCGGTGCGGTCGGGCCGTCCCTGGTAGCCGCGGGCCATCTGGCCGCCGCCGATGTACAGCTCGCCGCGGACGCCGGGGGCGACGGGGCGCAGCCGCTCGTCGAGGACGTGGACGGTGGCGTTCCAGATGGGTTCGCCGATGGGGGCGGAGCCGGGCCATTCGTCGATGTCGTCGGGGAGGGTCGATGAGGTGATGGCGGCCACCTCGGCGGGGCCGTAGATGTTGTGGGCCATCCGGCGCCAGCCGGTGGTGCAGAAGGCCCGCAGGTCGCCGCTGAGCCGGAACTGTTCGCCGCCCTGGAAGATGTCGGTGAGCGAGTCGAGGCGTTCGCCGGTGTCGGCGGCGGCGGCGAGGACGGCGTCGATGACGAGGGTGGGCGCGAAGAGTTCGTTGACGCCGTAGCGGGCGATCCAGGAGGCCAGCTCGTAGGCGTCGAGCCGGGTCTCCTCCTCGGGCAGGACGAGCGTCTTGCCGACGACGAGCGCCTGGAGGATCTCCTGGACGGCGAAGTCGAAGGAGACCGCGCAGAACTGGGCGGTGCGGGTGCCTACGCCGCCGCAGTAGGTGCCGGTGTGCCAGGCCAGCAGGTTCATCAGGGAACCCATCGGCATGACGACCCCCTTGGGGGTGCCGGTGGAGCCCGAGGTGTAGACGACGTACGCGGGGTGGCGCGGGTCCAGGGGGCGGATCCGGTCGGCGTCCGTCAGGTCGGTGTCCGGGGCGGCGGCGAGGAGCCGGCCGGTGTCCTCGGTGTCGAGGACGAGCGTCCGTCCGGAGTGGGCCTCGCCCAGGAGGGGCCGGTGGGCAGTGTCGGTGAGGACGGCGGCGGGGCGGCAGTCGTCGAGGACGGCCCTCAGCCGCTGCTCGGGGGCCTTGACGTCGAGGGTGAGGTAGGCGGCGCCGGTCTTCAGCGCGGCGAGCAGGCCGACGATCATGTCGACGGAGCGGGGCAGGGCGATCACGACGATGTCCTCGGCGCCGACACCCCGGGCGGCGAGGTGGTGGGCCAGCCGGTTGGCGCGGGCGTTGAGCTCCCCGTAGGACAGGGTGACGGCCTCGGAGATGACGGCCGTGGCGTGCGGGACGTCGGCCGCCCGGCCCTCGACGAGTTCGGGGACGAAGCGCGGCGGGGTGGCGTGCGCGGTCCGGTTGCGGCGCTCCAGGGTGGCGAGTTCGTCGTCGGTCATGACGTCGAGCCGGCCGAGGGGGCGCCGCGGGTCGTCGGCGACGGAGCCGAGGAGACGGAGGAGCCGTTCGGCGAAGGCGGTGGCCGTGCTCCGGTCGAAGAGGTCGGAGTTGAACTCGACGGCTCCGTGCAGCCCTGTCGGGGTGCCGTCGGGGCCGTAGGTCTCGTCGAGGAAGAACGCCAGGTCGAACTTGGCGCGCCCCGTCTCGGGCGCCCGTACGTCGACGGTGAGGCCCGGGAGGCGCAGGACGTCCAGGGCCTCCTGGTTGTTGTCGAGGCCGAGCAGTACCTGGAAGAGGGGGTGCCTGGCGAGTGAGCGGGCGGGGCTGAGGACCTCGACGAGCCGCTCGAAGGGCAGGTCCTGGTGGGCGTAGGCGCCGAGGTTGGTCTCACGGACGCGGGCGAGGAGTTCGGTGAAGTCGGGGTCGCCCGAGGTGTCGGTGCGCAGGACGAGGGTGTTGACGAAGAAGCCGACGAGCTCCTCGACCGCGGTGTCGGTGCGGCCGGCGATCGGGGTGCCGATGGGGATGTCCGCGCCTGCGCCGAGCCGGTTGAGCAGGGTGGCGAGGGCCGCCTGGAGCACCATGAAGAGGCTGGTGCGGGTGGTGCGGGCGAGGTCGGCGAGGGCCGCGTGCAGACTGGCGGGGACCTCGAAGGCGACCCGGCCGCCGCGGTGCGACTGGCTCGGCGGGCGGGGCCGGTCGGTGGGCAGTTCGAGCTCCTCCGGGAGCCCGGCGAGCGTCGTGCTCCAGTAGGCGAGCTGCCGCGAGATCTCGCTCTCCGGGTCGGCCTCGGAGCCGAGGACCTCCCGCTGCCACAGCGTGTAGTCGGCGTACTGCACGGGCAGCGCGTCCCACACGGGCGCCTCGCCCCGGGCCCGGGCCGCGTAGGCGCGGGAGATGTCGCGGGCGAGGGGACCCATCGACCAGCCGTCGCCGGCGATGTGGTGCACGACGAGCGTCAGTGTCCGCTCTCCGGCCGGGGTTCCGAACAGCCATGCCTTGACGGGAAGTTCGGCCCGCAGGTCGAAGGCGTACGAGGCGGCGGCGCGGACCCGGGCGTCCAGCTCCCCGGCGGCGACCTCCTCCTCGGTGAGCTGCGGCCGTGCGTGCTCGGCGGGCAGGACCACCTGGCGCGCCCCGGAGCCGTCCTCGGCGAACAGGGTCCGCAGGCTCTCGTGGCGTACGACGACATCGGTGAGGGCCTGCCGCAGGGCGGCCCGGTCCAGATAGCCGGTCAGTCGCAGGGTGACGGGGATGTTGTACGTCGCGCTGGGCCCCTCCAGGTTGTGGAGGAACCACAGACGCTGCTGGGCGTACGAGAGGGGCAGCCGGGACGGACGCTCGGCGGGAGCGAGCGGGCGGCGCGCGCCGGTGGCGCGGGCGGCGGCCTCGGCGAGTCCGGCGACGGTCGGGTTCTCGAAGAAGGTACGGATCGAGATCTCCGCACCGAGGACGGAACGGACACGGCTGAGCAGCCGCACGGCCGACAGGGAGTGGCCGCCGCGGTCGAAGAAGTCGTCGTCGATGCCGACCGCCGGCACCCCGAGGACCTCGACGAAGAGGGTGCGGAGAATCTGCTCCAGAGGGCTGCGGGGCGCCCGGGAACGGGCCGCGTGGACGGTACCGGCGAGGGCGGCGGCGGTGTCCGGCGCGCCGTCGGACGTGGCGGTGTCGTCCGCCGCGGGCGCGAGCCGGAGGGTGCCGTCGTGGGTCCAGCGGGCGGTACGGCCGGTGGGCAGGAGCCAGGCGGCCCCGGGGAGGGCGCCGGTGGAGTTCTGTGCGGCGACGTCCGTGGGAGCGGGGCCGTCGCCCGCCGCGTACAGCTCGCCGGGCACCCCCGGAGGGACCGGGCTCAGCCGGTCGTCGAGGACCCAGGCGCGGGTCACGGTGAGCCCGGCGGGCAGTCCGGCCCGGCCGAGGACCTCGGCCACCTCGGGGCGCTCGGCGGAGCTCCACTCCCCCACCACCACGGCGCGCTCGGTCTCGTCGAGCAGCGGGACGGCGGAGAGCCGCCGGGCCGGGTCGGCCGCCACCTCGGTGAGCAGCCGCACCAGCCGGTCCGCCGTCGAACGCGCCGACGGCGCGTCGAAGAGCCCGGTGCTGTACTCCAGGTCGGCGACGATTCCGGCCGGCCGGCCCGACGCGTCGAAGCTCTCCGTCAGCTCGAAGTTGAGGTCGAACTTGGTGTCCTCGATGGGCAGCCGCTCCAGGCTCACGTCGAGCCTCGGCAGCCGGGCGACCTCGGCGACGGTGGCGCGCGGGTCGGCGTTGTGGAGGGTCAGACCGACCTGGAAGAGCGGGTGACGGGAGAGGGACCGCTCGGGGTTGAGCGCCTCGACGAGCCGCTCGAACGGCAGGTCCTGGTGCGCATAGGCCGCGAGGTCGGCCTCCCTGACCCGGGCGACGAGCTCGGTGAAGTCGGGGTCGCCCGAGGTGTCGGTGCGCAGGACCAGGGTGTTGGCGAAGAAGCCGACGAGCTCCTCGACGGCGGTGTCGGTACGCCCGGCGATCGGCGAGCCGATCGGGATGTCCTCCCCCGCTCCCAGCCGGGTGAGAAGCCCGGCGAGCGCCGCCTGGAGCACCATGAAGAGGCTGGACCGGGTACGGCCGCTGAGCGCGTACAACTCCTGGTGCAGGGCGGCCGGGATACGGAACGTCACCTGGCCGCCATGGCTGGACAGTTCGGCACTCCGGGGCCGGTCGACGGGCAGCGGGAGCTCACCGGGAAGCCCGGTGAGGGCGCTCTTCCAGTAGGTCAGCTGCCGGGAGATCTCACTGCCCGGGTCGTCCTCCGAGCCGAGGAGTTCGCGCTGCCAGAGGCTGTAGTCCGCGTACTGCACGGGCAGCGGCTCCCAGCCGGGCGCCTCGCCCGTGGTGGTCCGCGCGGTGTAGGCGGTCGCGAGGTCACGGGCCAGCGGGCGCATGGACCAGCCGTCGCCCGCGATGTGGTGCAGCAGGATCAGCAGGACGTGCTCGTCCTCGGAGAGGGCGAACAGCGTGGCACGGAGCGGGAGTTCGGAGGACAGGTCGAAGAGGTGACGGGCCGCGGCGAGCAGCTCGGCCGCGAGCCGGCCCTCGTCGACGTCCCGCACCTCGAAGCCGACGGGGGCCTCGCGCGCCGGAACGACATGCTGTACGAAACCCTCGTCGTCCTCGGCGAAGACCGTCCGCAGGCTCTCGTGCCGGGCGACCACGTCGGCGAGCGCGAGCCGCAGCGCCTCGCGGTCGAGAGGACCGCTGAGACGCAGGGCGCCGGGAGCGTTGTAGGCGGTGCTGTCGCCGTCGAGGAGCTGAAGGAAACGCAGCCGCTGCTGGGCGTACGAGAGGGGTACGCGGACGGGCCGGGGGACGACGGCGGTGAGGGCCTCCCTGGTGGCGCCTCCGGTGTGGTCGAGGGCGGCGGAGAGGCCGGCGACGGTGGGGGTGTCGAAGAGCTGCCGGACGCCCATCTCGACACCGAGCACGGTACGGATGCGGCTGACGAGCTTCGTGGCGAGGAGGGAGTGTCCGCCGAGCTGGAAGAAGTCGTCGTCGATCGAGACGGCGCCGGAAGCGAGACCGAGGATCTCGGTGAAGAGACCCGCGAGGATCTCCTCACGCGGCGAGCGCGGGGCGCGGCCGGCCGACTCGACGGCGTAGTCGGGTGCGGGGAGAGCCTTGCGGTCGAGCTTGCCGTTGGAGGTCAGCGGCAGCTCGTCGAGTTCGACGAAGGCGGAGGGGACCATGTAGTCCGGCAGACGCTGAGCGACGAACTCCCGCAGGCCGTCCGCCGAACCCACGACATAGCCGACCAGACGCTGATCCCCCGCACGGTCCTCGCGAACCACGACAGCGGCACGCGAAACGCTGTCGTAAGCGGAGACGACGGCCTGGATCTCACCGAGTTCGATACGGAATCCCCGCACCTTCACCTGGTCGTCGACCCGGCCGACATACACCAGCTGACCCTCGGCATTCCACCGGGCCACATCACCCGTGCGATACATCCGCGCACCGGCCGGACCGAACGGATCCGCCACGAAACGCTCACTCGTCAGATCCGGACGCTCCCAATAACCACGAGCCAGAACAACACCCGCGACATAGAGCTCTCCCGCGACACCCGGAGCCACCGGCCGCAGACGGCTGTCCAGGACGTAGGCGCGGGTATTCCAGAACGGACGGCCGATCGGCACCGGACCCGACCCCACCACAGCGCCCGGCTCGACCCAGAAATCGGTGCAGTTGACCGTCGCCTCGGTCGGACCATACGCATTCACGACCCGGGCATCGGGGTGACGGTCCCGCCAGGAGGCGAGCGCCTCACCCACCAGCGCCTCACCACCCGTGACCAGCGTCCCCGACGGAGACATCTGCGCCGGCAGAGCCTCCAGCAGACCCAGATGCGACGGCGTCACCTTCATGAACGAAGGCCGACCCGTGGAACCCGTACCCGCGTTCTCATCGAGATCACCGAGAACCACACAGCCACCCGACACCAACGGCGTATAGAGAGCCGTCACCGTCAGGTCGAAAGCAACCGAAGAATGCAGAAGTGAGGAACCCGAAGCATCTCCATAGACCGCGCGAGCACGCTCCAGATACGCGCCCACCGAACGATGCTCGACCACCACACCCTTCGGCCGACCCGTCGAACCCGACGTGAAGATCACATACACCGGATGCGAACGAGAAACAGACACCGCGACCGGATCATCAGCGAAACCATCCGCCTCCGCGAGCACCGACAGATCGTCTATCACCATCACCGGACGCGCATCACCAAGAATCTGCGCCACACGATCCGCCGGATACTCCACATCCACCGGCACATACGCACCACCCGCCTTCACCA
>NZ_BNBZ01000063.1 GCF_014656215.1 Streptomyces zaomyceticus | reverse complement strand
GCCCGCGCCGGCCTTCGGCGCGCCCGCGGCCCCGCAGGCGCCCGTGCCGCCGGCTCCGCCGGTGCACACGGCGCCCACCATGGTGGCGCCCCTGGCGCCCGCCCCGGTTCCGCCGCCCGCACCGGCACCCGCCCCCTACGGGCAGCCGCCGCAGCAGCCCCAGTACGGCCAGGTCCCCGGGCAGCCCCCGGGCCAGTACCCCGGGCAGGTTCCGGGCCAGTACCCCGGCCAGGGCCAGCCGCCGCAGGCACCTCCGTACGGGCAGGCCGCGCCCGCCCCGTACGGGCAGCAGTCCGGGTACGGCCAGCAGCCCGGCGTTCCGGGGGGTGTCCCGGCCACCGGAGCGGGGCTCGCCGCCGCGCTCGCGCCGTACAAGGAGACCGCCACCGGCGCCCGCTGGACCCCGCAGAACCAGCAGCTCATGCGGGTCGACCTGGCCATGGGCGCGACGCCCGTCCTCGCCCGGCAGGGCTCCATGGTCATGTACCAGGGCAAGGTCGACTTCTCCCACAAGGGCGCCGGCTTCACCGGCCGGATCGTCGGCAACGCCACCGGCCAGGAGATGCAGCTCATGCGCTGCACCGGCCGCGGTCAGCTCTTCCTCGCCGAGGACGGTGCCCATCTGCACCCGATCGAGCTCCAGGGCGACGGCATCTGCGTCTCGGCGGAGAACGTCCTCGCGTTCGACGAGACCCTGCAGTACGAGGTGCGGCGCATCGAGGGCCACGGCATCCCCGGCGGCGCCCTGTTCACGATGCAGTTCCAGGGCACCGGCACCGTCGTCGTGAAGACCCACGGCGTTCCCGTGGTGCTGCCCGTCACGCCGACGACCTTCGCCGACTGCAACGCCGTCGTGGCGTGGTCGTCCGCCTCCCAGGTCATCCTCTCCAGCCAGGTGCGGCTCCGCCGCAACGCCTACCCCGGCCACAGCGGAGAGACCGTGAACCTCCAGTTCCGGGGAGCCCCCGGCAACTTCATCGTCGTCCAGCCCTACGAGGTCTGAGGGAGCCCGAAGTCATGAACCAGCAACTCGCGGGCTACGCCCCGACCCCCGTCGCGGCCCGGATGGAGAACCACGGCCGCACCATGCTCAAGGTGGCCATGGCCTCCGGCCAGGACCTCTACGCCCGGACCGGCTCGATGGTCTCCTACGAGGGCTACATCACCTACGAGCCCAACCCGCCCGCCGCCCGCCAGGTCGCCCAGCAGTGGGCCACCGGCGAGGGCGCGCCGATCATGAAGTGCTCCGGCGACGGACTGCTCTACCTCGCCGACTACGGCGCCGACGTCGTCGTGATCAATCTCCAGAACGACTCCCTCTCGGTCAACGGCACCAATCTGCTCGCCTTCGACGCGCACCTCCAGTGGGGCGTCGAGCGGGTCAAGGGGCTCGCCAAGTTCGCCGGCCAGGGCCTGTTCAACGTGGAGATCGCCGGCACCGGCTGGGTCGCGCTGACCTCGCGCGGCACGCCGATCGTCGTCGACTGCGGTCGCGGCGACGACGAGACCTACGTCGACCCCGACGCGCTCGTCGCCTGGTCGCCGGCGCTCAAGGTCAAGGGCAAGCGCAGCTTCAAGGCCTCCTCGCTCATCGGGCGGGGCAGCGGCGAGGCCTACCAGATGGCCTTCTCGGGCCAGGGCATCGTCGTCGTACAGCCGAGCGAGGACAGCACCGACCGCCTTCGGGTCCGGGGCTGAGGGGGAGCGAGAACACCATGCAGAGCCCGCTTTTCAACCACGCGGAACAGCAGAGCCAGGAGCGGTACGTCATCCAGAACCCGCAGCTCCTGCGGGTCAGCCTCACCGGGCAGGACGACATCCTCGCCCGCAAGGGCGCCATGGTCGCGTACCAGGGGCTCGTCGACTTCGACGGCGAGTACCAGACCCCGAGCCAGCGGCGCGCCCGCGCCCGCACCGGCGAGGGCCTCGACCTGATGCGCTGCTCCGGCCAGGGCACGGTCTACTTCGCCAACCTCGCCCAGTACGTCCACGTCGTGGAGGTCGAGCAGGAGGGCCTGACCGTGGACAGCGCCTACGTCCTGGCGCTCGACTCGACCCTCAACACCGAGGTCATCGCGGTCGACAGCCAGTACGGCGTCTCCGGCACCGGCAAGTACCAGCTCAACATCTCCGGCCGCGGCAAGGTCGCCCTGATGACCTCGGGGCAGCCGCTGATGATGCTCGTCACGCCCGACAAGTACGTCAGCGTGGACGCGGACGCGATCGTCGCCTGGTCCACCGGGCTGCGCGTCCAGATGCAGGCACAGACGCACAGCTCCAGCGTCCGCAGCCGCCGCGGCAACACCGGCGAGGGCTGGGAGCTCAGCTTCCTCGGCCAGGGCTTCGCCCTCGTCCAGCCCAGCGAGGTCATGCCCCCGCAGAACGCGGCCATCGGCCAGGGCATCGCCGCCCAGTTCGGCGCGGGACAGCACGGCTCGCACGCCCAGAACCAGAACAACGCCTGGAACTGAACGCGTACGGAAGGTGGCGGTCGCCGAACGGCGACCGCCACCTTCCCGTGTCCGTGTCCCGCTAGAGGCGGGCCAGCGTGCTCTCCAGGAGACGGACCACCGACGTGTCCGCCACGCCCGCCACCTCCTCGTACGCGAACCAGCGCAGGTCCAGCGACTCCTCGCTGATCTGCTCCACCGCACCGGCCGGCGCCAGCGCCGCGTACTGCACGTCCAGATGCCAGTGACAGGGCGCCGGGATGGGATGCCGGTCGAGCCGCACCGGACCGCCCGGCAGCAGGGTCAGCCCCGTGATCCCCGACTCCTCGGTCGCCTCCCGCAGCGCGGCGGCCTCCACCGTCGCGTCGCCCGCCTCGCAGTGGCCACCCATCTGGAGCCACATGCCCAGCTTCTTGTGCAGGGTCAGCAGCACCCGCCCGCGCGGGGGATCGACCACCAGCGCGCTGGAGGTCAGATGCCCGGTCCCACAGGGCTTGTACATGCCGTCCGGATGCGCGGCCAGGTGCTCCAGGTACAGATCACGCAGCTCCGGCTGGTCCTCGTACCCCTTGAGCACGAGGACCGCGTCGTCGTGCAGAGTCACTCCTTGCCGTCCCCGTCCTCGGGGGCATCGCCCTTCGCCGCCTCGCCGAGCATCTTGTCGAGCTCCGAGAAGTCCAGGTGCTCGCGGTGCACGAAGCCGTCCGGGTCGTCCAGGTCGGTCGCCGTCGGCAGCATGTCCGGGTGCTCCCACAGACCGTCACGGCCGTCCACGCCCCGCGCGTCGGTCAGCGAGGCCCACAGGCGCGCCGCGTCCCGCAGCCGCCGCGGACGCAGCTCCAGACCGATCAGCGTCGCGAAGGTCTGCTCGGCGGGACCGCCCGAGGCCCGTCGCCGGCGCAGCGTCTCCCGCAGCGCGTCCGCCGAGGTCAGCCGCGACTTGGCGGCCTCGTGGACCACCGCGTCCACCCAGCCCTCGACCAGCGCGAGCGCCGTCTCCAGGCGGGCCAGAGCGGCCTTCTGCGCCGGGGTGTCCTCCGGCTGGAACATGCCCTGCTGGAGTGCCTCCTGAAGCTGCTCCGGGTGCGTCGGGTCGAGCTGGCCCACCGCCTCCTCCAGCTTCGAGGTGTCGACCTTGATCCCGCGCGCGTACCCCTCGACCGCGCCGAACAGATGCGCGCGCAGCCACGGCACGTGGGCGAAGAGTCGCTGGTGGGCGGCCTCGCGCAGGGCCAGGTAGAGCCGCACCTCCTCGGAGGGCACGCCCAGGTCCTTGCCGAAGGCCTCGATGTTCAGCGGCAGCAGCGCGGCCCGGCCCGCCGGTCCGAGCGGCAGACCGACATCGGTCGAGCCGACGACCTCACCGGCGAGCGCGCCCACGGCCTGCCCGATCTGCTGGCCGAACATGGCGCCGCCCATCGAGCGCATCATGCCGATCAGCGGGCCCGCCATGGCCTGCATCTCCTCCGGCAGGACATCGCCCATCGCCGCGCCGACCCGCTCGGCGACCGGGTCCACGAGCTGCTGCCAGGCCGGGAGCGTCGCCTCGACCCACTCCGCGCGGCTCCACGCCACGGCCGTGCTCGCGCCCGAGGGCAGCGAGGTCACGCCGTCCAGCCACAGATCGGCCAGTCGCACGGCCTCCTGGACCGCCGCCTTCTCCGCCGGGCCCACGCTGGCGTCCTTGGTGCCGTCCGCGGTGCCCTGGGCCACCACCTGGCGCGCGATCTGCTTGGCCATGTCCCAGTTCACGGGACCGCCCTCGTAGCTCAGCATCTGCCCGAGCTGCTGGAAGGCCGCACCCAGATCGTTGGGGTTCAGCGAGCCGAACATCGCCGCGAACGGGTTGTCCGCACCGCCCTGACCGCCCAGCGCGCCCATGCCGGGCAGCCCGCCGAAGCCGAACGGGTTCGCCCCGAAGGGGTTGCCGCCGCCCTGGCCACCGGACCCCTGGCCACCTCCGGCGGGGTCCTTCTTCTTGCCCTCGTCGCCGTTCTCCGGCTCCTCCGGCGGAAGGCCGAATCCGAATGGGGTGTCACTCACAGGTTTCCTCGGCTCGTAGGGCCGCCGGCCTCCTGCCGACGGCGACTGCCCGACCAGGGCCTGTCCAGACAGGCCCCGCACACCACCAGCGTAGACATCCGGGCCGGAAATGGGCTCGGTGCTCCGCCGGGCCGTGCCCTGCGGCAGGATGGACGCCACCTGGTCCGTACGCGTCATCCGTGTACGTACTGAAGACAACCGCTGGAGACGCCCGGTGAGTTCCCCAGATCCACAGGTTCGCGGAGCGCGAAACCACTCAACCCGGTCCGCCGTGCGCGGCCCCGTCGTCGCGGTCACCGGTGCCGCTTCCGGCGTCGGTGACCTGCTGACCAGGCGCCTCGCCGCCTCCGCCGAGATCAAGAAGGTCGTCGCCATCGACGAGCGCCGGGGCGAGGTCGCCGAGGCGCAGTGGCACATCCTCGACGTGCGCGACCCGGCCATCGCCGAGAAGCTGCGCGGCGCGGACGTCGTCGTGCACCTCGCCGTCGATCTCGACCTGGAGACCGACCCCGCCGCCCGAACGGCCTACAACGTGCGCGGCACGCAGACCGTGCTGACCGCGGCGGCGGCGGCCGGCGTCCACCGGGTGGTGCTCTGCACCTCCTCGATGGTCTACGGCGCCCTGCCCGACAACGACATCCCGCTCTCCGAGGACGCCGAGCTCAGGGCCACGGCCGAGGCCACCGGCGTGGGCGACATGCTGGAGATCGAGCGCCTCGGCCGCCGGGCACCCCGCGCCCACCCGGGCCTCAACGTCACCGTCGTCCGCCCGGCCGTCCTCGTCGGCGGTACGGACACGGCGCTGACCCGCTACTTCGAGTCGCCCCGGCTGCTCGTCGTCGCCGGATCCCGGCCCACCTGGCAGTTCTGCCATGTGGAGGACCTGGTGAGCGCTCTGGAGTACGCGGCCCTCGAGAAGGTCGACGGGGAGTTCGCGGTCGGCTGCGAGGGCTGGCTGGAGCAGGAGGAGGTCGAGGAGCTCTCCGGGATCCGCCGCATGGAGCTGCCCTCCGCGGTCGCCCTCGGCGCGGCGGCCAGGCTCCACCGCATCGGGCTCACCCCGTCCCCGGCCGGCGACCTGGCGTACACCATGCACCCCTGGGTGGTGAGCGTCGGACGGCTGCACGACGCCGGGTGGCGGCCGCAGTGGACGAACGAGGAGGTGCTCGCCGCGCTCCTGGAGGAGGTCGAGGGCCGCCACACGGTCGCCGGCCGCCGCCTGGGCCGCAAGGACGCGACGGCGGCGGGCGCGGCCGGTGCCACGGTGGCGCTGCTGGGCACGGCCGCCCTCGTCCGGCAGATGCGCAAGCGGCGCGGGATCTGATCCCGGGAACCGCCGGGGCTCCGGGCCCCGTCGGGCGGCGGAGCCGCGGGGCCGGTCCTCTGCGGGCCGGCCGCCTCCGGCCGCCGGTCTGTAGGACCCTCCTACGGGGGGCTCCGACCGCCGGTCGAAACCGCTATTCCGGGATGTCGCGCGCGTGCGGCACGATGGGCCCATGGCACCCACGCATGACCACCCCGGCGAGCAGGCCGCCGCCGATCCGATCAAGCTCCTCGCGATCCGGGAGACGCCGCTCTCCCTCGACGAGGTCTTCCGGGCGGTCGGGGACGACGCCTCCGGCGGCACGACGCTCTTCGTCGGCACCGTGCGCAACCACGACGGCGGCGCGGACGTCGACGCGCTGGGCTACTCCTGCCACCCCACCGCGGAGGCCGAGCTGCGCCGGGTCGCGGAGAAGGTCGTCGCCGACTATCCGGTCCGGGCGCTGGCCGCCGTGCACCGTGTGGGCGACCTGCGCGTGGGCGACATCGCGGTCGTCGTGGCCGTCTCCTGCCCCCACCGGGGTGAGGCCTTCGAGGCCTCCCGCAAGCTCATCGACGACCTCAAGCACGAGGTCCCCATCTGGAAGCACCAGACCTTCTCGGACGGCACCGAGGAGTGGGTCGGCGCCTGCTGAGACCCGCCACCCCTGGCCTGGGGGTCCCCCCGGCCGAAGGCTGGGGAGGGTCGGCGCCTGCTGAGACCCGCCGTCGGCGCCCTCTCGGACAGCAAGCCGACGCGCCGACAGGGCGTAGCCGAACGCCCGATTTGCGTAACCGCCCCCCAAGCGCGAGCGTTGACCTCACAGATGACACAGTCTGCTGATCAACTCACTGGGGATGGGAGGTCGGGATGGCAGCGCTGGCCTGGTTGCTGATTCCGCTTTTCGCAGTCGTCGGCGCGGCGATATGGGGAAGCTGGGCTTCGAGGAACAAGACCATAGGTGACGTGGCCGAACTCGCCGGATACGCACGCTTCCGGGACGCGATGGAACGCTCCCACGTCACGACCCCCGATTCCGTTCGCGCGGAGCGCGAACCGGCCGCGGCGGCCGCCGGTGTCACCACGTCGCCGACGAGCTGACGCCGGCGCCCTCGTACGGACCCGCCCCACGGGTGCACCCACAGGCGAGTCCCGTACTGTCGTTCCATGCCACGCCGCACCGCGACGATGCTCGCCTCCACCCTGGTCCTGATCTGTCTGCTCATCGCGGGCGTTCTGATCCCGGTGCCGTACGCGGAGATGAGCCCGGGCCCCACGGTCAACACCCTCGGCGACGCCAGGGGAGAGCCGGTCCTGCAGATCTCGGGGCGCAAGACCTACCCGACCGACGGTCACCTCAACATGACGACGGTCCGGGTCACCAGCGCGGACTACAAGATGAACGCCGTCGAGGCCGTCTACGGCTGGCTGGCCCACGACAACGTGGTGGTGCCGCACGACACGCTCTACCCGGACGGCAAGACCGAGGAGCAGTCGAGCCAGGAGAACGCCGAGGAGTTCAGCCAGTCGCAGGAGAGCGCCAAGGTGGCCGCCCTCGACGAGCTGGGGATCCCGTTCGTCTCCCGGGTCGTGGTCGGCTCGGTGATCAAGGGCTCGCCCTCCGAGGGCAAGCTGCACGCCGGTGACGTGATCAAGGCCGTCGACGGGGTGCCGATCGCCAAGCAGGCCGACGTCGCCAAGCAGGTCGTCAAGCGCAAGCCCGGCCAGGACGTGGAGTTCACGATCGTCCCCGCCAAGGAGGCGGCCGCCGCGGAGAAGGCGCGCAAGGAGCCGACCGTCACCCGGAAGGTCGTCATCACGACCACCACCTCGGAGGAGGGCGACCGCGCCGTCGTCGGCATCCAGGCCGGCACCGACCACGTCTTCCCGTTCACGATCGACATCAACCTGGCCGACGTCGGGGGCCCCAGCGCCGGTCTGATGTTCGCCCTCGGCATCGTCGACAAGCTCACCCCGGAGAGCCTCACCGGCGGCCGGTTCGTCGCCGGCACCGGCACCATCGACGACGCGGGCAAGGTCGGCCCGATCGGCGGCATCGAGATGAAGCTGGTCGGCGCGCGCAACGCCGGCGCCGAGTACTTCCTCACCCCGGCCGACAACTGCGAGGCCGCCGCTTCGGACACCCCCGACGGGCTCACGCTCGTCAAGGTCGACACCATCGACGACGCCACGAAGTCCCTGGAGAAGCTCCGCAAGGGCGACACGAAGTCGCTGCCGAGCTGCTCGAAGAGCTGATCACGCGCGCGTGGACGTGAGAGGGGCTCCCGGTCGGGTCGACCGGGAGCCCCTGCTGCGAGGTGGAGCGGGAGTCAGGACTCGAAGGTCGCCGACAGGGCCTCGGCGAGGCCCGGCACCAGATCGGGGCCGGTCAGGACCTCGGTCGTGGTGTCCTTCTCGCGCAGCCGGATCGCCGCCTCGCGCGCGCCGCCGCGCAGCACGGCCACGGTCATCCGCACCTCCTGGCGGTCCGGGTGGGCGGCGACCCACTTGGCGAGCTGCTTCTCGTTCAGGCCCTGCGGGACCTGGGCCTCCGCCGAGGGGGGCAGCATCAGCCGCTCCACCGTCATGGCGCAGCCGGCCACGCCGGCGGGCCAGGCGATGGTGCCGAGGAATTCGTCGAGGGGCTTCCCGCGCGGCAGCTTGTCCTGCTCGATCGGGGTGTAGGCGGTGGCGTCGTCACCCAGGCCCAGCTGGGAGGCGAGCGCGGGTTCCTTGGCGCGCAGCCGTGCGGTGTCGACCAGGGCGAAGAGACGGGCCGGCTGGTCCCAGCCGAGGCCCGCCGCGTACTCGTCGATCTCGAGCACAGCGCGGGTGAGGGGGCTCGCGGCCATGGCCGGGCCGGAGGGGGAAACGTTGGACATGACCAACATCCTGCCTCCTCTTCCCCTGAACACGGGAACTAGGTAAAGCCTCAGTAAGTTGCATCAGTGGGCTCTACGATCGCGGGGCCTGCTTTCAGACGCATCAACATCGAGGGGCGCACGTTGGCTTTCCAGATGCCGGACCGCGGCGGTAGCCCGTCCGGGCCGAGGACGAGAGTCGGCCGGCCGTCCCGGCGGGCCCGAACCCTGCTCATGACACTCGGGGTGCTGGCCGTTCTGGCCATGGCGTTCGTGATGTTCGCCGGGTTCTGGACGGACTGGCTCTGGTACCGCTCGGTCGACTACTCGTCCGTGTTCACCACCACGCTCTGGACCAAGATCGGCCTCTTCGCCGTCTTCGGTCTGCTGATGGGGCTCGCCGTCGGCCTGAACATCTGGCTGGCGTACCGGCTGCGGCCGCCGCTCAGCGCGATGTCGCTGGAGCAGCAGAGCCTCGACCGTTACCGGATGGGCCTCGCCCCGTTCAAGAAGTGGGTGCTGCTCGCGGTCACCGCCCTGGTGGCGCTGATCGCCGGCGCGTCGGCCTCCGGCCAGTGGCGCACCTGGCTGATGTGGGTCAACGGCGTGAAGTTCGGCCAGAAGGACCCGCAGTTCGGGCTCGATGTGGCGTTCTACGCCTTCGACCTGCCCTGGTACCGCTTCCTCCTCGCCTTCGGCTTCGCCGCCGCCGTCCTGTCGCTGATCGCCGCCGCGCTCACGCACTACCTGTACGGCGGGCTGCGGATCACCAGCCCGGGCGCGCGTGCCACTGCCGCGGCCACCGGGCACCTCTCGGTGCTGCTGGGCGTCTTCGTGTCGCTCAAGGCCGTGGCGTACTGGCTCGACCGGTACGGCCTGGCCGTGAAGTCCAGCGACTTCAAGGCCACCGGCAACTGGACGGGTCTGCGGTACGTCGACGCCAACGCCTACCTGCCGGCGAAGACCATCCTGTTCTGCATCGCCGCGATCTGCGCCGTGCTGTTCTTCGCGACGCTCTGGCGCCGCACCTGGCAGCTCCCGGTGATCGGCTTCGGTCTGATGGTGCTCTCCGCGATCCTGATCGGCGGCCTGTACCCGGCCATCGTGCAGAAGTTCCAGGTCCAGCCGAACGAGCAGGCCAAGGAAGCGCCGTACATCCAGAAGAACATCGACGCGACCCGCAAGGCGTACGCGATCGACGGGACGAAGCCCGAGAACTACTCGGGCAAGTCGACGGTGAAGGCCAAGGACCAGCTGCGCACGGACGCCGACTCGGCGGCCAGCTACCGCGTCCTCGACCCCAACATCGTCTCGCCGACGTTCCAGCAGCTGGAGCAGAAGCGGAAGTACTACCAGTTCCCGACGACCCTGGACGTCGACCGTTACGCGGGCAAGGACACCGTCGTCGGTCTGCGTGAGCTCAACATCAAGGGCATTCCGAAGCGGAACTGGATCAACGACCACTTCACGTACACCCACGGCTATGGCGCGATCATGGCCGCGGGTACGCAGACGGACGCCAACGGCTCCCCGATCTTCACCGAGGCCGGCCTGCCGACCACGGGGATGCTCGGCCCGTACCAGCAGCGGATCTACTACGGCGAGAAGACCGACCAGTACTCGATCGTGGGCGGCCCGCAGAAGGAGCTGGACTACGAGGAGAACGGCGAGAAGACCACCAGCTACGAGGGCAAGAGCGGGGTCAACCTCTCCAACACCTTCAACCGCGCCGCGTACGCGGTGGCCTTCAGCGAGCCGCAGATCCTCTACTCGGGGGCCATCGGCGAGGGCTCGCGGATCCTCTACAACCGCACGCCCAAGGAGCGCGTCGAGGCGGTCGCCCCGTGGCTGACCATCGACGGCGACGCCTACCCGGCGGTCGTGAACGGCAAGATCCAGTGGATCATCGACGCCTACACGACGACCAACGGCTACCCGTACGCCTCGCGCACCACGCTCGGCGACACCACGGCCGACTCGCTGACCGTCGGCAACCAGCAGCGCGCGGTCGTCGCCCAGCAGAACCAGGTCAACTACATCCGCAACTCGGTGAAGGCCACCGTCGACGCCTACGACGGCACGGTGAGCCTCTACCAGTGGGACACCCAGGACCCGGTCCTGAAGACCTGGATGAAGGCGTTCCCCGGCACGGTCAAGGCCAAGACCGAGATCAACGCCGACCTGATGAAGCACCTGCGCTACCCGCAGGACATGTTCAAGGTCCAGCGCGAGCTGCTGACCCGCTACCACGTCACCGACCCCGCGCAGTTCTACAGCGGCTCGGACGCCTGGCAGGTGCCGGACGACCCGACCAACAAGGACGGCAACGCGGTCCCGCCGTACTACCTGAGCATGAAGATGCCCGGGGACACGGCGCAGCGCTTCTCGCTGACGACGACGTTCACGCCGAACGGGCGGCCCAACCTGGGCGGCTTCATGGCGGTCGACGCCGACGCCACCAGCAAGGAGTACGGCCGGCTGAGACTGCTGCGGGTCACCGAGGACGTACCGGGCCCGGCCCAGGTGCAGAGCAAGCTCAACGGCCTGCCCTCCGTGGCCACCTTCGTCCGGGACATGAAGGGCGCCGACTCCGACATCCAGTACGGCAACCTGCTGACCGTCCCGCTCGACGGCGGGTTCCTGTACGTGGAGCCGGTGTACGCCCAGGGGCGGAACGCGCTCTACCCGCTCCTGAAGAAGGTCGCGGTGTCGTACGTGGACGCGGACCAGCCGGACGGTGACACGACCAAGGACACGACAGTGTTCGAGGACAACCTCACCAAGGCGCTCAACGCGGTCTTCGGGGTGGAGGCGCCCACCACGCCGCCGCCGACCTCGCCGACGACCCCGCCGGGCACCACCAACCCGCCGCCGGCTTCGAACGACGCCGCGCTCAAGCAGGCCATCTCCGACGCGCAGAAGGCCTACGACGAGGGCGAGGCGGCCCTGGCGAAGGGCGACTGGACCGCGTACGGCAAGGCCCAGGAGGACCTCCAGGCGGCTCTCCAGCGGGCGGCCGAGGCGGGGGCGAAGCTCAAGACGACGGGATCAAGCGGCTGACCTGAGGTTTTCCATCCCGCGACCGTGATACTGTTGGTTCACCGACGCGGGGTGGAGCAGCTCGGTAGCTCGCTGGGCTCATAACCCAGAGGTCGCAGGTTCAAATCCTGTCCCCGCTACTCAGAGGACGAGGGCCCGGATCCATAAGGATCCGGGCCCTCGTCGTGTGTCGGCGTGCGCGGGGGGCTCGAAGAGCGGTAGGGAAGGGGCGAGTTGGCGTGAGTCGTGTTTGACTTGTCTCTCTGTGGGCATGTCGACAAAACGCTGAGTGACCTCACTGGCTGCGGTATACCAGGTGTGCTCGGGTTGCGGGTGGTGCGACGATGGTATTTATGGGGGACAGGGCAACTCTGTTGGAGACAGGGCGGTTTGTGCAGCGGCACGCCAGGAACGCCGCAGACGAGATCATCGAGGCAGTAGGGGCCGTCGATGCGGCCGTCGACACCACCGCCGAGACCGATGCCGACACCGAGAACGAGACCGAGACCGAGGCCCGCCACCGGCGAGCCGCCGAGCGCGGCGACCTCGCCTCGATGAGCGCCCTCGGTGCGCTGCTGCTGCGCCGCGGAGACCTGGACGGCGCCGAGCCCTATCTGCGCGGAGCCACCGCCGAGGGCGACCGCGCCGCCGCCAACAACCTCGGGGTCCTGCTGCACCAGCGCGGCTACGCCGAAGAGGCCGCCGGCTGGTGGCGGGTCGCCGCCGTCGCGGGCTCCGCGCCCGCCGCCCACGCCCTCGGCCGTCACCACCGCGAGCGCGGCGACGAGCCCGCCGCCGAGTACTGGCTGCGCCAGGCCGCCGAACAGGGCCACGCCCTCGGCGCGTACGCCCTCGCCGACCTCCTGGAGCACCGCAGCGACGTCGGCGCCGAGCGCTGGCTGCGCGCCGCCGCCGAGCAGGGCCACCGCGAGGCCGCGTACCGGCTCGCCCTGGCCCTGGAGCGCCGCGGCACCGAGACGACCCGCGGCCCCCACGACACCGGCACCCGGCTGCGGGTCCCCGGCACCGGCGCCGCCGTGCCCACCGGCGCGGCCGCCGCGGCCGCGCTGACCGCGGCGGCGGCGGCCGGGCTCGCCGTCGGCGAGCCCGGGGGAGAGCCGACCGAGGCCGAGCAGTGGTTCCGGCAGGCCGCCGCGCGCGGCCACCGGCGGGCCGCGCTCCACCTCGGCGCGATCCTGGAGCACCGGGGGGAGCTCAAGGAGGCCGGCCGCTGGTACCTCAGCTCCGCCAAGGAGGGCGAGGCCAAGGCCGCCTGTGCGCTCGGCTTCCTCCTCCGCGACGCGGGCGACGAGGAGAGCGCCGCCGTGTGGTGGCTGCGCGCCGCCCAGGACGGCGACGGCAACGCCGCCAACGCCCTCGGCGCGCTGCACGCGGCCCGGGGCGAGCAGCAGACCGCCGAGCGCTGGTACCGGGCCGCCATGGACGCCGGCGATGTGAACGGCGCCTACAACCTCGGGCTGCTCTGCGCGGCCCAGGACCGCATCCCGCAGGCCGAGCAGTGGTACCGCAGGGCCGCCTACGCGGGCCACCGCGAGGCCGCCAACGCGCTCGCCGTGCTGCTCCTCCAGGCCGGTGACGCCAACGGCGCCGAGCCCTGGTTCTCCAAGGCCGCCGAGGCGGGCAGCGTGGACGCCGCCTTCAACCTGGGCATCCTCCACGCGGGCCGTGACGAGGACCGTACGGCCCTCGTCTGGTACGAGCGGGCCGCGGCCGCCGGGCACACCGAGGCCGCCCTCCAGGTGGGCATCGCCGCCCTCCGGGACGGCGACGAGCGGACCGCCGAGCGGCACCTGCGCTGCGCCGCCGGCGGCGGCAGCGCCGAGGCCGCCTTCCGGCTCGCCTCGGTGCTCGACGCACGCCGGCCCGACCCCGGTCCCGCCGTCCTCGGCGCGCCCCGGGAGGAGAAGACCGAGTGCGAGGAGTGGTACGAGCGGGCCGCCCAGCAGGGGCACCGGCGCGCCCAGGTGCGGGTCGGCATGCTCGCCGCCGGGCGCGGCGACCTGGCCGAGGCCGACCGCTGGTACCGCGAGGCGGCCGAGGCCGGCAGCCGCAACGGCGCCTTCAACCTCGGGCTGCTCCTCGCCCGCGAGGGCAGTGAGCGCGAGGCCGCCCTCTGGTGGACCCGGGCCGCCCGGGCCGGCCACGGTCGCGCCGCGCTCCGGCTCGCTCTGCTCGCGGCCCGCCGCGGGGAGCTGACCGAGGGGCGCCACTGGTGCGCCCGCGCGGTGGAGTTGGGCCCGGCGGAGGTCGCCGAGCGCGCGGCCCGGCTGAGCGAGGCGCTGCACCAGGAGCTCACGGCCTAGGTGGTGGCAGGTCCGGAGCTTCCGGATCTCGCCCCGCCCCGGGCTCCGCCCGGGCCCGCCCGGCCCCGTCTTAATGGATTTGCGCTGGTCGAGGGGCGTCCCGTAGAGTCGTGTTTACCGACGCGGGGTGGAGCAGCTCGGTAGCTCGCTGGGCTCATAACCCAGAGGTCGCAGGTTCAAATCCTGTCCCCGCTACT
>NZ_BNBZ01000062.1 GCF_014656215.1 Streptomyces zaomyceticus | reverse complement strand
CGCTACGACAAACGAGCCCGCCACTACAAAGCCCTGGTCACCATCGCCTGCCTGCGACTATGGCTCCCCAACTGACATTGCGGACACGCCCTAGGCCGCGAGGTCGTTGTGGTCGGTGCCGGTGGCCGGGCCCCCGATGCGGGGCTCGGGGATGCCGACCGCCTCCGGGTGCCGCGGCGCGTCCGCCCGGCGGGAGCGGACCAGCCGGGCCGCACGGCCCGAGCGGGCGACGGCGGAGACCACCGGGGTGAGCAGCGCGAGGGCGAGCGGGGCGAGGAGCAGCGCCACCGCCGTACCGAGGGCGAAGCCGCCGATCACGTCGGTCGGATAGTGGACGCCCATGTAGACCCGGGCGAAGCCCTCGGCGAGGGCGAGGCCGATGGCGGCGAGCCCGAACCGGCGGTGGGCGACGAAGAGACCGACCCCGAGGGCCATCGCCAGGGTGGCGTGATCGCTGACGAAGGAGAAGTCGGTCTTCCCCTCGACGAGGACCTCGAGCCCCCGATGGTCCCTGAAGGGCCGGGGACGCTCGACGAAGCCGCGGATGGGGATGTTCACCAGGAGGGCGATTCCGGCGGCCAGCGGGGCCCAGACGAGCCCGGTGACGGCCGAGACGGAGTCGGCGAGGGTGCCACGCCGGCGGACGCTCCACCAGCACCACAGCACGACGAGGGCCATCGCGAGCATGATCCCGTACTCGCCGACGAACCCCATGACGCGGTCGAACCACGGCGGGGCGGCCTTGGCCAGCCCGTTGATGTCGTAGAGCAGGCTGACATCGGGGTTCGAACCGTCCGATGCGAGTCCAGCCATGAGCTGCGGCCCCTTGCTGTCGTGTCTGGTTTTCCAACCCCCGTGGTCAGAGCGGTCGGATCAGGGAACGAACCGCCTGAGGCGCACGTTCCGCTCGCTCCGGTGGATCATGACGACGTTATCGAAGAGTGACGGTTCACCGCAGCTCAGGGCCTGTGCATGACGGAGAGTTCCGGCCATGTCCGGTACGACCGGACGGTCCGTCTGCTCCGTTCAGGCCTGCGGCGGATGGGTCGGCAGCGCCGCCGCGCCCTCCGCCGTGACCCGGGTCGCGCCGAAGTAGTCGGGGGTGTCGATCCGGTCGAAACGGATCACCGCCCCGGTGCGCGGCGCGTCGATCATGTAACCGCCACCGACGTAGATGCCGACGTGCCGGATGGCCCGGGAGTTGGTCAGGTCGTCGGAGAAGAAGACCAGGTCCCCAGGGAGCAGTTCGTCGCGCGAGGGGTGCGGCCCCGCGTTGTACTGATCGTTGGCGACGCGCGGCAGATCTATGCCGACGCTCTCGTACGCGGCCTGGGTCAGCCCGGAGCAGTCGAACCGGCCATTCTGCGCGGCCGTGCCCGTACCGCCCCAGAGGTACGGCGTGCCGAGCTTCCCCTGCGCGTAGTGGATGGCGCCCGCCGCCTGCCGGGAGGGATCGACGCGGCCCACCGGTCGGGCGAAGCTCTTCTCCAGGGACCGGATGATCCGCACGTAGTTCCGGGTCTCGCTGATCGGCGGCACCCCGCCGTGCTTGATCACCCGGTACGCGCCCGCGTTGTACGCGGCCAGCATGTTGTTCGCCGGATCCCCCGGCACGTTCTTCACATAGCCGGCGAGCTCGCAGTCGTACGAGGCCGCCGAGGGGATCGCGTCCTTGGGGTCCCAGATGTCCCGGTCGCCGTCCCCGTCGCCGTCCACACCGTGCCCGGCCCAGGTGCTGGGGATGAACTGGGCGATGCCCCGGGCGTCGGCGGAGGAGACGGCCCGCGGGTTCCAGCCGCTCTCCTGATAGAGCTGGGCGGCGAGCAGAGCCGGGTTGATGGCGGGACAGAGGTTCCCCCACCGCTGCACGAGCCCCTGGTAGAGCGCGGGGACCGAACCCTTCGCGAGGGCCACGGTGCCGTTCTTGCCGCTGCCCGCACCGCCGATGAGCCCGGCCGCGGCCGAGTACGTCCCGACGACGAGCAGCGCGACGAAGCTCACGCACACCCCGAAGGCCCCACCGGCCACCAGCCACGCCCTGCCGGCCCTACGCACCGTCAACCACCCCTCGGCTCTTGGCAGTACGCCCCGGGGCCAGTCTAGGCGGCAGGCCGCCTCCCGACACCGCCCCAAGAGTGCAACAACGACAATCATTGCCCGGAGTCACCCTGCGTGATACACAGAGTGACCATACGCTTCTTCGCATGGAAACCGGCCACACCACCGCAGGTCAAGACGGTCAGACCGGTCAAGTGTGCGGGGATCGGGTAAAGAGAGCCGTCAAGCCGTCACACGTGGGCGGTTTCATCAGCGAAGATAGGGCGATGACCCATGCCGTCCGGCAGGGGCAACTAACTACCCAACAGGGGCGGTGAGTTACATGTACCTGGCGGCAGAAAAGGGCGACATCACCACCATCATCGGTGGAATCGCCCCGAACTGGGGCCCTTTCGGCAGCCTGGGCGCCGAGGCCAAGATCATGATCGAGGTGGTGATGGCCGTGGCCATCCTGCTCTGCCTCGGCATCGCCATCTGGGGAGCGGCCAAGCAGCGCATCGGCGCCACCGCCCTCCGCGACACGTTCAGCGCGGAGCAGGGCAAGGGCCTGATCGTGGCCGGGCTCACCGGTGTCTTCATCATCGGGTCGCTGGGGACGCTCTTCACCATCGTGTACGGGATGGCCGTCTGATTCCCCGTCGGACCCCATCCACCTGAGATTGCTTTCCCTGATGTCCAGTCATGTTGCAGCACTGCCCGTACCGCGAACCAGTGAGGGGGCGTTCCCGGCATGAGTCCCGGTGACGAGCACGACAGCTTCGGCGGCGTGGGCGGATCGGGCCAGACCCGGACCCGCCTGCCCGAGGGCAACAGCGGCGACGTCTACGGCGGCGCACGCCGCCCCGTCCGCAGCTCCCGCTCCCTCATCACGGTCGTGGGCGTGGTGGTCCTCCTCGTCGCGGCCATCGCCTTCGCCAACCGCGGCGGCGGCGACCCCGCGGACGCGGCGGGCCCCTCCACCGACACCTCCGGCAAGACGGCCCCCACCGCCGCGACGGGCGTCCCCCCGGTCACCGGCAAGAACGGCCGGATCCCCACGGGTTACGCCCACGACGAGCAGGGCGCGCAGAGCGCGGCGACGAATTACGCGGTGGCGCTGGGGTCGGCGGAGATGTTCGCGGCCGCGACACGGAACGAGATCGTCCACGAGGTCTACGCCCCCTCCGTCGTCACCGCGCGCCAAGGCGATTTCGACAAGGTGTACACCGACAAGGGATTCCTGAGCCGGGTCGGTCTCCAGGAGGACGGCACCGCGCCGCAGGGGCTGACGTTCATCTCCCGCACCATCCCCGTGGGCTCGAAGGTGGAGAGCTACGCCGACGAGAAGGCGACGGTATCCGTCTGGTACTCGTCCCTGTTCGGCCTGTCCGGCGAGGGCTCCGAGCACCCCGTTTCCGAGGCTTGGTACACCAACTCGCTCGACCTCGAGTGGGTCGACGGCGACTGGAAGGTCACCGGCTTCACACAGAAGGACGGTCCCGTTCCCGTCGGCCGCGACCAGCGGGCGTCCACAGCCCAGGAGATGAGCGACGCTGTCGGCCAGTTCGGAGGCTTCACCTATGCCCGGTAAGCGCCTGCCCCGCGGCACCAGGATCGCAGCCACGCTCGGTGCGGCGCAGACAGCTCTCGTCCTGTTCTCCGGTCGCGCCTTCGCAGCACCGACCCCCACCCCGACCCCGAGCCCGAGCTCCAGTGCCGGCAACACCGACTGCGACCTGATTCGCGGCCCCGCAAGGGACCTCTGCGAGCGCGGCCAGACCGGCGGCACCGGCGGCGGCACCCCCGCCACCGACCCCACCTCCGCCGTCGACCCCCTCTCCTCCCTCGCCCGCGGCTGCGCCGACGCCGCCATCGCCACCATCGACTACCTCTCCAAGGCCGTGAAGGAGACCGCCGACGTCGACTTCACCAATCTGGAGTTCCTCGGCCGGTACGCGATCGTCTTCGCCGCCGCGACCTTCCTCACGCTCCTCCTCTGGCTGCTCGCCGTCGCCAAGCGGGCGATCCGCGGTGTCCCGCTGACCGTCGCGCTCTCCGAGGCCATCGGTTTCCTCTGGCTGACGGTCCTCGCCTCCGCCTTCACGCCGCTGATCCTCTACACCGTCGTCAACGCCACCGACGCCGTCACCGAGGTCATCGCCTCCGGCACCGGTCAGCAGACCGACATCTTCTTCGGCAGCTTCAAGCAGGCCCTCCAGAAGGGCGACAGCATCGGTGGCGGCCCCATCATGCTGATCATCGTGTCCCTGGTGACCGTCCTCGCCGCGGGTGTGCTGTACCTGGAGCTGTTCCTCCGCGCCGTCATGCTGTACGTCGGCGCGCTCCTCGGTGTCGTGGTCTACGCCGGGCTCGTCGACAAGAACATGTGGGGCCATGTCCGCCGCTGGGCGGGCATCATGATCGCGGTGATCCTGGTCAAGCCGGTCATCGTCATCGTGCTCGGTCTGGCCGGCGCCCTCTCCTCCGGCACGGGCCCGGACTCCTTCTCCGCCGTCGTGTCCGGCCTCGCGATCATCCTGCTCGCGATCTTCGCCTCGGCGATGATCTACCGCTTCGTCCCCGGCTTCGGCGACGAGATCGCCGCCTCCCGCAACAACCGTCTCCACCGCGCGGGAGAGAACGCGGCCGCGGCCGTCATCTCCTCCCCCGCCTCCCTCGTCTCCCAGGGCATCAAGACCCACAGTGCCCGCGGCGACGGCGGCGGCCAGGCCTCCCAGCCGGCCCGTCCCGCCAACCCGATGTCCGGCGGCATGGCCGCCCACAGCAGCCGCGGCGGGGGCGGCGGCGCGACTCCCCCGCCCGCGCCCCGTAGCAGCAGCCCCACCGCGGGCACCCCGCACAGCAACCGCAAGAACTCTGGAGGTGCAGGGCGTTGACGACCCAGTCCCAGCCGGTCGCGCCCCGCCGTACGTATCTCGTGGGCCGGGCCCGGCCGAACGCGATCGTCGGCAAGAACCGCGAGACCGGCGAGATCGCCCTGATCATCGTCGGCGCCTTCCTCGGCATGATGAGCGGACTCCTCGTCCCCCTCCTCCCCCTGCGGATCGCGCTCCTCGCGGGCCTGCCCATGATCGCGATCGCCGCCGTGTACCTCCCGTACAAGCACCGCACGTTCTACAAGTGGTTCGAGATCAACCGCAGCTACAAGCGGATGCTCAAGCGCGGCACGGCCTACCGGTCGGTCGTCACCGAGGCGGGCACCCGGCTCGACGGCCGCGAGGTCGAGGTCGGCCCGCCGCCCGGCATCGGCCGCGTCGGCTGGCTCGCCGCCCCCTTCGGCCCGGACGAGATCGCCGTCCTGCTGCACGCCGACCGCCGCACCGTCACCGCCGCCATCGAGATCGAGGGCCCCGGCGTCGGTCTGCGCGACAGCGAGGACCAGGAGGCCCTGGTCGACCGTTTCGGCACCCTCCTGAAGCATGTCGCCAACGGCGACGGCTTCGTGACCCGTCTCCAGATGCTGGCCCGCACCCTCCCCGCCGACCCCGACGCACACGCGAAAGACGTCGGGCAGCGCGGCGACCCGCACGCGCCCGTGTGGCTCATGGAGTCGTACGACCAGCTCCAGTCGATGGTCTCCACCTCCAGCGAGCAGCACCGCGCCTATCTCGTCGCCTGTATGCACTACACGCGCGAACTCGCCGCCGAGGCCAATGCCATGGCCCGTGCCGCCAGGCACGCCTCCGGCGCCCGCAAGCTCGACCGCGACGCCGGCCTCGCCGTCGTCATGGCCCGCGAGCTCACCGACATCTGTGCCCGCCTGGCCGAGGCCGACATCCGCGTCCGCCAGCCCCTCGGCCAGTCCCGGCTCGCCTCACTCGTGCACTCCATGTACGACCCGGACCACCCCATCGACCACATCCAGGCCATGACGAAACGAAACGCTTGGCCCGCGGAACTGGACGCGATGGAGCCGACGTACCTCCAGGCGAAGACCCGGGAGTCCTCCACCCGCGCGCCCTGGTGCCATGCCACGGCCTGGGTGAAGGAGTGGCCGATGACCCCGGTCGGCGTCAACTTCCTGGCGCCGCTGCTCGTCCACACCCCGGATGTGATCCGGACGGTCGCCGTGACCATGGATCTGGAGCCCACCGAGGTCGCGATCGAGCGGATGCTCACCGAGAAGACCAACGACGAGGCCGACGCCAGCCGCGCCGCCAAGATGAACCGCACGGTCGACCCGCGCGACATCGCCGCGCACGGCCGGCTCGACCAGCGGGGTGAAGATCTCGCCAGTGGCGCGGCCGGAGTGAACCTGGTCGGGTACATCACGGTGTCGTCGCGTTCGCCCGAGGCCCTGGCCCGGGACAAGCGCACGATCAGGGCCTCCGCCGGCAAGTCGTATCTGAAGCTGGAGTGGTGCGACCGCGAGCACCACCGGGCCTTTGTGAACACCCTGCCGTTCGCGACCGGCATCCGCCGCTAGGGCCGAAGGGGCACAGACCCATGCGAGATCCGCTGTCCGTCCTCACCGACGCCTTCACCTCCTTCGTCTTCGGGAAGGTGGAGACGACCCGGCTGCCCGTCCGTACCTCCACGGGCCAGGCCCAGGCCGTCTACCTGCCGACCGCCGCCCCCGGTCTCGGCGACTCCGGCGTGATCATCGGCCGCGAGGTCTACAGCGGCAAGGGCTACATCTACGATCCCTTCCAGTTGTACGGGCAGCAGCTCCCCGCCCCGCACTGGCTGGTCCTCGGGGAGTCCGGCAACGGCAAGTCGGCCCTCGAGAAGACGTATGTGCTCCGCCAGCTCCGCTTCCGCGACCGGCAGGTCGTCGTCCTCGACGCCCAGGGCGAGGACGGTGTCGGCGAATGGAACCTCATCGCGCAGGAGCTGGGGATAACCCCCATCCGCCTGGACCCGATGGTCGCCAACGACTCGGGGATCCGACTCAATCCGCTCGACCCGTCGATCACCACGACCGGTCAGCTCGCCCTGCTCCGTACGATCATCGAGGTGGCGATGGGCCACGGCCTCGACGAACGCTCCGGCTTCGCGCTCAAGGTCGCCCACGCCCACGTCACCGAGCACACCACCCACCGTCAGCCGATCCTCACCGACATCGTGGAGCGGCTCCGCCACCCCGAGGCGGAATCGGCCGAGGCGATGAACGTCGACATAGACGATGTACGGGCCTGGGGCCTGGACGTCGCCCTCGTCCTCGACCGGCTGGTCGACGGTGACCTGCGGGGCATGTTCGACGGCCCGACGACCGTCGGCATCGACCTCGACGCGCCGCTGATCGTCTTCGACCTGTCCCACATCGACCGCAACTCCATCGCCATGCCGATCCTCATGGCGATCGTCGGCGTCTGGCTGGAGCACACCTGGATCCGCCCCGACCGGAAGAAGCGCATCTTCCTCGTCGAGGAGGCCTGGCACATCATCAACAGCCCGTTCGTGGCGCAGCTGTTCCAGCGGCTGCTCAAGTTCGGCCGCCGCCTCGGTCTGTCCTTCGTCGCCGTCGTCCACCATCTCTCCGACGTCGTCGACGGAGCGGCGGCGAAGGAGGCGGCGGCGATCCTCAAGATGGCGTCCACCCGGACCATCTACGCCCAGAAGGCCGACGAGGCACGCAATACGGGCCGGGTCCTCGGCCTGCCACGCTGGGCGGTCGAGATCATCCCGACCCTCACCCCGGGCATCGCGGTCTGGGACGTCAACGGCAATGTGCAGGTGGTCAAGCACCTCATCACCGAACGAGAACGCCCGCTCGTCTACACCGACCGCGCCATGACCGAGGCCTCGGACCCGTCCGTCGACCCCGAGCTGGAGTGGGAGACGGAGCAGCGCGCGATCCTCGTCGAGCAACAGTTGAACGGCACGTCGCAGTCGACGGTGGCCTAGATGGACACGGCACGGAAAGGGGGAGGAGTCTCCGACGGGCTGCTGCTCAGCCTGTTCGGCCTCCTCCTCTGTCTCACGGTCCTGGTGTGGACGGCGACCGGCCTGGCAGGTCTGTTCTCCCACGGCGCCTGGCCGCGGGGCGTCGCCTTCACGGGCACTCCCTCGGCCCTGCGCTCCCTGGTGACGGCCCCGAAGGACCTCGCGGCGGCCTGGCCGGCCACTCCGCCGGGCGAGCTGTCGGGGTACGGGCTCTTCTGGGGCCTGCTGATCGGCGAGGCGATGATCCTGCTCGTCCTCGCGGTCTTCACCCTGGGCACGATCGCCCGCTGGCGGGCCGTCCGGGCGAACAGGAAGGCGGGGGTGTACGGGACGGCCCCCGAGCCCGTACGGGAGACCCGGGCGCCGTCGGTGAGGGAGACCCGGGCGCCGGTACGCGAGAGGCCCGTACGGCAGCGGCGGAGGCTCGCGGCCGAGGAGCCCGTTCACGAGAAGCCCGGGTACGAGGAGCAGGCGGACGGGACGTCCTCGCACGAGCGGTCGGGCGGCGAGAGGTCCGGCGGCGACGAGCCCGTCGCCGACAAGACCGACGAGACCGAAGAGCCCGCGCACAGGGCCGCTCCCCCGGCCCCCCGCCGGCCGTCCGCACAGCCCGCGCCAGAGCCGTCCGCACCGGAGCCGTACACGCCGGAGCCGCCCGCGGCCGTGATCCCCGCTCCCGCCCCCCAGGGCTCCCCCCGCACGTTCTTCGGCCTCCCGGAGGCCCGCCGTCCCGTCGCCGTGCAGGCGATCCAGGACGCCGAGGGACCGGTTCTGGTGGTCACCTCCGACCCCACGGTCTGGTCCGCGACCAAGGACGCGCGGGGCAAGCTCGGCCCGGTCCTCGTCCACGACCCGGGCCACCTCTGCGACACCCCCGCCCGGCTCCACTGGTCGCCCTCCGAGCACTGCGAGGACCCGGCCGTGGCGACGGAGCGGGCCGTCGCCCTGCTGGCTCCCGTACGCCCGCGCTCCCGGCTGGACGCGGCGACCGCGGAGACTGCGGAAACGCTCCTGCGCTGCTGGCTGCACGCCGCCGCCGTGGACGGGCGCCCGTTCCGCCAGGTCCACCGCTGGGCCCAGGGCACGGGCGCCCATGAGCCGGTACGGATCCTCCGCAGCCACCCGAAAGCCGCGTCCGGCCACGCGGGACTCCTGGAGTCGGCCCTCACGGCCCACCCCGAAAGCCGCCGCCTCGCCCAGGAACTGACGGCCCGTGCGCTCGGGGCGCTCTCCTCGATCCACATCAGGGAGGCCTGCACCCCGAATCGAACGGATTCGCTGGCGCTCGCATCTTTCCTGCCCGAAGGGGGCACCCTCTACGTGGTGGGGGAACCGATCGAGGATCCCCGCACCCACCCCGGCGCGATGCCGCTCCTGACGGCGCTCGCCGCAAGCGTGGTCGAGCACGGCCGCCGCATGGCCGCACGGTCATCCGACGGTCGGCTCGACCCACCAATGACCCTCGTCCTGGACGACGTCGCCGCCGTGGCCCCGCTCCCCCAGCTCCCGGAGCTCCTCGCCGCCGGCCACACCCAGGGTCTCCCGACCCTGGCCCTGATGCGCTCCGGGGAGCAGGCCAGGTCCCGCTGGCCCGAGAGCCTGCTGACCCCACGCGGCTGACCCCAGGCGGCTGACCCCACGCCGCTGGGTCCCCGGCCCGCTCCGGGTCAGAGGGCGCGGCCGCGCAGGGAGTGCAGATGGGCGCGGGCGGCCTCGGCGGCATGGGTGAACCAGTCGGCGATGACCGCGGTCTCCTCCGGGGTGTACCGGGCGAAGACCTCCTCCAGGCGGGCGTAGAACGGCTGGTACAGCGCGACGACCCGCGCGGCCGCGTCCGGGTCCGCGACGACGCGCACCCGCCGCCGGTCGGCGGGGTCCGGGGCCCGATGGGCGTACCCGGCCTTCTCCAGCCGGTTGAGCACTCCGGTCACGGCCCCCGTGGTGAGGTTGACGCGCTCCGCCAGGTCTCCGGCCGACAGCGGCTCCTCGCCGGCGCCGAGCACATGCCCGAGACAGGTCAGGTCGGTCACGTTGAGGCCGAGCGCCTGCGCGACCTCCTGCTGGCCGATGAGGCCCAGGGCCACGTACGCGTCCATCCGATGGATCGCCTCGCCGACGGTGGCCGGGGGACGGCTCTTGCCCTCCACGCAGAGACTCCTTAGCATCTAAGTTACTTAGCTCGTGAGATAAAACATCACGTCGATGCCCTCATCCTGCCTGCCCCGACACCCCCACAGGAGCATCCATGAGTGCCCACGGCCACGTCGACCTCGGCCACACCCTGGCCGGATGGACCGGAACCGCCCTCGCCGGACTGGGCTCCGCCGTCGCCGGCGCGGGAGTCTGCCTCGACCGCACCTGGGCCCTGTGGCTCGGCGCGGCACTGGTCGTGCTCGCCGCCGCCACGACCTGGACCCTCCACCTGGCGGGCTGGGGCAAGCCCTCCGGCCCCCGCCCCGCCCACCAGTGGGACTGGCGGGTCCGCGACACCACCGCCCGCCACAGCCACCCCGACTGCCTCGGCTGCCGCCTCGCGGGCCGCCACGCCACGGCCACCGCCCGGACGCGGCCGCGCACCGAACCGGCCCCCGGCACCCCCTGACCCAGGCCCCGCCCGGGGACCCCTACGACAGGGCCCTGGACGTCCGCCGGATCTCGTACTCGTCCTCCATCGCCGTTTCGTGCCCCGGCATCGGCACCCGCTCCCCCGTCGCCACGAACCCGAAACGGCGGTAGAAGGCGGCGGCCCGCGCGTTCTCCTCGTGGACGTACAGCCGCACCCGCTCGACCGGCTCCGCCAGCGACCAGGACCACTCCACACCGGCGCGGAACAGCGCGTCGATCACACCGGTCCCCCGCACCTCGGGGCGCACATAGACACCCACGATGTGCGTCTGGTCGACCTCCGCCGGCGCCCCGAAGCGCACCTCGTCCGCAGGCCGCTCCACCAACAGCGTGATCGTGCCCGCCCAGCTCCCGTCCGGGGCCTCGGCCACGAACTGCCGCACGGTCCCGGCCCCGCTCTCGGACGCCCCCTCGGCACGGTCCTGCCAGAAGTCGTCCGGATGCCGCACGGCCGCCTCGTACGTTTCGAGGAACGCGAGATGCGCGACCGGGTCCCGCAGGGCAGCCAGACGGATCTCGCGGGCCCGCTCCCACTCGTCGGCGCGGATGACACGTATCGCAAAGTCCATGGGGCCGATCCTCCCCACCACCGCACGCCCCTGACAAGGGCTTTTCCCCGTCGTACCCAGGTACTACGCCCGCGGCCCGGCTCCCGCCCGCGGTCTGACGAACCGTCGCCGCCCGCTCCCTAACGTCGAAGACATGATCCGAGCAGAGAACCTCACCAAGCGGTACGGGGACACCACCGTCGTCCAGGACCTCAGCTTCACCGTCCACCCCGGCGTCGTCACCGGCTTCCTCGGCCCCAACGGAGCCGGCAAGTCCACCACCCTCCGCATGATCCTCGGCCTCGACGCCCCCACCCGCGGCCACGCCACCGTCGACGGCCGCCCCTACGCCCGGCACGGCGCCCCGCTCACCCGCGTCGGCGCCCTCCTCGAAGCCCGCTCCGTGCACCCGGGCCGCTCCGCCCACCACCATCTGACGGCCCTCGCCCACACCCACGGCATCCCCCCGGCCCGGGTCGAGAAGGTCCTCGCCCTCACCGGCCTCACCCATGTCGCCCGCAAGCGCGTGAAGGGCTTCTCCCTCGGCATGGGCCAGCGCCTCGGGATCGCCGCGGCACTCCTCGGCGACCCGGCCACCGTCGTCCTCGACGAACCGGTCAACGGCCTCGACCCCGAGGGCGTCCTCTGGATCCGCACCCTCCTCAAGTCCCTGGCCGCCGAGGGCCGTACCGTCCTCGTCTCCTCCCACCTGATGAGCGAGATGGCCCTCACCGCCGACCATCTCGTCGTCATCGGCAAGGGCCGCCTCCTCGCCGACACCACGGTCGACGAACTCGTCCGCACCTCCGGCGGCACCTCCGTCAAGGTCGTCACCCCGGACGCCGACCGGCTGCGCACCCTGCTCCCCGGCGCCGGGATCACCGTGGAGGCCCCCGACACCCTCCTCGTCACCGGTGCGGACGCGCCGGAGATCGGCCGGACGGCCGCCGCCCATGGCCTCCCCCTCCATGAACTGACCCCGCAGGCACCCTCGCTGGAGCAGGCGTTCATGGCCCTCACCCACGATTCCGTCGAGTACCAGGGAGCGTCCGCATGACCACCCCGACCCTCACGCGTACCGCCACCCCGGCCGACACCCCGACCGTGACCCCGCGCCTCACCCACGCGCGCGTGCTCCGCTCCGAGTGGCACAAGCTGTGGACCGTCCGCTCGACCTGGATCACCGTCCTCAGCGCCGTCGCACTCGTCCTCGGCGTGGGCATCCTCATGGGCGCCACCTACACCTCCGACGGCGGCGACTCCGACGTCGACACCGTCATCCTCACCCTGTACGGCTCCCAGCTCGGCGCCATCGCCCTCGCCGTCCTCGGCATCCTGGTCACTGCCGGCGAGTACGCGACGGGCATGATCCGCGCCACCCTCACCGCCGTCCCGAGCCGCCTCCCCGTCCTCGGCGCGAAGGCCGCCGTCTACGCGGGAGTCGTCCTCGCGCTCACGTTCCTCACCAACCTGACGACCTTCCTCACCGCCCAGCTCTTCCTCTCCGACAGCGACCAGGCGGCCTCCCTCACCGACGACGGCGTCCTCGGCGCCCTCGCGGGCAACGCCGCCGGCATCACCCTCCTCGGCGTGATCGCCCTCGGACTCGGCGCCGGCCTCCGCTCGGTACCCGGCGCGATCGGTGCCTTCGTCGGCGGCGTGATGATCCTGCCCGAGGTCCTCGGGATGCTCCCGTACGAGGTGATGGAGACGGTCGTCCGGTACTTCCCCACCCAGGCGGCCGGCGCCCTCGGCTCCGCGACCCCGATGCCCGGCGCCGCGTCCCCCGGCACCGCCCTCCTCGCCCTGCTCCTGTGGGCGGCCACGGCACTCGCCGTGCCCGCGCTCTTGCTCAAGCGCCGGGACGTATGAGGATGATGATCACGTGACGACGGAGACGACCGGAGCGACGGGCCTCAGCACCCACATCCAGCGACTGCTCACCCGCGTCCGGTCCTTCGACTCCCGCCGCTCCTGGCCGTGGGACACCGCACTCACGCTCTTCTGGACGGCGGTGGCCCTCGTGGACGCGTCGGGCGGCTGGCGGAACACCGCCCCCGACCCGACCGTCCCGGCCCGGCTCGTGGTCACCCTCAGCCTGCTCCTCAGCCTCCCGCTGTACCTGCGCCGCCGCAGCCCCACGGCCGTCCTCGCCGTGATGGCCTGCGCGGCGCTCGTCAGTGCCGCCTCGGGCGCCTTCCTCCAGGCCTGCTACCTCCAGCTGATCCCGCTCTTCCACATCGCGCTCACCCGCCGCCCCCGCGCCCTGCTGTGGGCCGCCGCCCTGCTCGTACCGCCGCTCGTGACGGGCGCCGTCCGCTTCCCCCGGGGAAGCTGGGACCAGCACGTCGTCCCCACCCTGTGGGGATACGCGCTCGTCGCCCTCCTCGGCGTCGCGGTCCGCTCCCGCAAGGACCACACGGCCGCGCTCGTCGACCGGGCCCGCCGGCTGGAGATCGAACGCGACCAGGAGGTCCGGCTCGCCGCGGCGGCCGAACGCACCAGGATCGCCCGCGAGATGCACGACATCATCGGCCACAACCTCGCGGTCATCACGGGCCTCGCGGACGGCGGCCGATACGCGGCGGCCAAGCACCCCGAGCGAGCCGCCCAGGCCCTCGACGCCATCGGTACGACGAGCCGCGAGGCCCTCGCCGAACTCCGCCGTCTCCTGGGCGTCCTGCGCGACGACGAGCAGGAGGCGGCCCGCGGCCCCCAGCCCACCCTGGCCGACCTCGACACCCTGATCACCGGGGTACGCAACGCGGGCCTGCCGGTACGACTGGACCTCCAGGACTCCCCCACGCCCCAACCACTCACACCGGGAGCGCAACTGACGGTCTACCGGACCGTCCAGGAAGCCCTGACCAACACCCTCAAGCACGCCGGCGAAGGCGCGAGGGCGACCGTGCTCCTGACGTACACCCCTCAAGAGGTACGGGCGGAGATCACGAACACCGGCGCGAGCACGACCGACACCCAGGGCCTGGACCGGCCCCAGGGCCAAGGGCTCACAGGAATGCGCGAACGCGCGGCCCTCTACGACGGCACACTCGAAAGCGGCCCGCTGCCGACCGGCGGCTGGCTCGTCAGACTCCGCATCCCCCGGGAGGGTTCCCCCTCGTGACGACCGTTCTCATCGCCGACGACCAGCCGATGCAGCGCTTCGGCTTCCGCATGCTGCTGGAGAGCCAGGACGACATGACCGTCGTCGGCGAGGCCTCGAACGGCACCGAGGCGATCCGGCTGGTCGACCGGCACCACCCCGACGTCGTCCTGATGGACATCCGGATGCCCGGCCTCGACGGCATCGAGGCGACCCGCCGCATCGTCGCCGCGGGCGCCCGTACCCGGATCCTGATCGTCACCACCTTCGACCTCGACGAGTACGCGTACGACGGCCTGCGGGCCGGCGCCAGCGGCTTCCTGGTGAAGGACGCCCAGCCGGAGGAACTCCTCGCCGGTGTCCGCGCGGTGGCCAGCGGCGACGCGGTCGTCGCCCCGAGCCTCACCCGCCGCCTTCTGGACGCCTACATCCACCATCTGCCGGAATCCGGTGCGCCGGGCCCGAGCCCGGAGGACGCCCGTCTCGGGGCCCTCACCGATCGGGAGCGCGAGATCCTCACCGTCATCGGCCAGGGCTGGACGAACGCCGAGATCGCCGAGCGCCTCCACCTCGCGGAATCGACGGTGAAGACCCACATCGGCCGCATCCTCGCGAAGACGGGCGCCCGGGACCGCGTGCAGGCGGTGATCCTGGCGTACGACACCCAACTCGTCACGCCGGCCTGACCCGAACGGGACGGGCCGGCCCCCTCCGAGGGGGTTCCGGCCCGTAAACGCAGAAAAGCCCCGCACCATAAGGTGCGGGGCTTTCCCACAATGATTGTTCGGCGGCGTCCTACTCTCCCACAGGGTCCCCCCTGCAGTACCAT
>NZ_BNBZ01000061.1 GCF_014656215.1 Streptomyces zaomyceticus | reverse complement strand
CCGCTACGACAAACGAGCCCGCCACTACAAAGCCCTGGTCACCATCGCCTGCCTGCGACTATGGCTCCCCAACTGACATTGCGGACACGCCCTAGGCGTGCCGCCTCCGCTCGCGGCCCCAGGCCGCGAGCGGTTCGAGGGCGTCGCTGAGGCGTATGCCGTCCTTGGTCAGGCCGTACTCGACGCGGGGCGGGACCTCGTCGTACGCGACGCGGTCCACGATCCCGTCCGCCTCCATCTCCCGCAGATGGGAGGCGAGGACCTTCTCGGTGATGCCCGGGACGACGCGCCGCAGCTCGCCGAAGCGGCGCCGCGGCTGTTCGTGCAGCGCCCACAGGATGAGCACCTTCCACTTGCCTCCGATGACCTCCATCGCTGCGTCGATCCCGCAGACGTGCCCGTCCTCGGCTCCGGGCCGGTTCAGCGTCGCCATGTGCCCCACCCTCCTGACCTGTTCGCTCACCTCAGGGTAATCACCCACTTCCAAGTGGGTACTTGAGCAGGTCAGAGCCCTGTAACAGCCTTGTGGTCATGACAGCGAACGCGCATCCGAAGACCCCCGTCACCCTGCTCGGCCTCGGTGCGATGGGCACCGCCCTCGCCGGTACCTGGCTCGCCGCCGGTCACCCCCTCACCGTCTGGAACCGCACCCCGTCCCGCGCGGCCGGGCTCGTCGCCGAGGGCGCGAACGCCGCCGACAGCGCCGCGGAGGCGGTCGCCGCGAGCACGCTGGTCGTCGTCTGCCTCCTGGACGACGACTCGGTGGGCGAGGCCCTCGCCGACGCCGACCTGACGGGGAAGGACCTCGTCAACCTCACCACCACGACCCCGGCCCAGGCCCGCGCCCGCGCCGACTGGGCCCGCGGGCGCGGCGCCCGCTACCTGGACGGCGGGATCATGGCCGTACCGCCGATGGTCGGCGTCCCGCAGGCCGGCGGGTACGTCCTCTACAGCGGCGCGGCCGAGCTGTTCGCGCAGCACCGGGAGACCCTGGCCGTGCCCGTGGGCACCCGGTACGTGGGCGCGGACGCGGGCCACGCGGCCCTGCACGACGTGGCCCTGCTCAGCGGGATGTACGGGATGTTCGCCGGCGTCCATCACGCCTTCGCCCTGCTCCGCAAGGAGGACATCGACCCGGTGGAGTTCGCCCCGCTGCTCGCGGACTGGCTGACCGCGATGGCGCAGGGCGTCCACCTCACCGCCGACCGGCTGCGGAGCGGCGACTACACGAAGGGCGTCGTCTCCGGCCTGGGCATGCAGGTCGCCGGCACGCCCACGTTCCTCGCCACGGCCGAGGAGCAGGGCGTCAGCACCGAACTGCTCCGCCCGTACTTCGATCTGATGGCCCGCCGCCTGGCCGAGGCGGGCGGCGACGAGGACCTGACGGGCGTGGTGGAGCTGCTCGTACGGGGAGAGTGACGGGTCAGCCCTCCCGTACCGCCCCCGCCAGGTCCGTCAGGAACTCCACCACCCCCGGCGGGCCCGCCACCGAGAGGTCCGCGCGGTCGGCGAGCTCGGTGACCTCGGTGGAGCCGCTGCAGACCAGCAGGCCCGGGGTGCCGTCGGAGCGGAGTTTCTCGACGGCGGCGAAGGCGGGCAGGTCGCCGAGGTCGTCGCCCGCGTAGAGCACGGACCCGGCACCCATCTCCTGTACGTACTCCGCGAGCGCGACGCCCTTGTCCATGCCCGGGGGCCGCAGCTCCAGGACCATCCGGCCGGGTTCCAGGACGAGGCCGTGGTGGGTGGCGAGGTCGCCCAGGGGGCCCCTCAGGGCCTCGAAGGCGGCCTCGGGGTCGAGGGCGCGGCGGGTGTGGACGGCGACCGCGCGGCCCTTCTCCTCGATCCAGACGCCGGGCCAGGCACCGGCCCGGTCGAGGAAGCCGGGGAGTTCGGCGCGGACGGAGGCCACGCCCGGGTGGGGGGCGGCGGCCCGGACGGTGCCGGTGACGGCGTCCCAGCGTTCTGCGCCGTAGTGGCCGAGAACGACGAGGTGCTCCAGGCCGGGGACACCGGCGAAGCCGCCGTAACGGACGGCGACCCCGGCGGGGCGGCCGGTCACGACGGCGACGGAGGCGACCTCGGGTGCGAGGGCGGCGAGCGCCTCGACGGCCCCTGGGTGGGCGCGGGCCCGTTCGGGGTCCGGAACGATCTCGGCGAGGGTGCCGTCGAAGTCGAGGGCGACGACGGCCTTCGCGGGACGCGCGAGGAGCGCGGCCAGACCGTCGCGGCCGGCGGATGTGGTCGGGTGCGGGAGGCTGCTGACCATGCTCACGACCCTACCCACGCGCGGCGCCCGCGTCAGGGGCACGAACGAGACGGCGGGCGGAACGGAGCCGCTGGGTCATCTCCTCGGACGCGTGCCCGACCCCGGGAATCGGACCCACACGGGGCCGACGCACGCAGGGCCGACCCGCAGGGGCCGACGCACGCGGGGCCGACGCACGCCGCCCGGCACCACGCGTCGCCGCGTCGTCCGGCCGCGGCGGCGGACCGGTCGGCCCGGACCGCCCGGCCCGGGCTGAGCTCGGTGAGGCCGGGGGCCGGGCCCGGAGCTCAGCGCCGCCGTTGCCTCTCCTCCCGCACCCGGCGGAGCCGGTTCACCGTCACCGGGTCGTGGGCGAGGGCGCGCGGGTCGTCGAGGAGGGCGTTGAGCAGCTGGTAGTAGCGGGTCGGGGAGAGCCCGAGGCGCTCGCGGACCGCGCGTTCCTTGGCTCCGGGGCCGGGCCAGGAGCGGCGTTCGACGGCGAGGAGGGCCTGCTCGCGCTCACCGAGCCCGCCCTCGTCGCCGACTGCCACATCCCGCTCTTCGGTCATACGACCAACCTATTACTCGGCGTTCTCCGCCGCCGTCGCCGCCCGGCCGATCGAGCCCAGGACCTCGGCGGGGCGCCCGGCCGGGGTGACGGCCTTGCCGATGTTCTGCTTGACGTTCTCGCTGACCTTGGCCCAGGACGTCTTGCCGACCGGCGGGAGCTGGCTGTCCGGGAGGGTCTTGAGGAAGACCCGCAGGTTGGCGTGCTCGGGCTCGGTCTCCATGCGGGTGGAGGCGCTGACGGTGACCGGCAGGAGGTCGTTGTCGCCGGCGAACTTCAGGACGTTCTCGTCGTTGAAGGCGAAGTTGAGGAAGTCGCCGATCTCCTTGCGGTGACCGTTCTGCTTGAAGCCCATGATCCAGTCGGCGACGCCCATGGCGGCCTTGGCCCGGCCGTCGACGCCGGGCAGCGGCACCTGGCCGACCTTGACGCCCTTCTTGGCGGCCTCCTTGAGGAGCGAGGGGTGGCCGTTGAGCATGCCGACCTCGCCGCTCGCGAAGGCGGCGAAGGCGGCCTTGCGGTTGAGCTTGCCGGGGGCGACGGGCCCGGTGAGGCCCTTGCCGACCAGGTTCTTCTTGAGCCAGTCGAAGGTCTTGATGTTGGCGTCGGAGTCGACCGAGTAGTGGTCGGTGCCGTCGGTCCAGCCGCCGCCTCCGGCGAGCATCCACATCAGGGCCTCGGCCTGGGCCTCCTCGGGGCCGAGCGGCAGGGCGAACGGGGTTCGGACACCGTTGTCCTTCAGCTTCCCGGCGGCGGCCGCGAGCTCGTCCCAGGTGGTGGGCGGCTCGATTCCGGCGTCGTCGAAGAGGGCCTGGTTGTAGAAGAGCGGTCGCGTGGAGGCGACGAACGGCAGGCCGTACTGGGTCCGCTTGTGCTCGCCGGCGGCGACGAGCGGGGCGAGGAAGTTGGCCTGGACGGGTATGGAGAGGATCTCGTCGGCGGCGTAGAGGTCACCGGCGGCCGCGTAGTCGGCGTAGGCGCCGATCTGCGCGATGTCGGGGGCCTGGTCGGCCTTGACCATCTCGGCGACCTTGCGGTCCACGTCGTCCCAGGACTCGATCTGCACCTCGACCTTGACGCCCGGGTGCTCGGCCTCGAAGGCGGCGACGAGGTCGGTCCAGTACTTCTTGGTGGTGTCGCCACCGGTGAGGTCGTAGTCGGCGGCGACCAGTCTGAGGGTCACATCGCCGGCGTCACCCCCGAGGGAGCCACAGCCGGAGACCGTGGCGGTCAGTCCGAGTGCGGCGACGGCCGCGGTCAGTCCAAGGAATCGTCGCCGCTCCACGGCTTCATCCACCTTTTGCTCGTCGTTGAGCTGCATCGAGCCGCACGTTTGCTCTGCGCAGGGCCGTAAGTCTCTCCTGCGGCCGGGCATGAGGTCTACACCACTCGGGTATCACTTCCGCAACGTCATGGGGACCATGACCCCATGACGCGTCCCGAATTTGTATCCGTACGCAACAATCCTCGGCAGTGGACTAGACCTTTTGGGTCCTCGCGCGCCAAACTGTCATCCGTGAGACACGTCATCGCCCTGGATGTGGGCGGCACCGGTATGAAGGCCGCCCTCGTCGGGGCGGACGGCACCCTGCTCCACGAGGCCCGCCGCGCCACCGGGCGCGATCGCGGCCCCGAGGCTGTCGTGGAGACGATCCTCGGCTTCGCCGAAGACCTCCGCGCCCTCGGCCAGGAGCGGTACGGCGAACCCGCCGCGGCCGCCGGAGTCGCCGTGCCCGGAATCGTCGACGCCGAGAACGGCATCGCCGTCTACGCCGCCAACCTCGGCTGGCGCGACGTTCCCATGCGCGAACTCCTCAGCGAGAGACTCGACGGCATCCCCGTCGCCCTCGGCCACGACGTCCGCACCGGCGGCCTCGCCGAAGGCCGGATCGGCGCGGGCAACGGCGCCGACCGCTTCCTCTTCGTCCCCCTCGGCACCGGCATCGCCGGCGCCATCGGCATCGGCGACCGCATCGAAGCCGGCGCCCACGGCTACGCCGGAGAGATCGGCCACATCGTCGTCCGCCCCGGCGGCACGGAGTGCGGCTGCGGCCAGCGCGGCTGCCTGGAGCGGTACGCCTCCGCCTCCGCCGTCTCCCAGGCCTGGGCCGAGGCCAGCGGCGATCCGAAGGCCGACGCCGCCGACTGCGCCAAGGCCGTCGAATCCGGCGACACCACCGCCGTGCGGATCTGGCAGGACGCCGTCGACGCCCTCGCGGACGGCCTCGTCACCGCGCTCACCCTGCTGGACCCGCGCACACTGATCATCGGTGGCGGACTGGCCGAGGCCGGGGAAACCTTGTTCACACCACTTCGGGCCGCGGTGGAGGAGCGAGTCACGTTCCAGAAGCTGCCCGCCATCGTCCCGGCGGCCCTCGGGGACACCGCCGGATGCCTGGGTGCGGGCCTCCTCGCCTGGGACCTGCTCGCCGACCAGCGCCCCACCGACTCGGAGGTTTCCGCCTGATGGCCGATCACAAGGTTCTCGCCGGCGCACACGTCGTGCTGCCCACCGGGATCGTCGAGAACGGACGTGTGATCGTCGACGGCGAGCGCATCGTCGGGAGCACCCAGGAGGGCGCCGAGACCCTCGACCTGACCGGGCACTGGCTCGTCCCCGGCTTCGTCGACATGCACAACCACGGCGGCGGCGGCGCCTCCTTCACCTCCGGCACCGTGGACGAGGTCCTCAAGGGCGTCCACACCCACCGGCTGCACGGCACCACCACCGTCGTCGCCTCCTTCGTCACCGGCGAGATGGACTTCCTCACCCAGCGGGCCGGACTCCTCTCCGAGCTCGCCGAACAGGGCGAGATCGCGGGCATCCACTTCGAGGGCCCGTTCATCTCCCCCTGCCGCAAGGGCGCCCACGACGAGACGCTGCTGCGCGACCCCGACCCGGCCGACGTCCGCAAGCTGATCGACGCCGCCCGCGGCCGGGCCAAGATGGTCACCCTCGCCACCGAACTGCCCGGCGGCCTCGACTCCGTACGCCTGCTCGCGGAGCACGGCGTGATCGCCGCCATCGGCCACACCGACGCCAGCTACGAGCAGACCGTCGAGGCCATCGACGCCGGCGCCACCGTCGCCACCCACCTCTACAACGCGATGCCCGGACTCGGTCACCGCGCCCCCGGCCCGATCGCCGCCCTCCTGGAGGACGAGCGGATCACCGTCGAGCTCATCAACGACGGCACCCACCTCCACCCCGCCGCCCTGGAACTCGCCTTCCACCACGCGGGCGCCGAGCGCGTCGCCCTCATCACCGACGCCATGGACGCCGCGGGCTTCGGCGACGGCCGCTACATGCTCGGCCCCCTGGAGGTCGAGGTGAAGGACAGCGTCGCCCGCCTCGTCGAGGGCGGCTCCATCGCCGGCTCCACCCTCACCCTGGACCGCGCCTTCAAGCGCTCCGTCACCATCGACGGCATCCCCGTCGAATCGGCCGTCCAGGCCATCTCCGCCAACCCCGCCCGCCTGCTCGGCGTGTACGACCGCGTCGGCTCCCTCGAGCCCGGCAAGGACGCCGACATCGTCGTCCTGGACGCCGAGTTCAACCTCAAGGGCGTCATGCGCAAGGGCGAGTGGATCGTCGACCCGAAGGTCTGAACACGCTCCTGATCAGGAGTCACACGGAAGGGCGGTGGGCCGGGGGGCTGGGCCTACCGCCTTTCGTTTGGCATGATCAGGGCCCGTCGGAACGAGCGTTCCCACAGACTTCACAGGGAGTACGGGGGTCGGACAGGTGATTCTCACAGTCACCCTCAACACGGCGGTGGACCTGACCTACCGGGTCCCCGCCCTCACCCCGCACGCCTCGCACCGCGTCACCCAGGTCATCGAACGCCCCGGCGGCAAGGGCCTCAACGTCGCCCGGGTCCTGGCCGCGCTCGGCCACGAGACCGTCGCGACCGGCTTCGCGGGCGGCGCCACCGGAGCCGTGCTCCGTGGACAACTCGCCGCGACACCCGTACGGGACGAGCTCGTCGAGACGGCGGGAGCGACCCGCCGCACCGTCGCGGTGGTCGACGCCGCGACCGGCGACACCACCCAGCTCAACGAACCGGGCCCCACCGTCACCGCCGCGGAGTGGACCGCCTTCCGGGTCCGCTTCACCGCGCTCCTGGACGGCGCCACGGCGGTCGCGCTCTGCGGCAGCCTCCCGCCGGGCATCCACGTCGGCGCGTACGCGGAACTCGTCCGCCTCGCCCGTACGGCCGGAGTGCCCGTCCTCCTCGACACCAGCGGCGAACCCCTGCGGCGCGGCATCGCCGCCCGCCCGGACCTGGTCAAGCCGAACGCCGACGAACTCGCCCAGCTCACCGGCTCCCGCGACCCGCTGCGCGCCACCCACGAAGCCCGCGGCCGGGGCGCCCGCACGGTCGTCTCCTCACTGGGCCCCGACGGCCTGCTCGCCGCGACCCCGGAGGGCCTGTGGCGCGCGGCCCCACCGGCGGCCGTGAAGGGAAACCCCACCGGCGCGGGCGACTCGGCCGTCGCCGGCCTCCTCTCGGGCCTGGTCGACGGCACCCCCTGGCCCGACCGCCTGGCCCGAGCGGTCGCCCTCTCGGCGGCGACGGTCCTCTCCCCGGTGGCCGGCGAATTCGACCCGACGGCCTACGAGGAGCTGCTGCCCCGGGTGACATCGGAGCAACTCAACGACGTCGGATGACCTCCAAATTACAACCCATCACCGACTTCAAGCCTGTTCAAACAAAGGCTTCGTGATCGAATACCGGCTACCACGGCCCCGACGCAACGGTGAAGATCCACTTCGTCCTGGACGACGTCATGGCCGATGGTTACGGCGTACGGCTTCGCCTGGTGTCCACCGACGTGTGGGGAAAGTTGCACTACTGGCCCTGGCGCACGAACACCAAGGGCAACGGAACGCGCAGCACGTGGGACACCACGGCCTCGCATCCCAACGGGCTTTTCAACATCGGGGTGCAGGTCGCCCGTGCCAACAGCGCGGGCGCCATCGCCAACAGCTGCATCGACTGGTAGGCCGCAGACCCGCCGGATTGATCGTGGAAGAACGAAGGGCCCGTGGGCGGCGCGCATCGCGCCGCCCACGGGCCAACTCCGCGTCGCCTCAGGTGAAGGCGATTTCTTATCCTTTTCCGGTCTTCCCCGCCTCCAGGTAGACCTGGTCCAGGATCGCGTCGCAGGTGTTGCCCGCCTCGCAGGAGATCTTCAGCGCGTTGCTGCCCTTTTTGAGGTTCACGTAGGCGTACGTGTACGTCCAGCCCTTCTCCCAGTCGCCCTCGGCGGCCTTGGCGAAGTTGGACATATTGACGTCGCGGGGCGTCTCGCTGTTGACCGTCAGAGAGGTCTTGGCGTCCTTGCCGGGCACGCTGTAGATGATCCGCAGCGTGTACGCGCCGGAGTCCGGTACGTCCACCGACCAGCTCGCCGAACCGCCCACGCCGTTGAACGACACATAGGCGCCGCCCGGGCCCTTCGCGCCCTTGACGTCCTTCGCGAGTGCGGCCGCGCCGCCCAGTTTCAGGGTGGCCGCGTCCTGCTTCGGCAGTTCGGACGGGGTCTTGTCGGCGCTCGGCTCGGTGCTGGGCTCCTCGGAGACCGTGGAGGGGGCCGTCGGGGTCGTGCCGCCGCCGCCGGCCTGGTCGCCCTTGTCCTCGTCCTTGCCGCTGTTGGAGATCACCGCGGCCGCGATGCCGATCACCACGACCGCGACGACCGCGACCGCGCCGATGAGGAGGCCCTTGGTGTTGGGACCGCGGCCCGAGCCGCCACCGTGCTGCTGCGGCGGGACCGGGCGGGTCGGCGGACCGCCGTACGTCTCCGGGGCGGCGTACTGCGCCTGCGGCCGGCCGTACGGGGACTGCTGCTGCGGCGGCACATGGGGCTGCGCGTACTGCTGGCCGCCGTACTGGCGCTCGCCGACCGTTCTGACCTGGTTGTACGAGGTCCGGGGCACGCCGGGCTGAGCCTGCGCGGGCCCGGGGTAGCCGTAGCCGCCCCCGCCTGGAGGCTGGGCGCCCGCGGCCTGACCGTCCTCGTACAGGTAGCCGAACGGGTCGTCGTTCTCGGGCTTGTTCGCGCCGTCGTTACCGGCAGCCATCCGGGTTCCTCTCCATGCTCGCCAGCCGTCGCCGACCGGCCGAGCCTACCTCGAACGGACCAGCCCCCGAAGCGGTCCCGGGCGTGTCAGGAGCCTCAGCCGGCGCGCCGGTGCACCTTGGCGCGGGAGCGTTTCTCCACGTACATCCGCTGGTCGGCGGAGTTCAGCACCTCTTCCACGGACATCCCGCACTCCGCCCAGCCGATGCCGAAACTCGCCCCGACCCGGACCGCCCGCCCGTCCACCCGGATCGGCGGAATGATCGCGTTGCGCAGACGTACGGCCAGGTCGGCGGCGTCGGCCGCGCCGAGGCCGTCGGCGAGGACGACGAACTCGTCACCACCGAGCCGGGCGACCGTGTCCCCGTCACGGACCCCGGTGGTGAGCCTGCGGGCGACCTCGATGAGGACCGCGTCTCCGGTGTGGTGCCCGAAGCGGTCGTTGATCGACTTGAAGCCGTCGAGGTCGCAGAAGAGGACGGCAAGCCCTTTCGTACCGTCGTCGATGTCACCACCGGTGGGGGCCACGATGTGGACATGGTGGTCGTACGGACCGGCGCCGCCCGCCGGCTCGAAACCGAAGCCGTGTTCGTGTTCGTGCTCGTACGGCGACTCGTAGCCGGGGCTGCCGGAGTGGCCGGAGTCGTAGGCGGCGGGACCGGGACCCTGGCCCGTGGCGTACCCGCCGTCCCGCCCCGACTCGTATCCGCCCCCGTACCCGGCGGCCTGGTCGGCCGCCGCGTGCGCCGCCGGGCGCTCGCAGAGCCGGGCGGAGAGCCGGGAGCGCAGCTCGGCACTGTTGGGGAGGCCGGTGAGGGCGTCGTGCGAGGCCCGGTGGGCGAGCTGGAGCTCGTGCCGCTTGCGCTCCTCGATGTCCTCGACGTGGGTGAGGAGGAAGCGGGGGCCGTCGGCGGTGTCTGCGACGACCGAGTTGCGCAGCGAGACCCACACGTACGTGCCGTCGCGCCGCCCGAGCCGCAGCTCGGCCCGGCCGCCCTCGGCGGAGGTCCGCAGCAGGGTGCCGATGTCCTCGGGGTGGACGAGGTCGGCGAAGGAGTAGCGGCGCATCACGGAGGCGGGCCGGCCGAGGAGCCGGCAGAGGGCGTCGTTGGTGCGGAGCAGCCGGCCGTGCTGGTCGCCGCCCATCTCGGCGATGGCCATGCCGGAGGGCGCGTACTCGAAGGCCTGGCGGAAGGATTCCTCGCTGGCGCGCAGCGCCTGCTGCTCCCGTTCCAGCCGGACGAGGGCCCGCTGCATGTTGGAGCGGAGCCGTGCGTTGCTGATGGCTATCGCCGACTGCGAGGCGTACATCTGGAGCGCTTCCTGGCCCCAGGGGCCGGGGTGCCGGCCGTTGCGCGGACGGTCGACGGATATGACGCCGAGGAGCTCACGGCCGGAGCCGGACGCGTACATCGGGGCGTAGAGACGGTCGTGCGGGTGCCACTCGTCCTCGAAGCGGGGCGCGGGGCCGTCGGTGTGCCACTGGGGGACGTCGTCCTCCATGAGCACCCAGCCCTCGGTGTGCGGTATGAACCGCAGGTCGCCCCAGGCGGTCGCCATGGAGAGGCGCCGCTCCCAGGAGGCGCGGGAGCCGACCCGGCCGGTGATCAGGGCCTCGGCGGCGGAGCTTCCGGCGAAGGCGGCGACGACGAGGTCACCGTCGGGGCGTACGAGGTTGACGCAGGCCAACTCGTAGTTGAGACCGGCGACCACACCGTCGGCGACGGTCTGCAGGGTGTCCGCCAGGCTGCGCGCAGTGTTGAGGTCCGCCACGACCTGATGCAGCTGCCGCAGGGTCGAGAGACGGACGTACGGCTCCGACTCGGTCTCCATCGCTCGCTCTCCCCGAGACCTCGACAGCAACTCCAGGGTTCTCATCGGCTTCGTGTTGCACAGTCACCGTTCGTATTGCACTGTCACTGCCACTGAATCACAGCGAGCTGCGCACCCGGTACACAGGGTCAGCAAATACTGGGCGCTGTGACTCAAGTCACAGCAGGTCATGGCGGGTCCCGCCGGGGTCCTAGGACCGGCGGGGGTGGCGGTCTGGTCCCCCGGCCCGATGTGGCGCCCGCGGGCCCCGGACTAGCGTGCGGGTGTGCTGCAGAAGACCCCGGCCTCGCCCCCCGTCTCCGATCTGGCCATCCCTCATGCTGAGGGGGTGAGCAACGACGAGTTCCGGGCGGCGATGTCCCGCCTCGCGTCCGGTGTGGTCCTGGTGACCGCGCACGACCCCGACGACGGCCCCCGCGGCGAGGACGTCGGCATGACGGCCACCGCCTTCATGTCCGTCTCCCTCGACCCGCCGCTGGTCCTGGTCAGCCTCCGCAACGGCTCCCGCATGGACGACCTGCTCGCCGAGGTGCCCGTCTGGGCGGTGTCGATGCTCGCCGGGAACCAGCGGCACATCGCGGGACGCTTCGCGATGAAGAACCGCGTCAGCGACCGGCTCCTCTTCGCCGACCTGCCGTTCACCCGGGGAGAGGAGAGCGGCGCCCCGCTCATGGGCGGCGCCCTGGCGGTCCTGGAGTGCCGTACGGAGAGCCGGGTCGTGGCCGGTGACCACACACTCGTCGTGGGCCGGGTCCTGACGGTCGGCGCGCTGTCGCCGGAGGGCGGACCGCTGACGTACTACCAGGGGAAGTACCGGCACCTGTCCTGAGCGCGGCGCACGGGGCCCGGCCCCGGTCGCGGGACTGCCGGGGGCTCAGCCCCAGTCGCGGGACTGCCGGGGGCTCAGCCCCAGTCGCGGGACTGCCGGGTGCGCTTGGTCTCCGAGCGCTGCTTCTTCTCCCGGAGCCTGCGCTCGTTGATTCCGCGCGGGATCTTCGTCGGTCTGCGGGGCTTCGGCGGCGGGGCCGTCGCCTCGGCGAGGAGGGCGGCCAGGCGGACCGCCGCCGTCTCGCGGTTGCGCCACTGGGAGCGGTGCTCCGAGGAGCGGACCGTCACCACACCGTTCACCAGGCGGGTCGCGAGCCGCTCCAGGGCGCGGGCCTTCCACACCTCGGGCAGGGAGTCGGTGGCCGCGAGGTCGAAGCGGAGCTCGACCTGCGAGTCGCTGGTGTTCACATGCTGTCCGCCCGGGCCCGACGAACGCGAGAAACGCCACTGGAGCTCGGCCTCGGGGAGCGAGACGGAGCCGCGGATGGGATACGGACCGGACATGCCCCCCATGTTCCCCGCAGGGGGCCATCGGAGTCATCCTGTTTTCGCCCGGAACCCAACGGGAACCGCTGGAGGTGCCTACGCGTTTCTCCAGGCGACGACACCACGATGAAAGGGACTTTCCATGGCTGTGAGCCTGTCCAAGGGCGGCAACGTCTCTCTGACCAAGGAGGCCCCGGGCCTCACCGCTGTCACCGTGGGCCTCGGCTGGGACGTCCGTACGACCACCGGCACCGACTTCGACCTCGACGCCTCGGCGATCGGCGTGGACGCCGCCGGCAAGGTCGCGTCCGACGCGCACTTCGTCTTCTTCAACAACAAGTCGACGCCGGACCAGACCATCGTCCACACCGGCGACAACCGCACCGGTGAGGGCGGCGGCGACGACGAGCAGATCAACGTCAACCTCGCGGCCCTCCCGCCGAACGTCGACAAGATCGTCTTCCCGGTCTCCATCTACGACGCGGTCAGCCGCTCGCAGAACTTCGGCCAGGTGCGCAACGCGTACATCCGCATCGTGAACCAGGCCGGCGGCGCCGAGCTCGCCCGCTACGACCTCTCCGAGGACGCCGCCGTCGAGACCGCCATGGTCTTCGGCGAGCTGTACCGCAACGGCGCCGAGTGGAAGTTCCGCGCGGTCGGCCAGGGCTACGCCTCGGGCCTCGAGGGCATCGCCCGCGACTTCGGCGTCAACCTCTGACGTACGCCGTCAGCCTCCGCTTCGGTGGAGCGCCGAGCCCCGGCGGGGAATCCCCGCCGGGGCTCTACCCTTTCCGCGTGATCGTCGAAGCCCTCGCGCCCAAGGCCCTGGAGGACGGTGCGGCCCTCCCCGGCCCGCTGCTCACCGAACTCGCCGCGCTGTACGCGTCCGACGAGGAGTTCCAGCAGCTCAGCGGCGACTTCCCGGACCCGTCCGACATCAGCCCCGAGCAGGTCGCGGCCGCCCTGGCCGACGAGCTCGCCGAGCCCACCGCCGAAGTCCTCCTCGCCCGCTCCGAGGGCCGGCTCGTCGCCGTCGCCGTGACCCTCGGCCGCCACCCGGACCCCGCGGACCCCGACCCATGGCTCGGGCTCCTCATGGTCCACGGCGACGAGCGCCGCTCGGGCCACGGACGCCGCCTCGCCTCGTACGTGGAGGACCGCTTCCGCGCCCGTGGCCGCACCGGTCTGCGGCTCGCCGTCCTGGAGAACAACCCGAAGGCACTGGCCTTCTGGACCTCGCTCGGTTACGAGGAGACCGACCGCCGCCCCGACCTCGCCCACGGCCGCCCGTGCGTCGTCCTGCGGAAGGACCTCGGCACGGCCTAGGGGGTGTCCGGCTTCCCGTCGCCGAACAGCCAGACGTCCCACAGCTCGTCGAGGTCCCGGCCGGCCACGGACTCCGCGTAGGCGGTGAAGTCGTCCGTGGAGGCGTTGGCGTGACGGTACTTCGCGGGCCAGCCGCGCAGGATCTCGTCGAAGGTCCGGTCGCCGACGGTCTCGCGCAGCTTGTGCAGGACCATCGCGCCGCGTTGGTACACGGGCGGGTCGAAGAGGTTCTCCGCGGTGGGCGGCGCGGCCGGCGGGAAGGCCCAGTTGGCCTCCTGGGCGAAGGCCCGCTCGAAGTGCGTGCGCGCGGGAACGTGCTCGTACTCCTCCGTGTACAGCCACTCGGCGTAGGTCGCGAAGCCCTCGTTCAGCCACAGGTCCCGCCAGGTCGCGGGGGACACGGAGTTCCCGAACCACTGGTGGGCCAGCTCGTGGACGAGGGTCGTCCGGTCGAAGGACGCCGCGGGGAAGACGGGCCGGGTCTGCGTCTCCAGGGCGTACCCGAGGGTCCCGTCCCGGGTGACGATCGCTCCGGCGGAGGAGAAGGGGTACGGGCCGAAGCGCCGGATCTGCCGGTCGAGGATCTCGGGGATCTCGCCCCGCAGGGCGGCACTGCTCTCGGCGACGGACCGCTCGGCGGCGGTCAGGACGGACACGGCGGCGGGGGCGGCAGTGGGCGTGGGCCCGGGAGGGGATGCGGGGGTGGAGGGGGATGCGGGGGTGGACGGGGAGGTGGACGGGGCTGCGGGCGTCGCCGGTCCCGTCGCCGTCCCCGTGGTCGGCCCCGTCCCCGTCCCCGTGCCCGTGCCGTCGGTCCTCCCGACGCTCTCGTCCGTCTCGTACCGGCCGATCGCGACCGTCGCCAGATAGCCGGCCATCGGCTCGGCCGCCCGCCACTCGCTGGTGACACGGCCGTCCGCCGCCGTCCGGCGGGCGGTCCTGACGCCGTTGGAGATGCCTTCGAGACCGGCCGGGACGGTGAGCGTGATCGTGTACGTGGCCTTGTCGGACGGGTGGTGGTTGCCGGGGAACCAGGTCATCGAGCCCGCCGGTTCGCCGACCGCGACCGCCCCGTCCCCGGTCCGCAGCCAGCCCTCCTGCGAGCCGTCTGCGTCCGTGATCGACTCGGGCACGCCCGCGTACCTGACGGTGGTCCGGAACTCCGCGCCGTCCCGGATCTCCTCCCGGGGCCGGAGCGTCAGCTCGTTCCCCGCCCGGTTGACCGCGGCGGGGTCGCCGTCGACGGTCGCCCCGGCGACCGTGAGACCGGCGAGGTCGAGGTTGAAGGCGCTGAGGTCCTGGGTGGCGCGGGCCGTGATCTCGGCGGTGCCGTCGAGCCGCCCGGTCCCCGGGTCGTAGGCGAGGGCGAGGGCGTAGTGCCGCACGTCGTAGCCGCCGTTGCCGAGCTTCGGGAAGTACGGATCGCGCAGCCCGGCGGCCCCGGGTGTCCCCCGGACGCCACCGGTGGCCTCGGTGCAGCCGCCCGCGAGCAGCGCGAGGGCGGTGAGGGCGGCGGCCAGGCCACCCGCGGCTGCTCCGGTCCGGTTGCGCGAGGTCACGTACCGATCCTAAGCAGGGCGGATGGGGAAAAGGCGACGGCGCCCGGCGGGGGATCCGGGCGCCGTCACCGGCTGTGGGTGGCCGGGGGCCACGGCCGTGTTACTTGCCGAGGGCGGCGACGCCGGCCTGGGCGAACTTCTCGTCGAGGTCGCCCGAGGGGGCGCCGGCGACGCCGATGCCCGCGATCGG
>NZ_BNBZ01000060.1 GCF_014656215.1 Streptomyces zaomyceticus | reverse complement strand
ACGGCCCGATCACTTCCCATGCCTGATCAGTCAGTTCATGACGTCGCACCACGAACGGAGTAACGACCGATCGACATTGCGGACACGCCCTAGGCCGCCTCAGCCGCCTGGGGCCTGGGTCGGTCTCCGGATCCCGCCCGGCCCGCGAGAGATGACCTGGGCCGTCCCTCCCGGATCTCGCCCGGCCCGGAAGAGACGCACCGGGCCGCCCTTTCAGGACGCCCCCTATTCCCGCAGCGCCTCCAGCTGTGCCAGGAACCAGCGCTGCGGCGGGAGGGCCGTCGCGGCGGCCGCCAGGCGTTTCGTGCGGTCGGCGCGCTCGGAGGCCGGCATCGACAGGGCGGTGTGGAGGGCCTCGGCGGTCTCCGACACGTCGAAGGGGTTCACCGTGAGCGCGTGTTCCCTCAGCTCCTGGTACGCGCCCGCGCCCGTCGACAGGACGAGCGCGCAGCCCGCCTCGGAGACCACCGGTATCTCCTTCGCGACGAGGTTCATGCCGTCGCGCACCGGGTTCACCAGCGCCACGTCGGCGAGGCGGTAGGCGGCGAGGGAGCGGGTGAAGTCGTCCTCCACGGAGACGATGACCGGCTGCCAGTCGGCCGTGCCGAACTCGGCGTTGATCTCCTCGGCCAGCTCCACCACCGAGGCCGTGTACTCCCGGTACGAGGCCAGGTCCTGTCGGGAGGGGTACGCCGAGGCCAGATGGACCACCCGGTCGCGCCACTCGGGGTGGGCGGTGAGCAGCTCGCGGTAGGCGAGGAGGCCGCGCAGGATGTTCTTCGAGAGCTCCGTGCGGTCGACGCGGACGATGGCCTTGCGGTCGCCGACCTCCTCGCGGAGCCGGGCCAGCCGCTCGTCCACCGCGGGCCGGTACGCGAGGGCCCGCAGCTCGTCGCCGTCGACGCCCAGGGGGTACGCGCGGACCCGGGTGCGGCCCTTCCCGACGCCGTAGCGGTGCCAGGTCACCCCGCGCCAGGGGTCGCCGCTCGGCCACATCCCCTGGGCCATACCGGTCGCGTCGTCCCGCTGGGAGCAGCAGTCGATGAAGAACGAGGCCCATCCCCAGGTGTGGAAACCCAGCTCGTCGGCGCCGAGCATGCCCCACAGCAGCTCCTCGACGATGTCGTCGGGGACCATCCGCAGATACTCGGAGGACACCCAGGGGGTGTGGGTGAAGTGCCCGATCCGCAGGTCCGGGCGGAGCTCCCGCAGCATCCCGGGGACCAGCGCCAGGTGGTAGTCCTGCACCAGGACCGCCGCGCCCTCGTCCGCCTCGGCGGCCAGCGCTTCGGCGAAGGCGCGGTTGTACGCGCGGTACGACTCCCAGCGGCGCCGGAACTCCGCGTCGAAGACCGGCTCGCGCGGGATGTCGTAGAGGTGGTGGTGGAGGAACCACAGCACCGAGTTCGCGATGCCGTTGTACGCGTCGGCGTAGACCTCGGGGGCGATGTCCAGCATTCGTACGCCCGGCTCGCCGATGCCGCGCCGGACGGCCTCCCGATCGCCCGCGCCGAGCGCCGCGCACACCCACAGGCTGTCCTGCGAGGAGATGGCGCTCAGCCCGGACACCAGGCCGCCGCCGCCCCTGCGGGCGTCGAGCTCACCGTCCTCGCCGAGCACGTACGAGACGGGGCCTCGATTGGATGCCACAAGAACAGAAGCCATGGGGCGAACCTAGCCCGTCCCGTAAACGCTCAAACGTACGTATACAAGACGGGCGGTTCCGGCCACGCAGGGTGATCGGGGGCGCCGGGGTCAGTTCTCGCGTCGGCCGCGCATCGCCGCCTTCGCCACCAGGCCCGTCGCCGCGAGGGCGAGTCCGAGCGCGCCGAGCAGCCACAGCCGCTCGCCGTTGCCGCCGGTCTCGGCCATCGAGCCGCTGCTGCCGCTGTTGCCGTTGCTGCCGTTGTCGTCACTGTTGCCGTTGTCGTCACCGGGCTCGCTGTTCCCCTGGGGTCCCGGGGCCGGCGGAGCGGGGGAGGAAGGCTCGTGGCGGGCCGGATCCGGCGTCGGGTCCACCGCCGTCGGCGTCGGCGTCGGCGTGGGGGCCGGGGTGGGGTCGACCGGCGTCGGGGTCGGCGTCGGGGTGGGCCTCGGCTTCGGCCTGTCGATGAGCGGGGACACCGCGCAGGCCGGGTCCGTGCTGCCCTTTCCGCAGTTGGAGCGGGGTGTCTCCACGACCACGCCGGCGCGGAGCCGCCCGTCGCCCGCCGCCGGGTTCCTGATCTTCACCGAGTAGGTGACGGTCGCCGTCCTCCCGGCCGGGATGCTCCCCGCGTACCCGATCCTCGGTGCCGTGTACGTGGCCGTGCCCAGGGTCGTCCTGACGTCCCCGTTGTACGTGGCGTCGTCGAGGATTCCCGTCAGGTCGTCGCCGAACCTGGCGTTCGGGTAGTCGAGCGTGCCGGTGTTCCTCGCGGTGATCGTGTACGTGAGGGTGTCGCCCGGCTTCACCGAGCGCGGGCTCGCCGTCTTGGTGATCTCCAGGTCCGGGACCGGTACGGACAGGGCGAACGCGGAGGGCACATAGGTGTCGCCGCGGGTGGAGAACGTCAGCTCGGCCGAGGTCGCGCCCCGGGGGACGGCGCCGGCGGGGACGTCGAAGGCCTTGGCGTCGATGCTCAGGTTGTCGACCAGCTCGGGGGCGACGGCGCCGTCGCTCCCGCCGACGAAGAAGTCGGTGGCGCCGCCGGTGCGGGCCCCGGTGACGGCCCTGCCGTCGACGAGGAAGGTGTCGCCCGGGGTGCTCCGGTCGCCCTCGTAAGCGGTGACGCTCGCCCGCGCCGTACCGCCGCCGCGGCGGAAGCCGTCCACGGTGATCGTGGTGGCGGGGGAGGCCGAGCGCTGCAGGACGTGGCCGCCGTACACGTACACGTTCCGCCGCTCGGGGGCGAGGGCCGCGACGGGGCCCGGGAACCTGTGGACGACGGTCAGGGACCACCCCGCCACACAGCCCTTGCCTTCGGGCGCCCAGATGTTGCCCACCGCCACCCGCGCGTCCGTCCCCGAGACGCCGGCGAAGGCGGCGGTGACGTCCGACTCGCCCGTGTAGTAGTGCGGGCCGTCGGTGTCCGCAGGGTCGGCGACCATGCTGTCGATCGAGACCGGGGTCGCGGCGCCCGCGCCGACCCTGATCACCGGGGCGGTCGTCGTCGGGTCGCCGGGCGAGGCCCCGGCATCCGTGCCCGAGATGTCGCAGCGCTTCAGCCGCGCCCCGTCCGGCCCCTTGTACGTGCCGTCGTTGCCGCCCCAGAAGAGCCGGGCGTACGCGACCTCGGCGCCCGCCGGGATCTTCACCCGGCCGGTGCTGGAGCCGAAGCCGGCCGTCCCGCCGCCGGCCGTGCCGGCGGCGTCGAGGCGCCGCATCACGAAGGTGTCGTTGTGGTCGGAGCCCTGGCCGCTCGTCGCGGCCGCACAGCGGGCGGCCAGGTCGGCGGGGGCCGTCGGGCAGCCCATGACCGTGTTGCCGAGGGTCGTGAAGTCGCCGTACAGCGACGCGCCGTACCGCTTGCCGAAGGGCTCGACCACGTCCGCCGCGGCCGGTCCCGCCGTGGTGATCGCGAGCGAGCCCGCCGTCAGTCCGATGGCCGTGAGCACCCTGCCCAGGTGAGGTTGTCTGAAGCGCATAAAAGGGCAATGTATGCAAAACGGATCATCATGGGGCGTTACGCCACGCGGCGGCGCGCGTACTCCGCGATTTCGGCCATCGGAGGCCGCTCCTCCGTGTCCACCGCGTACGTACGCGGCTCGAAGCCCTTCTCGCCCCGCTCGAACTGGGTCAGCCGCGGCCGCACCAGATGACCCCGCGAGAGGCGCAGCTGCGCCGTCCGGTAGATCGCCGCGGCCATCCGGCCGAGCGCGAGCCCGTCCTGGTGCCGGTGCTTGCGCACCCCCACGTCCACCTGGGCGAGCGCGTCCAGACCCACGGTGTGCAGGGCGTCCACGAGCAGCCCCAGCTCCACTCCGTAACCGACCGGGAAGGGCAGCTGTTCGAGCAGCGACCGCCGCGCCGCGTACTCGCCGCCCAGCGGCTGCACGAAACCGGCCAGCTGCGGCCAGTGCAGATTGAGCAGCGGGCGGGCCACGAGCTCCGTCACCCGGCCCCCCTGACCAGGAGTGTCTCCGAACGGGCGGTCGTACATCGCCTTCACGAAGTCCACGTCCGGATCCGTCAGCAGCGGACCCACGATCCCCGACACGAAGTCCGCCGAGAAGTCCCGCAGATCCGCGTCGATGAAGCACACGACGTCCCCGGTGGTCACCATCAGCGACCGCCACAGGACCTCGCCCTTGCCCGGCACGGCCGGTATCCGGGGCAGCACCGCGTCCCGCGCGACCACCCGCGCCCCGGCTGCCGCCGCGACCTCCGCCGTGCGGTCCGTGGAGCCCGAGTCGATGACGACCAGCTCGTCGACGAGCGGCACCGCCTCGGACATCAGTTCACGCCGGATCACGGCGACGATGTCACCCACCGTCGCCTCCTCGTTCAGCGCCGGCAGGACGACGCTGACCTTCGTGTTCCGCTTCGCGGCGAGGATCCGCTCCAGCGGCCGGTCCGCCACGGACCAGGACCGCCGGTCCAGCCAGCGCTCCACCTCTTCCAACACGTGATCTCCATCTCGCGGTTCGGACGGCCGGTCCAAGCGTCCGGGCCTTCGGTTACAGTCTTGAGCAACGCGGATCCCCGATGCACGTCGGGGTGCCGACCGCGTCGGAGCGCAGGAACGAAAGTTCACCGCGCTTCACAATCGAATACCGCTCATCCAGAGGGGCAGAGGGAAACGGCCCGTTGAAGCCCCGGCAACCCTCCAGTCGGTTCTCGTACTCCAGCGAGGCTCCCGGCTAGGGAAGGTGCCAAATCCGTCTCATGGCGAAAAATTCGTCATGGGAAAGATGAGGAGAAAGGGCCTCGCCTCCATGGCTGTACAGACCGTTACCCCCGCGACCACCGTCGACCTCGGACCCGCGTCCGGGCTTTCCTGTCGCGAATGCGGTGAATTCTTCCCGCTCGGCCCGATCTTCGCCTGCGAACTCTGTTTCGGGCCGCTCGAAGTCGCCTACGAGCTCCCCACCGGTGACCCCGAGGCCCTGCGCAAGCAGATCGAGGCCGGCCCCGCCAACATCTGGCGCTACGCCCCGCTGCTGCCCGTCCCGGCCGACGTCGCCGACAAGCCGAACCTGAACCCGGGCTGGACCAAGCTCGTCCAGGCCGACAACCTCGCCCGCGAGATCGGCGTCGCCCCCGGCAAGCTCTTCGTCAAGGACGACTCCGGCAACCCGACCCACTCCTTCAAGGACCGGGTCGTCGCCCAGGCCATCGAGGCCGCCCGCGCCTTCGGCTTCACCACCCTCTCCTGCTCCTCCACGGGCAACCTGGCCGGCGCCGTCGGCGCCGCCGCCGCCCGCGCCGGCTTCCGCTCCTGCGTGTTCATCCCGCACGACCTGGAGCAGGGCAAGGTCGTCATGGCCGGTGTCTACGGCGGTGACCTCGTCGCCATCGAGGGCAACTACGACGATGTGAACCGCTTCTGCTCGGAGCTCATCGGCGACCCGCTCGGCGAGGGCTGGGGCTTCGTCAACGTCAACCTCCGTCCGTACTACGGCGAGGGCTCCAAGACGCTGGCGTACGAGATCTGCGAGCAGCTCGGCTGGGTCATCCCCGACCAGCTCGTCATCCCGATCGCCTCCGGCTCCCAGCTCACCAAGATCGACAAGGGCCTCCAGGAGCTCATCAAGCTGGGCCTCGTCGAGGACAAGCCGTACAAGATCTTCGGCGCCCAGGCCGAGGGCTGCTCCCCGGTCTCCGTCGCCTTCAAGGCCGGCCACGACGTCGTCCGCCCGCAGAAGCCGAACACGATCGCCAAGTCGCTCGCGATCGGCAACCCGGCCGACGGCCCGTACGTCCTCGACATCGCCCGCCGCACCGGCGGAGCCGTGGAGGACGTCGACGACGAGCAGGTCGTCGAGGCCATCAAGCTGCTCGCGCAGACCGAGGGCATCTTCGCCGAGACCGCGGGCGGGGTGACGGTCGGCGTCGCGAAGAAGCTCGTCGAGAACGGGCTGATCGACCCGAACCTCACCACCGTCGTCCTCAACACCGGCGACGGACTCAAGACCCTGGACGCGGTGGCCGACACCTCTCAGGCGACCGTCACCATCCGCCCGAGCCTCGACGCGTTCCGCGACGCCGGCCTGGCCCTCTGAAAGGTTTCGAAGACATGGCCGTGAACGTCCGCATCCCCACCATCCTCCGCACCTACACGGGTGGCCAGTCCGAGGTCCAGGCCGAGGGCACGACCCTCGCCGAGGTCATCGCCGACCTGGAGAAGAACCACACGGGCATCGCCGCCCGCGTCCTGGACGACCAGGGCAAGCTGCGCCGCTTCGTCAACGTCTACGTGAACGACGACGACGTGCGCTTCGAGCAGGGCCTGGAGACGGCCACCCCGGCCGGCGCCGGCGTCTCGATCATCCCGGCCGTCGCCGGAGGCTGACCGCCGGGCACGGTGCCGGAGGGTGTTCTCCCTCTCCGGCGCCGTGCCGGAGGCCGATCCCCGCAGCGCCGCGCGGAGGCCGATCCCCGCAGCGCCGCGCGGAGGCCGACTCCGCTGCGCTTCGCCGGAGGCCGCCCCCGCGCCACCGTGCCGGGAGGGAGACCCCGCGGCACCGTGCCGGAGGCCGATCGCCCGGCCCTGCGCCGGAGGCCGATCGCCCGGGTCTGCGCCAGAGCCGTTGAGCTTCTCGTGGCGCATCGCCTGTCCCGTCTTTCTTGAATTGCCCCTTCCGCGCCATAAAGCGGAAGGGGCAATTCTGCATGGTTGAGCGCGGTAGAGTTGGGGAAGTCCTCTCCGCTGCTCATGCCGGACGCATATGAGAATGCGTCCCCGCCCGACAAGAAGCAGCCAAAGTGTGTGCGCGATGTGTACCCTCTGCGCACTTTGCCGGGCCCGACTTGCCCCGGGATTCAAGGGATTCTCCCCAATTCGCCTTTCCGTGGCGCCCAGAATTCTCGCTCGAATGACCTGTTGCAGAGGGCAGTTGGGCAGATACATTCAGCGGCGGTCGACGCGTTCCGGCGCAGGGTCTGACCCGGGTCCGCGAAGTGCGGGTCCCGCGCAAGGGCCAGTAATAGGGGAGTTAGGCATGGCTCAGGGCACCGTCAAGTGGTTCAACGCGGAGAAGGGCTACGGCTTCATCGCGGTCGACGGTGGTGCGGATGTTTTCGTCCACTACAGCGCGATCCAGATGGATGGCTACCGCAGCCTCGAAGAAGGACAGCGAGTCGAGTTCGAGATCTCGCAGGGCCAGAAGGGTCCGCAGGCGGACATGGTCAAGCTCGCCGTCTGAGCGCGGCGCGATCGGCCACCGACGCAACGCCGTCGAGGGGCCCGCATCCCTGAGGGGACGCGGGCCCCTCACGCGTTCCCGCGCCCCCTCACGCCCCCCGTCCACCTCCCGAAACTCGAGAGTCGCTTGCACTCTCCTAGGGCGAGTGCTAATCATTGGCGTTAGCACTCGGAAGGTGAGAGTGCTACGAGGATCGGGCAGACGAGGCCGCCGGCCGGGTGGGGCAAGGAACCACGCGGAGCTGCGGAGGCCGTCCGTCGCGGGCGTCGGCGCGGTCCTGGAGCGTTATCCACCCCATGTCCGGGAGGACCACTTCACATGGCCAAGATCATCGCGTTCGACGAGGAGGCCCGGCGCGGTCTCGAGCGCGGCATGAACCAGCTCGCTGACGCCGTCAAGGTCACCCTCGGCCCGAAGGGTCGCAACGTCGTCCTCGAGAAGAAGTGGGGCGCCCCCACGATCACCAACGATGGTGTTTCCATCGCCAAGGAGATCGAGCTCGAGGACCCGTACGAGAAGATCGGCGCCGAGCTGGTCAAGGAAGTCGCCAAGAAGACGGACGACGTCGCCGGCGACGGTACGACCACCGCCACCGTTCTCGCCCAGGCGCTCGTCCGCGAGGGCCTGCGCAACGTGGCCGCCGGTGCCAACCCGATGGCCCTCAAGCGTGGTATCGAGAAGGCCGTCGAGGCCGTCTCCGGCGCCCTGCTCGAGCAGGCGAAGGATGTCGAGACCAAGGAGCAGATCGCTTCCACGGCCTCCATCTCCGCCGCCGACACCCAGATCGGCGAGCTCATCGCCGAGGCGATGGACAAGGTCGGCAAGGAAGGCGTCATCACCGTCGAGGAGTCCCAGACCTTCGGTCTGGAGCTGGAGCTCACCGAGGGTATGCGCTTCGACAAGGGCTACATCTCGGCGTACTTCGCCACCGACATGGAGCGCATGGAGTCGTCGCTCGACGACCCGTACCTCCTCATCGTCAACTCCAAGATCTCCTCGGTGAAGGACCTGCTCCCGCTCCTGGAGAAGGTCATGCAGTCGGGCAAGCCCCTGCTGATCATCGCCGAGGACGTCGAGGGCGAGGCCCTGTCGACCCTGGTCGTCAACAAGATCCGCGGCACCTTCAAGTCCGTCGCGGTCAAGGCCCCGGGCTTCGGCGACCGCCGCAAGGCCATGCTGAACGACATCGCCATCCTCACCGGCGGCACGGTCATCTCCGAGGAGGTCGGTCTCAAGCTCGAGAACGCCGGCCTGGACCTGCTGGGCCGCGCCCGCAAGGTCGTCATCACCAAGGACGAGACCACCATCGTCGACGGTGCCGGTGACAGCGAGCAGGTCGCCGGTCGCGTGAACCAGATCCGCGCCGAGATCGAGAACTCGGACAGCGACTACGACCGCGAGAAGCTGCAGGAGCGCCTGGCGAAGCTCGCCGGCGGTGTTGCGGTCATCAAGGCCGGCGCCGCGACCGAGGTCGAGCTCAAGGAGCGCAAGCACCGCATCGAGGACGCCGTTCGCAACGCGAAGGCGGCCGTCGAGGAGGGCATCGTCGCCGGCGGTGGCGTGGCCCTGCTCCAGGCTTCCTCGGTCTTCGAGAAGCTCGAGGCCGACCTCGCGGGCGACGAGGCCACGGGCGCGAACATCGTGAAGCTGGCCCTCGAGGCCCCGCTGAAGCAGATCGCGGTCAACGCCGGCCTCGAGGGCGGCGTCGTGGCGGAGAAGGTCCGCAACCTGCCCGTCGGCCACGGCCTGAACGCCGCGACCAACGAGTACGTCGACCTCATCGCCGAGGGCATCATCGACCCGGCGAAGGTCACGCGCTCCGCGCTGCAGAACGCCGCGTCGATCGCCGCGCTGTTCCTCACCACCGAGGCCGTCATCGCCGACAAGCCGGAGAAGGCGTCCGCGCCGGCCGGCGGCGGCATGCCGGGCGGTGACATGGACTTCTGATCCTCCGGGATCGGTGGTTCACCGCGGGACGCGAGAGCCGAACGCGAAGCAGACGAACGAGGGCGGCACCCCCACCGGGGTGCCGCCCTCGGGCGTTGCCGGGGGCCTACGTGGTCGGTCCACGGGATCGGCCCGCAAGGCCGGCGCGCACGGCCGACGCGCGGGGTCCGCGCGCGGACGTGCGTGGGTGGGAGCGGCGGGGTGATCCTGGAAGGGACCCGGAAGGGCCCCTCTCGTGAAGGGAACGGACCATGGTCACCCTCCTGACGACGCCGGCCGACCGTGAGCTGGTCATCACCCGCACCTTCGACGCCCCGCCGGCCCGGGTCTGGGAGGCGTGGACGGTCTCCGAGCACGTACGGGAGTGGTACGGGGTGTCCGGGATGACCACGACGGTCGTCGACATCGACCTGCGGCCGGGCGGCGCCTGGCGCTGGGGCCAGACCGCGCCGGACGGTCAGGAGTTCGTCTTCGCCGGTGAGTACGAGGACATCGTCCCGGTCGAGCGGCTCGACTACACGGAGGTCTTCGAGCAGATGCCGGACGGCGAACCGGTCCGCGTCACCCTCACGTTCGACGCGACCCCGGAGGGTGGCACGGCCCTGACCAGCACGTCCTTCTGGCCCTCGAACGAGATCCGCGACCAGGCGCTCGCAGCGGGCATGGAGTCCGGGGTGAGGGAGCAGTACGACCGGCTGGCGGAGCACCTGAAGTCGATGTGACGCGGTGACGCGGTGACGTGGTGACGTGGTGACACGGTGGTGCGGTGACGCGGGTGCAGTGGTGTCAGCGTCGGAAGAGGCCCGTCCAGAGGAAGGACTCGCCGAAGACGGGGGAGCCGGCGGCCTCGTCGCGCATCCGGCGGATCTCGATCTCCGTCAGGTCGCGGAAGAGGCCCCTGAGAGCGGTGTCCGTGTACGCGAGCCCGCCGTCCAGCCTTCCCTGCCGGTAGAAGTCGGCATCGGGGAGCTCGGAGCCCATGCCGCCCTCCCCGGCGGCGAACGCGGTGAGCCCGAAGAGTCCACCGGGGGCGAGAAGCCGGTCCAGGAGCGCGAGGTGGCTGACGCGGCGGTGCGGGGGCAGGTGGTGGAAGCAGCCGGAGTCGTAGACGAGGTCGTACGGCCCCGCCAGGGCGGAGTCGGGCGCGAACGCGTTTCCGCAGATGAACCGGACACCTGTCGTTCCGGTCTGCTCGGCCCGTTCCTCCGCCCAGCGGATCGCGGTGGCGGAAAGGTCGACGGCGTCCACCCGGTGGCCGAGCGACGCGAGGTACAGGGCGTTGCGCCCCGGCCCGCATCCGAGGTCGAGGACCCGGGCGCCGGGCGGGAGCAGGCCCCGCTCGACGTACGACACCAGGTTCTCGTCGGGCTTGGCGACGAAGAACGGCACGGGCTTGTCCCGGTCGGCATAGAAGCCGTCCCACCACTGCGCGCCGCTGCTCGTGACGTCGTTCGTGATGTTGCTCGTGATGCGGCTCGTGACGTCGTCCGTGTCGCTGTTCGTGCCGTTGTCCGTCCAGCGGTCTGCGCCGGGTGCGAAGAGTCCGTCGAGCAGGCCCAGGACGTCTTCGATCGTGCGGATGCCGCGGTCGTTCCGATCCATGTGGATCCCCCTTTCGAGTCCCCCAAGAATAAGGTGAGTTGAGGCAAAAGCCCAGGTCAGAGGCGGTGCGCTGATGTGCTGTGCGGGGCCTGTGCGGCCCCTGGCGCGCGCCGTGAGGGCCTGCGGCGCGCCCTGTCGAGGGGGGTCCGTAAGGCCGCGCCCAGGGCCGGGAAGAGGCCTTCCCGGCCGTCGCCCAGGCCTCATTCCGGAACGATTTCCAGGGCTGCGACGGTGTTCGCCCTGGCTTCGGGGCCCGCCCGTCAGGGCCCGCCTCGCGCGTCCCGCCCCCGCGCGAGCCGGAGGAAAGGCGTCAACCTGACACGTGCCCGCCGCCGCGCCCCGGCCGAAAGCCCAGCGGTGTGAACCGGGTCGAATCGGCCCGGACCGGCCGACCCCGCCACGCGGCGCTGTCCGGTACGTGTCGCGGGCGATTGGCCGGACTCCCGGGTTGCCCCCGCTCCGGGCCGCCGCTAGCGCCATTGGCGACCGGGGCCGCGCTCCCCATCATCGTCCGGAGGGTGCGCTCCGCACCGCCACCCGGGAGGCGACGACCGTGCAGACGACCGACGTTCCGACGGCGGGACACCGGTGAACGTCTTCACCGGTCATCGCCTCGGCAGACTCATCGCCGACCGCACCGGGCAGCCCGCCCTCGGCCACGACGCCGAGATCGTCGGCCGGGTGCTGCCCTTCAGGATCACCTCCCACGTCGCCGACGAACTCGTCGACTGGTCGCGCGCCCCCGACGACCCCCTCTACCGGCTCGTCATGCCCCACCGCGACATGCTCGCCCCCGCCGACTTCGCCGCCGTCGAGCAGACGCTGCGGGACGGTGACCGGGACCGGCTGCGCCTCGTCGTCGACGGGCTGCGCGAACGGTTCGACCCCCACCCGGGCGGCCGGGACGACGGAGACCTCCGGCACACGTACCCGGAGACGCTGCTCGTCCTCCCCTTCCAGGGGCGCACCTGCCGCGCCCCCTGCGCGTCCTGCTTCCGCCGGCCCGGCTCCACCGGCGACCCGGTACGGCCCCGGATGCCCGGCGGGCCCGAGGCCATGGCGGCCCACCTGGCACACCACCCGGAGATCACCGAGGTCCTCCTCGGCGGCGACCCGTTCGCCGTACGGACCCCGCTCCTCGACACGTACCTCGCACCGCTCCTCGACCGGCCGCACGTCACGACGGTCCGCATCCGGACCGAGACCGTGTCCTTCCGCCCACAGCGCTTCCTCGACGCCCCCGACGCCGACGACCTCCTCCGGCTCCTCGAACGCGTCGTCGCCTCCGGCCGCCGTCTCGTCCTGACGCTGCCGATCTCCCACCCCCGGGAACTCCGTCCGGAAGCCACCCGCCGGGCCGTGAGCCGTCTGCGCGCCACGGGCGCGGTGCTGCGCACCGAGGCGCCCGTCGTCCGGCACGTCAACGACGACGCCGGGGTCTGGGCCCGGATGTGGCGGGACCAGATCGCGCTCGGCCTCGTGCCGCACGCCCTGCTCGCCGGGTACGAGGAGGGCCCCCGTCGCCGTTCGCCCGGCCTGTCGCTGGCCCGGACCCTGGACGTCTGCACGGCGGCGGTACGTCAGGTCTCGGGGTTGGGGGACGGGTTGGGGAACGGGCTGGGGGCGGGCACGGGGGTTGGCCTCGCGGCCGGGGTCGGGGTCGGAGGCCGGGGCGGGGGCGGGGGCGAGGCTACGGAGCCCGGGCTTCGGGTGCCTGCGCCCGTTCTGCGCGGTCCGGTGATGACCACCGGTCTCGGCGAACTCGCCGTCGAAGGGATCGCCCACCTCGAAGACGGTCCCGCGTTCGCCCTCCGCGCCCTCCGGACCTGTGATCCGGCCCTGACCGGCACGGTGGCGTACGCGCGCTTCGACCCGAGGGCGACCCGGTGGGACGAGCTCACCCCGTACGGGCCCCGGGACCGGGCCCTGATCCCGGGGGAGTCGCTGACGCCTGACGACCTGGTGGGCTGAGCCCCCCGCGCCTCTGTGGCCGGGACCCCTATGGCCGGGCCTTGTGCCCCGGAACGCTGAGCCCGGAACGCTGAGCCCGGAACGCTGAGCCCCGGGCCACCGCGTCGCCGGGCGCGTCAGGCGGACGCGGCCAGCAGGCTTTCGTCCTGGCCGGCCCGGCGGAGGGACGCCGAGACGAAGCCGTTCGCCTTCAGCTCCTCGACAGTGGCACGGAGGAAGGCCACGGTCTCCGGCGCGCGGGTCACCGTCGTACCGACGGCCTGCCGGATCTCCATGAACCGGCCCTCGATCAGCCGGACTTCGGGGTTCTCGGCGACGTACGCGGTCATCGGCTGACGGATGCCCGCCCCTGCGTCGAGTTCCTCGGTCCGGAACGTGTCCACACCCTCCTCCCCGCGCACGACCGTCGCGTGCGCGAGGGACCGGGACAGGAACAGGTCGTACGCGGAGCCCTGCTTCACCCCGATCCGGACGCCGGGCGCGTCCACCTCCTCGACCGTGACGAGGGCGGAGTCGCGCGGGACGGCGTACACCCCCTCGATGACGACGTACGGAGCGGTGAACGCGACCTCCTTCTCCCGCGCCGGATCCACGGCGAGGAAGCAGAGATCGGCCCGGCCGTCCGCCATCGCCTCGAACGACTTCCGCGCCGCGTCGAAGCACAGCAGCTCGACCGGCACCCCGAGCCGGGCCCCGATCTCCCGCGCCAGATCCACGGTGATTCCGGACGGCGCCTCGGGGGTCCCCTGCGCGAGCACCGGGTTCCCGAGGTTGATGGAGGCCCTGAGCGTGCCGGTGGGGGCGAGGTCGGCGGCGACGGCGGGAGCGGGATGCGGAGTGGGCGTCATGAGGACGGAGTCTAGGCAGGCTCGCGACGGTGCAGGTCGTTCAGGAGAGCGAGGTCCTCGGCGGTGAGCCGGAGCGCACCGGCGGCGACGTTGGCGGCGAGGTGCGCCGGGTCGCCGGTGCCGGGGATGGCGAGCAGATGCGGCCCCTGGTGGAGGGTCCAGGCGATCCGGACCTGGGCGGGGCTCGCGCCGTGCGCCTCCGCGACGGCGAGGACCTCGGGGCTCTCGGGGGTGGTGGCTCCGCCCTGACGGCCGCCGGCGGCGATGGCGTAGAAGGGCACGAAGGCGATGCCCTGCTCGCCGCAGAGCCGCACGAAGTCCTCGTACTCGGGGCGGACGCCGATCCCGTACATGTTCTGCACGCAGACGACGGGGGCGATGGTCCGGGCCTCGGCGAGCTGGTCGGGGGTGATGTTGGAGACGCCGAGGTGGCGGACGAGCCCGGCCTCGCGGAGCTCGGCGAGGGCGCCGAAGCGCTCGGCGATCGAATCGGTGCCGACGATACGGAGGTTGACCACGTCGAGGTGGTCGCGGCCGAGCTGGCGCAGGTTCTCCTCGACCTGGCCGCGCAGGGCCTGCGGGGTCCGGGCGTGCTCGCTCCAGGCGCCGGTCGTGTCGCGCGCGGGGCCGACCTTGGTGGCGATGACGAGGTCGTCGGGGTAGGGCCCGCCGAGGGCGCTGCGGATGAGCTCGTTGGCGGAGCGCAGCGGGGAGAAGTAGAAGGCGGCGGTGTCGATGTGGTTGACGCCGAGTTCAACGGCCTTGCGGAGCACGGCGATCGCCTCGTCGCGGTCGCGCGGGACGGCGTTCTCGACGAGTGCCTCGCCGCGCTGCGGGAGCCGCATGGCGCCGAAGCCGACGCGGTTGACGGTGAGGTCGCCGAGGGTCCAGGTGCCGGAGGCAGCGGCGGGGGTGGGGGTAGGGGTGGAGGCAGGAGCGGGGTCAGGAGCGGGGGTTTCTTGGGCGGTGGTGTCGCTTGTGGTGGCGGTCATGCCGGGGATGATCTCCCAGGGGAGGGGGAGCCGCCATCGGATAAGGGATTCCGGTTGTGGGGGTGGTGGTGTTCGTGGTGTGGGTGGGTGGGGGGCGAGTTGACGGGTGCGGGTTCGGGCGGGGTGCTGGGGGTGGGCCGGGTTCGGGTGTGCCGCGTGCGGCCGCCCTCTTTCCGAGCGTGGCGGTCTCCGTCACCGCGTCAAGGGCGCCTGACGGCGTCGCTTGCGCGATGGGCAAGCCCACCCTTGACCCGGCAACGGAGACCGCCCATAAACACTCGGAGGGCGGCCGGGGGGAGACGTCCACGCAACCGGTCCGGGTATCGGCGGGGGCATGGGATGCGGCTGCCTGGCCGGTGGGTGGGGGCTGGGCCAGTGGCCGGGGTGGGTGGACACGGTCCGGTCGGTGGGGGGTGCGCGGTTGTTGAATGGGGTGGCGCGGCTCGGTTCAGCGGGTGCCGGTCGAGCGTGGTGGGGCTTCAGGCCCCGCTGGTCCGGGTTCGTGGGTGGTGAGCGGCGGGCGGTGAGGGTTACTTGTAGTTACTCCACCCCGCATGGGGGGATTTACCCCCTTTGGGGGCATTCTTTGGCTGGCCTGGTCCGAGAAGTGTGCAGTTACTCCACTCCCCACCCACCAAGAGTGACCAGCGGGGCCTGAAGCCCCACCAGAGAGCCACCGCCACCCGCTGAGCCCGCCCCGGCCGCCCCATTCAACAACCGCGCACCACCAGCCTGCCGCGCCACACCCACCCATCCCGGCAACTGGCCGAGCCCCCACCCACCGGCCCGACAGCCGCAGTTCATGCCCCCGCCGATGCCCGGGCCCCGGCGTGGCGCCCACCCCGGGCCGCCCTCCGAGTGTTTATGGGCGGTCTCCGTTGCCGGGTCAAGGGTGGGCTTG
>NZ_BNBZ01000059.1 GCF_014656215.1 Streptomyces zaomyceticus | reverse complement strand
GGGGAGGCCGGGTGGGCCTCCCCCGGCGCCGGAGCCGAGGAACGAAGCGGAGAAACCGTCAGGCCGCCGGCGGCGGAGCCGTCGATCCGCGCACCACCAGTTCGGGCTCGAAGAGGAGCTCGCCGGGGTCCGTCTGGGTGCCCGAGATCTGGGCGCAGAGCAGCTCGACGGCGGCCCGCCCCATCGCCTCGATGGGCTGGCGCACGGTGGAGAGCGGCGGTTCGGTGCAGTTCATGAAGGCGGAGTCGTCGAAGCCGATGACCGACACCTGCGCGGGCACCGAGAGGCCGCGGCGGCGTGCGGCCCTGATGGCACCGAGGGCGAGCGGATCGCTGGCGCACACGATTCCGGTGACGCCCCGGTCCAGGAGGCGGGTGGCCGCGGCCTGGCCCCCTTCGAGCGAGAAGATCGACCGCACGATGTACTCGTCGGGGAGCGAACCACCGGCGGCCTCGGCCACGGCGCGGGCCGCTTCGAGCTTGCGGCGCGAGGGGACGTGGTCGCCGGGGCCGAGGACGAGGCCGATCCGCTCGTGCCCGAGGGAGGCGAGGTGGCGCCAGGCCTGCTCGACGGCGACGGCGTCGTCGCAGGAGACGCAGGGGAAGTTGAGCCCCTTGATGGAGGCGTTGATCAGGACCACCGGGATGTTGCGCTCCGCGAGCTGGTGGTAGTGGTCGTGCGGCGCGTCCGCCTGCGCGAACAGGCCACCGGCGAAGACCACTCCGGACACCTGCTGCTGGAGGAGGAGGTCCACGTAGTCCGCCTCGGAGACACCGCCCTTGGTCTGTGTGCACAGGACCGGGGTCAGACCCTGCTGGGCGAGGGCGCCGCCGATCACCTCCGCGAACGCGGGGAAGATGGGGTTCTGCAGCTCCGGCAGCACGAGGCCGACCAGCCGGGCGCGCTCGCCCCGCAGCTGTGTGGGCCGCTCGTAACCGAGCACGTCGAGCGCGGTGAGGACGGACTGCCGTGTCGCCTCGGAGACACCGGGCTTTCCGTTGAGGACACGGCTGACCGTCGCCTCGCTGACTCCCACCTTCTTGGCCACTTGAGCAAGTCGTCGCGTCATGAACGCAAGAGTATCGCGGACCTCGCAAGCGAGTTGCGTCACCGGCGCCTCCTTGCGGCCGACGCTCTCGACCCGTGAGAGCCGACAACGCTTGAAGGGTTGACGGGCAGAAGTGGGCCTCATAACTTCAGGGCTTGATAAAAGGCTTGCTGCTGTTGCCCGTTGGGCGCGAGACGGCGAAAGGGTTGTCAGGTGCATACCACACGCATGCGTGTACGCACGATTCTCCGGCGAGGAGCGGGGAGGCCGAGGCAGCGAGCGGACGGCGGCTCGCGCACCCGCCGGCTCCGGCCACTGACCGCACTCACCGCGGGCGTCCTCGTCGCGAGCAGCCTGGTCCTCACCGGACCGGGCACCGCGCAGGCCGCCGGTGAACGGGTCGACGTCTGGCTGACCACCACGTCCGACTCGGGCGGCCGCACCGTCACCCGCGGGCTGGCCCAGCAGGCGCCCCTCGCCTTCGGCCCGGCCGGCGGCAGCGCGAACCACACGATCACCGTCGACGAGAACACCACGTACCAGCAGTTCGAGGGCGGCGGGGCCTCGATCACCGACACCACCGCCCATCTGCTGCGCGGTGGAGCCGTCAGCGCCGCCACCCGTGACGAGGTGATGCGCAAGCTGTTCTCCCCCACCGACGGCATCGGGCTGTCCTTCGTCCGCAACCCCATCGGCGCCTCCGACCTCTCCCGGCCCGGACACGTCTCCCTCGACGACACCTGCTGCGACCTGAACGACTTCGGCACCAACGGCTACGACAGCGCCGTCCGGGCACTGACCGTCCAGGCCAAGCAGCTCAACCCGGCCCTCCGCGTCAAGGGTGTGCCGTGGAGCGCCCCGGGCTGGATGAAGGACAACGGCCGGATGGACCAGATGGGCTGGCTGAAGGCGGAGTACTACCCGCTGTACGCCCAGTACCTGGTCAAGTACGTGCAGAGCTACCAGGCCGCCGGGGTGAAGGTCGACTACCTCTCCGTCCAGAACGAGCCGAACTGCTGTCAGGCCGGCAACCCGACCGCCATGAACTACCCGGGCATGAGCTGGAACCCGGCCGGGCTCGTCGAGTTCACCAAGAACCACGTCTACCCGGCCTTCCGGGCCGCGGGCATCACCACCAAGGTCCTGGTGCACGACTGGAACTACGGCGACTACGCCAACTTCGGCGCCGGCATCCTGAACGACGCGGGGGTGCGCAACGACCCGCTGTTCGGTGGCATCGCCTGGCACGGCTACGCCGGTGACCCTGCCGTGGGGACCCAGGTCCACAACCAGTACCCGTCGGTGAAGCAGTTCAGCACCGAGCACTCGGGCGGCACCTGGATCGGGAACCAGCACAACGAGGACCTGAGCGACATCGTGAACTACGCCCGCAACTGGAGCGGCAGCCTGGTGAAGTGGAGCCTCGGGCTCAACCAGAGCATGGGCCCGCACAACGGCGGCTGCGGCACCTGCACCGGTCTCGTCACCGTGCAGGAGGGCGGGGCCCGGGCCGGACAGGTCGACTACACGGTCGAGTACTACACGACCGGTCACCTCACGAAGTTCGTCCGCCCCGGGGCGTACCGCATCGCCTCCACCGCGAACAGCACGGTCCAGAACGTGGCCTGGCGCAACTCCGACGGCTCGAAGGCGCTCATCGCCCACAACGGCGGCACCTCCGCCCAGTCCGTCCGGGTCGACTGGGGCAACCAGTCCTTCACGTACACCCTGCCCGCGCGTACCACCGCGACCTTCACCTGGTCGGGGTCGACGGGCGGCGAGGCGGGGGCGGGAACGCTGACCGGCCTGGCCGGGAAGTGTCTGGACGTGGCCGGCGGCGCCACCGCCGACGGCACCCCCGTCCAGCTGTACGGCTGCAACGGCACCACGGCGCAGCGCTGGACGCTCGGCGCCGACGGCAGTGTGCGCGCGCTCGGCAAATGTCTCGACGTCACCGGTGGTTCGACCGCCGACGGCGCCCAGGTCCAGCTGTACAACTGCAACGGCACCGCGGCGCAGCGCTGGACGTACAACGCCACCACGCACGACGTGGTGAACACCGGTGCGAACAAGTGCTTGGACATCACCGGCAATTCCTCCGCCGACGGGACACGGGCACAGATCTGGACCTGCACCGGCGGGGCCAACCAGAAGTGGACCCACAACGCGGCCTGACCTCCGCCTGATCACCCCCGACACGACCCCTCCGACAGGTCATCGCCTGTCCCAAGGAGCCCGCATGCCATCCGCACGTCCCCGAAGGACGGTGAGCGCGGCGGTCGTCGCCGCGACCGCCGTACTCACCGGCCTGCTCACCGGCGGTCTGCCGAGCGCCGCCGCCCAGGAACCCGCACCCCGCGTCGTCGACCGGTTCGAGGGTGAGGTCCCCTTCGCGGCGCCGCCCGCCGAAGGCCTTTTCACCTGGGGCAACGCCACCGCGTCCCACCCGAAGCTGGAGCTCACGGAGCGCGCCGACGCGCCCGAGGGCGGCAAGGTCCTCGAAGGCCGCTACGACATCGACGGCTGGGGAGGCTTCACCCACGACTTCGCCTTCGACCGGCCGGCCCACGACTGGACCGCCTACAAGGGCATCCGGTTCTGGTGGTACGGCCAGAACACCGCCCCGCTTCCGCCCGGCTCGGGCAAGCGGATCGCCCTGGAGATCAAGGACGGCGGCGCGAACGGCGAGGCCTCCGAACTGTGGACGACCTCCTTCACCGACGACTGGGAGGGCTGGCACCTCGTGGAGATCCCGTTCTCCACGTTCCAGTACCGGGCGGACTACCAGCCCGTCGGCGGGATCGACCAGATCCTCGGACTCGACCGGATGTGGGGGTACGCCGTCACGCTCCCGACCGGTGGCCCCGGGGCGTTCGCCCTCGACGGCGTGGAGCTGTACGGCACGGCCGAGCCCACGCTGAACACCAAGGTGATCACCCGGTCCGTCGTGCATCCCGTCGACGAGGGCGGCAGCGCCCGGGTCGACGTCTCGGTGGCGACCACCGGCTCCGGACCGACCGGTGAGCCCGTCACCGTGACGTACGAGACGGAGAGCGGCGGCAGCGCCGAGCCGGGGAAGGACTACCGCCCGGTCACGGGCAGTGTGGTGTTCCCCGCCGGAACGGCCTCCGGTACGACGCGCTCGATCACGGTTCCGACCCTGAAGGACGGTTCCGCCGAAGCCGCCGAGACGATTCCGCTGCGGCTGACGGTCGACGGCGCCAAGGCGCCGGCGGAGACCCCGCTGGTCGTGGTGAACGCGCACGGGCTCCCGTACCTCGACAAGCGGCTGCCCGTACGCAAGCGCGTCACCGATCTGCTCTCCCGGATGTCCCTGGCGGAGAAGGTCGGCCAGATGACGCAGGCCGAGCGCAACGCGCTGCGGGGCCAGGGCGACATCGCCGGATACGCCCTCGGCTCCCTGCTCTCCGGCGGCGGTTCGGTGCCCACCCCCAACACGCCCGAGGCCTGGTCCGCGATGGTCGACGCGTACCAGCTGCGCGCCCAGGCCACCCGCTACCAGATCCCGCTGATCTACGGCGTGGACGCGGTCCACGGCCACAACAACGTCATCGGCGCGACGATCATGCCGCACAACATCGGCATCGGCGCCGGGCGTGACCCGGAGCTGGCCGCCCGGACCGGAGCCGTCACCGCGAAGGAGGTACGGGCCACCGGTGTTCCCTGGGACTTCGCCCCGTGCCTCTGCGTGACCCGCGACGAGCGCTGGGGACGGTCCTACGAGGCCTTCGGCGAGGACCCGGCCCTCGTCACCGCCATGGAGACCGTCATCAACGGCATGCAGGGCGCCCGGAACGGCAAGGACCTCGACCGCAACGACAAGGTCCTGACCAGCGCCAAGCACTTCGTGGGCGACGGCGGCACCGCCTTCGGCTCCTCGACCACCGGTTCCTACACGATCGACCAGGGCGTCACCAGGGTCACCCGCGACGAGCTGGAGGCCGTGCACCTGGCGCCGTTCGCGGAGGCTGTGAAGCGCGGTACGGGCACGGTCATGCCCTCGTACTCCTCGCTCGACATCCTCGGGGACGAGCAGGGTCCGGTGAAGATGCACGCCAACGCCGAGATGATCAACGGCGTCCTCAAGGACCGCATGGGCTTCGAGGGCTTCGTCATCAGCGACTGGCAGGCCATCGACCAGATCCCCGGCGACTACCCCAGCGATGTGCGCACCTCGATCAACGCCGGTCTCGACATGATCATGGTGCCGACGAACTACCAGGACTTCACCCGGACCCTCACCTCCGAGGTCGAGGCCGGCCGGATCCCCACCGCGCGGATCGACGACGCCGTGGCCCGCATCCTGACCCAGAAGTTCCGCCTCGGCCTCTTCGAGAAGCCGTACGCGGACACCACGAACCTGTCGTCGATCGGTTCGGCCGCGCACCGCGCGGTGGCGCGGGAGGCCGTCGCGAAGTCGCAGGTCCTCCTCAAGAACGAGGGCTCCGTCCTGCCGCTGAAGCCCTCCCAGAAGGTGTACGTGGCAGGGTCGAACGCCGACGACCTCGGCAACCAGGCCGGCGGCTGGACCATCAGCTGGCAGGGCTCCTCCGGGCGTACGACGACCGGGACGACGATCCTCGAAGGTATGCGCAAGGCCGCGCCGGGTGCCGACATCGCCTGGTCGAAGGACGCCTCGGCCGCGACCGACGGCTATGACGTCGGTGTGGTGGTGGTCGGCGAGACCCCGTACGCCGAGGGGTTCGGCGACGTCGGCAACGGCAACGACCTGGAGCTGACGGCCGCCGACAAGGCGGCGGTGGACAAGGTCTGCGCGGCGATGCCCTGCGCGGTCCTGGTCGTGTCCGGCCGTCCCCAGCTGATGGGTGACAGGCTGCCGGCCGTCGACGCGCTGGTCGCGTCCTGGCTGCCCGGCACGGAGGGCGACGGGGTCGCCGACGTCCTCTACGGCAAGCGGCCGTTCACCGGCCAGCTGCCGGTGACCTGGCCGAAGTCGGAGGCGCAGCTGCCCCTCAACGTCGGTGACAGCAGCTACGACCCGCAGTACCCGTACGGCTGGGGGCTGACCACCCTCACCCCGGCACCGTCCGGCGGGGAACCCGCGCTGCGGGCGCTGGGTGTCGCCGCCAAGGCGCTCCAGGCGGTCGGACGGGGCACCTCCCCCGAGGGCCGGAAACTCGTCGCGGCGGCGCGGCTGATCGCCCAGAAGAAGATCGGCCAGAACATCACGGAGGCGACCGCGAAGCCGTTCGCCGACGCGGATCATCTGCTGCTCACGGGTGATCTCGCGGGCGCGGTCGGCAGACTGACGGCGGCGTACCGGGCCGCGGGCTGACCGACGGCGGTACCGAAGGACGGCGGCCCGGCCCCCGGGGGTGGAATCCACTCCCGGGGGCCGGGCTTGTCGCGGGCCCCTCGCCTCGGTATCTTGCATTGCATGGTTCCTGGTAACGCAATGAACGAGGCGGGAGACAGAGTCCCCAGCCAGCTCCGCAAGGGAGTGCTGGAGTACTGCGTCCTCGCACTGCTCAGGGACGAGCCGAAGTACGGTGTCGAGCTCGTCACCGAGCTCTCCGCGGTCAGCGTCATGACCACCAGCCAGGGCACGATCTACCCCCTTCTGTCGCGACTGCGGCGCGAAGGCCTCGTCGACACCGAGCTGCGCGACTCCCCCAGCGGACCGCCGCGCCGCTACTACACGCTCACCGGCACCGGCCGGGCCTCCCTCGCCGAATTCGCCCAGGCATGGCCACTGTTCCGGGACGCCGTCGACCACTTCCTCACCGACCCGCAGGGGGACTCCGCATGAACACCACCGACCACCACCCGCTCGTCACCGCCTACCTCGACGACGTCGCCCGCGAGACCGCCGAACTCCCCGCCGAGCGCAGGGCCGAGCTCCTCGCGGACCTGCGCGAGCACATCGAGGTCAGCGGCGCGGAGAACGACGAGCAGCTCCGCGCGGTCCTGGCCGAGCTCGGTGAGCCCCGCACCGTGGCCGCCTCCGCCCTCGCCGAGGAGCCGTCGGCCGGTGCGGCCGGTGCGGCCGCGCACGGGGCCGGCCGCACCAAGCCGACCGCGATCCTCCTCGGCGTCTCCGGAGTGCTCCTCGTGCTCAACCCGTACGTCGGGGCGATCGCCCTGATCGTCGCCCTGGTGCTGCTGTGGGGCGCGCCCCAGTGGGGGAGCCGCCAGAAGCTCGTCGGAACCGCCACCGGCGTGGCCGTGCCCGTCGTGGCGTTCCTGGGCGCGCTGCTCGGGGACGCGTCCCGGATCGGGCCGATGGAGGTCCTGCTGATCCTGGTGTTCTCGCTGGGCGTCCCGGTCCTCGGCGCCGCCCTCCTGATGCGGGCCGTGCGCCGCTGATGCCGGGTAGCGACACGGCTCCGGGACGGGCCCTCGCCGGAGGGCCGGCCCGGAGCCGGTCGAGCGCGCGGAGGCGACGTCAGGCGGCAGGTCCGGGAATCCGGAGCGCCTCGGCGTTGCGGTCCCAGCCCGACCACAGGTCACTGTCGACGCAGTAGCCGCACCCGGGGCCGAAGAACTCCCCTCGGGCGTTCTCGTCGCCGAGCAGCCAGAAGCGGAGCCAGGCGGTCGTCGGGGCGCGGAAGTCCCCGCCGTCACCGATGGAGTCGAGGTGCCCGGCGCCGCGGACCTCGCCGTAGACGGCGGGGGCGTGGTCCGTGTCCCGGTACAGGGCCTTCACCAGGGCGGGCCACACGGTCAGGTCGCGCTGGCCCGCCAGGTAGAGGACGGGCTCGTCCATCAGGTCCGGATCGGTCAGCGGACCGGGCTGGATCGGGACGGCGGTGTCGACCCGCGGGTCGACGGCCGCGTTGATCGCGGCCGCTCCGCCCTGCGAGTGGCCGGCGGAGGCGATGTGCTCCAGGTCGACCTTGCCGTGGAACGCGCTGGAACTGTCGGCGTTCCGGTGCTCCAGTACGTCGATCCCCGCGCGCATGCTGATCGCGAAGTTCGACGTCGGGGTGTTGGCGGCGGCCACGATGAAGCCCTGGCTCGCCCAGTGGCGCAGCAGCGAGCTGTAGACGCCGGGCACGGCGCCCGTACCGTTGCCCCAGATGATCACCGGATGGCGCTCGCCCGACTGCCCCATGGTCCGCGGGTAGTAGAAGGTGTGCACCGCCTCGATGTCGACGCTCACCTCGTACGGGCCCGTCCGGCCCCAGTCGGTGCCGACGGACGGAATGGTGCCCGCGGCCCCCGTGGCGACGGAAGCACCTGCCGTGCCCGGCGCGGTGCACACGGCCGTCACGGCGGCGAGCAGAAGGCCGCCGAGCACACGACTCGTTCTCCCTGGCATACGAACTCCTTTACGGATCCGGCACGTTGCGCGTCCTCGCAAGCGTGACCAGGCCATGATCGAGCTCGCGGGGTCGCGTGTCTGTCCGCAGGAGCCCAGACCTCGCGCCGCCCGTGTGGGCATCTGCCCAGGGCTCGGCACTCCCCCGCACCCGCGCGAACGCACGTCGCCCCCGCCGAATCCGTGGTTCGGCGAGGGCGACGTGCGGTGGCGGTGCCGGGTACCGGCGTCCGGATCAGCGGGCCAGCAGCTGGAGCGTGTCGATCACGCGGTTCGAGAAGCCCCACTCGTTGTCGTACCAGGCGACGACCTTGATGTGGCGACCCTCGACGCGGGTGAGCTCCGAGTCGAAGATCGACGAGGCCGGGTTGCCCGTGATGTCGGAGGAGACCAGCGCGTCCTCCGAGTACTCCAGGACACCGGCGAGCGGGCCGGCCGCGGCGGCGCGGTACGCCTCCAGGACGTCCTCACGGCTCACGTCGCGGGCGACGGTCGTGTTGAGCTCGACGATCGAGCCGACCGGGACCGGAACGCGGATCGAGTCGCCCGACAGCTTGCCGTCCAGGTTCGGCAGCACGTGGCCGATCGCCTTGGCGGCGCCGGTCGAGGTCGGAACGATGTTGACGCCGGCGGCGCGGGCGCGACGGGGGTCGCGGTGCGGGCCGTCCTGCAGGTTCTGCTCCTGCGTGTAGGCGTGCACCGTCGTCATGAAGCCGTGCTCGATGCCGGCCAGGTCGTCGAGGACCTTGGCGAGGGGCGCGAGGGCGTTGGTCGTGCAGGACGCGTTCGAGACGATCGTGTGCAGCTCCGCGTCGTACGCGTCGGTGTTGACGCCGTACGCGAGCGTGACATCGGCACCGTCGGCGGGGGCGCTGACGAGCACGCGCTTGGCACCGGCGTCGATGTGGGCGCGGGCGGCCTTGGCGTTGGTGAAGCGGCCGGTCGCCTCGAGGACGATCTCCACGCCGAGCTCGGCCCAGGGAAGCTGCGCCGGCTCGCGCTCGGCGAGCACCTTGATGCGGTGGCCGTCGACGACGAGGGTGTCGCCGTCGACGCTCACGGGACGGCCGAGGCGACCCGAGGTCGAGTCGAAGGCGAGCAGTCGCGCGAGGGCGGTCGGCTCCGTCAGGTCGTTGACGGCCACGACCTCGAGGTCGGTGTCGCGCTCGAGCAGTGCGCGCAGCACGTTGCGTCCGATGCGGCCGAATCCGTTGATGGCGATGCGAGTCATGAATGGTGTCCCTTCAACTTCTGCGTCGCCACCAGGTTCGCTCGGCGGGAACGGTCCTGACAGAGGCGGGATCGCCAGGGTCCGCAAGGATCGCGCCAAGACCTCGTTGGGGGTCATTCCCCCTTGGTGAAGGTCCGCCGGTACTCGCTCGGCGTGGTGCCGAGGATGCGCTGGAAGTGCATGCGCAGATTCGCGCCGGTGCCGAGGCCGACGTCTGCGGCGATCTGCTCGACGCTGCGCTCCGAGCGCTCCAGGAGTTCCCTGGCGAGGTCGACGCGGGCCCGCATCACCCACTGCATGGGGGTGTATCCGGTGTCCTCGACGAAACGCCGGGAGAACGTGCGCGCCGACACCGCCGCGTGCTCGGCCAGCACGTCGAGGGTGAGTGGTTCGCCGAGCCGGTGCAGCGCCCATTCGCGGGTGGCGGCGAATCGTTCACCGAGCGGCTCGGGGAGGCTGCGCGGCACGTACTGTGCCTGCCCTCCGCTGCGGTAGGGGGCGGCGACCAGGCGTCGGGCCGCGTGGTTGGCGGCGGCCACGCCGAGGTCGCCGCGCAGGATGTGCAGACAGAGGTCGATGCCGGACGCCGCGCCGGCGGAGGTGAGCACGCTCCCCTCGTCGACGAAGAGGACGTTCTCGTCGACTCGGACGAGGGGGCGTTTCGCCGCGAGCGCCTGGGTGTAGTGCCAGTGGGTGGTGGCGCGCTTGCCGTCGAGCAGACCGGTGGCGGCGAGCGCGAAGGCGCCCGTGGAGATGGCGGCGAGCCGCGCGCCGCGGTCGTGGGCCGCGATCAGCGCCTCGACGACGGCCCGCGGCGGGTCTTCCCGGTCGGGAAACCGGTAGCCGGGGACGAAGACGATGTCGGCCCAGGCGAGGGCGTCGAGGCCGTGGGCGACGGCGTAGGAGAGGCCGTCGCCCCCGGCGACGAGCCCGGGTTCCGCGCCGCACACCCGCACCTCGTACGGCATGCTCGCGCGGGTCGTGAAGACCTGCGCGGGGATGCCGACGTCGAGCGGCTTCGCTCCTTCGAGGACGAGGACGGCGACGCGGTGGAGGCGGGGAGTGGGCGGCACGGGTACAGCCTAGGCGGGCGGCCCCCGTCGCCGACCGACGGCTCCGCAGGTCAGCGCGTCATCGGCGCCGGCCGGTCAGCGGGTCACCGTCCATTTCTGGTTGGCGCCCCCGCCGCAGGTCCAGATCTGCAGCCGGGTGCCGTTGGCGGAGCTGTTGCCGGTGGCGTCCAGGCATTTGCCGGAGCCGAGGTTGACGATGTCCCGGGCCGCGTTGGCGGTCCACTGCTGGGCGCCGCTGCCGTTGCAGTCCCACAGCTGGACCGGGGTGCCGTCCGCCGTACCGGCGGAGGTGACGTCGAGGCACTTGCCGAGGGCGCGGATCGTGCCGTCGGCCCCCACGGTCCACTGCTGGGCGCCGGTTCCGTTGCAGTCGTAGAGCTGGACGGGGGTGCCGTTGGCGCTGTTCGCCGCGGCCACGTCGACGCACTTGCCGGCGATGCCGGTGATCGGCCCCCCGGTGGTCGGGCCGTCCGCGGTGGTGACGCGGACGTGGTCGACGACGAGCTGCTGCGGGAAGGCGGTCGAGCCGTCCGGGTCGCCGGGCCAGTAGCCGCCGACCGCGAGGTTGAGGATGAGGAAGAACGGCTTGTCGAAGACCCAGGTGCGGCCGCCGAGGTCGGCGGGCGTACGGGTCTGGTAGACGGTTCCGTCGACCGACCAGGTGATCTTTCCGGGCGACCAGTCGACGGCGAAGGTGTGGAAGGCGTCGGCGAAGGCCTGGCCGCCTGGCAGGGTGTAGCCGGCGCCGATGCCGCCGGAGCCGGAGTAGCCGGGGCCGTGCAGGGTGCCGTGCACGGTGGAGGGCTCGAAACCGACGTTCTCCATGATGTCGATCTCGCCCGAGGCGGGCCAGCCGACCTGCCCGAGGTCGTTGCCCAGCATCCAGAACGCGGGCCACATGCCCTGCCCGCGGGGCACCTTCATCCGGGCTTCCACGTGGCCGTACCGGGTGGTGAACTTCCCGGCGGTGTTGAGCCGGGCCGAGGTGTACTCGCACCGGCCGTACCAGCACTGGTAGTTGCCGGGGTTCTCCTTGCGGGCGGTGATCACGAGGTGGCCCTGGCCGTCGAGCGCGGCGTTGCGGTTGCCGGCCGTGTAGTACTGCCTTTCGTGGTTGCTGACGTTGTCGCCGGTCTCGATCTGCCACCGGGCGCCGTCCGCGGGGAGTCCCGCGGCGCCGTCGAAGTCGTCGGAGAAGGTGACGGCGGCGGCCTCGGCGGCGGGCTGGAGGACGGCGGCGCGTTCGGCGGGCCGGGCGGCGCCGGCGGGGGCGGTCGCGCCGAGACCGAGTGCCGCGGCGGCCACGGCGAGGGCTGTCACGGCGGTGAACAGCGGGCGCCGTGAGGAACGGGCGGAGGGCATGACTCTCACTTCCGTCGGGTGTGGGGGAGGAGGCGGGCCCGCGCCATGCATGCTATGTCGTGAGCATGACATGACACGAGCCTTCGCCGCCCTCATGATTTAAGAAGTGAGGTAAGGGGGCGTCAAGAGGTACGGACCACTTCGCGCACCCCGCTCAACGGGAGTTGCCCGCGTGGGTGAGGGTCTCCCAGGCGACGAAGAGGTTGTCGGTACCCGCCGGCCGCCTGGACTCGGTCAGGCTCTGCGTGTTGGTCATCCCGTAGCCCATGCGGTGATGGAGCGCGTTGAAGCCCACCTCCGTGACCGGCCCGAGGTGGTCCTTGAGGGTGCCGCCGCAGAGTTGGCTCGGGACCGGCGCGCCGAGCTCGTACTTGGCGTGGAGGCCGAGAGCGTGACGCAGCCGGTCGGCGACCTCGGGGTAGAGGTCCTGCCCCTGGATGCGGCTGGTCTCGGCGATGTGGGAGATGGCGGACAGGCCGTAGCCGGTGTGGGTGAGGTCGCGGCAGGTCTCCTGGGTGAGGCCGTCGACGAAGGTGGTCTGCCCCTGCCAGTACCGGACGATCTCGTCGCGCGAGTCGAGACCGCTGCCCGGCGCGGCCTTCGGCAGGGCGCCGTCGCTCGCGAGGTAGATGTACGCGGGGACGCGGCCCCGGAACTTGGCCACGGCCTTGTCGTAGGCGGCGCGGTCCTCCAGGAAGACGGCGATGCCGAGGGCGGCCTCGGTCATGCTGAGCTCCCAGTTGCCGTTGGAGTGGGAGCCGTTGGCGACCTCGGGGAGGTAGACCGTGCGCAGCATGGTCTTGAAGCGGTCGACGCGGGCCTGGGGCCAGCCGGTGTAGGTGTAGCGGATGATCTCGGCGGCGCGCGGCCAGGAGGATCCGGCCCAGCCCGTCTGCAGGGGGGCGTTGGAATTGGTGTGGTCCGTGATCACGCCGGACCAGGCGTCCATGAGCTCGATCGCCTTCTGGGCATAGCGGCTGTCTCTCGTCACGTACCAGGCGAGGGACAGCGTGTAGGCGGCGATGGCGTCCTCGCGCTCGTCGGTGCAGCCGTTGTTCGGGTTCGAGTACGAGCCGCACTCGACGACCGAGCGGGGTTTGGGCACCCGGGAGAGCGAGGCGTACTTGCTCGCCATCATCCGGTCATAGGCGCCCTTCCAGGGCTGCGCCCCGGCGTTGACCTGTTCGCGGGTGAAATCGAGCTGACCCCGGGAGACCAGGACGCCGGGGTGGACGAAGGTGGTGGGGGCCGCCTCCGCACGGCCACCACCGGGCCCCGCGACGAGTGCGGCAAGGAGGGAGGCGGCCAGCAGGGGGACGGCGAGCAGCGCACTCCTTCGACTGCGCTTCGGATCCGAACCATCGCGCCATATGGACATGGGATTGCTCCTTCTTCAGATATGTGAACGGCCGACACCTGTCGAGGGTGGAACCTAAAGGTCTGAACCAGTGGCGTCAAGGTGCCGAGTTGGGTGCCGCATGAACGATTCGGGCAGCTCAGCCACCTCCAGCCACCGCTCACACATTCATGTCCGTGAACGACTGCCGACCGGCCTCACCGGCCTCGGCCGACCGGCGGTGTCCGGCGGGTGAGGCGGCACGCCGTACGATTCCTCCGTTGTCACCTACCTCGTCCGAAGGAGATCCCCCATGGCCCAGGTCACGCTGAAGGGCAACCCGGTACAGGTCAACGGCACCCTGCCGACCCCGGGAAGCCAGGCTCCTGACTTCACGCTCGTCGCCGAGGGCCTCGCGGACAAGTCCCTCAAGGACTACGCCGGTCAGCGCAAGGTCCTCAACATCTTCCCCAGCGTCGACACCCCGACGTGCGCGTCCTCCGTCCGCGCCTTCAACAAGAAGGTCGCGGAGCTGGACAACACGGTGGTGCTCTGCATCTCCGCCGACCTCCCCTTCGCCCAGGCCCGCTTCTGCGGCGCCGAGGGCCTCGAGAACGTCAAGAACCTCTCGACGCTCCGCGGCCGCGAGTTCCACACCAACTACGGCGTGGAGATCGCGGACGGCCCGCTGGCCGGTCTGACCGCCCGCGCCGTCGTCGTCCTCGACGAGAACGACACGGTCCTGCACGCGCAGCTCGTGGGCGAGATCGCCGAGGAGCCCAGCTACGACGACGCGCTCGCCGCCCTGAACTAGTCGGGCGCGCGGACCACGCACGACAGGAGCCCCTCCACCGACACGGTGGAGGGGCTCTTCGCGTACCCGCTCACGCCCCCGCTCCCCGCACCGCCACCCGCGACCTCCGGCTCAGGCGCAGGCGCAGGCGGGGCAGATCCCCCGGTACGTCACGTCGGCCTTCGACACGGTGAACCCGAACCGCTCCGCGGACGGCAGGACGGCCAGCGGATCCCCCGCCGGGTGGACGTCCCGGATGATGCCGCAGCCCGAGCAGACCAGGTGCTGGTGCGGGACGCGCGCGTTCGGGTCGTACCGCTTCGCCCGCCCGTCCGTGGAGAGCTCCACCACCTCCCCCAGGGCGACCAGCTCGCCGAGGGTGTTGTAGACCGTCGCCCGCGCGATCTCCGGCAGGCGCGCCACGGCGCGCGCGTGCACCTCGTCCGCCGTGAGGTGGACATGCTCGCCGGCGAGCACCTCCGCGACGACACGCCGTTGAGACGTCATCCGCCAGCCGCGCGCACGCAGGCGCTCCAACAGGTCACTCATTCGGGCGCACCCCTTCGGATGGTTGGCGTGGTTCTTGACTTGGACTGAGTCCATCGTAGGATCGGTTCCGGCAATAGCCAAGGCACACCGCGGCTCCGGTAGGGCGCAAGTCCCCCGCTGGTGCCCGCCCCGGCTGAGCACCACGATCCGCCCCGTCCGGAAGGATTTGCATGTCCGAGAACCACGACGCCATCGTCACCGACCCCGCGCCCGAGGGCACGGGCGGCTGCCCGGTGGCCCACGGCCGTGCCGCGCACCCGACCCAGGGCGGCGGCAACCGCCAGTGGTGGCCGGAGCGGCTCAACCTGAAGATCCTCGCCACCAACCCCGCCGTGGGGAACCCGCTCGGTGACGGGTTCGACTACGCCGAGGCCTTCAACGCCCTCGACCTCGCGGCCGTGAAGCGTGACATCGCCGAGGTGCTCACCACCTCGCAGGACTGGTGGCCCGCCGACTTCGGTCACTACGGCCCGCTCATGATCCGCATGGCCTGGCACAGCGCCGGCACCTACCGGATCAGCGACGGCCGCGGTGGCGCCGGCGCCGGACAGCAGCGCTTCGCGCCGCTCAACAGCTGGCCGGACAACGGCAACCTGGACAAGGCCCGCCGCCTGCTGTGGCCCGTGAAGAAGAAGTACGGCCAGAACATCTCCTGGGCCGACCTCATGATCCTCACCGGCAACGTCGCCCTGGAGACGATGGGCTTCGAGACCTTCGGCTTCGCCGGTGGCCGCGCCGACGTCTGGGAGGCCGACGAGGACGTGTACTGGGGCCCCGAGACCACCTGGCTCGGCGACGAGCGCTACACGGGCGACCGCGAGCTGGAGAGCCCGCTCGGCGCGGTCCAGATGGGTCTCATCTACGTCAACCCCGAGGGCCCCAACGGCAACCCGGACCCGATCGCCGCGGCCCGCGACATCCGCGAGACGTTCCGCCGCATGGCGATGAACGACGAGGAGACGGTCGCCCTCATCGCCGGTGGCCACACCTTCGGCAAGGCCCACGGCGCCGGCCCCGCGGACAACGTCGGCGACGACCCCGAGGCCGCGCCGCTGGAGGCGCAGGGCTTCGGCTGGGCCAACTCGTACGGCACCGGCAAGGGTGCCGACTCGATCACCAGCGGTCTCGAGGTCACCTGGACCACGACCCCCGCCCGGTGGAGCAACGACTTCTTCAAGCACCTCTTCGAGTACGAGTACGAGCTCACCCAGAGCCCGGCCGGCGCGAACCAGTGGGTGGCGAAGAACGCCGAGGCGATCATCCCCGACGCCCACGACGCGTCGAAGAAGCACCTGCCGACGATGCTCACCACCGACCTCTCGCTGCGCTTCGACCCGGCCTACGAGCAGATCTCGCGGCGCTTCTACGAGAACCCGCAGGAGTTCGCGGACGCCTTCGCCCGTGCCTGGTACAAGCTGACCCACCGTGACATGGGCCCGGCCGTCCGCTACCTCGGCCCCGAGGTCCCCTCCGAGGTCCTCCTGTGGCAGGACCCGCTGCCGGCGCGCGAGGGCGAGCTCCTCGACGCCGCGGACATCGCCTCCCTCAAGGAGAAGATCCTCGGCTCGGACCTCACCGTCGCGCAGCTGGTCTCCGCGGCCTGGGCCTCCGCCTCCTCCTTCCGCGGCAGCGACAAGCGCGGCGGCGCCAACGGCGGCCGCATTCGCCTGGAGCCGCAGCGCAACTGGGAGGTCAACGGCCCGGACGAGCTGGCGCAGGTGCTCCGTACCCTCGAGGGCGTCAAGGCCTCCTTCGACGCCGCCGGCGACAAGAAGGTCTCGATCGCCGACCTGGTCGTGCTCGCGGGCTCCGCGGCCGTCGAGAAGGCGGCCAAGGACGGCGGCTTCGACGTCGAGGTGCCGTTCACTCCGGGCCGGGTGGACGCGGCGCAGGAGCAGACGGACGTGGAGTCCTTCGCGGCGCTCGAGCCGCAGGCGGACGGCTTCCGCAACTACCTGGGCAAGGGCAACCGGCTCCCGGCCGAGTACCTGCTCGTCGACCGCGCCAACCTGCTGACCCTCAGCGCGCCCGAGCTGACGGTCCTCGTCGGTGGCCTCCGCGTCCTGGGCGCGAACCACCAGCAGTCCTCGCACGGTGTCCTCACCACGACCCCGGGCACCCTGACGAACGACTTCTTCGTCAACCTGCTCGACATGGGGACGGCGTGGACGGCGACGTCCGAGGACGCGACCACGTTCGAGGGCCGCGACGCCGCCACGGGCGAGGTCAAGTGGACGGGCACCCGCGCGGACCTCGTCTTCGGATCCAACTCCGAGCTGCGCGCGCTGGCCGAGGTCTACGCGAGCGACGACGCGAAGGAGAAGTTCGTGAAGGACTTCGTCTCCGCGTGGGCCCGGGTCATGGACCTGGACCGGTTCGACCTCGTCTGACCGTCCCCGGCCGATCGTCACCCGATCCCGGTCCGACGCTCCTGGGCCCCGGCCCGCCGACCTCGTT
>NZ_BNBZ01000058.1 GCF_014656215.1 Streptomyces zaomyceticus | reverse complement strand
TGACGCGGTGACGGAGACCGCCACGCTCGGAAAGAGGGCGGCCGCACGTCACCCACCCGAAGCCGGTCAACCCCCAGAACCCCGCCCGAACCCGCACCCGCCAACTCGCCCGCACCCACCCACCCACGCCCACCCACGCCCACCCACGCCCACCCACGCCCACCCACGCCCACCTACACCCACCAACCAACCAACCAACGCCCTCCGAACACCCCCCACCCGCCCGGGGGTTGGCCCCACCCTCCACCCGCGTGCCTGCCGGATGGGTTGATCCGACCCCGTCCGCGAGGCTGTGCGCATGACAACGAATCGCGGTCGGAAGACCCTGCTCCTCACCCTCTCCGCCGCTGCCGTCGCCGGCCTCGCCCTCGCCGGTGGTGGCGTCGCCCCCGCCGCTGCCGCCGGGCTGACCTGGGGGGACTGCGACCCCAAGGTCAAGCCCCTTCCCGGGCAGCAGTGCGCCGAGCTCTCCGTACCCCTCGACTACGCCGATCCCGACGGGGAGCAGATCCGGCTCGCCGTCTCCCGCCTTCCGAGCACCCGGCCCGAGGCCCGGCGCGGGACGCTCATGGTGATCCCCGGGGGGCCCGGCAGTTCCGGTGTTCAGCGGCTCGGGCAGAAGGGGGCCGCGCTGGCCGAGGAGATGGACGGGGCCTACGACCTGGTCGCCTTCGACCCGCGTGGCATCGGCGGCTCCGCGAAGGCGCGGTGCGGGCTCGCCGAGGAGGACCGGTGGATGGTGACCCTGCGCTCCTGGCCCGGTGCGGACGGGCGCATCGACGAGAACATCGCCCGCTCCCGGCGGATCGCCGAGGCCTGCGCCCGCAACGGGGGCGCGATGCTGCGCGGTCTGACCACCGCCAACCAGGTGCGTGACCTCGATCGGCTGCGGCAGGCGCTCGGGGAGCGGAAGCTGTCCGCCTGGGCCGTGTCCTACGGGACGTACGTGGCCGCCGCCTACGCCGAGAAGTTCCCCGGGCGCACCGACCGCTGGGTTCTCGACAGCAGCAACGACCCCGACCCGAAGCGTGTCGCCCGGGGCTGGCTCGAGGGCATGGCGCAGGGCGCCGAGGACCGCTTCCCCGATTTCGCGGCCTGGGCCTCCCACCCGGACCGGGCGAAGGACGGCCTGCGGCTCGCCCCGCGCGCGGAGGACGTACGGCCCCTGGTGCTCGGTCTCGCCGCCCGGCTCGACCGCGCGCCGCACCCGTCGAACAGGCCCGGCGTGCCGCTGACCGGGGTGATGCTGCTCCAGGCCCTTCAGCAGGCGCTGTACTCCGACACCTCCTTCGCGCCCTTCGCGCAGCTGGTCACGGCCGCGCTCGATCCGAAGGGCGAGCCCGTGCTGCCGCCCGAGCTGGCGGGTGCGATGCCCGACGAGGCCGCCGCCGTCACCGTGGGCGTGATCTGCAACGACGTCGACTGGCCCCGTGCGTCCGTGCGCGGTTTCGAGCGGGCGGTCGCCGCCGACCGGGCGCGGCATCCGCTCACCGCGGGCATGCCGGTGAACGTCACCCCGTGTGCGTACTGGAAGGGCGGGGCCGTGGAGAAGCCGGTCCGTATCACCGACCGCGGGCCGTCCAACGTCCTCATGATCCAGAACCTGCGGGACCCGTCCACCCCGTACGCCAAGGGGCTGCGGATGCGTGCGGCCCTCGGTGAGCGGGCGCGGCTCGTCTCCGTCGACCGCGGCGGGCACGGTGTCTACCTGGGGAACGGGAACGCGTGCGGGGACCGGGCGGTGACCCGTTTCCTGACGGAGGGCACCCGGCCCGCCGAGGACGTCCTCTGCAAGTGAGCGGTGGGTACGCGGGAGGGGCCGGTCGGAGTTCTCCGACCGGCCCCTCCCGCGCGGGCGACGGGTCAGACCTTCGCCGGCTCCGGCTCGGTCTCCGGGGCCTTCGCCGGCGTGCCGCCGCCCGTCGCCACCGTCACCTCCGCCGGTGCGGTCTCCGTGTCCACGTTGAACTCCTCCAGGAGCTCCCTGCTGAAGCCCCAGAAGTAGGTGGCCACGAATCCGGCCAGGTAGCCGACGAGCAGACCGCCCGCGTAGATCGCGATCGTCTCGCCCAGGCCCTTGTTGCCGTCGAGGAGCGGGAAGAGTGCCCAGCCGGACGGGCCGATCGCGGTCGAGCCGACCGTGTCGCCCAGCATGCTGAACAGTCCGACGAAGCCGCCGCCGAACGCGCCGCCGACGCAGGCCGTGACGAACGGGCGGCCGAGCGGGAGCGAGACGCCGTAGATCAGGGGCTCGCCGACGCCCAGGAGGCCGGCGGGGAGCGCGGACTTGATGGTGCGGCGGATGGAGCCGTTGCGGGGGAGCTTCAGGTAGACGGCCATGGCCGCGCCGACCTGGCCCGCGCCCGCCATCGCGAGGATGGGGAGGAGGACCGTGTAGCCCTGCTGCTCGATGAGGGTGGTGTGGATCGGGATGAGCGCCTGGTGCAGGCCCAGCATCACGAGCGGCAGGAAGAGACCGCCGAGGAGGAAGCCGGCTCCGGCGCCGGCGTTCGCGAGGAGCCAGTTGGCGAACTCGCCGATGGCGGTGGAGATCTCACCGGCCACGAACATCAGGCCGAAGATGGTGACGAGGCCCGAGACGAGCACGGTGAGGGTGGGGGTGACCAGGACGTCGAGGGATTCGGGCACCCAGCGGCGGCACCACTTCTCCACGTACACCGCGAGGATCGCCGCGCCGAGCGCGCCGAGCACACCGCCCTGGCCGGGGGAGAGCGTCTGGCCGAAGGCGTCGATCTTGGCGACGCCGGGGAAGACGATGATCGCGGCGACGGCGCCGCCGAGGATCGCCGTACCGCCGAACTCCTTCGCCGTGTTGTAGCCGACGAAGACCGCGATGAGGGCCATGAAGCCGCTGGCCATCGCGGCGAGGGCGGGGGTGACGCCGGGCAGCCAGCCGAGGTTGATGAGCAGGCCGTTGAGGCCGGCGATGATGCCGCAGCCGATGAGCGCGGGGATCAGCGGGACGAAGATGTTCGCGATCCGGCGGAGGAAGAGCTTGAACGGGGTGGCGTTCTTCGCCTTCTGTGCCGCCTTGAGAGCCGCGCCCTGGGCGGCCAGGTCGTCCGCGTCGTGCGACGGGGCCGCGGGGGCCGGCTTCGGGGCCGCCGCCACCAGGGCTTCGAGCTCCGGGGTCACCCGGGCGACGGTGCCCGGGCCGAGGACGATCTGGTACGTGTCGTCCTCCACCACACCCATCACGGAGGGAAGGGCCTTGAGGGCCTCGTCCCGGACGAGCGAGCGGTCGCGCAGTCCCAGCCGGAGGCGGGTCATGCAGTGGGCGACGGAGGAGATGTTCTCGGCGCCGCCGACGAGGGGGAGGATCGCGGCGGCGATGGCGCGGTTCTTGTCGTCTGTGCTCATGGTGCGGTGGTGCCTTGCTGTGCGGGGGCGGGGAGGTTCAGGGCTGCGCGTGCAGGGCGGCGCGCAGATGGCCCTGGGAGTGGGTGAGGCGCTGGTCGGCGCTCTTGGCATCGATGTCGGCGAGGATCATGAGGATCGCGGTCTTCACCTCGCCGTCGGCGGCGGCGAGGGCGGTCTCGATCTGCTCGTCCGGGGCGCCGGTGGCCAGGGCGACGATCCGTCGCGAGCGTGCCTGGAGCTTCTCGTTCGAGGCGCGGACGTCGACCATGAGGTTTCCGTAGGTCTTGCCGAGCCGGATCATGGTGATCGTCGAGATCATGTTGAGGACGAGCTTCTGGGCGGTGCCGGCCTTGAGCCGGGTCGAGCCGGTGAGCAGCTCCGGGCCGGGGACGACCTCGATGCCGTGTTCGGCGGCGGCGGCGAGCGCGCTGTCGGCGTTGCAGGACAGGCCGATGGTGAGCGCGCCGCGGGTGCGGGCGTGTTCGACGGCGCCGATGGCGTACGGGGTGCGGCCGGAGGCGGAGATGCCGACGACGGTGTCGTCCGCGGTGACGCCGAGCGCGGTGAGGTCCTGCTCGGCGAGTTCCTTGGAGTCCTCGGCGCCTTCGACGGCCTTGACCATGGCGGACGGGCCGCCCGCGATGAGGCCGACGACCTGGCTGGGGTCGGTGTTGAAGGTGGGCGGGCACTCGCTGGCGTCGAGGACGCCGAGGCGGCCGGCGGTGCCGGCGCCCATGTAGATGAGGCGTCCGCCGCGGGCCATGCGTGCGGCGGTGGCGTCGATCGCGGCGGCGATGGCCGGGAGCTGTCGGGCGACGGCCGCGGGGACGGTGGCGTCCTCGCCGTTCATGAGCGCGGCGATCTCGGCGGTGGGGAGCTGGTCGATCTCGGCCAGTTCCGGACGGAACGCCTCGGTGGTGAGCGTGGCCAGCTGGGCGCGGAGTTCGGAGTACGTAGCAGACACGTGCGGCTCTTTCGGTGCTGTGGTCGTCAGCGGGTGCGGGGCGAGTGGCGGTGGGCGAGGGCTTCGTACGAGGCGGCGAGGGCAGGGGCCGCCGTCTCGTACGTACGCTGGGTGACGCAGGTGAACAGGCAGTCCACGACGAGGAGTTGGCTGGTGCGGGACGACATGGCCGCGGGGCGGAGTTCGCTTTCGCGGGCGGTCGAGGTGGTGAGGATGTGGTCGGCGTACTGGGTGACGGGCCCGTCCGGGCGGCCGGTGATCGCGACCGTCGTCGCCCCGTGGTCGAAGGCCACCCGGAGCGGTTCTATGACGTCGCCGGTCGAGCCGGAGTGGGTGATGGCGATGGCGACGTCGCCGGAGCGGAGCTGCACGGCGTTGGTGACGGCGAGGTGAGGGTCGCTGTGGGCGTGGGCGAGGAGCCCGATGCGGAGGAGTTTCTGGCCGAGGTCCTGGGCGACGAGGCCGGAGGCGCCGACGCCGTAGATGTCGATGCGGCGGGCGGTGGCGAGGGCGGCGACGGCGGCGCCGAGCTGGACGGTGTCGAGTCCGGCGGCGGTGTCGGCGAGGGTCTGCTGCTCGTCGTAGGCGAGCTTGGCGACGACGTCGGCGATCGGGTCGTCGACGGCGATGTCGGCGGTGACGGCGGGTGCGCGCCCGGACTGCTGCTGGGCGGCGAGTCCGGCGAGGGCGAGCCGCAGGTCTCGGTAGCCGGGGTAGCCGAGGAGGCGGGCGGTGCGGACGACGGTCGCCTCGCTGGTGCCGGTGAGCTCGGCGAGTCCGGTGACCGTGAGCGCGGCGCAGCCGGCCGGGTCCCCGGCCACGGCCTCGGCGACCCGCTGCATGGAGCGGGTCATGGACGGCGCGAGGGTCCGCACCTTGGCCGCGAGGGCGGCGGGAGCGGGGGGAGCGTCGCCCGTGAAACTTTCCTTCACATCATTGGTCACATCTGAAAGATACTTTCGGACCGGTGGCGCGACAAGACCCCATCGGTCCCGGATCCGGGCAGGACCTTCGCCCTCTTTCGTCTGGTGGGCGCCGAACGGGTGACAATGAGTCCATGGACGACATCGACCCCGTGGAGCAGGCGCTCCACACCGCTCGCGCGCTGGTGATGGCCGACCTGGTGGCCCGGGAGGTCGCGGCCGCCGAGGTCGTGTCGATGGTGGAGGACGCGGTGACCCACCGGCGCTGGTGGGTCGAGCAGTGGCCCGAGGGCCTCACCTACGTCGCCGGTCTCGTCGCCCAGGACGTCCAGGACGCCCTGCTCGAACGGTACGGCCGCTGGCCGCTCTGCCCGGTCTGCTCGGCGGGCGATCCGCACGCCCTCGACGTGGAGCCCGAGCTGGGACCCGACCCGCACTGGGTCTGCGGGAAGCAGGGAGTGGTGGTCGCACCGGTGGGCGGCCTGAGATGAACGGGCCTGAGATGAACGGGCCCGAGGTGACCGGGCCCGAGGTGACCGGGCCCGAGGCGAGCGGGCGGCGTGCGGTGGCCGCGCTCCGGCCCGTGGCGGCGGAGGTTGCGGCGTGACCCTCTACATCGATCCGCCGACCTGGCCCGGGCACGGCCGCATGTGGTCGCACCTGGTCAGCGACGTCTCCTTCGAGGAGCTGCACGGCTTCGCCGCCTCGATCGGCGCCCCGCCGCGCGCCTTCGAGCGCGACCACTACGACATCCCGTCCGACCGGTACGCCGACGCCGTGGCCGGCGGCGCGGTCGAGGTCGGCTCCAAGGAGCTGCTGCGCCGTCTCACCGAGGCGGGCCTTCGCCGCCCGAAGGGGCGACCGGCCTCCTGACACCGGCGTGCGGCGCCCGAGGTGTACGGGTCAGGCGACGCGGGCGGCGATGGCGTGGGCGCAGTCGAGCGATTCGCGGTGGGTGGTGTCGACCTCGACGTCGTAGACCACGCCCCGGTGCACGGTCTCCGCCTGCTTCGCGGCCATGCCGGCGACCCGGTCGCCGCGGGCGGTCTCGCGACCCTCGGCGACGGCGCCGTCGCACCGGACGCCGACCCACAGCACGTCCAGGTCGCCGGTGGCGTTCCGCCATCGTTCCTGGGCGGCGGCTCCGCTCAGGAAGACGTCGTCGACGATGATCCGGGCGCCCGCGCGGGCCATCGCGACGATGCCCTCGGCCCAGGCGCCTTCGAGGGCGCGGAACTCGGAGCCGACGGTGACCCCTCCGTCGGCGTCGAAGTCGATGCCGTCGTCCGAGCTCTGCATGCGCAGGGGCATCGCGTCGATGAGGGAGTCGACCCCGAAGGCCAGCCAGGGGTCGGGCAGGACGGCCTGGAGGCACCGTACGATGCCGGACTTCCCCGCGCTGGAACCGCCGTTGAGGATGATCATCTGTGTCGTCACCGCGTCACAGTACGGCGGTGGCGGCGCCGTGCGAAGGGGATTTCGGCCGGTGTGGACCGGCCTCCCGCGGTGGTCCGGCCGGGTGTCAGAGGCGCGACACGGCCTTCTCGGTCCGCGGGGTGCCGGAGGTCACCACCCGGGACGGGGACCTGTGGAGCTTCAGGGCCACCGCCGCCGTTCCGAGGCCGAGGGCCGTCATCGCCGCGCCCGCCCAGGCGGTCGAGGCGAAGCCGAGGCCCGCGTCGATGACGGTGCCGCCGAGCCAGGGGCCGCCGGTGTTGCCGAGGTTGAACGCGGCGGTGGTGGTGGCGCCCGCGAGGGTGGGGGCGGCGCCGGCGACGTTGAACATGCGGGCGTTGAGCGCCGGGGCCGTGTAGAAGGCGGAGACGCCGAGGAGGAAGGTCAGCACGATCGTGGCCACCGGGCTGGACGCGAAGAGGGCCAGGGCGACCAGGAAGACGGTGGAGGCGGCGATGCCGGTGAGCAGCACCCCGAAGAGGTGGGCGTCGGCGACCCGGCCGCCGATCGTCGTCCCCACGACGGCGCCGATGCCGAAGAGCCCGAGGACGCCCGAGACCCAGGCCTTGTCGAGCCCGGAGACGTCGGTGAGCAGCGGGGCGAGGTAGGAGAAGGCGCAGAAGACGCCGCCGGCCGCGAGGGCGGTGACGGCGACCGAGAGGAGGACCTGGCGGTCGCGGTAGATGGCGATCTCCCGCTTGAGGCGGGGCTTGGTCTCGGGGAGCGGGATGCGGGGGATGCGGGTGACCACGCCGACGAGCGCGATCGCGGAGGCGGCGCCGACCGCCCAGAACGCGGAGCGCCAGCCGAGGTGCTCGCCGAGGAAGGCTCCGGCGGGGACGCCGAGGACGTTGGCGATGGAGAGGCCGCCGATCATGACCGCCATGGCGCGGGCGCGTGAGCCGACCGGGACCATCGCGATGGCCACGGCGGCGCCGACCGCCCAGAAGCCGGCGCAGGCGAGGGCGCTGATGACGCGGGACGCGAAGAGGATCGCGTAGTTGGGGGCGAGGGCGCCGGCTATCTGGCCGAGGCCGAAGACGGTGATGAGCGCGATGAGGGTCGTCTTCCGGGGGAGCCGGAGCGTCGCGACGGCGAGCAGGGGTGCGCCGACGACCATGCCGATCGCGAAGGCCGAGATGAGCAGCCCGGCGCGGGGGATGGAGACGTTCATGTCCTCCGCGATGGGCGGCAGCAGACCGGAGAGCATGAACTCGCTCGTGCCGAGCGCGAAGACGGACAGGCCGAGGATGTAGACGGCCAGCGGCATGCGGGCGGCGGGGGAGGGTTCGGGGGTCGGCGTGGGGGGCTCGGCGGCGGCGCTCGTGGGCTCGGCGGAGGAAGACGGCATGACATGGGTCAACCAGGGGTTTGTTCCTGTCATTCCCGGATCGCGGGGGATCTCGGCATGCGGACGGCCGCCGTGCGGGGAGTGGCGTCCGGCGGCCGCGCAGGGGGCTGTGAGGCCTTCGGTGTCGTAGGGATCTCGCCGGTGGCGGGGTGTGTTCCGCGTTACGGTTCGACGTCGGCCGACGCGCTTCCGGACGTGTCCGTCAACGCGGCGAGTTCCCGTTCCAGGTTCTCCCGCGCCCTCTCCTCCCAGACCGCCGCCCCGTAAGGCGTACGGAAGAGGCGGGGCAGGTCGAGGAGCTGGCGGAGGACCGCCGCGCGGCCTTCGCGGAAGGCGTCGTCGGGGACGAATCCGTACTCCTCGCGGACCGCCGCCGTATACCCCCCATACGTATCGGGGCCGGTCGCCAGGATCGCGAGGTCCGCGTCGCAGAGGGTCTCGCCGTTCAGGTCGCCGGGGGCCGGGTCGTGGGTGACCGTCAGGCGGACCAGGCGGGCGACCTCGGCGACCTCGTGCGGGGTGAGTCCGGCCTCGGTGAGTGCCTTCTCGGCGAGGACGGCCGAGCGTTCCTCGTTCTCGGAGCGCTCGGGTCGGTAGACCGCGTCGTGGAACCAGGCGGCGAGTCGTACGAGTTCCAGCTCCCCGCCCTCGCCGCCCTGGTCGGCGAGTTCGTCGATGCGGTCGAGGACCGCCCGGAGGTGGTCGACCGTGTGGTAGCGGCGCTGCGGCTCGGCCCAGCGGGCCAGCAGGTTGCGGCCGTACGGGGTGGGGTCGGCGCCCCCGCGGCCGGCGCGGGCGGCGCGCAGGGTGGCGTTCCAGCGCTGGAGGAGCGCGGGGTCCGGGGGTGCGGTGCGGTCGTGCCCCTGCTCGGCGTTCTTCGCGTGCTCTTCCTCGGCGGTCATGGGGGCATTCTGCCCGCCGGGCGGCGCGGAAGCGGCGCTTCCCCGCCCGGGAGGCGGTGCTCCTCCCCTGCCTTCGTCGCCGCTCCCGCTTCACTCTTACATACCCCCCATGGGTATGCTACGGTGCTCCGCACAGGTACCCCCTAGGGGTATGCCCCGAGGTTCGGTCGGACCGCTCGGGGGTCGCAGCGAGCGAAGGGTCAGGGCAATGTCAACCGTCAATCCCCGGCGCTGGTGGGCACTTGTCGTGCTCGCCGCCGCACAGTTCATGGTCATCATGGACACGTCGATCATCGGGGTCGCGCTCCCCGAGATGCAGAAGGACCTGGGCTTCTCGCAGAGCGAGCTCCAGTGGATCTTCAACGCCTATGTGATCGTCTTCGGCGGCCTCCTGCTCCTCGGCGGACGCCTCTCCGACCTCATCGGGGCCCGCAAGATCTTCGTCGCCGGCTGGGCCGTCATGATCGCCGGATCGGTCCTGGCCGCCGCCGCGCAGACCGCCTGGGTCGAGATCGCGGGCCGCGCCGTCCAGGGCGTCGGCGGTGCGCTCATCGCACCCTCCGCCATGACCCTGCTGATGATCCTCTTCATGCACGACCCGAAGGAGCTCGGCAAGGCGATGGCGCTCTACGGCGCGGCCGCCCCCGCCGGCGGCACCGCGGGCGTCTTCCTCGGCGGAGTCTTCACCGAGTGGATGAGCTGGCAGTGGGTCTTCATCATCTACATCCCGATCGGCCTCGCGACCCTCGCCGCCACCAAGCTCCTCCCGAACGTCGAGTCCCGCCGCGGCTCCGTCGACGTCCTCGGCGCCGTCGCCGTCACCGCGGGTCTCGCGCTCGCCGTCTTCGCCGTGGTCCGCGCCCCCGAGGTCGGCTGGGGCTCCACCGGCACGATCCTCCAGCTGATCGGCGCCGCCGCCCTCCTCGTCCTCTTCTTCGTCATCCAGAAGAGCATCGGCGAGCCGCTCATGCCGCTCAGCGTCTGGCGGGTCCCGCGCCTCGGCTCGGCCAACCTGGCGATGACGCTGCTCGGCGCCGCCTGGATCCCGATGTGGTACTTCCTCAACCTGTACCTCCAGCAGGTCCTGGGCTTCGGCGCCTTCGAGTCCGGTGCCGCCCTGCTCCCGATGACCGTGCTCCTCATGATCTTCATGACGGCCATCACGGCCCGGCTCATGATGAAGGTCGGCGCCAAGCCGCTCATCGCCGGCGGTCTGCTGGTCCTCGCCGCCGGTCTGGTCTGGCTCGCCGCCGTCCCGCCCACCGGCTCCTTCCTCGTCGACGTCCTGCCGGCCTCGCTGGTCGCCGCCCTCGGCATGTCCCTCGCCTACATCCCGGCGATGATCGCCGCCATGTCCGGCGCCCCGCAGGAGCAGGCCGGCCTCGCCTCCGGCATCGTCAACACCACCTACAACGTGGGCTCCGCGCTCGGCCTCGCCGCGCTGACCGCCGTCGCCATGTCCCAGGGCGCCGACCAGCTGGGCAACCTGCCCGCCCTCACCGACGGGTTCTCGGCCGCCTTCATCGGCGCCGCGGTCGTCGCCGCCCTCGGAGGCGTGATCACCCTCCTCGTCATGAAGAGCGACAAGGCCGTCGCCGCCGAGGCCGCCGCATCCGCCCCGCAGGGAGAGAAGGTCTCCGTCTGAACCGCCCCGAAGGGGCCGCCCGATGTCCGTCACCAGGACGTCGGGCGGCCCCTTTTCCGTACCGGGAAAGGAAAGCCGTGGAACTGAGCACCCGCGCCGTCCATGTCGTCAACGAACCACTCCCGAGCGGCAGTCGGCCGCTCTCCGTGCCCCTGGTGCAGTCCTCCGCCTTCGCCTTCGAGTCCGCCTCCGAGCTCGCCGAGGCCATGGCCGGACCCGACGGGCGGTACGTCTACAGCCGGCGCGGCAATCCGACCGTGCGGGCCCTGGAGCAGACCCTCACCGGCCTGGAGGGCGGCGCCGGGGCCATCGCCTTCGCCTCCGGCATGGGGGCGATCAGCGGGGTCCTGCTCGCCCTGCTGCGCCCCGGCGACCGGGTGGTGGCCCAGCGCTGCCTGTACGGCGGGACCCATGCCGTCCTGGGGGACCTGGCCGAGCGGTACGGGATCGAGGTCGTACGGATCTCCGGCGACGATCCCGCCGAGTTCGAGGCCGCCGCCGTGCACCCCGCCACCCGGCTGCTCGTCCTGGAGACCATCGCCAACCCCACCGGACAGGTCCCCGACCTGCCGGGGCTGCTCGCCGCCGCCCGCGCGCTCGGGGTGACGAGCGTCGTCGACAACTCGCTCGCCTCGCCCGTGCTGTGCCGCCCCCTGGAGCACGGCGCCGACATCGTCGTCCACTCCACCACCAAGTACCTCTCCGGGCACTCGGACGTCCTCGGTGGCGCCGCCGTCTTCGCCGACGACGAGCTGCGCCGCCGGATCTGGCCCCGGACGGTCGAACTCGGCGCCTGCGCGGACCCGTTCGCGGCCTGGCTGACCCTGCGCGGGATACCCACCCTGCCGCTGCGGATGCGCGAGCACTGCGCCAACGCCGCCGCCCTCGCCGAGCGGCTCGCGGGCCACCCGGGCGTCACGGCCGTCCACTATCCCCGGCTCCCCGGCCACCCCTCGTACGAGCGCGCCGGGAAGGTGCTCTCCGCCGGCGGCGGGCTGCTCTCCTTCGAGCTCGCGGGGGGCAGGGAGGCGGGCCGGTCCTTCGTCGAGCGCGTCCGGGTGGCCAGGCTCGCGCTCTCCCTCGGCGGGGTGGAGAGCCTGGTGACGCATCCCGCGTCCACCTCCCACCGGGAGCTGGACGAGGAGGCTCTGGCCGCGGCCGGGATAGCTCCCGGCCTGGTGCGGATGTCGGTCGGCATCGAGGACGTCGAGGACCTCCGGGCCGATGTCGAACAGGCCCTCGGGCGACCTCCCCACGACCCCGCCCAGAAGCTTCTTTTGGGTTGACAAAATAAATGGTCGATTCGTAGATTGGTGGGTGCCAGGGAAAGACCACTCCTAGGTCAAGGGGGGCGCGCGATGCGCTACTTCGAGGACTTCCGGCCCGGCGACGTCCACGAACTGGGCGCCGTCACCGTCACGGCGGAGGAGGTGCTGGAGTTCGGCAGGCGCTTCGACCCGCAGCCCTTCCACACGGACCCCGCGCTCGCGGAGCAGTCGCCCTTCCGCGGACTGATCGCGAGCGGATTCCACACCCAGGCGATGTTCATGCGCCGCTACGTCGACGGACTGCTCGCCTACAGCGCCTGTATGGGCTCGCCCGGCATCGACGAGGTCCGCTATCTGCGGCCCGTCCGCCCGGGCGACGTCCTCACCGCGCGCGTCGAGATCCTCGGTTCCACCCCGTCGCCGTTCAACCCCGCCACCGGCACCGTCAAGCCCCGGTGCACCCTGGTGGCCTCCGACGGGACGGCCGTGTTCAGCATGATCCTGCACAGCATCTTCCGCCGGCGCCCCGCCGACTCCGAGGCCGACCATCTGTCGTCGATGCCCGCGGCCGAGGACCCCGTCGCCTGTGCGCGACCGGCCAAGACCTGTGTCCCGGTCATGAGCGCCTGACGAACCGTCCTTCGTCGGGCCCCTGAACACGGCCGTCCGTACACCCGGACCCGTCCGACCCGTCCGTACGTCCGGGCCCACCGTTCACCCGGACCCGTCGTTCACCCGGACCCGTCCCGAGCCCCGTACATCCACCGAAGTGAAGGGGGGACCTCCTGTGGAGGCCGTATCCCGCACCGCCCAGTGGACCGCCGCCGCGCGCGCCCTGGAGACCGAGCGCGAGGACCGGCTGTTCGCCGATCCCTACGCGCGCACCGTCGCCGACCGCATCGGCTTCGAGCTGCTCGAACGCTATGCCGGGGGCGGCACCGTGCCGTTCCTCGCCATCCGCACCACCTACCTCGACCGGGCCGTCGTCCAGGCGGTGGAGGAACGCGGCATCCGCCAGGTCGTCTTCCTCGCCGCCGGCATGGACACCCGCTTCTTCCGGCTGCCCTGGCCCGACGGCGTCACCGTCTACGAGCTCGACCGCCCGGCCCTCCTGGAGGCCAAGGCCGAGATGCTCGAGGACGAACCGCGGCCCGCCGGCCGCACCCGGATCACCGTCCCCGTCGACCTGACGCAGGACTGGACCGGCCCCCTCAAGGAAGCGGGCTGGAAGAGCGAGGAACCCGTCCTGTGGGTGGTGGAGGGACTGCTGTTCTTCCTGCCGGAGCAGGCCGTACGCACCCTCATATCGACGCTCTCCGCGCACGCCGCTCCCGGCTCCGTGCTGCTCGGCGACGTCATCTCGCGGGCCGCCCTGGTGAACCCGCTGGCCCGCACCTTCCTCACCGCCCTGAAGGACGACGGCAACCCGTGGCTCTTCGGCACCGAGGAGCCCGAGGCGCTGCTCGCCGACTGCGGCTGGGCCGTACGGGAGGTCAGGCAGCCCGGTGAGGAGGGCGCCGACTTCGACCGCTGGCCCTACCCGGTGCCGGCCCGTTCCGTCCCGGGCGTGCCCCGGTCCTTCCTGTTCACCTGCGACCTGCCGGGCCCCGGCTTCGAGGAGGAGGCGGCATGAGCGCCCACGACTTCCACCAGCGGGTCATCACCGACGCCGGCGCGGCCGTCCGCGGTCTGACCGTCGCCCTCGGCGAGCGGCTCGGCCTGTACCGGGCGCTGGCCGAGCGGGGGCCGCTCACCTCCGGGCAGCTCGCGGAGGCGACCGGCACGAACGAGCGGTACATCGAGGAGTGGCTGCACGCCCAGCTCTCCGCCGGGTACGTCGAGCGGCACCCGAGCTCCCTCACGTACACGCTCCCCGCCGATCACGTCGAGGTCCTCGCGGACCCGAAGGCCGTCACGTACGCCGCCGGGTTCTTCACCGCCCTCAAGGCGCTGTACGCCACCGAGGACCTGCTCGTGGACGCCTACCGCACCGGCGACGGCGTCGGCTGGGCCGAGCACGACGCGGCCCTCGACACCGGCATGGGCTCCTTCTTCCAGCCGACGTACGAGCACAAGCTCGTCCCCGACTGGCTGCCCGCCCTCCACGACGTCACCGGCAAGCTGGCGGGGGGCGGCACCGTCGCCGACGTCGGCTGCGGCGTCGGCCACACCACGCTGCTCATCGCCAGGGCCTTCCCGAACGCCACCGTCCACGGGTTCGACTACTCGGAGGAGGCCATCGCGATCGCACGGGGGCTCGCCGAGGAGGCGGGACTCTCCGAGCGGGTCGTCTTCGAGGTCGCCTCGGCCGACGACTACCCGGGCTCCGGCTACGACCTGGTGTGCTTCTTCAACGCCCTGCACGACATGGGCGACCCGGTCGCCGCCGCCCAGCACGTCCACAAGTCCCTGGACGCGGACGGCACCTGGATGCTCGTCGAGTCGAACGTGTCCCCGGGGGACGTGGATGCCCGGACGCCCGCCGCCCGCATGTTCATGGCCCTGTCCGCCGTCATGTGCCTGCCCGTCGCGGTCGCCCAGCGCGGCCCGCACGCACTCGGCAACCACTCCGGCGAGAAGGCCTTCCGGGCCATCGCGGAGGAGGCCGGCTTCACCCGCTGGCGGCGTGCCACGGAGACCCCGGTGAACGCGGTCTACGAAGTCCGGCCCTGAGAGCCCTGTGCCCCGCACCCCTTGAGCCCGAGGGCGAGTGAGCCGAAGGGGGCCGTCGGGGGAACGCGTCCGAGACCGCGGAGTTCCCGAGGAACGAGGGAGCGAGCACGTACGGACGCGTGAGCCCGACTCAAGGCCCCCGGAGGCGAACCGAGCCCCGAAAGAAGAGGAGCACCACCATGGGCGCCACCGCCCCCCTGCCCGTCACCGACCGGTTCATGGAGGTCCTGGAGCGGCTCAGCGAGCGCTCCGTCGAGGACTACTACAACCCGTACCAGACCTTCCAGTGGCCCGAGACGCTGGAGGAGAACCGCTTCTGGATGACCCCGGAGCTGCTCACCGTCCACGGCACCGAGCACTACGACACCCTCGGCGAGGAAACGCTTCAGCGGCTGTCGAAGTGGGAGTCCGTCAACTTCTACAGCCTCAATGTGCACGGCATCCGCGAGCTCCTCATCGAAGTCGTCGGCCGCATCCACATGCCCGGCTTCGAGGTGCCCTCGGACTTCTTCCACCACTTCATCGGTGAGGAGAACGAACACATGTGGTTCTTCTCCGAGTTCTGCCGCCGCTACGGCAACAAGATCTACGGCTCCACCGGGATGCGCGCCGACGCGGCCTGGGAGCCCGAGGTCGAGAACTTCCTCGTCTTCACCCGGATCCTCTTCTTCGAGGAGCTCGTCGACCACTACAACGCCCGGATGGCGAAGGACACCTCGCTCTGCCACACCATCCGCGAGGTCAACCGCATCCACCACCAGGACGAGTCCCGCCACATCGCCTTCGGACGCGAGCTGGTCTCCCTCCTGTACGGCCGGATGTGCCAGGCGGTGAGTGCCGAGCGGGTCCGCGAGGTGGAGGCGTACCTCAAGCGGTACGTCGTCTACAGCGTCAACTCCCTCTACAACCCCCACGTGTACCGCGACGCCGGCATCCCCGACCCGCTGGCCCTGCGCAACGCGCTGGTCGCCGACCCGCGCCGCCGCCCCCACGAGCGCAAGGCCATCCGCAAGCCGCTCGCCTTCTTCCTGAAGACCGGGATCTTCTCCGACGACACCCTGCCCGTCGTCTGAGCGGCCGGGGCCCGTCCGACCGCCCCCGCCCGGTCGCAGCCGAGCGCCGCCGCCACGGTGACTCCGGCCCACCCGAGAGGTGAAGAGAACATGACCGTGACGACCCCCGCGCACGCCGGGGAGACCGTGGGCCCGTCGAGGGGCCTCCCCTCGCTCGGCCCCGAGGGGACCCGCCTGCTGCGGCTCCTCGACGACACCTTCGAGAGCTGGGGAGTGACCGCGGGCGCCCGCCCGATGACCATGCCCCCGCTCCTGCCGGCCGCCGACCTGGCGAAGCTGGACTACTACGACAACTTCCCGCACCAGGCCGTCCTCGCTGCCCCGCTCGACCTGGAAGGACGCCTCACCACCCCCTTCGACGGCGAGCACGGGCAGTGGCCCGCCGCCGCCCTCGAACCGGCCCGCCTCGGACTGCCCTCGGCGTCCTGCTACGCCGTCTACCTCGACCACCGGGGCACCCGGGTCGCCGACGACACCCTCGTCACGATCTGCTCCTGGTGCTTCCGCAAGGAGACCCACTACGAGGGCATGCGGCGCCAACTCGGCTTCCGCATGCGGGAGATCGTCGCCCTCGGCGCCCGCGAGCACGCCGAGGCGCACCTCGGGGACTTCACCGCCCGCATCCAGGACTTCGCCGCGGCCCTCGACCTGCCGCTGCGCAGGGAGGCCGCCTGCGACCCCTTCTTCGACAAGGGCGGCTCGAAGGCGCTGCTCCAGCGGCTCACCCCGGTGAAGCACGAGTTCCTGTACGAGGACCTGGCGATCGCCTCGGTCAACACCCACCGGAACTTCTTCGGCGACCGGTGCGACATCACCCTGGAGTCGACCGGCGGACCGGCCTTCACCAGCTGTGTCGCCTTCGGTCTCGAACGATGGCTGTCCGCACTGACCCGGCGCCACGGCAGCTGGGACTCCGCCACCGAGGCGGTGCTCGCCGCGAACGCCCGGACGCGGGCCGACGCGAGTGGCGCGGCCGGGCCGGTGATCTGACGTGCCGGCCCGTCCCGCCGCCCCGCCGGCGGGCGGCCTGGGGTGGGCGAACCTCGGCATGGACATCGTGTCCGTCAACCGTGTCCGTAGGCTCCTCGCCCAGTACGGGGAGCGGTTCTTCGAGCGGATGCTCACCCCCGGCGAGCTCGCCGACTGCCGTACCTCCTCCGGGCTCGACGTACTGAGCCTGTGCGGGCGGATCGCGGCCAAGGAAGCGGCCTTCAAGACCTTACGGGTCAGGGGCAGGTTCCTGCCCTGGCCGGACATCGTCGTGCGGCGTTCCGAGGGCGGCTGGCCGCTCGTGGAACTGCACCGGGCGGCCGCCGAGATGGCCGCCGAGTCCGGCATCACCGAGATCACCGTGTCCATCAGCCACGACGTGGACTACGCGGTGGCGGTGGCCGCCCCGATCATCGCCCCCGCCCCCTCGTACGCCCCCACCCCTTCCGTATCCAGCAGCAGCTAAAGGAGAGCAACCATGGCCGACGGCCTGCAGACGGTGAAGAACTGGATCCTCGACCGTCACCCCGAGCGCGACGACATCGCGTCCGACCTCGACCTGATCGAGAACCGGCTCATCGACTCGCTGTCCTTCGTCGAGTTCGTCTTCCTCCTGGAGCAGGAGAGCGGCACCGCGATCCGGATGGAGACCCTGGAGGTCGAGTCCATCCGCACCCTCGGTGCCATCGAGCAGCACTTCTTCAAGGCCCCGGCGGAGGTCCAGGCATGAGCCGCCGCCTCTTCACCTCGGAGTCGGTGACCGAGGGGCACCCCGACAAGATCGCCGACCGGATCAGCGACACGGTTCTCGACGCCCTGCTCGCCGAGGACCCGTCCTCGCGGGTCGCGGTGGAGACCCTGATCACCACCGGTCTCGTGCACATCGCCGGCGAGGTCACCACCACGGCGTACGCGCCGATAGCGAAGCTGGTGCGCGAGGCGGTCCTCGACATCGGCTACGACTCCTCCGCGAAGGGCTTCGACGGCGCCTCCTGCGGGGTCTCGGTGTCCATCGGCGCCCAGTCGCCGGACATCGCGCAGGGCGTCGACACGGCGTACGAGTCCCGGGTGGAGGGCGCGGGCGACGAGCTCGACGCGCAGGGCGCCGGCGACCAGGGCCTGATGTTCGGGTACGCCTGCGACGACACGGCCGAGCTGATGCCGCTGCCGATCGCGCTCGCCCACCGGCTCTCGCGCCGGCTCACCGAGGTCCGCAAGAACGGCACCGTGCCCTATCTGCGCCCCGACGGGAAGACCCAGGTCACCATCGAGTACG
>NZ_BNBZ01000057.1 GCF_014656215.1 Streptomyces zaomyceticus | reverse complement strand
GCGGCCGGACGAACTCCCACTCGGCGTCCGACAGTTCATGGCGACGTATCACGACACCATGATCCACCAACGGTGATCATTTGAAGACACTGCCTAGCCCTCCGCGCCCTCCGGAGCCTTCGCGCGCCTGCTGCGCGGCAGGACCCGCAGTGCGTCGCCCATGTCCGCGACCTCCGTCACCTTCATGCCCGCCGGCACCTTGCCCGGGTCCGTGGGGACCAGCGCGTGCGTGAAGCCCAGCCGGTGTGCCTCGGCCAGCCGGCGCTGGACACCCGTCACCCGCCGGACCTCGCCCGCGAGCCCGACCTCGCCGATCGCCACGAGGTTCTTCGGCAGCGGGGTGTCGCTCGCCGCGGAGGCGAGGGCGAGCGCGATCGCCAGGTCGGCGGCGGGCTCGGTGAGCTTCACGCCGCCCACGGTCGCGCTGTAGATGTCGCGCTTGCCCAGCGCGCTGATCCGGCCGCGCTGTTCCAGGACGGCCAGCATCATCGAGACACGGGAGGTCTCCAGACCCGAGACGGTCCGGCGGGGGGAGGGGATCTGCGAGTCCACCGTCAGCGACTGGACCTCGGCGACGAGCGGCCGGCGGCCCTCCAGGGTGACCGTCAGGCAGGTGCCCGGCACGGCCACGTCACGCCGGGTCAGGAAGAGCCCGGACGGATCCGCCAGGCCCGTGATCCCCTCGTCGTGCAGCTCGAAGCAGCCGACCTCGTCGGTCGCCCCGTACCGGTTCTTGACCCCCCGGACCAGACGCAGGCGCGCGTGCCGGTCGCCCTCGAAGCTCAGGACGACGTCGACCAGGTGCTCCAGGAGCCGGGGGCCGGCGATGGCCCCGTCCTTGGTGACATGGCCGACGAGGAGCGTGGACATGCCGCGCTCCTTGGAGGCCCGGATGAGGGCCCCCGCGACCTCGCGGACCTGTGCCATGCCGCCGGGCGCGCCGTCGATCTCGGGGGAGGCGACGGTCTGCACCGAGTCCATGATCAGCAGCGAGGGCTTCACGGCGTCCAGGTGCCCGAGGACGGCCGACAGATCGGTCTCCGCCGCCAGGTACAGATGGTCGCTGAGCGCGTTGATCCGGTCGGCGCGCAGCCGGACCTGGCTCGCGGACTCCTCGCCCGTCACATAGAGCGTGCGGTGTTCGTCGCTGGCGGCCTTGGCCGCCACGTCGAGCAGCAGCGTGGACTTGCCGACGCCGGGCTCGCCCGCGAGCAGCACGACGGCGCCGGGCACCAGCCCCCCGCCGAGGACCCGGTCGAGCTCGTCGACGCCGGTGGAGCGGGCGGTCGCCTGCCGGACGTCGACCTGCCCGATGGGGAGGGCGGCGGTGGAGACCCGGCCCGCGGCGGTCGTACGGACGGCGGGCGCGCCGTACTCCTCGACCGTCCCCCAGGCCTGGCATTCGGGGCAGCGGCCGAGCCACTTGGCCGTCTGCCAGCCGCACTCGGTGCAGCGGTAGGACGGCCGGTCCTTGGTCGATTTCGTACGGGCAGCCATGTCGCCCACCGTAGCGGCCCCCACCGACAGCGGGTCCCGGGCCGCCGGAGGGCCTCCGCCGGTCTCCGGAATGACCGGTTCCTGTCCCCTTTCGAGCGATACCTTCACCCGTAAGAATGAGAAGAACACGACCGGTACGAAAAGTGCTCCCCGCGCTGCCTACGGTCGACCGGTGACGAGCAGCAGGCTGGAATCCCCCGCACGCACCACCGGCGCACACCGGGCGCACCGCGCCACGGACCAGGAGTCGCGCACGCTCGGCCAGCGGCCCCCCGCCCGCTACGAGGCCGCCCTCGACGGCCTCTTCACGTACTGCCTCTCCGTGCTCTGCGACCACGACACGGCCACCGCCGTCCTCGGCGACGTCCTCGCCGTCGCCGAGCGCCACCACGGCCGCTGCCCCGCCGACGAGGACGGCCGTACCGCCTGGCTGTACGCCCTCGCCCGCTGGGCCTGTCTGCGCAGCCTCGGCGAGCAGCGCCGCAGGCGCCAGGGAGCCCACACCGGCCGCCCCGCCGTCATCGCGCCCGAGCCGCCCCGGGTCCCCGAGGAGACCGCCGAGCGCCGCCGCGCCGAACTCGCCCGACTCGCCTGGCCCGAGGCCGCCGGCACCACACCCGAGCAGCGCGAGGCGCTCGAACTGGCCGTACGGCACGGCCTCAGCCACCGTCAGGTCGCCGCCGTGCTCTCCCTCGACCCGCTCGCCGCCCGCGAACTCCTGGCCACCGCCGGCTGCGAGGTCGAGCGCACACGCGCCGCCCTCGCCGTCGTCGACACCGGCAGCTGCCCCACCGTCGCCCGGCTCACCGGCGACCACCAGGTGCTCCTCTCGGCCGCCCTGCGCGCCGAACTCGTCCGGCACGTCGACGACTGCCCCCGCTGCCGGCGCGCCGCCGAGCGCGTGGGCGCCACCGGCCCCTGGCCCGGGACGGGATCCCTGCCGCAGACCCGGCTGCCGCTGGTCGAGGCACCCAGGGCCGCCGCCTACATGGCCATGCTGCACGTCCCCCGCGCGCGTGCCGGGGCCCCGCGCTTCTCGCCGACGGGCTTCCCCATGGACCCGAAGGACCATGTGGCCCGCCGCGACCGGATGCGGGCCCGCGCGGTGACCACCACCGTCGTCGCGGCCGTGGTCGCCGCACCCGTCCTCGCCCTGTGGACCTCCTACCGCGGCGCCCCGATCGCCGACACGAGCGCCCAGGACGCGTCCCGGATCAGCGCGCGCGAGGCGGACGAACCGGTGGGCCCGGACGGCCGCCCGTACGACCGGTACGAGAACACGGGCAACGCCCGCACCACCCCCGAGCCCCGCTTCACCCGGGGCAGCCGCGCCCCCGACGTCTCCGTCGAGGTGCTCAGCCCCGGTGGCCCGCCGGGCCCCACGGAGCCGGCCGGGCCCGGCGAGACCGCCCCCGGCTGGATCACGGTCGCCGCCCGCGGCCACGGAGACTTGACGCTGCTCACCCTCACCGCCGCCGGCGGTTCCCCCGTCGACTGGTCGCTGTGGACGGACGCGCCCTGGCTGTACGTGAGCCGGGCCTCCGGCACGCTCCGCCCGGGCGAGACGGTCACCGTCGCCGTCCGTGTCGACCACGGCCGCGAGCCGCAGGGCGCGTGGAGCGCCCGGATCGGGGTGAACCCCTCGGGCGCGGTGGTGCGGATCGGCGGGCGCGGACAGGCGTCCCCGCCGCCCGTCGTCGACCCGGTCACCCCGCCGCCGACGACGACCGAGCCGACCACTCCGCCGACGAGCCCGCCGACCACGGAGCCGACGACCCCGCCGCCGACGACGGAGGAACCGCCGACGACGACCGAGCCGACCACTCCGCCGACGAGCCCGCCGACCACGGAGCCGACCACTCCGCCGCCGACGACGGAGGAACCGCCCCCGACCACGACGGACCCGGGCTCACCCGACCCGACGACCCCGGCGACGGAGGAACCGCCCCCACCGTCCTCCTGAACCCGAGCGGCGGGGGTCCTGCCCTCAGTGCTTCGGGTCGGCCGGGTGCGGGGCCACCAGCGGCAGCTGCGAGGAGAGCCGGGCCTCGCACAGCCCAACCAGCACCTCGTACGCCTCCTTGCCCATCATCTCGGTGAGCTCGGGCCTGTAGGTGACATAGACCGGCTCCCCGGCGCCGTGCGCCGACGTCGCCGAGGTGCACCACCAGTGCAGGTCGTGGCCGCCCGGACCCCAGCCCCGGCGGTCGTACTCGCCGATCGACACCTGGAGCACCCGGGTGTCGTCGGGACGGTCGATCCAGTCGTACGTACGGCGCACCGGCAACTGCCAGCAGACGTCCGGCTTGGTCTCCAGCGGCTCCTTGCCCTCCTTCAGGGCCAGGATGTGCAGCGAGCAGCCCGCGCCGCCCGCGAACCCGGGACGGTTCTGGAAGATGCAGGAGCCCTGCCACCGACGGGTCTGCCGGTCGCCGTCCTCGTCCTCCTGCGTCCAGCCCGACTCCGTGCCGACGTCGTGGAACTGCCACAGCTCCGGGGTGAGGCGCGCCACGTGCGTCGCGACCCGCTTCTCGTCGTCCTCGTCGGAGAAGTGCGCGCCCAGGGTGCAGCAGCCGTCGTCGGCCCGGCCCGCCTGGATGCCCTGGCAACCGCTGCCGAAGATGCACGTCCAGCGAGAGGTCAGCCAGGTCAGGTCGCAGCGGAAGACCTGCTCCTCGTCGGACGGGTCGGGAAACTCGACCCACGCGCGCGCGAAGTCGAGCCCCTTCTCGTCCGGCTCCACGTTCCTGCCCCGCTTCTTGCCGCTCTTCACGGCCTTGTCGGCCTTGCCCGCCCCGGTGGCCCTCGCCGCCCTGTCGGCCTTGTCGGCCGTCACTCCCGTCACGGCCGTCGCAGTCGTCACGCCCGTGTCGTCGCCGCTGGCTTTGCCCGGCTTCGCCTTTTTCGTCTTTGGCACAAGTCCAAGCGTATGCGGGTGGGCGCAGTAGCGTTCCGCCCATGAGACTCGGAGTCCTCGACGTCGGTTCGAACACGGTGCACTTCCTGGTGGTGGACGCCCACCCCGGGGCCCGGCCGCTGCCCGCCCATTCCCACAAGGCGGAGCTCCGGCTCGCCGAACTTCTCGACGAGCGGGGCGCGATCGCGCCCCACGGCGTCGAGCGGCTCATCGCGACCGTCCGGGACGCGCTGCTCGCCGCCGAGGACAAGGGCTGCGAGGAGGTGCTCCCGTTCGCGACCTCCGCGGTCCGCGAGGCCAGCAACGCCGACGCCGTCCTCGCGCGCGTGAAGGACGAGACCGGGGTCGACCTCCAGGTCCTCACCGGCGAGGAGGAGGCCCGGCTCACCTTCCTCGCCGCCCGCCGCTGGTTCGGCTGGTCCGCGGGCAAGCTGCTCCTCCTCGACATCGGGGGCGGCTCCCTCGAAGTCGCGTACGGCATCGACGAGGACCCCGACACGGCGGTCTCCCTCCCGCTCGGCGCGGGCCGGCTGACCGCCGGCTGGCTCCCGGGGGACCCGGCCGACACCGAGGACGTGAAGGCGCTCCGCCGCCATGTGCGCGCGCAGATCGCCCGTACCGTCGGGGAGTTCAGCCGCTCGGGCCGCCCCGACCACGTGGTGGCCACCTCCAAGACCTTCAAGCAGCTGGCCAGGATCGCGGGCGCCCCCGGCTCGGGGGAGGGCCTCTACGTCGAGCGGATCCTGACCCGCAAGTCCCTGGAGGAGTGGGTCCCGCGCCTCGCCGGGATGACCACGCCCGAGCGCGCGGCCCTGCCGGGCGTCTCGGAGGGCCGCGCCGCACAGCTCCTCGCGGGCGCGCTCGTCGCGGAGGGCGCGATGGATCTGCTGGGGGTGGAGGAGCTGGAGATCTGCCCCTGGGCCCTGCGCGAGGGCGTCATCCTGCGCCGCCTGGACCACCTGCCGGAGGAGTAGGCCCCCGAAAGGCCGCCCCCGACCCACCGATCCCGTCCCTCGACCCGACTCGCCGATCCCGCCCCGCCCGGCCCGACCCGCCATGCCCGGCCCCCTCGGCCGGGCCCACGCGCGCGTCCCCCGGTATCCCGGTCCACGCGCGCGTGGCGGTGGGCTCGCCGGGTCCCGGCGTGACCGGAACCACCCCCCGGCCCCCCGGCGGGCCCCGTACCCTGTCCCCGTGGCAGAACCAGTGGTGCGCATCCCGGATGCGAAGGTCGCCCTGTCGACGGCCTCGGTCTATCCGGAGTCGACGGCGACGGCCTTCGAGATCGCCGCGCGCCTCGGTTACGACGGTGTCGAGGTCATGGTGTGGACCGATCCGGTCAGCCAGGACGTCGAGGCACTGCGCCGGCTCTCCGACTACCACCAGGTCCCGATCCTGGCCGTGCACGCCCCCTGCCTCCTCATCACCCAGCGCGTCTGGTCCACCGACCCGTGGGTCAAGCTCCGGCGCGCGCAGGCGGCCGCCGAGCGGCTCGGCGCGTCGACGGTCGTCGTACATCCGCCGTTCCGCTGGCAGCGCCAGTACGCCAAGGACTTCGTCACCGGCATCTGGCGGATGGCGGACGAGACCGACGTGCGGTTCGCCGTCGAGAACATGTACCCGTGGCGGTACAAGGACCGCGAGATGCTCGCGTACGCCCCCGAGTGGGACGTCACGAAGGACGACTACCGGCACTTCACCGTCGACCTCTCGCACACCGCGACCGCCCGCACCGACGCCCTGGCGATGATCGACCGCATGGGCGACCGCCTCGGCCACGTCCACCTCGCTGACGGCAAGGGCTCCGCCAAGGACGAGCACCTGGTCCCGGGGCGCGGCACACAGCCCTGCGCCGAGCTCCTGGAGCGCCTCGCGCTCACCGGCTTCGACGGCCATGTCGTCATCGAGGTCAACACCCGCCGTGCGATGTCAGCCGCCGAACGCGAGGCCGACCTCGCCGAGGCCCTGGCGTTCACCCGGCTCCATCTGGCGTCGGCGGCCACCCGCCCGTCCCGGGTCCCGCGACCGTGACCGAACCGGCCCCGCGCCGGCGCGGCCGCCCCTCCCGTACCGAGGAGGAGACCGGGCCGGGAGCACGGGAACGCATCCTGGAGGCGGCCCGCGCCCAGTTCGCCGAGCGGGGCTACGACAAGACCTCGGTCCGCGGCATCGCCAAGGCCGCGGGGGTCGACCCGGCCCTGGTCCACCACTACTTCGGCACGAAGGACGAGGTCTTCGCGGCGGCGATCGAGGTCTCCTTCGAGCCGGCGGCCGTCGTCCCGGCGATCGTCGGCGGCCCGCGCGAGACCATCGGGGAACGGCTCGCCCGCTTCTTCATCGGCGTCTGGGAGAACCCGGTCAGCCGGGCCCCGCTCCTCGCGATCGTCCGTTCCGCGCTGACCCACGAGGCGGCGGCCAAGGTGCTGCGGGCCTTCGTGCTGCGGCGGCTCCTGGAGCGGATCGCGGACGAGCTCGACGTACCGGACCCGAAGTTCCGCGCGGAGCTGGCGGCCTCCCACATGATCGGGATCGCGATTCTGCGGTATGTGATCCAGGTCGAGCCGATGGCCTCGGCGGACCCGGAGAAGATCGTGGAGATGGTGGCCCCGACCCTCCAGCGCTATCTGACCGAGGCCTGATCCTCTCCGCGGGTCCCGGAAGACCACCGCGCGCACGCTGACCGAAACCTGAACAGCCCGTCCGTCATGCGGACAGCCTGTCCAGATCTTGGAGCACCGGCGTACGCTCGAATGCAAGCACATCCATCACGAGAGGCGAGCGACGATGCCCGAGCTGAGGTCCCGCACAGTCACCCACGGCCGCAACATGGCGGGCGCACGCGCCCTTATGCGCGCCTCCGGTGTACCCGGCGCGGACATCGGCCGGAAGCCGATCATCGCGGTCGCCAACTCCTTCACGGAGTTCGTCCCGGGCCACACCCACCTCCAGCCCGTCGGCCGGATCGTCTCCGAGGCCATCACGGCCGCCGGGGCCATCCCGCGCGAGTTCAACACGATCGCCGTCGACGACGGCATCGCCATGGGCCACGGCGGCATGCTGTACTCGCTCCCCTCCCGCGACCTGATCGCGGACAGCGTGGAGTACATGGTCGAGGCGCACTGCGCCGACGCCCTGATCTGCATCTCCAACTGCGACAAGATCACCCCCGGCATGCTGATGGCCGCCCTGCGCCTCAACATCCCGACGGTCTTCGTCTCCGGCGGCCCGATGGAGTCCGGCCGCGCGACCCTCGTCGACGGCACGGTTCGCACGCTCGACCTGGTCGACGCCATCTCCGACGCCGTGAACCCGAACATCTCGGACGAGGACATCCTCCGCATCGAGGAGAACGCCTGCCCGACCTGCGGCTCCTGTTCCGGCATGTTCACCGCCAACTCGATGAACTGCCTGACCGAGGCGATGGGTCTCTCCCTCCCCGGCAACGGCTCGCTGCTCGCCACCCACACCGGCCGCAAGGCGCTCTACGAGAACGCCGCCCGCACGGTCGTCGACATCACCCGGCGCTACTACGACGAGGACGACGACTCCGTCCTGCCGCGCTCGATCGCGACCCGCGCCGCCTTCGAGAACGCCATGGCCCTCGACATCGCCATGGGCGGCTCGACCAACACGATCCTGCACCTGCTCGCCGCCGCCCAGGAGGCCGAGCTCGACTACGGCCTGCCCGACATGGACCAGGTCTCCCGCCGGGTCCCCTGCCTGGCCAAGGTCGCCCCGAACGTCGCCAAGGACCGCACGTACTACATGGAGGACGTGCACCGGGCCGGCGGCATCCCCGCCATCCTCGGCGAGCTCTACCGCGCGGGTCTCCTCAACGAGGACGTCCACTCCGTCCACTCCCGCTCCATCAAGGAGTGGCTCGACGCCTGGGACGTGCGCGGCGGTTCCCCGTCCGAGGAGGCCGTCGAGCTGTGGCACGCGGCCCCCGGCTGCGTCCGCTCGGCGACCGCCTTCTCGCAGTCCGAGCGCTGGGAGGCGCTCGACGTGGACGCCGCCGAGGGCTGCATCCGCGACGCGGCCCACGCGTACTCGAAGGACGGCGGCCTCGCCGTGCTGCACGGCAACCTCGCGGTCGACGGCTGCGTCGTGAAGACGGCCGGCGTCGACGAGTCGATCTGGACCTTCGAGGGTCCGGCCGTGGTCTGCGAGTCGCAGGACGAGGCCGTCGAGAAGATCCTGAACAAGCAGATCACGCACGGCGACGTGGTCGTCATCCGCTACGAGGGCCCGCGCGGCGGCCCCGGCATGCAGGAGATGCTCTACCCGACCTCCTTCCTCAAGGGCCGGGGCCTGGGCAAGACCTGCGCGCTCGTCACCGACGGACGCTTCTCCGGCGGCACCTCGGGCCTGTCCATCGGCCACGCCTCGCCGGAGGCCGCCTCGGGCGGCACCATCGCCCTCGTCGAGGACGGCGACCGGGTCCGGATCGACATCCCGAACCGCTCGATCGAGCTCCTCGTCGACGAGGCCACCCTGGCTGCCCGCCGGGAGGCGCTGAACGGCGTGTACACGCCGAAGAACCGTGAGCGCAAGGTGTCGGCGGCCCTGCGCGCCTACGCCGCGATGGCGACCAGCGCCGACAAGGGCGCGGTCCGGGACGTGTCGAAGCTGGGCTGAGCCCGACGCGCGTACCCCCGGCGGTGAACCGGCGCGCGCACATCCGACGGTGAAGGGGAGCAGGCACAAGGCCTGCTCCCCTTCGCCGTGTGCGGCGCTACGGGCCCGGGCACGGCCGGCGGACCCGGGCACGGCCGGCGGGGACGCCCCGGCACGCGCGCGTGGCCGGGCGCCCGGCCGTCACCAGGTCGCGGGATCGCGCGCGTCCACCGCGAAGACCGACCCGTCCGGAGCCGTCCCGAACACCCGCTCCCCGGCCACCAGCGGCGCGGGCACCAGCGGCGCGTACTCCAGGCGGCCGTTGAGCAGCCGCGGCCGGGTCTGACCGATCAGCGCCCCCCGTGCGGTGTCGACGGCGAGCAGCCGTCCGTCCTGGACGGAGAAGTACAGCCGGTCGCCGGGCCCGAGGACCGGTGCGGACACGTTCCCCGCGCCCGTCTCCAGCTCCCACAGGACGCGCCCCTTCTCCGCCGCCGTGTCGAAGGCGGTGAGGTGCCCGTTCGCGTCGAGGAGATGGACGACCGTGCCGCGGACGGCGACGCCCCGGACATCGAGCCGGTGCGGCAGCGACAGCCGGCGCACGGTGTCCCCGCCGGGGGTCGACAGGACCAGGGCGTCGATCAGCGAGGCCTGGTAGCGGGAGGCGAGGAGCAGGGTGCCGTCGCCGGTGCGGCCCAGCGGGTCGAGATCGCCGTCCAGGTTCCGCTGCCAGGCCACCTCGCCGGTCCGGGGGCGGATCTCGCCGACACGGGTGTGCGACCCGTCGGGCGAGCCCTCGGAGACGGCGAGCAGCCCGGACGGGGCGTCGTACGGCCCCGGGACCGGGACCCCGAAGCCGGTCAGACCGTGCCGCCAGAGTTCCTTCCCGCTGCGGCTGTCGACGGCCCGGATCCCGCCCCGCCCGTCGGACAGGACCACGGCGGAGCCCGCCGGCCGGTGCAGCTCGGGAAGCTTCGCCCCGGCGGTCCAGCCGGGGGCGCCGTCGGCGGTCCCGTACGCCTCCACCGGTCCCGTGGGAACGGCGGCGCCGACCAGTCCGTCGGCGAGGAGGAACGGCGCGACCGGGGACTCCGCCTTGACCGGCGCCGTCCGTGACCAGAGGACCGCCCCCGTCACGGGGTCGAGCCGGGCGAGACCGACGCCGCGGGCCGAGCAGTACAGCGCGCCCCCGCCGTGCCCGCACGCGGGCGCCGCCGTGGGGCCGTGCTCCTGGAGCGTGGTCTGCCAGCCGGCGAAGACGGTGGCCACCTTGTCGGGGCGGGTAGGGGTCTCCGGTCCACGGCTCGCCGGGGGAGTGAGCGCCGTGTACACGCCGGCCCCGGTCAGCGCGAGCGCGGCGGCGACCGCGATCGTCAGACGCGGCCGCAGACGCACCCGGCCGAGCCGTGGCCCCCGGCGGGGCGGGGCCGGGGCGGTGGCCCGCACCGGTGTGTCCGCGTCCCACGCGGGGGAGGGCCCGGGCTCGCGGTGGGCGCCGTCCTCGTCGCCGTACGGCAGCGAGGGCCGTCGCCGCTGCGCCGGTATGAACGCCTCCGCCGCGTACGAGGGCGGCAGCAGCGCCGACATGATCTGGGCCGGGGTCGGCCGCTCGGCGGGCTCCTTGGCGAGGCAGCGCGCGACCAGTGGCGCCAGCTCCGCCGGCACCCCCGTCAGATCCGGTTCGTCGTGGACGACCTGGTACGCCACGATGTACGGGCTGTCGGAGTCGAACGGGCCGTGCCCGGTCGCCGCGTGCACCAGGACCGAGCCGAGCGCGAAGACGTCCGCGGCGGGGCCCACCTCGCGCGGCCGCTGGAACTGCTCGGGCGCCATGAACGGCGGTGAGCCGATGAGCTTGCCGGTCTCGGTGTGCAGATCGCTGTCGACGGGCCGGGAGATGCCGAAGTCGATGACCTTGGGGCCGGTGTCGGTCAGCAGGACGTTGCTGGGCTTGAGATCGCGGTGGACGACACCGGCGCGGTGGATGTCGCGCAGCGCCTCGGCGAGTCCGGCGGTGAGCCTGCGCAGTTCGGCCGGGGCGAGAGGTCCGTTCCGTTTCACCTGGTCGGCGAGGGTCGGGCCGGGGACGTAGAGGGTGGCCATCCAGGGGCGTACGGCGTCGGGGTCGGCGTCGACGACCGGCGCGGTGAAGGCCCCGCTGACCCGGCGGGCGGCCGCGACCTCCTGGCGGAAACGCGCCCTGAACTCGGGGTCCTCCGCATACCGTGCGTGTACGACCTTGACCGCGAGCCGAAGTCCCGAGGCGGAGGCCGCGAGGTGCACGACGCCCATGCCGCCGGAGCCCAGACATGCCTGGAGGCGGTAGTCGCCCGCGTACTCGGGCCCCTCCGCTTCCCGGTCCGCACCGGTACCGCGCAACGGTGGCACCGCCCACCCCCGTGTGATTCCCCGTCACCACGCGCTCACGTGCGCGACCCGACGGAGCCTAGTCCATGGCCCCCGCGATGTCGGTGGGGCTTGCTAGCCTGCGCGTCGCGGAGAGTGAAACTTCGCGGAGCGCTTTTGCGCCAAGGGGGAGGACACCATGGACACGGACCGGAACAAGGCGACGACGACCACGGGGACGACGGCGGAGGCGACGGCGACAGGAGCCGCGGTGACGGCGGCCGCCGCCGGGACGCGCTACGCGGTCGCGCCGGGCTACCGCGTCAATGTGCGCTCGGGACCGAGCACCCAGTACCCGATCGTCCGGGCACTGCCGCTGGGCGCCACGGTGGCGATCACCTGCCAGAAGTACGGCGAGTGGATCAGCGGCCCGTACGGCACCACGCGGATCTGGGACAGCATCGCGCCGGGGGAGTACATCTCCGACGCGTATGTGCGCACGGGCAGCGACGGCTTCGTCGCACCGCGCTGCGCCTGAGGTCGTATCCGTCGTCCCCGGGGCCACCCGGGGATAATCGACCTCGTGAGCGACGACGAGCAGACCCCCAGCACGACCGGCGGAACCCCCGCCGGGCCCCAGCCCGAGGAGATCCGTTTCTTCGGCACCACCTGGGTCGACCACAGCGGCAACTACACACTGCGCCGCATCGGCCTGGCCGTCGGCTCGCTCGCCGCCGCCGTCGCGGCCTGCTTCGTGCTGCGCTTCGCGTACCAGGGCCTGGAGATCGCGGACGTCGGCGGCATCGTCAACATGCTGGTCGTCCTCATGTTCGCGGTCTGCAGCGCCATCGCCTTCCGCAAGACCTGGGAGGGCTTCCTCCGCCGTCCCGCCGACCCCGCCCGCGAGGAGTCCCTGCGGAGCCTCAAGGCGATCGGCTTCATCGGCTCGCTCCTCGCCTACTGCGTCCGCTGCCTTGTCGAGGCACCCGGCGAGAAGCTGCGCCGCGCCGAGTACGACACGGCCCGCACCCAGTACGAGAAGCGCCGCGGCAACCGCACGGGCAACCCGGCCGCCCGCAAGAAGCCCAAGCGCACATAAGCCCGAGCGCAGTAAGCCCGAGCGCACGTCAAAGGGGTGACGGCGCCGTCCCGCCGGCCCTCCCCATCACGGTCGGCCGACCGAGTTCGGAGAGAAAGCCCCCTCGATGTCACACATCGAGGGGGCTACGCCGTCCCCTGTGCATGAAGACGACACCGCAGCAGCGCCCCGGCCACCCCACCCACCGTGTCCTCGTCCTCGGCGCGGGTTACGCGGGGCTCATGACCGCCCTCCGTCTCGGACCCCACGCCCGGGTGACCCTGGTCGACCCGGCCGACCACTTCACCGAGCGCGTACGGCTCCACGAGCGCGCGGCGGGCCGCCCCGACGTCACCCACTCCCTCGCCCGCTTCCTCCACCGCACCGGCATCGAGCACGTCCCGGCCCGCGCCGTCGCCCTCGACCCGGAGGCCCGCCTGGTCACCACGGACGACGGCCGTCGCCTGCCCTACGACCGGCTGGTCTACGCCCTCGGCAGCCGCACCGCCCTGCCCGCCACCACGGGCGACTCCCGCGCCTACACGGCGGAGTCCGCCGACGCGCTGCACAAGCACCTGAAGGACCGCCCGGGCACGGTCGCCGTCGTCGGCGGCGGGCTCACCGGCATCGAGATGGCCACCGAGCTCGCCGAGACCTACGGCCCGCTCGGCACCTCGGTACGCCTCGTCTCCGGCGGCCGGGTCGGCGCCGGGCTCTCCCCGCGCGGAGCGGCCCATGTCCACCGGATCCTCCAGGCCCGGGGCGTCCAGGTCGAGGAGGGCCGCAGGGTCGAGACCCCGGACGAGATCGACGCGGACGTCGTCGTCTGGGCCGCGTCCCTCGTCCCGAACACCGAGCTCGCCGTCGCCGCCGGCCTCACCCTCGCGCCCTCGGGCCGGGTCGCCGTCGACGCCTCGCTGCGCTCGGTCTCCCACCCGGAGATCTACGTCCCGGGCGACGCGGGCGCCGCCACCGCCGCGGACGCCGGCGGCGAATTGCGGATGGCCTGCGCCACCGCGCTTCCCACCGGCATCCACACGGCCAAGTCCATCGCGCGGGACCTGAGCGGCGAGGAGCCCGAGCCCTTTGCGTTCGGCTACCACTTCCAGTGCATCAGCCTGGGCCGCCGGGACGGGCTCATCCAGTTCGTCAGCCCGGACGACGCGCCCCGCGACCGCCTTCTCACCGGCCGTGCGGCGGCCGTCTTCAAGGAGCTGGTGGTGCGTGGCGCGACGTGGTTCATCCGCCGCTCCGCCCGCCGCCTCTGACCCCACCTTCCCGGGGCCGCCGGGATATGCCGACGGCCCCCGGGTGCTTGACGGCCGTTACCGCCGAGAGCACTATTCATCGCATGATGAATTACTCGGCGGGTGAGGCCGCCATCCCAGCCGCACCCGAGCCCACGACCACGGCCACGGCCGAGCGCACCACCCAGACCCGCGCCGAAACGGCCGAGGGCAGCACGGCCACCGCAGCCATCGCCGCACACGACCTCACCGTCGTACGCGGCGACCGCACCGTCCTGCGCGGCCTCGACTTCACCGTCCCCGCCGGCCGCATCACCGGCCTCCTCGGCCCCTCCGGCTGCGGCAAGTCCACCCTCATGCGCGCCGTCGTCGGCACCCAGGCCCAGGTCGGCGGCACCCTCCAAGTCCTCGGCCGCCCCGCCGGCGACCCCACCCTCCGCTCCCGCATCGGCTACGTCACCCAGGCACCCTCCGTCTACGACGACCTCACCGTCCGACAGAACCTCGACTACTTCGCCGCCGTCCTGCTCCCCGGCCGCGCCCGACGCCAGGAGCGCCGCGCCGTCGTCGACCGGGCCGTCGACGACGTCGACCTCGCCTCGCACGCCGACTCCCTCGCCGGCCGGCTCTCCGGCGGCCAGCGCAGCCGGGTCTCCCTCGCCGTCGCCCTCCTCGGCACCCCGGAACTCCTCGTCCTCGACGAACCCACCGTCGGCCTCGACCCCGTCCTCCGCCGCGACCTGTGGAACCTCTTCCACCAGATCGCCGCCGACCGGGGCACCACCCTCCTCGTCTCCTCACACGTGATGGACGAGGCCGAACGCTGCCACCGGCTCCTCCTCATGCGCGAGGGCGAGATCCTCGCCGACGACACCCCCGAGGCCCTCCGCCGACGCAACGACACCCCCACCGTCGAAGAGGCCTTCCTCCGCCTCGTCGACGCAGCCGCCGCCCGAGCCGCCCACGAGGAGCCCCGCCCATGAGCACCGCCCGCACCCTCGCCACCGCCGCCCGCGTCCTGCGTCAGCTGCGCCACGATCCGCGCTCGATCGCCCTGATGCTCCTCGTGCCCTGCGTCATGCTCTTCCTGCTGCGGTACGTCTTCGACGGGAGCCCGGGCACCTTCGACAACATCGGGGCCTCACTGCTCGGCATCTTCCCGCTCATCACGATGTTCCTGGTGACCTCCATCGCCACCCTCCGCGAACGGACCTCCGGCACCCTCGAACGCCTCCTCGCCATGCCCCTCGGCAAGGCCGACCTCATCGCCGGCTACGCCCTCGCCTTCGGACTCCTCGCCGTCGTCCAGTCCACCCTCGCCACCGGCCTCGCCGTCTGGTTCCTCGGCCTCGACGTCATCGGCTCCCCCTGGCTCCTCCTCCTGGTCGCCCTCCTCGACGCCCTCCTCGGCACCGCCCTCGGCCTCTTCGTCTCCGCCTTCGCCGCCTCCGAGTTCCAGGCCGTCCAGTTCATGCCGGCCGTGATCTTCCCCCAGCTGCTGCTCTGCGGACTCTTCACCCCGCGCGACCGGATGGCCCCCGCCCTCGAAGCGATCTCCGACGCCCTGCCCATGTCGTACGCCGTCGACGGCATGAACCAGGTCCTCCGCCACCCCGAGATCACCGGCGACTTCGTCCGCGACGCCCTCGTCGTCGCAGGCTGCGCCCTCCTCGTCCTCGGCCTCGGCGCGGCCACCCTCCGCCGCCGCACGGCGTGACCGCCCCTCGGACACCCGCACACCGCCCCGCCCGCCGGTGCGAGGATGACGACACGTACCCCCTCCGGCGAGGTGAACAGAGCCATGACCCAGACCGTCGCAGTCCTCGGCACCGGCAAGATCGGTGAAGCGCTCCTCAGCGGCATGATCCGCGCCGGCTGGCGCCCCGCGAACCTCCTGGTCACCGCCCGTCGCGCCGAGCGCGCCGAGGAACTCCGCACCCGCTACGGCGTCGAGACCGTCACCAACGCCGAGGCCGCCAAGCGCGCCGACACCCTCATCCTGGCCGTCAAGCCCCAGGACATGGGCCGGCTCCTCGACGAGCTCGCCCCGCACGTCGCCGCCGACCGCCTGGTCATCAGCGCCGCCGCCGGTATCCCCACCTCCTTCATCGAGGAACGCCTCACCACCGGCACCCCCGTCGTCCGCGTCATGCCCAACACTCCCGTCCTGGTCGACGAGGGCATGTCCGTGATCTCGGCCGGCAGCCACGCCACCCCCGCGCACCTCGCCCACACCGAGGAGATCTTCGGCGGCGTCGGCAAGACCCTCCGCGTCCCCGAGTCCCAGCAGGACGCCGCCACCGCCCTCTCCGGCTCCGGCCCCGCGTACTTCTACTTCCTCGTCGAGGCCATGACCGACGCCGGCATCCTCCTCGGCCTGCCCCGCGCCCAGGCCCACGACCTCATCGTCCAGGCCGCCATCGGCGCCGCCGTGATGCTCCGCGACAGCGGCGAGCACCCGGTCAAGCTCCGCGAGGCCGTGACCTCCCCGGCCGGCACCACCATCAGCGCCATCCGCGAGCTGGAGAACCACGGCGTCCGCGCCGCCCTCATCGCCGCCCTCGAAGCCGCCCGCGACCGCAGCCGCGAACTGGCCTCCGGCAACAGCTGACCCAGGGGCCTCCCGCCGGGGTCACCGGACCCCGGCGGACACCCCCCGCACCACGTCCTCCGTCGACACGACCTTCGCGAACCGTCCCCCGTGCAGGGACACCGCCGTCGCCTGCGACAGCTCATCGGCGCTCCGCGACCAACCGAACGGCCCCTCCAGGTCGAAGGTGTGCATCGCGTCCAGCGGGAACACCACCTCGTACCCGAGATTCCCGCCCATCCGGGCCGTCGTCTCGTTGCACATGTTCGTCTGGATGCCGACGATCACGATCTGCGCGATGTCCTGCCCGGACAGCCACCCGTCCAGCGACGGCTCCCCGTAGAACGCCGAGTTCACGCTCTTCGTCACCAGCAGCTCCGGACCGGAGCCCTTCCCGCGCCGCTCCTCGACGAAGTCCTTGAAGGCGTTCCCCTCGTACCCCGTCCGCAGCGGCGAGCGCGTGCCCTCCACCGAGTCGTGCCGCACGAAGACGACCGGCCGGCCCGTCTCCTGCCACAGGTCGATCAGAGCCGCGATGTTCTCCTCGGCGGCAGGGTTGTTCCGCTTCCCCCAGAACTCCTCCTCGAAGCCCTTCTGTACGTCGATGACAACCAGCGCCGCGTTCTCCGTGATCTCCATACCCACGATGCTGCCGCCGGCGCGTCCCGTCTCCCAGAGGGTGGAATGACAGCGATCGATGGTTTACTGCCAGTCATGCCGCAGACGCCGTCGACCCCCACGCCCCGGGCCCAGCGCATCGCGCTCCTCTCCTTCCCCGGCATCCGCGCGTTCGACATCTCGGTCATCACGGAGGTCTGGGGCAGCGACCGCACCCTCCGCGGCGTCCCACCCTTCGAACTGCGCAGAGCGGCCGCCGACCCGGACACCTCCATCCCCCTGCGCGGCGGTCTCGTCCTCACCCCCGACCGCCCACTCAGCTGGCTCGACGACCTCACCCCCACCGACCTGGTCCTCGTCCCCGGCATCGAAGACCCCGACGCCGACCTCCCGGCCCCCGTCCTCGACGCCCTCCGCCGCGCCCACTCCGCCGGCATCCCGGTCGCCTCGCTCTGCGCCGGCGCCTTCGTCCTCGCCCGCGCCGGACTCCTGGACGGCCGCCGCGCCGTCACCCACTGGCACCTGGCCCGCACCCTGGCCGCCCGCCATCCGGAGATCCAGGTGGAACCCGACGCCCTGTTCGTCGAGGACACCGGCGTCTGGACCTCGGCCGGTACCGCCGCCGGTATCGACCTCTGCCTCCACCTCGTCCGCACCGCCCACGGAGCCGAAGCCGCCGCGGCCATCGCCCGCGCGATGGTCACCGCACCCTTCCGCACCGGCACCCAGGCCCAGTTCATCGAGCACCCCACCCCCCGCGCCGACCGCGACGCCGACGCCCTCGCGGACGTCCGCGCCCACGCCCTCGCCCACCTCGACGAGCCCCACACCGTCGCGACACTCGCCGCCCGCGCGGGCATGTCCCCGCGCTCCTTCGCCCGCCACTTCCAAGCAACCACCGGAACCACCCCCCTGCACTGGCTCATCACCCAGCGCGTCGCCGCCGCCCAGAAACTCCTCGAACTCACCGACCACCCCCTCCCCGAGGTGGCCCGCCGCGCGGGCTTCGGCAGCGAGGTCACGATGCGCCAGCACTTCGCCTCGCACCTCGCCACCAGCCCACGCGACTACCGCAACGCGTTCCGTCACCCCGCGGGCAACAGCCCGATCGCCCGATAGGCCCGGTCCACCAAGGGCCGCGCCGTCCCCCGGGCCCGCTCGGCCCCGTCCCGTAGCACCTGATCCACATGTCCGGGGTCCGCCGCGAGCTCGGCATGCCGCTCCCGCAGGGGCCTCAGCAGCTCGACGACCGCGTCCGCCGTGTCCTTCTTCAACGATCCGTACGATTCATATACACCGGCCAGCACCTCGGGGTTCCCACCCGTCGCGGCCGCCATCAGATCGAGCAGGTTCGCGAGCCCCGGCCTGGCGACCCGGTCGTACTCCACGTCCCGCCCGCTGTCGGTCACGGCCCGCATGATCTTCCGCCGCACGGTCTCCGCGTCGTCCAGCAGATAGACGATCCCGGCCCCGTTCACATGCGACTTCCCCATCTTCGACATGGGGTCCTGCAGATCCATGACCCGCGCCGCCACCTCGGGCCGCGTCGCCCTCGGCACCGTGAACGTGTGCCCGTACCGCTGGTTGAACCGCACCGCCAGATCCCGGGTCAGCTCCACATGCTGCGTCTGGTCCTCACCCACGGGCACCTCGTCGGCCCCGTACGCCAGGATGTCCGCCGCCATCAGCACCGGATACGTCAGCAGCGACAGCCGCACACCCTGCCCCGCGGCCCGCGCCCGGACGCTCTTCTCCTTGTACTGGATCATCCGACGCAGCTCGCCGTCCGTGGCCGTGCACTCCAGCAGATACGACAGCCGCGCGTGCTCGTCCACATGGCTCTGCACGAACAAGGTGCAGAGCTTTGGATCGAGCCCCGCGGCCAGGAGCAGCGTCGCCGCCTGTCGGCTGAGCCGCAGCACCCGGGCCGGGTCGTGCTCCACGGTCAGCGCGTGCAGGTCCACGACGCTGAACAGCGCCTCCGCCCGATGCTGATCGACCTCGACCCACCGCCGTACGGCTCCGAGGTAGTTGCCCAGTGTCAGATGCCCGGTCGGCTTGACCCCGCTGAAGATCCTCGTCATCGCGTTCGTTCTCCCTCTTGTCCTGGGTGCCGACCCGACGGCCGGCTCCCGGAGGGGATACGCGAACGGCCGCCGAACCGGCGGCCGCGTGGTGCATGCGCGAGTGGTGGGCCGCCGTCAGCCCCCCCACCACTGGGTGGTGTGCGCACGCGTAGTCATGGGCAGAGGCTACGCCCGAGGACGGGGGTTGACACGGGATTGACGGATCCGTAAGGTTCTCCGAGTTGTCCGACGTGAGCACCGACCCCGGTCGGCCCCGGACAGCCATTCCGCAAGATCCACAGAGCCTGATGGTGCTTTGCCGTGCCGTCCTGCTTTCCGTGCGTTTTTGCGAAATGAGGAATCCGCGTTCGAAACCCGAGCGCAGCCCCCGATTAGCGTCGGAGGCAGGGAATCCGCTAAAGTTTCACTCGTCGGAACGGCCCAACAGCCGGAAAGACAAACCCCGCTGACTGGGAATCAGACGCCGAAAGGATCTGATAGAGTCGGAAACGCAGGAAGGACCCGGAGCGAAAGCGAAAGGGACCGGAAAGCACCGAGGAAATCGGGTCGGAAAGATCTGATAGAGTCGGAAACGCAAGACCGAAGGGAAGCCCGGAGGAAAGCCCGAGAGGGTGAGTACAAAGGAAGC
>NZ_BNBZ01000056.1 GCF_014656215.1 Streptomyces zaomyceticus | reverse complement strand
CCCGCTACGACAAACGAGCCCGCCACTACAAAGCCCTGGTCACCATCGCCTGCCTGCGACTATGGCTCCCCAACTGACATTGCGGACACGCCCTAGGGTTCCTCGGTCCACCGCCGGGTCCCGCACCCCGGTCGCTCGTCAGACGGCGGCCGAAGGGTTCCCCAGCGGTACGGACAGCGCCCTGAGGCAGCCGGACAGGGCCGCCGCGGTACCGCCGAGCGGGAACCGGGCGGCGAGCTGCCCGTCGGGACGCACGACGAAGCCGGTGCCGCCGTCGGGGAGATACAGCCGTGCGAACTCCCCGGCGGCGTCGCGGTACGCCGGCACACCGAGATCCGGAGGAGGGGACGGCGGGGTCGACCCGGCGGCATCCGCCCCTGCCGCCCCGGCCCTCCCCGTCGCCCCTTCCGCTGCCCCTTCGGGTGCCTCTTCGGGCAGTACGGCGAGGACGGTGAGGGGCAGCAGCCCGCCGCACGCGCTCGCCTCCGTCGCCGCCGCGGCCAGCTCGGCGCCCTCGGGCCCGTACAGCAGGACCACGTGCCCCGGGTGGCCGCGCAGGACGTCGAGCAGCCGGAACGGGTGGACGGCGATCGGGGTGGTCAGCCCGGTGCAGTCCGGCGCCCGGTCGCCGGGCTGCGGAGCCCCGACCGGCCCGTACGGGACACCGGAGAGCGGACCGTTCCGGTAGCCGACGAGCAGCTGGGCCTCACGGAGGAGCAGGGTCCGCGGATCGTCGGGGTCGGTCTCGAAGCCCTGCGTGGAGTGCCGGACGGTACGGCCGACGACCTCCTCGCCCACCGGGCGGCGTTCCGCGTCGTAGCTGCCGAGCAGCCCCGGTCCGGCCTCGCCCCGCACCACGAGCGCGAGCTTCCAGCCCAGGTTGACGGCGTCCTGGACACCCGTGTTCATCCCCTGAGCGCCCGTCGGCGGATGGATGTGGGCGGCGTCGCCCGCGACGAAGACCCGTCCCTCGCCGTAGCGGTCGACGATGCGATGGCTGATCCGGAAGACCGAGGACCAGCGAAGCCCGGAGAGCCGGGTGGGGCCCGGAGCCAACCGGTCCACCACCGCCTGGAGATGGGACAGGTCGGGGCCCCGCCCGCCGTCGAGACCGTGGGCGACCCCGTCCGGGGCGTTCGCCGGCGCGGTCAGTTCGGGCGGGACCATCATCGACATGCGATAACGCCCGGCTCCGGGCAGCGGGATGCAGACCAGCACGTCGTCGGTGGACCCGTCGGCCCCGCGGTGCTCGGAGCGGAGCGCGTACCCTTCGGGCAGTTCCCAGTCGGACTCGGCCACGACGTCGCCGAGCATGTACGTGGCCGGGAACGCGCCGCCCTCGAACGACAGCCCCAGTGTCTTGCGGACGATGCTGTGCGCTCCGTCGCAGCCGATCAGATAGCGCACCCGCAGCTCCTCGGCGGCCCCCGACGCCGTCCGCAGTTCGGCGGTGACGCCGTCGGGATCCTGGCGGAACGAGACGAGTTCGGTGCCGCGTTCGATGGCCGTCCCGAGTCCCGCGAGGTACTCCTCCAGGAGCCGCTCGGTCTCGTACTGCGGCAGGGCGGCGAACCCGTACGGCACCTCCGGGGGCAGTACGAGGTCGATCCGAGCCGCCTCCCTGCCGTCGACGTAGGTCAGCTGGCCGCGCATGGGGACGGCGGTCTCCAGGACGGCACGGACCAGACCCATCCGGTCCCAGAGCTCCAGGGTGCGCGGCTGGATCCCGACCGCCTTGGCGTACGGGAGCCGGGCGGGCAGCCGGTCGACGAGCCGACAGCTCACCCCGTGTCGGCGCAGCTCGGCGGCGGCGCTCAGGCCGACGGGACCCGCGCCCACGATCAGTACGTCGGTGGTGCCGGTACGCGCCAAGAGGTCCTCCCAGTCGGTCCCAGTCGTCGCCTGTCTCCGGGCGGTTCCCGTATCCCATGGTCGCCCGGGGCGACCTGTTCGGCGAGCCGTGCGGCCGCTGCCGCCCCCGGGCGGGTCGAACCGGTGTGCGGAACCGGACGGAGATGTCCCGCGTCCCTCCCGGACATGACCGAGAACGCCTTGCCCGAGCCCGACGACGTCACGGAGGCTCCCGGAGCCGTGGACGGCGACGACGGCAACGGCAACGACGGCGACGGCGACGACGTCGCCGACGACCGGGCCGAGAGTGCCGTCGGCTGTCTGCTCGCCGTCGCCGGAGTCGCCGTCGCCGGGATCTACGCGCTGCCCCGGGCCGCGTTCAGCATCGAGGGGGGTTTCGAGGCGCACGCCCGGGACTGGAGCGTCATCCTCGTCGAGGTACCGCTGATCCTCCTCGCCGGCCTCCTGGTCCCGCCCATGACCTGGGCGGCGGCGACACGATGGCTGCGCCCCTGGGTGGCGTTCCTGGTGTGCGTCGCCGTGGCCGCGCTCGGCCTCTGGGGTGTCTCGGCCGTGTGGCATCCGCGTCAGGCCCCCGACCCGGGCTACGGGCCCGGCATCTGACGGTCTTTCGACGACGGTCGTTCGAGGACGGCGGTTCGAGGACGGGCTTTCGAGGCGCGATAGCGTCCCCGTCACGGCACCCCTCCGGGGGCGGAGAAGAGGGAGAGGCACCCATGGCGCAGGAGCACAACAGGTCGACCGTCGTCGTGCACCCGGTGGGTCATGTCGTCGGCGGGCGCGACGAGGTGCGGGACGACGACTGGGGCGGTGTCGTGTCGGTCATCAGGCTGGACGCGGAGGCGTTCGGCCCCGAGGCGCTCGCCGGTCTGGACGCCTTCTCGCACCTGGAGGTGGTCTACCACTTCGACCGTGTGCGCCCCGACGCCGTCGAGAGCGGCGCCCGCCACCCGCGCGGCAACGCCGAGTGGCCCCTGGTCGGGATCTTCGCCCAGCGCGGCAAGAACCGTCCGAACCGCATCGGCGTCTCCCGCTGCCGACTGCTCCGCACGGAGGGGCTGGACGTCCATGTGCGGGGCCTGGACGCGGTCGACGGCACGCCGGTCCTCGACATCAAGCCGTACATGACCGAGTTCGGCCCCCAGGGCCCGACCACCCAGCCCGGCTGGGCCGACGAGATCATGCGCCGCTACTACTGACGGGGGGTGGTCGAGTGCCGGACGGAACCTCAGACGCCGGCCAGCTCGGCGTTCGCGCGGTCCGTGACCAGGGCCAGGACCCGGCCCGCGACCGCGAGGTCCTCCTCGGGAATCCCGCCGTACAGCCGGGCGGCGATCCCGGCGCCCTCGGCCGCGGTGCTCTCGTACCGTTCCCGTCCGGCGTCGGTGAGCCGCAGGCGGCCCGCCTCGGCGGGGTCCTCCTCCAGCAGCTTCGCGGCCGTCAGTTCGTCGATCGTGCCGCGTACGACCGAGGCCTCGGTCTTCAGCGAACCGGTGACGTCGCCGACGAGTTCGTCGCGCCCGACGGTCCCGCCCGCGGCCATGACGGCCCGGAGCGTCACACTCTGGTGGAACGTGGTGCCGTGGCGGGCGAGCGCGCGCTCGAGGAGGGCTCGTCCGGCGTGGTGGGCCAGGGCCAGGACCCGGGCGTTGACGGGGGGTGCGGTGGTGGTCATGACTGCTCCTCGTCGTTCTCGGTCTGCGGTTCGGATGGGGCGAGTGGTGCGGATGGGTCGAGTGGTTCGAGAGGTACGTCGAGCAGGGTCGCGAGCTCGCCGGTGAACTGTTCCGTGCGCGGGCTGTCCCGGCCGCCGAGCGGCTCCAGCAGCTGGTCCAGCAGGTCCTGGACCACCGTGATGGCGCTGCGCGTGACGTCGAGCCCCTGCTCGGTGAGCGACAACTGCATGGCGCGGGGGTCGTCCGGGTCCCTGGTGCGGGCGACGAGCCCGGCGGTCTCCAGGGCACGGGCGAGCTTGGACACGTAGAGCGGTTCGAGTCCCGTGTGGTCGGCGAGCCGCCGCTGGCTGGGCCGGAGCCCGGAGCGCGACATGCCGTACAGCGACGCCACCACCACGTACTGGGCATGGGTCAGTCCCAGGGGTGCGACCGCCCGGTCGACGGCGACCCGCCACTTCATCGAGAGGCGCCAGACCAGGAAGCCTGCCGTGGCGCTTTTGGCTGCTGTACTCACGATGGATACAGTACATGGCTACTATGTACATGGCTACTATTTTGTTGCGCGGGGCCGGGGGGCTTCCCGGCACGCAGAACCCGGGGGGTCATGTTCGCCAGGTCCGGGCCGGCGGGCTCAGGATTCGCGGCCTGCTTCCGGACCCCCTAGGGCTCCACGACGCCCCGGGCGACGCCGAGCTCGACGAGGTCCTCCGGGCGCAGCCGGAGTTGGTCCGCCGTCGTGGCGGATTCCTCCGGTGGGCGCTTGAGGATGGACGCGGCCGCCTCCGGGGCGATCACCGAGAAGTAACTGTCGGGCGTGGCCCAGAGGTTGCCGGGGGCGGCGAGGGCGAGCGCCCCGCCCGAGCCGCCCTCCCCGATGAGGAGGGAGGTGAGGGGGACGCGCGCGGAGGCGACGGCGGCGAACAGATCGGCGATCGCCGGGCCCGCGCCCGCGTGTTCCGCCGCAGGGTCGTTGGCCGCCCCCGGGGTGTCGATGAGGGTGAGGACGGGGATGCCCAGCCGGTCGGCGAGCCGGACGAGGCGGGCGGCTGTACGGAAGCCGGCCGGGCGGGTCGCGGTCCCGCACTGCGCCGCGTAGGCGACGGTACGGCCGTCGGGGAGACGGCCGAAGCCGCACCGCATGCCGGGGTCGACGCCGCCGGAGCGGTCTCCGGAGATCTCCTCGCGGTCGGTGAAGTGCGCGTCGAGGTACGCGGCCGCCCGGGGCCGTTCGGGATGCCGGGCGCGCGCCACGGCCTCCCGGCCGCTCGCGGCGGGTGACGCGCCCGCACCGCCGAGCGCCCTCGGCGGTGCCACCGGGCCCTCCGCGGGGCGGGTGAGCAGCGAGAGCCAGTGCCCGAGGGTGGGGCGGAGGACGTCGGGGGCCACGATCGCGTCGATGTGGCCGTGCGCGAGCTGCGCCTCCGCGGTGTACGCGGCGGGGTCGGCGTCCGGCGGCCGGACGCGGGAACCGGCGAAGCCCACCTGGGCGCCGGGCAGCGCGAGGACCACATCCGATCCGGCCCCGAGCGTGGCCCAGCCTCCGCCCGTCGTCGGATCCCGCAGGACGGCGATCTGCGGCAGCCCGGCAGCCCTGGTGAGAGACGACTCCCGTGCCAGGAACTGGAGTTGGAGCAGGGCGCGCATGCCCTCGTGCATCCGGCTGCCGCCGGTGGCGGGCAGGACGACCACGGGCAGCCGCCGTTCCCGGGCCAGCGCGTGGGCGGCGGCGGCCCGCGCGCCCGTCCGCTCCCCGAGGGACCCGCCGAGGAAGCGGAACTCGAAGGAGATCACGACGGCTTCCACCCCGCCGATCCGGCCCGTGCCGCAGACCACGGACTCGGTCTCGCCGGTACGGGCGGAGGCGCGTGCGTGCGTGTCGGAGTAGCCGGGCCAGCCGATCGGCCCGTCGTCCTTCAACGGATCCTCGGAGAAAGGGAGTTCGGCGAAGTCGCCGTCGGTCGCGAGGGCGATCGCCTCGCGTGCCGTCGCCGGATCGCTCATACGGGCCTCGCAGATCGTCGACGGAGTGTGCGGGAGGGGCGAGCCGGGGGCGGGAACCACCCGTCTCACGCCCTCCCACCGTACCGCCCTGCCGCGCGCCGCCCCCGTCGTACCGCCGCAGGGCCACCGAACACCCCTGCACCGCGCGCGAGTCCGCCCGAACCGGATCGCCCGGCACGGCCAACGCGAAGTGACCGCACGCGCCGGCCCCCTCGTAGACGGGTACGAGGGGGCCGGCGCGCTCAGGCCAGGATGCCGCTCCCGTGCGGGGCGTACAGGTCGAGGAGCCGGACCCGGGTCACATGGAGGCGATTCGCGAGGATCGCCCCCACCCAGAACATGACCGAGGCACCGAACTCCGTGTCCGAGCGGCACATCGACCGGACGGCCGGCGCGTCGAACTCGTGCGCCCGCACCGGTGTCATCGCCTCGGCACCCGACTGGCACAGGTAGGGCGGGAACAGCCACGACAGGCCGACCAGCTCCCCGTGGCGCAAGGTCTCGATCACGGGCGCCCCACGGCCGGGCACCTTCGCGTCGAGCGTCACCGCGCCCGTCTTCACGATCCAGAACCGGTCGGCGTGCTGCTGCTCCTCGAACAGCCGGTGACCGGACTCGAAGTACACGTCCTCGGCGAAGGCCATCAAGCGCTCCCGGTGCTCCGGCGGCAACGTGCTGACCTTCGGTGCGGCACTGCTCATGGCGGACCCTCCTCGCGCACTCGGCTCCCACCCCCAGTGTCCGCCAGGCCGCCCCCACGCGCGCGTACGCGGGCCCCGCACCCGGCGGCGGCCGGATCGCGCCCGCCGGTGCGGCCCTTCGCGCACCCGCCCCGGCCGGACATGCGGGCCCCGCACCGCTCCCGTAGCGTGACCACGGGGGTACGGGGAGAGAGCAGGGGCGGGACCCAATTCCTCGCGCAGATCGGTACGGAACCATGGCAGACAAGCCCGCGATCGTCCTCGTCCACGGCTTCTGGGGCGGCGCCGCCCACTGGTCGAAGGTGATCGTCGAACTCCACCGACGCGGTCACGACCGGCTCCACGCCGTCGAGAACCCGCTCACCTCGCTCGCCGACGACGCCGAACGCACCCGCAAGATGGTCAAGCAGGTCGACGGCCCCGTGGTGCTCGTCGGCCACTCGTACGGTGGCGCCGTGATCACCGAGGCGGGCGACCTGCCGAACGTCACCGGCCTCGTCTACATCGCCGCGTTCGCCCCCGACGCCGGGGAGAGCCCCGGGCAGATCAGCCAGGAACACCCCCCTGCCGCCTTCGAGAACATCGCCCCCGACTCCGACGGCTACCTCTGGGTCACGCAGGACAAGTTCCACGACAGCTTCGCCCAGGACTTGACGGAGGAAGAGGCCCTGGTCATGGCCGTGACCCAGAAGGCACCGCTCGCCTCCACCTTCGGCGACAACGTCACCGCCCCGGCCTGGCGGGCCAAGCCCACCTACTACCAGGTCTCCACGGAGGACCGCATGATCCACCCGGACAACGAGCGCCGCATGGCCGCGCGCATGAACCCGCGCAAGACCGTCGAGCTCGACGCGAGCCACGCCTCCCTCGCCTCCCGGCCCCTCGAGGTCTGCGACCTCATCGAGCTGGCCGTACGCGAAACCGGCGCCTGACCGTCCCAGCCCCCGCCCCCGCCCCAGCCCCCGACACGCGCCTGCCCCGCCTCTCCCCGCTCTGGGCCGACCCCCGGCCGGCCCCTGCTCCACCCCGTGACCCCCGGCCCTCGGCCGGGGGTCACCTCGCGAGGCCCCCGCTCACCCTGCGTGCACCCCCTCCGGCGTGCGGGGGCCGGGCGGAGGGCGGAGCATGAACGTGAGGAGGGAGCGGCAAGCGGGGGCCGTGTGAGCCAGGAGGGTGCCATGCCCGTCCCGGAAGGCGGCGACGCGCTCGTCGTGCTGCGCGAGGTCGACAAGCACTTCGGCACCCTGCACGTCCTCCAGTCCATCGACCTGACGATTCACCGCGGCGAGGTCGTGGTGGTCATCGGGCCGTCCGGATCGGGCAAGTCGACGCTCTGCCGGGCGATCAACCGCCTGGAGACCATCGACAAGGGAGAGATCGTCGTGGACGGCCGGCCCCTGCCGGCCGAGGGGCGCGAACTCGCGGCCCTGCGGGCGGACGTCGGCATGGTGTTCCAGTCCTTCAACCTCTTCGCGCACAAGACGGTGCTGGACAACGTCACCCTCGGTCAGATCAAGGTTCGCAAGAAGGACCGGAAGGCGGCGGAGCAGCGCGCCCGCGCCCTGCTGGACCGGGTCGGCGTCGCCTCGCAGGCGGACAAGTACCCGGCCCAGTTGTCCGGCGGCCAGCAGCAGCGCGTGGCGATCGCCCGCGCCCTCGCGATGGATCCGAAGGTGATGCTCTTCGACGAGCCGACCTCCGCGCTCGACCCCGAGATGATCAACGAGGTACTGGAGGTCATGCAGCAACTCGCCCGGGACGGCATGACGATGGTGGTCGTCACCCATGAGATGGGCTTCGCCCGTTCCGCCGCCAACCGCGTGGTCTTCATGGCCGACGGCCGGATCGTCGAGGAGACGACCCCGGACGAGTTCTTCAGCAATCCGCGCAGCGACCGTGCCAAGGACTTCCTGTCCAAGATCCTCCACCACTGAGCCACGGTCGTCGCCCGACCAGCAGCCCCCAGGGGTGATCCTCATGAACACGACCAGGACCGGCAGGGCGACCGTCCGCACCGGCAGGGCCACCGTGGCCGCCGCCGCGGCCGTCGTCCTCTCCCTCACCTCCGCGGGATTCGCGAACGGCGCGACCGGGGCCGTCCCCCGCGACCACAACGGCGAGGAGATCACCATCGGCATCAAGTACGACCAGCCCGGCATCGGCCTGAAGACCCCCGACGGCACCTACACCGGCTTCGACGTCGACGTGGCGACGTACGTCGCCAAGGAGCTCGGCCACGACCCGTCCGACATCGTATGGAAGGAGGCCAAGAGCGCCGACCGGGAGACGCTGCTCCAGCGCGGTGACGTGGACTTCATCGCGGCCTCGTACTCGATCAACGACGAGCGGGCCGAGAAGGTCGACTTCGCCGGGCCGTACCTCCTGGCCCACCAGGATGTCCTGATCCGGGCCGACGACGACTCGATCAAGAAGCCGTCCGACCTGAACAACAAGAAGCTCTGCTCGGTCACCGGCTCGACCTCCGCGCAGAACGTCAAGGACAAGATCGCCCCCGACGCCCAGCTCCAGGAGTACGGCGGCTACTCCGAGTGCCTGACCGGCCTGGAGAACGGGGTGATCGACGCCGTGACCACCGACGACTCGATCCTCGCCGGCTACGCCTCGCAGGCCGAGTTCAAGGACAAGTTCAAGCTCGGCGGCTTCAAGATGAGCAACGAGAACTACGGCATCGGCGTCCAGAAGGGCAGCGAGCTCAAGGCCAAGATCAACACGGCCCTGGAGAAGATGGTCGCCGACGGTTCCTGGGACGCGGCGGTGAAGAAGAACTTCGGCCCCGCGAACTACCAGAACGAACCCGCCCCGAAGATCGGCGTCATCGTCCAGTGAGCAGGCCGTCGTGTTCGACTTCCTTCAGGGGTACGACCTGCTCGGAGCCTTCTGGGTGACGGTGCAGCTCACCGTCTACTCCGCGATCGGCTCCCTGATCTGGGGGACGGTGCTGGCCGCGATGCGCGTCAGCCCCGTCCCTCTGATGCGGGGCTTCGGCACCTGCTACGTCAACATCGTCCGCAACATCCCCCTCACCGTCATCATCGTCTTCACCTCCCTCGGCCTCTTCCAGACCCTCGGGGTCAGCCTGGGCGCCGACAGGTTCACGACGATCAACTTCCGGCTCGCCGTCCTCGGGCTCACCGCCTACACGAGCGCGTTCGTCTGCGAGGCGGTCCGCTCCGGCATCAACACCGTCCCCCTCGGGCAGGTCGAGGCGGCCCGTGCCATCGGGCTCAGCTTCCCGCAGGTGCTGCGCATCATCGTGCTCCCGCAGGCCTTTCGCTCCGTCGTCGGCCCGCTCGCCAGCGTCCTCATCGCCCTCACCAAGAACACCACCGTGGCCGCCGCCATCGGCGTCGCCGAAGCGGCCCTGCTGATGCGCGAGATGATCGAGAACGAGGCCCAACTCATCCTCATCTCCGCGATCTTCGCCGTCGGCTTCCTCTGTCTCACCCTGCCCACCGGGTTGTTCCTCGGCTGGGTGGCCAAGAAGGTGGCGGTGAAACGGTGAAGAGCAAGCCCACGGTCCTCTACGACGTCCCCGGGCCGCGCGCCCGGCGGCGCAACCTCCTCTGGACGCTGTTGTTCGTGGTCGCCATCGCCGCCGTGGTGTGGTGGGTCATGGCGAGCCTCGCCGAGAAGAACCAACTCGAATGGGCCAAGTGGGCGCCCTTCTTCACCGACGCCCGGCTCTGGGAGACGTACATCCTCCCCGCCCTCAAGAACACCGTGATCGCCTCCGCGCTCGCCATGGTGATCGCCCTGCCCCTCGGCGCCTTCCTCGGCATCTCCCGCCTCTCCGAGCACCGCTGGGTGCGCGGCGCGGCCGGCACCGTCGTCGAGTTCTTCCGGGCCATCCCGGTCCTGATCCTCATGCTCTTCGCCGACGCCGCCTACTCCGAGTTCACCGACATCAGTCCGGACGTCCGCCCGCTGTACGCCGTCGTCACCGGCCTCGTCCTCTACAACGCCTCCGTGCTCGCCGAGGTCGTCCGCGCCGGCATCCTCTCCCTGCCCAGCGGCCAGACCGACGCGGCGAAGGCCATCGGCATGCGCAAGGGCCAGACCATGACGTACGTCCTGCTCCCGCAGGCGGTCACCGCCATGCTGCCCGCTCTCGTCAGCCAGCTCGTCGTCATCGTCAAGGACACCGCCCTCGGCGGCGCGATGCTCGGCTTCTCCGAACTCCTTGCCTCCGTCCGCCCGATGAGCGCCAACTACGGAGCCAACACGATCGCCTGCTTCACCGTCGTCGCCGTGATCTTCGTGCTCCTCAACTTCGCCCTCACCACCTTCGCCTCCCGGCTCGAAGGCCGGCTGCGGCGCGGCAAGAGGTCCACGGGAGCGGTCGTCGGCGCGGGAGCCGTGGAGGAACTGGCCACGCCGGGCGAACACCTGGGTCCGACCGACGAGACGAAATAGCCGCCCGCGGAGAGCCGAACGCGCGGGGGAGCGGGGACACGCACGCGTGTCCCCGCTCCGCTCAGGCCGTGGGGAGCGCGAGGAGCGCCACCGGCGCGGAGGTCGGGCTCGGCGAACCACCGGCCGGTTCGACGGTGACCCCCACCCCCGAAGCCCCGTCCACCGGACCTTCGAGGAGAGTCGCCCCGGCTGTCGCTCCGACGTCCATCAGCCCGGCGGACCGCATGGCTCCTCCGTCGTCGTACCAGAGCTGGTAGACCTTGCCGGGCGGGGGCGGCGCCATCCCGGAGGCGGCGAACACCGCCCGGTCGAGCGAGGCCGAGACGACGACCGTACCCACGGCGCCCCCGTCGATCCGGCTGGTGGAGACCCGGGCGTCCGGGGCGGCCAGGACCTCGGCGACGGCGTCGTTCGCCTGGCGCGCGCGGGCCGTCTCCTGCCGCGCGTCCTCGGCGAGACCGTGCTGCCGGACCGCGACACCGCCGAGCCCCGCGGCCGCGGCGATACAGGCCGCCAGCGCCCAGTGCGACCACCGGTGGAAGCCGCGCCGCCCGTTCCGGATCCGCGCCGCCCTCGTGGTCGGCGGCGGTTCCTGGCGTACGGTCGCGATCCGCTCCAGCACTCCCGAACGCAGCGTGGCGGGCGTCGGAACCGCCACGGCGGCACCGAGCCGGGCCACGGTCTCGGCGAACTCCAGGACCTCCTGGGCACACGACGGGCACTCCGCCAGATGGCGCCGGACGGCCTCGTGCTCCTCGGAGTCCAGTGCGTCGAGCGCGTAGGCGCCGGTCAGCGTGTGCGGATCGACGGCGTTCACACGCCCACCCCCAGACAGTCCCGGAGCCGGATGAGCCCGTCGCGCATACGCGCCTTGACGGTGCCCAGCGGCACGCTCAGAAGTTCCGCGACCTCGCGGTAGGTGAGACCGCGGTAGTACGCCAGGGTCACCGACTGGCGCTGCAGCTCGGTGAGACCACGCAGACAGCGCCGGACCTGCTCCCGCTCCAGCCGGCCCTCCACCTGCTCCACCACCTCGTCGTAGGCGGCCGTGTGCTCCAGGAGCGCCACCCGCTTCTCACGGTTCGACGCCGCCTGCTCGGAGCGCACCCGGTCGACGGCCCTGCGGTGCGCGAGCGTCAGGACCCAGGTCATCACCGACCCCCGCGAGGGCTGGTAGCGGGCCGCGGTCCGCCACACCTCGACCAGTACCTCCTGGGCGACCTCCTCCGACTGGGCGGAGTCCCGCAGCACGGTGCGGACGAGGCCCAGCACCGGCCCGGACACGGCCTCGAAGACGGCCGTGAAGGCCTGTTGGTCACCGAGCGCCACGCGCCCCATCAGCTCGGGCAGATCCGGAGCCGCGGGCCGGACACCGCCGATCCACACGTTCTCTGTCACCGGCGAATTCCTCCAGGAACGACTTGGGTACGTGAGGGATTCGAAGCCGATCGCCCGGCGGACGGGTCGCGTCGCAGGTTTTTCCGCGCGGCCCCGCCCGCCGGGCGGGTCGGCCGGTCCTCATCACTCATTCGGGTTCACGGAGGCATCCGGACGCGGCCGCGCACCGAATGACTGGTGCGGGTCGCCGACCGGTGGACCCCAGGCCCCAGGAGTGATCATGAACACCCAGACCTACCGTCGTGCCGCCGTCGCCGTGACCGCCGCCGTGCTGTTGCCGCTGGGCCTGACCGCCTGTTCGGCCGAGGCGAGCGGTGACGGAGCGGCGGCCCCGGCGGCGGCCTCCTCGCAGTCGGCCACGACCGCCGCGGCCGCCGACGGCCCCTTCGGCCCCGGGTGTGCCTCGGTGCCGAAGGAGGGTGCCGGCTCCTTCGACGGGATGGCGAAGGACCCGGTGGCCACGGCCGCGTCGAACAACCCCGAACTGTCCACGCTGGTCACGGCCGTCAAGCAGGCCGGCCTCGTCGACACGCTGAACAACGCGGAGAACATCACGGTGTTCGCGCCGACCGACGCCGCCTTCGCCAAGATCCCGAAGGCCGACCTGGACAAGGTCCTCGCCGACAAGGCGATGCTGACGGACATCCTCACGTACCACGTCGTGGGCGAGAAGCTGACCCCGAAGCAGCTGGAGAACGGCTCCTTCGAGACCCTCCAGAAGAGCAGGCTGACCACCGAGGGCTCCGGGGAGTCCTTCACGGTCAACGACTCCGCGAAGGTGGTCTGCGGCAACGTCCCCACCGCCAACGCCACGGTCTACATCATCGACACCGTGCTGATGCCTAAGTAGGCCCGGCACCCTCCCGAGCGGTATCGCCGTTCTCCCGCCCCGTCGCGCCCCGGCTGAGCCTGCCCGGCCACCACGCGACGGGGCCGAGGTCCCGTACGAGGGCCGGGACGAGCAGCGAACGGACGACGAGGGTGTCCAGGAGGACGCCGAACGCCACGATGAAGGCGATCTGCACCAGGAAGGCGAGGGGAATGACGCCCAGCGCCGCGAACGTGGCGGCCAGCACCACACCGGCGGACGTGATGACCCCGCCGGTCGCCGTCAGCCCGCGCAGCACACCCTCGCGGACCCCGTGCCGCAGCGACTCCTCCCGGACCCGGGACATCAGGAAGATGTTGTAGTCGACGCCCAGCGCGACCAGGAACACGAATCCGTACAGCGGGACCGAGGAGTCCGTGCCGCTGAAGCCGAAGACGTACCGGAAGACCAGGGCCGAGACGCCGAGGGTGGCGAAGAAGTTCAGGGCCACGGTGACCACGAGCAGCAGCGGCATCAGGACGGAGCGGAGGAGGCCGATGAGGATCGCGAGGATGACGGCGAGCACCACCGGCACGATCAGCATCCGGTCCCGCTCGGCGGTCCGCTGGGTGTCGTACCGCTGCGCCGTGTAGCCGCCGACGAGAGCGTCCGCCCCCGGCACCGCGTGCACGGACGTGCGGAGCCGGGCGACCGCCGCCTTCGCCGCGTCGCTGTCGGCGGCGTCGGTCAGGGTGACGTCGATCCGGACCCGTCCGTCGACGACCAGCGGCGCTCCGGCCCCCGGGCGGCCGGAGGCGGTGACGGCGGTGGCCGAGTCCACCCCCTCGACGCGCTCGGCCGCGGCGGTCACCTCGGCCGCCGTGTCCGCGTCGGCGATGACGATCGCCGGGTTGCCGGCGCCGGCGGGGAAGTGACGTCCGAGCTGCTCCTGCGCGGCGACGGACGGGGCGTCGTTCACGAAGATCTCGTCGAGCGGAACCCCCTTGGACTCCAGGACCGGGGCGAAGGCGGCGCAGGCGAGAAGCCCGGCGAGCGTCGCCGCCCACACCTTGCGCGGGGCGCGGTCCACCAGCGCGGCCACGCGACGCCAGATGCTGTGACCGCCGCCCCCGGCCTCGGAGGCCTGCGGCCGGGAGGGCCAGTACGCGGCGCGGCCGAGCAGGACCAGGACGGCGGGCAGGAAGGTCAGCGTGCTCAGCACGGCGCAGACGATGCCGATGGCGCCCACCGGGCCGAGGGCCCGGTTGTTCGTCAGATCGCTGAAGAGCAGCGCCAGCAGGGCGAGCGCCACGGTGGCCGCGCTGGCCGTGATGGGCCCGGCGGACTGGCGCAGCGCCGCGCGCATGGCCGGGACACGCTCTCCGTCACGTCCGGCGAGCTCCTCGCGGTAGCGGGCCGCGAGGAGCAGGGCGTAGTCGGTGGCGGCGCCGATGACGAGGATCGAGAGGATGCCCTGGACCTGTCCGTCGACCCGGACGATGTCGTGGTCGGCGAGCACGTACACGATGGCGCAGGCGAGGGCGAGCGAGAGCACCGCGCCGACGATGATGATCAACGGCAGCAGCACACTGCGGTACACCAGCAGCAGGATGAGCAGCACCGTGACCAGCGCGACCGCGAGCAGCAGCCCGTCGATGCCCGCGAAGGCGTCCGACAGGTCGGCCTGGGTGGCGGCGGGACCCGCGAGCCATACGGTCGTCCCGGGCACCGAGGAGGCCGCCGTGTCGATCCTCTGGAGTGTGGGCGTCAGCTCCTCGCCGAGGTCGGGGCGGAGCTGTACGACTCCGCGCAGCGCCTCTCCGTCCTCGGAGGGGAGGGCCGGGGTCGGCGTGCCGACGACGCCGGGCTGCCCGGTGAGCGTGGCCAGCGCGCGGGTGGCGGCGGCCCGGGTCTCGGGGTCGACCGGTCCGCCGCCCGGTGACGTCCAGACGACGAGGGCGGGAAGGGTCTCGTCCTGGCGGAAGGCCCGCTGGGCCTCGATCACCCGGGTGGATTCGGCGCTGCGGGGGAGGAAGGCGGCCTGATCGTTGGTGGCCACCTCGCCGAGCTTCCCCGCGTACGGGCCGAGGCCGCCGCCGACGGCGAGCCAGAGGACGAGCAGGACGAGGGGCAGCAGACGGGCGGCCCTTCGTGTGAGGCGGGGCATGCGGACTCCAGGGAGGGGTCTCTCGATACGGAATCAAGTATCTCAAGGAGAAAGTATCTCAATGATTGAGAGAGATTGAAGCACGGCGCGGCCGTACACGGTGCCATGGGGTGGCGAGAGCGCGCGACGGCGCGCCGGACGCCCGGTCAGCGGCGGGGGACCTGCAGGTCGCCGAGTTCCTCGTTCAGCGCGTCCAGGAAACGCACCGCCGCCGCGAGCTCCTCCGCATCGAACCGCAGCCGGGCCCGCTCCGCCGCCTGCGCCAGCGGCATGAAGTAGCTGCGTGCGGCGGCCTTCGCGCCCTCCACGTAATGCACATGGACGACCCGGCGATCGGCGCTCTCGCGGGAGCGGCGGATGTGCCCGGCCCGCTCGAGCCGGTCGAGACAGGCCGTGACCGCCCCCGAGGTCAGCCCCAGATGCTCCCGCAGGCGGCCCGGCGTCAGCGGCTCCGGGCTGTCCAGGACGACCGAGAGCGCCTGCACGTCCGTGGGATGCAGCCCCTGCGAAGCCGCGAAACCATGGACCAGACGGTTGATCTCACCGTTCGTCCGCCGCAGCGCGCGAGCGAAACTCAGCGCATCACCCGGAGCGCGCCCGGGCGCGGTTCCACCGGTCTCGGATCCCTCTGTACTGGCCACACGATCAGCCTATAGAAACCGGCCCGTGCATCCGCAGCGGCGGCACCCGCGGAAGAGAAAGCGGCCACACCCCTGGGAGAGAACGGAGAAACGGGAAGCAGTGAACCGAGGGAACGGCCGGCCGGCGGGGGAGCACGGCACCGTCTCCGGCACCCTCCCCGACAGCGGCACCCTCCCGACAGCGGAACGGAGCAGATTCATGAGCGACGCGTCGGCGCACGAGCCCCACGAGACCCGTGAGACGCCCGAGACCCGCGAGACACCTGAGTCTCGTGAGACGCCCGAGACCCGCAAGGCCCACGAGACCCGTGAGACACCCGAGGCGCGCGAGACCCCGGGCCCGCTGTGTCTTGTCACCGGCGCCAGCGGCTACATCGGCGGGCGTCTCGTCCCCGAGCTCCTGGAGGCCGGGTTCCGGGTGCGGTGCCTGGCCCGTACCCCCGCGAAACTCCGGGACCACCCCTGGGCCGGGGAGGTGGAGATCGTCCGGGGCGACGTCACCGACGCCGAGACCCTCGCGCCCGCCTTCCGCGACGTCGACGTCGCGTACTACCTGGTGCACGCCCTGGGCGCCGGACGCGGCTTCGAACGCACCGACCGCGCCGGGGCACGGACCTTCGCCGAACAGGCCCGGGAGGCCGGAGTCGGCCGCATCGTCTACCTCGGCGGCCTCACGCCCCGCGGAGTCCCCGACAGCGAGCTCTCGCCGCATCTGCGCTCACGGGCCGAGGTGGGACGCATCCTCCTGGAATCCGGGGTCCCCACCACGGTGCTCCGCGCCGCCGTCATCATCGGTTCCGGCTCCGCCTCTTTCGAGATGCTCCGCTACCTCACCGAACGCCTGCCCGTGATGGTCACCCCGAGCTGGGTCCGCACCCGGATCCAGCCGATCGCCGTCCGGGACGTCCTGCGCTACCTGGTCGGCAGCGCGCGGATGCCGCCGGAGGTCAGCCGGGCCTTCGACATCGGCGGCCCCGACATCCTCACGTACCTCGGCATGATGCGCCGCTACGCCGCCGTCGCGGGGCTGCCCCGGCGGCTCATCTTCCCCGTGCCGGTCCTCACCCCGCGTCTGTCCAGCCACTGGGTCGGACTGGTCACCCCGGTGCCCCGGTCCATCGCCCGTCCCCTCGCGGAGTCCCTCCGGTACGAGGTCGTCTGCGACGAGCACGACATCGCCGACTGGGTGCCCGACCCGCCCGACGCCCCCCTCGGATTCGACCGGGCGCTCGCACTCGCCCTGCAGAGGGTCCGCGAGGCCCGGATCATCACCCGCTGGTCCTCCGCGTCCGTGCCCGGCGCCCCGAGCGATCCCCTGCCGACCGACCCCGACTGGGCGGGCGGCAGCCTCTACACCGACGAGCGCGAGCTCACCGTCGGCGCGTCGCCGCAGGCGCTGTGGAAGGTCGTCGAGGGCATCGGCGGGGAGAACGGGTGGTACTCCTTCCCCCTGGCCTGGGCCGTCCGCGGCTGGCTCGACCGGCTCGTCGGAGGCGTCGGTCTGCGCCGTGGCCGGCGTGACGCCCTGCACCTGAGAGCCGGCGACTCGCTGGACTTCTGGCGGGTGGAGGACATCGAACGGGGCCGGCTGCTGCGTCTGCGCGCCGAGATGAGGCTCCCCGGACTGGCCTGGCTGGAGATGTACGCCGAGCGCGACGGCGACGGGGCGACCCGCTACCGCCAGCGGGCCCTGTTCCACCCGCACGGCCTGGCCGGTCACGCCTACTGGTGGAGCATCTCGCCGTTCCACGCCGTGGTCTTCGGCGGAATGGCCCGCAACATCGCGCTGACGGCGGAGGCGAGCGAGGCTGAAGGGACGGCCGGTGAGGTCGGGGTCACCAGGACGGGCAGGGCGCCCGGGGCCACCGGGACGGGCGGGATGGCCGCAGCGGCCGGGCCGACGGGCAGCGCTGCCTCCGGACACCGCTCCCCCTCCCCGGGCCGCCCCCGGCCCGACACCGGGCCGCACCAGGGCCTGTGAAGGACCGGGGAGGTACGGGGGGAGGGCGAGGCCCGGGGGGAGGGCGGGCCGACCGGGCGCCGCGGAGGGACCCGGGAGCGGGCCGGGCACGGTGGACCCGGACAGCCGGGCCGGCCGCCGCGGCGACCCCCGGGAGCTCCTCGTCGTCCCCGCCTCCCGCCGACTGCATCCGGCGCGCCCCCCTGGGGCGAATGCCTCGGCACGTCAGTACAGCGACCACCGGGCCGGCGTCTCCGAGCCGGCCGGTGACCCCATGCCAGGAGCGGTGCCATGAACGTCTCGGTCGTCCTGTTCACCTCGGACCTCCGCGTCCACGACCATCCGCCCCTGCGTGCCGCGCTGGGCCGGGGGAACGAGGTGGTCCCCCTGTTCGTACGGGATCCGGCCGTGGCCCGCGCGGGCCGCGCGGCACCGAACCGGGACGCCTTCCTCGCGGACTGTCTCACGGCTCTCGACGCCGGACTGCGCGAGCGCGGCGGGCGGCTCGTGGTGCGCTCGGGCGACCCCGTCGACGAGGTGTGCGCCGTCGTGAAGGAGGCCGACGCCGACGACGTCCACATGGCGGCGGGCTGCAGCGGGTTCGCCCGGCGACGCGAGGACCGGCTGCGCCGCGCCCTCGAAGCGGACGGGCGACGCCTGTACGTCCACGACGCCGTCGTCACCGCGCTGCCCACCGGCGCCGTGACGCCGGACGGTTCGGACCACTACGCGGTCTTCACCCCCTACTTCCGGCGCTGGTCGCGCGAGCGGCTGCGCGAGCCGCTCGCGGCGCCGCGCGTGGTCCGGACACCCGAGAGGATCCGCTCGGAGGACGTGCCGGCCCGCGCGGACGTCCCGGCCGTCTCCGAGGGCCTCGCCGCCGGCGGCGAGAAGGAGGGGCGGGGCCTGCTCACCGCATGGCTTGCGCGCGGCGCCGACTCGTACGAGGAAGGCCACGACGACCTCGCGGGCGACGCGACGTCCCGCCTCTCGCCGTACCTCCACTTCGGTGCCGTCTCGGCCGCCGAGGTGGTCCACCGTGCCCGGTCGCGCGGCGGGGCGGGCGCCGAGGCCTTCGTACGCCAGCTCTGCTGGCGCGACTTCCACCACCAGGTCCTCGCCGCGCGCCCCGACGCCGCCGCGGGCGACTACCGCACCCGCCACGACCGCTGGCGGCGCGGGAAGGACGCGGACGCCGACCTCCTGGCGTGGCGGGAGGGCCGCACCGGCTACCCCGTCGTCGACGCCGCGATGCGCCAGCTCGCCCACGAGGGCTGGATGCACAACCGGGGGCGGCTGCTCACCGCCTCGTTCCTGACCAAGACGCTGTACATCGACTGGCGCGAGGGGGCGCGGCACTTCATGGAACTGCTGGTCGACGGCGATCTCGCCAACAACCAGCTCAACTGGCAGTGGATGGCGGGCACGGGCACCGACAGCCGCCCCAACCGGGTGCTCAACCCGGTGATCCAGGGCAAGCGGTACGACCCCGACGGCGCCTACGTACGGCGATGGGTACCGGAACTCGCCGGACTCGAGGGCCCCGCGGTCCACGAGCCCTGGAAACTGACCGGCCTCGAACGGGCCCGCCACGACTACCCCGACCCCGTGGTCGAACTCGCCGACGGGCTCGCCCGCTTCCGGCACGCCCGCGGCCAGGACTGAGACGGAGCCCCGGGACCGAGCAGCGCGGTGCGCGGTTCAGGACCCGGCCGCCGGGACGGCCGGCCCTTCGCCGCCCCGCGCCGCCGTACAGATGCCTCGCAGCAGGGACAGGGCCTCCCGCAGACCGACGGGCCGCAGCATCCCCGGCCCGGGAGTCCGGCCCGCCCAGCCCGGCCCCGCGAGCAGCACCGTCGTCCTGGTCCGGGCGCCCCTCACGCCCCACGAGGTGTCGGCGACGTGACGTGCCAGCGGGTGGTGTGCCGTGGAGCGGGCCTGCGCCCACAGCACGACGGCGGAGGGACCGGTCCTCCGTACCGCCTGGTCGAGGGCCTCCGGCGGCACGGCCGCCCCGAACATCAGGGTGGGCACCCCGAGTTCGGCGAGTCCCGCGGCCAGTGCCTCCAGCGGCAGGGTGTGCTGCTCGTTGGGCACACAGGCGAGCAGCACCGGGGAAGTGCCGGCCTCCGGGAGCCCCGCGGACCCCGCCGCGCCGACCCGGCGCAGCGCCGTCGACACATGCCAGGAGAGCAGGTGCTCCACCTCGACGTAGCGGTCCTCCGAGGTCTCCCACTTGCGGCCCACCGCGTGCAGGGCCGGCGCCATCACCTCCTCCCAGGCGGCCACCAGGCCGTGCCGGGCGACCGCGGACTCCAGGAGCTCGTCCATGGCCTCGGAGTCGAGCCTGAGGGCGGCGCGGCCCAGCCCCCGCAGCTCCCGTCGCACGTCGCCCAGGGCCGGTTCCCTGGCCGTCCGGCCGGCGGGGACCTCCTCGGCGGCGGGCGCGGCCGTCGCGGCCCCGGCCAGGGCGGCGCGGGCCGCCTCCGCCGGGGGGACGCCGGACGCCGTCAGCCGGCACATCTCCTGCAGTACGGCGATGTCGCCGGGAGCCCATCGCCGGTGCCGGCCGCTCTCATGGGCCGTGGGGCCGATGCCGTAGCGCCGGTCCCAGGAGCGCAGGGTGGTGGGCGCGACACCCAGCCGGCGCGCGACCGCGCCGCTGGTGAGACCCGGCGAAGGTTCGGTCATGAAGCCCACGATACGACGCACGACCGATGCGAATGACGCGGCCCGTTGCCACCGGGGCACCGTGAGGAGTCACGCCCGGCGCGGTCTCGACGGGCTGCCGCGCTCGCCGGGCGAGGACTGGCGCGTGCGCGCGAGCCGGGCGCCTGCGGACGCCACCGGGGGCCCGGGCCCCGCGCCGCCCGGGCGATGTCCGGCGAACGCCGCCCGG
>NZ_BNBZ01000055.1 GCF_014656215.1 Streptomyces zaomyceticus | reverse complement strand
GGGTCGCGAAGAACGTCGTCGCGGCCGGCCTCGCCCGCCGCTGCGAGGTGCAGGTGGCGTACGCCATCGGCAAGGCCGAGCCGGTCGGCCTCTTCGTCGAGACCTTCGGCACCGAGGAGATTCCGCTCCACCTCATCGAACAGGCCATCACCGAGGTCTTCGACCTCCGCCCCGCCGCGATCGTCCGCGACCTCGACCTGCTCCGCCCGATCTACGCGGCCACCGCGGCCTACGGCCACTTCGGCCGCGAACTGCCCGACTTCACCTGGGAGCGTACCGACCGCGCCACCGCCCTGCGCACCGCGGCCGGCCTCGGGTGACACCCCCATGGCGTCACCCACACCCGTCTCACGAGAGGACCACCATGGCCGCCCCCGTCCCCACCCACCTCAGCAACCCCTTCTTCCTGGAGCCCGCTGCCATCGACCTCGCCCGCGGCCGCGTCGAGGTGCTCATCGCGGACTTCCGCGCCGGCGCCTGGGCGCCGACCCCGCTGGAGAGCCGGGTCGCCGAGCTGCTCCTCGCCTCCACCACGGGCGACGGCATGCTCACCGCCCGCCGCGTCCGCGCCGCCCTGTGGGAGGGCGACCTGGCGATGACGTACGAGAACGACGGCCGCTTCGCCCAGCTCCTCGCGGACCTCGTGCCGGTCCTGGACGAGCCCGAGCTCACCTCGATCGACATCGTCGACGCCGCCGGCGAACTGGTCGCCGCCATCGCCACGACCGGCTCCGCGGCCCTCGCCGCCTGAGCGGGCGCGGTACGGGAAAGGCCCGGCCGGATTCCTCCGGCCGGGCCTTTCCCTCGTTTCGGCGGGCCGCTCAGGCGGCCCAGGGTGCCAACGGGTACCAGATCAGGTCACGCCGGGCCAGCATCCGCACGTCCCAGTAGAGGACCAGGAACACCCCGGCCGCGATGAACGCCGCGGCCATCAGCGCCGACGCCCGGCTCGGCCGCCGGGTCAGCCACCGGTGCAGCCGGTCGCCGAAGAAGCCGGTCACCAGCAGGAACACGAGCCCCATCACCAGGATGTTGCCGAGGCTCTGCAGCGCGAACTCCAGGCCCGCGTACAACGAGTTGCGGCTCGCTGCGGCGTCCCGGAACAACTGGCGGAACAGCGGGAAGGGCCGCCCGATGAGGAACGCGCCGATCAGCCCGCCCATGAACAGCATGGGGGCGTCCGGCCACACCCGGGTGAGCCGCGCCAGCGGATCGCGCACCACACCGACGGCGGCGAGGCCGAGGTACGTCATGACCGCGCCGAGCAGCCCGTAGACCACCATCGCCTGGATCAGCCGCCCGGAGAACCCGCCACCGCCCTGGCTCTCGTCGAATTGCGGCATGCCCGTACCGAAAACGCCCACCATCATGCCGTACACCGCCGACACCGCGACCGCGCCGAGCGCGAGCCGGCCGAGCGGCCGCAGCGCGGCGGCCATCCGGCCCCGCCGTGAGGTGGCCCGGGAGCCGGTCAGCGGGGCGAGCGCGCTGAACACGGCCACGTTGCACGCGGTGAACGTCCCCGCGACACCGGTGACCAGAGCGAACACGAGTCCGGCGACCGCGCCCGCTATCGGGGTGCCCTTGGCCGGATGCCCGAGCAGCGTGTCCGCGATCGTGTCGCCGATGGTCCTGTCGACGAACTGCGCCGACCACACCACGGTGAGCGCGAAGCCGAACAGCGCGCTGACACCGATCACCAGCGCCCGGCGGCGCGGCACATGGCCGTTGAAGAAGAACGAGGAGCTGCGAGCATCGGAGCCGGACTTCCCGGCCGGCCGCTCCTGCGGCCGGGACCGGACCGGAGCGGGCCGCTGCGCGGTCTGCGCCATGGCGGGTCGCCTTTCCAGACGTGGGGGTGGGGTGTGTCGTGGCGCCACGCTAGGCCCGCCCCGCCCCCGCACACCGTTCAGGAGACGCACGCAGCACGATGGAGGAAGCCGGAATCCCGACTTCGGGAAGTCACCCCGGAAGAACGCGCTTTCGACCGCCGCAAGGGCATGTCGCACCCCGACCGGGGCCCGGCCCACGGGCTGTACCGCCCCGGCCGACCGCCGACCCGTTCCGCGCCCGGCAGCCGGTCCGCCGCGCTACCGGACAGCGCGCCGCGCCCCGCCCCGCCCCGCTACCAGGGCCCGTGCGCGACGTATCTCGCGTACGCGGCGGCTTCTGCCGCGCGGGCCGAGGAGACCTCGGTGTCCGGCCCCGTCCGCCACGCCGCGCCGGTGACGTCCGGCAGCTCCATGTCGAAGCTGCGCCACATCCAGGCCCAGGCCGCCACCGGCCGGAACCGCTCCGGCCGTTCGATGCCGGCACCCACCCCGGCCGCGACACCCACCTCGGCCGTCACGCTCTCCTCACCCGTCACGCTCTTCTCGGCCGCGCGCCGGCTCTCCTCGACCGCCGGGTCGACACCCGCGCCCGCGTTCATGCCCGCGCACCCGTCACCGGGCACACCACGACAGCGGGTGCGGACGCCGTTTCCGCCGCCGACGGGGGTGCTTCGAGGACCGCGGGCTCGCACACGTACCGAACCCCGGTCAGCTCCTCCGACAGCGTCCACAGCCGCCCCTGCTCCGCCCCGCTCCGCGCCGCCCGGCTGGAGCGGGCGAGCTCGGGCGCGCCGCGGCCGCCGAACCGCTCCGAGGGGCCGAGGTACGCGCCCCCGTGCACCGCCGGATCGACGGCGGCACGCAGCGACGGCAGGGCCGCCGCCTCGACCGGCTGGGCCAGCCACCGCATCCCCGCGGCGGCGAGCGGCCGCGCCAGAGCGGGCGGATCACCGTGCCACAGGGCGGTCGGCGAGAGCCCGGGATGCGCGGCGACCGACACGGTGGCCGCGCCGGCCACGGCCAGCCGGCGCTGCAACTCCCGCGCGAACAGCAGACTCGCCAGCTTCGACCGCCCGTACGCGGTCATGGAGCGTCGGCCGGTCGAGGACCGGGCCGCCGCCTCGTCCAGGCGGCCGAAGCCGACCCGGTGCGCGAGGCTCGCGACCGTCACCACCCGGGAGCCGGGCACCGAGGTCATCAGATCGAGCAGCAGCCCGGTGAGCGCGAAGTGCCCGAGGTGGTTGACGCCCAGGTGCGCCTCGAAGCCGTCCTCGGTACGCCGGTACGGCGGGAACATCACCCCGGCGTTGTTGACCAGCAGGTCGAGCCGCCGGTGCCGCTCGCGGACGAGCCCGGCCGCCCGCCGCACCGAGGCGAGCGACGTCAGGTCCAGCGGTACGACCTCGGTGCTGCCGCCGACGCGCTCGGCCGCGGCGCGGCCCCGCTCGGTGTCGCGACAGGCGAGGACGACGTGCGCCCCGCGTGCCGCGAGCACCCGGGCGGTCTCGAGGCCGATGCCCGCGGAGGCACCGGTGACCAGCGCGGTCCTGCCGCTCTGGTCGGGAACGTGCGTGGTGGTCCACCCCATGACGCCTCCTCGGACGACGAACCGGCGGGACAGAACAGGACAGGAGAAGACAGGACGGAACTGAACGGGGCCGGGCCGGGCCCGGCCGGTTGGGAGGAACCCGCCCGGGTCACGTCGCCAGCGCGGCGCCGTACCCGTTCTCGACGATCAGCTCGGCCGCGAAGTCGTAGAACGCCGGGTCCGCCGGAACATCGGTGGCGAGCCCGTTCACGTACCGGTTGAACATCGAGAACGCGGCGGTGATCAGCACCGTGTCGTGCAGATGGGTGTCGGTCGCGCCCTCGGCCCGAGCCGCCGCGATCGCCTCGTCCGAGACCGGCGCGGCCTTCGCCTGAACCTCGGCCGCGACCTTGAGCAGGGCCTTGAGCAGCGGGGAGACCGGTGCGGTGGCGACGTCGGCACGCACCGCGGCGACGAGCTCGGCGCCGCCGTCGAGCTGCGCGGCGGCGAACGCGCCGTGCGAGTCGGCGCAGAAGTCGGTGCGGTTCAGGTGCGAGACATACGCGGCGATCAGCTCGCGCTCGCCCCGGGAGAGCGGCGACGGGCCGCTGCGCAGCAGCGTCTCGGCGACGGCGGACAGCACCCTGCCCGTGTCGGGGCGCTGCGCCATCAGCCCGCTGATGCCGGGAAGGTCGTTGGTGATCTCGATGTGGGGCACCGGTAGGTCCTCGTCGTCTCGGCGGCGTTACGGAACGCCCCATCGTCGGGAGCGGTGGCCCGGGCGGCCAACTCCTGGCGTGCGGACCTCGCCCCGCGCCGGGTCCGCAGCTCCGCACACAGGGAGAAGCGTCCCGCCGTCCGCTAGTCCAAGAATGAGGACGTGGCAAGGAACAGCTCGCGAAACGCGGAGACTTCGGCAGGTGGTCGTAGCACTGCGATCACGTCGCGCCGCCCTGCCTTCCGAGGCCCGGCCCCGCGAGGCCCCGTCCGGACCGCCCGCTCTCAGACGGCGGCGGGCCGCACCAGCCGCCAGCCGCGCAGCACCGGGGAGCCCTCCACGGCCCGCTGGCACACCGCGCGACACCGCCGGACGGCGTGCGCGCCGTCCGGGGCCAGCAGGAACGCCGCGCCCCGGGCACCGGCCCGGCTGGTGTGCACCCGGACGTGCTCCACGCCGTCGTCGGGCCCGCACACCGCCCACAGGGCTGCCAGCAGCGCGTCGTGGGACGCCTCGGGCGCATCCGGCGGCTTGGTGAGGGCGAACTCGACGAGGTGCACGCACCGAGTGTGCCGCACCCACCCGGCCGGTCCCAGGGCCGGCACCGGCCACGAACATGCCGTGGCACGCATGTGCCCGGTACCCGCAGACGACTCAGGGGGGTTTCTGATGCTGGAGGTTCTCGGACTGGATCCGGCCACGGAGGCCGTCTACCGGCTGATGCTCGCGCGCCCGGCCTGGGGCGTGGACCGGCTGGCCACGGCCCTGGACACCGACCGGCACACGGTCACCCGGGCCCTCGACACCCTTGCCGACCTCGCGCTGCTGCGTTCGGCGACGGCGGACGACGCACCGGGCCCGGGCCGGCTGGTGCCGCCCCGTTCCGGACTGGGCGCCCTGCTGGAACGCAGACAGTCGGAACTCGCCCGTACCCAGCTGGAGATCGACGCGACCCGGGCCGCGGTCGCCGACCTGCTCACGGACTACACGGCGCTGGGCCGGGAACCGCTGCCCGGGGGCGGGACGGAGCGCTTCGCCGGCTCCGAGGCCGTCCGCAGGACACAGGCCGACCTCGCCGCCCGCGCCACCGTCGAGTTCCTCGCCCTGGTACCCGCCCCGGCGGCGGACACCGACACCGACGACCCGTGGCGGCTCGACCTGCCCCTGCTGCGGGAGACGGCGACGCGCGGCGTCAGGGTACGGATCCTGGCCACGGACCCACCCGAGGGCCTGCGACGCCCGGCCGCAACGGGGGCGGAGGTCCGGGTCCTGCCGTCGTTGCCGGTGCGGCTGAGCCTCGCGGACGGATCGGACGCCGCCCTCCCGCTCGACCCGGCCGAACCCCGGGACGGCGTCGTGCTGCTGCGCGAGCCGGGCGCGCTGGCGGGCCTGCGGGCGCTGTTCCAACAGCTGTGGGACGCGGCCGAACCGCTGCCGGGAACGCCCGCGCCCGGCGCGACGGGCTGCACCCCCCAGGAACGGGCCCTGCTCCGCCACCTCGCGGACGGGCTGACCGACGAGGCCGCCGCCCGGCGCCTCGGCATCTCGCTGCGCAGCGAACGCCGGCTCATCTCCCAGCTGTCCGAGCAGTTCGGCGCCCGCAGCCGTTTCCAGCTCGGTCTCGAAGCCGCCCGCAGCGGCCTCGTCTGACACAACAATGCCAGGCAGTTCTGTGCCATCGAAAAGTGCTGACAACCCTCTCGAAGCCGTGCCAGAGTCATTTCCAGAACGGACCGGAAAGCAAACGAATCCCTGCCGGACGGACCCGCTCGATTCCAACAGAATTACTCCCCCAGCCGCACCCGACAGCTGAGGGAACGGAACCCCAGAGAATCCAAGAAATCAAACGGAAAGGAAATGCACCCATGGAGAACGACAAGAACCTGGTCATGGAGATCCTTGAGGACGACAACTTCGACTTCGAGGCCGAGTTCGGTCCGCGCCAGGACGTCGGCCACTGAGGCCCGCACCGCAACGCGGCCGGTAGTCCCGAGCGAGGGCACCGGCCGCGTCGGCCGTTTTCCCCGAACGAGTGGTGAGTTGGATGAGCATCGACACGAAGAGCTGGAAGGCGTTCGCGGCAGCCCACGCCCCGGACCTCACCCGCACCGTCTTCCTCCCCGGCCTGGTCACGGACCCCGGACACCTCGCCCGGCTGATCGACGACAGCCTGCGCACGGCCACCCGGCACGCACCCGGCGAGCTGCGCCTTCGGGCCTTCCGCCCGGGCGCGTTCGACTACCGGCTCACCCAGCGCCTCGTGACCACGCCGCTGGCCGACGACGAGCGCGCCGTCGACTGGCTGACCCGCACGGCCGAGACCGACGAGGAGTGCCTGGCCGTCAACGACGTATCCGCCTGGAACCTCGAGCTGGCCGCCGAGGTCGCCCGGATCGTCGGCGAACTCGACGCGGAGGGCGTCCACGAGCTGGTCTCGGGCACCGACGTGTACACCTTCGTCGCCCACTCCGGCTGGACCCCGTTCGGCATCCACAAGGACTCCGAGCCGTCCCTCATCTTCCACCTCGGGCCGAGCCCGAAGGAGGTGTTCGTCTGGCACGACCAGCCGTTCGACGCCTCCGGCATCACACCGAACCCGTCGTTCGGCCGCATCACCTTCGACATCGAGGAGCACCTCGGCACCGCCGAGCGCTACCTCCTGCGGCCCGGTGACTTCCTGTGCATCCCGCAGGACACGTACCACGTGTTCCGCAACCTGGGACCGTCGGCGTTCCTCGGCCTGACCCTGTACCCCGCGAAGACGCGCACCCTGATCACCGAGGCCCTCTGGCGCGCGAGCCCGCCCCCCGCCCCCCTCCCGCCCTACCCCCCGGCCCACGCCCTCCTCGCCACCGCGGAATCCCTCCTGACCCCCCGCGGCCACGCCCCCGCGACGCTCCCCGCGGCGCAGCCCCTCGTGCCCGCGGGAGCCCCGGCGGCGCCGGCCCCCGTGCCCGCCCCGGCCCCCGTGCCCACCCCGGCCTCCGTGCCCACCCCCGCCTCCGTGCCCGGTTCCGAGGGATCCCCTCTCCTCGCCCGCGTCGCTCACGAGCTGACCCTGACCCAGCTGCGGCTGCGGACCACCGGTCACCTCGGCCGACCGCACCAGGCCGCGCTGCCCCGCACCGCCCCCGCCCGCGGTTCCCAGCTGCGCTGGGCCCGGCCGGGCGTCCTCGCGGCCGTGCCGCACCCGGACGGCATCGGCAGCATCCTCGTGGCCCGGGGCCGCACCCTCACGGTCCCCGGCGTGGAGGCCGAGGCGTTCGCCCGGCTGACCGAGGCGACCACGTCCACGGCCCCGTTCACGCTCGACCGGCTCGCCGCGGCGATGCCGTCCGCGCTCGACGCGGCGGAGCGCGACCGGATCGCCCGCACCCTGCACACCACGGGCGCGGTGATCGCGCGATGACCACCCCGACCACCCCGACCGTGCCCACCGCCCCCGCCCCCTTCGACGCCTTCGCCCACGCCCAGGCCCTCCTCACCGGCCTCGGCGCCGACGAGCTCCCACCAGCCGGCGGCGTACGCCTCCACGAGCCCGCCGAGGGCGCGGACGCCGTATGCGAGGCCCTGCTGGCCGGGGTCTGGTCCGCGCTCGCCCGGCCCGGGGCGCTCGCCACCAACTTCCGGCTCGTCGAATCGGGCCGCCAGGTCGACCGCAGCCGCTGGATGCGCTCCCGCGTCGGGGACGGCGAGATCCTGCACACCGCCCTCGTCCCCGGCTATCTGCACAGCGCGGTCGAGCGCGGCGCGACCCTCGTCATCAGCCACCTGGAGGCCCTCGACGAGCGGATCATGCTGCTCTGCGAGGCGTTCGAGTACCAGCTGCGAGCCCGCGCCTGGGTCAACTGCTACATCACCGCGGGCGCGAACTCCGCTTTCGACGTGCACAGCGACGACCACGACGCGCTGATTCTCCAGCTGCTCGGCACCAAACACTGGGAGGTCGACAGCCGCGTCGGCGCCCGCGCACGCGGCCTCGCCCCCGGCAGCCTGGACCGCGTCCTCACCCCGGGCATGTGCCTGTCGGTGCCGCGCGACACCGCGCACCGGGTCTCGGGCACGGGCGAGCTGACGGTCCATCTGACCGTCGGGTACGAGCCGTTCGCGGATGTCCGCGAGGAGATCAGCGCGGCCCGCGCCCTGGTCGCCACGACCACCGGCACCACCCCCACCCCGCGAGCCCACTCCGACCGGCCCGACCGGCCCGACCAGCTCGACTACCTCGCGGGCCGCCTCGCCCTGCGGCCCGACCGCCGCCCCGGCGCCTCCCTCCGCAGCGCCCTGACCGGCGAGATCGGCGCCACCACCAGGATCCGCTGGGCCAGCCGCTTCCCCCCGTACGTGACCACGGGCGACGAGCATCTGACCGTCACCACGATGGGACGGCGCATCCGCCTCGACCGCCGCCTGGAGCGCACCGTCGCCCTGCTCGCCCGGGGCGGCGCCCTCACCCTCGACCAGCTCGCCGCCGACAGCGACCTGCCCGACGCCGAGCTGCGCGCACTGCTCGCGTTCGGGGCCCGCCACGACTTCCTGATCTGCGAAGGATGACCCGTACCGTGCCCACCGCCACCCTCAAGGACCAGGCCGCGACGCTTCGCGAGCCCCGCTTCGCGACGTTCTTCACGGGCCACGTCGTCTCCAGGCTCGGCGACGCGCCGGTGCCCGTCGCGTTCGCGCTGGCGGCCTACCAGATCTCCCACTCGGCGGCCGGGCTGACCTGGGTGCTGTTGTCCCTGTGGGCGGCCCGCTTCCTCCTCGTCGCCACCGGCGGCCGGCTGGCGGACCGTCACGACCGGGTCCGGGTGATGATCTGCGCCGACGTACTGCGCCTGGTGGCGCAGGGCACGCTCGCGGTCGTGGTGATCAGCCCACTGCAACTGCAGAGCTGGCACCTGTGCCTGTCCGCGGCGTTGTACGGGGCGGGCACCGCGCTGTACAACCCGGCGCAGATCGGCCTGATCCCCGAACTGGTCCCGGAGGACCGGCTCCAGCGGGCGAACGGGCTGCTGTCGCTGGTCGCGGACGTCAGCTTCCTGCTGGGCCCGGTCCTGGCGGGCGTGCTGATGGGCACGGCCGGCTTCTCCTGGATCCTGGGGCTGGACGTGCTGTCGTTCGCGGTGAACCTGATCTGCCTGCTCCGCCTGGCGCGCCTGCACACCCCCGCCCGCCGCACGGCGCCGGCGCAGACGCCCCCCACCCCGACCGGGACGCCCGCCGAGCCGAACCCGACCGGGACTCCCGACACCCGCTTCCGCGCGGGCTTCGCCATCATGGCCCGCTACCCGTGGTTCTCCTTCGGCATGGCCCTGTGGTTCGTCGTCTCCCTCGGCATCGGCCTCACCGCCGTCGCGGGCCCGGTCATCGCCGTCGACTCACTGGGCGGCACCGGCGCCTGGTCCGTCCTCGCCACCTGCCTCGCCATCGGCTCCCTGCTCGGCTCCCTCGCCGTCATGTCGACCAGCAAGCAGCACCCGTGGAAGGCCGCCTCGGTGGTCGTGACCCTCGGCGCGGTCCTGCAGTTCGTCGCGCTGACCCTGCGCGACCAGCTGCCGACGGCCGTCCTCGGCGCCGCGTTCGCGCTGTGCGCGCTGACGACCGCCGCCTGCGGAATCGTCTGGGACACCGCGTACCAGAGCGAGATCCCCGAGCGGTACATCTCCCGGCTCGGATCCGTCGACAACTTCGTCAACGCCGCCGGGGTGCCCGTCGGCATGCTCCTCGGCGGCCTGTTCGCCGACCACTACGACACCGTCTTCCTCGGCATCAGCGTGGTGCTCGTCGTGCTGTGCGTCCCCGCTGCCCGCCTGGCCGGATCCGGAAGGAAAACCGCCGTATGAACCTCTCCAGCCTTCTCGACGCACCGGCCACCAACCCGGACGCGCGGGTGCACTCCGCGGGGGAGCGGTACATTGTCATCGACGACCTGCTGCCCGCCGCCGACTTCGAGGCCACCGCCGAGGCGTTCACCCGCATCAGCCTCAAGCCCGTCCTGAGCACGATCGACCCGGTGTACGACGGCTTCGCCTACCGGGGCGGCGAGGAACGCCAGGAACTCGCGCGGAACGCCGACGACACACCGAGGTGGCAGCGCGCCGTCAAGGAACGGATCACGGCCCACCTCGACCTGCTCGCCGCGCCGGGCCGCGCCGAACACCTCTCGCTCACGCTCAGCGCCTGGGGCTACCCGGCCGGGTCCCGGCTCAGCTGGCACAACGACGCGGGCGCCGGACGCATCGGTGCGTACGTGTACTTCACACACCGCGCCTGGGACAGCGACTGGGGCGGCGGCCTGGCCGTCTTCGACGAGGAGTCCCGCGCCGACGCCGCCGACGGTGCCGCGCTGGTGGACTCCGCCAGGCACCCGGCGCTGATCCTGCCCCGCCCTAACCGCCTCGTCGTCTTCCGCTCCCACACCATGCACGCCGTCCAGCGCGTCGACACCACGGCGGGCGACCGTCTGCGCCGCACCTGGACCGGCTTCATCACCGAGGACACCCCGTGACCGACACCCTCACCCCCCTCTCCGCCCTCACCCACCTCGGCTGGACCGACGGCGACCCCCACCCGGCCACCGGCACCGCCCTGGCCCGCGTCGTGGTCCACCACGGCACCCGCTGCGAGGTGCTGGCCGCCACCTCCGACGGCACCCTCACCGCCCACACGGCGGACATCGCCCCGACGCTGCCGCTCACCCCGGTCGCGGGCGACTGGGTGGAACTCGGCCCCGGCGGCCGGGTCGTCACGGTCGCCGCGCGACGCGCTGTCCTCACCCGCGCGGGCTCCGCTGGCCAGGGCCGCCAGGTCCTCGCCGCGAACATCGACACGGTCCTGATCGTCGTGCCCCTCGCCGGCGGCCTCAACGCGGCCATGGTGGAACGCCTCTCCGTGATGGCCTGGGACAGCGGCGCCCAGCCCGTCCTCGTCCTGTCCAAGAGCGACACCACCGACGACGGCGGAGCGCGGGACGCCGCCGCCGCCGAACACCTCAGCCCCGGCATCCCCGTCCTGCCCGTCAGCGTCCGCACCGGCGAGGGCCTCGACACCCTCCGCGCGCACCTCGGCCCCGGCACGACAGCCGTGATGCTCGGCCCCTCGGGCGCGGGCAAGACCTCGCTGCTCAACGCCCTCGAAGGCACCAGCGAGGCGGTCGCGAGCATCGGCAGGTCCGGCGGTCGGCACACCACCACCACCCGCCGCCTGCACCTGCTGGCCTCCGGCGGAGTCCTTCTGGACATCCCCGGCATCCGCTCCCTCGAAGTCGCCGCGGGCCGTTCGGCCGTCGACGACGTGTTCACCGACATCGCCGCCCTCGCCCCGTACTGCCGCTACACCGACTGCGGCCACGACGGCGACCTGGGCTGCGCGGTCGAGGAGGCCACCCGCGCCGGCACGCTGCCCACCACCCGACTTGCCACCTGGCACAAGCTCCAGGGTGAGATCGCCTACCGCAGGCGCCGCGAGGACCCGGCGGAGATGGCCGACACCCGCCGCCAATGGAAGGCCGTCAGCAAACAGGCCCGCCGCAACCGCCGCTGACCCCACCGGCCGAGCCCCGCTCCGCCCACACCCCGCCCGGCACGGATCACCGCCCACGCGGCAGAGAGCGGCATCAACTCAAGTTGGCACATGGGAAGTTGGCAACCATCGCCCTCACATGCCCAGGATGAGGCCGCGACCTCCGCCCCGACCAGCTAAGGACCCACCGGTGCCGCACATCACCCTCGCCAACGACCTCCCGGGCATTCGCGGTCTGATGACCGACCGACCCGACACGGCCATCCCCCTCAACGACCTCGCCGACAGCCTGCTGCGGGGCCCCTCGCCCCTCACCCGCGGCGAGCGCGAACTGATCGCCGCGTACGTCTCCGAGCTCAACGCCACCCGTTTCTGCGCCGACACCCACGGTGCCGCGGCCGCGGCCCAGCTCGAAGGCGGCACCGCCCTGGTCGAGGCAGTGCGGCACGACCCCGACAGCGCCGACCTCACCCCCCTCGTACGGGCGCTGCTCCGCGTCGCCGCCGAGGTCCAGGCCGAAGCCGTACCGGTGACCGACGCGGCGATCGCCGCCGCCCGCGCCGCCGGCGCCACCGACACCCACCTCCACGACACGGTGCTCATCGCCGCCGCCTTCTGCATGTACAACCGCTACGTCAGCGGCCTGGCGACCGCCCTGCCCACCGCCCCCGACTACTACGAAGAAGCCGGCCGGCGCATCACCGCCCACGGCTACGCCGCCGCCGTCTGACCGCCGACCGAGAAACGGCCCACCATGTCTGCGCACCCTCCGAAGAAGGACCACCGCCGCGCGGTCACCGCCACCGTCGTCGGCAACTTCATCGAATCCTTCGACTGGCTCGGCTACGGCCTGTTCGCGCCGCTGTTCGCCGCTCAGTTCTTCCCCTCCGACAACGCCCTCACCTCCCTCCTCGGCGTCTTCGCCGTCCTCGGCGTCGGTGTCCTCATGCGCCCTCTCGGCGGCATCCTCCTCGGCCGCTACGCCGACCGCCGCGGCCGCCGCCCCGCCCTCATGCTCGCCGTCTCCCTCATGGCGGGCGGATCACTCCTCATCGGCCTCACCCCGGGCCACGCCCACATAGGCCTGCTCGCCCCCGTACTGCTGCTCCTCGCCCGCATGGCGCAGGGCATCTCCCACGGCGGCGAATGGCCCGCGGCGACCACATACCTCATGGAAGTCGCCCCCGACCACCGCAAGTCCACCTACGGCAGCCTGTTCTCGCTCACCACCTGCGCGGGCGCGTTCACCGCCTCTCTCCTCGGCGCCGTCCTCACCGCCGCGCTCGGCCCGGACACGATGGCCGACTGGGGCTGGCGGGTGCCGTTCCTCGTGGGTGGCCTGCTCGGCCTCGTCCTGCTCCTGCTGCGCAGCCGCCTCGCCGAGACCGAGGTCTTCGAACGCGAGGTCCGTACCCGCCGCGACCGCGGCTCACTGCGCCAGGTCCTGTCCACCCACCGCCGCCAGGTCCTGCTCGCCGTCCTGCTGGTCGCGGGCAGCGGCGCCGTCGGAGGCACCTGGCCCTCGGTCGTCCCCGCCCTCGGCGGCCGCCTCGCCCCGCCCGGCACCATGCTGTGGGCCGTGGTGACCGCCACGGCGCTGATGATGGTCCTCAACGTGCCCATCGGCCTGCTCGCCGACAAGATCGGCGCCACCCGCCTCCTGGTCGGCGCGGGCGTCCTGTTCTCCGTGACCGGCTCCGTCTCGTACCTCACGATGACCGGCACGTTCACCAGCCTGCTCTTCGCCTACGGCTCCGGCGTGGTCTACCTGGTCTGCGTGACCACGGTCCTGCCCAAGCTGCTCACCGACATCTTCCCGGCGCAGAACCGGGCCCTGGGCGTCGGCCTGCCGAACGCCGTCACCGGCGCCGTCCTCGGCGCCATCGGTCCCGCCGCAGCGACCTACGCGGCCGAGCACGACGCCGACGGCTGGTTCGTCGCGGGGGTCATGGCCGCGGTGCTGCTGTCGATCCCGGCCACCCTGCTGGCCCGCCGCACACCCCGCCCCGCCACGCCCGCCCTCGACCGCTCGGAGCTCACGCTCGTACGGTGAGACGACAACGGTCCCGGCCCCCGACGAGGGGACCGGGACCGACGACGGCACGGCCGGCAGCACCGGCTCCGACGAGGCGTCAGACGATCTCCATCTGCGCCATCATCCCGATGTCGCTGTGCTCCTGCAGGTGGCAGTGGTACAGATAACGGCCCTTGTAGCCGCCGAACGTGGCCTGTACCCGCACCGTCTCACCCGGCCGCACCAGCACCGTGTCCTTCAGCCCGTTCTCGCCCGGCAGCGGCGGCTTGCCGTCCCGGTCGAGCACCCGGAACGGCACCAGGTGCATATGGAAGGTGTGGTTGACCGGACCGAACGGAGTGTCGGCGGGATCGGTGTTCGTGACCCGCCATATCTCGGTGGTGCCCTCCACGATCCGAGTGTCGACCCGGTTCGGGTCGAACGTCTTGTCGTTGATGGCGAATTCCTCGCCCGACGGCGAGAACGACAGCTTCACGTCACGCTCGACCGTCGCGGCCGGCAACGCGGGCAGCTCACGCAGCCGTCCCGGAACCCGGCTGGAGTCGAACGCCCGACGGGCCACGTCGAACCGCATCACCGGCTCGGCGACACCGCCGGCCACATCGTTGAGGACCAGCTTGCTGCCCACGGCCTGCGCCGAGAAGTCCACCACGATCTCGACCCGCTCACCCGGCACGATCAGGATCTTCTTACGGGGCAGCGGCTCCGGCAGGAGCCCGCCGTCGGAGGCGATCTGCACCATGTCCAGACCGCCCAGGTCCAGCTCGAGGTTCCGGTGCAGCGTCGCGTTGAGCACCCGGAACCGGTACTTGCGCGCGTCCACCGGGAAGTAGGGCGTCTGCCGCCCGTTGACGTGCAGCGTCGTCGGCATGGGGCTCGGCTCGAAGATCATGCCGCCGTTCTCGTCGAAACGCGCGTCACGAATCATGATCGGCACGTCGTACGCGCCCCGGGGCAGCCCCAGCGCCGCCTCGTCCCGGCCCTCGATCAGATAGAACCCGGCCAGCCCCCGGTACACGTGCTCGGCTTCCTTGGAACACGTGTGGTCGTGGTACCAGAGCGTCGCGCCCTGCTGCCGGTTCGGATAGTCGAAGACCCGGGACGTGCCCGGCTCGAGCAGGTCCATCGGAAAACCGTCGCTCCCCGGCGGCACGTGCCCCCCGTGCAGGTGCACGGTCGCCGCCCGGTCGAGCCGGTTGACGTACCGCACCTTCACCCGACGACCGGCCTTGGCACGGATCGTCGGACCGATGAACTGCCCGCCGAAGGTGAGCACCGGTGTGGGACGGCCCGGGAAGAACTCCGCCTTCGCGTGCTGCATCGGCAACTCGTAGACATCGGTGTCACCGAACGACGACACCGGCCTGAGCACCCGCGGCACCGGCAGCTTCTCCGAGAACGCCGTGTACGGCGGAGGCGTACCGGTGCCCGCCGTCGGCTCGGCCGACGCCGGCGCCGCCCCACCCCTGTGATGAGCGTGAGGGTCGGCGTCCGGAGCGGCCGACGAACCCGCCTCGGCACCCGCCGCGCTCTGACCCCACCACAGCAGCGCGCCACCCGCCGTCGCCGCACCGCCACCCATCGCCAGCAACCGCCGTCTGTTCAACATCTGTTCCCCCATTCGATACAAGCCGGAAGAAGGCGACCGTCCGGCCCGCCGGGAACACCCGCGAGGAAAAGTCACTCACTCCCGAGCCGAACAGACAATCCCTCATCGATCCTGGTCGCGAACGGCCCCGCCGGGCATCTTCACGAGTGCTGCGTCCGACGCATGACAAAGGGCTCCGGTGGCACGCGGCCACCGGAGCCCCAGGACACCGTTCCCGCCGGCGTCAGCCCGCGGCCTGCGGCAGATACCCCTCGGCCACCAGCGTCGCCCCGATCCGGTCGTACACCGCGGGATCCTCCGGAGTGATCGCCGCCAGCCCGTCGACATACCGATTGAACATGCAGAACGCGGCCGCGACGAGCACCGTGTCGTGCACGGCCTCGTCGTCCGCGCCCGCAGCCCGGGCGACGGCGACGTCCTGCTCCGTCACCGCACGGGCATTTCCCCTCACCTTCCCGGCGATCGCCAGCAAGGCCCGCATCCGCTCGCTCACCGACGCCGTCGCCGGATCACGCTGGACAGCCCGCACCAGCGCGTAGTCACCACCGAACGCATGCGCGGCGGCAGCCGTGTGCGATCCCGTGCAGTAAGGAGTTTCGTTCAGGTACGACACATACGCGGCGATCAGCTCCCGCTCGGCCACCGTCAGCGACGACGGCCCCCGCAACAACTGTTCGGCGAGCTCACTGAGCCTGCGGCCCGAAGCCGGCTTGGCGGCCATCAGCCCCCGGATCCCCGGCACCGGCGCCGGGACGGCAATGTGCGGCATGATCCCTGCTCCCCCGCCTACTGGTTGAACCAAGGAGTGGACGTCGGATCCGTCGACAGCTGGTTCAGGAGAAGGTTCGCGACCTTCTGCTGACCGCTCGCGGACGGGTGCACCCGGTCGGACACCAGGTCCGAGCACGCCCACTCCAGACCGTCGCTGCGGCCCGGCGTCCCCCCAGCCACACCGTCCGCACCCAGACCGTCCGCCCACATGTACGGACCCCACGACAGCCACGGCGCGACGCCACCCGCACCGTACGTCAGGTCCGAAGCACCGTTGATCTGGTCCTGGATCAGCTTCTTCACCGCCCAGCCCTGCTGATAGGCACCCGCACTGCGCGCCGGGTTGTACGTGTAGATGCGGCTCGCGACATAACCGAGTGCCAGGTTCGGGTGCTTCGCACGCGCGTTGCGGGAGATCGCGGCAAGCGAGTCACGAAGGTTCTGCGTACCCTGCGGGAAAGCCCCGAGGTTGTCCCCGACGTACTGCTCCTTGAGCCACATCACCTGCACCTGGGCGGGAGTCACCCCGGCGTTCGACAGCCGGGTCGCGAGCACGGACCACGTGGCGTCCGCCGGGTTCGCCCAGGCGCTGGCGTCCTTGCCACCCTGCGCACCGTCGACGATCACGAGCTTGCCGTTCAGGTTCGCGTACGAGTTCGCCGTCGCGATGAACTTCTGGAACTCCTGCGTGGTGTTGGACATGCCGATCGAGATCAGCACGACCTTGCCGTTCACCAGGTCCACCTGCCCGGAGGCGTTGCGCGGCAGCACCTGGTTCTGCGCGAGGTCCACACCGGCGTTCGTGTGCGCCGTCGGCCGGACGTTGCTGCCGCCCGGGTAGAGACCACCGGTCAGGCCGTTGTACGTACCCGTGCCCAGGTCGTTCAGCGGAACAAGACCGCTACGTGTGTACGAACAGTCCGTCTGCGCGGCTGAAGCGCTGGGCTGCGGTACCAGGGCGACACCGAGGGCGGTGACGGCGGCCGTCAGGTAGACGCCGAGACGTCCGGGCTTCATGACTACTCCTTCGGCAGAACAAGGATCAGGCCGGTCGGCCCAGACCGATGCTCGCCAGCCGGACACCCACCCGGCACCTCCTGCCGTGCGCTCCCTGCGCTCGAGATTCCCTTGCCGCACCGCACCTGAACAGACCCCGACACGTCCCGCAAGGCCACCCGTCGGGCCCGGCGCAGTGCGTGGGCGGGTGCCATCACCGGCCAACCGCACAGCCGGAACGCCACGGACGCTCGCAGCGATCGTGCCGTCATGCGAGCTGTGCCGACTGTGCCAAGTCGGATCCCCCACCCCGCCCAGCCCACCTGACACGATGGCCCCATGACCCTGCCACGCCCCCGCGGATCGTTCCTCTCGATCGGCTCGAAGGAATCGATACTCTCCATCGGCTCCGTCGGATCCGTGCTGTCCATCGGCTCCGTCGGCAGCGTCCTCTCGATCGGTTCGGTGGGCAGCGTTCTGTCCGCCGGCTCGATCGGCTCCGCCCTCTCCCTCCTCTCCACCGCCTCCTGGCTGAGCACGGGCTCCCTGCTCTCCGCCCAGTCCCGCTGGTCGGTCCTTTCCTGGCGCGCCCACCACGGCTTCCGCACCGCGAGCCGAACGCCGCCCCACACCCCACGGCGCGTACGAGGCACGCCGCTTGCGGCCGCAGACCTACCGCCGTCGACGATCAGTGGTTGAGCTCGCTCCGCGTGCGGCACCACGCCCAAGCGCGGGCCGTGGACAGTAGCAGCGACGCTGAGTCCCGGATATTCGTCTTCGTCCACCGCGGCAAGAACCTCATCAGCTGTCGCCCCCGACCAAGCAGGCGCGTCGACCACCCGCACTCTTGCAGGAAGCTCGTCGTCCGGCCCCCATGGCCGACACAGCTCACCGACCACCGCATTCCACGACTCGCCGTCGCTGAACTCGGTCCTGATGACGACAGCGTCGAACATGTCGCGTCCGACGAGCTCAGGCAGTACTCGCTCAGGGCCCTCCGGCATCGTCATGCCCAGGACTCTCCCACGCCGCACCGACACCCAGCCCCTCGGGAGCGATCCGGAAGAAACGGCCTGGTTCCGGTAGACGCCCGGTCACGATGTCGGCAGGTTCGCTGGCTTGGCCCGCTGCGGGTGGACCGTCTCGTGCCGGACCAGCATCGCTACGCACTCGGCGATCTTCCGGGCGCGTGTCTCGGCCCGCTTGGCGGCATTGACCCGGTTGATGAGGGCGAAGCGGTTGGTCTTGGTGAGCACTTCGAACATCGCCTGCGCCGCTGGGTCGGCGGCGATCGCAGCTCGCAGGTCGGTCGGCACCTCCGCTTCCGATGAGGGCGCATAGGCGGCCGTCCACCGGCCGTCGGCCTTCGCGGCGTCCACCGCGGCGCGGCCGGCAGGCAGCATCAGGCCGGCCGCCTCCAACCGGGCCACGTTGGCGACGTTGCGTTGGGACCAGACACTGCGGGGTCGGCGCGGGGTGAGCCGCCTCCAGGAACTCTCCTCGTCGCGCTTGCGGGCCTGGCCGTCGATCCAGCCGAAGCACAGTGCCTCGTCGACCGCCTGCTGCCAGGTCAGCGTGGTGACGGAGCCGCCCTTCCTGGTCAGGGCGAGCCACACGCCAGGGGAGATGGTGTGGTTGTTCAGCAACCACACGCGCAGCGCCGCGCTGTCGGCAACGATCAACTCATCCAGCTCGGTTCCGGTCACCACCACAGGTTAGTGCCGCAACCCGGTGCTGCGACCTGGCGCGGTGACTCGTCGAGCCCGCAGCGTCGGTGCCGGACCGGCTCGCCCTCATCGAAGCCACCGTGCAGAACGGCTGCCCGCACATCGCCCCCGGCGCCGTCCGCCGGTGTTGTCCGGAGAGCGGTGAGCGCCCGCCTCTCGGGGGGATGTAGGCGGGCGCTCACCGGGCATTCCCCTGACCGGGCCGGTCCGGATGCAGGCCGGACCTTCCGGATCCAGGAGAGGTGAGCGAGAAGCAGGCGCACGTGGTCGCGAACCTGCAGGGCCCGGACGGCGGCCGGATCGGCGCGGCCGGAGCTCTGCTCGCGCGTGCGGGGCACACCGCTTGCGGCCGTGGGCGTGCCGCCGTCGGCGACCAGTGGCTGAGCATGCTCCGCGTGCGGCACCGTGCCCGTGTGCGGGCGGTGGACAGCGGCAACGATGCTGGTCCTGGGGGTGTGGTGGTGACGTTCAGGAGCACGGTGGTGTGGTCGGTGCTCCGGGTTCTGTCCGGTGGTGTTACGCCTCTGCCCAGTCGAGTCCGAGTGCGGCGAGGGCGGTGAGTTTGTCCGCCGCGAGTTTGGCTCGGCGTGTTTTCTGGTTCATGATCCACACTCCGAGTCGGACCTCGCTGCCGTCCTCCAACCGTTCTACGTGGCCCCTGGGGACGGTTACGGACCCGGTGCGTTTCTTGTACTGGGCGAGAGCCGTTACGCCCCGTTCAAAGGGCGCCATGGGTGTCGTGGACGGTTCTGCGGCCGTCACCGACGCGGCTGGGCCTTCCGGCTCGAGTGCCGGTGTATGCGGGATAACGCCGATGGCTTCCAATCGCTCACGCTGTCCGTCGGTCAGGGCGGCCCACACCTCGGGCCGACGTTGCTTGGCCAGCCACTTCCCGATGTCCATCCCGTGCACGGTGACCCCGGGTTCGACGTAGGCGAGGATGGTTTCCTCGGCGAGCATTTCCCGTACGACGGCGTAGTGGCGTTGCCACTGGGCCGGCCACGTCGGGTTCCAGTCCGCGTCCACGGTCTCCAGCGCGGTCTTCCATTCCGGGTGATCGTCCAGGGCGCCGGGGCGGCGGAGGTTCGCGAGCCACTGCCCGATGGGCCGGTCCAGCATCGTCACGGTCCGGGGTGCGCACAGCGTCCAGTGCTCCTCGTAATACGCCTTCGCCGCTTCCAGGTTTTCCTGGAAGCGTTCATCGGTCACCGACCACACCATGCCCAGCGTCTCCAGCCGCTGAGCGCGCAGACCGTTCATCTCCCCAGTCCCGTAAGCGCGTCGCTGTTCCGCGACCCACTGCCCCAGCGGGAACGCACCCTCCCGGTGTCCGTACGGCACGCGCGCGTTCCCGACCCGCTCGACGTACGCCTTCAGCTTCGCCCAGCCGCGCGCCCAGTCCTGGCGTTCGGTGTCGATCACGTTGAACGACACCCAGTCGGCGACCATCACCGGGTCACGCGGAGCCGCGAAACGAAGCAGCAGACGGGATTCTTCTTCACCCTCCCCGGGTGCCGAACCAATATTCACAGACGGCTGCACCCAGTTTTTCTGAGGCTCCTGAGGGATGGCGAGCAATTCCACGGCCTCCTCGTCGTGAGCCCGCAACCCCTCCAACACCTTCACCAACGGCCGATACGACCCCGACGTGAACATGCCCTCCGGCTTCTCACCCGGCTGGAGAAAAACAGGCACGATCAACGAAGCAAGCTTGCCCTCACCGGGCTTCTGACGCAGCGCACGCCCGATGGCCTGCACGATGTCGTGCGGCGCCCCCTTGGGATCCAGCAGCGCCACACAGTCCACGGCCCGGATGTCGACACCCTCACCCAGAACACGACAGTTGGAGAGCACAGCACGCTGCACCGTGGTCCCGAAGGAGCCCAGCACCTCCCGCCGACGCTCCGGGACATGCTCGCCACACAGCCAGTCCGCCCAAACCCGAGCCGGGTACCTCTCCGGCCGGTCCGCGTACAGCTTCGCCGCCACACGCCCCAAACCCTCCGCGTACGCCTGCGCCTCCATCGTCCGGTGATGGAACGTGATGCACGACGACAGACCATGCTCCGCCATCGTGTGCAGCAACGCCGCCTGCAGCGCACCCAGCCGCTCCCCGCGGACCTTCTCGCTGTGCCGCTCCTCGCCCATCAGCCGCTCCGGCGTGACGACCGGGTCCTGAAGTTCCAGGACGATGATCTGGTACCGCGCCAGCAGCCCACGCGACACAGCCGACGCCAGCGACAGCTTGTAGAGGACCGGCCCGAACACAGCCTCGTCGTCCATAGAGGCCGCCATCTCACGCGGCAACGGATCACGCACCCCCTCCGCCACCTCACGCTCCCGCCGCTCCTCCCAGATCCGCGGCGTCGCCGTCAGATACAGCCGGCGGTACGACGGGATGACGCCCTGATCGTGGACGCCGGCCCACGCCTTGCCCATCGACCCGGACGTCCGGTGCGCCTCATCCACCACCGTGAGATCCATCGGCGCCAACCGCTGCCCGTAGACACCCTCGAACGCCTCCGCCAGGACCCCAAGCGAGGCGTACGTCCCGAACACGACCACAGGCCCAGAGCCGTGCCACAGAGCCAACTGCACCGGATTCGTCGTGGAACGCACCCTGAGGCTCCACAGCTCCGGGTCATCGATGAGGCTGCACACCGCAACCCCCGGCCCCGCATGCCCAGCCCCACGCCACGCCCGCACGGTCTGCGTCAGAAGATCCAGCGTCGGCACCAGCACGAGAACGCGACCCTGGGGCACGAGCCGCTTGGCCGACGCCGCCGCCATGATGGTCTTCCCCGTCCCGCACGCCGCGTGCACCTGCCCACGCAGACCATCGACGGGAATACCACCCGGCGGAACATCGAGACCACGCACAATGGCAGCAACAGCCTCGATCTGATGGGCACGCAGTTTCACGGCCATTCCCGTGTTCTCCTCTTCGCGGAATGCGGCGCGCAACCAGAAAGAAAGTCCGGCACGGCGAGTGGTGGGCCAGGGTAGTGGTGTCTCTATCCCAGACTCTACACAGCTAGCATCTGTGATGCATCACCCACGCCAGAACCGCACCCCCAGGGCGATACGTGACTCCATCTCACCCACTAACAGCCGTTTTCCCTGTATGCCGACAGGGCCACGATGGGCCGCAGTCTGTCGCCAGAGTGGGGGAGAAGCCCGGGTGGAGCGCAGCGGAGCCCGTCACTATGGTGAGGCCGACACCCCGTCAGGCCGATGGCCCATCACTCTCCTTGCGGGAGTAGTGACTGGGAATCCCAGACCCTACACAGGGCCCGCACGCGATGCACCCACCCTCGCAGCCAGCCAAGTGATCGCGCTTGCGCGATCACCCACAATTCGCGCTTGCGCGAATTGTGTCGCTTTGAATTCCGTTTACGGAATTCCATTCCGGCGCTTGCGCCGGAATACGCATTGCGCTTGCGCAATGCGCGCTCTATGCCCCGGCTTGCCGG
>NZ_BNBZ01000054.1 GCF_014656215.1 Streptomyces zaomyceticus | reverse complement strand
TGCCCGGATTCCGGGCGGCGGCCCTTTCACACGGTCGGATCACACGCGAAGGTCACGCGCGAAGGTCACGCGCGAGAGTCACGCGCGAAGATCACGCGCTCACGCGCCGAGCAGCTTGCGCACCCGGTCCGCGCCCACGGCCAGCAGCAGGGTGGGCAGGCGCGGCCCGGTCTCCCGGCTGACGAGGAGCTTGTAGAGCAGGGCGAAGAAGGCGCGCTGCGCCAGCTTCAGCTCGGGCGTCGGCTTCGCCTCGGGGTCGAGGCCCGCCATGATCTTCGGGACGCCGTAGACGAGCGTGGTGAGCCCGTCGAGCGACCAGTGGCTGTCGAGGCCCTCCAGGAGCAGGCGGAGCGACTCGCGGCCCTCGTCGTCCAGGGAGCCGAGGAGCTCGGTGTCGGGCTCCTCGCGGACGATGGTGCGCTGGTCGGCCGGGACCTGGCTGGTGATCCAGTTCTCGGCACGGTCGAGGCGCGGCCGGACCTCGTCGAGGGAGGCGACCGGGTTCTCGGGGTCGAGTTCGGTCAGGATCCGCAGGGTCTGCTCGTCGTGGCCGGCCGTGATGTCCATGACCGAGGCGAGCGTGCGGTACGGGAGCGGGCGCGGGGTGCGCGGGAGCTCACCGGCGGCCGTGCGGGCGGCACGGGTGTGGGCGGCGGCGTCGGCGGGCAGCACGCTGCCGTCGGCGACCTTGGCCTCCAGCTTGTCCCACTCGTCGTAGAGCCGCTGGATCTCCTGGTCGAAGGCGATCTTGAAGGACTGGTTGGGGCGGCGGCGGGCGTACAGCCAGCGCAGCAGCGGCGCTTCCATGATCTTCAGCGCGTCGGCGGCGGTGGGGACACCACCGCGCGAGGAGGACATCTTGGCCATGCCGCTGATGCCGACGAAGGCGTACATGGGGCCGATCGGCTGGACGCCGTCGAAGATCTCGCGGACGATCTGGCCGCCGACGACGAAGGACGAGCCGGGCGACGAGTGGTCGACGCCGGAGGGCTCGAAGATGACGCCCTCGTACGCCCAGCGCATGGGCCAGTCGACCTTCCACACCAGCTTGCCGCGGTTGAACTCGCTGAGCTTCACGGTCTCGGCGAAGCCGCAGTCGGTGCAGGTGTAGGCGAGCTCGGTGGTCTCGTCGTCGTACGAGGTGACGGTGGTGAGGTCCTTCTCGCACCGGCCGCAGTACGGCTTGTACGGGAAGTAGCCGGAGGCGCCGCCGGAGCCGTCGTCCTCGCTCGCCGCGCCGGAGCCCTCCTCGGCCTCCAGCTCGGCCTCGTCGAGGGGCTTCTGCGACTGCTTCTTCGGGGCCTTCTTCGTCCGGTACTGGTCGAGGATGCCGTCGATGTCGCCGCGGTGCTTCATGGCGTGCAGGATCTGCTCGCGGTAGGTGCCCGCGGTGTACTGCTCGGTCTGGCTGATCGGGTCGTACTCGACGCCGAGCTCGGCCAGCGACTCGACCATGGCGGCCTTGAAGTGCTCGGCCCAGTTGGGGTGGGGCGAGCCGACGGGGGCCGGGACCGAGGTGAGCGGCTTGCCGATGTGCTCGGCCCAGGAACCGTCGATGCCCTCGATGCCGTTCGGCACCTTGCGGTAGCGGTCGTAGTCGTCCCAGGAGATCAGGTGCCTGACCTCGTGCCCCCGGCGGCGGATCTCGTCGGCGACCAGGTGCGGGGTCATGACCTCGCGGAGGTTGCCCAGGTGGATCGGGCCGGACGGGGAGAGGCCGGAGGCGACGACGACCGGTTTGCCAGGCGCACGTCGCTCCGACTCGGCGATGACCTCGTCCGCGAAACGGGAGACCCAGTCGGTCTCGGTGCTGCTCTGAGCCACGGTCGGTACGTCCTTCTTCCTGAGGGGTGCTGCCTGACAGCCCTACGAGAGCCATTCTCCCAGACGGAAGAGCGCACTCCGAGGTTGTCCACAGCCGGAGATCACGTGCGGCCCGCGGTTGTCCACAGGCGGGGAAATCACGTTGCGCTCCCATGGGACACTTGACAAGCGAATTAGACCTGACGAACTCAACAGGAACGGAAGCTCATGGCCTCGGTCCCTTCCCTCGCTTCTACCGTGCAGCAGCGCCTCACGGACGGCCTCTCGGCAGCCCTGCCGGACGCCGGATCCGCCGACCCGCTGCTGCGACGAAGCGACCGGGCCGACTACCAGGCCAACGGCATCCTGGCGCTCGCCAAGAAGCTCAAGGGGAACCCGCGTGAGCTGGCGACCCAGGTCGTCGCCGCGATCCCGGAGAACGACGTCCTGAAGGAGATCGAGGTCTCGGGCCCCGGGTTCCTGAACATCACGGTCACGGACGCGGCGATCGTGCGGACCCTCGCGGCCCGCGCCGCCGACGCCCGGCTCGGCGTGCCGTTCAACGAGTCGGCCGGCACGACGGTCATCGACTACGCCCAGCCGAACGTGGCGAAGGAGATGCACGTCGGGCACCTTCGCTCCGCCGTGATCGGCGCCGCGATGGTCGAGATCCTCGAGTTCACCGGCGAGAGCGTGGTCCGCCGCCACCACATCGGCGACTGGGGCACCCAGTTCGGCATGCTCATCCAGTACCTGATCGAGCACCCGCACGAGCTGGACCACAAGGCCGAGGACGGCGCCGAGGTCTCCGGTGAGGAGGCCATGTCGAACCTGAACCGGCTCTACAAGGCCTCGCGCGCGCTCTTCGACTCCGACGAGGAGTTCAAGACCAGGGCCCGCGCGCGTGTCGTCGACCTCCAGGCAGGCGACGAGGAGACCCTCGCCCTGTGGCAGCGGTTCGTCGACGAGTCGAAGATCTACTTCTACTCGGTCTTCGACAAGCTCGACATGGACATCCGGGACGGCGACGTCGTCGGCGAGTCCGGCTACAACGACATGCTGGTGGAGACCTGCCGCATCCTCGAGGAGTCGGGCGTCGCCGTTCGCTCCGAGGGCGCGCTGTGCGTGTTCTTCGACGACGTGAAGGGCCCGGACGGCAACCCGACCCCGCTGATCGTCCAGAAGTCCGACGGCGGCTTCGGCTACGCGGCGACCGACCTGTCGGCGATCCGCGACCGGGTCCAGAACCTGAAGGCGACGAGCCTGCTGTACGTGGTCGACGCCCGTCAGTCGCTGCACTTCAAGATGGTCTTCGAGACGGCCCGCCGGGCCGGCTGGCTGAACGAGGACGTGAAGGCCGTCCAGCTGGCCTTCGGCACGGTCCTGGGCAAGGACGGCAAGCCGTTCAAGACCCGTGAGGGCGAGACGGTCCGGCTGGTCGACCTGCTGGACGAGGCCGTGGACCGGGCGACGTCGGTCGTGCGCGAGAAGGCGGACGACTACTTCGAGAAGTCCGGCGAGACGCTCCTGACCGAGTCGGAGATCGTCGAGAACGGCCAGTACGTGGGCATCGGCGCGGTGAAGTACGCCGACCTGTCGACGTCGGCCGCTCGTGACTACAAGTTCGACCTGGACCAGATGGTCTCGCTGAACGGCGACACCTCGGTGTACCTGCAGTACGCGTACGCGCGGGTCAGGTCGATCTTCGGGAAGGCCGGCGACCGTACGCCGCTCGCCCACCCGGAGCTGGAGCTGGCCCCGGCCGAGCGCGCGCTCGGTCTGCACCTGGACCAGTTCGGCGAGGTGATCACCGAGACGGCCGCGGAGTACGCCCCGCACAAGCTGGCCGCGTACCTGTACCAGCTGGCGTCGCTCTTCACGACGTTCTACTCGGAGTGCCCCGTCATCAAGCCGGCGCCGGCGCAGGACGTCGCGGAGAACCGCCTCTTCCTCTCCGACCTGACCGCCCGCACCCTGCACCAGGGCATGGCTCTCCTGGGCATCAGGACGCCCGAGCGCCTCTGAGGTCCCGAGCGACATCCGCATGCGAAGCCCCCGTCACGGATCCCCGTGCCGGGGGCTTCGGCGTCAACGGATGCTGTGCGAGGTCCTGCCCGACACCTCGTCGATCTCCGTGTGTGCCTTCTGGAGCAGCTGGGAGGCGAGGTCCATCAGCGCGCGTGCACCGGCGATCTCCTCGCCCACCCTCAGCTGGTCCGGGTCGGAGGGATGACGGTTGGCGGTTCCGTGGGCCCGGAACTCGGTCCCGTCGCTGAGCCGGACCATGGCCGCGGCCCGCGTCCGGTCGCCTTCCTCCTGGAATTCCATCTCCACATGCCATCCGACAAGCGTGTGCATCATGAGGACCACCTCCGCGAGGTACCTGTCGGCTACCTCTCCAGAGTGCGCCGACGCGTGCCGCATCACCACTCGCTCCGTTGTCAGTGGCGCCCCGTACGTTCTCCGCATGGCGATGATCCCGAACCAGCTGCCCCGGCTCGCAGCCGACCCGACCGGCCGCTCCCTCGGCCTCGACCTCCCGCCGGGCGCCCTCACCGGCCCGGCGGACGCCCCGTACATCTGGTCGGGACACGGCCCGGCGGGACCCGCCGCCTGGAGCGCGCTGCGCCCGGCGGCCCGCACGGCGGGACTGCTGCCGGTGCTGCTCGGCGGTGACTGGGGCCTGGACCGGTGGGAGCTGATGCCGGAGCGGATGAGCGACCCGGCCGACCACGAGGCCGAGGAGGTCCTCGCCGAGTTCTGGGAGGCGAACGCGTCCGAGGAGATTCCCGGAAGCGCCGACTGGCCGGGCATGGCGCCGGCGCAGCCGTGCGACACGGACCCCGACGGGGCGGCGGCCGCGGTCGCCGAGATGCTGACGGAGCCGGGCTTCTGGCTGGAGGACGCCCGCCCGGCCCTGGTTCCGGCGCGGCGCAGCGCGGACATCCCGGCGGTGATCGGCTGGACCGGGCCGCTGAACCACGAGAACGACGTGGCCCGGCTGTGTGCGGTGCTGCGGTCCTGGGAGGACCGCTTCGGGGCGCGGGTCGTCGCGCTCACCTTCGACCAGCTGGTGGTCTCGGTCGCGGCCCCTCCCCGGACGCCGGAGGAGGCCGAGGCGCTGGCTGCGGAGCACTTCGCGTTCTGCCCGGACAACGTCGCCCAGGGCCCCCACGGCGGCCTGCGCGACTACGCACGGACGGGGCTGCTGGACAGCCCCGTCTGGACGTTCTGGTGGGACTGAGTCCCGGTTATCCGCGCGCGGCGGACAGCTTCTGGGCGACCTCGGTGGCCCAGTAGGTGAGGATCATCTTCGCGCCGGCGCGCCGGATGCCGGTCAGGGTCTCGAAGATCGCCCTGTCGCGGTCGATCCAGCCCTTCTCGGCGGCGGCCTCGACCATCGCGTACTCGCCGCTGATCTGGTACGCGGCGACGGGCACGTCCACGGATTCGGCGACCTTGGCGAGCACGTCGAGGTACGGCCCGGCGGGCTTCACCATCACCATGTCGGCGCCCTCCTCCAGGTCGAGGGCGAGCTCGCGCATCGACTCCCGCAGGTTGGCGGGGTCCTGCTGGTAGGTCTTGCGGTCGCCTCGGAGGGAGGATCCGACGGCCTCGCGGAAGGGGCCGTAGAAGGCGGAGGAGTACTTCGCGGTGTACGCGAGGATCGACACGTCCTCCTTGCCGATGGTGTCGAGGGCGTCCCGGACGACGCCGACCTGGCCGTCCATCATTCCGGAGGGGCCGACGACGTGGACGCCGGCGTCGGCCTGGACCTGGGCCATCTCGGCGTAACGTTCCAGCGTGGCGTCGTTGTCGACGCGGCCGTCGGCGTCGAGGACCCCGCAGTGCCCGTGGTCGGTGTACTCGTCGAGACAGAGGTCCGACATGATGATGAGCTCGTCGCCGACCTCGGCCTTCACGTCCCGGATGGCGACCTGGAGGATCCCGTCGGGGTCGGTCCCGGCCGTCCCCGCCCCGTCCTTCTTCTCGTCCTCGGGCACGCCGAAGAGCATGATCCCGGAGACCCCGGCCTCCAGGGCCTCGGCCGCGGCCTTCCGCAGGGTGTCGCGCGTGTGCTGGACGACGCCGGGCATGGCCTGGATCGGCACGGGCTCGGTGATCCCCTCGCGCACGAACGCGGGGAGGATCAGATCGGCGGGATGCAGCCGCGTCTCGGCCACCATCCGCCGCATGGCAGGCGTCGTCCGCAGCCGCCGCGGCCGCGCCCCGGGAAAGGATCCGTACGAGTTCATAGCCCCGAGGCTACGCCCGCCCAAACAGTGCTCTTACCGACAACTTGTTGCCGCCGAACGCGCCCCACCACCGCACGGCGTGCACCCCGGCCCAGCGCCCCACCACCGCACGGCGTGCACCCCGGCCCAGCCCCACCCCGTGTGGGCAATCGTCCCGCAGGGCGGGACGGGTGGGCACACGGGACGGCGCCCTCCGCGGGCGCCTCCGCCCCCTGCACCGACCCGCGCCACCAGGCCGCCGCACACATGGCGTGCCCGAAAAACGCCGGGGCGCGGGCCCCAGAAGGAACCCGCGCCCCGAACAAGCGAGCCGCACCCACCTACGTGGTCCGCCGCCTCCGCGCCCCCGGCCGCCGCTCAGAAGGCCGAGTCACAGGATCCCCCGCCTCGAGCGCGGCCTCCCGTCGCCGCAGCCCGAAGTCCGCGAGCGCCTCCGCGAGCTTGTGCACGGACGGCTCGGGCGACAGCACGTCCACCCGCAGCCCGTGCTCCTCGGCGGTCTTGGCCGTGGCCGGACCGATACAGGCGATGACGGTCACGTTGTGCGGCTTCCCGGCGATACCGACCAGGTTCCGCACCGTCGACGAGGAGGTGAAGAGTACGGCGTCGAACCCGCCGCCCTTGATCGCCTCCCGCGTGTCGGCCGGCGGCGGCGAAGCGCGTACGGTCCGGTAGGCGGTGACGTCGTCGACCTCCCACCCGAGCTCGATGAGACCGGCGACCAGCGTCTCCGTCGCGATGTCGGCCCGCGGCAGGAAGACACGGTCGATCGGGTCGAAGACCGGGTCGTAGGGCGGCCAGTCCTCGAGGAGACCGGCGGCGGACTGCTCACCGCTCGGCACGAGGTCCGGCTTCACACCGAAGTCGACGAGCGCGGCGGCCGTCTGCTCGCCCACCGCCGCGACCTTGATCCCGGCGAAGGCACGCGCGTCGAGCCCGTACTCCTCGAACTTCTCCCGCACGGCCTTGACCGCGTTGACCGAGGTGAAGGCGATCCACTCGTAGCGCCCGGTCACGAGGCCCTTGACCGCACGCTCCATCTGCTGGGGCGTACGCGGCGGCTCGACGGCGATCGTCGGTACCTCGTGGGGCACCGCGCCGTAAGAACGCAGCTGGTCGGAGAGCGAGGCGGCCTGCTCCTTGGTGCGCGGCACGAGGACTCGCCACCCGAAGAGCGGCTTCGACTCGAACCACGACAGCTGGTCCCGCTGCGCCGGGGCGCTGCGCTCGCCGACCACGGCTATGACCGGCCGGTGGCCCTCGGGCGAGGGGAGGACCTTGCCCTGCTTGAAGACCTGGGCGATGGTGCCGAGGGTGGCGTTCCAGGTCCGCTGCCGGGTGGTGGTGCCGCCGATGGTGACGGTGAGCGGGGTGTCCGGCTTACGGCCCGCCGCCACCAGTTCACCGGCGGCGGCCGCCACCGAGTCGAGCGAGGTGGACACGACGACGGTGCCGTCGGAGGCACCCACCTCGGTCCAGCACCGCTCGTCGGCGGTGCGTGCGTCGACGAAGCGCACATCGGTGCCCTGGGCGTCGCGGAGCGGGACACCGGCGTACGCGGGTACGCCGACGGCCGTGGCCACGCCGGGGACGACCTCGAAGGGGATGCCCTCGGCGGCGCAGACGAGCATCTCGGCTCCCGCGTTTCCGTCGAGGCCGGGGTCGCCGGTCACCGCTCGGACGACCCGCCTGCCGCCCCTCGCGGCCTCCATGACAAGATTGGCGGCATCCCTCAACACGGGGACACCGGCGGTTGTTGACGCCTCGTCAACAACCGTCAGCTCCGGCGTGCTCACCCCCGCGCGCGCGTGGCCGCGAACGACCTCGAGCACCTCCGGCTCGGCGATCAGGACATCCGCTCCGGCGAGGGCCTCCACGGCCCTGAGGGTCAGGAGTCCGGGGTCACCGGGGCCTGCGCCGAGGAATGTGACGTGCCCATGGCCCGCGAAGGCCGGGGACAGCGGGCTGGTGGTCGGGCTGGTGGGGTTCAAAGTGCTCGCTCCCCCATAAGACCGGCCGCACCCTTGGCGAGCATCTCGTCCGCGAGTTCGCGTCCGAGCGCCATGGCCTCGTCGTGCGAGGTGGGTACGGGTCCGGTGGTGGACAGCTGCACCAGCGTCGAGCCGTCGGTGGTGCCGACGACGCCGCGCAGGCGCATTTCGGTGACAACCTGCCCGTGACCGGGGTCGTCGGCCAGCAGGTCGGCGAGCGCACCCACAGGTGCGGAGCAGCCGGCCTCCAGGGCGGCGAGCAGGGATCGCTCTGCGGTCACGGCGGCCCGCGTGTGCGGGTCGTCGAGCGCGCCGAGCGTGGCGACGAGCTCGGCGTCGGACGCCGGACACTCGATCGCCAGGGCCCCCTGGCCGGGGGCGGGCAGGACGGAGTCGACCGACAGGCGGTCGAGCGACAGGGAGCCGGTGAGCTCCTCCGTTCCGCCGATGCGGTTGAGGCCGGCCGCGGCGAGAACCACCGCGTCCAGCTCTCCGCTGCGTACGTAGCCGACCCGGGTGTCGATGTTGCCCCGGATCGGGACGCAGGTGATCTCCAGGCCGTGGCTGCGCGCGTACGCGTGGAGCTGGGCCATGCGTCGCGGCGATCCGGTGCCGACCCGGGCGCCCTTGGGCAGCCGGTCCAGCGTCAGTCCGTCGCGGGCGATCAGTACGTCGCGCGGGTCCTCGCGCTCCGGGATCGCGGCCACCACCAGGTCGGGGTGCTGCGCGGTCGGCAGGTCCTTCAGGGAGTGGACGGCGAAGTCCACCTCGCCGGCGAGCAGCGCGTCGCGCAGGGCGGCGACGAAGACGCCGGTGCCGCCGATCTGCGCGAGGTGCTCACGGGAGGTGTCCCCGTACGTCGTGATCTCCACGAGCTCGACGGGCCGGCCGGTCAACCGCCGGACGGCGTCGGCCACGTGCCCGGACTGGGCCAGGGCGAGCTTGCTGCGCCTGGTCCCGAGCCTCAGTGCCCTCTCGGTCATACTCGCCCTCGGTTCTTGACGTCGGCGTCATTCAGGTCGGCCCGGCTGACAGAAGCCACCGTCTCCGGGTCGAGGTCGAAGAGTGTCCGCAGCGCGTCCGCGTACCCGGCGCCGCCGGGCTCGCTGGCCAGCTGCTTGACCCGCACGGTCGGCGCGTGCAGGAGCTTGTCGACCACGCGTCGCACGGTCTGGGTGATCTCGGCGCGCTGCTTGTCGTCGAGGTCGGGCAGCCGGCCCTCGAGTCGGGCGACCTCGCCGGCCACCACGTCGGCGGCCATGGTGCGCAGGGCGACGACGGTGGGGGTGATGTGGGCGGCGCGCTGGGCGGCGCCGAAGGCGGCGACCTCGTCGGAGACGATGCCGCGGACCCGGTCGACGTCGGCTGCCATGGGGGCGTCGGCGGAGGCCTCGGCGAGCGACTCGATGTCGACGAGCCGGACACCGGGGATGCGGTGGGCGGCGGCGTCGATGTCGCGGGGCATGGCGAGGTCGAGCAGCGCGAGCGGGGTGCGGCGGCCCTGTACGGCGGTCTCGATGTCGTCGCCGGTGAGGACGAGTCCCGTGGCGCCGGTGCAGGAGACGACGACGTCGGCACGTGTCAGTTCGTCGCCGACGGCAACCATCTCGACCGCGTGCGCGGAGACCCCCGTGCCCCCGGGCTCGTTCAGGATCTGTGCGAGCCGCTCGGCTCGGGCGAGGGTGCGGTTGGCGATGACGATGTCGGAGACGCCGGAGCGCGCGAGCGTGGCGGCGGCGAGGGAGGACATCGATCCGGCGCCGATGACGAGGGCCTTCTTGCCCTTGGCCCAGGTGTCGACGTCGGTGCCGTCGGCCAGCTGCTCCAGGCCGAAGGTGACGAGCGACTGCCCGGCCCGGTCGATCCCGGTCTCGCTGTGGGCGCGCTTGCCGACCCTCAGGGCCTGCTGGAACAGGTCGTTGAGGAGGCGTCCCGCGGTGTGCAGGTCCTGGCCGAGAGCGAGGGCGTCCTTGATCTGGCCGAGGATCTGGCCCTCGCCGACGACCATGGAGTCGAGTCCGCAGGCCACCGAGAAGAGGTGGTGGACGGCCCGGTCCTCGTAGTGCACGTAGAGATAGGGGGTGAGCTCGTCCAGGCCGACGCCGCTGTGCTGCGCGAGCAGCGTGGACAGCTCGGCGACTCCGGCGTGGAACTTGTCCACGTCGGCGTAGAGCTCGATGCGGTTGCAGGTGGCCAGGACGGTCCCCTCGGCGGCCGGTTCGGCGGCGAGGGTGTCCTGGAGGAGCTTGGCCTGGGTGTCCGCCGCCAGTGCGGCCCGCTCCAGGATGGAGACGGGTGCGCTGCGGTGGCTGAGGCCGACGACGAGGAGACTCATGCCGGCATCACGGCGGGGACGTCCCCGTCGGGTCCCTTGCGGGTGGCGCCCGTGGAGCCACGGGGGGCCGGCGGCGCGACGGCCGGGGTCTCCGCCTCGGCGCCCGCGTCGGCTTCGGCGTTCGACTCCTCGCCGGCCTTGCGCTGCTCGTGGAAGGCGAGGATCTGCAGCTCGATGGAGAGGTCGACCTTGCGCACGTCCACGCCGTCGGGCACGGAGAGCACGGTCGGGGCGAAGTTCAGGATGGAGGTGACTCCGGCGGCCACGAGCCGGTCGCAGACCTGCTGGGCGACGCCGGCCGGGGTCGCGATGACGCCGATGGAGACGCCGTCCTCCTCGATGATCTTCTCGAGTTCGTCGCTGTGCTGGACGGGGATCCCGGCGACCGGCTTGCCGGTCATGGCGGGGTCGGCGTCGATCAGCGCGGCGACCCGGAAGCCACGGGAGGCGAAGCCGCCGTAGCCGGCGAGCGCGGCGCCGAGGTTACCGATACCGACGATCACGACCGGCCAGTCCTGGGTGAGGCCCAGTTCGCGGGAGATCTGGTAGACGAGGTACTCGACGTCGTAGCCGACACCGCGGGTGCCGTAGGAGCCGAGGTAGCTGAAGTCCTTGCGCAGCTTCGCGGAGTTGACCCCCGCGGCGGCCGCGAGCTCCTCGGAGGAGACCGTGGGTACGGAGCGCTCCGACAGTGCGGTGAGCGCACGCAGATACAGCGGAAGGCGGGCGACGGTGGCCTCGGGAATTCCTCGGCTACGGGTCGCCGGTCGGTGAGTTCGGCCAGTTGCCACGGTGCTCCTGCGGGATGAGCGGGGCTGCAGGCGGCCGTGTGTCCCAAGACCGCCCCGTCGAATGCAGGCTATGTCTTTGTGAACGCGTGCACAAAGATGGTGTCCGTTTTGTCCGGCCAAAGTGACCGGGGTCACGCGGCTTGTTCGTATCGTCGCGGAACCGCGGAGGGTGTCAGCGCGTTGAGAACCCGAAGGGGGCAAAACCGCACACACCTCTCACGACACCGCCCCCGAAACCCAACAAAACGTCCATGATGGTAACCGTCTTTCGGTCACGCACCCAGTTCACGCCGGAGCCGCCCGGCGTCCACACGCCAGAAGGTGTGCTGCTCGCCGTCGATCAGGACGACGGGAATCTGCTCCCAGTACGCCCGGTGGAGCTCCTCGTCCTGGGTGATGTCTCTCTCCTCCCAGCGTGCACCCGTCTCCGCGCACACCGCCTCGACCACCGCGCGGGCGTCGTCGCAGAGATGGCATCCGGGCTTGCCGATCAGCGTCACGGTGCGCGACCCGGCGTCCTTCTTCTTCGTCCGTCCGAACATGGCGTCCATTCTGTCCCGTCGACCGGGCGGAACCCCGCCGCGGCCGGACGGGAGCCGAGGGACATCGATTAACAGGAGAGCCCCACAGTGTTCACGCCGCGGCATCGTCACAAGACGGGAAGTACCGAACAGACTGGCTATGCTCACGACATGGCCGCTCTGGGATGGCTCACCCCCCGTAGGCGCTCCGCCACCGCGCGCAGCGTCCTCGCAGGCGAGGCCGCTGCCGAGGCAGCGCGCAAGTCCTCGCTCCAGCTGGAACGGGAGCGGGAGGAGGCGGCGGCCACCGGTACGACGGAGGCCGAGGCCCCGGCCGAGCCCGAGTTCCCGGTCGTCGGCGACATGAGGGCGGCCGCCTTCTTCGACCTCGACAACACGGTGATGCAGGGTGCCGCGATCTTCCACTTCGGCCGCGGCCTGTACAAGCGGAAGTTCTTCCAGCGCCGCGAACTCGCCCGCTTCGCCTGGGCGCAGGCCTGGTTCCGGATCGCCGGCGTCGAGGACCCCGACCACATGCAGGACGCCCGCGACAGCGCCCTGTCCATCGTCAAGGGCCACCGTGTCTCCGAGCTGATGTCGATCGGCGAGGAGATCTACGACGAGTACATGGCCGACCGCATCTGGCCCGGCACCCGCGGCCTGGCCCAGGCGCACCTGGACGCGGGGCAGAAGGTCTGGCTGGTCACGGCCGCCCCGGTCGAGACGGCCACGATCATCGCCCGCAGGCTGGGCCTGACCGGCGCACTCGGCACGGTCGCCGAGTCGGTCGACGGTGTCTACACCGGCAAGCTGGTCGGCGAGCCCCTGCACGGCCCGGCGAAGGCGGAGGCGGTACGGGCCCTCGCCGCGGCCGAAGGCCTCGACCTGGCGCGCTGTGCCGCGTACAGCGACTCGCACAACGACATCCCGATGCTCTCGCTCGTCGGGCACCCGTACGCGATCAACCCGGACACCAAGCTGCGCAAGCACGCCAAGGACCGGGACTGGCGGCTGCGCGACTACCGGACCGGCCGCAAGGCCGCCAAGGTCGGCATCCCCGCGGCCGCGGGCCTGGGCGCCCTGGCCGGCGGCACGGCGGCCGCGGTCGCCCTACACCGCCGCCGCCACTGAGGCCGGCCCGGACCGCCGCTCCCGCAGGGACCTGCCGATACGTTTCGGCTGCGATCATCTGCGACAACCCCGGACCAGGGGCCCTCACCCGTCCGTGGTCGAACAGCGCCGCACACGTCGACTCCCAGGCATTCCGGGCTCCTTACCCCGCAGCGGCCCCGATCACTCACCGGTCCCGCAGGTGAGCACAACGCATCGCCCGCGCAGTCACATCCGGAAGCAAAGCGATCAACAACCGGTCACGAACTGCACCTTGATCCGACTGCAAGCAGTAACAGAACCGTCGTAACCGGTGATTTAGGCAACTGGGTGTAGCGCTGCCTGTACGAAGCGTTATTCTCCTCAGACGCACAAAGGACCCCTCACGTCGCTACGACGGGTGAATGGTCCTGTACTGCACGTGATGGAAGCTCTGCCTCTGGGAGTCCCGTGTACCCACACGTCGGGGTTGACACCTCGGGCCTGGCTACGCTGCGCGCAACGGTCCTCGACCACTTGCGCGGCTTCGTCCCCACCGCGTACGCCGGCCCTGTCCCCGCATTCGCCTTCGCCGCCCCGGCACCCGCCGGCCCTTGCTATGCCCTGGCCGACGGCAGCGCCGCCGTGGGCAGACGCGGTGCCCGCTCCGGTACCTCGACCCCCGCACGCCGCCCCACCGCCGACAGCGACAGCGCCCGCATGATGGACCTGGTCGAGCGCGCCCAGGCGGGCGAGGCCGAGGCCTTCGGCCGCCTGTACGACCAGTACAGCGACACGGTCTACCGCTACATCTACTACCGCGTCGGCGGAAAGGCGACGGCGGAGGACCTCACCAGCGAGACCTTCCTGCGCGCCCTGCGCCGGATCTCGACCTTCACCTGGCAGGGCCGCGACTTCGGCGCCTGGCTCGTCACCATCGCCAGGAACCTCGTCGCGGACCACTTCAAGTCCAGCCGTTTCCGGCTGGAGGTCACCACCGGCGAGATGCTGGACGCCAACGAGGTCGAGCGCAGCCCCGAGGACTCCGTCCTGGAGTCCCTCTCCAACGCCGCGCTCCTCGACGCGGTCCGCCGCCTCAACCCCCAGCAGCAGGAGTGCGTGACCCTGCGCTTCCTCCAGGGCCTCTCCGTCGCCGAGACCGCCCGCGTCATGGGGAAGAACGAGGGGGCGATCAAGACCCTCCAGTACCGGGCCGTCCGCACCCTGGCCCGTCTTCTCCCGGACGACGCCCGCTGACCGGTTCGCGCCCCCCACACGCGCCCCCGTGGACCGGTCCACGCCCCTGCCACCGCATGTCCCCCCACGCCCCCACGACCCCCGCCCAACTCACTGTCGGTGACGACTCGATGACGCACTGGTCCGATCATCTTTCGCGCGTAACCCAAGTGCCGCGCCGCTCGTTGTGCGGGATGCAGGCTCCCTGTGGACACGCCATGTCCGCAGCCACTCACTCTTTCGTGTGGATGCGCTCAAGGTGTGCAACCTTCCGGACACCCCGGGGAGTCGACCGTCATGACGAGAGGAGGTGCCGCCTGTGATCGCGAACGTATCGGCGCACCGGCGGGCGAACGCCTTCGCCCAGGCCCTGGAGGACCGGGAGTCCGAGGGCGCGGCGGCCGAGCAGCCCGAGGCGCCGGCCGAACCTGCTGAGCAGGGTCGGCTGTTGGCTCTGGCGAGCGGTCTCGGTGAACTGCCGAAGCCACAGCTGGACCCCGAGGTCAAGGTGGTGCAACGAGCCCAGCTCGTCGCCGCCATGGAAGCGATGCTCATGGAGGGGAGCGCTGCCGGGAGCCCCACGGTGCCCGAGCAGCGGACCGCCGGCGGCAAGGGCGCCCACCGGGCGTCCCCCCTGCGGAAACTGCGTCCCCGCTCCCGCTGGTCCAAGGGCCTCGCCGCCGGCGGTCTCACCGTCGGTGTGGCGGCGGGTGCCTTCAGCGGAGTGGCCGCCGCCAGCTCCGACGCGCTTCCCGGTGACTCGCTCTACGGGCTCAAGCGAGGCATGGAGGACATCAAGCTGGGAATGGCGGACGACGACGCGGACCGCGGCGGCATCTACCTCGACCAGGCGTCCACCCGGCTCAGCGAGGCCCGCAGACTCATGGAACGCGGCCGCTCCGGCGACCTCGACCACGAGTCCCTCAGCGAGATCCGCCGGGTCCTGGGCGGGATGAAGCACGACGCCAGCGAAGGCCACCGCCTGCTCCGCCAGGCGTACCAGCGGGACGGCGAGATCGGCCCCATGGCCCGTCTCAACTCCTTCGCCCAGGCCCACCGAAGCACCTGGAACGGCCTCCGCGACCGACTCCCCGTCCAGCTGGCGGACGTCGGCAGCGAGGTCACCCATGTCTTCGAGGCCATGGACGAAGAGGTCGAGCCGCTCCAATCGGTGCTCCCCCGCACCCCGGAGAAGGGCGCGATCGGCTCGGAGAGCCCCAGCGGCAGCCCCAGCGGTCCGAGGGACTCCCAGGGCACGGACACCCAGCGTCCGCCGTCCACCCACGAGGCTTCTCCCTCGGGCAGCCACTCCGCACCGCCCCGCCCGTCCGGCCCCAGCACGGGCACCAGCCCGAGCGCGGACGGCGGCACCGGTTCACCGGAGGACGACGGTCTCCTCGGCGGCAGCGCCGGCGGACTGCTCAAGCCCTCGCCGACCGGCACACCGACGGCCCCCACGGGCGTCCAGTCGCCACCCGACGTGCCGGATGTGACCCTTCCGCCACTCCTGCCGGGCCTGCTTCCAGGCCTCGGCATCGACAGCGAGGACGCTCGCTAGCAAGGAGAAGGGGCGCCCCCACGGACGGGGGGCGCCCCTTCTTCCTTTTCGTCCCGCTTCCTTTGCGTACCGCCAGTCGTCAGAAGAAGACCGACCGCCGCTGCACCAGCAGCTTGTAGAGCGTGTGCTGGATCTGCTCCCGCACCTGATCCGTCAGGTTGAACATCAGCATCGGATCCTCCGCCGCCTCCGGCGCGTAGGAGTCCGTCGGGATCGGCTCGCCGAACTGGATCGTCCACTTCGTCGGCAGCGGCAGCGCCCCCAGCGGACCCAGCCAGGGGAAGGTCGGGGTCAGCGGGAAGTACGGGAAGCCCAGCACCCGCGCCAGCGTCTTGGCGTTCCCGATCATCGGGTATATCTCCTCGGCCCCGACGATCGAGCAGGGCACGATCGGCACCCCGGCCCGCAGCGCCGTGGAGACGAAGCCGCCCCGCCCGAACCGCTGGAGCTTGTACCGCTCCCCGAAGGGCTTCCCGATCCCCTTGAAGCCCTCCGGCATCACCCCGACGATCTCGCCCGCGCGCAGCAGCCGCTCCGCGTCCTCCGCGCAGGCCAGGGTGTGCCCCGCCTTGCGGGCCAGCTCGTTGACGATCGGCAGGACGAAGACCAGATCGGCGGCGAGCAGCCGCAGGTGACGCCCGGCCGGGTGGTGGTCGTGGACGGCGACCTGCATCATCAGGCCGTCCAGCGGAAGGGTCCCCGAGTGGTTGGCGACGATCAGGGCCCCGCCCTCGGCCGGGATGTTCTCGACGCCCTTCACCTCGACCCGGAAGTACTTCTCGTACAGCGGGCGGATCAGTGACATCAGGACCTGGTCGGTGAGCTCCTCGTCGTAGCCGAACTCGTCGACCTCGTAGTCGCCGGTGACCCGGCGCCGCAGGAACGCGAGCCCGCCCGCGAGCCGGCGCTCCCAGCCCCCGGTCCCGGCACCGTCCGTGGAGCCCGCGCCGGCGCCGTTCTCCGCGCCCGCGTCGGCGCCGGCCGCGGCAGCCGCCTCGGCACCGGCTTCCGGCCCCCCCTGGGCACCCGGGAGCGCCTCCCGGCCCCCCTCGGGCTCCTCGGGGCCCTGCGGCCCCGGCAGGGCCCGTACGGCCGCCGCCTCGCCGTCGGCGCGGCCGGGCCGTCGCCGGGCCCGCGACCGGTCGTCGTCGAACGGAATGACCTTGGCGTCCGCCATCGCTGTCCGGTCTCCTCAGGCGCCGTCGTGAACGGGATGAACAGGTGATGCAGCTGAAACAGGTGATGCGGATGGAGCGACGGGAGCGGTCGAGGCGGGTCGGCCCCGGGACCCGGACGGGGCCAGCCGCCCGGCGATCCGGTCCACCGCACCGGCCAGCATCTCCGGCGGCAGCAGCCCCGGCCCCCGCCCACGCACGAAGTCGGCGAAGGCCTCCGCCGTCGTGTAGCGCGGCGAGAAGCCGAGGACCTCGCGCGTCTGGACCGTCGAGACGACCCGGCCGTGGGTGAGCAGCCGGATCTGCTCGGGCGCGAAGTCGGTGATCCCGACCGTGCGCAGCGCCGTCCCCACCCAGGTGACCGCCGGCAGCAGCACCGGCACGGTCGGCCGTCCGAGGCGCCGCGCGCACTGGGACAGCAGCAGGACCCCGTCCCCGGCCACGTTGAAGGTGCCGCTGTTCAGGGTGGCCCTGCGGGGCTCGTGCGCCGACATGCGCAGGACGTCGATGACGTCGTCCTCGTGGACGAACTGGAGCCGCGGGTCGTAGCCGAGGACGGTCGGCAGGATCGGCAGCGCCAGGTACTCCGTGAGCGGGGAGTCGATCCTGGGCCCGAGGATGTTCGCGAACCTCAGCACGCACACGGCCACGTCGGGGCGGCGCCGGGCGAAGCCCCGCACATACCCCTCGACCTCGACGGCGTCCTTGGCGAAGCCCCCGCTGGGCAGTGACTTCGCGGGGGTCGTCTCGGTGAAGACGGCCGGGTCGCGGGGAGCGGAGCCGTAGACGCTTGTACTGGACTTGATCACGAGCCGGCTGATCCGCGGCGACTTCTGGCACGCGCCGAGCAGCTGCATGGTGCCGATGACGTTGGTCTCCTTGACCGACGTACGGCCTCCGCCGCCGAGCGCCGTACCGGTGACGTCCAGATGGACCACCGTGTCGACGTCGTGCTCGGCGAGAATCTTGGCGATCTCCGGCCGGCGGATGTCCGCCCTGACGAATTCGGCGGCACCGAGCTGGTGCGCCGGGTCGACCGCGTCGACCGCGATCACCCGCTCCACCTCCGGATCCCGCTGGATCCGCCGCACGAAGCGGCCCCCGAGATGCCGGGCGGCACCGGTGACGAGCACGACCTTGCCCAAGATCAGCGCCTTCCGTCCGTCTTCCGTTGGTCGCCACCGTAGCGCCTCAAGATTTCCGCGCAAATAAAACGTGGCCCTCCACCGCGAACGGTGAAGGGCCACGCCTGACGCACTGAATGCTGCGGTGCAGCTGTCGCCTTACTTCTTGTTGCGACGCTGAACGCGCGTGCGCTTGAGCAGCTTGCGGTGCTTCTTCTTCGCCATCCGCTTGCGCCGCTTCTTGATAACAGAGCCCACGACTACCCTCGCTCACTTCTCGGAACATCCCCGCCTCCCGGCGGGGATCGGTGCGGGGCGTCTGGGCCCACACGACCTACGTCGGCCTAGCCTACCGCCCCGAGCACCGCGCTTGTAATCCGAGGGACATACGGAGCTTTCCCGACGTTGTCGCCGCGCTCTCGCTACGCGGTCCCCACCCCCACGTAGGACTCCCGCAGGTACTCGTGAACCGCCTGTTCCGGCACCCGGAAGGACCTGCCCACCCGGATCGCCGGCAGATGACCGCTGTGCACCAAGCGGTACACGGTCATCTTGGACACGCGCATCACCGAGGCGACTTCCGCCACGGTCAGAAACTTGACCTCGTTGAGAGGTCGTTCGCCAGCAGCCATGACCCACCTGTACCTTCCGCCGCGACGCCCACCGGCTTCCCCTCCGGTGACTCTTCGTCGCCGAGCGCTCACTCTCCAGACTAGGGGCGGGTGGTACGAGTGGGGAAGAGGAGCTGCCATCGGCCGTTTACCGTGACAGACACGCTCGATTGAGTACATAGCGTGTGAGCGGGCGGTAGTAGTCGGAGCGCACGCCGTCATCAAGCGGAACGGCCACCGACACCTGCCCCTCCGCCTCTCCGACGAACAGCGCCGGATCATCCGTATCGGCGAGACCGATGGCCTCGATACCCAGCTGACCTGCCCCGCAGACCCATCCGTGGTCCCCGATCACGAGCTCCGGCAGCGGCCCGCCGCCCTCCGCCGCGCTCTCCAGAGCGGCCCTAACCGGCAGCGGCGAGTGGGAGTGCGCCCCCGGCTCGCGCCCACCCCCCGACGGCCCCGGCTCTCGCACCAGTGCGACCCCCCGTACGTAGTCGAGGAGGTACGTGCGTACGCCGAACCGGGTCGTTATGTCGACACATCTCCCCTGCGCCGGGGTGAGAACAAGACATCCCGCCGCCGACAAGGCGTCTGCGAGAGCGACGTAGAAACCGAGCAGACGATGCGGATGTCCCGTCCCGATGAGCACCGGAACCCGTCGCGCGGCCGCCGCCTCCAACCGCGCGGCGAACGCGTCGAGCCCCCTCAACGTACGCTCGGGATCGATGACATCGGGCCCCGAACGGTGCGTCGGATCCCCCGACACCCCGCACTTGTCGGCCATCAGCCGCAACAGATCGGCCTCACCCCACCCCCACGTGGGATCCAGCCCCAACAGCACCCGCGGATCGCGCGCGGCGAAGAGCCGATAACTCCGCAGGCTCTCCTCCCGCGACGTCCCCACCGTGCCCGCCAACCCCGCCGCCAACAAATGCGCCCGCAGCGCCCCGGTACTCAACACCCTGCCGATGCTCCCGGAACCCCCCTCCCCCGGAGCCGAAACCCCCGGGACACCGCACAGTCGGCGTAACACCCACCAGAACGTTCTAGGATCCGCGCCGGCGTCCGGGCATCAGGCGAGCAGCCCCCGCAGCGGAAAGGCCGCCTTCCGGGTCGCGAGTACCGCCTGGTCCAGCCGGTCCGCCGGGTCGTACCCCTCGGACCAGTCGCGGAAGCCGACCGGCCACCGCCCGTCCGTCATCCGCCCGGGTCCCAGCTGCCGGGTCCGCGCGTACACCTCGTCCCGCCAGGACGACGGGATCACCGACTCCGGATCCACCGGAGCGTGCGCGGCGATCCCCACCAGATGCGTCCACGACCGCGGTACGACGTCCACCACCGCGTACCCGCCACCGCCCAGGGCCAGCCAGCGCCCCTCGGCGTACTCGTGCGCCAGCTCGTGACAGGTCTCCTGCACCGCCCGCTGCGCGTCGAGCGACACCGCCAGATGGGCCAGCGGATCCTCGAAATGGGTGTCGGCCCCGTGCTGCGTCACCAGCACCTGCGGCCGGAAGTCCGCGATCAGCTCGGGTACGACCGCGTGGAAGGCCCGCAGCCACCCCGCGTCCGCCGTCCCGGCCGGCAGCGCCACGTTCACGGCCCCGCCCTCGCCGGGCCCTGAGGGGCCCGTCTCCTCGGGCCAGCCCGTCTGCGGGAACAGCGTCCGCGGATGCTCGTGCAGCGAGACCGTCAGCACCCTGGGGTCCTCCCAGAACGCCGCCTGCACCCCGTCACCGTGATGGACGTCCACATCCACGTACGCGACCCGTTCGGCCCCCAGCTCCAGCAGCCGGGCGATCGCCAGCGAGGCGTCGTTGTAGATGCAGAACCCCGACGCGGAACCCGGCATCGCGTGGTGCAGACCGCCAGCGAAGTTCACCGCGTGCTCGGCCTCCCCGCGCCACACCGCCTCCGCCGCCCCCACCGACTGTCCGGCGATCAGCGCCGACACCTCGTGCATCCCGGCGAACGCGGGATCGTCGACCGTGCCCAGCCCGTACGCCTGGTCCGCGTGGCGGGGATCCGCCGACGCCGCCCGCACCGCCGTCACATAGTCCTCACGGTGGACGAGCCGCAGCGTCGAGTCCCCGGCCGGCTTCGCCGCGACCACTTCCACCGCCCGGTCGAGCCCGTAGGCCCGCACCAGCGACATCGTCAGCGCGAGCCGTACGGGATCCATCGGATGCTCGGACCCGAAGTCGTACTGCGTGACAGCTTCATCCCACATCAACAGTGCGCGGCCGCTCATGCCCGCCACCGTATCGGGCCGCTCGCGGGCCGAACGACGTGGCGTACACCACCGTCACCAGGACCAGCACCATCGGCACCAGCATGGCCCCCCGATAGCTCCAGGTGTCCCCGAGCGCCCCCACCAGAGGGGACCCGATCAGGAACCCGACGTAGTTGAAGACATTGAGCCGCGCCACCGCGGCGTCACTCGCCCCCGGGAACAGCCGACCCGCCGCAGCGAAGGTCTGCGGCACGATCACACTCAGCCCGAGCCCCAGCACCGTGAACCCGGCGATCCCCACCCAGGCCCCCGGCGACACGGCCACCACCGCGAACCCCAGCGCCGCCAGCACGGCCCCGGCTCTTACGACCACCGTCGCACCCAGCCGCCGCACCCCGAAGTCCCCCACGGCCCGCCCGAGCAGCGTCGTCACCATGTACGCGTTGTACGGCACGGTCGCCAGCTCCTCCGAGCTCCCCAGCACGTCCTGGAGGTACTTGGCACTCCAGTTGGAGACCGTGGAGTCCCCGATGTACGCGAAGGTCATCACCAGACAGAGCGGCATCAGCAGCTTGAAGGCGACACCGCTCCCCTTGCTCTCCTCCGCCACCACCGGGTCCCCGGTCGGCTCACCGCCGGCCACGTACCAACGGCTGCCGACGAACGCGAGGGGCAGCAGCACCGCCACCACCGGCAGATAGGACACGAAGAGCGACAGATGCCAGTGCGCCCCGACCCAGGCCAGCGAGGCCCCCGCGATCCCCCCGAGGCTGTACGAGGCATGGAACCCGAGCATGATGCTCCGCCCGTACGCCCGCTGGAGGCTGACCCCCAGCATGTTCATGGAGGCGTCCAGAGCACCGACCGCGAGCCCGAACAGGCCAAGGGCGACCGCCGCCTGCCACAGCTCCGACCCCACCCCCACCGCGAGCAGGGACAACAGTACGAACGGCTGGGCCCACCGCAGCACCACCGCCGGCCCCACCCTGGCGACGACCTTCTCGGTCATCACACTCGCCACACCGGCGAGGATCGGCACCGCGGCCAGGAAGGCCGGCAGCAGCCCGTCCGAGATCCCGTACCGGTCCTGGATCGCCGGTATTCGGGTCACGAGCAGGGCGAAGGAGACCCCCTGCACGAAGAAACTGACCGCCAGGGATCCCCGCCCACGCCGCAACCGCGCATCCGTCATGGCGGCACAGCGTAGGGCCGGAAACTACCCGGGGGTAGATGGATCACAGGCTCAATATCGCCGGCAGCTCGTCCATGCTCCCGAAGAAGCCCTTGGCCCCCGTGAGCTTCTCCTCGGGCGTCATCGCGGTGGACCCGTACACGTCCATGCCGGCCGCCAGTGCCGCCTGTACCCCGAGCCGGCTGTCCTCGACGACCACGCACCGCTCGGGCGCCACCCCCATCCTCGAGGCGGCGTGCAGGAAGAGGTCGGGCGAAGGCTTCCCGCGGCCGACGTCCTCGGCGCTGAAGACGATCTCGTCCCGGAACCAGGCGTCGAGCCCGGTCTTCCGATGCCCCACCCGGATCCGCTCATGGCTCCCGGAGGAGGCCACACAGTACGGAACCCCGGCGCCGGCCAGCCCCTTCAGCACCTCCACCGCCCCGGGCACCGCCTCCAACTCGGCCTGGAAGGCGGCGAAGACCCGTGCGTGGAACGTCGCGTCGAACTCCGCCGGCAACAGCTCCCCGCTCCGCTCCTCGACGAGCTCGTGAATCCGGTGCATGGCCGACCCCATGTAGTCGCGCACCGATTCCTCGTACGTCGTGGGGTGCCCGAGCTCCGTCAGATAGGCGGCCAGAAGGGTATTGGAAATCGGCTCGCTGTCCACGAGCACACCGTCGTTGTCGAAGATGACCAGGTCGTAGCGCATGAATCCAGCTTAGAACGCAAAAATGCCTCAACCCCCGGACAGAGTCCGGGGGTTGAGGCTAAAAATTGTTCGGCGGCGTCCTACTCTCCCACAGGGTCCCCCCTGCAG
>NZ_BNBZ01000053.1 GCF_014656215.1 Streptomyces zaomyceticus | reverse complement strand
GCGACGAACGCGACGACCAGCGCGGCGGAAGCACGGGCCCACGGCCGGCGGGCCGTGGCAAGCGAACGTCCGTTCATGGATGGCTCCATTCTTGGGGGGCGGCCGACGCGAGAGCGGTCCTGGCCTCTCCCGTATGCGCAGAGGAGGCCTGACCAGGCGTGCGGCGGGTGCTGAATTGCTGAGGAGACCATCAGTCGCTTCCCCGTGCCCGGACAAGACTTATGGCGCGACCGACGGTCCCCCGTGCCGAATCCGGTGGGCCGGCACAACGGCAGGCCGCGAAAAGTGCCACGCGTCACAGTCCCGCTGATTGTGCGCCCCGGCGGGCGACCCGTACTCCGCACATCACGGAACATCCGGCGGACCCGCAGGTGCGCGCCTCCTGGTGCGCCTCGCCGAAGACGCTCGGGAGAACCCGGGCTTCGGTGTGCTGGTCGGGCGTCAAGTGTGCCGCCGACCTGTCGGACCTCACGACCGCCGCGACGGCTGCGACGGTGCCCGCACCCAAGTCGCCGCGCTGCCGGTGTGATCCCCCACAGACTTGGGGCAGCTTGCCGCGATCCCCCTGTCGCGCCGCCGGTGGCCGCTGGAACATGGCGGGTGGTCCTGAACCTCCACGATAGAATTGGCATGGACATGCTAAATATGATCCGCTGCGCTGTACGGCACAGCCGAAGACTGACCGGCCTGCTTGTGGCAGCTGCCGTGACCGGTTCGTCGGTCGTTGCCTCCGCGTCCCCGGCGGCTGCCATCGATCTGCCCTGCCCGGGCGCTCTGCAGAAGCAGCTCTCGGTCTTCCACCACGGCGGCACCGTCCTCACCCACTGGTACGAGAACCTGGCCTTCGACGCCCAGGGCACGATGTGGGTCAGCAACAACACCGGAGACCAGCTGGAGCGGTACAACTCCGCCGGTATCCGGCTGGAGTCCCGCTACGCCGACAACCCCGGGGCGGTGCGCATCCACGGCGGCCAGCTCTACGTCAACCACGGCAACGGCTTGGCGGAGCAGGTACTGCAGGAGAGCGGGCGGGCGGCGGTGGACCGACTGGACCCGCAGAACGCGGCGTCGCCGCGGGTGCGCTTCGTCAGCGGCCTCAAGATGGCCAACGGCGGGGCGTTTGATGCGGAGGGCAACTACTACGTCACCAATGCAGGCAGCACCCAGGCGGGCCCCCACGACGGCGTGGTGAAGATCCGCCCTGATGGTTCGCTGGACACCGCCTGGAGCCAGGCGGCCGATCAGTGGGGCCTGAACGGCGCCGTGGTGGTCGGCGACACCCTCTACGCCACCTCTACGGCTGACCCCACTTCGCCGATCACCGCGATTCCACTGGCCAACCCCGCCCAGGCCCGGGTCATCGCCAGGCTTTCGATGGTCGCCACCCAAGGCCTCGACGACCTGACCTACGGTCCGGACGGCTATCTGTACGCGGTCGGCTTCCTCTCCGACAAGCTGTTGCGGGTGAACCCGGCGGATGGCAGCCACTGCGTGGTCGCCAACGCCTTCCTGGACAACCCCACCAGTGTCCGGTTCAGCAAGTTCCCCGGCGAGGACCAGAGCCGGGTCCTCTACGTCACTCAGGCGTCGGGCAGCATCCTGCGGATCAAGCTGGCCGGCTGACCGAGCCCTCTGGGCGGGGCCTCCGGAGGAGCGGCGAGTCCCCTGCGGACTCGCCGCTCCCAGGGCTGTGTCCACCGCGCTGTCCACCTGAGCGCGCAGGCGGGGATATGGCCGGACCGGCCTGGAGCAGGCCGCGGACGCCGGCTCCCGTATGGAACCGGACCCCTGCCCAGCAGCAGGGCAGGCGCGCAACGACGACCGCACGAGACGCCGTTCGGCGTCTCGTGCGGTCGTGTCACCTCGTGCCCGACGTATCAGCCGCCGTGTGCGGCGAGGTACTCGGCGAGCCAGGGGTCCTCGGTGGCGTCCTGGATCTGCTTCATGCCGCCGGGGACGCCCGCGGCGGGCTGGGCGATGTACGTCTTCGTGCTGGATGCCTTGGCCGGGTCGGAGAAGTTCTGCGGCTCGTGGAAGCCCTCGGCGTACGCGGTGAGGCTGCGCAGGGCCTTGCTGATGCCGTCGCGGCTGAGGTCCTTCGCTTCGCAGGCCGCCTTGAGGGTGCCCACGAGGAGGGAGCCGGCGGCGTTGCCGGCCTGGGCCGCCTGGTTCACCGGGTCCTTGGGGTAGGCCTTGGTGTAGTCGTCGACGAGCTTCTTCACCGACGGAGTGTCGACGCTCAGGGCGGGCCAGGGGCTGGCCACGTACAGCATCTTCTCCAGCGCGGGCTTGGCCGGCGTGGCCAGCAGCTGAGGCACGTAGGCCGGGGCGCTGGCGAGCACCGGCACCTTCAGGCCGGTGGCGGCGGCGACGCCGACGAGCGACGCGGTCTGGGCCGGGACGCCGCTGAACACGATGGCCTTGACGCCCGCTGCGCGCAGGGCGGTCACCTGCGCGGTCAGGTCCTTGTCGGTGGGTTTCACGGTCTGCGCGACGAGCGTGAGACCGGCCTTCTTGGCCGCGAACTCGGCTCCCTCGGCCGCGTTGCCGCCGTACTCGCCCTCGACGTAGACGTGACCGACCTTGTCGCCCTTCTTCAGCTTCGCGGCCTTCACCAGGAAGCCGACCCCGTTGACCATGTCGATGTCGTACGTGCTCGCCATCAGGCGCAGGTGGGGCTTGCCGAGGACGGTCCCGGAGGCGCCGATCTGGATCGACTGGAGCTTGTCCTTCTCGATGCCGTCCAGCAGCGCCGCGGTCTGCGCCGAGCCGCTCAGCTGGCCGAGCGCCGCGATCTGCGGCTCGATCTCCGCGTAGGCGGCGACGGCCTTCTGCACGTCGAGCCCGTGGTCGCGCACCACCAGCTCGATCGTCCGCCCGCAGACGCCGCCCGCGACGTTCACCTGCTTCAGGTAGAGCTGCTCGGCCTGCAGCGCGCTCTTGCCGAGGGGCGCGACCGGCCCGCTCAGGTCGGTGAGGACCCCGACGCTGATCTTGTCCTTCGTGATGCCGGGGCCTGTCTTGATGCCCGACTTGTCGGTGGTCGCGGCCGATTCGCCGCCCTTGGTGCTGCAGCCGGCCAGGACGACGGCCAGCGAGGTGGCCGCGGCGGCGGCTGCGAGGAACTTTCTGCGGTTCACGGTGTGTGCTCCTTGAGGGTGTCGCCGCCGGTGGTGGCACCGGCGGAAGGCTGGGGGGAGGTGGACGGCAGGGTGGGGGCCGGGCGACGCGGCCGTGGCAGACCCCGCAGGGCGCGGGCGGCCCGCCCGCCTCGGAGGCTGACGAGCCCTCCCGGGGCGAAGACCAGGGTCAGGACCAGCGCGGCGCCGTAGAGGAAGCGCGCGGCGTCGGCCGAGCCGAGGCCCGGCTCGGCGGAACCGGCGGACACCACCAGCGGAAGGGCGTCGGAGTAGTGGGCGAGCAGCTGTGGGAGCACGCTGACGAAGACCGCTCCGGCCGCCGCGCCCGCGACGGAGCCGAGACCGCCGATCACGATCATCGCGAGCATGTCCATGGACAGCAGCAGGCTGAAGTAGTCGGGCACGACCCGCTGGGCGGCCAGGGCGAGGAGCGCTCCGGCGGCGCCGGCGTACATCGACGAGACGGTGAAGGCCGCGGCGCGGTAGCGGGCGGCGGGGACCCCCATAACGGCGGCGGCCACCTCGCTGTCGCGCAGCGCTCCCAGGGCCCGGCCGGGACGGCCCTTGAGGAGGTTCCTGGCCGCCAGGGCGGCCACCGCGACCAGCACCAGGCCGAAGTACCAGAGACGCTCCAGTCCGCCGAAGGGCACTCCGAGCACCGCGAGGCCGTCGTCGGCGTCGCCCAGGCTCAGCCCGAGGATCTCCATCTCGGGGACCGTCCGGCCGTTGAAACCGCCCGTGTACGACTCGGCGTTGAGCATCGCGTGGTGCCCGAAGAAGATCAGCGCCAGCGTGGCGACCCCGAGGTACATGCCGCGCAGCCGCCCCGACAGCGGACTGAAGGCGGCGCCCGCGACACCGGCGAGCAGCACCGCCGCGACGAACGCGAGCAGTGGGGGAAGCCCGAGGCCCGAGAGGTCAGCCGTCCCCGAGCGGTGGGTGTCGTCGGCGAGCCAGGTGTAGCCGTACGCCCCCACCGCGAGGAAGAAGGCGTGGCCGAGGGAGAGCTGTCCGGCCGTTCCCACCAGGAGGTTCAGGCCGATGGCGGCGATCACCGCGACCATGGCGAACAGTCCGGTCTGGAGCCAGAAGGAGGAGAGGTAGAGGGGCGGAGCGAGGAGCAGCAGGCAGCCGGCCAGGGCGGCGATCCGCCGGGGGCCGAGGGCGCGCACGCGGTCCGTCACGGACGTATGGGCCTTCGCGGAACGGTCAGACACGGGTGGACTCCTTGGCTCCGAGCAGGCCCTGCGGCCGGACGATCAGGATCAGCACCATCACGGCGTAGGGGACGACTTCGGCGAGCCCGGAGCCGAGACCGCTCAACTGCTGCTGGTAGCCGGTGGCCAGTGCCTCCGCCATGCCGACCACCACGCTCCCGAGCAGGGCGCCGCCGACCGAGCCGAGTCCGCCGAGCACCGCCGCGGGGAAGGCGGCGAGGGCGATCTGTCCGGTGGTCCGGTCGATGCCGGTGCCGGGGAACGCCGCCAGGAACACGGCGGCCACCGCGGCCAGCGCACCCGCGAGCAGCCACGCGCTCATGCGCAGCCGGTCGCCCCGTACGCCCATGAGGGCTGCGGCCTCGGCGTCGGAGGAGTACGCGCGCATGGACAGGCCCCAGCCCGTCCAGCGGAACGCCGCCAGGAACGCGCCGACCAGGAGGGCGGCGGCAAGGAGCGAGTAGAACCGGGCCTGGGCGACGGTCACGCCGCCGATCGTGAGGACCTCGGCTCCCCAGGGGTCGCCGGTGCCGAGGACATCGCCGCCGATCCGGCGGGCGAGCTCGGTGAGCAGGAGGATGTCGACGCCGATCGTGAGGATGGTCGGCACGGCGGGACCGTTCGCCCGCGCCACCCGGCGTAGGACCAGGGCCTCGACCGCGGCCGCCGCGGCGGTCCCGGCGGCGGCGACGGCAAGCGCGCCGGCGAAGCCGAGCGGCTCGTGCAGGACCGCGACCAGATAGCCGCCCAGTAGCAGGAGCGAGCCGTGGGCGAAGTTCACCGCGCCGGACGCCTTGAAGACGAGGCAGAAGCCGAGGGCCACGAGGGCGTAGACCGAGCCGAGGGCCATGCCGTTGAACAGCGTCTGGGCCAGCGTGTTCATGGGGATTCCTTCATGTGCGGGGCGCCGGGTTCAGGGGCTGAATCCGGGGCGGGTGCCGGGGTGGCGGCGTCGGCCGCCGTGTCGGCGGGGTCGCCGCCCAGGTACGCCTGGACGACCGCCGGATCACGCTGGACGTCCTCCGGCGTTCCGCCGCCGATCCGGCGGCCGAAGTCCAGGACGGTCACCTCGTCCGCCATCCGCATCACCATCCCCATGTCGTGCTCGACGATCAGGACGGAGATGCCGAGGGCGTCCCGGATGTGGGCGATCGTGCGGGCCATGCCGAGGCGTTCGGTGGTGTTCATCCCGGCCACGGGCTCGTCGAGCAGCAGCAGCCGGGGCTCCATGCAGAGCGCCCGGGCGAGTTCGACCCGCTTGCGGTCCCCGTACGACAACAGGGCGACGGGTGCGTCGAAGAGCGCTCCGAGGCCGGTGAACTCAGCTATCTCCCGGACCCGTTCGCGGTGCTCGCGCTGTTCACGCACCACGCTCGGGAGGCGCAGCGCCGTGGCGGTGAAGCCGGCCCGGGTCAGGGTCTGGCGGCCCAGCATCAGGTTGTCCGCGACGGTTCCCCGGGTGAGGACGATGTTCTGGAAGGTTCGGGCCACGCCCAGGGCGGCGATCCGGTGCGGTGGGAGGGCGGTCAGTTCGGCCTCGCCGAAGCGCACGCTGCCGCTCGCCGCGCGGTAGACCCCCGAGAGGACGTTGAAGCAGGAGGACTTGCCGGCCCCGTTCGGGCCGATCAAGGCGTGGACGGTGCCCGGTGCGACGGTGAACCCGACGCCGTCCAGGGCGGTCAGGCCGGCGAAGCGTACGGTCACGTCCTCGACGGTCAGCGCCGGCACCTCGTCGTGCGGGGACGCGGTCGCGGGGGAGGGGGCACGACGCAGCAGGTCGCGGATCAACGGGACCACCTCCCCAGCGGGGCGACGGATGCCGTCTCCTCGTCGTCGGAAGTCGGCTCGTCGTCGCCCTCGGGGCGCTCACCGAGGTACAGGCGGCGGACCTCGTCGGAGCGGGACAGCTCCGCGGCGGGCCCTTCGAGCCGGATCCGCCCGACGTCCAGGACGTACGCGTGGTCCGCGAGCTCCAGGGCGAGGGCCGCGTTCTGTTCGACCAGCAGGACGCCGGTGCCCTGTGCGTTGATGTGCCGGACCACCTCGGCGATCCTGGCGACCACGAGGGGCGCGAGGCCGAGGGACGGCTCGTCGAGCAGCAGCAGCCGGGGGCGTGCCATCAGGGCGCGCCCGATGGCGAGCATCTGCTGTTCGCCGCCGGAGAGCAGGCCCGCGGCCTGCCCCCGCCGCTCGGCGAGAACCGGGAAGAGCTCGTACACCTCGGCGGTGGCCCGCCGGGCGTCCTCGCGGCCTCGGGCGCGGACGCCCAGGCGCCCCGCCTTGAGGTTGTCGGCGACGGACAGCCCGGCGAAGACGCGACGGCCCTCAGGCACCTGTACCACGCCGGCGGCCACGACGTCGGCCGCCGGGCGGCCCGTCAGGGTGACTCCGCCGAAGGCGACGCGGCCCCCGCTCGCGGAGCCCGAGTGCAGCGGCAGGGTGCCGGACACGGCGCGCAGGAGGGTGGACTTGCCGGCTCCGTTCGCACCGAGCATCGTGACGATGCCCCCGGCCGGGACGCTGAGCGACACGTCGTGGAGCGCGGTCACCGATCGTCCGTACGTCACGGAGAGGCCCTGGACCTCCAGTGCGCCGGGCGGCGCCGCTGTCGGAGGCGGGGACGGGGGATGGGGTGGAGATGACGAGCTCATGAGGCCCGCTTTCTTGTACGGAGCGAGAGGAGAGGCCGGCCGTGAGCGGCTGATCGTCGCGCGGAGCCGCGGTGACGGGCTCCTGTGGCGGCGGACGTTCCCGGGCGGGTCGCCCCGCTTCGCACAGGCCGGAGGCCCGCAGCATGCGGCGCCGGTGAGATCGACGTCCAGGGGTACGGGTCCCGGCCACGGCCTCGCCCGCCGATCGTGTGTCGGCTCCCTCGTGGCGCAGGTTCCGATGTGACGCGGCACAACGGGGGCGGTGGCATCACGCGGTGCGGTGGCGACGGAGTGAGCCGCCTACTATCGTCCGAGTTGTTCGATTTGTGACTTCTGGTGCTTCGTGTAAGGGATGGAGGCTATCGTGGCCGGTTCGCAGCAGGCGTCCACCTAAACCGCCGAGATCAACAAGGCCGCGGAAGCCGCGTATGCAATGGAGCACCGCGCCGACTTCGCCGATGTGGACCGCGGGTTCATAGCCGGCTTCCCGGAGAAGCTGTACAGCGAAGAGGGCGACCTACTGAGGGACGCGCGGATGCTCGACTACGTCACGGACGACGCGCTGGCCCCCGAATCGGTGAACCCGAGCCTGTGGCGGCAGTCGCAGCTGATCAGGCGCGAGGGCCTGTACAAGGTCGTCGACGGCCTCTATCAGGTGCGGCTGAGCGCGAACATCACGATCGTCGACGCCCCCGACGGGCTGGTCGTGATCGACTTCGGGACCGACGTCGGACTGGCGAAGGCGGGTCTGGAGCTGTTCCGGCGTGAGACCGGGAACGACAAGCCGGTGGTGGCCGCGAGCTACACCCACACCCACTTCGACCACTACGGCGGGATCAAGGGGATCATCGACGAGGCCGACGTCACCTCGGGGAGGGTCCCCATCGTCGCGCCCGGCACGATCGAGTCGTTCAACAAGCACGCCATCGGCGAGAACGTCATCACCGGCAACGCGATGTCGAGGCGGATGGCCTACACCTTCGGGCTGCTGCTGCCGCACTGCGACTGCGGGGTGGTCACCGGCGGCATCGGCTCGGAGGACGACGGCTTCCGCACGAAGTTCAGCTACATCCCGCCCACCGACCTCATCACCCGGACGGGCGAGACGCGGACGCTCGGCGGCTGGGAGTTCGAGTTCCTCTACGCCCCGGACACCGAGGCGCCGGAGGAGATGCACATCTGGATCCCCGCGATCAAGGCGCTCACCTGCGCGGAGAACGCCAACCACACCATGCACAACATCCAGACCATCCGGGCGCCCGTACCCGCGACGCCCGGAACTTCGCCCGCTATCTGGACGAGACCCTGGTGCGCTGGGGCGACGACGCGGAAGTGCACTACGGTCCGCACACCTGGCCGGTGTGGGGCAACGAGAATGTCGTCGCGTTCCTGGAGTCCCAGCGCGACATGTACAAGTACATCCACGACCAGGCGCTGCGCCTCGCCAACCAGGGCCTGACCCCGCTGGAGGCCGCCGAGATCGTCGAACTGCCCGACACGCTGGGCAGGAAGTGGTTCAACCGCTACTACCACGGCGGCCTGCACCACAACGTCCGCGCCGTCTTCCACAAGGAACTCGGCTTCTGGGACGGCGACCCGGCCACCATCATGCCGCTGCTGCCCCAGGACCACGCCAGGCGGCACGTCGACCTCATCGGCCGCGACAGGATCCTCCAGGAAGGCCGCGACGCGATCGACGGCGGCGACTACCGGTGGGCCGTCCAGGTCCTGCACCACCTCGTCTTCGCCGATCCCGAAGACACCGAGGCCAAGAACCTCCAGGCCGACGCCTACGAACAGCTCGGCTACCAGGCCGAAGTGCCCCAGTACCGGGCCATCTTCCTCACCGCGGCGCAGGAGCTCCGTGAGGGCGTACGGACCGAGGGCGGGGTCCACACCGACAGCCTCGACACCATCCTGGCCATGCCCATCGACCTGCTCTTCGACTTCGTCGGCGTCCACGTCAACGGGACCAAGGCCGCCGACGTCGACGTCCGGGTCAACCTCACCTTCGCCGACTACGGCGGCGACTGGACCATGTGGGTGCGCAACGGCGTCCTCAACGCCCGCCCCGGCCACGCCGATGACGCGCAGCTGTCCCTGAAGGGACCGAAAGCGGTGCTCGCCGGGCTCCTGCTGGAACCCGGCCGCGCCGCCGAGGCAGTCGAGCGGCACGGACTGACCGCCGAGGGCGACATGGAGGCGCTCACGGTCCTCGGCTCCGTGGTCGAGACCTTCGACCCGCACTTCAACATCGCGACCCCGTAAGCGGAGGGAGGGGCCCCGCGAGCGGGCAGACCGACACTCCTACGCCGTGTCGGTCGGGCCTTCGGCCAGCAGTACGGCGGTGCCGATCTCCATCAGCCGGTCGGCGAGGTCCGGGCGGTCGCCGGAGGCTCCCGTCCGGGCCGCGTTGTCGATGACCGTGAGGACGGCGACGACGGTGATCCTCGCCTCGGCGGGATCGAGACCCGGGCGCACCTCGTCGAGCAGCCTCACCCAGAGTCCGAGGTACTCGCGCTGGGTCTGTCGAGCCGCCTTGCGCTCCTTCTCCGGCAGCTGGTCGAGCTCGCCGATCAGCAGGCCGATCAGGTGGCTCTGGCTCACGGCGAACTCGACGTACGAGCGCAGCAGCCGCTCCAGCGTCTCGCGCGGGGTGCCCGGCCAGGACAGCGCCTGCGCCGTGCCGGCCCGACGCTGCTCGCCGCCGCGTACCACGGCGGCGACCAGCAGGTCGGTCTTGGTGGGGAAGTGCTTGTAGATGCTGGGGCCCGTCGCGCCCGCGGCCTCGCCGATGTCGTCGGTGCTCACCGACTGGAAGCCCCGCTCGTCGAAGAGTCGTATCGCCTCGACGAGGATCTCCTCGCGCCGGGACATCGCGAGACCGGCGTAACCGCCCGGGGACGGCGCGGGCCCCTGTTCTCGGTTGGTCCCGAGCGGGCAGTGCGCCGCGGCGTACGCGAGGCGGTACAGCAGCTCCTCGAAGCGGCGGCGGGGGAGCGAGGTGCGGTGCCAGGAGACGGAGCCGAACACGGCCAGCACGGACCAGGCCAGCAACTGGCGGTCCGCGTGGTCCAGTTCGGGACGCGCCGAGTGGATCAGCTCGCCGATGCCCTCGGCGACGCCGGTCAGCGCGCGGCGCTGTTCCTTGCGGCGGTCCTCGGGCAGGTGGCGTGCTTCGCGCTGCCACAGGACGGCCGACCCCCGGCGGTCCGGGGTCTCGGAGGCCGAGGTGCGGAGGTAGGTGTCGAGGTCGGGCGCGGCCGCCACGGACGCCACGACAGCGGCGACGGTGGCGTCCACGACGTGGAGCAGAAGGTCGGGCTTGCCGCGGAAGTGCCGGTAGAGGGCCGGAGCGGTTATCCCGACCTCGCTCGCCACATCGGCCAGCGAGACGTTGTGGTAGCCACGGGTACGGAAGAGGTCGGCCGCAGCGGAGACGATCCGGGCCTTGCGATCGGGAGGTCTGCGCGTGCTCCTCCGCTTGGTTTCCTCGGTCCGCATCCCCACTCGCTCGCTTTCGGTCACCTGGGCAAAGTACAGCACCGGAGCGGTGTTGTGATCACGGGCTCACCCTGCATATCTCATCTGCCGGCACCGTGAGGGAGCGGAAGTGTGCCGGGAAGTGAATTATGCCTCACTCACGTGCCTGTCCTGGTGGCGAGCTGGTGCGACTCCAGCGCGAACGACAGGTCGACCACGTCACGCGGCCGGGCCAGCAGCCGTCCCGTGAGGCGTTCCAGTCGTCGCAGCCTGTTGAGCACGGTGTTGCGGTGGCAGTACAGCCGCTTGCCCGCCTCCTCTGTCGAGCCCTGGCAGTCCAGCCAGGCCGCGAGCGTGGCCAGCAACTGATCGCGCTCCACGGGATCCGCTTCCAGTACGGGGCCGAGCACCTGGACCGCGAATTCCTGGGCCAGGTCGGGGCGGGCGAGGATGAACGCCCCGGGCAGGCGGTCCGCGAGGCGGGCGAGCTCGCCGTCCGCCGAGCAGCTGGTCAGGGCGAGCTCGGCGAGCTCCCGTGCCCGTCCGAGCTCCATGAGGCCGGGTACGACGGTGCTGATCCCGCCGCGCAGCCCCGGTGGCATCGCGATCGCCGCCGCGAGGTCTTCGACTGAGCGGTCGCCGAGCAGCGCCACCACGGCCAGGCCCTCCTCCTGTGGGCACCAGTGCAGCTCCATCCCGTCGTGCGTCTCGCGGGAAGGCTCGGTGACGGAGCGTTCAGCGTCGCCGCCACGGAGCAGCATCACCGCGTAGCGCCCGTGCAGCGGGAGGCCGAGCGCGACGGCGATGGCTGACACCCGGGTGACCTCGGTGTACCCCCTCAGCAGGATCTTCAGCAGGGGCAGCCGCTTGCGGGCGTCGTCCTCGGGCAGGCGGCCGGCGGCGCGCCGATGCGCCTCGACGACCAGGGCGGTGTCGCGGTCGACATGGCTCCAGACGTCGTTGGCGGCGAACGCCATCAGATGCCCCTGCTCGGGGCAGTCGCGCATGACGAGCGCGACCAGGGTGTCCCAGATCTCGGCGCCCCCGACCCGGTAGGCGTGCAGCACGGCCTGGAGGGGCACCCCCTCCTCCGCCCGCTTGCCGCCGGTGTGCCAGGCGTACTCGCCGGACTCCGACATTCGGTCAGGCGTGATCATCCCGCCGACGAAGCACTCCAGGGCGGTGTGGGCGGACTCCCGGAGGTCGGGCGGGGCCAGCAGAGGATTGCCGTAGTACGAGCTGGCGCCGCGCAGCTCCGTCAGGGCCGACTCGGCGAAGGCGGGGATCCGGGGCTGGAGCAGTTCCGCCGCGTGGCGCAGGACACGGGCGGCGCCCTCCTTGGCGGGTTCGTGGGGGAGTCCGGGCGGCCGGTGGGCCGGACGTGGGGGGCGTGCCGGTAGGTCGGTGCGCAGCTCGTTCACATCGTCACCTCCGTGTGAGTCGAACTCTGTCAAGTTAGAGAGAACTCACCCACACGTCCAGTGTCAGGCAATATCAAGTTGATCCCTTGTTCGCGAGAGTTAGGAGTGATTCACTTCCAGCCACATTTGCCCAGCTGGACAAGGGAGCGCCGTCATGGCCGTCGAACAGCAGGAAGTGTCCGGGTCCAGGCCGGGAGGCTCGGCCGCGGGCCGAGGGGCCCCCGTGCGGCGCAGGGCGTGGATCGTCCTCGCACTGCTCGTCTGCCTGATGCTGGTCAACTACGCCGACAAGGTCGTGGTGGGGCTGGCCGGGGTCGGCATGAAGGAGGAGCTGGGTCTGGACGACGCCGGCTTCGGTGTCATCCAGAGCAGCTTCTTCTGGCTCTTCGCCGTCGGATCCGTCCTCGGCGGATGGCTCGGGGGCAAGGTGCGGGCGCGCTGGCTCCTCGCCGGTATAGCGACCCTGTGGGCCCTGAGCCTCGCGCCGATGGCCGCGCAGGTCGGCTTCACCACGATCGTCGCCTGCCGGGTGCTGCTCGGTTTCGCGGAGGGTCCGACCACAGCGCTCGCCATGCAGGTGGCGCACTCGTGGTTCCCGGCGCACAAGCGGGCGATTCCCAGCTCGATCGTCGTGGCCGGAGCGGGCATCGGTCCGCTGATCGCCGCGCCCGTACTGACCTGGGTGATTCTCGCGTACTCCTGGCACGCGGCGTTCGCCGTGCTGGCGGTCTGCGGAGCCGTGGTCACCCTGCTCTGGCTGGTCGGCGGCGACTCCGGCCCGGAGGACGCGCAGGGGGGCCACGGTGCGGCAGCTGCCGGCCCGGTGCTTCCCGAGTGGGTGCCGCTGCGGCGACTCTTCTCGACCGGCACGCTCATCGGGATGTGCCTGCTGTTCTTCGTCGCCTACGCGAACACCTCGGTCAAGGTCAGCTGGCTGCCGCTCTATCTGCGGGAGGGGCTCGGGTACGACGCGACCACGGCCGGGAAGCTGGTCGCGCTCCCGTACCTGGGCTCGGCGATCGCGGTGATCGTCGTGGGTGTGGTCTCCGCGGTGCTGACCAGGCGGGGTGTGGGGAGCCGGGTGACCCGGGGTGTCCTGCCGGGTGCGATGGTCCTGGTCTCCGGGGTGTGCACCATCGCGTTCTCCTCGCTGGACCGGGGCGTGCCGCAGATGGTCCTGCTGGTGCTCAGCTCCTGTCTGAACTCCGCGGGGTACGGGGTTGCCTTCGCCGGGCTCGCCGACGTCCTGCCGGCGAAGCAGCGCGGCGCTGTCTTCGGGATCGTCACCGGCATCTACAGCCTCGGCGGGGTCGTGGCCCCGTTGGTCGTCGGCCGGTTGGTGGACGGCGGGGACTCCATCGCGCTCGGCTACGGGAACGGCTTCCTGGTCCTGGGTCTGACGATGATCGCCGGCGCGCTGGCCGCGCTGCTGTTGGTCAACCCCGCGCGCGATGCCGCGAAACTGACTGCTGAGTGAATGGGTCGAATCATTCGTGTCTGGCAGCCAAGCCCTTGACATAAGGCTTGCTCGGTCAGAAAGTGAATCTGCCATAACCTAGTGACTGGAGATTTGCATGGGTCGAAGAGTGCTGGTGGCCGGGGTGGGGATGGTCCCGTTCGCCAAGCCCAGTGCCGCCAAGACGTACGACGAGATGGGCGCCGGTGCCGTCCGGGCGGTGCTGGCGGACTCGGGACTCTCGTACGACAGGATCCAGCAGGTGTACGCCGGGTACGTCTACGGTGACTCCACCTGCGGCCAGCGCGTGGTCTACGGCTTCGGGATGACCGCCGTGCCGGTCCTGAACGTCAACAACAACTGCGCCTCGGGGTCATCGGCCCTGTGGCTCGCCCGGCAGGCCGTCGAGAGCGGCGCGGTCGACTGCGCCCTCGCCGTCGGCTTCGAACAGATGCCTCCCGGCGCCCTCGGCGCCAAGTGGACGGACCGGCCGAACCCACTGACGGACTTCTCCGCCGTCCTGAAGGACGTGTACGACGTCGACCCGGCCCTACCGATGACCCCGCAGTACTTCGGCGCCGCCGGCGTCGAGTACATGGAGAAGTACGGGATGCGGACGGAGACCTTCGCCAAGGTCTCCGTGAAGGCCCGCCGGCACGCCGCGAACAACCCGTACGCCGTTTTCCGCGACCCGATCACCGAGCGGGAGGTACTGGACTCCCCGCACATGGCCGGCCCCCTCACCCGGCTCCAGTGCTGCCCGCCCACCTGCGGTGCCGCCGCCGCGATCGTCTGCTCCGAGGACTTCGCCCGCAGCCATGGCCTCTCCCCGAAGGTCTCCATCGCCGCCCAGGCGCTCCGCTCCGACGCCGCCGGGCTCTTCGACAAGAAGAGCGCGATGTCCCTCGTCGGCACCGACGTGACCAGGGCCGCCGCCGCGGAGGTCTACGAGAGGGCCGGCGTTGACCCCCGCGACATCAAGGTGGTCGAGCTGCACGACTGCTTCACCGTCAACGAGGTCCTCACCTACGAGGGCCTGGGGCTGTGCGACGAGGGTGGCGCCGAGGAGTTCATCCTCGCCGGCGACAACACCTACGGCGGCCGCGTCGTCACCAACCCCTCCGGCGGCCTGCTCGCCAAGGGGCACCCGCTCGGTGCCACCGGTCTCGCGCAGACCGCCGAGATCACCTGGCAGCTGCGGGGTGACGCGGGAGCCCGCCAGGTCGAGGGCGCGACTCTCGGCCTCCAGCACAACCTCGGCCTCGGCACCGCCGGAGTCGTCACCCTCTTCGAGAAGGTGTCCTGACCCATGCCCATCGATCCCGCCCTCATCGGCACCCGCACCCCGGAACACTCGGTCCAGGCCGAGCGCGGCCGGCTCCGGTTCTTCGCCCGGGCCATCGGACAGACGGACACCGTCTACACCGACTTGGAGGCCGCGAAGACGGCCGGGCACCGTGACCTTCCCGTCCCGCCGACCTTCCTCTTCTGCCTGGACATGGACAACCCCGACCGGGGCCGGTTCCTCGACGACCTGGGCATCGACGTCCGCACGATCCTGCACGGCGGACAGGAGTTCACCTACCACGCCCAGGCGTACGCGGGGGACACGCTCACCTTCGTCACCGAGGTCGAGGACGTGTACGCGAAGAAGGGTGGCGCGCTGGAGTTCATCGTCCGCGACACCCACGTCACCCGTGACGGGGAGCCCATCGCGACGCTCACCGGCACCCTCGTCGTGCGCGACCCGAAGGCGGCCAAGTGATGACCACCCTGAGCCCCGGCGACTTCCTCCTGATCGAGGCGCCTCGGATCACCCGTTCCACGCTGGCCCTGTACGCCGGCGCCTCGGGTGACCACAACCCCGTACACATCGACACCGACGCCTGCGCGGCCGTCGGCATCCCGGATGTCTTCGCCCACGGAATGCTCTCGATGGCGTATCTCGGACGGTTGCTCACCGACTGGGTCCCGCAGGGGCGGATCCGTTCCTACGGGGTGCGGTTCTCCGCGATCACGCCCGTCAACGCGACACCGGTCTGCCGGGGCACCGTCACGAGGGTGGAAGACGGCCTCGCCCACCTCGACCTGACGGTCTCCCTGCCCGACGGCACCGCGACCCTCCAGGGCTCGGCCGTCGTCACCGCCACCGACTGGCCTACACAGTAAGGACGTACACCATCATGGGAACCCTGGACGACAAGGTCGCCCTCGTCTCCGGCTCCGGCCGCGGCATCGGCCGAGAGGTCGCGCTCAAGCTCGCCTCCGAAGGCGCGAGTGTCGTGATCAATGACCTCGACAAGCAGCCGGCCGAGGAGACCGTCGCCGACATCGTCGCCGCAGGCGGCAAGGCCGTTGCCTGCGTCGGATCCGTCACCGAGGACGACTTCGCCGAGCGGTTCGTGAACACCGCGATCGACTCTTTCGGCGGCCTCGACATCATCGTCAACAACGCCGGCTACACCTGGGACACCGTCATCCAGAAGATGACCGACGAACAGTGGGACGCCATCCTCGACGTCCACCTCAAGGCCCCGTTCCGGATCCTGCGCGCCGCCCAGCCGTACATCAAGGCCAACCCGACCGACCACCACCGCAAGGTCGTCAACGTCTCCTCGGTTTCCGGCCAGTACGGCAATCCCGGCCAGGCCAACTACTCCTCCGCCAAGGCCGGCGTCATCGGTCTGACCAAGACCATGGCCAAGGAGTGGGGCCGTTACAAGGTCAACGTCAACGCCGTCGCGTACGGCTTCATCCTCACCCGCATGACCGAGGCCACCGCCGAGGACGAGGCGTTCGTCGAGATCGAGGGCCGGAGGATCAAGGTCGGCGTCAGCCCGCAGATAGCCGCCGCGGTCGCCCGCACGAACCCGTTCGGCCGCCCCGGCACACCGGCCGAGGCCGCGGGCGCGATCTACCTGCTCTGCACGCAGGAGTCGAACTACATCAGCGCCCAGGTCGTGACCGTCGACGGCGGCTCCCGCTGACCACGCGCCCTCATCCCCAGAGCGACAGGAACGACACATGAAGCGAACCCTCTACACCCAGGAGCACGAGGACTTCCGGGCGATGATCCGGGACTTCATCGCCAAGGAGGTGAAGCCCCACTTCGAGTGCTGGGAGCAGGACAACCTCGTCGACCGCGAGCTCTTCCGCAAGCTCGGCGCGCTCGGTGTGATGGGCTTCGACATCTCCGAGGAGCTCGGCGGGGCCGGTGAGACCAGCTACAAGTACCAGGTCGTCATCAACGAGGAGTGCGCCCGTGCGGCCGTCTCCTTCGGTCACTACGGCGTGTCCACCGGCATCGTCCTGCCGTACCTCCTCGACCTCGCGAACGACGAGCAGAAGAAGCGCTGGCTCCCCGGCGTCGCCTCCGGCGACATCATGCTGTGCATCGCGATGACCGAGCCCGGCACCGGCTCGGACCTGGCGGGGATCCGCACCACCGCCAGGCTCTCCGAGGGCGGCACCCACTACGTCCTCAACGGCTCCAAGACCTTCATCACCGGCGCCCGCAACTCCGAGCTGTGCGTCGTCGCGGCCCGTACCGCCCCGGCCACCGACGAGGACCGCCGCCACGGCCTCAGCCTGCTGGTCGTCCCGACCGACAGCGAAGGCTTCTCCTACGGGCGGAAGCTGGACAAGATCGGGCTGCGCTCCTCCGACACCTCCGAGCTCTCCTTCACCGACGTCCGGGTCCCGGTCGAGAACCTCCTCGGCGAGCAGGACAAGGGCTTCTCCTACCTCGGCCGGAACCTGCCGCGCGAGCGGCTCTCCATCGGAGTCGGCGCCGTCGCCACGGCCACGGCCGCGATCGAGTTCGCCCGCGAGTACGTCCTGGAGCGCCAGGTGTTCGGCAAGCCGGTGGCGGCCTTCCAGAACACCAAGTTCGTCCTTGCCGAGTGCGCCGCCGAGGTCGAGGCCCTCCAGGCCATGGTCGACAAGGGCATCGAACTCGACGACTCGGGCGAGCTGACCGGCGCCGACGCCGCGAAGATCAAGCTGTTCGGCACCGAGGTCGCGGGCCGAGTCATCGACAAGTGCCTGCAACTGCACGGTGGTTACGGCTACATGCTGGAGTACCCGATCGCGCGCCTCTACGCCGACACCCGCGTCTCGCGGATCTATGGCGGCACCAGCGAGGTCATGAAGACGATCATCGCCAAGGACCTGGGGCTGTAGACCGCCCCCACAGTCACCGGCCGCCCCTCCTACCGACCCCTGGGCGGCCGGTGTTCCCCTCCCTCCCCGCCGCTGTCAGGAAGCAGAGCGCCCCGTGAGCACCGCACCCACCCCCGCCGCCGGTCCGCTGTCCGGCATCCGCGTCGTCGAACTCGGCGGCATCGGCCCCGGTCCCTTCGCAGGCATGCTCCTGGCCGATCAGGGAGCCGAGGTCATCCGCGTCGACCGGCCCGCCGAGGCCGGCACCGCGTCCAAACACCCGATTCTCCACCGCGGCCGCCGCTCCGTCGCCCTCGACCTGAAGGACCCGGCGGACGTCGAGGCCGTCCTCGCCCTCGTCGACACCGCCGACGCCCTCATCGAGGGGTTCCGCCCTGGTGTCGCCGAGCGACTCGGCCTCGGGCCGGACGTCTGCCTGGCCCGCAACCCCAAGCTCGTCTACGGCCGGATGACCGGCTGGGGCCAGGACGGGCCGCTCGCCCAAGCGCCCGGTCACGACATCAACTACATCGCCGTCGCGGGCGCGCTCGGCGCGCTCGGCGCGGCGGACGAGCACCCGCCTGTGCCGCTCAACCTCGTCGGCGACATGGGCGGCGGCGGGATGCTGCTCGCCCTGGGCATCACCACCGCCCTGGTCAGCGCCGGGCGTACGGGCCGCGGCCAGGTGGTCGACGCCGCCATGACCGACGGCACGGCCGTCCAGCTCGCCCTCGTCCACGGCCTGCTGGCGGTGGGCCGTTGGGAGGACGCCCGGGGTGTCAACCTTTTCGACGGTGGTGCCCCCTTCTACCGCACCTACCGCACCTCCGACGGCGGTCACATGGCCGTCGGCAGTGTCGAGCCACAGTTCTACGCCGTCCTGCTGGAGGTCCTCGGACTGGCCGACGACCCCCTGTTCGCCAAGCAGCACGACCGGGAGCAGTGGCCCGCCATGCGGGTACGTCTGGAGGAGATCTTCGCCGGATGGAGCCGCGAGGAGTGGACCGCCGCCTTCGACGGCACGCAGTCCTGCGTCACCCCGGTGTACGGCCTGACCGAGGCGGCGGCCCACCCGCACAACCTGGCGCGCGGCACGTACTACACCGAGGACGGCGTGCTTCAGCCCGCCCCGGCCCCGCGCTTCCACGGCACCCCGTCGGGCACGCCGCGCCCGGCGCCAGCGGTCGGCGCACACACGCGGGAGGTCCTGGCGGAGGTCGGCCTCGTGCGGTGACGCGACGGGTCTAGGGAGAGGGGGTGCTGCTGGCCGACAGCACCCCCTCTTTCTACGGCGTGGTGCGTCAGAGCAGTTCGAGGATGGTCGCGTTGGCCATGCCGCCGGCCTCGCACATGGCCTGGAGGCCGTAGCGGATGCCGTTGTCGCGCATGTGGTGGACCAGGGTCGTCATCAGGCGCGCGCCCGAGCCGCCCAGCGGGTGGCCGATCGCCATCGCCCCGCCGAGCGGGTTCATCAGCTCGTAGTCCGCACCGGTCTCCTTGAGCCAGGCCAGCGTGACGGGGGCGAACGCCTCGTTGATCTCGAACGCGCCGATGTCGCCGATCGACAGGCCCGCGCGCTTGAGGGCCTTGGCCGTGGCGGGGGCCGGCCCCAGGGCCATGGTGACCGGGTCGACGCCGGCGAGGACCGCGGTGTGGACGCGGGCGATCGGCGTCCAGCCGTTGCGGCGGGCGATCTCGCTCGTGGTGATGAGCAGCGCGGCGGCGCCGTCGGAGATCTGGGAGGAGTTGGCGGCGCTCACTACGCCGTCCTCCTTGAAGGGCGTCGTGAGGGTGGCCAGCTTCTCCAGGGTCGAGCCGCGCCGCACCCCCTCGTCGGTGTCGAAGACGCGCGAGGCGCCCTCCGCGTCGGTGACGGCGACCGGGGCGACCTGGGCGGTGAAGCGGCCCTCGTCGACGGCGCGGGCGGCCCGCTCATGCGAGTCCAGGGCGTGCTGGTCGAGCTGCGCGCGGCTGAACCCGTACTGCTCCGCAATCATCTCGGCGCCGACGCCCTGGTCGAAGGTGCCCCGCCCGCCGGGGAAGTAGCGGTCGAGGACGAGCGGGCCGTACGCCTTTCCGGCCCCCGGGACCTCGCGGGCGGAGCCCATCGGTACCCGGCTCATCGCCTCGACGCCGCCGGCGACGGCGATGTCGTACTGACCGGCGACGACGAGCCCGGCGGCGAAGTGCACCGACTGCTGGGAGGAGCCGCAGGCGCGCGAGACGGAGACGCCCGGCACGGACTCGGGCCAGCCGGCGGCGAGCGCCGCGAAGCGTCCGACGACGCCGGACTGCTCGCCGACCTGGGAGACGGTGCCCCAGACCACGTCGTCGACGGTGGCCGGGTCGAGGCCGTTGCGCTCGGCGAGGGCGGTCAGGACATGGGCGGAGAGATCGACCGCGTGGAGGGACGAGAGGGAACCTCCCCGCTTCCCGACGGGGGTTCGCACGGCGTCCACGATCACTGCGTCACGCATGGGCTGCTCCTGGAAGAGAGGCGGAAGGTGCGGTCGCGCGCGGGCGCGAGCCGCTTTAAGTTATTCCAAGCTAACCTAGCTGTCTAGCATCGAGATTGCGTTGAATGCGCCTTGACAGCGCGGCAAGCGGGCGTAAAAGTGAAAACTGGCTAACCCGATGCAAGAGAGAGGCCGTCATGCCGAGTACGGTATTCAACGAGGAGCACGAGGTGTTCCGGCAGATGGTCCGGGACTTCCTGGCCAAGGAAGCGGTTCCGCACCTCCAGGACTGGGTCGCGGCGAAGGCCGTGTCCCGCGACTTCTACCGCAAGCTCGGTGGGCTGGGCCTGCTCGGCATGGAGGTGCCGGAGGAGTACGGCGGCGGTGGGCAGACCGGACACCACTTCGGTGCCGTGCTCGCCGAAGAGGTCGCCCGCGCCGGGGCCACCCTGGGCACCGCCATGACGCACTCCAACATCATCCTGCCGTACCTCCTGCACTTCGGGACCGAGGAGCAGAAGCGGCGCTGGGTCCCCGGCTGCGTCTCCGGCGACCTCATGCTCTCCATCGCGATGACCGAGCCTGGCACCGGATCCGACCTGGCCGGCATCCAGACGAAGGCCGTCCTGTCCGAGGACGGCACCCATTACGTCCTCAACGGCGCCAAGACCTTCATCACCGGCGGCACCCAGTGCGACCTGGTCCTGGTGGTCTGCCGCACCTCGCCCGCCCCGGCGGACAACCGCCGCAAGGGCCTGTCGATTCTGGTCGTCGACGCCGGGAGCGAGGGCTTCACGGTCGGCCGCAGCCTGGACAAGATCGGCCTGCACGCCTCCGACACCGCCGAGCTCTCCTTCACCGACGTGAAGGTGCCGGTGCACAACCTCCTCGGCGAGCGGGACGAGGGCTTCTTCTACCTCGGCCGCAACCTCGCCCGCGAGCGCCTCGTGATCGCCGTCCAGGCAGCGGCCGCCGCCGAGGCCGCGGTGACCTTCGCCAAGGAGTACACCCGGGACCGCCAGGTCTTCGGCAAGCCGGTGGCCTCCTTCCAGAACACCAAGTTCGTGCTCGCCGAATGCGCCACCGAGGTCGAGGCCGCCAAGCTCATGGCGTACGAGGCCCTGGAGCGCGACGCGCGGGGCGAGCTGTCCGCGGACTACGCGGCGATGGCCAAGCTGCTGTGCACCGAGACCGCGAGCCGCGTGATCGACAAGTGCCTCCAGCTGCACGGCGGTTACGGCTACATGCTGGAGTACCCCATCGCCCGTCTCTACGCGGACACCCGCGTCATGCGGATCTACGGCGGCACCAGCGAGGTCATGAAGACGATCATCGCCAAGTCCATCGGCCTCTGATCCGCGCACTCCCCATCCCAGGACAGGAACGGAACCCTCACCCATGCAGATCAACGGAGTCTCCGCCGTCGTCACCGGTGGTGCGTCGGGCCTCGGCCTCGCCACCGCCGAGCGCCTCCTCGCCCAGGGCGCGCATGTCGTCCTGCTCGACCTGCCCACCTCCCAGGGCGAGCAGCGGGCCAAGGAGCTCGGCGAGCGTGCGCACTTCGTCGCCGGTGACGTCCGCAGCGCCGACGACGCCGCCCGCGCCGTCGCCACCGCCGCGGCCCAGGCGCCGCTGCGCGTCACCGTCAACTGCGCCGGACTCGGCAAGGGCGGCCGGACCGTCGGTCGCGACGGCACGCCCTACGCCCTGGAGGACTTCGAGCACGTCGTCGGAGTCAACCTGATCGGCACGTTCAACGTGCTGCGCCTCGCCGCCGCTGAGATGGCGAGGACCGACGAGGTCGACGGCGAGCGCGGCGTCATCATCAACACCGCCTCCGCCGCCGCCTTCGAGGGCCAGATCGGCCAGTGCGCCTACTCCGCCTCCAAGGGCGGCATCGTGGGCATGACCCTGCCGATCGCACGCGACCTCGCGGCGGCGAGGATCCGGGTGGTCACCATCGCCCCGGGCCTCTTCTCCACCCCGCTGCTCAACAAGAAGCCGCAGGAGTTCCTCGACGCGCTCGGCGCTCAGGTCCCGCACCCCTCCCGGCTCGGCGACCCGTCCGAGTACGCCCACCTGGCGACCTCGATCATCGAGAACCCCATGCTGAACGGCGAGACGATCCGCCTCGACGGCGCCATCCGCATGGCCCCCAAGTAGGACCTTCCCTCCACTCTTGCCCCAGGGAGCAACCGTGTCCACCACCCCTTCCGCCGCCCCGAAGGTCGCCGTCGTCACCGGCGCCGCCCGGGGAATCGGCGCGGCGATCGCCGCCCGCCTCGCCCGTGACGGCTTCGCCGTCGCGGTCCTCGACCTGGACGAGGCCGCCTGTGCCAGGACCGTCGAGACCGTCGAGAAGGAGGGCGGACGAGCCCTCGCCGTCGGCTGCGACGTCTCGGACGCCCAACAGGTCGAGGCGGGCGTCGCCCGGGTCGCGGCCGAACTGGGCGCCCCCACCGTCCTGGTGAACAACGCCGGCATCATCCGCGACAACCTCGTCCACAAGATGACCGACCAGGACTTCGACTCGGTCATCGGCGTCCACCTGCGCGGCGCCTTCCTGATGGCACGCGCCGTGCAGCGCCACCAGACCGCCGCCGGCTGGGGCCGCACCGTGAACCTCTCCTCGTCCGCCGCCCTCGGTAACCGGGGCCAGTCGAACTACTCCTCCGCCAAGGCCGGACTGTTGGGCCTCACCAAGACCCTGGCGATCGAACTCGGTCCCTTCGGCGTCACCGTCAACTGCGTCGCCCCCGGCTTCATCGCCACCGAGATGACCGAGGCCACCGCCGAGCGGATGGGCATCACCTTCGAGGAGTTCACCGACCGGTACGCCAAAGCCATCCCCGTCCGCCGGGGCGGCCGCCCCGAGGACATCGCCCAGGCGGTCTCCTTCTTCGTCCGCGAGGAGGCCGGGTTCGTCAACGGCCAGATCCTCTACGTCGCCGGCGGCCCCAAGGGCTAGTACCGCCAAACCCCTTGCCTTTGCCGACTACGACGATGGAGGGATCCCTGCATGGGTCTGCATCTACCCGACGCCATCCGCCTGCACGCAGCCGAGCGCGGCACCTCCGCCGCGCTGACCTGCGAAGGGAGCAGTGTCGGCTATGCCGAACTGGACTCCCGCAGCAACCGGATAGCCCGCGCGCTGCTCGCCGAGACCTCCGTCGGGTCGCGGATCGGGTTCCTCGCCCGCACCCGGGTCGAGGCCGGCGAGATCATCGTCGGCGCCGCCAAGGCCGGCATGGTGTCCGTCCCGCTGAACTGGCGCCTCGCCACAGCTGAGTTGACGGCCGTCGCCCGGGATGCCGAGCTGACGTTCCTGCTGGCGGAACCGGAGTTCCGGGACGTCGCCGACGCCGTGTGCGATGCCCTGCCGGGTCTGCGGCTGGTCGTCATCGGCCCCTCCGAGGAGCCCGGCGTGCCCGCGTACGAGAGCTGGCTCACCGCCCACCCGGACGATGACCCGGGCCGGGGCACCGGCGCGGACACCGACGAGGTGTTCCTGCAGATCTACACCTCCGGCACCACAGGCGTCCCCAAGGGCGTCCTGCTGACGCACGGCAACTTCTACGCCGACACGACGGAGCTGGAGGAGTATCTCTGGGAGCCCGGATCGGTGGCGCTCAACGCCCTGCCGATGTTCCACATCGGCGGCCTGGGATGGCTGCGGGTGGCGCTCACCGCCGGCGCCAACAGCCTGATGTTCCCGGACTTCGCTCCCCATACGGCGGCCGAGACCATCGAACGGGAGGGCGTCACCCACGCCTTCCTCGTTCCCTCGGTCCTGCACATGCTCACCGAGCTGCCCGGGATCGAGAAGCGCGACTTCTCCCGCCTGACGCTCATCACCTACGGCTCCGCGTCCATCACCCCGGCGCTGCTGCGCCGCTCGATGGCCCTCTTCGGCTGTCAGTTCATGGGCAAGTACGGACTCACCGAGGGCGGCGGCACGGTCACCCAGCTGCCGCCGGAGGACCACGTGCCGGACGGCCCCCGATGGCACCTGCTGACATCGGTCGGCAGGCCCCGACGCGGAGTCGACGTCGTCATCGCCGACCCCGAGACCGGCAGGCCGCTTCCGGCCGGGACCGCCGGCGAGATCCGGATCCGCTCCCGTCACAACACCCCCGGCTACTGGAACCGGCCCGAGGAGACCGCGGCGCTGTACGACTCCCAGGGCCTGTTGTGCACAGGGGACGGCGGTTACCTCGACGCGGACGGCTACCTGTTCCTCACCGACCGCATCAAGGACATGATCGTCAGCGGCGGCGAGAACGTGTACTCCACCGAGGTCGAGTCCGTGCTCGCGGAGCACCCGGCGGTGTCCGAGGTCGCGGTCGTCGGCGTCCCCGACGAGCTGTGGGGCGAGGCCGTCACCGCCGTCGTCGTCCTGCGCCCCGGCGCGGACCGCCCGACCGAGCAGCAGCTCGTCGACTTCACCCGGGACCGGATCGCCTCGTACAAGAAGCCCCGCCGGGTCCACTTCGTCGACGCGCTGCCCCGCAACCCCAACGGCAAGGTCCTCAAGCGCGAACTGCGCGCCCGCATCCACTAGAGAACTCCCAGAGAAAGGGACGGCGATGGCCGATCTCGAGTACACGGTCCGCGACGGGATCGCGACCATCCTCCTCAACCGCCCCGAGCGCAAGAACGCGTTCACCATCGACATGGTGCACGCCTGGGCCGACGCCCTCACCGACGCCCAGGTCGACCCCGAGGTACGGGTCATCGTCGTCACGGGCGCCGGTGACTCCTTCTGCTCCGGCGTCGACCTCGCCGCCTTCAAGGGCGAGGAGCGGGCGCCACTGGGGGAGAAGGAGCTGCTGACGCAGAACGTGCACCGGGTCGCCCTGACCCTGGAGGACGTCGACAAGCCGGTCATCGCCGCCGTCACCGGCCCCGCCGTCGGCGCGGGAATGGACATGGCGCTCCTCTGCGACCTGCGCTTCGCCGGCCGGAGTGCCCGCTTCTCCGAGGGCTACATCAAGGTCGGCCTCGTCCCTGGCGACGGCGGCTGCTGGCTCTTGCCCCGCGCCGTCGGCACCTCCACCGCGCTGCGCATGCTGTGGACCGGCGACTTCGTCGGCGCCGACGAGGCCCTGCGCATCGGCCTGGTGGACGAGGTCCACGAGGACGAGGACCTGATGGACGCCGTGTACGCGTACGCCACCCGCCTCGCCGAACGTCCGCCGGTCGCGATCCGCACCATCAAGCGCGCCGTCCGCCAGGGCGCCCGTCATGACCTGCGGACCGCGCTGGACCTGATCTCCTCCCACATGGCCGTCATCACCTGCACCGAGGACTCGCGGGAGGCGTTCGCGGCCTTCCAGGAGAAGCGTCCCGGCGTCTTCACCGGACGCTGAGACCGGTCGCTGACACCCGCCCCGTACGCCCGGAAAGGCCACCATGGACCACCACTCCCCAGGACCGGACTCCTGCGCCGAGCTGCGCGCACAGGTCCGCGAGCTGACCGCCGCATGGCGCGACGCCGGACGCTACACCCCGCGCAGCGACTCCTGGCTGCGCTCCTTCGACCTGGAGTTCAGCAGGGAACTCGCCACCCGCGGACTCATCGCCATGACGTACCCGGAAGAGTTCGGCGGCGCCGGACGCACCAACGTGGAACGACTCGCCGTCACCGAGGAGTTGCTGCGTGCGGGCGCGCCGGTGGCCGCGCACTGGATCGGCGACCGGCAGATCGGCCCGGCGGTCCTTCGGCACGGCACGCGCGAGCTCCAGGAGGAGATCGTGCCGAGGATCGCCTCCGGTGAGGCCGTGTTCTGCCTGGGCATGAGCGAGCCGGAGGCCGGCTCCGACCTGGCCTCGGTGAGGACCACCGCGGAGCGGGTCGACGGCGGCTGGCTCGTCAACGGCCACAAGATCTGGACCACCCAAGCCCACCACGCCACCCATGCCTACCTCCTCGCCCGCACGTCGCGCGGCGAGCGCAAGCACGAGGGGCTGACCGAGTTCGTCCTCGACATGGACGCGGAGGGCGTGTCCGTCACGCCGATCGTGGACCTGGCCGGCGAACACCACTTCAACGAGGTCCGCTTCGAGAACGTCCTCGTCCCCGCGCAGCGTGTGCTCGGCGAGGTCGGCCAGGGCTGGAAGCAGGTCGTCGAGCAGCTCTCCTTCGAACGCGGTGGCGCCGAGCGGGCGCTGTCCAGCTACCCCGTCCTCGTCGAGCTCATCAGCGAGTCCGCCCGGCAGAAGGACGACCGCGAACTGCGTGCGCTGCTGGGCTCGTTGGTGGCCAGGCTCGCTGTGCTGCGCCGTCTGTGCTTCGAGGTCGCCGGCGCCATGGACGCAGGCCAGGCCCCCGTCCAGCAGGCCGCGGCGCTCAAGTACCTCGGCAACGCCTTCGAGCACGACGTCATCGAGGCGCTGCGCCGCACCGACCTGTGCCAGGACCCCGCCTTCGACAGCCCCTTCGGGCAGGCGCTGCTCGCCTCCCCGGCGTTCAGCCTGCGCGGCGGCGCGGCCGAGGTCCTGCTCTCTCTCATCGCCCGACAGGAGGCCCGTTCATGAGCCGTAGTCAGTTCGCCGACGAACTGCGGAGCCTGATCGACGACCTCGCCGCGGCCAACGGCCCCGACCTGTGGGCCGCTCTCGTCGAACTCGGGCTGCCCCGCATCGGTATCGAGGAGGAGAGGGGCGGCGCCGGCGGCTCGCTCGACGACCTTCTCGTGGTCGTCGAGTCACTCGCCGGGCACGGCATCGGCGTTCCCGTCGTCGAGGCGTCCACCGCCGACTGGATCCTCGGCCACACCGGGAAGCTCGCCGACGGCCTCGCCACGGTCCTACTACTGGCCGAGGCGCCCGACGCCACCTCGGGAACCGTCAGCGCCGAGCTGACCTCCGTGCCGTGGGCCCGCGACGCCACCCGCCTCGTCCTGTGCGCGCCGGGATCTGCGCCGTTCCTGGTCAACCTGGGCGATCCCACGGTCCACGTACGCAACGTCGACAACATCGCGGGCGAGCCCCGCGACACCGTGGTCCTGACCGGCACACCCGTCACCGCCGCCGAAGGCGGGCCCGCGTACGAGGAGGTGCGCGAGCGCCTCGCGCTCCTCTGGTCGGCGGCCGTCCTCGGCGCGTCCCACGGCGCCTACCGACTCACCAGGACGTACGTCTCCGAACGCGAGCAGTTCGGCGCCCCGCTGCTGAAGATCCCCGCCGTCGCCGGCAACCTCGCCCGGATGCGCGTCCAGCTCGTCCAGGCCGATGCCGCGCTCTCCCTGGCACGCGAGGCGCGGGGCTCCAGCGGCGCGGTCGAGATCGTACGGATCACCACGGCTGCCGCCGCCACCGAGATCGCCCAGATCGCCCACCAGCTGCACGGGGCGATGGGCATCACGGAGGAGTACCCGCTGCACCGGCTCACCCGGCGCCTGTGGTCCTGGCGGGACGCCGTCGCCTCCGAGCGCCGCTGGGCCGAGAGCCTGGGCCGCCGCGCGGCCGAGGCCGGCGAGACCGGAGTCTGGACTCGTATCACCGCCCCTGCCGCCACCCCCGCCTCAGAGGACTGACCGATGACGCCCTCCCTCCCCGAACTCGACTGGGACGACACCACCGACCAGGCCAACGCCGCCCGCGGACTGATCGACAGGCTGGAGCCCTGTGTCGTGCGCAACGACGCCGGCCGGATCGTCTGGGACAACGACCGCTGGGACTTCCTGAACAAGGACGAGTGCCCGCGTACCGTGCATCCGAGCCTGTGGCGGCAGAGCCGGCTCAACACCGCTCAGGGCCTCTTCGAGGTCGCACCCGGCATCTACCAGGTCCGCGGTCTCGACGTCTCCAACATGACGATCGTCGAAGGCGAAAGCGGCGTGATCGTCGTCGACCCGCTGACGTCGAAGGAGGTCGCCGCCGAAGCCCTGGCGCTGTACACGCGGAACCGCGGCGAGCGCCCGGTCAGGGCCGTGATCTACACGCACAGCCACGGCGACCACTTCGGCGGCGTCCTCGGCGTCACCACGCACGAGGCGGTCGAGTCCGGCGAGTGCGGGGTCATCGCGCCCGACGGGTTCATGGACCACGCCGTCAGCGAGAACATCTTCGCCGGACCGGCGATGCTCCGCCGCGCCGTCTACATGTACGGCCGCTCGCTCCCGGTCGGCCCCGAGGCGTCGGTCGGCTTCGGCCTCGGACAGGCCCTGTCCACCGGCACCGTCGGCCTGATCGCGCCCACGGTGAGCATCACCGCCACCGGCCAGGAGCTCGTCCTGGACGGAGTCAGGCTGCTTTTCCAGCTGACCCCGGACACCGAGGCACCCTCGGAGATGAACTTCTACCTGCCGGACCACCGTGTCCTGCTCATCGCTGAGAACGTCAACCACTCACTCCACAACGTCCTCACGCTGCGCGGCGCGCAGGTACGTGACGCCCATGCCTGGGCCTCGTACATCACCGAGTCGATCCAGCTCTTCGACGGGGCCGAGATCCTCATCGGCTCCCACAACTGGCCGACGTGGGGCCACGACGAGGTGACGCGCATCCTGACGCAGCAGCGCGACGCCTACGCCTACCTCCACGACCAGACCGTCCGGCTGATGAACCAGGGCTTGACCGGACCCGAGATCGCCGAGGAGATCCAGTCCTTCCCCGGCGAGCTGGGCCGGGCCTGGAGCGTGCGCGGCTACTACGGCTCCCTCAGTCACAACGTCAAGGCCGTGTACCAGCGGTACATGGGCTGGTACGACGGCAACCCGGCGCACCTCTGGCAGCACCCGCCGGTCGAGCAGGCCAAGCGGTACGTCGCCACCATCGGTGGCGCGGACGCCACCGTCAGCGCCGCCCGCGAGGCGTTCGAGGGCGGCGACCTGCGCTGGGCCGCCGAGCTGCTCAACCACGTCTTGTTCGCGGAGCCGGAACACGCGGCGGCCCGCGAGCTCCAGATCGCCACGTACGAGACGCTGGGCTTCGGCCAGGAGAACGGCACCTGGCGCAACATCTACCTCACGGGCGCCAAGGAGCTGCGGGAGGCCGGCCAGGAGAAGCGGGCCAAGGGCGCGCCACGCGGCGAGAGCGTCGACATGCTGGCGGCTCTGGGCACCGGGCAGATCTTCGACTCCATGGCCGTGCGGCTGGACGGGCCGCGCGCGGCGGCCCACCGGCTGCTGCTGCGCTGGGAGTTCACCGACACCGACGAGGTGTGGACCCTCCTGGTCGGCAATGGCGTGCTCACCCCCATGCGGGGCGACGCACCACGCGGGGAGGCCCCTCAGCTGACCCTGCGCCTGGAGCGCGCCACCCTCGACCTCGTCCTGGCCCAGCGGACCTCCTTCACGGAAGCGATCGGCTCCGGGGCGGTCACTGCCGAGGGCGACATCGGCGTCCTCGCGACATTCCACGGCCTCCTGGAGGCGCCGAGGCGCAACTTCCCGATCGTCCTTCCGTAACGGCTCTCCCGCCGTTCCTCACAGCACCGGGGCCCCACCACGGGCCCCGGTGTCTGTGTTTTCCCCCGCCGACCGAAGGGCGACGGTGTGCGGCGCGGTCCTTTCGAAAGGCTGCTGATGTGTCGAGTCACACGAATGCGACCGAAGGCGTGGGGAGCGCGCGGAAGCGCTTGTTCCGCCGCGTCCGCCCCGGCCATGGTGAACCGCCCCATCTCACCGCCGATCCCCAGGAGCCGTCCGTGAACAGCTGGTGGAACACCTTCATCCGGCGCGGAAGAACCCGTGCTTCCGGCGCCGCGCTGGTCGT
>NZ_BNBZ01000052.1 GCF_014656215.1 Streptomyces zaomyceticus | reverse complement strand
GCTACGGCCCGCCGCCGGGCTACGGCCCGCCCGGATACGGGCCGCCGGGATACGGCCCGCCGCCCGGCGCCGGCGGACAGCCGCCCGCGCAGCCGCCCGGCGAGGCGAACGCGGCACAGGCCGCCATGATCGGCCTGCTCAACCTCTCCTGCCTGGGCCTCGGTTACGTCCTGCTGCGCAACTGGATCGGTGCCGCGTTCTGCTGGATCGCCACCGTCGCCCTGCTCGTGATGGCCCTTCCCGCCGACGTCGACGGCGTACCCCTCGGGCTCCTCGTCGGCTACGGCGTCTTCCTGCTGCTCGCCGCCGCCGACGGCGCGAGACGCGGACTGCGCGCGCAACTCCGGATCGGCGCCTCCTTCCGCCGCCTCGCCCTGCCCCTCGCCCTCGTGCTGCTCGCCGTGCCCGCGGGCGGCTCGCTCGCGTACGGGGCGGCCCGCGACGAGGCGAAGGAGCAGGCGCTGCTCGAACGCCTCGCGGCGGCCGACGCCCTGGTCGAGACGGCCGACGACGGCTTGACCTTCGACAAGGCCGAGCCGATCTACCTCAAGGCGCTCGCCACCTACCAGGAGCTCGGCACCAGGAACGCCGGTTCGCGGGCCGGGAAGCTCGTGCCCGCGCGCCTCGACACGTACTACGAGACGGTCTCCCGCCCGTACGCGAAGAAGGCGTTCTGCGAGGCCGTCGCGCCGCTCAAGCACCTGCGCGGGCTCGCCGGCACCGTCGACAAGGAACTGCTCGGCGTCCGGCCCGCCAAGACCGACGAGCCGCTGGCCGAATCGCTCTTCAAGTGCGGGACGGACGCGCTCGGCGTGGAGGCGGCCGACCCACCGGCCAGCGAGAGCCTCAACGCGCTGTACGACACCTTCCCGAAGTCATCCCAGGCGACCCGTGTCGAGCCGGCCGTCCGGGCGGCGATCAAGACCCGGACGACCGCCCTCAGCGGCGGCGCCACCCCGTGCGAGACGGCCGGCGAGCTGCGCGCGCTCCGCTCCGCCCTCGACAACATGACGGACCCGGCCGTCGAGGACGCGGCGAAGGAGGCCGCGGGCGCCGTCCAGAAGGGCGAGTTCACCTGCGGGACCTCGCAGTTCCGGAGCAAGGAGTACGACGACGCGATCAAGACCATGACCCAGTACGCCAAGGACTACCCGAGCAGCCCGGACGCGGCGCACGCCCGCTCCATCGCCATCGCCGCCGAGATCGCCGACGAGGAGCCCGCGGCGGGCAAGAAGCTGCCCTCGGCCGACGTGCCCGGCGGTTCGCGGATGGTGATGGTGGTGAGCAACGACGGCCCGGGCGAGGTCGAGCTGCTCTACACCGGTCCGATGACCGGCAAGGTCACCCTGAAGGCGTGCACCACCTGCACCAAGTACCCGAGCCCGATCTTCGCGGGCTCCAAGAAGGTCGAGGCCTGCAAGGGCCCGTCCTCGAAGTACCCGAAGGCGACCCTGCTGCTGCCCGCCGGCGACTACCACTTCCTCCAGAAGCGGGCCTCGACGGGCACGTCCCCGGCCGGGGACACCAAGACGAGCAAGGCGAAGATCGAACCGGGCTACAGCTACACCAACTGCCTGTACGTGACCTCGGGGTTCTGACCCGGGGGACAGCACGATCCGACGGCCGCCCCCTTTCGAGGAGGCGGCCGTCGGGCCGTCCGGAGGCCGCTCCTCCTGCTTCCTCCGCGATCAGCCGAGGCGGCGCAGGACCCGCAGCGAGTCGGTGACCGAGATCTCCTCGAAGTCGCCCGACTCCAGCGCGCGGAGGTAGATCCGGTACGGCGCCTGACCGCCGTCCTCCGGGTCCGGGAAGACGTCGTGGATGAGGAGCAGGCCCCCGGGAGCGACCTTCGGCGCCCAGCCCTCGTAGTCGTTGGTCGCGTGCTCGTCGGTGTGCCCGCCGTCGATGAACACGAGCCCGAGCTGCCCGCCCCACACCTTCGCGACCTGCGGCGACCGCCCGACCACGGCGATCACATGCTCTTCGAGACCCGCCTTGCGCAGCGTCCGGCGGAACGTCGGCAGCGTGTCCATGAGCCCGACCTCCGGGTCGACCACGCTCTCGTCGTGGTACTCCCAGCCAGGCTGCTGCTCCTCGCTGCCCCGGTGGTGGTCCACGGTCACCGCGACCGTCCCCGCCTGCCGGGCCACGTCGGCGAGCAGGATCGTGGACCGCCCGCAGTACGTCCCGACCTCCAGGAGCGGCAGCCCGAGCTTCGCCGCCTCGGTGGCCGCCTCGAACAGGGCGAGCCCCTCCACGACGGGCATGAAGCCCTTGGCCGCCTCGAAGGCGGCGAGGATCTCGGGCGCGGGCTCGGACATGGTGACTCCTACTGGCGGGTACGCGGCTGACGGCGCCCATCGTGCCCTACGCGTCGCACTCGAACCACACCGTCTTCCCGTCGACCCGCTCGTCGACCCCCCACCGGTCCGTCACGGCCTCCACCAGCACCAGCCCCCGCCCACCGGCGTCCAGCGGACCGGCCGCCTTCGCGTGTACGGGACCGGGCACGCCGTCGGCGACCTCGACCCGGAGCCCGCACGGCTCCCGCAGGATCAGCACCGAACACCGCCGGCCGGACACATGCCGGACGACGTTGGCGACGAGCTCGGTGAGCGCGAGCGTCGCCGGGTCGGTGAGGTGGTCGAGCTCCCACCGCGTGAGGAACATGCGGAGGATGCGGCGCATGTGACCGGCGGAGTGCTCACCCACGGTGAAGGCCATGCGGTAGCTCGTCGCAAGTACCGCAGGGTAGAGGTCTGTTGCCTGATTCATGCCACCAGACTGGGCGGCTTTCGTTACGCTCGGCTACGGCCTGAACACAACGCCTCACCGCGTGAGCTTGGGGGTGACCGCACGTTGGTCAACATCCGCAGCCTGGATCCCAGCGCGTCGCCGCTGGACTACTACGGAGCGGAACTCCGCCGTCTGAGAGAGGAGGCGAACCTCAGTCAGGCGGAGTTGGGTTCGATCCTCTACTGCACGGCCTCGCTCATCGGGCAGATAGAGACGGCGAAGAAGGTCCCGACGCGCCAGTTCTCGGAGCGGCTCGACGCGGCCCTGCTCACGGGCGGAGTGTTCTCGCGGCTGGTGGGGCTGGTCCTGAAGAGCCAGCTGCCGACGTGGTTCCAGGCGTACGCGGAGATGGAAGCGAAAGCGACGTACATCTCGACGTACCAGTCGCAGCTGGTCTACGGCCTCCTCCAGGCGGAGCCGTACGCCCGGGCGGTGCTCAGTGTCGAGAACCCGGGGCGGCTGGACGAGATGGTTGCGGCCCGAGTGGAACGCCAACGCATCCTGGAGCGCGAGCATCCGCCGGTGCTGTGCGTGGTGCTCGACGAAGCGGTGCTCTATCGGGAGATCGGCGGGGCCGAGGTCATGCGGAACCAACTCGCCCACCTGTTGCGCTTCCGCGACCACCCGTGGGTGCAGGTGCAGGTACTTCCCTTCAGTGTGGGGCAGCACCCCGGCCTGCTGGGTTCGTTCAACGTTCTGCGCTTCGAGGACGACCCCGACATCGTCTACTCGGAGAGCTACGAATCGGGCCGCATGAGCGCCAATTCCCAAGTGATCAGGGAGGTGTCCGTCAGTTACGCTCGGCTGCAGGCCTCGGCCCTCTCCCGGGAGGCATCGGCGGCGCTGATCGAACGCGTGATGAAGGAGCGGTATGGGCACCAGCCAGGACCTCCGGTGGCGTAAGTCGTCCTTCAGCGGCCCCAACGGCGGCGACTGCGTCGAATGCGCCCCGCTCGGCACCGCCTCCTGGCGCAAGTCGTCCTACAGCGGCCCCAACGGCGGAGAGTGCATCGAAGTCGCCGACCTCGCCCCCCACATCGCCGTCCGTGACTCCAAGAACCCCCAAGGCCCCGCCTTCCTCGCCACCCCCGCCGCCTTCACCGCCTTCGTGAGGGCCGCCGCCGAAGGGCGTATCGGCGGCCGCTGATCATGACGACCCTCATAGGCATGATGATCCTCGCCATCGGCCTGCCGGCCTGGGCGGGGATCACCTACGTCGGTCTTGTCCGGGCCCGGCGGGGCGACGAGCTGCCCCAGCCCCGTCTGCCCCGGGCCCGCCGTTCGCCCGCCAAGAAGGCCGCCTGGGTGGCCGTGCTCGCCTACCTCGCGGGCGGTGCGCTGCACCTGTACGGCCTGTCGTACATGCCGTTTCTCCAGCCGGAGGACGCGTGCTGGTTCAACGCCGGGCACATGGCGGTGCCCGACTCCAGCAGTGCGCTGCCCGTGAGCCTGGTGTGCGCGGGCGAGGAGATCGTGCCGTGGTGGGTCAACCCCGGTCTCCTCGTCCTCGCGGTGACCGCCGTCGGCGCGACCGTCACGAGTCCCGTCCTCGCCGTCCTCGCGTTCAGACGCCGCCGGTAGCCGGCCGGCGGGGGGCTCAGCGTCGGGCGACCGGACCGCCCGCGTTGTGGATCAGCCGCTGGAGCACCTTCAGCGTGGTGACGTAGTCCGCCTCGTCGATGCCCTCGTGGAGGGCGGCGAGGATCGCGGGAGTGTTGCGCCTGAGGTCGACGCGGGCCCGCTCCCCCTCCTCGGTGAGCCACAGCCGGGACTCGGCGTCCCGGGTCAGCCAGCCGCGCTCCAGAAGGACTTCGGCCTCCGCCGCGAGATCGTCCTCGGCGCGGATGTAGGAGGCCATGGCCGCGCGCAGCTCGGTCAGGGTCATTCCCTCGCCGTCGGGCGAGATGTCGTTCGCCGACAGGTTGCGCAGCAGCCAGAACTGGGGCTGGGTGTAGCCCTTCTCGGCCTGTCGGGCCCGGGTGAACGCGATGAGGGCCTCGTAGGCGACACCGGTCCAGTACGCGGCGGGCTGTCCGGCGAGTTCGGCGTCGGTCATCTGCTGGATGGTCATGTCGGTTCTCCTGTCCGGCGTTTCGGCGGTGCGGAACCCGCGTCTCGTGCGGGTCACGGGGAGACCGTAGAAGCTCAAGTTTGCTTGAGGTCAAGGAAGGTACTCCCCGGCCGACTCGGCAGGCGAAATTCGGCGGTGCGGATGCGTTGCGCCGAGTGAGAATGTGCGCATGACAGGAGACGGGTTGACGCACACCACAGAGCTGACGGAAGCCCGCATCGAGGATGCGGACAACATCCTGGTCGCGCCCGAGGCCTCGCGTGGCGACGACGGGGTCCGGGACTTCTTCGGGTCCGTCGTCACGCCCGAGGAGTTCGCCTCCGGCTCATGCGACCTCGCCGGGAAGACCGTCTACCTGTGGGGCGACGTGTCCGGGATCGACGCCCGCCGGCTGGGTGCGGCGGAGCGGGTGTTCGTCGTCCGGGAGTCGGCGCACGGAGACCGATCGGACGTCGACGCGCCGGGAATCCCCGTGGGTCCCGGTCGGGTTCCCCTTCGCGTGCACGGCGCCGGGGTCTACTACCGCCGCTTCTTCGACCTCGATGCCGATCACTTCGGGCGGATCCGCGCGGAGCACGAGTTCCAGTCGCTGACGGAGTCCACCAAGCCCGGAACCGCTCATCGCAGCGGAATCTATCTGACGCCCGTGACGCGGGAGGGCGACGAGCTGCATTTCCGGCTGCTCCGGTGCTCCACGAATCTCTCGGGGCCGACCGAGGGTTTCGGTCCGACCGACACGAGCATCGTCGAGGAACTGAACCGTGAGGCCGCCGCCGTCTTCCGGAATCACGCGCCGCTCAATCACGTCCTCGCCCAGATCTACCACAACACCCTTGCCACGGCGGAGCGCAAGCAGTCCAAGGCCAGGATCTCGGCCCATGCCGACAAGACCAAGGACATGCCGGCCGACGGCATCATGGCCTTCTGCACCTTCTACGACGGGCTGGACCGGCTGCAGCCCCTGGCCGGGGATCCCTTCGACCGCGGGGTGAAGGGTGCCAGTGCGCTGACCAGACTCCGTTTCCGGCTCAAGGAGCCGACCGGACAGTGTGACGGGGGCGCGCTCCCCGCGCAGTTCACCCTGACGCTCCATCCCGGCTCCGTGTTCCTCATGCCGCTGTCCGTCAATCGCCTCTACACGCACGAGATCAGGCCCTCGGGGCTGGACGCGGAACTGCTCCCGACCCGCCTGGGATATGTCGTGCGCTGTTCGAGCGCCGAAGCCGTCCACAAGAACGGCCACACGTTCCTCAAGAAGGCCGAGGGCGTGGTGAGGCTGGGGCCGCCCACGCCGGAGGGGATGGACGAGTTGCGCAGGCTGTACGCCGAGGAGAACAGGACGTCGTCCTTCATCGACTACGGCGACGCGTTCCTCTTCAGCATGAACACGGGAGACTACGTTGCCCCCCGGATCTAGCCTTTCGGACGAGGTCGTCCCGTTTCCGCTGCCGGCCGAGGAGAACCCTTATCCGGAGCTGTCGGCCTCGGTTCGCTGGGAGGACATGGGAAAGGGACGGCGAGGTGCCGTGCTGACCAGGATCGACGAGGCGGGCGCGGTGCCTCTCGTCCGTACGACCAGCCGGTACGAGAGTCCGGCGCAGCGTTTCCGGGCGGTGCACGAAAGCCTCGCGCGGCGGATCCAGGAACGGGCGGCGCTTCCGGACGGATTCAACAACGCGCTCATCGAGAACTACACGCACGCCTACCGAACCATGGGCGCCCATTCCGACCAGGCCCTCGACCTGGCCGACGGATCGGCCATCGCCGTCTTCTCCTGCTATCAGCATCCCGAAGCGGGTCCTTCGAGGAAGCTGGTCTTCGAATCGAAGGAGCCCGGCGGCGAGAGGTTCGAGATCCCTCTCGCCCACCACGGTGTCGTCGTCTTCTCCGTCGACGTGAACCGGCGGCTCCGGCACAAGATCGTGTGGGACGCGCCGGGCGGGGCGGCGCACGCCCCGGCGGACAACCCCTGGCTGGGTGTGACCTTCCGGACGTCGAAGACCCTCGTCCGGTTTCGCGACGGACAGGCGCTCCTCCCGGGAGGTGAGCGCCTCGTCCCGGCCGACGACGAGCAGCGGATCGCGTTCTACCGAATGCGGCGCCGCGAGAACGGCGAGACGGACTTCGGATACCCCCCGCTGACGTACACCGTCAGCGAGAGCGATCTGATGCCGCCGGTCTGATGCCGCCGGCCCGATGCCCCCGGTCCGGCCCGGAGGACTCCCGCTCAGCCCGCCAGGACGCCCCGGAGTCTCCGTACCCCCGCCTTCCACTCCTCGCCGTCCGACTCCTCCCAGAGTTCGAGCAGTTCGGACGGCTGGACGAGGATCCGGGACAGGGCCGCCACGGCCTCCGGGCGGAGTTCGGCGGGGAGTTCGGGCAGCGGATTCTTCGGGGCGTACGAGGTGGTGACCGGTTCGCCGCCCGGGCAACGCGCCGCGACCAGGGCCGCCGAGGCGATCGCCTCGACCGCCAGGTCCGAGTCCAGGTAGTCGTCGCCGGTCTCGATCACCTCGCGGAAGGTCGCGCGGAGCACCTCCGCCTTCTTCTCCGCCGGGGCCTCGTCGACCCGGTAGGAGAAGTCGGCGGCGGTGTCGTTGTCGAAGGGGCCGATGTCCCAGGTGCCCATGGTGTGCTCACTCTCTCCGTGTTCCGGTCGTTCGGTTCCACGGAGAGAGTGGCAGGAGCCACTGACACTCAGTCCTCGATACCCAGATCGGCGCGCATCGCCTTCTTCATCGCTCCGATGTAGGGCCAGACCTCCTGGTGCAGTCCGGCCTCCGCCGACTCCAGCTCGGCCGCGTACAGGGAGGGCTCCGCCGCGTACTTCCTGAGTTCTCCGTAGGCGTCGTTCAAGCGCCTCTTGGCCGCGCCGGCGGCACGGGAGACCGTGTCCGGGACGATCATCTGGGACTCCGCGTAGCTGTCCCGATAGGTCAGCCGGGCCGTCTCCAGGCTTTCCAGGGACGCGGCGGTGTCCTCGCCCCTGCGCGCCGCGTGGAGGTGGTTGGTCATCTCCGTCACGTACTGCTGAGCCGCGGTGTTCAGCGCGATGTAGCAGGTGCGCCGGCGTTCCAGGCTCTCGCGCCGCCCCTGGCGGGTCTGCTCCGCCCGGAGCAGCTGCTCGGCGTGGCCGCGTTCGTCGCGTCGCTGTTCGGCGGCGGCGAGGAGCTCCATGCGTTTGGTGCGGTCCGCGCGGACCTGTGTCACGAGCGTGGCTCCCAGCGTGCCCGCCACACCGACCACGGCGATCAGTAACGCCGTCCAGCTCGCCCCCATGTTCCCCCCTGCGTACGGCTCGGCCTTGATGACGATGCTGCCACGGTCCGGCGCGCCGGACCCCGCAACTCCCGGCATACGCGGGGAGACGCATTTCCCACCCCGTATCTGACCTTCCGTCAGAATGGAACGTGTTCTAGTCTGCCGCGCATGGGCATCGCCATCACGCACGAACAGCGGGAGCTCGCCCGATCCGTCCGGGGCTGGCTCACCCGCGCCGTACCGCCCGAGGAGGTCCGCAAGCACCTGGACGTCCCCGACACCGCCACCGGACGGCCCTCGTACTGGGACGCCGCCGCCGAGCAGGGGCTCCTCGGCCTCCACCTCCCCGAGGAGCACGGGGGAGGGGGCGGCGACCTCGGAGACCTCGTCGTCGTCGTCGAGGAGGCCGCACGGGCCCTGCTCCCGGGGCCCTACCTGCCCTCCGTCCTCGCCGCCGAGCTGCTGCGCAGGACCGGGCAGGGAGAACTGGCCGGCACCCTCGCCCGCGGGGAGCGCATCGGCGCCGTCACCCTCGGCGGCGGGCCCGGCTCCGGGGCCGGCGGCCTCACCGCCGTCCGCACCGCGAGCGGATACCTCCTCGACGGCGCCGCGCCCCCCGTCCTCGGCGGCGCCCAGGCCGACCTGGTCCTTCTGCGGGCCGCCACCGCCGACGGCGGTGTCTGGCTCGCCGTCGACACCGACGCGCTCGGCGTCCGGCCCCACGAGAGCGCCGACCCGACCCGCCCCACCGCCGAGATCACCGCCCGCGCCGCGCACGTCCCCGCCGCCCGCGAACTCACCCTCGCCCCCGGCGCCGCCACCACCCCCGCGACCGGCGCCGACTCCGGTTCCGACGCCCTCACCGCACTCGTCCACGACCTCGCCGCCGTCCTCTTCGCCGCCGACGCCTGCGGCACCGCCGCCCGCGCCGTCGACACCGCCGCCGAACACGCCCGCACCCGCGAACAGTTCGGACGCCCCATCGGACAGTTCCAGGGCGTCAAACACCTCTGCGCCGACATGCTCGTCCGCCTCGAACAGGCCCGCGCCCTCACCTGGGACGCCGCCCGCAGCGGCGACGACGAGGCCCGCCCCCTCACCGCCGCACTCGCCGCCGCCACCGCCCTCGACACCGCCCACACCTGCGCCAAGGACTGCATCCAGATCCTCGGCGGCACCGGCTTCACCTGGGAACACGACGCCCACCTGCTGCTCCGCCGCGCCCTCGTCGCCCGCCAGCTCCTCGGCACCGGCGACCGCCACCGCCTCGCCGCCCTCCGCCACGCCGCCGCCGGCGTCCGGCGCGGCCTCCGCCTCGACCTGCCGCCCGAGGCCGACACGTACCGCGGCGAGGCCCGCGCCGCCGTCGCACCCGCCGCCGGACTCGACCCGGCCGCCGCCCGGCGCGCCCTCGCCCCCACCGGCTACGCGGCCCCGCACCTCCCGGAGCCGTACGGACTCGGCGCGGGCCCCCTCCAGCAGCTCGCCGTCCAGCGCGCACTCGACGAGGCCGGGATCACCGTCGCCGGCCTCGGCATCGCCACCTGGGTCGTCCCCTCGCTCCTCGCCCACGGCACCCCCGCCCAACAGGCCGAGCACCTCGGCCCGACCCTGCGCGGCGAACGCCTCTGGTGCCAGCTCTTCTCCGAACCCGGCGCCGGCTCCGACCTCGCCTCCCTCCGCACCCGCGCCGAACGCACCGAGGACGGGCGCTGGCGGATCAACGGCCAGAAGGTGTGGACGAGCGCCGCCCAGTGGGCCCACCACGGCATCCTGCTCGCCCGGACGAACCCGGCCGCCCCCAAGCACCAGGGCCTCACCTACTTCCTCGTCGACATGCGGAACACCCCCGGGATCGACATACGGCCGCTCAAGGAGATCACCGGGGACTCCCTCTTCAACGAGGTCTGGTTCGACGACGCGATCCTCCCGGCCGACGCCGTCGTCGGCGAGGTCGACGACGGCTGGCGGGTCGCCCGCAACACCCTCGGCAACGAACGCGTCCACATGGCCGACCAGGTCGCCTTCGACACCGGCCTCGAAGCCGTCATCGAACGCGCCGCCGGGCAGGACGGCTCCGTCCGCGTACGGATCGGGGCCCTCCTCGCCGAGGCCCACGCGCTCGCCTGCATCGGCCTGCGCACCACCCTGCTCCAGGTGTCCGGGCTCGAACCGGGCGCGGGCGCCAGCGTCCGCAAGCTCGTCCAGACCCTCCACCAGCAGAAACTCGCCGAACTCACCCTCGAACTCCTCGGCCCCGAAGGCGCCGTGCGCGAGGGCCCCGGCGAACGGGCCGTCCACGGAATGCTCATGTCCCGCTGCCTCACCATCGCGGGCGGCACCACACAGGTACAGCTCAATGTCGTCGCCGAGCGCCTGCTCGGCCTGCCGCGAGACTGAGGGGGAACAGCGATGACCAGCGAAACGACCACCAAGGCGTATGTCGTCGGTGTCGGGATGACCAGGTTCGAGAAGCCCGAGACCCGGGAGTGGCAGTACTGGGACATGGTCCGGGAGGCCGGCACCGCGGCCCTCGCCGACGCCGGCGTCCCCTACGCGCTCGTCGAGCAGGCAGCCGTCGGCTACTGCTTCCAGGCCTCCACCGCCGGACAGCGCGCCGTGTACGAGCTCGGGCTCACCGGCATCCCCGTCTACAACCTCAACAACAACTGCGCGACCGGCTCCACGGCCCTCATGACCGCCCGCCAGTTCGTCGAGGGCGGCATCGCCGACTGCGTCCTCGCCCTCGGCTTCGAGAAGATGAGCCGGGGCTCCCTCGGCGGCGGATCGGGCGCCGGGGACTTCGCCACCTCCCCCGTCGCCCGGCACTACGGGGTCATGGCCGCCGGCCACGGCTTCGAGGCGTCCCCGCCCACCGCCCAGATCTTCGGCAACGCGGCCCGGGAGCACATGGAGCGTTACGGGACGACCGAGGTGCAGCTCGCGGCCGTCGGCGCCAAGAACCACCAGCACTCGGCGAACAACCCCTACGCCCAGTTCCAGGACGTCTACACCGTCGACGAGATCCTCGCCGCGAAGACCGTCCACCGGCCGCTCACCAGACTCCAGTGCTCGCCGACCTCCGACGGCGCGGCGGCCGCCCTCGTCGTCTCGGAACGCTTCGCCGACGAACACGGGCTGCGGGGACGGGCGGTGGAGATCGCCGCCCAGGCGATGACCACCGACACCGAGGAGTCCTTCGCCTCCGGCTCCTGCATCGACGCCGTCGGCCGCCCGATGTCCCGGGCCGCCGCCCGGCAGGTGTACGCCCGCTCCGGGCTCGGCATCGAGGACGTCGACGTGATCGAACTCCACGACTGCTTCTCCATCAACGAACTCCTCACCTACGAGGCGCTCGGCATGTGCGAGGAGGGCGCGTCCGGCAAGCTCGTCGAGTCCGGCGCCACCACCTACGGCGGCCGCTGGGTCGTGAACCCCTCGGGCGGCCTCATCTCCAAGGGCCACCCCCTGGGCGCGACGGGCCTCGCACAGACCGCGGAACTCGTCTGGCAGCTGCGCGGCGAGGCGGGGGCACGGCAGGTGACGGGCGCGCGGGTCGGGCTCGCGCACAACATCGGCCTGGGCGGGGCGGCGGTGGTGACACTGCTGCGCCGGGCGTAGGACCTGTCGGGCCGCCGGGCAGGGCGTCCGGCCTTGTCGAGCTGCTGCGCAAGGTCTAGGACCAAATCCCCATGTACGGGGCGGAGGCGGTCTGCGACCATCACACTCATGCCGCAGACCGACTCCGACTCCGTACGGACGACCCCCGCCACCCCCTCCGTACCCACGCCCCGCGCCTGGGCGGTCGTCCTGACCGCCTGCGCCGGGCAGTTCCTCGTCGTCCTCGACGTCTCCGTCGTGAACGTGGCACTGCCGTCGATGCGGACCGACCTCGGCCTCTCGGCGCTCGGCCTGCAATGGGTGCTCAACGCGTACGCGATCGCCTTCGCCGGCTTCATGCTGCTCGGCGGGCGCGCCTCCGACCTCTACGGACGGAAGGCGATGTTCCTGCTCGGGCTCGGGCTCTTCACCGCCGCGTCCGTCGCGGGCGGCCTCGCCCAGGAGGGCTGGCAACTCGTCGCCGCCCGCGCCGTCCAGGGCCTCGGCGCCGCCGTCCTCTCGCCCGCCACCCTCACCCTGGTCACCGGCGCGGTCCCGGCCGGCGCCGCCCGGACCCGGGCCATCGGCACCTGGACGGCGGTCGGCGCGGCCGGCGGCGCGGCGGGCGGCTTCGTCGGCGGCCTCCTCGTCGACCTGCTGTCCTGGCGCTGGGTCCTCCTCATCAACGTGCCCATCGGCGTCCTGGTCCTCGCGGGCGCACTGCTCTGGCTCCGCGAGGCCCGCACCGGCGCGGGCCGCCGCCTCGACCTGCCGGGCGCGGTCCTCGTCACCGCGGGCCTCGCCACCCTCGCGTACGGCATCGTCCAGACCGAGGAGGCGGGGTGGACCGCACCGGCGACCCTGCTCACCCTCCTCGGCGGACTGACGCTCCTCGCCGTCTTCGTGGTGGTGGAGGCCCGCACGGCGGAGCCGCTGATGCCGCTGAAGATCTTCCGTACGCGTGCGGTGACCGCGGCCAACGTGGCCATCCTGCTGTGCGGTTCGAGCTCCTTCGGCATGTGGTTCTTCATGACGAACTACGCGCAGAGCGTCCTCGGCTACACCCCGCTCCAGGCCGGCCTGGCCCTGGTCCCCAGCTCCCTCGCCGTCGTGCTGGGCTCCAAGGGGGCCCCGTACCTGATGCAGACCGTCGGCGCGCGGAACCTGGCCGTCATCGGCGCCCTCGTCGGGGCGGCGGGCTTCGCCTGGCAGTCGACCCTCACGGCCGACGGCACGTTCCTCGGGACGATCCTGGGCCCCGGCATCCTGATGATGGCCGGCCTCGGCCTGGCCACCACCCCGCTCGCCACCCTCGCCACCTCCAGCGCCGCCCCGTCCGACGCGGGCCTCGTCTCGGGCCTGGTCAACACCTCCCGCACGATGGGCGGCGCCCTGGGCCTCGCGGTCCTCTCGACGATCGCCGCGGCGGCCACCCCCGCCGTCACCTCGGGGGCACCGGACCCGTCGTCCCTGGTCCCGGGGTACGCGATGGCCTTCCGCGTGGCGACGGGCGTCCTGGTCGGGGCGGCGCTGCTGATGCTCCTGTGGCTCCCCAGGCCGACGAGGACGGTGGCCCGCCGCGGGTGACAATGCCCCGGTGATATCGATCAAGAACAAGTTCAGAACCACCGTGACCGCGCTGGCCGTCGGCGCGTCCCTCCTCGTCGCGCCGTCGGCCTCGGCGGAACCGGTCCTGGCCGTGACCACCGGCCCCGTGTTCAACGACCCCAACAGCACCGACGCCGCCGCCAGGGGGCGGATCCTCTCCCACCTGGCGGGCCTCGTCGACGGCGCGGAGGCGGGATCGTCCATCCGGATCTCCCTGTACCTGTTCCAGTCGGTGTACCTGGCGAACAAGCTGGGCGACGCCCACAAGCGGGGCGTCACCGTGCAGGTCGTCGTCGACGCCGACAGCCGGTCCACCGGGCTCGAGACCCTGAAGACCCGGCTGGCGGACCCGGCGGGCGGCCCCGGCTCCTGGGTGCGGACCTGCAAGCCGGAGGAGGCCTGCCTCGCGCTGGACCCGGGCACCACGGCGGCGGACCCGAACGGCACGTACGACAACGTCAACCACAACAAGTTCTTCCTGTTCTCCCGTACGAAGGGCAAGGGCGACGTCGCGGTCGACGACGTGGTCGTGCAGGGCTCGGGGAACCTCACCAGCCAGGACACCGACGACTGGTGGAACGACGCCCTGACGGTCGTCGGCAACACGGAGCTGTTCACCGCGTACAGGGGCTACTTCGACGACCTGGCCGCGGCGGCCGCCGGGCAGCTCCCGCAGGTCGCGGAGTACGCCCACGACACCCAGGCGGGCAAGGCGAAGGTCTACTTCTTCCCGAGGTCCGGGTCGGACACGGTCGTCAACATCCTCGGGACGGTGGCGCCCGTCGGCACCCCGGACTCCTGCGGCGGCAACACCACGGGCTTCGGCACGACCGACGGCCGCACGAGGATCCGCATCGCCCAGGGCCACATCACCCGCACCGAGGTCGCCAGGAAGCTGTGGGAGCTCGCCGAAGCGGGGTGCGACATCGAGATCGTCTACCGGTCGCTCGACAACTGGACGGCCGACGACCAGCCCCTGGGGCAGGTCGCCAACTGGCTGACCAGGCCGGTGACCGGGAAGGGCCGCATCACCCTGCACCAGCTCGACAACGACAGGCGCGGCGGCTCCGACTCCCACACCAAGTACCTGCTGGTCGAGGGCACGTACTACGGCGGCGTCAACAAGAAGATCGTCTTCACCGGCAGCCACACCTACACGACGACGGCGCTCAGGTACAATGACGAGACGCTGCTCAAGTACGAGGACGCGACGGTCTTCGACGCGTACGTACAGAACTTCGGGGCCCAGCGCGCGGCGGCGATCGCGGGCCTGTAGCCGCCGGGGGCGGCGGCCGGGGGCCTGGAGACGGCGGGTCCTAGAGCCACCCCTGCCGACGGGCCGCCCGGACCGCCTCCATGCGGTTGCGGGTGCCCGTCTTGCCGATCGCCGACGACAGGTAGTTGCGGACGGTCGACTCGGACAGATGGAGGGCCGACGCGATGTCCGCGACCGTCGCGCCGTCCACCGCGGCCGCGAGCGCGTCCCGTTCACGGGCCGTCAGCGGGTTCGGACCCGCGCTCAGGGCCGCCGCCGCGAGAGCCGGGTCGATGACCGTCTCCCCGCGCAGGACCTGACGGATCGACGCGGCGAGTTCCTCCACCGGGCCGTCCTTCACCAGGAAGCCCGCCGCGCCCGCCTCCATCGCCCGCCGGAGGTACCCCGGGCGGCCGAAGGTCGTCAGGATCAGCACCCGGCAGTCCGGGGCCTCGGTCCGCAGGTCCGCCGCCGCGTCCAGGCCCGAGCGGCCCGGCAGCTCGATGTCGAGGAGGGCCACGTCGGGCCGGGAGAGCAGGGCCGCGTCCACGATCTCGTCGCCCCGGCCCACCTGCGCGACGACCTCCATGTCGTGCTCCATGCCCAGCAGCAGGGCCAGCGCCCCGCGCATCATGCCCTGGTCCTCCGCCAGCAGCAGTCGGATCATGTCGTCGGCTCCCCCTCGTGCGGGCCGGGGGCCTCCACGGGCAGCTCCGCGGTGACCCGGAACCCGCCCCGCGGAGCCGGCCCCGAGTCAAGAGTGCCGCCTGCCGCCGCGAGCCGCTCGCGCAGGCCCCGCAGACCGCTGCCCGCAGTGGCTTCGGCGGACTGTCCCCGGCCGTCGTCGGCGAAGGTGCCGCGCCCGTCGTCGGTGACCGTGAGACGGACCCGGTCGGCGGTGCCGTCCAGGGCTATCACGCAGCGGGACGCGCCGCTGTGCCGTATCGCGTTCGTCGCGGACTCCCGCACCACCCAGCCGAGCAGGGCCTCCGTCCGCGGTTCCAGGAGCGGGCCCGAGCGGCGTACGACCGGCTCGATGCCGGCCGAGGAGAGCGCGTCGCGCGCCCGGTCCAGCTCGGTGGCGAGGCTGCCCTCGCGGTAGCCGGTGACGGCCTCCCTGACCTCGGTGAGCGCCTGGCGGCCGACCGACTCGATGTCCGCCACCTGCGCCAGGGCGGCGTCGAGGTCGCGCGGTGCCAGCCGGCGTACCGCTTCAGACTTCACCACGATCACCGAGAGCGTGTGGCCGAGCAGGTCGTGCAGGTCGCGGGAGAACCGCAGCCGTTCCTTCTCGACGGCCGCCGTGGCCAGTTCCTCCCGGGTCGCCCGCAGCTGCCGGACCGTTTCGTCGAGCGCGAGGATCGCGGCCGTCACCATCACGGACATGAACGTGCCGTACACGATGCCGATGGAGTCCCAGCCGTCCCGCCAGAACGTCACCACCCCCACCGCCACGACCAGCGGGGGGCTGATCCACGGCAGGAGCCTCCCGTGGCGCACGACCGCCCCGACCGCGAGGCCCAGGAGCGGGAAGAGCAGCAGCCACTCCCTCCCGTACCCGATGGCGAGAGTGAAGGTCAGCGCCCCGAGCGCGCCGAGAAGTCCCCAGGTCGTCGGGGTCTCCCGGCTGAGCGGGTGGCAGGCGCGGAAGACGACCGCGATGTAGAGGGTGTTGAAGGTGAGCAGCCCGAGGCCGCCGATCCACGGGTTCGGGGCCTCGCCGCCGAGCAGGTGGGAGAGCGCGCCGAGGCCCATCAGCAGCCAGGGGAGGAGACTGAGCCCGTTCGGGCCCTGCTCCCATTGCTGCCGGTCGCGCACCGCTCTGCAGACTCGCCGGATGTTCCTCACAGCCGCCCCCTCACACGGTCCTGGCCGAACGACGGTACGAGACCGCCGCGTACGTGCCGAACAGTGCCGCCCATCCGAGCAGTACGGCCAGGGTCGCCGCCCCCGGCACCGTCCCCTCCGTCGCCGCCACACCCAGCTCCGCGTAACGGTTCGTCGGTGTGAACCCCGAGACCGCGCGGAGCCAGTCGGGGAAGAGCGCGACGGGGAACCACAGCCCGCCGACGACCGTGAGTCCCAGTGTGCAGGCGACGTTCACGACCCCGGTCGTCTGCGGTGTGAGCCGGTAGCCGTTGCCGAGGCCGAGCAGGGCGAAGGGGAACGAGCCCAGCCAGAGCGTCACGGCGACCGTGACCCACTGCCGGGCCGTCATGTGGACGCCGTTGAGAAGCCCGCCCGCCAGGAGGACCCCGGTGATGGCGGGGAGGACGACCACCGCGCCGGTCAGGGCGCGGCCGGTCACCACACGCAGGGGCGTCATGGGGGTGATGCGCAGCTGGCGCAACCAGCCCGTGGACTTGTCCTCGGCGACCCCGTTGCCGAGGGAGAGCGCGGCACCGAGGGCTCCGTACGCCGCCATGCCGACCATGGCGGCGGCCCGCCACTCCGGCTCGTTCTGGCCGCCGAGGTTGGTGAAGAGGAGGTACATCATCACGGGGACACCGATGGTGGAGATGACGAATCCGGCCTCGCGCAGGGCGCGACGGACTTCGAGGCGTACGTACGCGGTGATCATCGCGCGGGCTCCAGTCGTTCGCGGGTCCGGTGGGACAGGGTGAGGAAGGCGTCGTTCAGGGAGGCCCGGGTGACCTCCAGGGAGCGGATCGCGTCCCGCGCGGCGAGTGCGCGGACCGTGGTGTCGGAGTCCTCGGTACGGAGCCGGGCGCGGTCGCCCCGGATCTCGACGGAGACGACCCCGGGCAGCGTCGCGAGCCACTCCGTCGGGCTGCCCGCCAGGTCGAGGGAGACGAGGTTCCCGCCGGCGGCCCGCTTGAGGTCCTCGCCCGTTCCGTCGGCGACGATCCGTCCGGCGTCGAGGACGACGATCCGGTCGGCGTAGGCGTCGGCCTCCTCCAGGTAGTGGGTGGAGAAGAGGACGGTGTTCCCCCGGCGCGCGTAGCCGCGCATGGCCTCCCAGAACTCCTGGCGGGCCTCGACGTCGAGGGCGGTCGTCGGCTCGTCCAGGACGATCAGCTCGGGGTTCCCGACGAGCGCGATCGCGAAGCGGACCCGCTGCGCCTGGCCCCCGGAGAGCCGGCCCACCCGGCGCTCGGCGAAGTCGGTGAGTCCGGCGAGGGCGAGGGCCTCGGCGACCGGCATCGGCGACGGGTAGGTCCGGGCGACGAAGGAGACGACTTCGCGGACGGTGACCCGGGGGGTGGCGCGGCCCTCCTGGAGCATCGCGCCGACCCGGCCGGAGGCCACGGCCTGTTCCGGGGTGCCGCCGAAGAGTTCGACCCGGCCCCCGTCGGGCTCGTCGAGGCCGAGGAGCAGGCTCACGGCGGTCGACTTCCCCGCGCCGTTGCGGCCGAGCAGGGCCACCGTCTCGCCGCGCCGGACGGTGAGGTCGATCCCGTCGAGGGCGCGGACGGTGCCGTACGACTTGGTCGCGGCCCGCAGGGCGACCGCCGGTTCCTTCGTCTGGTTCTTCGTCTGGTCCTTCGTCATGCCCCGACGGTACGAATCGGGGGCCGCCGCCCGGCAGGCGTCCATGTACGGACCTGGCCGTGACAAATGTCCCGGGAGCCGCCCCCGCCGACTGCTGACGTACCGTCAGCTGACGGCTGTCGGGAGGGTTCCCAACTCTCCCCGGCTCGGCTATACATGGGGATCACCGACCTAGAACGCGTTCTAGAACGGCCGCGTACGGGACGGTCCCCGCACGGCCTCGGTGCGGCCGACGGTGCGGACGGCCGCGCCGAGGTCTTCCCCGCCCACGAGGAGCAGCAGCCCGATGCCCATCGACCCCGCCAAGGCCGTCGCCGCCGAACCCCGCAGCGCCGAGATCTCCTGGGACCACAAGGACGTCCAGCTCTACCACCTGGGACTGGGCGCCGGCACCCCGGCGACCGACCCCGACGAGCTCCGCTACACCCTCGAATCCAGGCTCCACGTCCTGCCCAGCTTCGCCACCGTCGCGGGCGCCGGAATGGGTGTCGTCGGCGGGCTCTCCGCCCCCGGCGTCGACATCGACCTCGCCGCCGTCCTGCACGGCGGCCAGTCGGTCACCCTCCACCGGCCCGTCCCCGTGACCGGCCGGGCCGTCACCACCTCCCGCGTGGCCGCCGTCCACGACAAGGGCAAGGCCGCCGTCCTCGTCCTGCGCTCCGAGGTCGCCGACGACGACGGCCCGCTGTGGACCAGCGACGCGCAGATCTTCGTCCGCGGCGAGGGCGGCTGGGGCGGCGACCGCGGACCCTCCGAGCGCCTCGAACTCCCGGACCGCGAGCCCGACAAGACCGTCGAGCGGCCCGTACGCGAGGAGCAGGCCCTGCTCTACCGCCTCTCCGGCGACTGGAACCCGCTCCACGCGGACCCCGAGTTCGCCGCGCTCGCCGGCTTCGACCGGCCGATCCTGCACGGACTCTGCACGTACGGCATGACCCTCAAGGCGGTGGTGGACACGGTGCTCGGCGGAGACGTCGCCCGCGTCCGCTCGTACCGCACCCGATTCGCCGGGATCGTCTTCCCCGGCGAGACCCTGCGCATCCGGATGTGGGCCGACGAGGGCCGCGTCCAGGCGACCGTGACGGCCGTGGAGCGCGAGGACGCACCCGTGCTCGCCGACACCCTCGTCGAGCACTCGTAGAACCGGCCCGGCATTCGCACACCCGGCCCGGCGCTCGCACACCCGGCCCGGTGCTCGTAGGCCCGGCCCGGCACTCGTAGACCCATCCCGGAGGGAGCCGCACCATGCGCGCAGCCGTACTGCACGAGATCGGCCAGGACAAGCTCGAAGTGCTCGACGACGTCGAGGCGGTGGGCTTCGGCCCCGGCAAGGTGAAGATCCGGGTCCGGGCCACCGGCCTGTGCCACTCCGACGTCTCCGCGATGAGCGGCGTCCTCCCGCAGCCCGCCCCCTTCATCCCCGGCCACGAGGGCGCGGGCGAGATCCTCGACGTCGGCGACGGCGTCACCGGACTCACCCAGGGCCAGCGGGTGCTGCTCTGCTGGCTGCCCGCCTGCGGCAGCTGCCCCGCCTGCAAGCGCGGCCAGACCCAGCTCTGTCTGGCCGGATTCATGAACGCCGGCACGCCCAACTTCAAGCGCCCCGGCGGGGACGTCTTCGGCTTCGCCGGCACCGGCACCTTCACCGAGGAGGTCGTCGTCGACGCGGGCTGCGCCGTCCCGATCCCCGACGACGTGCCCTTCGACATCGCCGCCCTCATCGGCTGCGGCGTCACGACCGGCCTCGGCGCGGCCATCAACACGGCGAAGGTGGAAGCCGGTTCGTCCGTCGCCGTCATCGGCTGCGGCGGCGTCGGCATCTCCGCGATCCAGGGCGCCAAGCTCCAGGGCGCCGCCCAGATCGTCGCCGTCGACCCGGTCGAGTCCCGGCGCGAGGCCGCGCTGCGCTTCGGCGCCACCGAGGCCGTCGCCCCGGACGCGCTGGCCGATGCCAAGCAGCGGATCACCGGCGGCGAGGGCTTCGACTACGTCTTCGAGGTCGTCGGCCGCTCCGCCACCGCCCGCACCGCGTACGAGACCACCCGGCGCGGCGGCACCCTCTGCGTCGTCGGCGCGGGCGCGATGGACGACAACCTCCAGCTCAACATGTTCGAGCTGTTCTTCGACGAGAAGCGGATCCTGCCCTCCATGTACGGCGGCGGGGACGTGCTCCGCTCGTACGAACGGGCCATCGCGCTCTGGCGGGCGGGCCGTATCGACCTGGAGTCGCTCATCACCCACCGGGTCCCGCTCGCGGGCATCAACGAGGCCCTGGAGCAGATGCGTACGGGCGCCGCCCTCCGCACCTGCATCGAGATCTGAGAGGACCCCGACCCATGTCACTCCCGCTTGAGGGACTCAGTGCGATCGTCACCGGCGCCGGTCGGGGGCTCGGCCGCGCCGAGGCCCTGGAACTGGCCCGGCTCGGCGCCGCCGTCGTCGTCAACGACTACGGACAGCCCGGCCGCGACGGCTCGGGCACGGCTTCCGCCGCGCCCGCCGAGGAGGTCGTGGCGGAGATTCGCGCGACGGGCGGCCGGGCGGTCGCCCACCTCGGCGACGTCTCCGACTTCGAGTCGGCGCGAGCCCTCGTCGACCTGGCCGTCGAGGAGTTCGGCAAGCTGGACATCCTGGTCAACAACGCGGGCATCCTCCGCGACCGGATGGTCTTCTCGATGAGCGAGGACGAGTGGGACTCGGTCGTACGGGTCCACCTCAAGGGCCATTTCAACACCACCCACTTCGCCGCCGTGCACTGGCGAGGCCGGGCCAAGGCGGGGGAGACCGGCGTGTACGGCCGGATCGTCAACACCTCCTCCGAGGCCTTCCTCGCCGGCTCGGCCGGTCAGCCCAACTACGCGGCGGCCAAGGGCGGCATCGTGGGCCTGACCACCTCGACGGCGCTCGCCCTCGCCCGCTACGGGGTGACGGCCAACGCCATCTGCCCCCGGGCCAGGACCCGGATGACGGAGGACGTCTTCGCCGGCTTCGCCGAGCCGACCGCCGAGGGCGAGCTCGACCCGCTGTCGCCGGAGCACGTGGCGCCCCTCGTCGGCTATCTCGCCTCGCCGGCGGCGGCCGGGGTCAACGGCCAGCTGCTCGTCGTGCACGGCGGGATGGTGGCGATCGTGGACCGGCCGCGGGTGTCGGCCAAGTTCGACACGGCCAAGGAGTCGTTCACGTACGAGGAACTGGACGGCCTGCTGAGCCCGCACTACGCGTCCCGTCCGGCGGGCGAGACCTTCGCGGCGTCCGAGGTGCTCGGCCTGAAGAAGGGCTGAGGGCGGAGGGGCCACCGGCCGGGGTGCGGCTCGGCCGGGAGGGGGATGGTGGGGAGGACGAAGGGCCCCGGGTGACCCGGGGCCCTTCGCCCGATCCGGTACCGCCTGTTACTGCGAGACGGGCTCGCGGCGGTGGCGGCCGTGCGGGGAGGACGCGGAGTCCTCCGTCGGCGCGGCCTCACCGCGGTGCTTGCCGGAGCCGTTCGGCTCCTGCCCGTTCGTGTTGTTCTCCGACATGGTCGAACTCACCCCGTTGACATCGGTCCTGCTGTGCAGCCCGAGAGTCTATCCAGCGGGCCTGCGGTCCGTGAGCGGTGCCTGCTGAAGAGGGACCGGACGGCACACCCGGGGCTCCTCGGCGGCCGTCGCCGGCGTCACCGCCGCCGGCTCGGACTCCCGCCCCGGCCCCGCTTCCGGCTCCGGCGGAGGCTCCACGTCCGCGAGCCCGCAGGGCGCCCCGACCGTCGCGTACGGCAATCGGAGCACGCCACCGGCCGTCCACAGTCCCGACCCGGCCAGCCAGCCCACGGGTGCGGCCAGTTGGCCCATCCGGCGGGCCGACGGCTGCCAGGTGCCCACCCAGCTGCCGCCCGCCGCGTCGATCCGCAGCGCCACCCGGCAGCTCTCCGGCATCAGCACCTGCCCCGGCTGGACCGCGAACGGCGTCACGGCCGCGTCGTCCAGCCGCAGGCACTCCGGGAACCGCACCGGCAGCAGACTCCCGAGGACGCCCCAGCCCAGCCGGTCGTGCCCCGGGGAGGGAGCGTCGGAGCGGATCAGGAGCAGTCCGCTGTCCGGGTCGGCGAGGAGCAGCCGGTCGTCGCTGTCCTCGGTGATCTGGAGCAGCGGCGACACCTCACCGCCCCGCTCCAGGTCGACGGCGACGGCCTTCACCGGCCCGCCGTCGAGCCGCCGGTCGAGCGCGAGCATCCGGCCCGTACGGTCGAGCCATATCCCGCCCGTGCAGCGGCCCTCGACCTCCGCCACCCGCTCCGGGCCGAAGGCCCCGCCCGCGACCAGCCACAGGGTGGTCGTGTCGGGGCCGACGCACATCGCGTACGCGCAGATGCCGTCCGGCGAGGGCGGCAGCAGCACCAGCCGCTCGGAGCCCGGGGCCTCCACGGAGCCGAGCCGGAGCTCGCCGGTGGCCGGACCCGTGGGGTAGAGCAGCGAGAACGTGTTCCGGCGCCCGTCCACGCGGCGGGCGACCAGGACCCGGCCGTCGGCGAGGGGCAGCAGCTGGGTGCCCCGTTCCTCCGGCTGGCCCAGGGGGAGCGGTACGGCGTACGGCTCCGGACCGTCGAGGGTCCACCTCTCCACGTACAGGGCGTCCCCGTCGCCCGCGAGCCTGGCCGCGTACGCGCCGTTCGCCGTGATCGTGAAAGCCGTCGGCCGGCCGACGCCGCCGGGGAGTTCCCCGTCGCGGTCGTCGTCCTCGGCCGTGATCTCGATGGCACACGCTGTCATCGACTCGTCACCTCCGGCCATGAAGCTAGTTTTCGCACTTCCAGCCGAACAACACGAGCAGGGTCACTTCACACATAAGGGTGGCCCTGCGGCGGTTCTGCCGAGCGCCGGGGGGCGGGTGTGCTGGAGTGTGCCGGTGATGAGTAAGGTAAGGCGAACCTAAACGGAGTCTCGGCTTCCGGCCGGGCACCCCGGACGGAGCGCCACGCTCCGGCCGGTCGCGCCCGTCTCCCCGCCAGGACACGTACAGGAGCCCTCATCATGTCCCTCCGCCGCCGCGGCACCGCCGCCGCCGTCGCCCTCGTCGCCGCACTCTCGCTCGCGGCCTGCGGAGGAGGCGACGGAGGAACCGCCGGCGCCGCGAAGGAGGACGCGACCAAGAAGAAGGACGTCGCCACCGGCGGCAAGGACTTCGGCGACGCCGCCGCGAAGACCGCGGCCATGGGCACCGACGCCAAGGCCGGCCAGTTCCCGCGCACCCTGACCCACGCCCTCGGCACGACCGAACTGAAGGCCGCACCCCAGCGGGTCGTCGTCCTCGACGTCGGCGAGTTCGACAACGTCGTCTCCCTCGGCATCAAGCCCGTCGGCTACGCCCCCTCCGAGGGCGACGACGGCATCCCGGCCTACCTCGCCAAGGACGCCGGCACCCCGAAGTCCGTCGGCACGATCAACAACCTCAACCTGGAGGCCATCGCCAACCTCCAGCCCGACCTGATCCTCGGCAGCCAGCTGCGCGCCGCCGACAAGTACGACGAACTGTCGAAGATCGCGCCCACCGTGTTCTCCATCCGCCCGGGCTTCACCTGGAAGGAGAACTACCTCCTCAACGCCGCCGCGCTCGACAGGACCGCCGAGGCCGAGGAGAAGCTCGCCGCGTACGAGACCAAGGCGAAGCGGCTGGGCACGGACATCGGCCCCGACAAGCCGACCGTCTCGATGGTCCGCTACCTCCCGGGCAAGATCCGCCTCTACGCCAAGGCCTCCTTCATCGGCACCATCCTCGAGGACACCGGCCTGCCGCGGCCCGCGAACCAGCGGATCGACGAGCTGGCGGCCGAGATCAGCCCGGAGAAGATCGACGAGGCCGACGCCGACTGGATCTTCACCGGTGTCTACGGCGAGGCCAGGGCCACCAAGAAGGACGCCGCCCAGGCCAACCCGCTCTGGAAGAACCTCAAGGCCGTCAAGGCCGGCCGGGCCAAGGACGTCCCCGACGAGACCTGGTACCTCGGCCTCGGCGTGACGGCCGCCGACAGCGTCCTCGACGACCTGCGCGCGGACCTCGTCAAGAAGTAACCGCGGGCCGCGGGGAGGTATCCGCGGGCCGTGCGGGGAGGTATCCGCAGGTCACGCGGACAAGTATCCGCGGGCCGCGCGGAGAGGCAGCTGCGGGCCACGCGGAGGGGTATCCGCGGGCCGCGCGGAGAAGCCGCCGCCGATCTGGCCGAGAGGCCGGCCGACCGAAACCCCGGAGCCGGCCGACCCGAACGCCCGGCACCGGCCGACCCGAACCCGCGGCCCCGGCCCGAGCGGCGCCCGGACTCCGCTCCGGCGCCGCTCGCCACGACAGCGCCGCCGGGCGCTCCCGAAGGCCCCCGCACCACCTGCACGACAGCGCCGCCGGGCGCTCCCGAAGGCCCCCGCACCACCTGCGCGACAGCGCCGCCGGGCGCCCCCGACGGCCCCCGCGCCCCCTCCGCGACAGCGGAGCCGGGCGGCCCCGACGGCCGCCCCCGGAGCACCTCCGCGACAGCGGCGCCGGTCCGGGCGGAAAACGAAGCCAGGTAGCCTTTCCCTCGTGCCCCGTCTGTCTGAAGTCATCGCCGAGCTCGACGCCCTCTGGCCACCCGAGCGGGCCGAGTCGTGGGACGCCGTCGGCACCGTCTGCGGTGACCCCGACGCCGAGGTCACCCGTGTGCTCTTCGCCGTCGACCCCGTCCAGGAGATCGCCGACGAGGCGATCGCCCTCGGCGCCGACCTGATCGTCACCCACCACCCGCTCTACCTGCGCGGAACGACGACCGTCGCGGCGGGCCACTTCAAGGGCCGCGTCGTGCACGGCCTCATCAAGCACGACATCGCCCTCCACGTCGCGCACACCAACGCCGACACCGCCGACCCCGGCGTCTCCGACGCCCTCGCCGGCGCCCTCGACCTCCGGGTCACGGGCCCGCTCGTCCCCGAGAACAACCTCGGCCGGATCTGCGAGCTCGACCACCCCGAGACCCTCGCCGAGTTCGCCGCCCGCGCGGCGAAGCGGCTGCCCGCCACCGCGCAGGGCATCAGGGTCGCGGGAGACCCCGGCATGACCGTGCGCCGCGTTGCCGTCAGCGGCGGCTCCGGCGACAGCCTCTTCGACGCCGTACGAGCCGCCGGCGTGGACGCCTTCCTCACCGCGGACCTGCGCCACCACCCCGTCTCCGAGGCGACCCAGCAGTCGCCTCTGGGCCTGGTCGACGCCGCCCACTGGGCCACCGAATGGCCCTGGTGCGAGCAGGCCGCCGCCCAGCTCGACGCGATCTCCGACCGTCACGGCTGGGACCTCCGTGTCCACGTCTCGAAGACGGTCACCGACCCCTGGTCCTCCCACCACACCTCTCCTGGAGCCCCCAACTGAACGCCGCGCCCGCCGACCAGATCCGCCTCCTCGACGTCCAGGCCCTCGACGTCCGCCTCCAGCAGCTCGCGCACAAGCGCCGCTCGCTGCCCGAGCACGCCGAGATCGAGTCGCTGACCAAGGACCTCACCCAGCTGCGCGACCTGCTCGTCGCCGCGCAGACCGAGGAGAGCGACTGCGGCCGTGAGCAGACCAAGGCCGAGCAGGACGTCGACCAGGTCCGCCAGCGGGCCGCGCGCGACCAGCAGCGCCTCGACTCCGGTGCCGCCTCCCCGAAGGACCTGGAGAACCTCCAGCGCGAGCTCGTCTCCCTCGCCAAGCGCCAGGGCGACCTGGAGGAGATCGTCCTCGAGGTCATGGAGCGCCGCGAGTCCGTCCAGGAGCGCCTCACCGAGCTGAACGAGCGGGTCTCCGCCGTCCAGGCCAAGACCGAGGACGCGACCGTGCGCCGCGACGCCGCCGAGGGCGGGATCGCCGCCGAGGAGGCGTCCGTGGAGAAGGAGCGCGAGCTCGTCGCGGGCACCGTCCCGGCGGACCTCATGAAGCTGTACGAGAAGCTGCGCGTCCAGCAGGGCGGCGTCGGTGCGGCCCGCCTGTACCAGCGCAAGTGCGAGGGCTGCCACATCGAGCTCAACATCACCGAGGTCAACGAGGTCCGTGCCGCGGCCAAGGACGAGGTCCTGCGCTGCGAGAACTGCCGCCGGATCCTCGTCCGCACGTCGGAGTCCGGCCTGTAATGACGTCGTCGTCCTCACGTGAGGTGATCGTCGAGGCGGACGGCGGTTCCCGGGGCAACCCGGGGCCCGCCGGGTACGGCGCCGTGGTCCTGGATCCGGTGACGGGCGAGACGCTCGCGGAGGCCGCCGAGTACATCGGCGTGGCGACGAACAACGTCGCCGAGTACAAGGGCCTGGTCGCGGGCCTGAAGGCGGCGCGGGCCCTGTTCCCCGACTGCACCGTCCACGTCCGGATGGACTCCAAACTGGTCGTCGAGCAGATGTCCGGCCGCTGGAAGATCAAGCACCCGGACATGAAGCCGCTGGCGGCCGAGGCGGGCCGGGTCTTCCCGGCGGGCCGGGTGCGCTACGAGTGGATCCCGCGCGAGCGCAACAAGCACGCGGACCGGCTCGCGAACGAGGCGATGGACGCGGGCAAGCAGGGCCGCCGGTGGGAGCCGTCCGCCTCGACGGCCGCCCTGGACGCCTCCGCCGCCCGCAATGCCGCCGCCCCGCCCCCTTCGGGCCCTCCCGGCGACGCGACGGCGGGCGCGGCCCGCGCGAGGGCGGCACTGGGTTCGGCGAAGGCCCCCGGGTCCCCGACGGCCTCCGGGTACGACGAGGGGCTGTTCGCCGCCGCGTTCGCCACCGAAGAGGCCCTCACGGCCTCGGGAGACTTCGAGGCGGAGGCGGCTCATCCGGCGACGGCCCCGACCGTGGCCACCGCGTCCGTCGCAACCGCTCCTGACGCACCCGCACCCGGCGCGTCCGGCGCTTCCGCACCCGTGGTGTCCGCGTCCCAGGGCTGGTCCAACGGCCCCGACATGGGCGCGCCCGCCACCTTCGTCCTCCTGCGGCACGGTGAGACCGCCCTCACGCCCGAGAAGCGGTTCTCCGGGAGCGGGGGGAGCGACCCCGAGCTCTCGGCGGCCGGGCTGCGGCAGGCCGAGGCCGTCGCGGACGCGCTGGCCGCGCGCGGCACGATCCAGGAGATCGTCAGCTCGCCGCTCACCCGCTGTCGGCAGACCGCCGCCGCCGTCGCCGCCCGCCTCGGGCTCGACGTGCGCGTCGAACAGGGGCTGCGCGAGACCGACTTCGGCGCCTGGGAGGGGCTGACCTTCGGCGAGGTGCGGGAACGTCACCCCGAGGACCTCGACGCCTGGCTCTCCTCGCCGAAGGCCGCGCCGACGGGCGGAGGAGAGAGCTTCGCCACCGTCGCCCGCCGGGTCGCCACGACCCGCGACCGGCTGGCGGCCGCCTACGCGGGCCGCACCGTCCTCCTCGTCAGCCACGTCACGCCGATCAAGACCTTGGTCCGGCTCGCGCTCGGCGCCCCGCCGGAGTCGCTGTTCCGGATGGAGCTGTCGGCCGCGTCGATCTCGGCCGTGGCCTACTACGCCGACGGCAACGCGTCCGTACGCCTCCTCAACGACACCTCCCACCTGCGCTGACGGATTCCGTCGACGGGGTGACGTTCGGCCGGTAGGTCACCCGTTGGCAGATCATCGCCGACACGTCATCCGCCGACGGGCACCCGTACCGCCGCCGCCTCGCGCGCCAGCGTCTCCACCCGCGCCCAGTCGCGGGCGGCGAGGGCGTCGGGCGGCAGCATCCACGTACCGCCGACGCAGCCGACGTTCGGCAGGGAGAGATAGTCCCGGGCGTTGGCGGGGGAGACGCCGCCGGTCGGGCAGAAGCGGGCCCGGGGGAGGGGCCCCGCGAGGGACTTCAGATACGGGACGCCGCCCGCCGCCTCGGCCGGGAAGAACTTCATCGCGTCCACGCCCTGTTCGAGCAGCGCCACGACCTCCGAGGCCGTCGACACGCCCGGCAGGAACGGCACCCCGGACTCCCGCATCGCGCCCAGCAGCCGCTCGGTCCACCCGGGGCTCACCAGGAACCGGGCCCCGGCGCCGACCGCCTCGGCCACCCCCGCCGCCGAGACGACCGTTCCCGCGCCGACCACCGCGTCCGGCACCTCGGCCGCGATCGCGCGGACGGCGTCCAGGGCCGCCGGGGTACGCAGGGTGACCTCGATCAGCGGCAGTCCGCCGGCGACCAGGGCACGGGCCAGGGGCACGGCGTCGGCGGCGTCCTCGATCACGACGACCGGGACGACGGGGGTTTCCGGGGCAAGGTCGAACACGCTCGTCATGGGCCTCATCCTGCCCACGACGAGCGTCAGTCGCAACGACCGTTGCGTAGGGCGCAACAGCCCTGATGGGGTCCCTAGTGGATCTCGTCCACCAGCACGTCCAGCGCCCCCGGCTTCCCGCTCTCCTCCACCACGTACCGAAGGTCCCGCAGCGCCCCCACCAGCTCCTCCGTCGACCGCGGCACCGCGCCCTCCTCCAGGAGACTCCGGACGATCCGCCCCTTCGTCGCCTTGTTGAAGTGGCTGACCACCTTCCGGGTCGGCGCGTGCAGCACACGCACCGTCGCCGTCCGCGCCGCCACCTCCCCCTTCGGCTTCCACGCCGACGCGTACGCCGACGAACGCAGATCCAGGACCAGCCCGTCACCGGCCGCCTCGGGAAGCACGGACGCCATCGCACCCCGCCAGTGCCCGCCCAGCGCACCGAGCCCCGGCAGCTTCACCCCCATCGAGCAGCGGTACGACGGAATCCGGTCGGTCACCCGCACCGCGCCCCACAGCCCCGAGAACACCAGGAGGGACCGACCCGCCCGCCTCTTCGCCGCCGCGTCCAGGGACGCCAGACCCAGCGCGTCGTACAGCACGCCCGTGTAGATCTCCCCGGCCGGACGCGCGCCCGCCGTCCGCAGCTCCACGTTCTTCGCGACCTCGCCGCGCAGCCCCTCGCTCAGACCGAGCACCCCGCGCGCCTTCTCCTCGTCGGCCGCGCACAGCTCGACCAGCTCGTCCAGGACCGCCGCCCGGGCCCCGGCGAGCCCCGGAAGCGACAGCGACTCCGGCTTGAGCGGCGCCCCGCGCCCCGAGGAGGCCTTGCCCTCGGAGGGCGGCAACAGCACGAGCACGGTGGTTCTCCTTTGTCCGTACGGGGATGGGGGTGCGGCCCCGGGAACCCAGCGTACGAGGTACGGCACGCCTCCCCGTACAAGGTGCCGCACCCCTCCCCGCCCCATACGCTCGGTCCATGCCCCGCCGCCACATCCACGTGACCGGCGCAGCCGAGGCTCCGCTGCGGGCCGCCCTGCGCGCACTCCGTACCGAGCTCGCGATCCCCGAAGCCTTCCCGCCCGCCGTCCTCGCCGAGGCCGAAGCCGTCGCGAAGGCCCCCCGGCTCCCCGCGCACGACGCCACCGACCTGCCCTTCTTCACCGTCGACCCGCCGACCTCCACCGACCTCGACCAGGCCATGCACCTGGCCCGCAGGTCCGACGGCGGCTACCGCGTCCACTACGCCATCGCCGACGTCGCCGCCTTCGTCACCCCCGGCTCCGCCCTCGACACCGAGGCACACCGGCGCGTCCTCACCCTCTACTTCCCCGACGGCAAGATCCCCCTCCACCCCACCGTCCTCTCCGAAGGCGCCGCCAGCCTCCTCCCCGGAGAACCCCGCCCCGCCCTCCTGTGGCGCATCGACCTCGACGCCGAAGGCCGCCGCGTCGCCACCGACGTCCGCCGCGCCCTCGTCCGCAGCCGGGCCAAACTCGACTACGCGGGCGTACAACGGCAGATCGACAGCGGAACCGCCGAGGAACCCGTCGCCCTCCTCCGCGAGATCGGACGCCTCCGCGAAGCGCTCGAAGGCGAACGCGGCGGGATCTCCCTCAACGTCCCCGAACAGGAGATCGTCGAGCAGGACCACACCTACTCCCTCGCCTACCGGGCCCCGCTCCCCGCCGACGGCTGGAACGCCCAGATCTCCCTCCTCACCGGGATGGCCGCCGCCGACCTCATGACCGCCGCCGGCACCGGCATCCTGCGCACCCTCCCCACCGCCCCCGACGGCGCCGTCGCCCGGCTCCGCCGCTCCGCACAGGCCCTCGGCGTCGACTGGCCGCACCACGTCTCGTACGCCGACGTCGTCCGCGCCGCCGACCCCACCGACCCGCGCCACGCCGCCTTCCTCCAGGAGTGCACCACCCTGCTGCGCGGCGCCGGATACACCGTCTTCACCGACGGCCATATCCCCACCCCCGCCGTGCACGCCGCCGTCGCCGACGAATACACCCACTGCACCGCGCCCCTGCGCCGGCTCGTCGACCGGTACGCGGGCGAACTGTGCGTCGCCGCCGTCGCGGGCGACGAACCGCCCGAGTGGGTCCGGGCCGCCCTGCCCGCCCTCCCCGACGAGATGGCCGAGGGCTCGCGCCGCGCCAACACCGTCGAGCGCGAGAGCGTCGACATCGTCGAGGCGGCGCTGCTGAGCGAACGCGTCGGCGAGATCTTCGACGCCTACGTGATCGACGTGAAGGAGCGCGAACCGTCCGTCGGCACCGTCCACCTCGACGACCCGGCGGTCGTCGCCCGCATCGCGGGCGGCGAATCCCGGCTGCCGCTCGGGGAGTGGCTGCGCGTCAGGCTCGCGGAGGCGGACCCGGGGACGGCGAAGGTGCTGTTCGCACCCGCGTGAGAGCCGCGTCGAGCGCCCGGTACAGGGCCCGCGGATCGTCCGCGTGGAACCGGATCAGCCGCACCGGCCGGGGCGCGCCCAGCAGCCGGGGCGCGTCCACCGGCTCGGTCAGCTCGACGGTCACCGAGGTCTGCGAACCGACCGCGAGATTCAGCTCGCCCTCGGCCTTCTCGTGCGAGAACAGCAGCTCCCGGCGGACGGCCGCGACCCGGTCCAGCGGAACGCGCACGTCGACGTGAGCGGCCTGCCGAAGCCGCAGGACGCCACCGGTGAGCGTGTGCGGACGGGTCACGGAGGCGGCGTGCAGCCCCAGGACGAACAGCACGGTGTAGACGTCCAGGACGAGGACGACCGTGTGGACCAGGGGCCAGTCGGCGAGCAGGTACGACATGCCGACGGTCTCCACCAGGCACACGAACGCGAAGCCGTACATCAGCGCCCCCTGGTCGCGCGCGTGCGGGAACACGGCGTCCGCGCCGCCGACCCCGTGCGGCCGCCGCGCCGCCCACCGCAGCAGACTCTCCGTGATCCGCAGCTCGTGCCCCAGCAGCCGCAGCACGGCCTCCGGCACGAGCTCGGCGACGGCCTCCCGCCGGGAGAACCCCCGCCGCCGCAGCCGCAGATAGACGAGCCCCTCGGCGAGCAGCAGCGCGACGACCAGAACCTCGGTGACGGCGATGACCGACCCGGGTATCCGGACCCCGCCGAAGAGAAGGACGACGAGAACGAGCTCGGCGGGGAGTGCGACGCGCGCGACCAGCCGGAGAAGACGGAGAAGGGGGGAGCGGGTGCCGCCGGAGCCCGTCACGGCCGCTGCTCCCGTCGCTCCCGCACCAGGCGCATCGCCAGGTGGACGGCGGCGGACTGCGCCGGAGCGAGGTCCGCGAACAGGGCGTCGGCGAGGGACGCGCCGGGGACACCGGCGGCGCCGCCCGACCCGGCGGTCGGGATCTCGACCCCCAGCTCGTCCGGCAGACAGGCCGCGAGCACCCCGGCCGCCTCCGCGACCCGGGGATCGTCCGCCTCCGCCCCCGAAAGGGCGTCGAGCAGCGGGTACACCTCACGCGCGTGCTCCGCCGCCCCCTCCATGAGCCCCATCAGCCGGGACCGCTCCGCCTCCGGCACGACGGCGTCGAGCAGCGCCAGGATCTCCCGGTCCTTCGCCGCCATGGGCGACTCCGGCAGCTCGCCCAGACCCGCGAGCAGCGCGGAGAGCTCGGGCGACAAGGGCCCGTCGGCGGGCAGCCGGCCCGCCCGCGCCTCGTCGAGGAGCGTGGCGAGGCGCTCCCGGCGGTCCCGGATCTCCGCCTCCTGACGCGCCAGGTCCTGCGACAGCTCCTCCATCACCTCCACGAGCCCCCGCCCCTCGTCGTCCGCGAGCACCACGCGAACCTCGTCGAGCCCGAGCCCGAGCTCGGTGAGCCGCCGGATCCGGGCGAGCAGGACGGCGTCCCGGACGCCGTACTCCCGGTATCCGTTGGCCCGCCGCGCGGGCTCGGGCAGCAGCCCCGACTGGTGGTAGTGCCGCACGGCCCGGGGAGTCACCCCGACCAGCGCGGCGATCTCGCCGATACGCATGCGCCCAGTAGAAACCCTGACGTTGCGGCAAGGTCAAGCACGAACGGTCCGGACCGGCACCGAGATCCCCACCCCCTCGGCTCCGACCCCGACACGTCCTGCTCCCCCTGAATCGGCGGGTAGCATGGTCGCCACGGCAGACGAGCCGGGCGGACGGCCGCGTGGAGATCCTCGGATCTTCCCGAGGAACGTCCGGGCTCCACAGAGCAGGGTGGTGGCTAACGGCCACCCGGGGTGACCCGCGGGACAGTGCCACAGAAAACAGACCGCCGAGGACTTCGGTCCCCGGTAAGGGTGAAACGGTGGTGTAAGAGACCACCAGCGCCTGAGGTGACTCAGGCGGCTAGGTAAACCCCACTCGGAGCAAGGTCAAGAGGGGACACCTCGGTGTCCCTGCGCGGATGTTCGAGGGCTGCTCGCCCGAGTCCGCGGGTAGACCGCAGGAGGCCGGCGGCAACGCCGGTCCTAGATGGATGGCCGTCGCCCCGACGACCGCGAGGTCCCGGGGCACAGAACCCGGCGTACAGCCCGACTCGTCTGTCGGCCCACGTGGGAAGGGCCCCTGTCCAGGCACATCGCCTGGACAGGGGCCCTTTCCCGTTGGGCCTCCGGGCGGGACCGGAGAGAACCGGAGAGAACCGGAGAGGACCGGCGTGCCGTCAGGGGCGCCGGACCTCGAAGTGGAAGCAGCCGTACTCGACGGCACGGACGTGCACCAGCGCCACCGCGGGGTCGGCGAACGCCTCGGCGAAGGCCTGGTCGAAGCCCTCGCCGGTCGCCTCGGGAATCTCCAGAAGACGGCCCCCGACGATCCGGCCCGCCGTGTCGTACCGGCGGAGGGTCCGCAGAGCCCCGGCCCGCGCGAAGGGGTACTCCTCCGAGGGCGCGGGCCCGCCGCACTCGGCCGCGTGGACGAAGACGGGCCCCTGCTCGTCGTACGCGCCCGGCTCGGCCCCGGTCTCGGCGGCCCAGCGCCGCAGCGGAGCGTAGGAGACGAGCGCGATCGACTCGCCCGGGGCGGAGAGGCGCAGACAGCAACGCAGGGGATCGCCGCCCTCGACGGCGGTGTACGGCACGCAGGCGCGCCCCGCGTCGTCCGCGACCCGCAGTTGGGCGAGGGCGGAGGGCGGGACGGGGAGGGGGGAGTAGGTGGGGGTGCTGCTGGGGGTGCCGGTGCCGGTGTGGGTTTGGGTCGTCATACGGCCAGCGTCATGGGGCGCGACGTGGAGTGCTGGCGCAATTCGGACGGGGCGGTCGAGGTGGTGGGTGGGTGCGGGTTCGGGCGGGGTTCTGGGGGTGGACCGGCTTCGGAAGTGTGGCGTGCGGCCGCCCTCTTTCCGAGCGTGGCGGTCTCCGTCACCGCGTCAAGGGCGCCTGACGGCGTCGCTTGCGCGATGGGCAAGCCCACCCTTGAC
>NZ_BNBZ01000051.1 GCF_014656215.1 Streptomyces zaomyceticus | reverse complement strand
GCGGCAGACCGTCCAGACGCCGACAGATCTCCTCCGCCGCCCCCGGATCCTCACCCACCACGAACCCCGGACGCGCCGCCGCACCCCGCTCCCCCAACAACCGCAACGCCGTCCCCGCCGCCAACGGACCCAACGGCCGCACCACCTCCCCCGGCACCCCCAACGGCTCCCGGCTCGTCGCGAGGACCCGCAGGTCGGGGCAGCGGGCGAGCAGGGTCTCGGCCAGCTCGGCGGCGGCGGCCACGACGTGCTCGCAGTTGTCGAGAAGCAGCAGCATGTGGCGTCCCGCGCAGTGCTCGACGAGCCGGGCGAGCGGGTCGTCCCCGGCCCGCAGCTCCTCGGCTCCCGCACCGCGCAGGACGGTCTCGCGGGCGCCGACGGCCGCGAGGACGGCCTCGGGGACGGCTGCCGGGTCGGTGACGGGCGCGAGTTCGGCGACCCAGACACCGCCGGGCCAGGCCTCGGCCCCGCGCTCGGCGGCCTCCTGCGAGAGCCGGGTCTTCCCGGCGCCACCGGGCCCGAGCAGGGTGACGAGCCGGGCGGCCGCCAGGTCCTCCTGGAGGACGGCGATCTCCTCGTCACGACCGACGAAGCTGGTGAGCCGCGCGCGCAGGTTGCCCCGGACGGCGCTCGCCGTCCTCTCCGCCCCTGCCGGCTTCTCCGCCGCCTCGGACTCCTCGGGCTTCTCGGGCTTCTCGGGCTTCTCGGGCTTCTCGGGCTTCCGCGGCTTCTCGCGCTTCTCCTGCCCGTCGTACTTCCCCGGCCTGTCCGGCCTCGCCGTGGGCGTCGTCGACGGCCCGGGCGTGTGCCCCGGCCCGGCCGTCCCCGGCCCCGGCCCCGCGAGCAGCTCCGCGTGGAGGGCCCGCAGGGCCGGCGACGGATCCGTGCCGAGGCGGGTGGCGAGGGCGCGCCGGACCGCCTCGTACGCGGCCAGGGCCTCGGCCGCCCGGCCGGTGTCCCGCAGGGCACGGATCCGCAGGGCCTGAAGCGGCTCGTCCAAGGGGCGGGCGGCGCAGAGGGCGGTCACTTCGAGGAGGGCCTCGGACGCCTCTCCGAGCCCGAGTGCCGCGTCGAGCCTCGCCCGTCGGGCGTCGAGGCGGCGGGCCTCCCAGCGGGCGGCCTCCGCCTCCCGGTCGGGGAGATCGGCCAGGGCGGGCCCCCGCCAGAGCCCGAGGGCCTCGTCGAGCAGGTCGGCGGCCCGGGCCGGGTCCCCGGCCCCGAGCGCCGCCACGCCCTCGGCGGCGAGCCGTTCGAAGCGGCGGGTGTCCACGTCCTCGGGCCGGGCGTCGAGCCGGTAGCCGCCGTCGGCGGAGATCACCCGGTCGCGGCCGAGGGCCTTGCGGAGCCGCCCGACGAGGGCCTGGAGCGCGGCGACGGCGTCGGCGGGCGGCTCGTCGCCGTGCCACACCTCGTCGACGAGGTCCGGTACGAGCACGGTCCGGCCCGCCCGGAGGGCGAGGACGGTGAGCAGCGCACGGACCCGCGGGCCGCCGACGGCCACGTCGGTTCCGTCGGGCGAGTGGGCGAGTGTCGGGCCGAGGACGGAGTAGCGCACGGGCCCATTCTCCGTGAGAGGGTCCCCGACTCCGGAACTCCCCCCGCCGCCCGGTACGTTTCCCGCACATCGGGCGCTCGCGTCAGGCCCTCACGACCCCGCCGTCAGGCGTCCCTTCAGCCCCGAGTCCCCTGGGAGTTTCCGCGATGACCACGGCCACCACCCGGCGTCACGAACGGCGGATCAGCCCCGTCTTCCTGGCGATCCTCGCCGTCATGGCCGTCACCGGCTGGGCGGTGTGGACGGACTTCGCCGCCTCGACCGGCCTGGCGATCTTCCTGTTCGTGACCTCGGCGTGGGTGGTGTCGCTCTGTCTGCACGAGTACGCGCACGCCCGTACGGCCCTGCACGGCGGGGACATCACGGTGGGCGCGAAGGGCTATCTGACCCTGAACCCGCTCGCGTACACCCATGCCGTCCTGAGCATCGTCCTGCCGGTGCTGTTCGTGATCATGGGCGGGATCGGCCTGCCCGGCGGCGCGGTCTTCATCGAGCAGGGCCGGATCAAGGGCCGCTGGAAGCACAGCCTGATCTCGGCGGCGGGCCCGCTGGCGAACGTGCTCTTCGCCGTGGTCTGCACGGCACCGTTCTGGCTGGACGCGCTCGACGGCGTGCCGCTCGCGTTCCGGTTCGCGCTGGCCTTCCTGGCGTTCCTCCAGGTGACCGCGGCGCTGCTGAACCTCCTGCCGGTGCCGGGGCTCGACGGGTACGGGGTGCTCGAGCCCTGGTTGTCGTACAAGGTGAAGCGGCAGATCGAGCCGTACGCGCCGTACGGCTTCTTCATCGTGATCGCGCTGCTGTTCGTGCCGGCGGTCAACACGGCCTTCTTCGACGCGATCGACGCGCTGCTGCAGTCCCTCGGGGTGCCGGACAGCTCCCGCTACTGCGGCTCGCAGCTGTTCCGGTTCTGGCAGGAGGCGCCGGAGTTCTGCCAGGTCTGAGCCGGGGCGTTCCGCCGGGTCCGGGCGGCTACGCCTCGGTGCCGGCGGCCGCGGCCGCCTTCTCGACCTTCGCGCGGCGGACGTAGTACCAGGCCATGTTGGAGGAGAGCCCGGCGATCAGAATCCAGACGACGCCGAGGAAGCTGCCCTCGACGAAGGAGACGACGGCCGCGGTGACGGCCAGGGCACAGACCACGAGGGCGAAGAGGGCGAGGCGGGGCATGGGGGTCGGCTCCTGTCCGGGTACGGCTGCTCGTGCCCGTCCAGTGTCCCCCATGCCCTGAAGCGTCCCGACTCCGGCTCGGCCGGACACGACGACCGGTTCGGGCCGCCGGTCCGGAGAGCCGGGTCGGACGGGTCGGCTCCGGGGGGCCGGATCGGATGTCGGTTCCGAGGGCCCGGATCGGATGCCGGTGACGCGGGCCCGGATCAGATGTCGGTGACGCGGAGGCCGGCGTGGGCCTTGTAGCGGCGGTTGACGGAGATCAGGTTGGCGACGAGCGACTCGACCTGGTGGGCGTTGCGCAGCCGGCCGGCGAAGACACCACGCATGCCCGGGATGCGGCCGGCGAGGGCCTGGACGAGCTCGACGTCGGCGCGCTCCTCGCCGAGGACCATCACGTCCGTGTCGATCTCCTCCAGCGAGGTGTCCTGGAGGAGGACGGCGGAGAGGTGGTGGAAGGCGGCGGCGACCCGGGAGTCCGGCAGCAGCGCGGCGGCCTGCTCGGCGGCGGAGCCCTCCTCCGGCTTGAGGGCGTAGGCGCCCTTCTTGTCGAAGCCGAGCGGGTTGACGCAGTCCACGACGAGCTTGCCGGCGAGTTCCTCGCGCAGGGACTCCAGGGTCTTGGCGTGGCCGTCCCACGGCACGGCGACGATCACGATGTCGCTGCGGCGGGCGCACTCGGCGTTGTCGGCGCCCTCGACGCCGTGGCCGATCTCCTCGGCGGCCTCCCGCGCGCGGTCGGCGGCGCGGGAGCCGAGGATCACCTTCTGGCCGGCCTTGGCGAGCCGGTAGGCGAGGCCGCGGCCCTGGTCGCCGGTGCCGCCGAGGACGCCGACGACGAGGCCGGAGACGTCGGGAAGGTCCCACGGATCCTTGGGCGCGGCCTTGGGCGCGGCGGGAGCGGTGGTGCCGGGGGTGCCGGTGGAGTCGCTGGAGGAAGTCATGGACCCGACATTACCGACCGGTCGGGGCGGCGCGCCGCCGGATGCCGGGGCTCCCGTACGGGTGGAACCCCGGCAACCGGCCGCGCGGGAGCCCCGGCCTGGTGCAGGATGCGGGCCCATGGATGCCGTACGGGTCGCGTTGCTGCGGGAAGTGCTCGCCGGGACGGAGTGGCCCCGGGCGGCTCGCCGGTTCGCGGGCGCGCTCCGGTCCTCGGTGGTCCCGCACCGGGGTGGGCTGCTCCTGGTCGGCACGGCGGAGTACGAGCCCTGGCACCTGGCGGCGCACCTGGTCGACGAGTCGGCCTGGTCGGGATTGCCCGAGCTGGCGCCGACGCTGGTGCGCCACCGGGTGCGGCCGGGCGATCCGGCGCACCTGGCCGTCGGCCTCGGCCGTCTCGAGGCGGCGGGGCGCGGGGCGACGCTGCTGATGGTGGCGCCGGAGCGGCCGGACGGGGGGCTGCTCCAGCGGGTGCACGACGCCCGCCGTGCCGGGGCGACGGTGCTCTCGCTCGACGGGGGCGACGAGGAGGTGCGGGGGCTCGCGCACGAGACGCTCACGGTCGCGGAGGGGGCGGAGGTGGACCTGGACACGGTGCAGCACCTGGTGAGCGCGGCGGCCGGGGAGAACAGCCTGCCGTCCCCACGCGGACGCCGGCGCTTCCGGGACCGCCTCTCGGACCTGGCGGACCGTCTGACGGCCCCACCGCCGTCCCGCTGGTAGCGCGGCGCGGCACAGCACGGCACGGCACCCACGGTGACGGTCGGCCGGTGGCGCAGAGCTCGAGGTCCACCGGATATTCGGTTGCCTCGGGCATCTCTTCGACGGAGCATGGCCTCTCGTGTCCCCTGCGCTCGCGAAACTCTCCGCCCTGCTGCCCGATCTGGCGCCGTGGCGCGCGTCGCGCGACTTCCGGCTCCTCTGGGTTCAGGGGCTCGTCACCTACTTCAGCAGCGCGATGGCGATGATCGCCCTGCCCCTGCAGATCAAGGAGATGACGGGTTCGCCGCTCGCCGTCGGCGCGATGGGCGCGGTCGAGCTGGTGCCCCTGGTGGTGTTCGGGCTGTACGGCGGGGCGCTCGCCGACGCGGTCGACCGGCGGAAGGTGATCCTCGCGACCGAGGCGGGTCTCGGGCTGCTCGCCCTGATCCTGCTGGTCAACGCACTGCTCCCGGAGCCGATGCTCTGGCCGCTGTACGTGGTGGCCGCCGGCGTCTCGGCGCTCGCGGGCCTCCAGCGCCCGGCCCTGGACTCGCTCCTCGCCCGGATCGTGCCGCACGAGCACCAGACGGCCGCGGCCGCGCTGAACTCGCTGCGCTGGCAGATGGGCGCGATCGCCGGCCCGGCGCTCGCGGGCCTGGTCGTGGCGTACGCCGGACACGCGCCCGCGTACGGGGTGACGATCGCCGGTTTCGCCGCCTCGGTGCTGCTGTGCCGCCGCCTCTCCCCCGCACCGCCCGCGCACGACGCCGAGAAGCCCTCCCTGCGGGGCATCGCGGAGGGAGCCCGGTACGCCTGGTCGCGCCCGGTGCTGCTCGGCACGTACGCGATCGACCTCGCGGCGATGTTCTTCGCCTTCCCGAACACGATCTTCCCGTTCCTCGCGGACGAGCTGGACGCGGACTGGTCGCTCGGTCTGATGTACGCGGCGGGTTCGCTCGGTTCGCTGGTGCTGGGCATGACCAGCGGCTGGACGTCGAAGGTGCGACGGCACGGGCTGCTCGTCGTCGCGGGCGCCACCGGCTGGGGCCTGGCCATCGCGGCGGCAGGCTGGTTCGGGAACATCTGGCTCGTCCTGCTCTGCCTGGCCTTCGCCGGGGCGGGCGACATGCTGAGCGGCCTGGGCCGCTCGACGATCTGGAACCAGACGATCCCGGAGGAGCTGCGTGGCCGGCTCGCCGGCATCGAGGTGCTCTCCTACAGCGTCGGTCCGCAGCTCGGCCAGGTCAGGGCGGGCGCGATGGCGGGCTGGACCGGCACCCGGTCGGCGATCTGGACGGGCGGGGTCGCCTGCGTCGCCTCGGTGGGGCTGCTCTGCCTCGCGCTGCCGAAGCTCCTCACGTACGACTCCGAGACCGACGAGGACTCGCTGCGCCGCAAGGCCCAGCAGGATGCCGCGCGGGGCGCCGCCGCCCCGCAGGAGACGGTGTAGGGAACCCGGCGCGGGACAGTGCGGCCGGGACCGTCCGAACGGTCCCGGCCGCACTCCCGTGACCTAGTCGGGGTTCTCCTCGGTCCGGCTGCTGTCGTGCCAGCGCGGGTCGGTCTCCCACTCCAGGTTCCGCTCACGGGCGGTCTCCATCGCGTGGGAGGCCTCCTCACGGGTGGCGTACGGGCCGAAGCGGTTCTTCGCCGGGCAATCGGGGCCCTCTTCGACCTTCTTGTGCTCCAGGCAGTAGTACCACTCGCCCGGTTTGCCCGCGGTGCGCTTCTTGAACAGGGCCATCGTCGTCGGCTCCTTCCCTTGGGACCATGCTGCCCCAAGACCCGGTCGTTAGACTCGCTGGCATGTCTGGCCAGTCGCTTCTCGTCCCGGGGGAGCTCTCCCCCCATCGCTCCGTTCCGGGCTCCATCCGCCGCCCCGAGTACGTCGGGAAGCCCGCCCCGACCCCGTACAGCGGGCCCGAGGTGCAGGATTCCGACACCGTCGAACGGATGCGGATCGCCGGCCGCATCGCCGCTCAGGCGATGGAGGAGGCCGCCAAGCACATCGCTCCCGGTGTCACCACCGACGAGCTCGACCGCGTCGCGCACGAGTTCATGTGCGACCACGGCGCGTATCCCTCCACCCTCGGCTACCGCGGGTTCCCGAAGTCCCTGTGCGCCTCGATCAACGAGGTCATCTGCCACGGGATCCCGGACTCCACCGTCCTGCGCGACGGCGACATCGTGAACCTCGACGTCACGGCGTACATCAACGGTGTCCACGGCGACAACAACGCCACCTACCTCTGCGGTGACGTCGACGAGGAGTCGCGGCTGCTCGTGGAGCGGACCCGGGAGTCCCTGAACCGGGCGATCAAGGCGGTCAGGCCGGGCCGCCAGATCAACATCATCGGGCGGGTCATCGAGTCGTACGCCAAGCGCTTCGGCTATGGCGTCGTCCGTGACTTCACCGGTCACGGCATCAACTCGTCCTTCCACTCCGGCCTGATCGTCCCGCACTACGACTCGCCCCACCACACCACCGAGATCAAGACCGGCATGACCTTCACCATCGAGCCGATGCTGACGCTCGGCACCCACGACTACGACATGTGGGACGACGGCTGGACCGTGGTGACCAAGGACCGCAAGCGGACGGCGCAGTTCGAGCACACCTTGGTCGTGACCGAGAACGGGGCCGAGATCCTCACGTTGCCCTGACCCCTCGGCGGGGTAGCTCTTTACCGACAGGACGTCGGGAACCAGTTGACTTAGGTAAGCCTAACTTGGCAGGATCGTCACTGGTTCCCGTCCCATCGGTCTCGGAGGCACGCCTTGGACACGCCCTTCTCCACGCTCATCCGTACGGCTTCGCACGAGCAGCACACGGAGGCGGAGACCTCGTCCTTCATGGGCGACCTCCTCGGCGGGCGCCTGGCGGTCGACGCCTACGCGCGCTACACCGAGCAGCTCTGGGTCGTGTACCGGGCCCTGGAGGAGGGTGCGGAGGCACTGCGCGAGGACCCGGTCGCCGGGCCGTTCATACAGCGCGAGCTGTTCCGCACGGCCGCGCTGGAGCAGGACCTGGCCCATCTGCGGGGCCCCGACTGGCGCGCCGGGGTCTCCCCGCTGCCCGCCACCGTGGCGTACGCCGAGCGGGTCGCCGAGTGCGCCCGTGACTGGCCCGCCGGGTACGTGGCCCACCACTACACGCGCTACCTGGGCGACCTGTCGGGCGGTCAGATCATCCGCGACAAGGCGGAGCGCACCTGGGGCTTCACGCGCAAGGGCGACGGCGTCCGCTTCTACGTCTTCGAGGAGATCTCCAACCCGGCCGCTTTCAAGCGGACGTACCGGGAGCTGCTCGACGCGGTGAACGCGGACGACCTGGAGAAGCAGCGGATCGTCGACGAGTGCAAGCGGGCGTTCGCCTTCAACAGCGCGGTCTTCCACCAGCTGGGCGGCGAGTTCCCGCTCAGCGCGTGAGGATTCCCTCCAGGCGGACCCGTCCGCCGAGTTCCACGATGCCGTCAGGGCCGGGGGCAGTGAGCAACTGCGAACCCCGGCCCTGCGTGATGTTCAGGGCCCGTCCCAGCTCCGCCGTGAGCAGCAGGGCCGCCGCGCCGGTGGCCTCGTCCTCGTCGATGCCGTCGCCCCGCCCCGGGAACCCCCGCGCCCTGATCCGGCCCGCGGCCTCCTCCTCCCAGGCCCAGGCGTAGATCCACTCGCCCGGCTCGGGCACGGGGAGGGCCTCCACCTCGGCGGCGGAGCCGTACTGCCGCAGGGTCCGCGGCGGCGCCCACTCGGCACGCGCCTCGATCCAGGTGAACTCCCCGTCGCCGCGCACCCACACCTCGCCGGCGGGCGGGTGGACGACCTCCAGGTCGAGCAGCCAGGCGGCGCCGACGAGCGGGTGTCCGGCGAACGGCAGCCGTACGCCGGGGGTGTAGATGTCGACGATCCCGCGCTCCACGTCGTCCACGAACACGGTCTCGCTGAACCCGAGCTCCTTGGCGAGCGCCTGCCGGGAGGCCTCGTCGGGGTGGGTACGTGCGTCCCGTACGACTCCGAGGGCATTGCCGTAACGGCCGTCGCCCGAGCAGAAGACCCGGAGGACGTCGATGTCGGTGGCGGCGCTGGGCACGGTCGTGTTCATGACTGAAATTGAACCATTCCGCGGCACGCCGGCAGGGCCGCACCCGGGAATCGGGGGCGGCCCTGCCTGGTGGGGCCGGTGGGTCAGGACTCCTTCGCGCGGCGGCGCACCGCGACGACGACGGCGGCGCCGGCCGCGGCGGTCAGGGCGGAGGTGGTGAGCAGGAGGGTGGTGGGGACGCCCGCGCCGGTCGCCGCGAGGGAGCCGCCGCCCGTGAGGGACGAGCCACCGGTGGTGCCGGAGCCGCCGACCGTACCGGCACCGCCGGCCGTGCCGCCGCCGACGGTTCCGCCGCCACCGACCGTACCGCCGCCCGTCGTGGACGAGCCGTCGCCGCCGGAGGTGCCCGAGCCTCCGGTGCCACCGGAGGTCCCGGCGGAGCCGGAGCCGCCGGACGTGCCGGTGCCGCCGGTGGCCGGGGGCAGCGTGGCGCCGTCGTCGTACGAGAGGCTCACCGTCAGCGCGTCCAGGGCGGTACCTGCCGGGTAGCCGCCGCGGCCGCCGGGGGCGGAGAACGTGGCCGAGCCGGCCTCCGTCAGCGTCGCGGGGACGTTCGCGAGCGTGACGACCCGGTCCTTCGCGGACCAGTCGGACTTCGACAGGTCGAGGGAGGCGAGCGCCACGTCCTTTCCGGCGCCCTGGGCGCTGGTGACATCGGCGAGCAGCGTGCCGGTGGTACCGGAGGCCTCGACCCTCAGGTCGCTGACGGTCCAGTCGATGCCGTGCGCGTTGCAGACGAAGGCGACCTTGCCCGAGAAGGAGGCGTCGAGCTTACGGGCGTCGGCGTCGAGGTCGGCCTTGACGAAGCCGAAGTCGTAGGCCGCGCCGTTCTTCTTCGCGCCCTCGGACGGGGTGACCGTGCCGCCGCAGATCTGAGCGACGTACCGCTGCCAGCTCTCCTTCACGCCCCAGGTCAGCCTGCCGTCGACGACGGCGGCCGGTCCGCCGGTCGGCTGCGCGGTCGTCGGGGCGGGGCTGGTCGGCGCCGTCGTGGTCGGGGCGGGACTCGTCGGCGCCGTCGTGGTCGGGGCCGGGCTCGTCGGATCGGTCGCGGTCGGCGTCGGGCTCGTCGGCGGCCCGGTGGTCGGGGGCGGCGTGGTGGGCGGCTCGGTGGTCGCGGGAGGAGTTGTGGGGGGCTCCGTGGTCACCGGCGGGGTCGTCGGGGGTTCGGTGGTCACCGGAGGGGTCGTCGGCGGCTCGGTCGTCACCGGAGGGGTCGTCGGCGGCTCCGTGGTCACCGGAGGGGTCGTCGGCGGCTCCGTGGTCGGCGGCGGGGTCGTCGGGCGGCTGCCCGCCTTCACCGTCAGGGTGGCCGCGTCGAGCGCGTCCCCCTCCTTGTAGAAGCCCGCGAACGCCGCCGCGCCGTCCTTCGTCAGCTTCGCCGGTATGTCCTTGAACACCATCGCGCCGCCCGCGCCCTGGCCGGGGCGGACGCCGGTCATGTCGAGCGCGGCGAAGGCGATGTCCTCGCGGGTGCTGAAGGAGCCGTCCTTCTCCTTGGTGACGACATCGGCGGTGATCTCGCCGGTCGGCGCCGCCGAACCCTTCGTCGCCAGCCTGACGTCCGAGATCAGGATGTCGAGAGCGCCCTCGTGGGCCTCGAAGTGGACGCCGCCCTTGAAGGACGTGGCCGTGCCGTGGGTGCTCATGTCGTACGTGCCGGTGCCGTCGACGAAGGTGAAGACACCGTTGTTCGCGGCCTGCTCGGCACCGCCCTGGACGGTGATCCGCCCGTGCGCGAAGGGCATCGCGAGGTAGGAGCGGAAGGACTGCTTGATGCCCCAGTCCAGCCTGCCGTCGACCAGCGTCATCGGGGGCGCGCCCTCGGCCGCCGCGGGCAGGGCGAGGACGACGGCTCCCGTCCCCAGGGCGGCTGCCGTGGCGACGGCGGCGGCCAGGGTGACGGAACGGCGCAAGGGGATGGCCATGACGGGGTTCTCCTAGGTGGGACGCGGGGCGGGGGCGCGAGGGGGTGCGCGCGGAGATACGGGGGGGGTGGGCTCGGGCCGTGGGGCTCAGGCCGTGGGCGGGCCGGTGCGGCGGCGTACGGCGGCGAAGACCGCGAGCGCGGCGACGAGCAGCACGCCCGCGCCGATCGCGACGTACGGGCCGGTGGAGGAAGAGGAGGATGATGAGGCCCCGGAGGCGGCGGGGGCGGGAGCCGGGGCCGCCGGGGCCGAAGGCGCGGCGGTGGACGGCGTGGGCTTGGCGTCGCTGCCGAGGTCCGGAAGCGCGGGCAGTTGTGCCTTCGCGTCGACGGTGACGGCCAGCGACACCGGGTCCATCGCGGTCCCGGCCCGGTACATCCCGCCGAAGGCCTTGGCGCCGCCCTCGGTGAGGGTGGCGGGGGCCTCGGTGACGACGGCGAGGCCGTTCTTCGGGGTGAGGTCGCGGGCGGTGAAGGTGACGAGGGGGACGGCCCGTTCGGTCTTCCCCGCGCTGGTGACGTCGGCGCCGAGGGTGCCGGTGCCGCCGGTGACCTTCACGGTGACCTTGCCGAGCGTCAGGTCGAGGTGGGCGCCGGTGAAGCGGACGCTGCCCGCGAAGGCGGCGTCGAGGGTGCCCTTCCTCGGGTCGTACGTGCCCTTGCCGCTCGGGAAGCGGAAGAGCGCGCCGCCGTCCTGGGCGCCGTCGGCGAGGGTCCACCGGCCCTGGGAGATGGCGCCGGTGACGTACTCGCGGAAGGTGCGGCGCACGCCCCAGTCGACGGCCGCCGTGCGCAGGCTCCCGGTGGGCGAACCCGCCGTGGCCGACGGGGTGGTGGGCCCGGTGGTCGGCTTCGCGGTGGGCTCGACCGGCATGGTGGGCGCGGTGGTGGGCGTGGTCTTCCGCGGCGACCGGACGTCGACGGTGAGGCTGACGGGGTCGAGCGCGGCGCCGGCCGGGTAGTAGCCGGCGAAGGCCGTGGCGCCCTGCGAGGTGAGGGTGGCGGGCACGCCGGAGAGCGAGACGGGGCTGCCTCCGCCGCGCATGTCGATGCCGCCGAGCCGGAGCGTGGCGAGCGGCACCTGCGGGGTGGTGGTCACACGGCCGCTGCCCTTGGCCTTGCTCGCCATGTCGGCGTAGAGGGTGCCCTGTCCGTTCTGGATGCGGACCCGGGGACGGCTGATGGTGAGGTCCAGCTCGTGGGTGCCGTCCGCCTTGCGGTGGCCGGTGAAGTGGACGCCGCCGGAGAAGGCGGCTTCGAAGGCGCCGGTGGCCGGGTCGTACGAGCCCTGGGCGGAGTGGAAGCGGAACTGGCTGCCGCCGACCGTGGCGGCTCCGCCGGTGAGGCCCCAGTTGCCCTGGGCGATGGGTCCGGTGACATAGCTCTGGAAGGAGGTCTTGATGCCCCAGTCGAGCCGTCCGCCCTGCACCGTGCGGCTCTCCGCGTGGGCGGCGCCGGCCGGGACGAGAGCGGCGAGCAGGGTCGCGAACAGGGTCACGGCGAGCGCGCGGGCGGGTCTGGACAGCGGCATGGAACCCCTCCGAGGGCTGGCAAGTGAGGTAAGGCTAACCTAAACTATGCCGAGCCTCGGCCGGAATCCCCGGGACCGAAGTCGCTGAACCAGCACCACGGCAGTACGAAGCGGAACGAACGACAGGACGGTGTCCGGTGCGCAGAACTCGCCTCGCGGGAGCGCTGACAGCAGTGCTCGCCCTCGCCCTCGGGGCGACCGGCTGCGGTGACGGAGGCGGCGGGAAGGGAAGCGGAAGCGGTGCGGGTCCCGCGCGCGGCGCCGCGTCCGCCGCCGACCGGGTCGAGCCGCTCGCCGCCCCGGCCGCGCCCCGACTGCCCGTCACCGTCCCCTCCGCCGACGGACACCCGGTCACCATCACCTCCACCGAGCGGATCGTGCCGCTCAGCGGCTCGCTCAACGAGATCGTCTTCACCCTCGGCCTCGGCGGGAAGGTGGTCGCCCGGGACATCACGGCCACCTTCGAACAGGCGGAGAAACTCCCGGTGGTGACCCGCGCCCACGACGTCTCCGCCGAGAGCGTGCTCTCCCTCCGGCCCACCGTCGTCCTCGCCGAGAGCACCACCGGCCCGGCCGAGGCCGTCGCCCAGATCCGGGACGCGGGCATCCCGCTCGTCGTGGTGAAGCCCGCCAAGGCGCTCGCCGACGTCGGGGCCCGGATCGACGCGGTCGCCGACGCCCTCGGCGTACCGGACTCCGGGACCGCGCTCAGGAAGCGCACGCAGGAGCGGATCGACGCCGTACGGAAGGGGATTCCGGCCCGCGAGGAGAAGCCGCGGGTGGCCTTCCTGTACGTGCGCGGCACCGCCGCCGTCTATCTGCTCGGCGGCGCCGAGTCCGGCGCGAGCTCCCTGCTCGAAGCCGCCGGGGCGGTCGACGCGGGCAAGGAGTCCGGCCTGACCAAGGACTTCACCCCGATCACCAGCGAGGCACTGGCGAAGGCCGCGCCGGACGCGATCCTCGTCATGAGCAAGGGACTCGACTCCGTCGGCGGGATCGACGGCCTGGTGAAGATCCCGGGCGTCGCCGAGACCCCGGCCGGCGCCGACCGCCGGGTCGTCACCGTCGACGACGGCGTCCTCCTCAACTACGGGCCGCGCACCGACCAGGTGCTGAAGTCCCTGGTCGGCCAGTTGTACGGGGAGGACAGGTGACGGCGCTCCAGAAGCCCCCGAGGGAAGGGGAGACGGCCCCGTCGCCCGACCCGGCCGACACCACCGCCCCGACCCCTCCCGCCGACCCGGCCGACGACGCCTCCGTCGTGGCCTCCGCCTCCGCCTCCTCCGGCGCCGAGGCCGCCCCCCGCCGGCGTGCCGCCGCCCCCGTCCTCACCGCCTCCCTCCTCGGCGTCCTGCTCCTCCTCGCCCTGCTCTCCGCCGGGATCGGGGCGTACGAGATCCCGCTCGGCGACGTCCTCGCCTCGGTGCAGCACCGCATCGGGCTCGGCGGACACGCGCTCGACCGCACGGCGGAGAGCGTCCTGTGGAACATCCGGCTCCCCCGGGTCGTCCTCGCCGTCCTCGTCGGCGCCTCGCTCGGCTGCGCGGGCGCCCTGATGCAGGGCGTGTTCGGCAATCCGCTCGCCGAGCCGGGGGTCATCGGCATCTCCGCGGGCGCGGCCGTCGGCGCCGTCGGCGCGATCGCCCTCGGGCTCTCGTTCCTCGGCAACTGGACGGTGACGGTCTGCGCGTTCGTCGCCGGGCTCGCCACCGTGCTCCTCGTGTACGCGATGTCCCGCTCCGGCGGCCGTACGGAGGTGGTGACGCTGATCCTCACCGGTATCGCGGTGAACGCCTTCGCGGGCGCGCTCATCGGCCTCTTCATCTTCTTCGCCGACAACGCGCAGGTCACCCAGATCACCTTCTGGCAGCTCGGTTCGCTCGCCCAGGCCACCTGGCCCAAGGTGCTCGCCGTACTGCCGTGCGCGCTCCTCGGCCTCGCCGTCGCCCCCTTCTACGCCCGCCGGCTCGACCTGCTCGCGCTCGGCGAGCGTCCCGCCCGTCATCTGGGCGTGGACGTGGAGCGGCTGCGGGTCGCCCTGATCCTGGTGGTGGCGCTGCTCACGGCGGCGGCGGTCGCGGTGGCCGGGATCATCACCTTCGTCGGTCTGCTCGTCCCGCATCTGCTGCGGATGGCGAACGGCCCCGGCCACCGCTTCCTGGTACCGGGCAGTGCGCTCGGCGGTGCGGTCGTCCTCACCGCCGGGGACCTCGCGGCCCGTACGGCGGCGGCCCCGGCCGAGCTTCCCCTGGGCGTCCTCACCGCCCTCCTCGGCAGCCCGTTCTTCTTCTGGCTGCTGCGCAGGACCCGTCGCAGGCAAGGTGGTTGGGCATGACATCCGTACGGCTCCGGGGACTGCTCCCGATGCTCCCGAACCGGCGTACGCGCACGCTGCCCTCCCCCGCCGCCTCCGGCGAGGTGGTCGCGGAGGCGGCCGGGATCCGGATCGAGCGCGGCGGCCGGGCGGTGCTCGACGGCGTCGGGATCGAGGTGCGGGCCGGTGAGGTCCTCGCCCTGGTCGGACCCAACGGCGCCGGCAAGTCGACGCTGCTCGCCGCGCTGGCCGCCGATCTCGCGCCGAGCGAGGGGGAGGTGCGGATCGCGGGTCGGCCGGCGGACGGCTGGCCGGCCGGTGAACTCGCCCTGCGGCGGTCGGTGCTGCCGCAGGACGCCGCGCTCTCCTTCCCGTTCGCCGTCGCCGACGTGGTGCGGATGGGCCGGGCCCCGTGGGCGGGGACCGAGCGGGAGGACGAGGACGAGGCGGCCGTCGCCGAGGCGATGGCGGCCACCGAGGTGGGGGCCTTCGCCGAGCGCCCGTTCTCCGCGCTGTCGGGCGGCGAGCGGGCCCGGGTCGCGTTGGCCAGGGTCCTGGCCCAGCGGACCGGTCTGCTGCTGCTCGACGAGCCGACGGCGGCCCTGGACCTGCGTCACCAGGAACTGGTCCTGCGGGTCTGCCGGGAGCGGGCGGCGGCCGGGGACGCCGTGGTGGTCGTGCTGCACGACCTCGGGCTCGCGGCGGCGCACGCGGACCGGGTCGGGGTGCTGCACGACGGCCGGGTGGCGGTGGAGGGGCCGCCCGCGGAGGTTCTCGAGGAGGAGTTGCTGAGCCGGGTGTACCGGCAGCCGGTGGAGGTGTTCCCGCATCCGAGGACCGGCGTCCCTCTCGTCGTACCCCGACGGACCGAAGCGGGACGGGCGCGAGCGCGACGCGAGGCGGAAATCGGGACAATACCCCTCCCTTGACCGGGTCTTGACCTGGTCATGAGGACCTCATGAAGCCCTTGTGATCCTGCCGTGTCCGGTCCGCCGGATCTGAGAGCCGAATCACTGGACGGCCGGGTATGGCTGAGGTAAGCCTCGGTTAAGTTAGGTCCGCCTCAGTCCCCGTACCCGCGTTTCTGGAGTCCTCATGCGAGCCGTTCGCCTCTCCGTCCTCACCGCCGCAGCGACCGCGGCGGCGTTGACCGCCGTCACGGGCTGCACCGAGAAGAGTGACGCCAAGGCGGGCGACGGCACGGTCACCGTCGTGGCCAAGGACGACTCCTGCGAGGTCTCGGCGTCGGAGTTCCCGGCCGGACACCTGAAGCTGGCCGTCGAGAACCGCGGCTCCAAGGTGACCGAGGTCTACGTCCTCTACCCCGACGACCGCATCGTCACCGAGCGCGAGAACATCGGCCCCGGCACCAAGGCCACCATCACCGCCGAGATCAAGGCCGGCGCCTACACGATCGCCTGCAAGCCCGGCATGGTGGGCGACGGCATCCGCCGTCAGGTCAAGGCCACCGGCGGCGCCGCGGGCACCAAGCGCTCCCCCGAGATGGACGCGGCCGTCGCCGCCTACCGCCAGTACGTCCAGGCCCAGGCCGACGCGACCCTGCCCAAGGTGAAGGTCTTCACCGGCGCCGTCCGCGCCGGTGACATCGAGGCCGCGAAGAAGGCCTACGCCGAGTCCCGGATCGGCTGGGAGCGCACCGAGCCGGTCGCCGAGTCCTTCGGCGACATCGACCCCAAGGTCGACGTCCGCGAGGACGGCCTGGAGGAGGGCCAGGACCCGGCCAAGGACTGGACCGGCTGGCACCGCCTGGAGAAGGCCCTCTGGCAGGACAAGAAGATCGGCGAGCGCGAGAAGCAGCTCGCCGACCTCCTCGACAAGGACCTCGCGGACTGGGTGAAGCGGGTCGGCAAGGCCGAGATCACCCCGACCTCCATGGCCAACGGCGCCAAGGAGCTCCTGGACGAGGTCGCCACCGGCAAGGTCACCGGCGAGGAGGAGCGCTACTCCCGCACCGACCTCGTCGACTTCAAGGCCAACGTCGAGGGCGCGCAGAAGTCCTTCGACCTGCTCAAGCCGGTCGCCACGAAGAACGACCCCAAGCTCGTCGCCGAGCTGGACAAGCAGTTCGCCGCCCTGAACACGCTGCTCGACAAGTACCGCGCCGACAAGAACAGCTACGTCTTCACCTCGTACGAGAAGGTCGGCGAGCCCGAGCGCAAGGAGCTCTCGGACGGCGTCAACGCGCTGGCCGAGCCGCTCTCCAAGCTCGCCGCCGCCGTCGTCAAGTGAGCGAGAGGCAAACGGACATGAGCGAGCCCGTCGACGAGACCCCCGCACGGGAGGGCGCCGCGCCCTCCCGCCGTACCGTCGTCGCCTGGGGCGGTGCCGGGCTCGCGCTCGGCGCCGCCGCGGCCGGCGGCGCCGCCCTGCTGGCCCGGGACGGGGACACCCCCGTGCCCGTCGCCGACAGCGGCGCGGCCGTGCCGTTCCACGGCCCGCACCAGGCCGGCATCGCCACCGCCGTCCAGGACCGGCTGCACTTCGCCGCCTTCGACGTGACGACGAAGGACCGCGCCGAGCTGGTCCAGCTCCTCAAGGACTGGACGCGGGCCGCCGAGCGCATGACGGCGGGCGCCGAGGTCGGCGACGGGGCGTACGGCGGCCTCCCGGAGGCGCCGCCGGACGACACCGGAGAGGCCCTCGGCCTCAAGCCCTCCCGGCTCACCCTCACCATCGGCTTCGGCCCCACGCTCTTCGACGGGCGCTTCGGGCTGAAGGACAGGCGACCCGGGGGCCTGGTGGAGCTGCCCAGGTTCCCGGGCGACAACCTGGACCCGGCGCGCAGCGGCGGCGACCTGTGCGTCCAGGCGTGCGCCGACGACCCCCAGGTCGCCGTGCACGCCATCCGGAACCTGGCGCGGATCGGCTTCGGCAAGGTCGCCGTGCGCTGGTCCCAGCTGGGCTTCGGCAAGACGTCCTCGACGACCCCGGACGCCCAGACCCCCCGCAACCTCTTCGGCTTCAAGGACGGCACCCGCAACATCGCGGGCACCGAGACCGAGCGGCTCGCGAAGCACGTGTGGGTATCCGGCAAGGACGCCGAGGGCCCCGCGGCCTGGATGGACGGCGGCTCGTACCTCGTCGCCCGGCGGATCCGGATGAACGTGGAGACCTGGGACCGTACGCCGCTCGCCGAGCAGGAGGACATCTTCGGCCGCGACAAGCGCGAGGGCGCGCCCGTCGGCAAGGCCAAGGAGCACGACGAGCCGTTCCTGAAGGCGATGAAGCCGGACTCGCACGTCCGGCTCGCGCACCCCGACACCAACGCCGGGGCGACGATCCTGCGGCGCGGCTACTCCTTCACCGACGGCACGGACGGCCTCGGGCGCCTGGAGGCCGGCCTGTTCTTCCTGGCGTACCAGAAGGACGTGCGGACCGGCTTCATACCGGTGCAGACGTCCCTGGCCCGCGCCGACGCCCTCAACGAATACATCCAGCACGTGGGTTCGGCACTGTTCGCCGTCCCGCCGGGCGTCCGGGACAAGGACGACTGGTGGGGCCGGGCGCTGTTCGCGTAGCACTCACGTATCCCCGGGAGGAACCGCCGTGTTCGGCAATTACCTGATCGGCCTGCGCGAGGGCCTGGAGGCCAGCCTGGTCGTCTGCATCCTCATCGCCTACCTGGTGAAGACCGGCCGGCGGGACGCGCTGAAGCCGATCTGGATCGGCATCGGCGTGGCCGTCGGTGTGGCCCTGGCCTTCGGCGCCGGCCTGGAGTTCGGCTCCCAGGAGCTGACGTTCGAGGCGCAGGAGCTGCTCGGCGGCTCGCTGTCGATCGTCGCGGTCGTCCTGGTGACCTGGATGGTCTTCTGGATGCGGCGCACGGCCCGGCACCTCAGGTCCGAGCTGCACGGCAAGCTGGACGCGGCCCTCCGGATGGGCACGGGCGCGCTGGTCGCCACCGCCTTCCTGGCGGTGGGCCGCGAGGGTCTGGAGACGGCGCTGTTCGTGTGGGCGTCGGTGCGGGCCTCCTCGGACGGCACGTTCGCACCGCTGGCCGGTGTCCTGCTCGGCCTGCTCACCGCGGTACTGCTCGGCTGGCTGTTCTACCGGGGCGCGCTGAGGATCAACCTGGCGAAGTTCTTCACCTGGACCGGCGGGATGCTGGTCGTGGTGGCGGCGGGTGTGCTGGCCTACGGCGTGCACGACCTCCAGGAGGCCCGCTTCCTCGACGGCCTCGCGAACAAGGCCTTCGACATCTCGGCGACGATCCCGCCGGACAGCTGGTACGGCACGCTCCTCAAGGGCGTCTTCAACTTCCAGCCGAACCCGACGGTCCTTCAGGTCACGGTGTGGGCGCTGTATCTGATCCCGACGCTCGCGCTGTTCCTGTCCCCGATAGGGTCGGGTCCGTCCGTGCGGGTGAAGAAGCAGAAGGCGACCGATGAGAAGGCTGACGCTGAGGCGAGCGCCGGGACGACCGCTTGAGCGGCCGTCGGCACGGCGGCCCGCGAGACTCCTTGCGGCGACGGCGGCGGCGACCGTCCTGACGCTGACGGCGAGCGGCTGTGTGACCGTGCACGGCGAACTCGCGCTGATGCCGCCGGCCACGGAGGCCGAGGCCGCGCAGGCCCTCGCCGATTTCACGAGCGCCTACAACAAGGCCGACAAGGCCTACGACCCCGCCATGGACGCGGGCCGGGTCACCGGTCCGCTCGGGGAGATCAACCAGGCCGGGCTGCGCGCACGGGCGGTCACCACTCCCGGCGGCAACCCGAACCACCGGCCCCTCGAACTGACGGACGCGCGGTTCGTCCTGCCCAAGAAGGCGGGCTGGCCGCGCTGGTTCCTCGCGGACACCGACTCCAACCGGGACACCGACGAGGGGGCCGGCGACCAGCGCTGGCTCCTGGTCTTCGTACGCAACGGGCCCCAGCAGCTGTGGGAGGCCGCCCATCTGGTGGTCCTCGGCCCGGCGCAGGTGCCCGAGTTCGCCGAGGAGGGCGGGTACGCGGTGCCGGTCGCCGCGGACAGCGACGCGCTGGCGGTCGCGCCCGCGGACCTCGGCAAGGAGTACGTCTCGTTCCTGAAGGACGGGCAGCCGGGGCAGTTCACGGCGGGGGCGCACACGTCCCTGTGGCGGGAGCAGCGGCAGAAGGGCGCGAACCGGCCCGGGCTCGCCACCCAGTACATCGACCGGGCCGCGGACCAGGGCGACTTCGCGCCGCTGGGACTGCGGACGAAGGACGGCGGCGCGTTCGTCTTCTTCGCGACGCGGTTCTTCGAGCGGCAGACGGCGGCGCCGGGCTACCGGCCCAAGGTCGACCCGGCGGTGAAGGCGCTGCTGACCGGCGAGGTCAAGAACACCGTCACCAAGGAGTGGGTGTCCAACCAGGTGGCGCTGGTGAAGCCGGCGGGTACGGACCGCGACGGGGTCACGGTCGCGGGCCGGCTGCAGGGCGTGGTGGGCGCGCAGGGCTCGTAGGCCGTTTCTTCCGGATCAGGCCGGATCAGGGAGCGGCGTCCGGTGCGTGCGCTCGCAAGGCGGAGGAGGGAGTCCATGCGGAGCATCGACGACCGACGACAAGGCGGCGAGCGTGCGTGCCGGACGCCGCGAGCCCGGCAAGATCCGGAAGAAACGGCCCAGGGGCCTCGGCGCCCGCGGTGCGTCGCGGGGCGCGGGGCCGCTCGGACGGGTAAGGGCTCCGGCCGGGTGCTCAGCGGGTCAGGGGCCAGGCGATCTCGTGGGCCGTGTGCTCGCCGTCCCCCTCCGCCTCGCGCGCGGCCGCGTGGCGCGCACAGGCGTCCTGAAGGGTTTCGAGGAGGTTCAGCGGGTCGGGCAGCGGGTGCTCGGGTCCGCGGACCCAGGCGACGACCGGATGGGCGCTCTCGTCCCCGGGGAGCCGGGCGGGCGGTACGAGGACGTAGCTGCCGCGGCAGTGCCAGCGGAGCCCCGGATGCTCGTCCATCGTCTCGGGGTGGCAGTCGAGCTCACAGGGCCACCACTCGTCCTCGTCCTCGGGGGTGCCCCGGGTGGCGGTGAAGAAGAGCATCCGGCCGCCGACGGTGTCGATCTCGGCGGACTCGGCGACGGGCCCGACCTCGACGCCCTCGGCGAGGAGGCGCTCCAGGGCGGCGCGGCCGGCGGCGAGCGGTACGTCGAGGACGTCGTGGACCATGCCGGTGGCGGTGACGAAGTTCGCCTCGGGCTCGTTGCGGGCCCAGCGCTCGATCTGGCCGCGGTCGGTGGTCGACTGCGTCTGCCAGGCGAAGGAGACGGGGTGCCGGGCGGGGGTGGGACAGCCGATCCGCTCACAGGAACAGCTGTAGCCGACGGGGTACGCGGCGGGGGCCAGGGGCATCCCGGCGGCGGCGATGGCCAGGAGCAGCGTCTCGCGGTCGTTCTCGTCGTCGGCCGCGGTGCGTTTCGGGCGCCTGCGCAGCCACTGTGCGAGTTTGCTCTCCGTGCCGCGGTAGCGGCCGATGCCGTCGCCCATCTATCCCCTCACACCTCATGCTCGCCCGTTCGGCTCTGCCCATGGTCCCACCATCCTGCGCCTCGGGTGACCGGAGTGCGGAACCGGGGGGCGGAACGAAGCACTCCTCATGGGCGCGCGGCGGACGGGCGGCGCTCAGGTCCTCGGGGCGAGGCCGCGCAGGGCGAGGTCGACGAGGGCGTCGGCGTAGGCGTGGGTGAGCGGCAGGGTGCGGTGGATCCAGCGGTGGTGGAGGGGGCCGACGAGGAGTTCGAGGGCGATGCGGGGATCGACGTCCGGGTCGACGTCACCGGCGGCCTGGGCGGCCTCGATGCGGCGGACGTAGTACCTGAGCTGGGGTTCGAGGAGCGCCTCGGTGAAGCGGGCGCCGAGCTCGGGGTCGACGATGCCCTCGGCGGCGAGGGCGCGGGTGGGGGCGTCGAAGGTGGGGTTGTTCATCTCGTCGACGGTGGCCCGGAGGACGTACCTGAGGTCGGCGGCCAGGTCTCCGGTGTCGGGGATCTCACTGTCGGCGTCGCCCCCGAGGGCCTCGTTGGCCTGGGCCGCGAGGTCGAGGAAGGCGTCGAGGAGGACGGCCGCCTTGGAGGGCCACCAGCGGTAGATGGTCTGCTTGCCGACGCCGGCACGGGCGGCGATGCCCTCGATCGTGGTCTTCGCGTAGCCGGTCTCGGAGACGAGGGCGAGGGCGGCGTCGAAGATGGCGCGGCGGGAGCGCTCGCTGCGGCGGGAGGCGTCGGGGGCCTTGGTCTCGGACATGGCACCAATCTAGCAGCGCACGAGACGTCACGTCTCGCTAGTCATGGCCGAAATCGAACCACCCGAACGGTCCACTGCGCACAGGGCCCGGAAGGCGGACCATGGGGTCCACCGATCCGGCGGATCTTCCGCAGGACCGGCCTCTCATCCGTCCGCACGTCCGTGAGGAGCCCTCATTGCGCACCACTCCGCGCGCGTCCTCGCCCCGCCGTTACCTGATGTGCCCACCCACGCACTTCTCGGTGACGTACTCCATCAACCCCTGGATGGACCCCACGAAACCGGTCGATCTGCCGCTCGCCCTCGCCCAGTGGGAGGACCTGCGCGACCGCTACCGCGCGCTCGGCCACACCGTCGACCTCCTCGACCCCGACCCGGCGCTGCCGGACATGGTCTACGCGGCGAACGGCGCCACCGTCGTCGACGGCCGGGTCCTCGGCGCGAAGTTCGCCCACCCGGAGCGCGCGGCCGAGGCCGACGCGCACCTGTCCTGGTTCCGGGGAAACGGTTGGGCGGAGGACGCCGTACGGGTCCCGGAGCACGTGAACGAGGGTGAGGGCGACTTCGCGGTCACCGACTCCTGGATCCTCGCCGGACGCGGCTTCCGCTCCAGCCCGCTCTCCCACGACGAGGCGCAGGAGTTCTTCGGCCGCCCGGTGATCGGCCTGGAACTGGTGGACCCGCGGTACTACCACCTGGACACGGCGCTGTGCGTCCTGGACGACGCCCACGACGAGGTCATGTACTACCCGGGCGCCTTCTCCCCCGGCAGCCGCGCGGTGCTCGCCCGGCTCTTCCCCGACGCCCTGATCGCCACGGAGGCGGACGCGGCGGCCCTCGGCCTGAACGCGGTGAGCGACGGCCTGCACGTCCTCCTCCCCCAGGCCGCGGTGGGCCTCTTCGAGCCCCTGCGCGACCGGGGCTTCGACCCGATCGGCATGGACCTGGGAGAACTCCTCAAGGGCGGCGGCAGCGTGAAGTGCTGCACCCAGGAGCTGCGGGGCTAGGCCGTCTCTTCCGGATCCTGCGGGTCGGCAGGATCCGGAAGGCACGGCCCCGGTCGTCGGGGTCGACGAGCCCGGGCCTGTCTCCGTAGAGTGCCCCTCCTGATCCGCGGAAACGTGACTTCAGGGGGGCATGCCCGGTGGGTACGCACGACGGGTTCCGATCTGTTCGCGCCCCGGCGGCGGTCGCGGCCCTGCTCCTCGTCGTCGGCTGCCAGTCGATGGCCCCGCGCGCGTGCACCCTGATCGGCGCGGAGTCCGGGGTGACCTTCACCTGGGACCCCGCCGACTTCCCGGCCGGGTCCCCGTACCGGCTGTGCGTCGACCGGGTCTGCCGGAACCACCCGGCCCGGCCCTCGGACGACCCCCTCGCGTTCTTCACCGTGGAGCTGCCGGAGGTCACCGGGGAGCGGCGGGTGACGGTGCGCTTCCAGGTCGGCGCCCCGGCGGACGACCCGGCGGGCGAGCGAACGGTCTACGACCGCACCGCCACGGTCACCCTGCGCAAGCACGCTCCGAACGGCGAGCGCTGCGACCCGGTCGTCTGGCAGGCGGCCGTCCGCGCCGACCTCCGGCACGGCCTGGTCTCCCCGGAGCGGCCGGGCTCGACACCGGTCACCCGACCGGCTCCGTGACCCCCACCGACCCGTGCCCCCCACCGACCCGTTCGCCCCGGCCGGCTAGGACCCGGCCCGGCCCTCGTCCTCCGGCGGCCAGGAGTCGCCCCACTCGGCGTCGCGGGCCTGCTTGTACAGGGGTCCGTGGCGCTTGGTGACCGTGTCGCGGGCGAGACCGTCCCGGCCGCACAGCTCCAGGAGGACCAGGCCCTTGCGGATCTGGGGCCTGCGGGTGATGCGGGAGACCGTGGGCGCCGGCGGGAACCTGGTCGCCGCCACGTAGCTGTACTTCTCGTCCTCGTACGGCAGCGAACCGCCCTTCACCTGCCGGTGCAGCGAGGAGCGGCTGACCCGGGCCGAGAAGTGGCACCAGTCCTTGCCCGGCTCGATCGGGCAGGCCCCGCTGTGCGGGCAGGGCGCGGCGACCGTGAACCCTGCCTCCACGAGCAGCGTGCGGGCCGCGATGATCCGCTCGTAGCCGTCGGGGGTGCCGGGCTCGACGATCACGACCGTCTGGGCCGCGCGCGCCGCCTCCTTCACGAGCGCCGTCCGGTCCGCCGCGGTCAGTTCCTTGAGCACGTACGAGACGGTCACGAGGTCCGTGTCGGCGAGCTTCAGCGCGCCGCCGATCCGGGCGGTGCGCCACTCGGCGTCCAGGGCGCCGGCCGCCAGCTCGCGTCCGAGCGCGAGGGCGGGCTCCGCCCAGTCGAGGACGGTGGTGCGGGGCGGCTCGTCCCCCCAGGCCTCGGCGACGGCCCAGCTCGCCGCGCCGGTCCCGCCGCCGACATCCGTGTGGGTGCGCGGCGCCCAGTCGGGTGCCGCCGCCCGCAGGGCGTCGAGGGTGCCCCGTACCGCCTCGAAGGTCGCCGGCATCCGGTACGCGGCGTACGCGGCGACGTCGGAGCGGTCGCGCAGCACGGGGGCGTCCGTCGGGGTGGTGCCCCGGTAGTTGGCGATCAGCCGCTCGACGGCCTGGGCGGCCTGGCGGGGCGGCAGCCCGTCGAGGAGCCCGGCGAGGGCGGCGCGCAGGGAGTCGGCGGAGGGAGCGGAGGCGGCGGCGTTCACCGCGACATTCTAAGTGGCCGGGCTCGGCCCCCGGCCGCCCCGGAGGTGCTGGTCAGGACCGTCCCTGCGGGGCGGCGGAGTTGGTCGATGCCGCGCCGATGATGTTGAGTGCCCATGCCAAGTCTTGGCGGAAATGCGTTCGATCGAGGAGTTCGTGTGAAGGCTGTTGTACGGGGGGCTGCCGTGGCAGCGGCGCTGGTGCTGGCGCTGACGGGATGCGAGGAGAGCGCCCCTTCGGCGGGGAACCGGAAGGCGCCGACCATTCCCGGGGAGGCTCCGGCGGAGGCGCAGCCGGAGGCGGACGCGCCTCCGGTCGTCCGGCTGGACCCGACCGGTCTGATGAACGCGCTTCCGGTCGAGTCCGCCGTGGGCGGCTGGTTCGTCGGTGGCGATCCCTTCACGGCCCAGGGGCCCGAGGCCGTCGGGCACTGCGCCGAGGAGACGGGCGTGGCGTGCACCGGTCTCGTCGCCGCCGGAGGGAAGGACATGGAGACCGCGGGCAGCTCGGACACGCGCGTGGAGTTCAGGCTCTTCTCGTTCGGGACGGAGGAGCAGGCGGGCGCCGCCATGAAGGGCCTGGCCGCCGAGAAGCGGAAGTCCTCCGCCGAGTACGGAGAGCCGTCGAAGCCGGTGACCCTGGCCACCGTCGCCGACGAGACCGACGCGTTCGCGGACGACGGCTCCGCCGACGTGATCATGCGCATCGGCACCGTCGTCGCGCACATCAGCATGAACGAAACCGAGACCGACGGCCTGGCGCATGTCTCGAACGTCCAGGTCGAGCGGGTCAGGACCGTCGCCGCGGGCAGGAACCCGGGGTACTGACCCGCAGGAGACTCCCGGGGATCCGCCCCGTCAGCCGCCCGTGACCTCCTTGCCGGTGCGCCACGGGCGGCACAGGCCCAGGAAGCAGGCCAGGGCCAGCACCGCGCAGGTCAGCTGGACGAGGGCCATCGGGACGGCGGTGTGTTCGCCCGCGATCCCGACGAGCGGGGAGGCGACGGCGCCGACGAGGAACGAGGTCGTGCCGAGGAGCGCCGACGCGGACCCGGCGGCGTGCGGGGTGCGCATCAGGGCCTGTGCGTTGGTGTTCGGCATGGCCAGGCCCATCGCGGACATCAGGACGAAGAGTCCCGCCGCCACGGGGAAGAGCCCGACCTCCCCGAAGACGCCGCTGGTCATGAGGAGCAGCGCGAGGGCGGAGACGAGGATGATGCCGAGGCCCCAGCCGAGCGCCTTGTCGAGGCTGACGCGGCCGATGAGCAGCTTGCCGTTGATCTGGCCCACGGCGACGAGTCCGACGGAGTTGAGGCCGAAGAGCAGGCTGAAGGTCTGCGGCGAGGCGCCGTAGATCTCCTGGACGACGAACGGCGAGGCTGAGATGTAGGCGAAGAGGGCGGCGAAGGCGAGGCCGCCGGTCAGCATGTATCCGGTGAAGACCCGGTCGGCGAGCAGGCCCTTCATGGTGCGCAGGGCCTCGCCGACCCCGCCCTCGTGGCGGCGCTCGGCCGGCAGCGTCTCGCCGAGGAAGCGCCAGACGACCAGGGTGAGCAGGATGCCGATCACGGCGAGGACGTAGAAGACGCCCCGCCAGTCGGTGATCCGCAGGATCTGGCCGCCGATGAGGGGCGCGATGATCGGGGCGACGCCGGAGATCAGCATGAGGGTGGAGAAGAAGCGGGCCATCTCCACGCCGTCGTACAGGTCACGGACGACGGCGCGGGCGATGACGATGCCGGCGGCGCCCGCGAGGCCCTGGAGCAGCCGGAAGCCGATGAGGAGTTCGGCGGTGGGCGCGAGGGCGCAGACGGCGGTGGCGAGGACGTAGACGATCATGCCGATGAGCAGCGGGCGACGACGGCCCCACTTGTCGCTCATGGGGCCGACGACGAGCTGGCCGAGGGCCATGCCGGCGAGGCAGGCGGTGAGGGTGAGCTGGACGGTGGCGGCGGGGGCGTTCAGCGCGCCGGTGACCTCAGGCAGCGCCGGGAGGTACATGTCCATGGAGAGCGGGGGCAGCGCGGTCAGCCCGCCGAGGACGAGAGTGACGAGCAGCCCGGTGCGCCGGGCGGCGGTCGCACCGGCCGCGGTCGCACCGGTGGGGGTCACACCGCTGGCGGTGGCGGTCGCACCGGCCGCGGTCGTGGCGTCAGCACGGGGAGCGCTTTCGGCTATGTGTCCTTGTGTTGTTTTCTGGCCGCTCTCCGGCATCGACCGCTCCATTTCGTTGAAACCTTGCCTATGCTCTCAGCTCGACCGGCATGGTCGAGACCTTTTGGGGTGGGGATGGAAGCGAACAGAAGAGTGCGCTGGGGAATCCTGGCGACGGGTGGCATAGCGGAGCGGTTCACCACGGACCTGCTGACGCTCGACGACGCCGAGGTCGTCGCCGTGGCGTCCCGCACGGAGGCCTCCGCCAAGACCTTCGCCGACCGGTTCGGGATTCCGCGGGCGTACGGCGAGTGGGACCGGCTCTTCGCCGACGAGGACGTCGACGTCGTGTACGTCGCGACCCCGCACCACGCGCACCGGGAGGCCGCGGGCCGCGCCCTGGAGGCGGGCAGGGCGGTGCTCTGCGAGAAGGCGCTCACGCTCAACGCGCGCGAGGCGGAGGAACTCGTCACCCTGTCCCGGGACCGCGGCCTCTTCCTGATGGAGGCCATGTGGATGTACTGCAACCCGCTGATCCGGCGGATCGCGGAACTGGTCCGCGACGGGGCGATCGGCGAGGTCAGGACCGTACAGGCGGACTTCGGGCTCGCGGGCCCGTTCGCGGCGGACCACCGGCTGCGGGACCCGGCGACGGGCGGCGGGGCGCTGCTCGACCTGGGCGTGTACCCGGTGTCCTTCGCGCAGCTGATCCTGGGCGAGCCCGACTCCGTCCAGGCGCACGCGCTGATCTCGCCGGAGGGTGTGGACCTCAACACGGGCATGCTGCTCGGCTGGTCGGACTCGGGCGCGTCGGCCCTGCTGTCCTGCTCCCTCGTCGCGGACACCCCGCTGACCGCGTCCGTGACGGGTTCGCTCGGCCGGATCGACGTCCCGCGCGGCTTCTTCTTCCCGGAGCGGTTCACGCTGCACCGCAACGGCCGGGAGCCGGAGGAGTTCGAGTCGCGCAACGACCCGCACTCCTTCCGGCACGAGGCCGCGGAGGTCATGCGCTGCCTGCGGGCGGGCGAGACGGAGTCCCCGCTCGTGCCGCTCGACGGCTCGCTTGCGGTGATGCGGACGCTCGACGCGGTACGGGACCGCATCGGCGTCCGCTACCCGCAGGAGGCGGCCGCACAGGCCTGAAAACGCGGAAGGCGGGCTCCCCCGGTCAGGGCGGGGGCTCGCTCACGCGGGCTTGAGGCCCGGGTCGCCCGCCTCCGTGACGAAGGAGGCGGCCGTGGTGACGGGGGCGCCCGGGGTCGTCACGTACGGCACCGTACGGAAGTCGGCGCGGGCGACGTCCTCGCCGAGCGCGACCGTCACATAGCCGCGCCGCCCGTCGTAGAACCTCAGGTGCGGATTGGCCTGGTGGAGACGGGCGTGGTTGGCCGGCCGTTCGGCGCCGTTCTTGCCGCTGCTGATCGAGGTGGCGACGATCTCGGTGCCGACGGTCCTGGAGGCCGGGTCGCGGAAGTCCGCCTTGATGTCGAGGCCGTAGCCGACGTGGACGTCGCCGGTCAGGACCATCAGGTTCTCGACCCCGGCGGCGTCCGCCCCCGCGAGGATCCGCTGCCGGGAGGCCGGGTAGCCGTCCCAGGAGTCCATGGAGAGCAGGAAGTCCGAGCTCGGGCGGTCCCGGCGCTCGGCGAACACGACCTGCTGCGGAAGGACGTTCCAGCGGGCCCGGGACCGTCGCCAGCCGTCGAGCAGCCACCGCTCCTGCGTGGCGCCGGTCAGCGTCCGCGCCGGATTCTCGGACTCGGGTCCCGGCACCTGCCAGCCGTCGCCGTACGCCTGGTCGGAGCGGTACTGGCGGGTGTCGAGGATGTCGAACTGGGCGAGACGACCGAAGCTCAGCCGCCGGTAGAGCCTCATGTCGGGGCCCTGGGGGCGCTGGGGCGCGCGCAGCGGCTGGTGCTCCCAGTAGGCGCGGTAGGCGGCGGCGCGGCGGAGCAGGAACTCCTCCGGCGGGACGCTGTTCTCGGGGATGCCGCCCGCGTAGTTGTTCTCGGTCTCGTGGTCGTCCCAGGTGACGACGAAGGGGTGGGCGGCGTGCGCGGCCCGCAGGTCGGGGTCGGTCTTGTAGAGCGCGTACCGGAGCCGGTAGTCGTCGAGGGTGAGCGTCTCCCGGTTGAAGACGGCCGGGAGGGTGCGGTCGGTGTAGGCGCGGGCGCCGCCGGTGGCGTTGACGGCGTACTCGTACAGGTAGTCGCCGAGGTGGAAGACGACGTCGACGTCCTCGCGGGCGAGGTGGCCGTAGGCCGTGAAGTACCCGTCGTGGTACGCCTGGCAGGAGACGGCCGCCAGCTTGAGGGCGGTGGTGCGGGCCCAGGGCGCGGGCGCCGTGCGGGTACGGCCGACGGGGCTGGTCCAGTCGCCGACACGGAAGCGGTAGAAGAACGTCCGGCCGGGGTCGAGATGCTCGGCCTCGACGTGGACCGTGTGCCCGAACTCCGGGTGCGCGGTGGCCCGGCCGCGCCGCACCACCCGGGTGAAGCGCTCGTCGCGGGCCAGCTCCCAGTGCACGGAGATCCGGTGGGCGGGCAGTCCCCCGTCGGGTTCGAAGGGGCGGGGCGCGAGCCGGGTCCAGAGCAGTACGGACCCGGGCAGCGGGTCGCCGGACGCCACGCCGAGGGTGAACGGGTCCTCGGCGACACGCCGGCCGTCGAGCTCGGCGGCGGCCGCGGCACCGGCAGCGGGCAGCCCGGTGGCGAAGGCGAGCGCCGCGGCGGCGCCGGTGACGGTGAGGAACCGGCGCCGTCCGAAGTGCCGTGCGGCGGCGCGGAGTTCCTCGGAACGCTCGGGTGACTCGGGTAGCTGGATCATGTGCCCCTCCCCAGACGGATGCTGTCCGTCCGTCATTCGAGGGGCGCGGAACGACCGCACGTTGTCGGGTACAGAACATCCACGTGTCGGGACAATGAGTTCATGGGGCACGCGTCTCGCGTACGCTGCGCGCCCATGAGCATCGCAGTGGTGACGGGAGCGGGTTCGGGCATCGGCCGGAGTGTGGCCCTGGCCCTCGCGGCGGCCGGCTGGTCGGTGGCCCTGGCGGGCCGCCGGGCCGGCGCCCTGGAGGAGACGGCCGCGGCCCTGCCCTCCGGCGACTTCCTGCCCGTCCCGACGGACGTGACCTCCCCCGCGGAGGTGACGGCCCTCTTCGCGGCGGTACGGGACCACTACGGCCGCGTCGACCTGCTCTTCAACAACGCCGGTACGTTCGCGGGCGGCGGCGTCCCCGTCGAGGACCTGGACCCCGACACCTGGCGCGCGGTCGTCGACGTCAACCTGACCGGCGCGTTCCTCTGCGCGCAGGCGGCCTTCCGGACCATGAAGGAACAGGACCCGCAGGGCGGCCGGATCATCAACAACGGCTCGATCTCCGCCCACGTACCGCGCCCGCACTCGATCGCGTACACGGCGACGAAGCACGCGATGACGGGTCTGACGAAGTCCCTGTCGCTCGACGGACGCCCGTACCGGATCGCGTGCGGCCAGCTCGACATCGGCAACGCGGCGACGGAGATGACCGCCCGCATGCAGACCGGCATCCTCCAGGCCAGTGGGGACATGGCCGTGGAGCCGGTGATGGACGCGGCGGACGTGGCGGCGACGGTGGTGCACATGGCGGCACTGCCGCTGGAGGCGAACGTGCAGTTCGCGACGGTGATGGCCACGGCGATGCCGTACATCGGGCGGGGCTAGCCCCGCCCGGGGACGGACGGCTCCGGGTTCGGGCCCGACTCGTCGGGCCCGATTCGTCAGGCCCGGCCCGTCGGGCCCGATTCGTCAGGCCTGGCCGGTCTCGAAGCGGGAGATCTTGCCGCCGTCGACCGTGAAGCGCCACTGGGTCCGCATCTCGCCCCAGGTGTCGTTGCGGAAGCGGGCGACGAGACCGAGACCACCGGTCTTCTCGGACTCGATCTCCATGTGTCCGCGCGAGGAGAAGATCTCCTTCTCCGTCCACTGCGCGAGGTCCCGGTCGGACCCGTCGTCGGACATGGTCGCGCCGGGAGTGAGCGCCTCCTGGAAGGCGGCCTGGTCGTTGGCGTTGAGGGCCGTGACGAACGCGCGCACGGCCGGATCGGTGAGCCGGTCCACGGGGATGGTCATGCCCTACCCGTACACCGCGCCGGGCCCCGGACGCGTGTCGCGCGCCGAAGGAACCCCCCGGCCTGCCCCGTATGACCGACACCGCCCGGGCCGCCCGGCCTACGGCCTGCGTGTTCAGTGGCATCGGGCGGAGCCCTCCAGGCACTCTCCGGATAACCGTCGCAGCACCCCAGGAGGAGAGATGTCGAACGCCGGCAAGGTCGTCAGGCTGTACGCGAAGGGAGCCCCGGTCGGGGTCGAGGACGGAGCCCTGGTCGGCTTCCTCGTCGACCCGACACGGGCCGGGGAGTGGCTGGTCACCCGGGAGGACGGAGGCTTCCGCATCACCGCGAAGGGTACGGAGGAGACCATCGCGTCGAACGGCACCGACCGCGCCCCCGCCGCCGTCCGCCCCGACGACTCCCCCGCCTCCGTCTGGCGACTCCAGCGGGTCGACGAGGACGGCACCAGCACGCTCACGTCGCTCGCCGACCTCCGGGACGGCAGCTATGTGATCGACCAGAACGGACTGGCCCTCGGCCGCGACCTGTTCGAGGACCGGTCCATGCTCCCCAAGCGCGTCTTCGTCCGTACGGACGACCGGGACCCCCAGTGGACCGTCGAGGTCCTGGCCTGACCCCTGGTGAGCGCACGGAGCGCCCGCCCCACCCGGATCCCGCGGGTGGGGCGCCGAACTGGCGGCCCAGGTCGCCCGCAGCGCGACGCCGCTGGAGGTCGCGGGGCGGCATCTGGCGCGCCTGGTCGCCTCGTACAGATGACGAAGGGGCGGTTGCGGAACGTCTGAGCCGCATCGGAACGGCCCAGCCTCATCGGCCGGGACCGAACGCGGGTCCCGGTGGACGCGGTCCGGACCCAACGCACGTCCGGGCGGACACGGTCCGGACCGACGCCGGTCCGGGCGGACGCGGTCCGGACCGGACGCCGGTGTCGGCGGAACCTCAGTCCAGGCAGAACTCGTTGCCCTCGGGATCGGCCATCACGATCCAGCCCGTGCTCATCGGGGGCGCGGGCTCGACACGGCGCAGCCGCTTCCCTCCCAGCGCGACGAGCCGCTCGCACTCGGCCTCGAGCGCCGCCATCCGCTCGTCCCCCTCAAGGCCGGGAGCAGCGCGGACGTCGAGATGGACCCGGTTCTTGGCGACCTTGTCCTCCGGCACCTGCTGGAAGAACACCCGGGGGCCGTTCCCCTCCGGGTCCTCCAGGGCCGATCGCGTATTGCGCTCCTCCTCCGGTACGCCGATCCGCGCGAGGAAGTCGTCCCACGCGGCCAGCGGGTCGGCGCCCTCGGGCAGGTCGACACCGGGCGGGCCGGGGTAGACGTAGCCCAGCGCGTCCCGCCAGAAGGACGCCAGGGTCTGCGGGTCGTGGGCGTCGAAGGTGACCTGGAATTGGCGGCTCATCGTGCTGCTCCGTTCGATAGCGGTGGCGGTGGCCGACAGCGGTGGTGGGCTGCGTGCGCGGGTCGTGCGAGCGGGTCGCATGAGCGGATACGGCGCCTTCGGCGCGCGCTTGGCGTACGCCCCGTCTCCAGTCGAGCGCGTCCCCGGCCATGCAGCCACCGTGACATCCCTGGCGGACAGAATCGGTCCGCCATCACCTGCCGCCTCTGGAAGGCTGGGCGCCATGGACACGAGCGACCAGCGGGGGACGACGGAGCGGGTGCTCACCCTGCTCGGGCTGCTGCAACAGCGCCGGGCCTGGAGCGGCCCGGAGCTCGCAGCCCGGCTCGGCGTCACCTCGCGGACGGTACGGCGGGACGTCGAACGGCTGCGCACGCTGGGCTATCCGGTGCATGCCGGCCAGGGGGTCGGCGGCGGCTACCGGCTCGGCCCGGGGCAGGTGCTTCCGCCCCTTCTCCTCGACGACGAGGAGGCGATCGCCACCGCGGTCTCGCTGCTCGCCGGTACGGCCGCCGGAACCGGCGACGCCACACTCCGGGCGCTGACCAAGCTGGACCAGGTGCTGCCCGTCCGGCTGCGACACGAGGTGCGCGCCCTGTCCGGCTCGGTGGAGTTCTTCGGCACGGACCGCCGCACACCGGTCGACCCTGAGGTCCTCATGACGCTGGCCCGCGCCTGCCGCGACGAGGTCGAGGCGGGCTTCGGCTACCCCTCCGGAGAGGAGGTCCGACCGCGCAGGGTCGAGCCCCACCGCCTGGTCGCCTCGGACCGGCGCTGGTACCTCCTCGCCTACGACCTCGATCGCGACGACTGGCGCACCTTCCGCGTGGACAGGATGACCGCCGTGTCCGCGCGGACCTGGCGCTTCGACCGCCGCACGGCGCCCGACGCGGCGGAGTACGTGCAGGAGGGGGTGGCGAGCAGGGTCTACCCGCGCCGGGCCCGCTTCCTCGTGCACGCGCCGGCGGACACGGTCCGCGCGCAGATCCCCCCGTCGGCGGCCGTCGTGCACGAGCGGGGAGAGGAGCACTGCGAGGTGCTCAGCGGTGCCGCCGACCTGGACCGCGTGCTCTTGCACGTCCTGCTCCTGGGCCACGACTTCGAGGTCCTGGACCCACCGGACCTCGGGAAGCGCTGCCGGGTGCTGGCGGAGAAGCTGCTGTCGGCCGGGACGCCGCCGGCGAGGGAGGGGCCGGGAACGGCGGGGGGCTCGTAGGGGCGAGGGTTGGGAGCCGGGGCGTTGATGGCGAGGGTGGGGCGGTGGGGCGGTGGGTGCGGTGGGTGCGGGTTCGGGCGGGGTTCTGGGGGGTGACCGGCTTCGGGTGGGTGACGTGCGGCCGCCCTCTTTCCGAGCGTGGCGGTCTCCGTCACCGCGTCAAGGGCGCCTGACGGCGTCGCTTGCGCGATGGGCAAGCCCACCCTTGACCCGGCAACGGAGACCGCCCATGAACACTCGGAGGGCGGCCGGGGGGAGACGTCCACGCAACCGGTCCGGGCATCGGCGGGGGTATGGATTGCGGCTGTGGGGCCGGTGGGTGGGGGCTCGGCCAGTGGCCGGGGCGGGTGGGGTCGTTCGGTGGGTTGGGGGTGCGCGGTTGTTGAATGGGGCGGCCCGGCTCGGCTCAGCGGGTGCCGGCCGAGCGTGGTGGGGCTTCAGGCCCCGCTGGTCCGTGTCCGTGGGTGGTGAGCGGCGGGCGGTGAGAGTTACTTGTAGTTACTCCACCCCGTGTGGGGGATGTGCCCCCTTTGGGGGCATTCCTTGGCTGGCCTGGTCCGAGAAGCGTGCAGTTACTCCACTCCCCACCCACCAAGAGTGACCAGCGGGGCCTGAAGCCCCACCAGAGAGCCACCGCAACCCGCTGAGCCCGCCCCGGCCGCCCCATTCAACAACCGCGCACCACCAGCCCACCGCACCACACCCACCCACCCCGACAACCGACCCAGCCCCCACCCACCGGCCCGACAGCCGCAATCCACGCCCACGCCGATGCCCGGGCCCCGGCGTGGCGCCCACCCCGGGCCGCCCTCCGAGTGTTTATGGGCGGTCTCCGTTGCCGGGTCAAGGGTGGGCTTGCCCAT
>NZ_BNBZ01000050.1 GCF_014656215.1 Streptomyces zaomyceticus | reverse complement strand
GCCGGCCACGATTCTTCGTGGCCGGCCCTCTCGTCATGTCCCGGAACGGGGCGTGCGCTCAGTCCACCGGACGGACCGTCATCGGCAGTCCCCCGCGCATCCGCAGCGACATCATCGGCTCCGCGACGCCCTCGTACCCCGGCATCACGGCCAGGTCGAGGTCCCGGGTGACGAGCGCGGTGACGAACACCGCCTCCATCATCCCGAGGTTGCTGCCGACGCAGAACCGCGGTCCCGCACCGAACGGGATGTACGCGTACCGCGGCCGGTTCGCCACCCGCGACGGGTCGAAGCGGCCCGGGTCGAAGCGCTCCGGGTCGTCCCACAGGTCCGGATGCCGGTGCATCGTGTACGGGCAGACCAGCACATCGGCCCCGGCCGACACGGTGAACCCGCCGACCTCGTCGGCCGCCTGGGCGATCCGGGGCAGGATCCACACCGGCGGGTACAGCCGCATGGCCTCCTGCACCACCTGAGTCGTGTACGACAGCTTGTGAAGGTCCTCGGCATCCGGCAGCCGGCCACCCGCGAGCACCGCCCTGGCCTCCTCGCGCACCAGGTCCCGCACGTGCGGGTGGCGGGCGAGCAGCAGCAGCGTCCAGCCGAGCGTGCTCGCCGTCGTCTCGTGCCCGGCGAGCAGCAGCGTGACCAGCTCTTCCTGGAGCAGCCTGCGCCCGGTGGCCGGGTCCGGGTGGGCCCGGGCGGCGAGGATCATCCGGGCGAACGCGTCGTCCGCGCCGTCGTCCGCGCTCATCCGGGCGCCCCGGTCGGCGACCAGCTCGTCGACGGTCCGGGTCAGCTCCCGGCGGGCGGCACGGAACCGGCGCTGGGTGCCGAACGGCACCCAGGTCGGCACCAGGCCCTGCGTGACCATGTCGAACATGGCCTGGTCCTGCACCGCCTCGAAGGCGTGCGCGATACCGCCGTGCCCCTCCAGGGAAGTGTCCATCAGGGTCCGGCCGAGCACCCCGAGGGTGAGCCCGGTGACCTCCTGGAGGACGTCGACCGGGGTGTCCCCGGCGCGAGCGCGCAGCAGCTCCACGAGCCGTCCGGACTCCTCCGCCACCACGCCGGCCTGGGCGGCGACCCGCCCCGGCTTGAACGCGGGCTGAACGGTGCGGCGCTGCTTGCGCCACAGCTCGCCCTCACTGGTGAGCAGCCCGTCGCCGAGCACCTTGCGGGACTCCACCAGGCCGATGCCCTTGTGGTAATTGGCCGCGTTGTCGGCGAGGACGTGCTTGGCGTAGTCGGGCCGGTTGAAGATGTAGAGCTTCTTCGGGCCCATGTTCACGCGAACGGCGTCGGCCAGCTCGGCCGCCTCCCGCATCATGCCGAGCCGGTCGACCGCCAGCTTGCGCAGCAGCCCCGGCAGCGCCCAGACCGGTGGGCCGGGTGGGTGGACACTCATCGGCTGCCCCCCGGTTGCTGCGGCACGACCTGCCGGAAACGGCCACCGTGGAACACCAGCGGCTCGCGGCCGGGCAGTTCGTCCAGGGCGAGCACCCGGCCGACGTGGATGGTGTGGTCGCCGCCGTCGTACGTGCGCCACCGGGCGCACTCGAAATGGGCCGCCGCCCCCGCGATCACGGGGGCGGCGGTGGCCTGGCCCGGCAGCCAGTCGACGGCGTCGAACTGGGCCGCGCCGAGCGGCCGGGAGCGGTCGGCGAAGTGCCGGGCCACGTCCTCCTGACCGGCGCCGAGCACCGACACCGCGAAGGTGTCGGCCTCGGCGAGGACCCGGTTCATGACGGCGTCGTTGCCCACGCACAGCAGCACGAGGGCCGGGTCCAGCGACACCGACGTGAAGGAGTTGGCGGTCATGCCGCGCGGGGCCGCGCCGCCGACCGTCACGACGGTGACACCCGTCGCGAAGGACCCGAGGGCCCGCCGCAGCCGCGCGGGGTCGCCGGTGACGGCATCCCGCGGCGGCGCGACGGTGAGGGTGCTCATGCGGCCCGCCCGGCCAGCGCCCGGCCCTGGACGCTGTACGGCTCCAGGGCACGGGCGAGGCCGTCCGGGATGCGCGACGGCACCGTGTTGGTGTTCGGGCCGCGCATGCACGCGATCCGCTGGCGGCCGCGGGCGATGAGCACCTCGGCCCCGCCGGTCACCTTGACGTAGTCGAAGGTGAACTCCAGCTGGGTCTGGCCCAGCTCGGACAGGCGCATCCGGATGGACAGCTCGTCGAAGGCGGTGATCTCCGCGAAGAACTCGCAGTCCACCTTCAGCGTGAACAGCTTGAGGTCGTCCTGGACCTCGGCCAGCACGTCCGGCGCCTTCTGCTGCAGGAACATCTCCCGGCAACGGCCCTGCCAGCGCAGGTAGTTCACGTAGTACACGTTGCCGACGAGGTTGGTCTCCTCGAAGCCGACCATGTGCCGGTACTCGAAGTAGTCGTCCGCCATGATCTAGGACCGCCCTTCGGCGAGAGGTGTCTCGTGGGTGAGGAAGGCGAAGACGGCGGGCTCCAGGGCATCGCGCAGCGCGGTGACGAAGGTCGCGATCCGCAGATCCCCGGCGGCGAACACCACCCAGGCGTCCTTGCGGCGCGGCAGCACCGTCAGCGGGGCGCCCGCCATGATGCCGGCCTTGCGCAGGCATTCCACGGCCCCCCACACACGGGTGGCCGCGGTGTCCGGCGCCTCGCCGGTCTCCTTGGCGACCAGTTCGGCGACCGGCGCGTGGTCCCCGAGCAGCCCGCGCCACTCGTGCGCCGAGCGCATGCTGACCGCCTCGATGTCGCAGGCGACCTCGGTGTCGGAGACGGCGCTGAGGGTGACTCCCAGGCCGTGCGCCGCCGACATCGACATGTGCCGGTCGGGCTCCAGCTCGGGCCGCCCGTCCGGGCGGTGCCGGACCGCGACCGGGCTGCCGAGGGCCCGCGCGGCGGCGTCGGCGGTGAAGCCGCGCCGCTGGGCGACGGAACCGGCCGGGGCCTCCCCGTGCGGCTCGACGGCGACCGCGACGCGGCTGCCGACGACATCCTCGAGGGAACGCTCCAGGTAGGGACCGAGCAGCGGCGCGACCCACGGGCCCGACCCGTCGGTCTTGCGCACCGCGTGCAGGGTCAGCCCCTCCCAGCGCTCGACGACGGTGCCGTCGGCGTCGCGCACGGCGATGTCGTACACGTAGGTGTCACCGTCCCGGCTGCGCTCGACCGCGGTGTAGCGCAGCCGGTCGGGGACGTGCGGGCCGGCGCCGAGGGTGTGGATCCGCTCCACACCGGAGGGCAGCAGCGTGGCGTCCGGGACGCACACCTGGTTGCCGTGCATGAGCGCGTCGCGCATGCCCGGGTCGGCGAGCAGCAGTTCGCCCGGCAGGAAGCCGGCGAACCAGCCCTCGGGCTGCTGCTGGACGGCGACCTCGGCGTCCACGTGCCGCGCGGCGGCCCGGTGGAAGCGGCGCAGCCGCTGGAAGCGGGCGCCCTGGAACAGCACCCCGCCGTACAGGTCGGCGGCCGGGTCCAGCGGGACGACCGGGGTGTCCTCGGGCACCTGGAGCGGCGGGCCGTCCGGCGCCGGGGTCCCGCCGAAGAACAGCCGGGCCCGGAAGTGCTCGGCGACGAAGCCGGTGTCCTCGGCGTGGATGGCCACGTCGACGGTGTCGGTGTCGGTGACGGTCGCCGCGATCCGGATCCGGGTGCTGCCGTTAGGCGGCACCACGATCGGGCGGAGGAACTTGGCGCCCTCGATGACCGGGGCGGTGCCGGTGCGGCCGGTGACCGCGGACGCGACCTGGGTCATCGCCTCCATACCGATGACGGCGGGCAGCAGCAGGTTGCCGTCGAGCAGGTGGTCGGCCAGATACGGGTCGGTGCCCGCGTTCAGCTCGACCTCGGTGACCAGTTCGACTCCGTGGTAGCGCACCAGCGGGTCACCGGTGAAGCGCAGCATCGGCAGTGCGGGCAGGTCGCGCCGTACGGTGTCGATGCCTTCGGTACGGCCGCTGATGACCGTGACGACGGGGGCGTCCGGATCCTCGATCAGCCGCAGCAGGATCGCCACGCCCTGGTCGGGTGAGACCGGCACGATGCCCTCGCGGGAGAGCGACTCCACGACGGAGAGCTTCTCGCCCATGCCGACGCCGGACCACACCGACCACTCCATGCAGCGGGCGCGGAGGTTCGGGTGGGCGCGGGCCACGTCCTCGGTGAGGTCGGCCAGCCACTCGTTGGCGGTGGCGTAGTGCGCCTCGCCGCGCAGCCCGGCCCGGCCGATGATGCTGCCGAAGCTGACGAGCAGCTTGAGCCGCTCGGGGCCGACCGCGTCGAGGACCGTGCGCAGTCCGTCGACCTTGGGGCCGAAGGTGCGGTCGAAGTCCTGGCCGGTGAGCCCGGTCAGCGCGCCCGGCCGGTTGAGCCCGGCGCCGTGCAGCAGGCCGGTGATCGGGCCGAGCGCCTCGGTCAGTTCGGTGACGGCGGCCGTGACCTGCTCGGTGACGGTGACGTCGGCGCGGGCGTAGTGCACCCGCACACCACTGCCGCGCATCCGGTCGAGGTTCTCGGCGAGCTCGGTGTCCTGGGCCGGGTCGGACCGGCCGAGGACGGCGAGCGCGGCGCCGGTCTTCTGGGCCACGGCGAGGGCACACTCGGCGGAGATGCCCTTGCCGCCGCCCGTCACCAGCATCACGTCGGTGTCGTCGAGCGGGACGTCGGTGCGCTCCGGCTTGACGGGCAGCGCCCGCAGCGTCGGCACCCGGCGCGCCCCGGCCCGGTCGTAGTGGACCTCGGCGAACCGGGTGGTCGCCGCCACCTCGGCCACGACCCGCTCCACGACGTCCTCGGTCTGCGGGGTGTGGACGACGGTGGTGCGCAGGTGCGGGGCCTCCAGGTGCAGCGTCTTGGCCAGACCGGCCGCGCCGCGGCCGTCCTGGACGAGGACGAAGCGGCGGGACCGGTCCCCGGCGAGCGCGCTCTTGGCGGCGGCCAGGACCTCCTCGACCTCCTTGCGGGGGCAGCCCTCGGCGAGGACGGCGAGCACGCCGGAGCCGAGTCCGGCGACGGCCAGCGCCGACCGGAGCCGCTCGGCATAGGGGTGGTCTGCGGAGCCGAACAGCTCCCAGGCACCGTCGGCGCCGTCGCCGACGCCGTACGGCCGGGCGACCTCGTCGAGGTCGACGGCGAACGGCCGGGCCCAGGGGGCCGCGCCCGCGACGACGGGCGTCTCGGACTCCGGGGCGGCGCCGCCGGTACTGACCAGGGTGTCCAGCGCCTCGGCCAGTTCGGCCAGGGTGGCGGTGGCGAAGTTGGTCGGCACCTGGGCGGCGGCGATCCCGAGGCGGGACGCCGCCTGGTTGACGATCTGGCCGACGGTGATGGAGCTCATGTGCAGGTCGTCGAGGAGCCGGCTGTCCGGGTCGACGAGGTCGGCGGGCAGCTCGGCACGTTCGGCGACGAGGGTGCGCAGCACTTCGAGCGCGTCGACGCCGTCGGCGGAGCCCTCCGCGATGGGCTCCGCCGCGGAGGCCGGGGCCGCGTCGGCGGCGTCCTTCGCGGCGCCGGTCTTCGGCAGCGCCTTGACGGCGGCCTTGGTGGCGGCCTTGGCGGCCCGCTCGGCGCGCTGCGCGTGATCGGCCTGCGGGAGGTCGCGCGGGGCCTGCTCGCAGGGGTTGGCGAGGAAGGAGAACTCCTGGCCGACCTCCAGGGGCCGGATCAGCCGGTCCTGGAACAGCCGCTCCAGGTCGACCGGCGCGCCCGCGACGTACGCGGCACCGGCCACCTGCAGCAGACTGCGCAGGGACTCGTCGTCGGTGTTGAGCGCGACGACCGGGACGCCGGTGGTGGCGCGGGCCAGCGAGCTGAGCACACGGCCGGGGCCGACCTCGACGAACAGGTCGATGCCGCGGGCCGCTTCGCTGACCGCCTGGGTGAACCGGACCGGGCCGGTGATCTGCTCGGCGAGCAGGGTGGACAGGTCGGTGGCGGGGGTCAGTTCCTCGCCGGTGACGGTGGAGACGACCCGGCCCGCGACGGTGCCGACCGGGGCGTCGGCCAGCCAGCCGCCGAAGGACGCGGCGGAGGCGGCGACCAGCGGCGAGTGGAAGGCGTGCGAGACGTTGAGACGGGTGCAGGGAATCTCGGACCGTTCGGCCCGGCGCCGCACCTCCTCGATCTCGTCGACCGGTCCCGCGACCACCGTCTGCTCGGGGCCGTTGTATCCGGCGACGACGACGGACAGGCCCTCGATGAGCCGCTCGGCCCGCTCGGGCTTCACGCTCAGCGAGGCCATGGTGCCGGAGGAGCTGTGCTCGGCCATCGCCCTGCCGCGCACCCGCGCCGCCTCGAGGAGGGTGTCCTCGTCGAGGGCGCCCGACCAGTGCAGGGCGGAGAGTTCGCCGAGGCTGTGGCCGACGGCGACGGACGCCTCCAGGCGCAGCGCGTCGAGCACCCGCAGGCCCGCGGCGGAGCCGGTGGCGATGCGCGGCTGGGCCACGTCGGTGGCGACCATGTCGCCGGTCGTGGGCAGCGCGGCCCGGTCGAAGACCTCGGCGGCCTCCGGGAAACGCCGGCGCAGCGCGCCGCCGCCGGTGCCGTGGCCGGAGCCCTGGCCGGGGAAGAGGAAGCCGATCCGGGCGGGCCCGGAGGCGCGGCCGAGGAAACTGCGGCCGTCGGCGGCGGTGTACGCCGTCTCGCCGGACTCCAGCAGGTCGGCCAGGTGGGTCAGACGGCGCTCGGCGTCCTCCGGGGAGGTGACGACGACGGCCGCGCGGTGCGCGAGGCCGCGCAGTTCGCGCTGCAGGGTGGCGGCGAGGTCGGCGACCTGGCCGTAGGAGACCTGCGCGGCGAAGGCGGCGACCTCGTTGAGCCGGGCGCGCAGCGCCTTGGCCGACTCGCCGTCGACGACGAGCAGTTCGGCGTCCTGGAGGGCGTGCGCCAGGGCGGCGGAGCGACGGCTCGGGGCCGTACGGCGCCGTCCGGCGGGCTCGTCGAGGACGACGTGGGTGTTGATGCCCCCGAAGCCCATGGCGGTGACTCCGGCGCGCCGGGGCGCGTCCTCGGGCCAGGCCTCGGCCTTGCGCAGCGCCTTGAGGTTGGCCTTCTCGTCACCGAGCAGCTCGTGCGGCTCGGTGGTGCCGATCGCGGGCGGCAGGGTCTGGTGGTTGACGGCCATGGCCGCCTTGATCAGACCGGCGACGCCGGCGGCTGCCTTGGTGTGGCCGATCATGCCCTTGATGGACGTGATGGCCGCGAGCGGCGCCTCGGGGTCGGCGGCCCGGCGGGCGCCCATGAGGGCGGTGAGCTCGGTGGCGTCGCCGACGGCGGTGCCGGTGCCGTGGCCCTCGAAGAGCCGGACGGTCTCGATGCCGAAGCCGGCCTTCTCGTAGGCGCGGCGCAGGGCCAGCTGGTAGCCGCTGACCTCGGGGCGGGTGATGCCGCCCTGGCCGTCGGAGGAGACGCCCCAGCCCGCGATGGTCGCGTAGATGCGGTGGCCGGCCGCGAGGGCGTCCTCCTCGCGCATCAGCACGATCATGCCGCAGCCCTCGCCGGGCCAGAAGCCGTTGGAGCCTCGGTCGTAGAGCTTCATCTCGCCCTTGGCGAGGGCACCGGTCTTGGCGAAGCCGATGATCTCGAAGGGGTCGATGGACAGGTCGACGCCGCCCGCGACGGCGACGTCGAGGTCGCCGTTGATGAGGGCGGTGCCCGCGGTGGTGACCGAGAGCAGCGAGGACGAGCAGGCGCCGTCGACGGTGTAGCCGCCGCCGTTCAGGTCGAAGTGGTTGCAGATCCGCCCGGCGATGGTGTTGGCGAGACCGCCCGCGAGGGTGTCCTCGTCGATCGCCGGGAACGGCTCCTTGTACGCGATCTCGACGTCGTCCAGGAACTCGGCGATGCGCTCGTCGTCCCAGATGTCCTGTTCCTTGAGCGCGGAGGCCATCACCCGGCGGACGTACGGCCAGCGCAGCCGCATCACGTTGGCGCGGGAGAACTCTCCGGTGAGGGTGTTGCCGACGACGACGCCGGTGCGCTCGCGGGGCAGGCCCTCGCCGCCGGCGAACCCGGCGTCGGCGAGCGCGCGGCCCGCGGTGTCCAGGGCGAGCCAGTGGGTGAGGTCGGTCGAACGGAAGGTGCTGCCCGCGATCTTGTGGGCGATCCGGTCGAACTCGTAGCCCTCGATGACCGCGGCGTTGCGGGCGTAGAAGGTGTCGGGGGTGGTCGGGTCGGCGTCCCAGTAGTCGTCCAGGTTCATCCGGACGTCGGGCAGCCGGCGGAACGCGCGCCGTCCGGCGACGGCGTTGTCCCACAGTTCATGGGGGTTGGTCGCGTCGGGATAGCGGCAGGCCATGCCGACGATGGCGATCCTGGTCATGCGGTCACCGGTATCTTCTCGGTCTCGGTCTCGGCGGTCGCGGGGGCCGGGCAGGCGCAGGCACCCGCGGGGCACGCGCAGCCGGTCGCGGGGGCCGGGCAGGCGCAGGCACCCGCGGGGCACGCGCAGCCGGCCGCTTCGGCGGTACCCGCCTGGGCCTGGGCGGCGGCGTCGGCCTGAGCGACGGCGTGGGTCACGGCGGCGAGGGCGAGAGCCTCCTCGGCGCGCTTCTTGGACACGACGTCGGCGGTCCAGAGGAAGGCACCGCGGATGGCGCAGACCAGGGCGGTGGCGAAGAAGATGCCATAGGCGATGCTCATCGCGGTGAGCACGCCGTACAGGGCGGCGGTGCCGCCGCCGAAGGCGATCTGACCCCACTTGGACGACGGCGTGGTGCCCGGGTCCGTGATCATGTAGTTGGTGAACAGGACGAACGCCACACCGGACATCATCGCGAGGCCCGCGGGGATGGAGGTGTCGAACAGCAGGCCGCGGACGATCGCCTGCAGGGCGAAACCGCCGACCCAGGCGAGGATCAGCCACATGCGCTCGGTCAGCTTGGCGTTGAGCAGCGTGCCGAGGGTGATGATGATCGCCGGGACGAGCCAGTCGAAGCCGCCGTCGAGGTACTCGGTGAAGTGGTACGGCGGGGCGATCGAGGCCCACGGGAAGAGCAGCAGGATGACGGCGATGCCGAAGTTCGACGGGTTCATGAAGTGCCGCAGGCGGCCCTTCACCGGGGCGCGCAGCACCCACTTGGTGCCGACGGCGACGATGACACCGAACACCATGACCCAGACGAGGTCGTTGACGTAGGTGAGCATGTTCACCGCGAGCGAGGTGATGTGGGCCGGGAGGAGGAACTCCATGAAGCCCTTGGCCCCGCCGCCGGCGAAGCGCGGCGCGCGGCCCTCGGCGCGGGCGCCGAGGGTCTCCAGTGCGATCTCGGTGGTGTATCCGGTCGCCAGGGCGATGAACGGCCAGGTCCAGGGCTGCTCGAAACCGAGGACGGTGTAGCCGAAGATGTTGAGGACGGAGATGGAGATCGCGAAGCGGCGGAGCGCGGTCACGACCTTCGGGTTGTGCCGTGGGGCAGCGGCGGTCTTCGTTGCGGACATCGTCACTTCTCCTTGACCTCGGTGCCCAGCTCGAGGCTGTGCCAGCCCGGCGTGAGCTTCAGCTTCTGCTCGTGGATCTGGCCGGCCCGGTCACGCCAGGTGACCATGGCGGGCACGGGGCCCCTGACGTCCTTGCCCAGACCGAGGTGGACGTCGGTGCTGCGCTTGCCGGAGTGGCCGCCGCCGCCGTCGAGGCGGGTGATGCGCTTCGTGCCGTCGGGCAGTTCGACGCAGACCTCGGCGCCGACCACGGGAGAGCCGTCCGGGTGGGTGAGATTCAGGCCGAGGTAAGCGCCGGGGTTCTTGGCGACGTTGTGCAGGAAGATCGGCTCGCCCCACTGGCGGGCGACGGCCAGGTCGAGCCGGCCGTCGCCGTCGACGTCGCCGGTGGCGAGGCCGCGGGTCGGGACGGGCTCGCCTATGCCGAGGGCGACGGAGAGGTTGTGGTACTCGCCGGTCTCGGCGTCCTTGGCGAAGAAGCGCATGCGCTGGCTGCCGGCGAGGTCGTCACCGTGCTTGACGTTCGGCCACCAGAAGGGGTTGGCGACGAGGGCGTCGTTGGCGGTGGCCAGCTCCTGGAGCTGCGGCCAGCGGTTGTTCTTGCCCTTGACGAAGCCGAGCGCCTGGGTGATCTCCAGGTCGCCGTTGTTGTCGAAGTCGCCCGTCTTGACGTCCCAGCCCCAGCCGGACCAGGCCAGCTTCAGATCGGTCGAGCGGTCCTTGAACGGCGCCTCGCCCTCCTTCAGCCGGGCCTGGACCTCGGAGCGGGAGTCGGCGGTGTCGATGAACGCGAAGTTCGACTCCTGGATGCCGAAGGAGGTCGTGATGTTGCTGACGAACATGTCGTACAGGCCGTCGTTGTTCAGGTCGCCGAAGTCGACGCCCATGCCCTTGAAGGAGCTGCGGCCCAGCTCCTTCGACTTCGGCACTGTGCCGCTGTGCACGGCCTTGACCTCGGAGAACTTGATGTTCCCGGGGGTCGAGGTGTTGTAGAGCAGCGCGGATGTGCCGAAGTCGTGGGCGAGGAACAGCTCGGGCAGCCGGTCGCCGTCGAGGTCGGCGGCGGACGCACCGAGCGACCAGCCCTTGTTCAGGTTCTGCGGGACGGCGGCGTCGACCTTCTCGTAGCCGTCCTTCGTCCACCGGAAGATGTGGGCGCCGCCGCCGTTCTGGGCGTGCGAAAGCGACGCGTTCATGGTGACGTCGCCGTCCTTGGACGCGTCGAGGACCGGGCTGTCGGGGAAGTAGTTGCCGACCAGGATGTCGTTGTGGCCGTCGCCGTCGAAGTCGGCGACGGCGGCCGCGTTGGAGTTCCACAGCGGGCCGGTGTAGGTGGCGCCGGACTTGCCGGGCAGCAGCTCGGTGGGCGTGAAGGAGGCGGCGGTGAGCGGCTTCCCCTTCTCCCCCTTGTTCACGAAGATGACCGGGGTGCGGCCCCAGTAGTAGACGAGGAGGTCCATGCGGCCGTCCTCGTTGTAGTCGCCGGGCATGCAGCCCATCGGCGCCATCGTCTTGCTGGTGCCGAGCGGCGCCGGGTTCAGCGCGAACGGCGCGTACTTGTCCTTACGGGTCGGTGCCGGGGTGACGACCGCCTGGTCGATCCGCACGTCGTTCACGCAGAGGTCGTTGTCGAGGCCGTCGCCGTCGAGGTCGTTGATGGCGATACCGGCACCGACCGAGGAGATCCACGCCTCGATGTGCTGGTACGCCTTGTTGACCTTGCGGACCTCCTGCTTGTCGAATCCCGCGGGCATCGCGATCGACATCGGCTCGAATGCGAAATTCTTCGCCAGCTTGTCGATCTCGGCGGCGGAGGATTCAGGCAGCCGGACGCCGTAGAACGTGCCCACCATGAGGGCGAGAGCGACGATTCCCGGTGAATTCCTGCGGAGCCAGTTCTTTGTGACCGTCACTGGTCGACACCTTTCGAGATGAGCGAGTCAGAAGCGAGTTCCGCGGCGATGTCGCGCCGCCATCTCTCGTAGGCCGGGGAAGCGCCCCCGACGGTCGCGGCGGGCCGGGTGTCCCGGCACAGCTGCGAGGCCCGTTCGGCGGTCGTGCCGCACACGACACGGGCCGCGAGGTGGGTGTGGTCGATGACCGTGTCCGCCTTGACGCGGGCCTCGGTCGCGAAGGCAGCCCCCTGGGCGAGCGCCCAGCGGTGCTCGCCGGCGCCCTCCACGAAGCGGGCGAGCTCGTCCTCGGTGACGCCGCCCGCGTAGGAGCAGGCGAGCCCGGCGCCCGCGTACAGGTCGCTGTGGCGGCGCTCGTCGTAGGACCGGATCAGCTCGGTGACGACGTCGGGATCGGTGCCGCCGACGAACCACAGCGCCCGGCCGATGCCCTGGTCGACGGCGCTCGGGGTGTAGTGGTTGTGCCCGCCGTTCCAGCGGAAGGGGTGCTGGATCTCCGGGGTCCGCACGTACGAGGCGGTCTTGAAGTACGCCTGGTGGAAGCCGTACCCGTCGAGCGCGAGCCAGCGCAGCAGCGGGTCGGTGGTGCGGATGTCGGGCCACAGCGGCTTCGGCAGCCGGGCCATCGCCCAACCGACGCCGACGTAGATCATGTAGTCGTGGTGGCGGCCCGCACCGGCCAGCAGACCGGCGAGCCGGCCACCGTGCCCGGGCAGCGAGTCGTAGACCGCCGCGCCCATGCCGGCACCCTCGTAGGCGAAGCCGCGCATGTCCCGCGGGACGGTCTCCAGGAGCTCTTCCGCCTCGGCGGGCGACCCGGCCTCCACCGCGTACGCGTAGCCCTGGAGAAAGACCTCACCGATGTACTCAAGCCTGGCCTTTGCTTCCGCGTTCTTCACATGAAAGCCACGGACTTCCATGGTCGTCTCGGAAACAGACGGCGTGAGCAATCGGCGTCGGAATGCACCAAACACACTGGACACGGCAGTAGACCGCCCCTCTCGAATCCCACTCGAATCCCTGGATTTCCCCCAGCGAATCGAATCTAGCCAGCGGGCCCGGAGGGGCGTCTACTTCAGATGTGCTCAAACAACGAGGGCACCGAGTTGCGTCCGCACATTCCGCCGCCAGACCTCGTAGGCGGGTCCCGCGCCCTGCTCGGGGTCGGTGGCCGCGCAGTCGTCGGCGAGCCGGGCGACCGCTTCGACGGTGCGCCCGGTGAACGCGGCGACGGCCGCCTCGCTGTGCTCGGGGACGAACCCGGCGTGGTGGCGGGCCTTGGCGGCGAACACCGAGCCCTGCGCCAGGTGGCCGGCGAGCTCGCCGGCCTCCGCGCGCAGCGCGGCCAGGTCCGAGGGCGTGCTGCCGCCCGCGAAGGTGGCGGCGAGGCCGACCCCGCTCCACAGGTCGGCCCTGCGGTCACCGGCGAAGGCCCGTACCGCGGCGGAGACGTTGCCGACGTGTCCGCCGTGGATGAACCACAGCGCGCGGCCGACGCCCTGGTCGAAGGCGCGCTGCCAGTAGGAGGGGTCGCCGTCCCAGTCGTAGGGGGCGTCCAGACGCTGTCCGCCGACCCAGGTGTCGGTGTCGAAGTAGGCCCGGTCGAAGCCGTAGCCGTCGACGCACAGCCAGCTCATCGCCGGGTAGAGGTCGGGCTCGGTCAGGGTGGGGACGAGCTTCTTCCACAGCGGCCTGGGCAGCTTGGCCATGGCGAAGCCGATGCCGATGTAGTTCAGGAAGATGTGCGGCCGGCCGCCGCCGCGCATCAGGTCGGCGGCGCGGTGCCCGCCGGGGCCCATGGTGTCGCGGATGGCGCAGGCCATGGTGGCGCCCTCGTAGGCGAAGCCCCGGTTGAGCGGGGCGATGAGCGCGAGCCTGCGCTCGGTGGTGGCGAGGTCCTTGTCCTCGATGCCCCACTCGAAGCCGGTCACCACGGCCTGCGGCACGGCTTCCAGCTGCTGGGTGAGCGGGGTGGGTTCGACCGTGAATCCACGCCCGGCGAAGCTCACGTCGTCCAGGGACGGGGCCATCAACAGCCTGCGCAGCGCTCCCAGTGCGGGCACGGACGCCTCCTCGTACGCGCCGCTTTCGGTCAGGGCGGCGGGGGCTGCCATCGTGGGTGCGCCGGACAACCGGCGGCATCTTCCCCGTTGCTCTCCGCCCCCCGGTGTTCAGCGGATGCGGCGCACGTCCACTTCCTCGTCGTGCACGGCGCGCCCGCAGGAGCCGCAGCGCAGTTCGACGTGGACGAAGCCGTCGCAGCCGATGTGGTCGGCGCGCCGCGGCGGGCCCAGTTCCTGCGGCAGGTTGCGGTCGCCCCACTGCATGAGGGCGATCACGGCCCGGGTCAGGTCGCGGCCGACCGGGGTGAGCCGGTATTCGTAGCGCACCGGCTTGTCCTGGTAAGGCACCCGCTCCATGATCTCCTGCTCCACCAGCCGGGCCAGCCGGCTGGAGAGCACGTTGCGCGCGATGTCGAGGTGCGCGAGGAACCCGTCGAAGCGGGAGGTGCCGAGCAACGCGGAGCGGATGATCAGCAGGGTCCAGCGTTCGCCGATCACCTCCAGTGACCGGGCGAGGTTGCAGTCCTGTCCCTCGTACGTGTGCTTCAGCATGCGCTCACTCTAGGGCGGGGCGGGTTGCGTGAAAGAACCCGAGTTGGCGAAGTCGTCCCGGGTTCTTTCACGTCAGGCGGCCACCAGCATCCGCTCGCCGCCACCGGTCGGCTGGTGCGTGCGCTGCAGACTGCTGTAGCCGTACGTGGCGGACACCAGGGTCATGTGGTGGTGCCAGCCCGGGAAGGAGCGGCCCTCGAAGTCGAGCAGTCCGAAGTCCTCACTCATCTCCCGCACCGACTCGTCCGCGTGCGCCAGGGTCCTGGTCAGCGCGAGCACCGACTCCAGGCGGGCGTGGGTGAGGCTGGTCAGCCACAGCTGGACCGGGCGGCGGCCGTTGTCGGGGCGGACCGCGAACAGCCGGTAGGTGCGGTGGATCCGTTCCCCGCCCGGGCCGGTCTGCGGCAGCCGCACGAAGCTGGACATGACGGTGATGTGCCGGCCGCGACCGCCCCAGGGGATGACCTTCTCCATCCGGGTCAGGGTGCCCGCGTCGAACTCGAACAGGTTGCGCGCCGCGAGCACCGGGCCCTGGCCGTCGCCCCTCTGCTGCGGACGCTGCACCCGCAGGTGGCGGCCGGCGGCGACCTGGAGCGTGTCCGGGACGGCGACGACGAAGTCACGTCCGCGCAGGGCCAGTCCGTGCACCAGGGCGGTCGCGCTGGTGCCGCCGAGGGCGTCCAGGTCGGCGACGACCGGCAGCGGGGCGGTCCTGCTGACGTCCCAGAGGGTGTCGACGAGGTCGAGGGCGTGCTGCTCGACGGTGCGCGGTCCGGCATCGGCGGGGATCCGGGTGCGCTTGCGCCGCTCGGGGTCCTTCCCCCAGGAGCCGGGCAGCAGCAGGCGCCAGTCGACGGGCTGGGCACGGTCGTACGAGGAGAGGAACATCCCGACGCCGACCTGGCAGGTCACCGAGCGGCCGGTGGCGGCAAGGAACCTGCGGTGAACGCCGCAGGAGTTCTCGCCGCGCTTGCGCAGCACGGCCTGGCTGATCACCCAGGCGCGCGGGGCCATCTGCTGCTCGGCCCACCGGGTGAGCTCCGCGCGGACCGGCATCCAGTCCCAGGGGCTGGCGTTGACGAACTGGTGCAGCGACTGGGAGGCGGCCGGCGAGGCCGAGACCGCCGCGGCGAGATTGCGCACCGACTTCTTGCCCGGGGTGGCGAGCAGCCCCTCGATGTAGGTCTGGGCCCAGCGGCGCTGGTCAGCCCTCGGCAGACACTCGAAGATTCTCTCGGCGAAATCCGGCACCGACGGGCGATGCGTCGTCAGAGCGTGCGCGGTCATGGCTCGTTCCCTCCCCCTGCTCTCGGCCTGCGACTGCCGACCACGCTAAAATGATAGCGAACGCCCTCTTTTTTTTGTGACTCAGGTGAGTGGCCGCATGCACTTCGGCAAGTCGGTTCCCTCGAGGCCCCACGGGCCGGTGATCCACACCGCTGTGACCTGCACAAATCCAAGACGGCTTGGGCAACTCGGCCTTGTCCGCCACGACAGAAAGAGGCAAGCCTTGGACAGGAAGGTGGTCATGAGTCCCCCACGAGACAGCCCTCTTCGGGAGATGGTGTGGTGAAACAGGAGAGGGCCGTGCGTACGCGCCAGGCCCTGCTGCAGGCGGCGGCGGTGGAGTTCGACCGCTACGGGTACGACGGCACCTCGCTGTCGGCGGTCAGCAAGGCCGCCGGCCTGTCGATAGGTGCCGTGACGTTCCACTTCCCGACGAAGGTCCATCTGGCCGACGCCGTACAGGAAGAGGGCAGGTCGGTGACCGTGGCGGCGCTCGAACGCCTGGCGGCCGAACCGATGACGCCGTTGCGCATGGTGATCGACCTGACGCTGGAGCTGACCCGGCTGATGGAACAGGAACCCGCGGTGCGCTCCGCGATCCGGCTGAGCCGGGAGCGGCCGTCCACGGTGTCCTGGTCGGACGCCTGGCTGCCGACGGTCCGCAGCCTGCTCGACCGGGCGTACGAAAGCGGTCAACTTCACACGGACGCGCTGCCGGCGGACGTCACGACGCTGGTGGAGCATCTGACCAGTGGCGCCGAGGCGTACCTGCGCAGCCGGATGGGTTCCGACCCCGCGTTCGAGAGCGCGGTCGCCCAGCTGAAGCGGGTGTGGCGACTGGCGCTCGCGGGCGTCTCGGCCGAGGGGCCGACCGTTCCGCGGCAGACGGGCGCCACGGAGAGCCCTGCCGAGAGGAGTTGAGCGCCGTAAGGGCCGGGCAGCCGTGATCATCAGGCCGCCCGGCCCTTCAGCAGGTCCCGATACCACTGTGCTGACGAGGCCATCCGGTCCAGCGGACCGGGACCCGCGGGACACCCGGCGGCACTCCAGACCTCCCGGCTGTCGAACCAGAAGTCCTCGGCGAACAGCGAGAACTGTCGCGAACTCAAGCGGGTTTCCGATGACCGCAGTTGCTCCAGGCAGGCGGCCAGCGGCAGCGTCCGCTCCGGCGCGGCCACGATTCCCTCACGTGCCAGCGTCTCGACGAGCGCGGCGAGGGTCACCGGCTCGGGATGGCCCGCGTGCCAGATGCGGCCGCCGACCGGCGCACCGGTCAGTCCGGCGTGCGTGATCAACCGGGCCAGATCACCGACCTCGGTGAGGGACATCCTCGCCCGGCCCCCGTCCCACAGGGCCGGGACGGCACCGAGGAGTTCGGCGAGCGCGGGCACGACCCACCGGTCGCCCGCCCCGAGCACGAGGCCGGGCCGCAGCACGCTCGCCCCGGCCGCGAGCGCATGGGCCTCACCGATGAGCCGGGTCCGGCTCGCGGGGGAAACGGGAGCGGGCACGACCTCGTCGACGGCGATCCCCCGGTACGGCCCGAGGCCGTAGACCGCGGCCGTCGACAGGTGCACCGACCGGTCCACCCCGGCACGTACGGCCTCCGCCATCAGAGCCTCGGTTCCCCGCACGTTGACGGCGACGCACGACTCCTCGTCGGCGGCCACGAGCGCGGCCAGATGCAGCAGCACGTCCGCCCCCTCGCAGACCCCCGCGAGCGTGCGCGGATCCGCGAGATCGGCGTCGGCCCACTCGTCGGAGTCGGCCTGTCCGGCACCGGCTTGTCCGGCGCCGACGAGTGGGTCGACGCCGATCAGGCCGGCGCCCGGACGCCGTCCCACCGCCCGGATGGCTAAGGAGTGCCCCCGCTCCTCGCGCAGCCGGCGCAGCTCCCGTAAAACGGCCGATCCGATGAATCCGGTGGCCCCCGTCAACACCACGCGGACGGTTCTCACGCTGCGAACTTCTGTACGCCTTGGGGGAACCGGAGCTCGGCGATGGCCTGCGGAGTGGCGATCGCCGGCAGCAGGTAACGCCACATCGAGGCGAGTCGCGAGGGGAGGTCGGCGCGCCCGGAGGCAACGTTCGAGAACACCTGGATACCGCTGTAGGCACCGACCAGAACGTTGGCGAACTCCCGCGCGTCGACGCCCGGCAGCAGCTCCCCCTTCTCGCGTGCCGCGCACAGCAGTCCGTAGAACTGTTCGACCCACTCCTGGTAGGCCGTGTCGTCCCGCATCCCGAAGTCGCCCTGCTCGACGGCGAGCCGGACGCTGGCCCGGAAGACCACGTTGGTCTGCAGCTCGCGGGCGAGGAAGAAGTTGAGGTCGATGAGGAGCTGCAGACCGTCGTGACCGGTCGGCGGGAAGTGCACGAACTCCTGCTGGTGCGCCAACACCGCCTGCGCCAGGCCCAGTTTCGACTTGAAGTGGAAGTACATCCCACCCTGGGTGACCTGGGCGCGTTCCATGATCTTGCTGATACTGGCGCCGCTGTAGCCGTAGGTGTCGAAGACCTCCGCGGCGGCGTGCAGGATCGCCTCCCGCGTCTTGACGGCCCGGTCCTGCTTCGGCTCGTCCATCGGACTGGACCTTCCTCTCTCGACAAAAAAAACGAACGCCCTTATTTTACAAGTCGGCTCCAGGAACCGAAAGCACCACCCGGAGCCTTCACATACGCACGCCCCAGGGGAGAGGCATGCTCATCACATCGGAACGTCCTGCCGTGCCACGCTCGGCGCTGACCACGACGGTCGCCAAGGAGTACGTGCACCGCGCAGCCCTGTCGGAGGTGTTCCTGACGGGATGGAACAAGGTCGGCCACGACGCCTTCACGGTCAGCGCACAGTGGCCCCGCAGCCACAGCTTCTATGTGCCGGAGCACGACCTGCACGACCCGCTCCTGCTCTGCGAGACCGTGCGGCAGACGTTCCCGCTGCTGACGCACGTCGCGTACCACGTCCCCTTCGGCTACCAGCTCAGCTGGTCCCGCCTGCAGTTCGCTATCAACCCGCAAGCCCTGTACATCGAGCGCACCCCGGCCGACCTGCAGATACACGCGGTGGTCTCGGACATCCGCTACCACAAGCAGCTCCCGGCCATGATGACGATGCACCTGGAAGTCGTCCGCGACGACTCCCTGGTCGCCATGGTCAGCACCCGGTTCGGCTGCCACTCCCCCGCCGTCTACCAGCGGATGCGCGCCGGACGCAGTGACATCGCGGAGATCTTCGCAGCCGTCCCCCAGCCGCCGGAGCCCGTCTCGCGCAGCAGCGTGGGCCGGCTTCGCCAGCAGGACATCGTCCTGTCGCCCACCGAGGAACGCCGCCGCTGGCAGCTCCGGGCCGACACCAGCCACCCGGTCCTCTTCGACCACGCCGTGGACCATGTACCGGGCATGGTTCTCCTGGAGGCGGTCCGTCAGGCGGCCCACGCGACACAGCCGTTGGGGAGACCCGCGATACCGACGTCGATGGACATCTCGTTCAACCGCTACGTCGAGTTCGACGAGCCGTGCTGGATCGAGGCGGAGACGGTCGACGGCACCGAGGGTTCCCTCGGACGCCGTACGATCCGTGTCAACGCCCTCCAGGGCGGCTCGTTCGCGTTCAACGCGACGACCGAGGTCACGGACATCAGCGCACTCTGAGTGCTCGGTGCGCGAGGGAAGAGCGAAGAGTGAAGAAAGACATACAGCAGGAAACGTGACACCAGCCCTGCCTCAGCAGGTCACCGCTGAGGACCGGGAGTTGTCACAACACCGCCCGCCGAGCGCCAACTCGACGGGCGAGGCCCCGCTCTGGGTGCCAACCCAGATACGCGAACAAACAGGTTCTGCCAGGAACCAAAAAGCCGCCATACAGCAGCCCTTTGCAAACAAGACGCCCACCCCAAAGAAAGGAGTCCAGCTCCCAGAACTTCGAGAAGCGTCCCTCTCCTCGTCACCCGACGAGGAGACCCCCGCAAGCCAAGACGAGGAGTCCCCCTCATGATGAACCAAAACGCTGTGATTCTCCAGCCCTTCGCGGACCTTTCTGAGGCCGAACACACCTTTGATGGCCATATCTCCCCCTCTCTTTCCGGCCAAGTTCAGCCGGTAATGACTCTTGCCATCCCCGATCTCCTCCACCACGGACGTGTGAAAGTGCCGATGAGGCTCGTCGAGTCCGCGTACTACTCCGACGCGGCCGTGACCGTCTACATCAAGATCAAGGCGCTCGGCGTGCGCAAGGAGGCCTGCACCGCGGGCCTCGCCACCCTCGCCTCGTACCTCGGTCTCTCCGTCTCGACCGTGCAGCGCGGCCTCGCAGAGCTGCGATCCCCGGCACCCGACGGCGTCATCGAACTGCCCGAGAGCCGTCGCCGGACCCTCCGTGGCGGCACCGGCACCACCGCACGCCGCAGGGTCCGCGAGATGTGGCCCAGCGAGCGGTTCGTCTGGCTGCCCGTCGTCGCCTCCGAGCGGCTGCGGCCCCGTCTCCTGCGCGCCTACGCCGTCATCTCGTTCGCCGTCGTGCAGAACATGCCCCTGACCGAGCGTGAGCTCGCCGGCCACCTGCGGCACCATTCCGGCCCCAAGGCCGGCCGGCCGATCACCACCGAGGCGGCCGGGCGCATCATCGACGAACTGGCCGGATCCAGCTGGATCACCGTCGACCGGCGGGCCGGAGCACGGGGGCGCCACCTCTTCAGCGTCCTCGGCGAGGAGACCACGCCGTCTTCTGCTCTTGATGACCTGTCCGGTTCCGATCTTGATGACCGATCCCTCGCGTATAAGGAAGACCTAAGGATTGACCGACTTGAGAACGAGCCGACGCCTTGGTCACCCGCCGTAGGCGAACCACCGGTGGCAGAGCCCGCACATGAGCCCCCCGCAACACCGCGCCCCGTCGCTGCCTCACGTGATCACGCGCTGCGCGCGGACGACGAAACCCCCAGCCCCTCCCCCACCAGCGACAGTGGCGGCAAGCCTCCGTACCGGGGCCCGCAGCTGACGTTCAGCCTGCGGCTGCACACCGTCCTGGAGCCGGTGCGCTTCCTGCTCGCCGGGGTCGGCGCCTACGTGCAGCGACGCATCGGCCAGGAGATCTCCCGGCAGCTCGAAAACGGAACCACGGTCCCCCGCCTGCAGGCCCGGCTCACCCACCGCCTCGCCCGGACCCTCATCGCCGACATCCGGGACCCCGGTCGCTGGCTGCTGGGCGTCGCCCTCCCCCGCTGGGGCTGCGCCGACCCGGACTGCGAGGCGGGCGTGCTCTGGTCGGCGGGTGTCGAGTGCCGGGCCTGCCGGGAGGTGATCGCCGAACGCGCGGCCCGCCGCCGGTCCACCCCGCCACCCGTCGCTCTGCCCTTGCCCACCAGGCCGACCGCCGAAGCCGGGCTACGCGCCGTGACGTGCTGCCCGGAGTGCGAACGGCCCCACCTCCGAGGCAACTCGGGGCTGTGCGCGGAATGCCGGCCCCGCCCCGGACTCGTCCCGGTACCCGGCCCCACCGCGGCGATCGGCATCGGGTGCCCGGGCCACGAGGGAACCTGCGGACGCCCGGCACCGCGTGGCCTGTGCTGGCACTGCCGCGCCGAGAGCAGAGCCCACCTGCCCAAGGGCGCCGACAAGCGCGTTCCGGTCGGCACGCGATGACCACCGCACCGCCCGAAGCGGGTATGCGCATCGCGGAACTCGGCCGTATCTGTGGCGTGTCCACGCCCACCATCAAGTACTACATCCGCGAGGGCCTGCTTCCCGCAGGACGTCTCACCAGCAGCAACCAGGCTCGCTACACCGAGAACCATGTACACCGGCTGCGCCTGATCCGGGCTCTGCTCGAGCTCGGCGGCCTGTCCGTGGCGAAACTCCGGGCCATCGTGACCGTGCTGGACGGCGAGGCCGACCTCTCCCACCGCGACAACTCCCTTGCCCCGGCGGACCTGTCACGCCGTGACAGGTCGCCCGCCGAGCTGGACGCGCTGGAGGTGCTGGCGGCTCCCGCACCGCAGGACGGACCGCTCACGATCCTGGCGGCGGACCCGCGCACCCTGGCCCTGGTCGGCACACTCGCCGCACGCCGTGGTTGGCACGCGCCCGCCGACGGCCCTGAGTTCGCACGGGTGATCGAGCTGCTGGACACCCTGGGCAAGCTGGACCAGCACCACTTCGCCGAACGGATCGACGCGTACGCCGACGCGGCGGAGCGGGCGGCGGCCGCCGACACGGAGTTGCTGCACTCCCCCACCTGCGGCCCGGGCCCGGCGGAGCGCCTGGTCGTCGCGGCTGTCCTGGGCGACGAACTGCTGTCGGCGCTGCGCCGGCTGGCCCGTACGGCCGGTACGGCGGGATGAACCGCACCGGCCGCCGAAACGAAGAAAGGGGGGAGCCGCACCCCGGGTGCAGCCCCTCCCCCACGCTTGGGTCGGCGCGCGCTACGAGCGGCTCACCAGCTCCGGCTCCCGCACGGGCTCCGCACCCTGGGCGGACTGCTTGACGGAGTCCGAGGCGGCAGCGGAGGCGGAAGCCGGGAAGAGGGCGCAGTCCTCGGCGGCGGCGGGCTCGGGCAGGTATCCGTCCTTGACCGCCTTCTTCTCCTTCCACAGGTGGAAGATGGCCGCGGCAAGGATGGCGCTGCCGATGAGGTTGGCGACGAAGTGCCACCACACGCGGTACGTGACAAGGGCGGGGCCCGGGTCGATGGCGCCGAACCAGGTGGACAGCCCGATGGCGCGGCTGGCGCCGAGCGCGACCGACAGGGTCAGCACGATGTGCTCGATGCCGTGGATGCCCTGCATCCAGACGCCCATCTTGGCCCACTTGCGGGACTTGAGGGCGCCGGTGGCGCGGCGGGTGATCTGGACGATGCCGACGAGTCCGGCGAGGAAGATGAAGTTGCCGACGAGGTGCAGAATCTCCATGCCGAGGGCGGGCTTGGTCGGGTCGATCTGCCCCATGCCCCGCGCGATGCTGTTCGCCCACGGAGTCATCCAGGCGGGAGAATACGGGTTCGCCACCCAGTAGCCGGCCTGGACGACGTGCTCCTGGAAGTGCCCGATCTGCCCGACGACGCCGAGACCGATGACGGCGACCGAGGTCTTGAACAGCCAGGGCCGCACTGGCCCACGGTTGGCGTACGCGACCACGATGACGGCAGCCCACATGACGACGGCCCATCCGATGAACAGCACGGCACCCCAGCTGTCCAAGGAGGAGACCGCACCTCCCATCTCGTGGCCTCCGGGGCCTCCGTTACCTACGTGCGGGTGGTCCATGGGCACCATGGATGGGCTCCTTGTCCGGTTCTCAGGGAGACGTGTCGTACATGACGGTTCTGGCACGCTACGGACCTTGGTTTCGGGGGAGCCACTTCCAAAGTGCTGACCTTCCTGGGCCTGACAGGGAGAAGCCGTTCGGGTGGTCACGGCGCGGTGCCCCCAGCAGCTCGGACGGTCGCGCTGCAGAACCCGCACATAGCTCTTGCGCTGCGAAGACGACGACGACAAGCGCGTCCCACCGCACGGATCCTCTGAAGGTGCAGCGAGTGCCGATCAAGTCCTGCCGTGCCTTCGGCGATTCCCGTACGGTCGAGGCCGAACGGCTCGTCCGAGTCGTTCGGCAGCCACAAGGGCACCATGCGGAAAGGGCCGGCACGAGGTGGGCGAGGACTGGATCGAGAACGCTGTCTGTCGGGCGGCCGACGCCGAGAACCTCTTTGTGCAAGGGTCGGCCCAGAACCAGGCCAAGGCCATCTGCACCGACTGTTCCGTCCGTACCCGCTGCCTCGCCTACGCCCTCGACAATCGGATCGAGCACGGGATCTGGGGCGGAACGACCGAACGGGAGCGCCGCAGGCTACTGAGGCGCGAGCCCGCTGTCACCTCCTGGCGCGCCCTCCTGGAGTCGGCGGAGCAGCCTTGGACCGCCTCCTCCCGGACACCCGTTCTCGCAGGCCCCGCTTCGGCCGCGTGAGATCCACGGGCAGCTGGGCCCGATGGTTGTTCCCCTGCCCCATGAGCGGCCCCACGAGCCAACGGTCAGACGGTCCCTTGATCCGCCGAGCAGTGCCCAGCCGCGTCCTCCAGGCCATGGGCCTCCGGCGGTTCACCGCCGGCGCGACTCATCTCGTTGCGCGCTTCCTGCATGGCGAGCACCTCGAGCCACTCCTCGGCCGTGAAGAGATCCCGGTTGGCCGGGTTCCCGTAGATCATCGCGACGTACTTCATCTCGGGTGTCATCCCCCCTTTTCGCATGCCCCGTTGGCACGCTGGTCACCACTCAGTCGGAGCTGGAAACGAGCCCTCGACACCCAACGACAGCATTTCTCAAGATTCTTCGCACTCGGTGGGCCTGCCCAGGGCATCCACCGAACAGCGGTGTCGTTGCGCCCCTTGACCACCCTTGACCGGACGGTTCGTCCAGACGCAAGCAGGGAGAGGCGCGGGACCGGCTGAACCCGAGAACCTCCGTACGTCGGGGACCGGTTCCCGCATCCTCGCCTCGCTGCGGCGCCTGCGGGCCGCGGACACCGGTCGCGTCCCGGCCGGTGCGCCGTCGACTTCGCGCGGCATCCCTCCGGGAAGAACCGATGCGGCTTCCGACCGCGGGCCTCAGCGCCTGGGCGTCGTTCCCTGCCCTGGTCGGGTCCGGGGTGATGGTTCTGTTCGGCCGGAGCGGGGGCGCTGACGTCGGCCGTTCTTGATGCGCCGGCCGGGAGAACGGCATGCTGGGCGACGCGGGCGACCTGGTCGCCGACAGTGACGCCGTCCGCAATGTCATTGGCGGGGGAGACGGCGGCCTCGGGCCGGGGGAGCCTGGGCCGGGACCTCCCCCTGCTGCAAGGGCTGACCGGTCTCGGAGAACCTCGGCGCAAAAGCGGGAGGTGTTGGGGGGCAGGTGAGCAGCCGCCGTGTCTGGGGTGCCCGCTGCCAGCGGCGCTCCGGGCTGGTGCTGATCAGCTCTCCGGTCAGGGAGCCGGGTCGGTGAGGATCCAGGCAGGCACCGTGAGAGGGCCGACCTCACAGGGAGATCGGCCCTTCTCAGTGGCTCTGCTACGGCCTGTCGAGGATGTCCGAGATGGTCCGGAGGATCAGGGCAAGGTCGTGTCGGTCCTTCGGCACTAGGCCGCAGCCCAGGTCCTGGGCTACTTCCTCGACGCCTGCGGCGAGCTGGAAGTAGCGCTGGAGCATGGCGCTTCGCTGGTCGGCGTCCAGGTTCTCTCGCGCGAAATCCATGAGTGCCTTGCCGTCGCTCTTCAGCGCGGGCAGTGTCTCGTCAGAAGTGCCTGCCGACCTCGGATCAGGGACGGCCACCACGCCGGTGTTCATAACCGGGTTATGAACACCGGAGAGCGCCGGCGGCTGCCCCGCGGCCGGGGAACCGGTCGACGTCGTCATAACCGGGTTATGAGGGTGGCTTCCCTGATCGGCGACGGCGGAGGTGGCTGGAGGCGTCTCCGTAGCTTCCCGAGCAGCCGTGCGGGGGGACGTACTGGCCGTTGGGGTCTTCCTGACCTGCTTCTGTACTGCCTTCGCTGCCACTTCTTGCGCTTTGATCTCCGCGAGGCGGGACTCCTGGTCCTCGGGCTTCTTGTTTCCGACCCGACGCAGGTGCTTGGCCTGTTCCGTTCCGTCCTTCAGCCGCTGCTGAAGTTCGGGCGTGAGGTTGAGCAGAGCCAGGCGCTGTGAAACCCAGGCCTGTGTTCGGTGAAGCCTTTCGGCGAGCTTCTCCTGTGTGCCGTGCAGCTTGAGGAGCTTCTGGAGGGCCTTGGCTTCGTCGAGGGGGTCGAGGTCTTTGCGGTGAATGTTGGCGACGAGCGCGGATTCGAGGAGGCCGTTGGGGTCGGCTCCGAGGTCGTCGTCGAGCATCACCTTGAGGGTGGTGCAGCCGGCTTCACGGGACGCTGCGAGGCGGGAGTTGCCGTCGATGACCACGTACTGGGTGTCGGTCTCGAGATCCGCATCGCGGCCGGGGTTGGCCTGAAGGTAGGCGAAGCGGGTCATGATGCTGATGGCTGTCTTCTGCCCATGGTCCCGGAGACTGTTGGACAGGTCGGTCAGGTCGCCGAGCTCGCTCCTGGGGTTGTCAGGGTTCAGGCTGATGGCGCTGAGGGGCAACTCAGTCGGGGCGGCGACCCCTTCGGTGGGTGCGCTGGTGGCCTGGTTGATGGCGGCGCGTCGGGCGCTGACCGGCTGGGCTCGCTGGAAGGAGCTGCTGGCACCGAGGAGTTTGGCCTTGCTCATGAGATCTCCCTGGCGAGTGCGCGCATGCCGACGGCCTGGTCGCAGCGTGGTGCGTAGGCAAGGAGAGGCCTCTTCACGCGCACGGCCTCCTTCTGTTCCTTGAGGTCGCCGATGACGCCCACGACGCGGGGATCCTTTATGTCGATCCAGCCCTGCAGCGATGAGGTGGCGATGAAGCCGCGGCGGGCGTCGTACTGGTTGACGACGATGCCGAGGTAGTCGAGGTCGAGGGCCATGTCGGTGCGCAGGTCCTCGAGCTGGGAGGTGAGGAGGTCGTATGCGTCGGCGGAGCTGTCTTCGGCCTGGACGATGACGAGGATGCCGGAGTTGCCGGGCTCTTCGCCGTCGCGCCGGCGTCCGTAGTGGGCTGCGGCGTCCATGCTGAGGCCGAGGCTCGGCGGACAGTCGACCACGATCACGTCGTAGTCGCTTTCAACGGAGTTGAGGGCGCGCTCCAGGGCTGCTTCTCGGGCTCGGACGCCGGACAGCTTCACGTCGAGGAGGAAGGCGTCGGTGCAGGCGGGAAGCAGGTGGAGTCGGTCGCCGAACCGCTCGTCGTCGACCTGAACGATGAGGTCCTTCAGTTGGCCCTTGGCCTCGCCCGACATGTGCTTGGTGAGGCTGTCGCCTTCGATCGGGAGCGGCGTGTGACCGAGCTGGCTGGTCAGGTGCCCTTGGGGGTCGAAGTCGATGAGGAGCACACGCAGTCCGAGGCCGGGGAGCTCCTCGTAGTCGAAGGCGTCTGCCGTCTCCTCGATGAGGGCGGCGAGGTGCTTGGAGATGCGGACCATGTGCAGCTTGTCGGAGTCCTCGGCCATCGCTTCGCCCACGCCGGCGGCGACGGCGGTCTTGCCGACGCCGCCCTTCTGGTTGCAGGTGATGATGCGTCGGACGTACCGCGGTCGCAGGACAGCGGGCGCGGGGTTCTTGTCGAGCCAGAGAGCGACTGATTGTGAGAGGCCTTGGACGATGGAGACGCCCCGGGCACCGCAGTCGGCGCGGAAGCCGTCCCATTGCCCCTCCGGGAGGAAGGTGGAGAAGGACTTGGCGCCTGAGGTGTCGATGGAGGGAAGGTTGGATCCCAGCCCGCGCCAGGCGGTGACGCCTGCTTCGACCGCGTTCTGGATGCCGATGCCGTGCTGAGCGCTTCGAACCTTCAGGTCGCGTTGCAGCTCGGCCGGGAGTTTCGAGACGACCTTCTCGCGGTCGCCGGGTGAGGGCTGAGTCATGCGCGACACCTTACTAACACTCAAGATCGCTTCAAGCATCAACACGGTAGGTTCACGGCCCCGATGCTTCCTAGGTCCTCCATAACCCGGTTATGAAGCCGCGTCCGTGACCGTGCGCCATTCCACCGCTCCTGGTGAACTCCCATGGGAGGAGAGTTGCGGGCCCGCGCCGTGAAACACCGGAGAGCCGGCACCCCAGTGTGGTCGTGGGGACGACCGGCCCTTGGGGATTGGTGCGTTCAGCGGGCCCAGGTGCCGGGAGTGCCACGGTCGGCGCTTGGATGCGGCCGCCGTGGTCGTCGGTGCGGCAGGGTGCCGCATGGCGATGCCCGGTGGCTCCGGGGTCGGTGAGCTGGGCCGAACGCGACGGCGCTGGCGGCGGCCAGACGCAGGTCGGTGTCGAAGGTGGCCGGGTAGTAGGTGGAGCCGGCCACGGCTCCGCTGATGGCACCGGCCAGCATAGGGCGGTACGTCGTGCCCGGTCGGGTGGTGGGGGAGGGGAAGAGTGCGGGGGCGGCCGGTTACCGGGTCTTGGCGCCGGTGGCGGCGACTGGGGCGGCGACCGTCTCCCAGCCGTGGTGCCAGGTGCTGTCGACGCGCCGTTGATGCCGTAGTCGGCCAGTCGGTAGAAGCCGACGCCAACCCTCGCGGGAGTGATCGGCGGATGGGCAGAGCTGGCTCTCAGGACCAGGCCATGCAAGCGGAGTGCCTGGCGGGAAGCGGCACGGCTACTTCACCTTCACCGACCCCAGCGGCAACGGGTACTACAACCACAGCAGCCGGTCGTCGCTGACCCTCCGCCTCGTCTACGACCCGTTCTGGACCCGGCAGGCGCACCCGTCCGCCGGCCGGGCTGACCTCCTGCTTCTTGTCCGCGCGGGACAGTACGACCGCGCGGAGAGAGCGGCATGAGCACAGACCATGACCATGTGATCCGGCACGTGCGTCGCCGCCCCGACACCACGGCGGACGGCCACCGCCGCGACCGCCTCCGCGCACCCCGGAACCTCGGGAATCCTGCACCTGCCGGGCCATCGCGCCGTCGAACAGTTCCCGGCCCGGGCTGCCCGGCTGGAGGCGTTCGGACTGCACAACCATCGGCGCGCCTCGCCGCGATGGACGAGACCGTCGTCTGCCGGGTCCTGGGCGGTAAGGCCTGGCGCACCCTGCGCGACCGCGCCCGCGGGATCGACCCCCGCGCGGTCACCGCCCGGCGCATGCCCGAGTCCACCAGTGCCTTCCACGCCTTCGACCACGACGTGTACGACCCCGTCCTCGTGCGGGCAGCGCTGCTGGACCTGGTCACCGCCCTCGGGCAGCGGATCCGCGGCCGTGACCAGATCGCCCGCGAGCTCACCCTGGCCGTACGGTTCGCCGACGGCTCCACCGTCGAACGCACCCGCACCCTCCCACAGCCGTCCGCTCACACCGACGACCTCAGAGCCACCGTCTTCCGGATCCTGGACTCCATGGCGTTCGAGCGGGCGCGGATCCGCCGCCTCCTCGTGACCGTCGAAGATCGCCGCCCCGCCGGCGAAGGCCCCGGGACACAGACCTCCCTGGACCCCGCAGGGAGAACCGGCTTTCCCTGGAGCCCGTCCTCGACCGCATCAACTCCCGGTACGGCCGCCGCCTCGCCGGGCCAGCCCGTGCCTACCGCAAAGCGAGTTGATCCCCAACGGCATGGGTCCGGGCGGCACCGCGTTCCTCCGGGGCCGGGGCCGGGGCCGTAGGCCTGCGTCAGCCCTTCTGGAGCAGGAACGCCTGGCGGGGGTCGGAACCCATCCGACGCCGTCGCCAGCGCCCCGACTGCTGCCGTCGTTTCACGACGGTGGAGACGTGCTCGCTCGCGCCGAGCTGACCAACCCCCACCCACGACGTGGGTCTGGCCGTCCTCGGCCAGTTGCCGGAACTCGACGTCGTCGCGTACCTGCGCTTCGCGTCCGTTTACGCCGACTGACCTGCGGTCCGGGTCGACCACGGCCCGACACGTGGTTCCCGCAGCAAGGGAGCCAAGTCGGCGAGCAAGGGCCTGCGTATCGAGCGCATCCACACCACCCCCGGCGTGCATCCGTACGGCGAGGTGGCGTGGGAGCGCCGTGACGTCGTCATGACCAACTGGCGCGACGGCTCGATCGACTTCGAGCAGCGTGGCGTGGAGTTCCCCGATGATCCGCTGCAGGACTTCCTGGCGCTCCTTCTCGCTCAGCACCGCCGAGGCGACGTGCATGTCCATCGATCCCTCCCCGCAGGGGTTGTTCGTGGCTTTGGCGCTCTCGCCGACACCAGGCCAACAGCTCTTTGATCGGGTTAAATGTTCGAGTAAAAAGGTAAGGTTAAGTCTGCTACTGTTCAGGCTGGAGGTAGAGGCCCATGGCATCCGAGGAAGAGCTGTTCGCGTCCATCGACGCCCTGTTGGAGGAGGAGCCTCAGCTCCCGCCCCCGGCGGAGCGCGCCCGACTGCGCGAGGCCGCCGGCATCACCCAGGCCCGCCTCGCGGAGGCCCTGAAGCTGAAGTCGACGCAGAGCATCAAGAACTGGGAGAACGGCCGCAGCGAACCGACCGGCCCGCGCCTGGCGGCCTATCAGCGGCTGCTGAAGGGGTGGGCGGCGAAGCATCCCGCGCCCGGTACCACCACCGCTGTGCTGGCAGCTCCGGTCCCTCCGGCCGCACGGCAGCCGGAGGTGCCCGAGATGGTCACCGGCCTGTCCGACCCCGAGCCGGAGGCGGGAACCTCCGCGCCGGTACAGGATTCGGCCGCACCCGAGCGCCCTGCCCGTCCGGCCGCACGCCCCGCATCGACGTCGCGGCGTCCAGCGGCGAAGAAGGCCGCCGCGCCCGCGCGGGACCCACACTTCCCCCACGGCCCGCTCGTCGTGCTGGACGGCGACGGCTCCGCGTACGGCACGGGCGGCATCGTGCTGGACTGCCCCGCCACCACCGTGCCGGAGCTGGTGGAGTGGACCCTCAAGGAGTCCGGCCTCGGTGCCGCCAAGCTCAACCGGTACGGCAAGGACAGCGACCCGCTGATCGTGCTCACCGCGGCCGCCGCCGTGAAGCTCGGGCTGCCCGAGCGCCTGGAAGGCCACGAGCAGCGCCGCTCCCTGCGCCTCCCGGAGGACCACCCGGCCGTCAAGCAGGTGCTCAAGGCGAAGTGGCAGCTCACCCAGCGGGGCTTCGGCCCGTGGGCGCGGATCTACCGCAAGACGCAGGGGCGCGAGCGGCAGTGCGTGCAGCTGGCGATCCTGTCGTGGGACGCCCTCGATGAGCGGTCCTGGCCCGGCGTTGCCGAGATGGAGCCGGCCGACATCGCCGGCGTCCTCGGCGTGTACGCCCAGCGGGTCATCACCCCGCGTGGGTCGACGGCCGTCTCGGGGCTGGAGCTGATGACGGCGCTGCGTCCGCCGACGAAGCCGGAACGCGATGCGGAGACCGGGAACTGGGTGTCCAGCTACAACCCCGGCAGCTTGGGGACGGAGTCGATGGACCCGGCGCCACCGGAGGCCACCCCCGAGCATCCCGTCGTCGTTCAGTCCGGCTGGACGGGCGGATTCCTGAACGAGGAGGCGTACCAGTGGGTGCGGTCGGTGGACACGCTCAGCGATGAGGAGTGCCTGCTGCCCTTCGCGATCGGCCTGGACCTGAACACCGCCTTCCTCGCGGCCTCGGCCCGCCTGGTCGTCGGCCTCAGCGCCCCGGACCACTTCCACAACGTGAAGTTCAACCCGAAGATCCCCGGCTCCTGGCTGGTCGACCTGTCCCACATCGAGCTGGACCCGCGCCTGCCTTCCCCGTTCACACCGGACGGCACCCGCCCGACCGGACCCGCCTGGTACCAGACACACACGGTCGCCTATGCCCAGGAGCTCGGCCACGACGTGCACCCGATCGAGGCATACCTGCGCCGCGAGACCGGCGCGTACCTCGACCCGTGGCACGACCGCCTCAAGAACGCCTACGTCGACACCCTCGCCGACCTCGGCGTCACCAAGGACCTGGACGACCGCCAGTTCCTCGCCGCGATGGAGCAGCACAAGCAGATCGACCCGGCCCTGGCCGCCGTCCTCGCGGCCATCAAGGCCACCGTGAAGGGCGGCGTCGGCAAGCTCCGCGAGCGTCCGCAGGGCAAGCACTACAAGGAGGGCGAGCGGTGGCCGGCCCTGGAGCGGCCGACCTGGCGCCCCGACATCCGGGCCGCCGTCATCTCCAAGGCCCGGGTCAACATGCACCGCAAACTCAACAACATGGGGAGGATGACCGGCCTGTACCCGCTCGCCGTGCTCTCCGACTGCGTCGTCTACCCCTCGCGGGGATCCTCGCCGCTGGACTTCCTCCCCTACGCGACATCCGGCAAGCCGCAGCCCGGCGGGTTCCGTCTCGGACCGACACCGGGCCTGGCGAAGCTGGAGGGTGTCCAGGAAATGCTGTGGGCCATCGACCTGATGGAGAAGGGTCTGAACCCCGCGAGGCACATCAAGGGCGGCGACGCCGTTCTGGACGAGGGCGAGTAGCCGTGCCCACCGCGACCACTGCAGGCAGGGCGCCGTCGCTGGAGGCCGGCACGGAGCTGGAGCGGACGCTAAACCGCCTGGAGGCCCGCTTGGAGGCTCTGCGGTTCTCCCTGCGCGCCCAACGGTCCTTGCCCCGGTTCGAACTGCGGCGGCACGACCTGCGCGAGACGCGCGAGACCTGGTTCCGGCTCGTCGACCCCGACGGCCAGGACTCCACCCCCGAAGGGAACTGAACCGTGGCGGGAGAGATCGAGGACGCCATCGAGCGGGCCGACCGGGAAGCGTTCACCCGAGAGCCGCCAAAGACGCTCAAGGGCCAGATCAGCTACCTGCTCAAGCAGCTCGGCAGCGCCAAGGCCGTCGCCCAGGAGCTCGGCGTCACCGCCGACTCCGTCAACCGCTACCGGCGCGGCGCCCGCAAGCACCCCCGCGCCGACGTCGCCGCGAAGATCGACGACGCCGTACGGCAGCGTTGGCAGCCGCTGGTGCGCAAGCGCCGGCGCAAGCGGGCCGCCGCTACCGGGATCACGGTGGAGACCCGGGCCCGGTTCGGCTACGAATCGTCAGCCGGATCGAGCGACGACGGCCGCTTCCGCCGCCTCACCGTCCGCCTCCCCGCCACGTACGCGCAGCGCCTGTTCGACGCCCGCGACACCGGAGCCAGCGACCAGAAGATGCGCAAGATCATCGCCGAAGGGTTTAAGGAAGTCTATTTTCAGGACGGCGGCAGGCGCGCTACGGGACTGTCGGACGTCGAAATCAACGACATCGACTATTTGGACCTGGATTACTGACTTCGGAGTCCATTGATGGCGAGTATCAATTAATTTGACTGAGCCCTTGAAATGGCGAGTCAGCGTTTGAGTCGGCGGGGTGCGCGATCTGTTTCTTCGCGCAGGCCGCGAAGGTCCTCGACACTCTGGCCGAGCCGAGCGAGGGTGGGACGGGCTGGAGTGGTCGAAGCTTCCCCACCAGTCCCGGAGCCGGTGGCCCGGGTCGCCGCAGGGCATCGTCGGCCTCTACCTCACGCGCACCGGCGTCCACGAGTCCTGGCCCGTCGAAGACTTCCTCGACCTGCTCGGCACCTGCCGCCGCGACCTCACCGAGCTGCGCGGCGTGCTCGCCGAACTCCTCACCGGCTGCCCGGTCTGCCTCCCACCCCTGCCCGAGGCACGGGTACTGCACAGGTAGCAGACCGTCCCCGACTGGTACGGCACGGCCAACTGCTGCACGCTGGCCGCGTCGCTGCGGTTTGTTCTGGAGGAGCAGAACAAACCGGTTCACCTGGTGCTACCGGCAGCTCCCGTTGCGGTCGGTGCTGCTGCACGTGCCGACCCATCGTTTGTTCTGCTGCTTCAGAACAAACCGGTTTAGCTAGTGCTACCGGCTTGATCGCGGATGGACATGAAGGAGGCGCTACACCCGGGGGTGCAGCGCCTTGGTTGCTTCGCGTGGTCAGGAGCCCGCCGGAGGGCCGTTAAGAGCCCTTGGTGGGGTCTTCAGCCGGTGGCGGCGAGGTTGGCCGTCTGGGCGGCGAACCTCGCCCGTCGCTGCTCGGTGAAGCGGCCGGGCTCGGCGGCCCGGATCTCGGGAACCGGCATGACGGGCGAGGACACCTTGCCGCCGGTCAGCAGCGGGTGCAGTTGGTAAAGCCCGTCTTCCAGGCTCCAGGCGAGTCCGCACTCGCGGAGTTCCTTGAAGCCGCGGTTCACGGTGGGCTTGCTGGCGCCCAGCTCGGAGCACATCTCGTTCTGGCTGATCGCGGCGGTGCCGGTCTCCGGGTCGCTGAGGTACAGCAGCTGGTCCAGGACGCGTCGGCCGGCGGTGGAGACGTCGACCAGGGACAGGAGGCGCAGGACGTCACGAGCGATCATGACGGGTGCCTCGGTGGGAGGGCTGGGGACGTAAGAGCTGCTCACGGAGCCTCACCACTTCCAATCAGGTCGATGTGTACCGAGGATATGCCTCGCGAGGTCACGCGCTCGCCTTGCCTACAGGCCGACGATGCCGCAGCGTGACGACCTTCTCCTTGCGGCGAGCGGACTCGGCGGCCTTCTTCTCCGCCTCCCGCGCCTGGCGCCACTCGGTGGGGTAGTCAGAGTGCGGGATGATGCAGGCCGGGCCCTCCGCGCTGTTCCAGAGCGCCTGCCACTTCTCCTGCTCGCCGGAGGTGCCGGCCACCGTGAGCCACGGGTTCAGCTGGAGGATTCCGCGCTTGGCGGTGCGCTGCCAGCCGATGTGCGCGAAGAACTGGCTGGCCTCGTTGACGGAGGCCGCCGACAGCTTGCACCGGGCCTGGAGGTCGCGCTGGTTGGTCTTCACGAAGCCGCGGGCGGCTGCCCGGAGGTTGTCGTCGGCACGGTTGGCGTTCTGGAGCGCCACGAGCTTGCACCAGACCTGGAACCAGCTCCCGGGCATCTTTAGGCTGCCGAGCACGTCCATCAACAGCCGGGCGTCCAGCACGTAGCCGCTGCACTCCGCGCTCGCGGCGAACTCGCGGCCCTTGATCTTCTCAACGCCCAGGATCAAGCCGCCCTTGCCGTCCGACCGCGCGACCACGCGCTCGCCGGGGCGGACGATCGGCAGCTGTTCCATCAGCACAGTCCTCCAGAGATGATCAACGCTTCAGGGCTGCACGGTAGCACTAGGTAAACCGGCTTGTTCTGGAGGGGCAGAACGTACGGTGCCTCAAAGTCACCTGACGAGCCATCAGTTTTGGAGTGGCTTTGTTCTAGATCTCCAGAACGCTCGGAAGCCGTTTGTTCTGGAGATCTAGAACAAACGGTTTCGTATCACTGCAGGTCAAAGCCGATTTCAGCGCGGAACTCTCTTATGTGTCACTAGAGCTCACCCCCCCCATCGAACCCCTGCCGACCACACCCCGGTGCCTACAGGCCAAGCGTCTGGCGACAACCGGCGTGTCGCCATCGGCAACCACCGGATGGAGGGGGCGACCTTCCCGGCCGAGCTCGCTTCGCATGCGCCGCAGCGCCCCCGTGCGGGTCGTGGACAGCAGCAACTGCTCTGAGTCCTGGGTGGTATCTACCGTGAAAATCAAAGGAGAGGAGGCGTGGCTGGTGCCGGTGTACGGTTCCGCCCTCAGGGCCTGGGGGCTGCTCGGCTCCGGTACCTCCGAGCGTTGAATTCCAGCGTTCCCATATCTGGCTTCTGTTCCGTAGTTGAGCAGTTTAAGGGCTTCGCAATTATGACTTCGGTCGGTAAATTTTGCCGGGTTATGAATGTAAAACAAGAGTAAAAGCTACACATCCATATTCAATGATGCATTGTACTTATTATTCGTTCCTTTGGTCGGGTGGCCTGTCGACGTACCCCGTATCGTGGTGACAGGGTGGTGCATGCTGACAGTTCATTTGGGTGAACGCAAAGTCGGGTCGAAGGATGGGGGAGGAGTTTGGGTGGAGCGCAGCGGAACCCGTCACTGCGGTGAGGCCGGCACCCCGTCAGGTCGATAGCCCGTCACGTTCGTTGCTGGGGTGGTGGCTAGGATTCCCAGACCCTACACAGGCCCGCAGGCGATGCACCCCCTCGTAGCCAGCCACGCCACCTGCGCAAGCGCAGGTGGCTCGCAATTCCCGCTTGCGGGAATTGCATTCCCTCAGGAATTCCGTTTACGGAATTCCATTCCGGCGCTTGCGCCGGAATTCGCATTGCGCTTGCGCAATGCGCGCTCTATGCCCCGGCTTGCCGGGGCATATCCCGCTCCGCGGG
>NZ_BNBZ01000049.1 GCF_014656215.1 Streptomyces zaomyceticus | reverse complement strand
CCGCTCCTCGAGGAGCGGGGCACGGGGCCGTACGCGGGTGTTCGCCCGGCGGTGTCTCAGGCGTCGGCGCCGACCCTGGCATCGGCGGGGGTCCGCTCCTCGATCTCCCCGAGGTCGCGGTCGCGGGTCTCCTTGGCGCAGGCGATGGCGACCACGGTGAGCAGCGCGGCGGCGATCACATACAGGGCGATCGGCGTCGAGTTGCCGTAGTCGGCGAGGAGCGCGGTCGCGATGAGCGGGGCGGGAGCGCCGGCGGCCACGGAGGAGAACTGGGCGCCGATGGAGGCACCGGAGTAGCGCATCCGGGTCGCGAACATCTCGGAGAAGAAGGCGGCCTGCGGCGCGTACATCGCCCCGTGCAGGACCAGACCGACGGTGACCGCGAGGAGCAGGCTGCCGAAGGTGCCCCGGTCGATGAGCGTGAAGAACGGGAACATCCAGGCACCCACGCCGATCGCGCCGACGAGGTACACGGGACGGCGACCGAGCCGGTCGGACAGCGCGCCCCAGAGCGGGATGACCGCGAAGTGGACCGCGGAACCGATGAGGACGGCGTTCAGGGCGGTCTGCTTGGAGAGGCCGACCTGGGTGGTCGCGTACACCAGGATGAACGCGGTGATCACGTAGTACGAGATGTTCTCCGCCATACGGGCGCCCATCGCGATCAGCACATCGCGCCAGTGGTGACGCAGCACCGCGACCAGCGGCATCTTCTCGACCTGCCCGGCGACGGCCTTGCGCTCCTCGGCGGCGGCGAGCGCCGCCTTGAACACGGGCGACTCGTCGACGGAGAGCCGGATCCAGAGGCCGACGATCACCAGCACACCGGAGAGCAGGAACGGAATGCGCCAGCCCCAGGCGGTGAAGGAGGCCTCGGAGAGCAGCGCGGTCAGCGCGGACAGCACACCGGTCGCGAGCAACTGCCCGGCCGGCGCGCCGGTCTGCGGCCAGGAGGCCCAGAACCCGCGCCGCTTGGCGTCCCCGTGCTCGGACACGAGCAGGACGGCCCCGCCCCACTCACCACCGAGCGCGAAGCCCTGCACGAGCCGCAGCACGGTCAACAGCACCGGAGCGGCGGACCCGACGGTCGCGTGCGTCGGCAGCAGCCCGATCGCGAACGTCGCCCCACCCATCAGCAGCAGGCTCAGTACCAGCAGCTTCTTCCGCCCGAGCCGGTCCCCGTAGTGCCCGAACACCAGCGCCCCGAGGGGCCGTGCGGCGAACCCGACCGCGTACGTCAGAAACGACAGCAGCGTCCCGACCAGCGGATCGGACTCGGGAAAGAACAGCTTGTTGAACACGAGCGCGGCGGCGGACCCGTACAGGAAGAAGTCGTACCACTCGATGGTGGTGCCGATGAGGCTGGCGGCGACGATGCGCTTGAGGGAACCGGGCGGGGTCGGGGAGGTTGTTGCGGCGGCCATGAGCACCACTTCCAGGCAATGACGGGGACGTTTCGGTGTCGCCACACCGTAGGAAGCGGCAGGTCAGGGGCGTATGTGGTGGGACACCATAGTTACGGACGGCTAAGTGCGCTCAGCCGCTATGGGAGGCGTGAGCGGAGCTTCCGGAACGGCTCGGAGTGGCTCGGAGAGGCCCGGAGGGCGACTACCTCTGTTGCCCGGCCGAGTCGGTGCAACGTGTGTGGAGATGACGCAGATAGTCGTCGGCCGAGCCGTGGCCGTGGTCCTGCGCGCCGTGGCGGTGGAGCTGAAGTCGTCCGTCGGGGGCCACACGGACCGTGGTGGTCGCCCGTCGCACCTGCGTCCCGATGTGAGGGGGCGGGTGTTCGGCGTCCGTCAGGTGCAGGACCGGAACCGTGGGCGGGAACATGGCGAGGGCCCCGGCCGTGTCGGCTGCGGGCGGGCTGCCCGTGATGTTGGCGCTGCTGACGTACAGCACGGGGTGGTCGTCCAGCAGGGAGTGCAGCGGCTGCCAGCGGGCGCCGAACAGCAGCATCCATCCGTCCTTCACCGCAGGCTCCAGCCAGGAGGGGAGCGCGCCGGGAGTCCGCACCGGCAGAAGGACGGTGAGGTGCTCCTCGGCCAGCAGGCGCAGCGCCGTCGTGCGGTGGCGGGGAGCGAGGTCCCACAGCCCGGTGAGGGTGCCGAGGGTGTCCTGGTGGTGGGCCCACAGGGCGACGGACTGGCCGGCGGGCCGGTGCTTGGCCCGGTTGACGGCGGTCGCGGTGGTCGCGGTGACGACGTGGGTGAGGGGCGCGGGATTGGGCAGCACCACCGCCGTGCCGTGGCGGAGGGCCCGGCGGGCCCGGGCCAGGGTCGCGGGTGTGCGGGTCGGCGCGCCTTCAGCGGTGTTCACGGGGTGCTCCCCGCAGCGGTCCGGGTGAGGCCTTCGAGATAGGTGGCGAATGCGGTGTCGTCGGTGACGGACCGGCCGGTTCGGTAGGCGCGGGTCTTGGCCCAGTCCATGGCTGCGCGGGTCTGGTCCGGGTCGAGGGTGTGGCCGAGGCGGGCGGCGACGGCGGTGACGACGCGTGCGCTGGCGAGCTGGGTGAGGACCACGTGCGGTTCGATCCCCAGTACCTCGTGGGGGTCGTACGGCTGGAACAGCTCGGGGTGGACGAAGGGGGTGCCCGTGGAGATGGTGCCGACGCCGGTGCCGACGATCGGGGTGGTGACACCCAGGGGCGCACCCGTCTCCGACGCCACCATGCGGGCGATGACGGGCAGCCGGGTCAGGTCGGGGGCCGTCCACCACGGTGCCGAGTCCGCTCCGAGCAGTTCCCCGCCATGGCGGGCGAGAAGGAAGAGGAGCTGTTCGGTGGCGACCATGCCGGCCCGCTCCGCGATGCCGAGCCAGGAGCTGGAGACCACCCGGACCCCGGCCGCCAGTGCCTGCAGGGTGTTGGCCAGGCCGAGCCCGAGGTCGTTGTGCAGGTGGGAGGCGAGCGCCACCTCGGGGCCGCATGCCGACCGGACGCGGGTGAACATGTCGCGGCAGGCGTGGGGGAGCTGGGATCCGACGGTGTCGGCCAGGACGACCAGCCCGGCACCCGCGTCGGTGACGGCCTGGGAGTGATGGGCCATCAGCGCGGCGTCGGCGCGCGAAGCGTCTGCCAGACAGATGTCCACGGCCACGGAGTCGTCCCGGTCGCGGGCCCGTTTGACCAGGTCGACAGCGGCTTCGAGGGCCTGGGCGGCGGTACGGTGGACCATCACCCGCGCCATCGCGTCCGAGGCGGGTACGACCACCATCACCCGTGCGTTCCGGCTGCCGCGTACCGAGGCGACGGCCTGCTCCACGTCGCGGTCCACGCCCCGGCACACCGCGGCCACACTCACCGCGCCTTCGGCCTCGATCGCGACCTGGCGCACGGCCTCGAACTCCTCGGCACAGACAGCCGGGAAGCCGGCGGCGAACACCACGTGCCGGGGGCCGTCGGCACCGAAGATCCGGCCCGTCTCACGGGCCAGCCGCACGCGGAACCCCGCCCCCATGAGGGTCTTGGCCTGTGCGCCGTCCCGGGCGGACTCCTCCCAGAACACGATCCGCCCGGCTCGGGCCGACTCCCGTACCGCGTCCATTCCGTGCCACGCCCTCTCCGCACCCCCGACTGCCCGATGAGGAAACGTTCTCCTGGACTCGGGTGATCGCCGGCCCTGATCTGCCGGAACCACTCGATCGAGCGACCGTCCCGGCCGGCGAGCGCAGGAGCCGGCCGTCGGCGTCGATCCAGTAGGGCGGTTGCCGAGTCACCGGCGCCGTGCGAGCAGACGATAGGCCGCGAGGAGGATGAGCGCTCCGACGACGGCGGCGATCCAGGTGGAGAGATCGAAGAACCCGTCGATGGAGTCCACGTCGAAGATGACCTTGCCGAGCCATCCGCCGAGCAGGCCGCCGGCGATGCCGATGAGCGTGGTGACGATGATCCCGCCCGGGTCCTTCCCGGGCATCAACATCTTGGCGATGATGCCTGCGAGAAGCCCGAGGAGGATCCAAGCGATTATTCCCATGATTCCTTCTGTCTCACGGTGTGAATTCCTCATCCGTGCGTGGTGGTCGCCGCCAGGAGGCGCGACACGGACCAGCACCCGTTCCCGAGATCAAGCGATCAAGAGAGCTTGTCCTTCGCCTTCTCCTTGAGGCCACGGGCCTTTCCGCGTGCCTGCAGCGCCGCGCCCTTGGCCGCCAGCTTCTCGTTGCCCACGGCGTGAGCCGACTTCTTGACGGCCTTACCCGTCGCTTCTTCGATCTGCGCCTTGGCCTTTTCTCGAGCACTCATGGCTCATCCCTTCTGGAGTCTTGCCCCGAAGCCGCCTACACCCTGTGTCGAAATGGCGTCGGCAGCACGGCATGCAAGGCACGTCGGAACGTCATCCGAACGCTCCATGCCATCAAGTGAAGCTCCCATTTGGTCAATCGAACCAGGCTTCGGCGGACGAGGGCGCGCGGCGTCCACCTGGCGAAGACCCGGTGTCTTCCCCAGCCGTAGCCGTGTCGGCCCACGCCGAGTTTCACTGGTATCTCCTCCCGATGGCGAGGGGTGGATTTCCTGTGAATTCCATCGTCTACCTCTGCTTCTGCGCCATCGTTTCAACTTCAAACATCGACAGTCGTCGAGCCGAGCGGGGGCACGCGCTCCGACGGAGGCGGCGGGCCGGGCGGTGTGCCGTCGCCGAACGGGTTTCCGCCGAGTTCTTCCCGCCCGTGCGGCGAAAGCCAACCGCGGGTGTCCGGGCCCCGGGGAACGGTCCCGGTCGGATTGATGTCGTGATGGACGACGTAGTAGTGCGCCTTGATCTGCGCGAAGTCGATCGTTTCACCGAAGCCGGGCGTCTGGAAAAGGTCCCGGGCGCAGGCCCACAGAGCCGGGAGTTCGGTCAGCTTCTGCCGGTTGCATGTGAAGTGGCCGTGGTAGACGGCGTCGAAGCGGACGAGGGTCGGGAAGAGGCGTACGTCGGCCTCGGTGACGGTGTCGCCGACGAGGTAGCGCCGGCCTGCGAGGCGTTCCTCCAGCCAGTCCAGGCGTTCCCACAGCCTTCGGTAGGCCTCGTCGTAGGCCTGCCGGCCGCCGGCGAACCCGCACCGGTAGACGCCGTCGTTGACATCGCGGTAGACCTTGTCGGCCACGTCCTCGATCTCGTCGCGCCACCTCTCCGGACAGAGGTCGGGCGCACCGTCGCGCTGATGGGCCGCCCACCGGCTCCCCAGGTCGAGCGTGATGCGCTCGAAGCCGTTGGTCACCACGTGGCCGGTGGGGATGTCGACGATCGTGGGCACGGTGATACCGCTCGGATAGCCCGGCTCGCGGAGCAGGAACGCCTCCCGGAGCCATTCGATGCCGAGGACGAGGTCCCGGCCGCCGGGGCCGAGGTGGAAGGCCCAGCTGCGCTCGTCGTGCAGTGGCCCGGGAACCGTCCTCTTGAAGACGCGTCGAGCCGTGCGAGATGTCCGATCGGCCATGCCCAGGCGGCTACCCACCCTGGCCTGCACCAAGCGCGCAGGGGCGCGCGAGACAGTGGCGGTCTGAAGTCGGGCTCGGTGTCCGGCCGCGCCGCCGCGAGGCCCTCGGACCGCGCCGGTCCTGCGCGGACCGGACCGACCGGCAAGGCGAGCACGGTCGCCGTCCTTTCCGTCAGGACCCGGCCTTCCGCCACCGCGGCAGGGAATCTCGCCCGAAGGCGATCAGCCGACGCGAAGCGATGTGACTTCGTAGTACACCGCTGAGCCGGCGGACAGGCCGCGGCAGGTCAGCCGGTGTGGCTGTGCTCGCCGAGCGTGGATCTCGACCTCGAAGGTCGACAGTCCGGCCAGGATGCCGGCGACGCGGATCCGCCAGCGGTTGTCGTCCCGGACCGTCTCCTCGATCACGTAGTCGTGCCGTCCCGACGGACCCGCGTGGTGGAGCACAGCGGACAGGGCGGCCTGCTGGGGCGGAACGAGGTCGGTGTATCCGCGCAGGTGGTCCGCGTGGATGCGGTTCGCCAGGTGCTCCTCGACCACCGTGACTGCCGAGAGGGCGTCGAGGTTGCCGTAGTAGACGCCGTCGGGTGCGACGGCGACATTGGCGGCGAACCGGTCGCCACCCACATGCGTGCACTCCCACACCAGCTGGGGCCAGCCCTCGCTCAGCGCACGTGCCACCGGACGGCCGCGGACGGCACAGCAGGTGTCGTGGAGGCCGTGGGTACAGACGAGGACGACGGGTGGGCGGCCCCGTTCTCCGGGCGCGTCCAGGGCGGTGACGATTCCCGCCAGGTCCCTGTCCTCGTCCCAGATGCCCCATTCCTGGCTGTGGGCGCCGTCCTTCTCGTGGCGAAGGACGGCCCACCGCGGCCGTTCGTCCGGCCGACGGCGGCCGGGGCGCCTGATCAGCAGCACGCGGGCGCGCATCGACCGTGCGGCGGAGTTCACCCGTGCCTTGACCTCGGGTTCGAGATCGATTCCTTCGAAGCCGTTGGACGGCCATCCGGCCCGGTACTCGATGAGGATCCAGACCGAGCCGTACGGCGCCGTGCCTGCGATCGGGTCGCCGCGCAGGCGAGCGGCGTCGGCGCAGAGGAATCGTGCCGGAGTCGTCATCGCGTCTTTCTCATGACTCGGCTGGCACCAGTACGCCTGCGCGGAGCAGTCGCTCGACGAAGGGAAGACCGAGGTCGCCCGCAGGGTGGGTGCCGCCGTCGAGGATCCGGAGCGCCGATGGGAGGTCGGCCTCCGAGAGGTCGAGCCACCCGACGCGCGTGGCGAGGCGCCGACCCACCAGCCTTGCCTCCAACGCCTCGCGAAGCCGCACCGGCGAGTCGGGCGCGAGGCTGTCGAGAGCCCCGAGTTGTGCCAGCGGTCCCATGGGCGCGGGGCGTGCCTGGCCGCGGCGGGTGCCGTGGAACAGGGGAGTGGGGTCGGCCTCGGTGAGTGCGGCGGCGAGACGTCGCCGCACGAAGGCGAGTTCGTCGCCCGGCCCGTCCACGCCCAGGGGGAGGGACCCGCGCATCTCCCCGTCCTCCCGCAGCAACGCGAGGGCGGCCTCCGCGAGTTGCTCGGCCAGCGCGTGTCGCGTCCAGGTGTGGACGCCGAGCGTCAGATGGATCGACACCGCGCCCAGCGCTTCGGCGGCGTGCAGCCAGCCGCGCGGCAGATAGAGGACGTCGCCGGGTTCGAGCACGGTGTCGATGTACGCCTCTGTCCGCGCGGCTTCGGCGACCGCGGCGCGGTGAGCGGTCCAGGGCTGGTCACGCAGCGGGTCCGGGTGCACGGGCTCGTGGACGATCCAGCGCTTGGTACCGGTGACCTGCAGGACGAAGACGTCGTGGACGTCGTAATGGTCGTCGAAGCCGCGGTTCTGCGGCGGGGTCACGTAGGCATTGGCCTGCACGGGGTGGCCCAGTTCCGTGCCGAGCCGCGTCGCGAGGTCCGCGACCGGCTGCCAGGTGCGCTGCAGTGCCTGCAGGACCAGAGTGCTGCCGTCGGCGAAGCTCCGCCACAACGCGGTGTCGTCCAGCTGGTCCGCGACCGCCGCGCCGACTCCTCCCGGGGAGGTGAACGAGGACTCGGGGGCGGTGGAGCCGTCCTTGGCGACGCGGAGGAACGGCGTGCGCAGCCCGCGTCGGGAGAGCAGCTCGTCCACCGCGGATGCGGAGAACAGGTCGGAGAAGTCTCTGACTCCGCGGGTGAGCAGCGGGGCCCGCCCCCAGACGTCCAGAGCGAACTCCTCGTGGCTGAGTCCGATCAGATGTGTCTCCAGGACACGGCCCTCGAAATCCGCGGCCGTGTCCCGAAGCGACGTGGGAATGGCGCTCAAACGCTGCCGCCGGCCTCTTCGGCTCCGCCGTCGGCGCCGCCGTCGTGTACGCCGGGTGTGCCGGCCGCGCCGCCGTCCGCCGGGCCTTCGGCTCCGCTGTCGGCACCTCCGTCGGCACCGCTGTCCGCGCCTCCGTCGGCTCCGCTGTCGGCACCTCCGTCGGCACCTCCGTCCGCGCCGCTGTCGGCACCTCCGTCGTGGACGTCGGGTGTGCCGGCAGCACCGCCGTCCATCGGGCCTTCTTGCCGCTTCGGGTCCTGCTCGGAGTGCGCCATGTTTCCTCCTGGGGGCAAGGGCGATCGGGTGAGGGGTCGTACCGTTCGGATCCCCTTTCCAAGCTCACTCACGTGGGTGGGACCGGCAACCGGAGCGGCCGTCGACCGATGTCTTGGAAGGAACAGCGCCTCCGCGTGCACCCGGAGGTGGAGAACACCCGCACTCCGGCCTCAGACGATGAGGGAGCCCCGTGACAGGAGCTGCACGACGGCCAGCCCCGCGACCGCGATCGCCGCCCGGAACGGCCATCGGCTGCCCTCACGCCACCTCGGGACGGTGCCGGCGGCCGCGGCGCATCCCGCTGCCGTCGCACACACCCAGCCCGGTGCGCCCGCCGTCCCGGGCGGGTACACGGTGACGATCGCGACCGCGGCCAGCATCGTGACCAGTGAGAGCCGGCGACAGGCCACGGGGCCGAGGCGTTGGGGCAGACCACGGACGCCCGTCGCGAGATCGTCCGCGATGTCCGGCAGCGCGTTCACCCAGTGGGCGCCGACACCGAGGAGGGCACTCGTGGCCACGGCCCACCAGGCGGGCCAGGCGTGCGACGGCGGGCCGAGCGTCACGAAGACGGGCAGGGACGCGAACCCGACGGCGTACGGGACGGGCGAGAGCGGGGTTCTCTTCAGTGCCAGGTTGTAGGCCCACCCGCCGGCGATCACGCCCGTGAGGTGGACAGCCGCGGCGGCAGGGCCGCTGAGCAAGGAGAGCGGCACACAGACGACGAGCGCCACCACGGCGGCCATGGCGGCCGTCCGCGGGCGCAGAGCCCCGGCCGCGACGGGTTTGTCGCGCCGGCCGCTGGCGGTGTCCCGGCCCGCGTCCACCGCGTCGTTGCACCATCCGATCGAGAGCTGGCCGGCGAGCACCGCCGCTCCGACCGCCACGACATCCACCGGTCCCCGCCCCGACGTGGCGGCCAGAGCGGTGACGAACACCGTCACCGCGAGCGTCGGCTCCGGGTGGCACGAGTGGAGCAGCGTCGCGATCCGGTGTGTCGCTCGCACCGGAGGACCAGGGAGGTATAGAGACACGGGAGCAAGGTAATCGCGCCGTCGGTCGTGAGGAGACATCCCGTCATGCGTGTCCCCACGGTCGACCGGCTCGCCCCCGTCACGCCTCCGGCGGTGCACGCCGACGGGTCCTTCGGGTTGCGGCCCGATCCCGACGGGTGGAAGAGCGTCGTCGCCGCCGTCCGTACGGCCCTGCCGGAGCATCGATACGCTCAGGACGAACTCACCGAGCTGATCGGCGACCTCTGTCTCGCCCCCGGAGCGGACCGCACGGTGCTGCGCCGACTGCACGGATCCGCCGGGGTGCGGACCCGTCACCTCGCTCTGCCCATCGACCGGTACGCGGCTCTGGGGGACTTCGGCGAGACCAACGCGGCATGGATGACCGCCGGCCTGGAACTCGGAGAACGGGCTCTGACGTGCGCGCTCGAGGCCGCCGGGCTGTCTCCCTCGGAGCTGGATCTGCTGGTGTGCACCTCCATCACCGGTATCGCCGCGCCGTCGCTCGACGCCCGGCTCGCCTCGCGCATGGGCATGCGGCCGGATGTGAAGCGGATTCCCGTGTTCGGGCTCGGCTGCGTAGCGGGAGCGGCCGGACTCGCCCGGCTCCACGACTACCTGCGCGGCCATCGGGGCCAGGTGGCCGCGCTGCTCAGCGTGGAGCTGTGCTCACTCACCCTGCAGCAGCGTGACGACTCGCCGGCCAATCTCGTCGCCGGTGCCCTGTTCGGTGACGGTGCGGCGGCCGTCGTCGCGCATGCCGCGCGGGCCGACGACCACCGGGCGGGTCACCCCGCGGTGGTGGCCACCCGCAGTCTCCTCTACCCGGACACCGAGCATCTGCTGGGCTGGACGATCGGTGCCGGAGGGTTCCGGCCGGTGGTGGACGCCGCCATCCCCGATGTCGTGGAGGCCCGGATCGGCCCGGACCTCCGGGCCTTCCTGGCCGTCCACGGCCTGACCCCGGACGACATCGGGACCTGGATCTGCCACCCCGGGGGACCACGGATCCTCACGGCGGTGGCACACGCCCTGGAACTTCCCGACGGTGCCCTCGACTCGGCTCACCGGGCCCTGGCCGTGTCGGGGAACATGTCCTCCGCCTCGGTACTGCGGATCCTGGAGGACGTCACCACCAACGCCCCTCCGCCGCCGGGATCGTGGGGCCTGATGATGGCGATGGGCCCCGGCTTCTGTGTCGAGTTCGTCCTCCTGCGCTGGTGAGGAATCACGGATCATGCTCTGGTACACGCTCCTCCTGGCGGCCGTCGCCGCGGAACGCCTCGTCGAACTCGTCGTGGCGCGACGCAACGCGGCCTGGACCCTGGCCCGCCTCGGCGTCGAGTACGGCAGCGGTCACTACCCGGTCATGGTGGCCCTGCACACGGCCCTGCTCGCGAGCTGTCTGACCGAGGCCTGGCTGGCCCACCGGCCGTTCCTGCCCGCACTGGGCTGGACCATGGTGGCCGTCGTCGTCCTGGCCCAGGCGCTGCGCTGGTGGTGTGTCACGACCCTGGGCCCGTACTGGAACACGCGGGTCATCGTGGTCCCCGGAGCCCGTCTCGTGCGCGCCGGACCGTACCGCTTCGCGCGCCACCCGAACTACGTCGCGGTCGTGGCGGAGATCGCGGCCCTGCCCCTGGTGCACAGCGCTTGGCTGACCGCGACGGTCTTCACGGTGGCCAACGCGGCCCTGCTCGCCGTCCGCATCCGGTGTGAGAACGACGCCCTGGGGCGGGTGAGCGTGGCGTGACCCGCACACACGATCTGCTGATCGCGGGCGGTGGCCCCGCGGGGCTGGCCACCGCGCTGTACGCGGTGCGGGCGGGGTTGGACGTCGTCCTGGCGGAGCCGCGAGGCCATCCCGTCGACAAGGCCTGCGGTGAGGGGCTGATGCCCGGGGCCGTCAGGGAACTGCGCGCGCTGGGACTGGACGTGCCGGGCCGGCCGATCGCCGGCATCCGCTACCGGCAGGGCCCACACCACGCCCAGGCGGAGTTCCGGCACGGCCCCGGCCTGGGAGCGCGGCGCACGGCCCTGCACGCCGCCCTGCACACAGCGGTCCTCGCCGCGGGAGTCCCTGTCCTGCCCGTCCGCGTGCGGGACGTGCGTCAGGACGCCGCCGGCGTCTCCGACGGCGCCACGGGCGTGCGCGCCAGGTGGCTCGTGGCCGCGGACGGACTGCACTCGCCGGTGCGACGTTCGCTGGGGCTCGGCATGCCCGGCGAGGGCGTCCCTCGCTACGGGCTGCGCCGGCATTACGCCGTGGCGCCGACTTCCTCGTACGTCGAGGTCCACTGGGGTCCCCACGGCGAGGCGTACGTGACCCCACTCGGGTCACAGCTCCTGGGCGTCGCGCTCCTGACCTCACTGCGTGCGCCGTTCGACGAACAGCTGGCCGGCTTCCCCGAACTCGCGGCCGCTCTGCCCCGCCAGGCCGCGGTCGGGGCCGTGCGTGGTGCGGGTCCCCTCCGCCAGAAGGTCCGCTCACGCGTCCACGGGCGGGTCCTGCTGGTGGGCGATGCCGCCGGCTACATCGACGCGCTCACCGGCGAGGGCGTCTCACTGGCTCTCGCCGGTGCCAGGGTCCTGGTCGATCAGCTGCGTCGCGGCTCCCCCGGCGCGTATGAAGCCGCGTGGAGGCGGGCGACCCTCCGGCACCGGCTGCTGACCGACTGCCTGGTGCGAGCTCGGCAACGCCCCCGACTGGCGGACAGGATCGTGCCGACCGCGGCCCGGCTTCCCCGCGCCTTCGCCCTCGCGGTGAACGCACTCGCCTGAGCGTGGAGGCCCCCGGACGGACGCGTCGGTCGGAGTCTGCGTGCCGGTCGGCGCCACACCGTAAGAAGCGGCAGGTCAGGAACGTATGTGGGGGGTCACCACAGTGCGATGTCATCGCACGCGTCCAGCCGCCGGGGCTTCTTCCTGTGGCCGTGCGGCAGTGCTCACCGGCCGCGCTTCGGTCACCGACTCGACGTGGAGGCCCGGGACCCGCGACGCCGGCCCGGCGGCCTGAGGAACGCCTGGTGGCGCACGACCGGAAGGCGGCTCGTAAGGTGGCGGCATGCCTAGAACCTCACCCGCAGTAGCCCTCGAAGCCCTCCTCGCCGGGAACGGCCGATTCGTGGCCGGTACGCCCGGACACCCCAACCAGGACGCCGCCCGCCGAGCTGAGCTGGCCCCGGGCCAGGAACCGTTCGCCGTCGTCCTGGGATGCTCCGACTCCCGCCTGGCCGCGGAGATCATCTTCGACCAGGGGCTCGGTGACCTGTTCGTGGTCCGCACCGCGGGCCACGTACTCGGCTCCGAGGTGCTGGGCAGCGTCGAGTACGCCACCACCGTGCTGGGCAGCCGTCTCGTGGTCGTCCTGGGCCACGACTCCTGCGGCGCCGTCGCCGCGGCGCGGGCCGCGGTCGAGGACGGGTTCACGGCGAACGGCTTCGTCCGCGACGTCGTCGAGCGCGTCACCCCGAGCGTGCTGGCCGCGCGAGCCGCAGGCCTGACCGAGGACAGTGACATCATCGACGAGCACATACGGCACACGGTGAGCCTGCTTCTGGAACGCTCCCGCGTCCTGTCGGAGCAGGTCGAAGCGGGTGAGGTCGCCGTCGTCGGACTGGGCTACGACCTCGCCGACGGAAGCGCCCGGATCGTGGCGTCCCACGGAGCCGTCTCCCACGACGCGCTGTCGGCCGTGGGGCAGGCCTGACTTTCTGACGACGACCCGATGGCCCGTGGTGCAACCGGCCCGTGCGGCCGGAATCCGGGAAATCGGGTCGCGTCGGGTCGTCGGTGACCGTGAGGGGCACGCCGGGCCCGGCCCCGTGTACGGCTGCCTGCCGATGCGACACCCCTTCGTTCGCCGCCGCGTGCTCCGCCCTTCTCCGTGCCGGAAGGTACGAACGTACCTTCCAAATGTACGATCGTACGCATGACCGTGGACCACTTCGCCGGCGACCCGCGCACCAGCCTGGAGCGCATGCTCGCGGGCGACCTCTACATCGCCGACGATCCCGAGATCGCCGACAGGCAGCGGCGTGCCATGCGGCTCGCCGAGACCTACAGGACCACGTTCCTGGACGACCCGGTCGCCGCCCGGCCGCTCCTCGACGAGCTGCTCGGCTCCGCGGGCGAAGGGGTCGAGGTGCGGCCGCCGCTGTACGTGGACTACGGCACCAACATCTCCATCGGGGCCCGGACCTTCGTCAACTACAACCTGACCGCACTGGATGTGGCGGCGATCGTCATCGGAGAGGACTGTCAGATCGGCCCGAACGTACAGCTCCTCACCCCCACCCACCCCCTGGAGCCGGAGCCCCGGCGCGACAAGCTGGAGGCCGCGCTCCCCATCACCCTGGGAAACAACGTCTGGCTCGGGGGAGGCGTCATCGTCTGCCCAGGGGTGAGCATCGGCGACAACAGCGTCATCGGTGCCGGATCCGTCGTCACCAAGGACATCCCGGCCGACGTCGTCGCTGTCGGCAGCCCCGCCCGGCCCGTCCGGGACCTCTGAAGGCCTCGGCTCCGATGGCCACCGGACATACCGACCCGCAGCGCCGTGAGCGCATCCTCACCGCCACCCTGGACCACATCGCCGCAGAAGGCGTCGCCGGTGTTTCTCACCGGAAGATCGCGGCCCGCGCCGGTGTGCCGCTGGGCTCGATGACCTACCACTTCCAGGGCATCGACGAACTGCTCCGCGAGGCCTTCTCCCGCTTCGCCGACCACGTCGTCGCCGTCTTCGAGCGGCATCTGAACGCGGCCGGCAGCCCCGAAGAGGCACGTGAAGCGGTCGGCAACCTCATCCACGAGCTCTCCGACGGACCGCAGAGCGATCTGGTCGTCACCCACGAGCTCTACACCCTCGCGGCCCGGCGCCCGGAGTACCGAGAGCTGACGCGGAAGTGGATGATCCGCAGCCGCCAACTGCTGGAACGGCACTTCGATGCCGAAACGGCCCGCCAGCTCGACGCGCTCGTCGAGGGGCTCACCCTCCACCGCGCGCTCGACACCGCCCCGCACGACCGAGAGCTGACGCGAGAAGCCGTCAGGCGTATCACCACCGCCCCGTAGCCGTGCGCGGTGGCGCGTGACGCGGAGCTCGACGGTGAGCCGACGTCTGCCGTCCAGGCTCGCCGACCGTGGATGGCCACGCCGACGCTGGACGGCCACGCCGACCGTGGATGGCCGCAGCGACCTCCGTGTTCGACAGTGGTGAGATCCTGTTCGCTACTGAGTGGTTCCGTGCGAGTTTGTTTCATGTTACGTTCCCCGCACGTCGGCCAGGACCCACGCGCACTCGGGTCCGAATGCGGGACGCACATTCCCCGCCTGGCGCCGCTCAGCCGCTCCCGCACGGACTTCCGCACGCTGCAAGAGCCCTCGGCCGCACCGCGCCGGATTCCGCGCACCGCCCTGCCCCGAAGGAGTTCGATGCGACGCGTCATCGCCTGCTTGGCGGCCCTGTTGGTCATGGCCGGAAGTCCCTTCTTCACCAGTGGCGCCTCCGCCGCGATCGCGCCCAAGTCGCCGCCCCTGACGACTCCGTGGACCGACCAGGTATCCACCACCGACCCCCTGCCCGAGTACCCGCGGCCCCAGATGACGCGACAGGACTGGATGTCGCTCAACGGCGAGTGGGAGTTCCTCAACCCGCCGACCGACGGTTCCGGCAACGTCGATCGCCACGCCGCCCCGCCCGTCGGCCAGACCCTGCCCGAGCGCATCCTCGTTCCCTATCCGGTGGAGTCGGCGCTGTCCGGCATCATGCGCAACGACAACCGGGACCTGATGTTCTACAAGCGCGCCTTCACCGTGCCGCAGAGCTGGAACGGCCGCCGGGTGCAGCTGCACTTCGGCGCCGTCGACTACGAAGCCACGGTCTACGTCAACGGCACCCAGGTCACCCAGCACAAGGGCGGCTACGACCGCTTCGAGGTGGACATCACGCCGCAACTCAGGAGCGGCGCGAACGAGCTGATCGTGCGGGTCTACGACCCGACCGACGGGCGCGGGGAGAAGCAGCCGCTCGGCAAGCAGGTGAACAATCCGAGCGGCATCTTCTACACACCCTCGTCGGGGATCTGGCAGACCGTCTGGGTGGAGCCCACATCGGCCTCCTCGATCTACTCCGTCGACATCAAGCCGGACCTGTCGACCAACACGGCACGCGTCCGCGTCTTCACCCGCGGCGACGTGAGCGGCCATACCGTCCTGGCCGAGACGTTCTCCGGCGCACAAGCAGTCGGCAGCGCCACCGGAGGCTTCACCGAGTTCTCCGTCCCCGTGCCGAACGCCCGCCGCTGGTCGCCCGAGGACCCGTTCCTGTACGACCTGCGCGTCACGCTGCGCAACGCCGGCGGCTCCTCCGTCGACAGCGTCACCAGCTACTTCGGCATGCGCGAGATCGGCAAGAAGATCGTGAACGGGGTCATGCGCCCCACGCTGAACGGTGAGTTCGTCTTCCAGATCGGCACCCTCGACCAGGGCTTCTGGCCGGACGGCCTCTACACCGCGCCCACCGACGAGGCCCTCGCGTCCGACCTGCGCAAGCACAAGGAACTCGGCTTCAACATGGTGCGCAAGCACATCAAGGTCGAACCGGCCCGCTGGTACTACCACGCGGACCGGCTCGGACTCCTGGTCTGGCAGGACATCCCGTCCACCCCCGCGTTCGACCAGAGCCGCACCCCGGCGCAGGCCGGGCAGCTGGAGACGGAGGCCCGCGAGATCATCGACGAGCACCGCTTCTCGCCCGCCGTCGTCACGTACGTCCCGTTCAACGAAGGCTGGGGCGAATGGGACCTCGCCGCCACCAAGCGCGTCACCACGGACCTCGAGAACTACGACCCGACCCGGCTGATGAACGCCCACAGCGGCTACAACTGCTGTGTCTCCAAAGGAGATCCAGGCACCGGGGACATCCTCGACTGGCACGTCTACACCGGACCCGACGCGCCGCGTCCCTCGGACACCCGCGTGTCCGTCCTCGGCGAGTTCGGCGGCATCGGCCTGCGCACGCCCGGCCACGAGTACAGCCCCGACGGACAGTTCTTCGCCTACGAACAGGTCTTCAGCGGCGAGCAGTTGAACGACCGCTACACCGGCATGGTCCGCGATGTCCAGCAGCTCATGACCACCAAGGGCCTCTCCGCATACGTCTACACCGAGATCACCGATGTCGAGGGCGAGTACAACGGACTCCTCACCTACGACCGGCGTGTGCAGAAGGTGGACACCAACCGGCTGCGCGCGGCGCACGGCGCGCTCCTCGGCGCCTCCCGCAACCTCAACGCCGCCGCCGGTCTCACCCTGGGCCATGTCCGTTCGTTCCAGGTGACCACGCCGGGTCTCACCGACCGCTACCTGCGGCACGCGAACTCCACGGCCCGCACCGAGGTGCTGAGCACCTCCTCCTCCGACGGCGCCCGCCAGGACGCCTCGTACCGGACCGTCGCCGGACTGGCGGACCCCCGCTGCTTCTCCTTCGAGTCGGTCAACCTCCCCGGCCGCTACCTGCGGCACGCCGACAGCCGGGTGCGTGTCGACGCGGACACCGGCGGCTCCTTCACCGCTGACGCGACCTGGTGCGGCCGGCCGGGCCTCGCCTCCGGCGGCACCTCATTCGAATCCCTCAACTACCCCGGCCACTACCTCCGGCACCACGCCGAAGGGGTGTACCTCGCGCGCAGCGGCGGCCCGAACGCCTGGGACGCACCCGCTTCCTTCGCCGCGGACGCGACATGGAACCTCGGACAACCGTCCCTGTGGCGCAGTTCCGTACTGCTCCCCACCGACGTGCGACAGTCCCTGCGCGTGACCACCTGGGGCCACACCAACCGGTATCTGCGGCACGCCGACAGCCTGGCCTTCACCGAGGTCGTCGACGGGAGCAGCAGCGTCCTGCTCAAGCAGGACGCGACATACACCGTGCGACGCGGGCTCGCCGACTCCTCCTGCTACTCGTTCGAGTCGGTGAACTACCCCGGCCGGGTCCTCCGTCACGCCGACAGCCGGGTGCGCAGCGCACCCGACGACGGCACGACGCTGTTCCGCCAGGACGCCACGTTCTGTGCCCGTCCCGGTGTCGGCGGCACGGGGATCACGTTCGAGTCGATCAACGTCCCCGGCTCGTACCTCCGCCACTACGCGTCCCAGGTGTACATCGCCTCGGGCAGCGGCGGCGGCGACCACTTTAACCGCCCGCAGGCCCTCTCCGCGGACAGCAGCTGGTCTCTCTCCGCACCGTGGGCGCCCTGACCGACAGAGAGTGACCGACAGAGAGTGACCGACACGTTCTGTGCCCGCCTCCCCACCGGAGGCGGGCACAGCCGTGAGGTCGTCCCGACCTGACTGATTTCATGGCGCGAACCCGTTCCGACGCTGCTGTTCGCGTCAACATCAGGCTGATTCCATTCGAAAACTCTCGTACAGCAAGGGTGTTGCAGAGACCCGTTCACATGGGCGTATTACTCTTCCTTGACTCGCCCTTGCACTTGCTTTGGTGAATTCTCGTCAGGGGTTCCACCGGAAGGAGGAGCGTCCGTGATGTCGTCCGTCCACCGGGCCGTGGCCGTGCGCGCGACTCTCCTTCTCGTGTTCGCCCTCATCTGCGGCACCTGTGTCCTGCCCGCCCCGGCCGGGCACTCACCCCAGCTCCAGCAGCCCCGCCTTCAGCATGCCGCGTCGGCCGGGCCGGCCGCGCCGACCTCGTCGTACGAGACCGCGAACGCCACGGGAGGGGAGGCCGACACCCCCAGGGGCTCCGTCGTCCACCGTGACCGGCGGCGGGCCGTCACCGCGCCCGCCGGCCCGCCCGGCCCGCCTCCGCTCGGCACCCGCACCGCCCTGCTCACTGAACCGCCGGCCAGCCGCACCGGCCGCCCGGACACCCGGTCGAGACCGGCGGACGCCCGTGACTCCTCTGCCCTCCAGGTGTTCCTCTGCTGACAGTCGGCATCACCCTGCGCCGACCTGTCAGCCCGACGCGCCGCGAGGCGCGCCAGGAGGAAACCTTCATGCAGCCCCTCATCGACAACGCTCGCCGATTCGGACGGCGCCCTGAGGAGTTCGCCCCGCACGCCGCGGGCCAGTCCCCGGCCGTCCTGTTCGTCACCTGCTCCGACTCCAGGGTCGTACCCGCCCTGATCACCGGCGCCCGGCCCGGCCAGCTCTTCGAACTGCGCACGGCGGGCGGCATCGTGCCCCCCTACGGAACCGGCACCCCCAGCGGGGAGGCCGCCACCATCGAGTACGCCGTCGAGGTCCTCGGCGTCGAAGACGTCGTCGTCTGCGGCCACTCCCACTGCGGCGCGGTGGGCGCGCTCGTCCGCGGCGACGACCTGAGCGCCGTGCCCGCCGTACGGGACTGGCTCGCCCACGCCGCCCCCGGCGACGCCCCGGAGGACCGCGACGACCCGACCGTCAGCCAAGCCGTCCAGGGCCACGTCCTCGCCCAACTCCTGCGCCTGCGCTCCTATCCGTGCGTCGAACGGAGGCTGGCGGACGGCCGGCTCCGCCTGCGCGGCTGGTACTACGAGGTGCACACCGGTGCCGTCCTGGAGTACCGCTCCGGGGCCGACGCCTTCGAGGCGCTGTGAGGAGGAACGTCCGGATGCCGCGCAATCTCCCTTTCCTGCGGCAGGACTTCGCCGCCTCGCTCGTCGTCTTCCTCGTCGCCCTCCCGCTCTGCATCGGCGTCGCCGTCGCCTCCGGTGTCCCCGCCGAACTGGGCCTCATCACCGGCATCGTCGGCGGCATCGTCACCGGCCTGATGCGAGGCAGCAGCCTCCAGGTCTCCGGCCCGGCCGCCGGCCTCACCGTGCTCGTCCTCGAAGCGGTCCGCGCCTTCGGCCTTCCCGCCCTCGGAGTCATCGTCCTGGCGGCCGGCCTGCTGCAGATCGCCATGGGACTTCTCCGCTGGGGCCGCTGGTTCCGCGCGATCTCCCTGTCCGTCGTCGAGGGCATGCTCGCGGGCATCGGCCTGGTCATCATCGCCGGGCAGGTCTACACCGCGGCGGGCAGTACCGCCCCGGACTCCGGTCTCGACAAGCTCACCGGTCTGCCGGGAGCCCTGGTCGAGGCCCTGGGCAGCCGTACGGCCCTGGTGTCGCTCGCCCTCGGGGCCGGCACCATCCTCCTCGTCGTCGGCTGGCGACGGATGCCGCGCAGGGCCCGGGCGGTGCCCGGCGCCCTGGTGGCGGTCCTGCTGGCCGCCCTCGCGACCGCCGTGTTCGACCTTCCGGTGGAGACGGTGCGGGTGAGCGGCGTGCTGGAGGCCGTCCACCTCCCGGGAGCCGACGCCCTCTCGTCCCTCGCCGACCCGGCCCTCCTCGGCACGGTCCTCGCGTTCGCCCTGATCGCCTCCGCCGAGTCGCTGTTCAGCGCCGCGGCGGTCGACCGGCTTCACTCGGGACCGCGCACGGACTACGACAGGGAACTCCTCGCACAGGGCACGGGCAACGCCCTGTGCGGCCTGCTCGGGGCCCTGCCGCTCACCGCGGTGATCGTGCGCAGCTCGGCCAACGTCGAGGCCGGCGCCCGGACGAAGGCGTCCCGGGTCCTTCACGGTGTCTGGCTGCTGCTCTTCGTCGCCCTGCTGCCCGCCGTCCTCGCGTACATCCCGCTGGCCGCGCTGGCCGGGATCCTCGTCCACGCGGGCTGGAAGCTCATCCCGTTCAAGAGTGTCCTGACGCTCTGGCGCCGTCACCGGGGTGAGGCCCTCGTCCTCGTGGCGACGGCGACGGCGATCGTCGTGGTCGGCATGTTCGAGGGTGTCCTGATCGGTCTCGTGCTGTCGGTCGCGAAGGCCGCCTGGGAGGCCTCGCACCTGCGGATCGAGCACAGCGACGACGGGCGCGACGCGGTCCGCGTACGGCTCCAGGGGACGATCACCTTCCTGCGGCTGCCCCAGATACTCGACAGCCTGGAAGCCCTGCCCGGCGACCGCCGGGTGGTCCTGGACCTCACCGGTGTCCACCACCTCGACCACGCCTGCCGGGCGGCCCTCGAGACCTGGGCCGAACGCCACAGCGGCGCCGTCGACGAGGCCGTCCGCCCAGGCACGGCCCCGGACCGCCACGAGGGCGCCGCCGCAGGCTCGGTGAGCACCCCGAACTGAATCCGGAGGAAGGACGGGGGCGACGCGCGCCGCGGCGCCCCCGTTTCGCGCGGGGGACGCGCACGGGGCGAGACGCACCCGGAGGCGGCGACGCCCCGGGTGCGGCCGTGTCACCTGTCCTGCTGACGCTCACCGCGAAGGGCGTCGGCTCCGTAGGGCCGAACCGGGCCCCGTTCGGCTCCGTAGGGCTGAACCGGCCCCGGCCCGCCGAGATCCCCGCGCGCCCGGGCCACGTGCCCCCGGCCAAATCAGGACGAGTCTACGCGCGGAGAAAGAATCATGACTCCCCAGCGGAAGACATCCGTACCGGGGGCTACCCGCCGGTACGCGCCCCCTGCTAGAAGTGTCGCGTTCAACCAACTCACCTCCCACACTCCGGATTTGAGGCTGATCGCCATGCTCTGGCGAAGATTCGTGCTGTCCGCGTCAACGGCACTCGCGATGGCCGCCGCGGCCCTCGGTGTCGCTCAGCCGGCCACCGCCGCCGGCCATCGCTACGTCGCCCTCGGAGACTCGTACTCCTCCGGCGTGGGCGCCGGGAGCTACCTCTCGGACAGCGGTGACTGCCGGCGCAGCGCCAACGCGTACCCCCGCCTGTGGGCAGCCGCCAACTCCCCCTCCTCGTTCTCCTTCACCGCATGCTCCGGTGCGACCACCGGGTCCGTCCGCAGCGGCCAGCTCGGCCCTCTCAACTCGTCCACGACCCTCGTCAGCGTCACGGCGGGAGGCAACGACGTCGGCTTCGCGGACATCATGCAGACCTGCGTGCTGAACAGCGAGGCCACCTGCGTCGCGGCCGTGAACGCCGCCGTCGTGAAGATGAACGGCACGCTGCCCGGCGGCCTCTCCGCTCTCTACGGGGACATCCGCAGCCGCGCACCCCAGGCGCGCGTGGTGGTTCTCGGGTACCCCCGGTTCTACCAGCTGTCCGGAAGCTGTATCGCCGGACTCAGCGAGACCGAGCGAGCGGCCATCAACCGGGGTTCCGACACCCTCAACGGCGTTCTGGCGAAGCAGGCGGCCAACGCGGGCTTCGCCTTCTCCAGCGTCGTCGACGAGTTCACGGGCCACGAGATCTGCTCCGGGGACTCCTGGCTGCACAGCCTGTCCGTACCGGTGTACAACTCCTACCACCCCAAGGCCGCCGGGCAGTCGGGCGGATACCTGCCTGCCTTCCGTTCGGCTGTCTGACCCCCACCGCAGCTGCCGACCGGCGGCGGTGCCGGCGGTCGGACCGAGGTGCGGGCGAGAGCCCGCACCTGCGACACCCACACCGTACGAAGGGACCGGATCGGCCGCTCGCGGCTCGGTCCGGTCCTCGCCGTTGAGCCGCGCTCGGCACATGAACGCCTGTGAAAGCAGATCGAGTTGTCGGATCGAGCAACCGGCGCAAGGGGGAGGCCGGGAAGCCGGTCAGGCCGCGGAGGCGGTGGGGTCGGCGGGATCTTTCGGATCGTCGTCGGTGAGACGGCGGGCCAGGACCTGCTGGGTCGGATCCTGGTGCCCGCCCGAGGCGAGGATGCGCACCTCGTCCAGGTCGCTGATCTCCGCCCGGATGATGCCAGTGGGGTCGGCGTAGACCGGATGGCCACCGGGCCCCTTGGAAGAGCTGCGCTCGACGATCACGACGTCCTGGGGCGAACCCGTGTCGTCGGAGAACACCAGCTCGTATCGGAGTGGGCTCATTCGGATCATTTTACGCCGAAGGCCCGATGGCGCCTCCGCGGGGCCGGCCGAGAACCCGCTGGTTGGAGAGGTGCGAGGCCGCGCCGCCGCAGATTTCAGGGCCGTTCGAACCTGCGAGTGAGGCGCCGTGCGGTGAGGTAGCCGCCCGCCACGGTGGCTCCGACGGCCAGGGCGAGGCCCATGCCCACGCTGAGACCGGACGGGCCGGATGCTCCACCGATGCCCGCCCGGGTACCACGGCTCGGGACGACGGGGGCCGGCTGAACGGCACTGGCACTCGGATTCACCGGCGCGACGGTAGGTGCGCTCGGGCTCACCGGCGCGACGGTGGGGGCGCTCGGGCTCACCGGCGGCACAGCGCCTGTGCCGGCGCGCCTGGGCAGCGCTTCGCAGGCGATGCCGTCGTCCGGTCCCTGATCTTCGTCGAGCCGGTTCGGGTCGCCCGGGGTCCGGTCGAACTCCGCCTGGGCGTCCTCCTGGAAGCGGAAGTCCCGGCAGTCGAGATCCTGGGCGTGAGCGACGCCGGACATCGGGGCGACCGAGGCGATGGCCAGGGCTATGCCGGCTACCACGCTGCGACTGCTCATCGGGGTCCTCCTGGATGCCGTGTAAGCGTCATCCCACGCTATGAGCGGTCCGTGCCCGGAGCGCGTGACGCTAGGCCGAATGAGAACCGCCCCGTGCGAGTCGGAGGCCTTCTTCCACCCGGTCTCCGAGGCCCGGGCCTACCCCCTGGTACTCCAGGACGTTATGGGCCGCTGGCATTGGTGGACCGCTACCACCGCCTCACATACTCCTGTGGACGGCAGGTTGACGGGCCACGAACAACCGATACCACGAGCAGGAATCGGCCCGTCTCCGCCGCACCTCCCACGTCGTCCTCACGAAGGATCTCCCATGCTCCTGCCTCGCTCCTTGACCGCCGCGGGCATCGCCCTGGGTGTGGCCGTCGCCGCCCCGGCCTTCGCCAGTACCGCGGCCGCCGCCCCGAAACCCATCGTCGGCGGTGAACAGGCCACCTCCACCTACTCGTTCATGGGCTCCATCCAGGTCAACGGCGGCGGCCACTACTGCGGCGCCTCGCTCATCTCCTCGGGCTGGATGGTCACGGCCCTGCACTGTACGTACGGCAACGGCGCACTCCCGGCCTCCTCCCTGCGCGTGCGGATAGGCTCCAACGACCATCTCAGCGGGGGCACTCTGGTCGGCGTCTCCCAGATCGTCCGCCCGTCCACCAGCCAGAGCATGGCCGGTCAGGACATAGCACTGCTCCGCCTCAGCAGCCAGGTCTCACAGGCGCCCGTTCCGATCACCGCCACCACTCCCGCCGACAACTCCGCCACCCGGCTGCTCGGCTGGGGGCAGACCTGCCCGCAGCGCGGGTGCTCCTCCTCGGCGCCCCGCTACCTGAAGCAGCTGGACACCAAGGTGCTGCCCGACAGCTCCTGCTCCGGCATGGTGAACAGTCGCGAGCTGTGCATCGCCGGCACCACCTCCCACACCGCCTGCTACGGCGACTCCGGCGGTCCGGCCCTGGTCAACCGAAACGGCCGCCTCGAACTGGCCGGTGCCACCAGCCGCAGCGGCAGCGGCAGCGACACCTGCGGTGTCGGTGGCGCCGTCTACACGGACCTGGCCGCCTGGCGGTCCTGGATCCAGGAGTACACCGGCGCACTGTAGCCACGGAGCCGAGAGGGGGCGGTCCGTCGAATGCCTGCCCGCCCCGCGCGGTCCGCCCCCTCTCACACCTTGCTCATGGACATGACATCGCGTGTGAACTAGCCTCAATCAGCCATGGACCTGGAACTGCGGCATCTCCGCATTCTGCTGGCGATCTCCGAAGCGGGCAGCCTGACCAGGGCAGCCGCCGCCCTGTTTCTGTCCCAGCCGGCCATGACCACCCAACTGCGGCGGATCGAGGCGTCGTTCGGGCAACCGCTCTTCGAGCGCTCGGCGTGCGGCGTCGCGCCCACGCGGGCCGGTGAACTGGTGCTCGCGCACGCGCGGACCGCGGTGGCCAGCGCCGACCGGATTCGCAGCTACCGGCTCAGCCCGGTGGACGGTGCGGAGCCGGTGACGGTCGGCGGCAGTTCCGGGCCGATACTGAGCCACCTGACGCTGCATCTGCCCGCCGCGGTGACCAATCCTGTGACCTTTGTGCAGTTCTCGTCCACGGGGGCCGCGATGAGTGGAGTCGAGGACCGTTCCGTCGACGCCGGATGCATGGTCGACCTGGACGGTTTCGGGGTGACTCCGCCCGAGGGGGTCGTCGTCGACGTCATCGGACTCGAGCCCGTGGTGGTGATCCTTCCCGCGGGCCACCCCCGCGCCCGGCAGGACCGTGTCGACCTCGCGGACCTCGCCGACGAGACCTGGCTGCTCCCGCCGCACGACCTGGGCTGCGACGACTACGGGGCTCTGGCCGACGCCTGCGCTCCGGCCGGATTCGCGCCCCGGATGTCACCCCACCGGATCGGAGATCTCAGCATCCTCTGCGACCTGGTCGCCCAGGGCGTCGGCGTTGCTCTGGCCCAGGGGTCGGCCCGGGCGCGTGAGGGCGTGGCCATGCGCAGACTCACGGGCGACCCTCTGATCGGAAGGCACCTCCTCGCCCTGCACCGCGACTCACCTCTCTTCGGGGCTCGACCCCTCCTGCTCGACCTCGTCCGCGCCGCCTTCGAAGCACGCTGCGTCACACCGAGTTCTTGACGGGGTGTCGCCTCGATGGAGGATGGGGGCAGAGCGGTCCGTGTGATGAAGTGCGGTCCGCCGATGACTCCGACAGCAGGGAGCGTTTCCTCCGATGACCGCACAGCCCGTACGCCCCGAGCGCAGCGGTCCCGGAACCGCCACGGTCGTGGATCTCCCGTCGTTCAAACCTTCCCTCGTCAAAGTGGTGTTCAGGGACGTGACCCCGATGCACGTCTCCCGGCCGGCCGCGTGGGCTGCCGCGTCGGTGACGCGGACCGTGCTGGCGGAGATCATCGACGGTGCGAGGAGGGCGGCGGCGGAGGAGGCCCGGAGGAAGCTGATTCCCGGGGACCTCATCTCGGCGATCGACCGGAACGTCGAGGTCGAGGTGGCGGGCGGGTGGTACGAGCACAGTCCGACGTTTCGTGTCCGGTCCGGTGACCGGTACGACTCCGAGGGCGTCGTCGTGCCTTCGCGCAAGCGCGGCAGATCGCGCAGACCGAGTGCGGTGGTCGGCGCCCACAGGTTCGAGGGCGGGATCAAGAAGCTGCTGCGGAGCCGGGGGGTGACGGCCGTTCCTGCGATGGTCCGTGACCTGGACGGCATCGCGAGCGTGTTCCTGACGGACCTCGCCCGGGACGCGGCCATGGTCGTCCGCGAGGGCGGAATCAAGCGTTTCGGTACGGTCACCCTGGTGATGCCGGGCGAACCGGCCCTGCCCCCGGTCCCCAAGGTTCCCTTCCGGGCCCCCTCCGTGCGTACGGGGGACAGCCGAACCATCGGCAGGGACGACATCCTGGCCGCCACCACGATGCAGTTGTTCGGCGACGTCCGGCAGCGAGCTCTCACCGAAGCGCACGAGGCGACACGGCACACTGATCGGTGAGCTGCTGCCCGAGCCGCCGTGGCCTGGACGGCAGCCGCTTTCGTGGCCGCCACGGTGGCGGGCGTGGCACGTCCGATCAGGGACGTTCGTACTGCTGGAGGATGCCGCCCGCGGAGAAGCAGAGGGCGCCCGTGAGGGTGCCCCAGTTGGCGATGTCGGCGTTGATCAGGCTGCCGGTGGCGGGGCGGGTGTACGCGGCGAGTGCCGAGACCATGAAGAGGGCGGAGCCCAGCTGGTTCACGGCGACGATCCACCAGCCGAGGTCGCGTTGCCGGAGGCACGGCCGGCCGTGGCAGATCTCGGCGAACGCGAGGTGGCCGGAGATCAGGAACAGTACGCAGCCGATCACATCGGGTGCCCAGATCAGCCGGTTGACCTGCTGGACGGTCAGGCCCTGGAGGAAGGAATCGAGCAGGTCGACGGCGAACACCAGAGTGCCGGCGAACAGGACGAAGGCGCTCAGCCAGTCGACCCGCATCGGTTCATAGCTCCACCACCGCCACCCTCGGGCGACCAGGGCGCCTTCCCCTCCCGGCACATGCCGAGGGGCGTTGACGACCTGGAGCAGGGACACGTAGCCGCCGGTGTTGAAGAACAGGCCGCCGGCGAAGTAGATCGAGGCACAGGTGGTGGCGTCGCCGGAGCCGAATTGGGCCACGGTGGCGCCGGCCGCGAAGAGTGCCCCGCCGATGACGAAGGCGGTGGCGGCCACGGCGTTCAGCCTGCGGATCCGGCCGAGGGCGGTCTCGTCGGCGCCGGCATCATGGGCGCGGGCCGCGCCGGGTGGACGGACGGCGATGAGGCCTCGGCGCCGGGCGGGCCGGGATTCCCAGACGGCCGTGCCGCCGCCGGGAGGCTGCCAGGTGAGGCGGGTCGTGAACGGTCCTGTGCCTTCGGCGCGTTGATCGGGCTGTCCCACAGGCCGAGACTAGACGTCGTGCCCGTCGTCGGCCGAGCGCAACGCCGCCGGTGAGGCGGACCGGGCCTCGCGAGTGCGGCGGGCCGCCGACACCGACGAGGGGCGGGGGACCAGCTCGACGGGCAGGGAGACCGGACGGGGCGGTTCGGGGCGCGGCCTCGTCCTCGTCGGGGCCATGAGGCCGTCAGCGTCTGCCTCGCTCCAGCAGCTTCATCAGCGCTCGGGCTGCCGGGCTCGTGGCATGCGGCGGTGGCAGCAGGGCCACCGTCTCGTAGACCGCCTCGTCGGTGCCGGCGAGAGGGGCGGCGTGCAGGGAGTCCCGTTTGTGCCGGAAATGCCGAGGTACGGCAGCGACACCGAGGCCCTCCTCCACCAGGTCCAGAAGGCTGTGCACGTCGTTCACCTCCAGGCTCACGGTCCGCGGTACGCCCGCGGAGGCGAAGGCCTCGTCCGTGGCCCGGCGCGGCCCCCAGCCGGGGTGGAAGTCCACGAAGACCTCCTCGGCGAGGCCTCGGAGGGTGAGGTCCGGGCCGGTCGCGGCGAGCGGGTGCTCGGAGTGGCACAGCAGGGTCATCGGCTCGGTCGCCAGCGGCACCGACCGCAGCTGGTCGGAGTCCGCCCGGGTGCGGTAGGCGAAGGCCAGGTCGAGCCGCCCCGCGGCGACGTCCTCGGCCAGGGCGAGCCCACCCTCCTGCCGGAGCCGTATCTCCACCTCCGGGTGCCGCCGCCTGAACGCGGCCAGCAGCCCCGCGACGTGCACTCCGGCGACACACTGCTCGGCCCCGAGGGAGAGCGTCCCGCGCATCACGCCCTGTACGGCCGCCACCGCCTCGTGCGCGGCCCGTACCTGTGCCAGGATGCGCTCCGCCTCGACCAGCAGCGCCCTCCCGGCCTCCGTCAGCGTCACCCGGCGGGTGCTCCGTACGAACAGGGGCGCCCTCAGGTCCCGCTCCAGGGCGCGGATCGATGCCGAGAGACCGGACTGGGAGACCATCAGCCGCTCCGCGGCCCGTGTGAAGTGCCGGTCCTCGGCGACGGCGACGAAGTGCTGAAGATGACGCAGTTCCATGACTCAGAAGCCTATGCGCTGAATCCCATCGGATTCTCCTGTTGGATTCATGCCCCGAGGGCGGGGGAGATTGGGTCACGCCACGACAGACCCGCCGCGCACGGATCACCGTGCGCCGTTCGCCACGCCACGGAGTCGCCTTGTACACCGCACATTCCGATCGATACGACGACATGCCCTACCGGCGCTCCGGACACAGCGGCCTGAAGCTGCCCGCCCTCTCCCTGGGGCTCTGGCACAACTTCGGCCCGGACCGCCCGGCCGAGACCCAGCGCGCCATCCTGCGCCGTGCCTTCGACCTCGGGATCACCCACTTCGACCTGGCGAACAACTACGGCCCGCCGCCCGGCGCGGCCGAGTCCGCCCTCGGCGAGTTCCTGCGGACGGACTTCGCGCCCTACCGCGACGAACTGGTCATCTCCACCAAGGCGGGATACCTGATGTGGCCCGGGCCGTACGGTGAGTGGGGTTCCCGCAAGTCCCTGCTGTCGTCGCTGGACCAGAGCCTGAGCCGGCTCGGCCTCGACCACGTCGACATCTTCTACTCGCACCGCTTCGATCCGGAGACGCCCCTGGAGGAGACCATGGGCGCCCTGCACTCCGCGGTCCAGCAGGGCAAGGCGCTCTACGTCGGCGTCTCCAACTACTCGGCCGGGCAGACCCGCGAGGCCGCCCGCATCCTGGGCGAACTCGGCACGCCGCTCACCCTTCATCAGCCGCGCTACTCGATGCTCGACCGACGTCCGGAGGAGGAGGGCCTGCTCGACGCCCTCGACGACCTGCGGATCGGTTCCATCGCCTACTCCCCGCTGGAACAGGGCCTGCTCACCGGACGCTACCTGGACGGCATCCCCGAGGACTCCCGGGCCGCGAGCGACAGCCCCTTCCTGAACCGCGACGCCCTCACCGAGGACCTGGTGACCCGGTTGCGCGCCTTGAACGACATCGCCGCGTCCCGTGGCCAGACCCTGGCCCAGCTCGCCCTCGCCTGGGTGCTGCGCGGCGGCCGCGTCACCTCCGCCCTGGTGGGAGCGAGCAGCGCACGACAGCTCGAGGACAGTGTGGCCGCCCTGGGCAACCTCGACTTCGACACCGAGGAACTCACCCTCGTCGACACGCTGGCCCGCCCCTGAGCCGCGAGCGCCACCCGCGACCTCTACCGGCCTCGATCCCCTCGTACGGCGCAGGCCGGAGTCGGGGGCCGGGACCGGGACCGGCGAACGGGAGCCCGGACCGCCGTCACCCGGCCCCGGGCCTTCCCGCCGTGCTCACCGGATGCGACCGGTTCGCACCGCACGACGGGAATCCCCTCAACCCCATGCCGGCGCCCTCAGGGGTCCCGCTCCTCACCGGGCGTGTCTCGCCGCCCGGTGAGGGTGCGGCACGGTGCCGGGCCGGTCGTACGGCACGGGCGAGGAAGCGCCGGGAGCGCATGCTTGACCTCCGTGGCGTCAGCCATTAACTTGCGGTCAACGATCACCCATGGAGACCGAGAGGAGGCGACCGGCGGATGGACACCTGCTCCGATCTGAGTCGCCTCGCCCACACCACGGTCTGGGTTCCGGGTCGTATCGCGCACGGCTGCTAGTACGCCGTCCCGCTGTGCCCTTCCGCGGCACACCCCGCTTCCCCGGTCACCTCCGGCACGTCACTGTCACGCGCCGGTCCTCCCTCACCACCCCCGGCACACCGCTGTCACGTGCCGCTTCGCGCCCGCTCCCGTCCCGTGGCGCCCCTGAGCACAGAAAGTTGCCCGGACATTGGCGAACCTGATGAATCGACCGACTCCGCACCGAATCGAAGGGCCGTCATGGTAGCCGCGCGGATCACCGTCAACGGGAAAGAAACACCTCTCGCTCCCGCCGCGCCCCACACCACGGTGCTGGACTTCCTGCGCGAACGGGGCCTCACCGGAACCAAGGAGGGCTGCGCCGAAGGCGAATGCGGCGCCTGTTCCGTCCTCGTGGCCCGTCCCGGGGTGCACCGGCCCACCGACTGGGTGGCGGTCAACGCCTGTCTGGTCCCGGCCGCGGCGCTCGACGGTCAGGAGCTCATCACCTCGGAGGGACTCGCCACGGCCGGCCGGCCCGGCACGGCGCCCACCCTGCACCCGGTGCAGGAGGAGATGGCGGTCCGCGGCGGCTCCCAATGCGGCTACTGCACACCGGGGTTCGTCTGCAGCATGGCCGCCGAGTACTACCGCCCCGACCGCCGGGCGAGCGCCGAGCCGGCCCAGGGGGTGGCGGACGGCACCGACACCGCCGCCGGCCACCGCGACGGTGACGGCACCGACCACGAGCACGGCCCGAACGGCTTCGACCTCCACGCGCTGAGCGGAAACCTGTGCCGCTGTACCGGCTATCGCCCCATCCGAGATGCCGCCTTCGCCGTCGGCACGCCCCTCGCCGAGGACCCGCTCGCCCGGCGCCGCGAGCAGTCCCCGCCCGCGCCGGTCGCCACCGACTACGTGCGGGACGACAGCGCGTTCCTGCGCAGGAACACCCTGGCCGAGACGCTGCGGCTGCTGCGCGAGCGCCCTGACGCCGTGGTGGTCGCCGGTTCCACCGACTGGGGTGTGGAGGTCAACATCCGTTCGCGCCGGGCGGGTTGCGTGGTGGCGGTCGACCGGCTGCCCGAACTGCGGGAGCTGCGGGTCGAGTCCGACCACATCGAGATCGGGGCGGCGCTGACGCTCACCGAGATCGAGCGTCGCCTCGACGGCGGTGTCCCGCTCCTCGCCGATCTGTTCCCGCAGTTCGCGTCCCGGCTCATCCGCAACGGCGCGACCCTGGGCGGCAACCTGGGGACCGGCTCCCCGATCGGTGACAGCCCGCCGGTACTGCTCGCGCTGGAGGCCTCGCTGGTGCTCGCCGACGCCGACGGCGAGCGCGAGGTCGCACTGGCGGACTACTTCACCGGCTACCGGCAGAGCGTGCGCCGGCCCGACGAGCTGATCCGGGCGGTACGGGTCCCGCTGCCGCTGTCGCCGGTCACCGCCTTCCACAAGATCGCCAAGCGGCGCTTCGACGACATCTCCAGCGTCGCGGCCGCCTTCGCGCTCGACATCGAGGACGGCATCGTGCGCAGGGCACGCATCGGCCTGGGCGGCGTGGCCGCCACCCCGATCCGCGCCCTCGCCACCGAGACGGCCCTGGAGGGCAGGCCGTGGGCGGCGGAGACCGTCGAGGCCGCGGCCGAGGTGCTGCGGGCCGAGGGCACCCCCATGAACGATCACCGTGCCAGCGCCGACTACCGCTCCGCGATGCTCGGCCAGAGCCTGCTGAAGACGTTCGCACAGACCACCGAGGCGGTGTCGGCATGAGTCATCTGTCCCAGCGTCCGGAAAAGCCGGTCGTCGGCGTCCCGATGCCGCACGAGAGCGCCGCGCTGCACGTCACCGGCGCCGCGCTCTACACCGACGACCTGGTCCACCGCACCAAGGACGTCCTGCACGCCTACCCGGTCCAGGTCATGAAGGCCCACGGCAGGATCACCGCGCTGCGCACCGGGCCCGCGCTCGCCGTGCCCGGCGTCGTCCGCGTCCTGACCGGTGTTGACGTGCCCGGTGTCAACGACGCCGGGATGAAGCACGACGAGCCGCTCTTCCCCGACACGGTCATGTTCCACGGCCATGCCGTCGCCTGGGTGCTCGCCGAGACCCTGGAGGCGGCCCGGCTCGGTGCGGCGGCCGTCGAGGTGGAACTGGACGAGCTGCCCTCCCTGGTGACGCTGCGGGAGGCCATCGACGCCGGCAGTTTCCACGGCGCCCGTCCCGAGATGCTGAGCGGCGACGTCGAAGCGGGCTTCGCCGACTCCGCGCACGTGTTCACGGGAGAGCTCCGGTTCTCCGATCAGGAGCACTTCTATCTGGAGACGCACGCGGCGCTGGCCCACATCGACGAGGCCGAGCAGGTGTTCGTCCAGAGCAGCACACAGCACCCCTCCGAGACCCAGGAGATCGTCGCGCACGTGCTCGGGCTGCACAGCCACGAGGTGACGGTGCAGTGCCTGCGGATGGGCGGCGGCTTCGGCGGCAAGGAGATGCAGCCGCACGGGTTCGCGGCCGTCGCCGCGCTCGGTGCCAAGCTCACCGGCAGGCCGGTCAGGGTGCGACTCAACCGGACACAGGACCTCACCATGTCCGGCAAGCGGCACGGGTTCCACGCCCAGTGGAAGATCGGCTTCGACGCGGACGGCCGCATCCGGGCCCTGGACGCCACCCTGACCGCGGACGGCGGCTGGAGCCTGGACCTGTCCGAGCCGGTGGTCGCCCGGGCGCTGTGCCACATCGACAACACCTACTGGATTCCGAACGCGCGCATCGCCGGTCGCGTCGCCAGGACCAACAAGGTCTCCAACACCGCCTTCCGCGGCTTCGGGGGACCGCAGGGCATGCTGGTGATCGAGGACATCATGGGCCGGTGCGCACCGCTGCTCGGCCTGGATCCGACGGAGCTGCGGGAACGCAACTTCTACCGGCCCGGGCAGTCGACTCCGTACGGTCAGCCGGTCGTCCGGCCGGAACGGATCTCCGCCGTCTGGCAGCAGGTCCAGGACAACGCCGGCATCGCCGACCGCAAGCGCGAGATCGCCGCCTTCAACGCCGCGCACCCGCACACCAAGCGGGCCCTCGCGATCACCGGCATCAAGTTCGGGATCTCCTTCAACCTCACCGCCTTCAACCAGGGCGGCGCGCTGGTGCTGATCTACAAGGACGGCTCGGTCCTGATCAACCACGGCGGCACCGAGATGGGCCAGGGCCTCCACACCAAGATGCTGCAGGTGGCGGCGACGACTCTGGGCATCCCGCTCCACAAGGTGCGGCTGGCCCCGACGCGTACCGACAAGGTGCCCAACACCTCGGCCACGGCGGCGAGCGCCGGCACGGACCTCAACGGCGCGGCGGTCAAGAACGCCTGCGAGCAGCTGCGCGAGCGACTGCTGGGGGTGGCCGCCACGCAACTGGGGTCGAGCGCCTCGGACGTACGCATCGTCGAGGGCGTCGCCCGGACGCTGGGCAGCGACCGGGAGCTGGCCTGGGACGACCTCGTCCGCACCGCGTACTTCCAGCGGGTGCAGCTGTCGGCGGCCGGCTTCTACCGGACCGAGGGGCTGCACTGGGACGCGAAGGCCTTCCAGGGCTCGCCGTTCAAGTACTTCTCCCACGGCGCCGCCGCGGCCGAGGTGGAGGTGGACGGCTTCACCGGCGCGTACCGCATCCGGCGGGTGGACATCGTGCACGACGTCGGCGACAGCCTGTCCCCGATGATCGACATCGGCCAGATCGAGGGCGGCTTCGTCCAGGGCGCGGGCTGGCTGACGCTCGAGGACATGCGCTGGGACAACAGTGACGGGCCGAACCGCGGCCGGCTGCTGACACAGGCCGCGAGCACGTACAAGCTGCCGAGTTTCTCGGAGATGCCCGAGGAGTTCCACGTCGCGCTGCTCCGGAACGCCACCGAGGAGGGCGCGGTCTACGGGTCCAAGGCGGTGGGCGAACCTCCGCTCATGCTGGCCTTCTCGGTACGGGAGGCGCTGCGGCAGGCCGCCGCCGCGTTCGGCCCGAGCGGGGTCAGCGTCGAGTTGGCCTCGCCCGCGACACCCGAGGCGGTGTACTGGGCGATCCAGGCGGCTCGCGGGAACGACACCTCCCGGAACGGCCACACGGGCGACGGGTCCGCCTCCGGCAGGACGACCCGTCACGGAACCGAAGCGCTGAGCGGTGCCTGACATGACCTGGGTCGCCGCGGTCACCCGGCTGCGAGCACGCCGGGAGCCCGGCGTGCTCGTCACCGTCGCGACCGTACGCGGCCATGCGCCCCGTGACGCCGGTGCGAAGCTCGTGGTGGGGCGGAGCGAAACCTGGGGCTCGATCGGTGGCGGCAATGTCGAGGCGGTCGCGATCGACCGGGCCCGGGAGATGATCGTCGCGGCCGAGTCCGAGCCGGAACTGCTCGACTTCGCACTGAACGACAAGGTGACCAACCGGCACGGCGTGCAGTGCTGCGGCGGCACGGTGTCGGTGCTGCTCGAACCACTCCCGGTGGCACGAGCGGTGGCCATCTTCGGAGTCGGGCACGTCGGGATGGAACTGGCGCGCATCCTCGCACGCCAGGACCTCGACCTCCATCTGATCGACAGCCGGTCCGACATCCTCACCGAGGAGCGGCTCGACGTCCTGGCGGACGCGGTGGCCCAGATCCATGTGCACCACACACCGCTGCTGCCGGAGGAGGTGCTCGAGGAACTGCCGCACGGCACCCACGTCCTGGTCATGACCCATGACCACGCCGAGGACGCGGCGCTGTGCGACGCCGCCCTGCGCACCACCCATCTCGGTTCGGTCGGGCTCATCGGGTCGGCGGCCAAGTGGGGACGCTTCCGCAGACGCCTCGTCACGGAGGGCGGTCACGACGAGTCCGCCATCGACCGGATCAAGACCCCGATCGGACTGGGCGACATCACCGGCAAGGAACCCGCGACGATCGCCGTGAGCGTCGCCGCGGATCTGCTGCGCACCTTCGAGGCCGAGGGGAGCTGACACGCCACCGGGCCGTCACGGCGGGACCTTCCGCCGTGACGGCCCCGCTCCTCCCGGAAGCCCCAGGTTGTGCGCCCCTTACGTTCGCAGTCCGAATGCGGAGTCGCCGAAAAGGAAGAAGAGAGGTGGTGTGAGGTGCGGGGCACCCGGCCGAGGACATGGCGAAGTACACATTGCTCAACCCGCGTTGCGATGTTCCCCGCGCGCCGGTTAGGGTGAGGTAACCAGTTTGACCGACTGGTGCACCGGAGGGGGCCGGTGGAGTGCGACCACACTTCACCGAATGGGCAAGTGCTCCGGAGAACATTGCGTAACGGGGGGATTCCATCGTGAGCCGCAGATATGACCGACACGGATGTCAACAGCGCCATTTCAGTGGCTGTCACGCCCTTCGGCGACCGCGCACCGGCTGATTCGTCGGGCCGCGCCGTGACCGCGCTCTCCGCGCGGAACTCCCGGGGCACCCGTCTCAGCGTTTGACCGACCTTGCCGTGGCGCCCTCGGATGCGTCAACCGGCCCTTTCTCCTCGGTCTTCCCGTATTCCTTCCTCTTGCGACGCACGCGCCCGTCCGCGCACCGCGTCGTACGGGCGCTCCCGCATGCGCGTGCACTGCCGCCGTGCCGTCGCGCCGCCGCTTTCCTACGAACGGATCAACCATGTCCCGCACCGTCAGATTAGTGCTGACCGCCTGCCTCGCCGCCGCGGCGCTCACCGGCGGCTCGGCTGCAGCCCAGGCCGACGAGCCCGCGTCCCGGGCGGCCGCGCCCGCCGCGCAGCCGGCCGCGAGTTCCTCCGGCCTCACCGCCCAGATCCAGGTGAAGTACCGCGACAAGTGCCTGACCATTGCGAACGGCAGTCTCCGCCAGGGCGCTCACGCCGTCGAGGGGAACTGCGACGACACCGCGGACAACCAGGTCTTCACCGCCGTGCCGCACGACAAGGGCGGCTGGCAGCTCGTCGCCAAGCACAGCGGGCGGTGCGTGGCGCACATGGCTTCGGCCAAGGCCGAGGTCGTGCAGAACTGGTGCGACGACTCCGCTGCCCAGCGCTGGGAAATGCAGTTCTTCGACGGCAGTGAGAAGAACCTGATCCGCTGGCACCCGCTGGACGCCCCCGAGGAGTGCCTGACTCTGGGCGGAACCGCGCCGGGCGAGGAGCCCGCGGCGTATGTCGTGACGTGTTTCGAGAACGTTCCCAGCCAGGAATGGCGCCTCCGCTTCGTCCGCTGATCGGCTCGCGTTCGGTCAACTGTCCCGGCTCTAGCGGCCGATACTTCCTCGTGTCCCTGTCGACCCCTGGCGACTCCTGTCGATTCCGGTCGAAGCACGGGTCCGAGGTGAACGGTCGCTGCACCCGCGGAAAATGAAGGACGGCTCGGGAAGTCACTGAGCCCGCGTCCGGAGAATCCACAGACCGCTTCGCGGAAATCAGACATGCGGCGCGCGTTCTCGCCGTATTCAAGGAATTCCGAGTGCCCGGGGAGACCGTTCTCTCCGCCGCCGTACGGAGTTTCCCTCCCTCTCTCCGTGGCGTACTCCGTCATGTCCGCACACACGACGGGACGCCTCCGCCAGAGGCAGTACCACCTGCCATCCCGCGACCGCCTCCGTCCGCGGATCCCGCGTCAGCCGCAAGCCGCAAGCCGCAAGCCGTCACCGGTCCGGGCCCCCGCCCGCCGCTCCCCTTTACACCGCTCACGTCGTGCCGCCCATCGCGGTGGCAGAGGAGTAACCGACCCAGCATGAACAACCGACACCACACCTCCGCGCGCACCCGGATGCTCCTCACGAGCCCCCTGGTGACCGTCACCGCACTCACCGCCCTGGCCGGCTCCGCCGTCCCCGCGGGCGCCTCCGTCGCGCAGCCCTCGGCCGAGGTCGTCGCCCGAGCCGCCGGGATCGGCACGACCGACGCCGAGCGCGTCGACGCCGCGGCCGTCGTCCGCCTCGATCCCACCGCCGACGTGCTGCTGCTCAGCGACTACGACTTCATCCACGCGCTGTGGCAGAAGGCCAACGACGCGGGCGAGAAGCTGGAGTCGGTGCGGACGGCCGCCGAACTCGCGATGGGCAGCACGGTGCCCGCGGACCATGTGGCCTACATCGTCACCGGCATCCACACCGCGTACCGCCTGGACCAGCAGCGCGAGCGCGACAAGGCCGAGGCCGAGCGTGTCGCCCGGCTCGCCAAGTCCCAGGCGCTGCTGGCGATCGGCATCCCCAGCACGCCCGAGCTGCTGGCCTTGAGCGACGACAACTTCGTCCGGGCCGTCGCCCGGCACGCCGCGTCGGGCCCCGAGGTGAAGGCCGCCGCGCTCAGGGCGCTGGCGGGGGAGCCCGCCGACTGGCGGGAGTTCATCGTCAACGGCGCGCGCGAGGCCCACAAGCGCGACGTGGCCAAGGAGCTGGAGGAGCTGGAGGAGCAGAACCGCAAGGAGGCGGAGCGCAAGAAGGAGATCGCCGCGCGAACCAGCACCGCCGCTCTCTTCCGCATCACCGTCACCGACGCCCATCTCGCCCTGAGCGCCGACAACTTCATCCGTGAGCTGCTCCGCCTGGCCCCGGCCGACCTCAAGGGCGGCGAGCTCTACGCCGAGGGGCAGCGCGCCGTGCTCAGCTCCGACGCGGCGGTGTGGAAGGCGTACATCCACACCGGTGCCGACGCCGCGTACAAGCGCGACGACGAGAACCGCCGCAAGAAGATCGCGGAGGCCAATCGCAAGCTGGCGCTCCAGATCCAGGCCGCGGCCGCGAACAGCGGAGTCAACCCCAACCTGGTCGCCCTCGCGAAGAAGGCGCTCGCCGGCACCGACGAGAACGTCGCCGAGTTCCTCAAGGAGGACAACCTCCAGCGCGCCCGCCGCCAGTCCTTCCAGCCCACCGAGGCGAAGCTCGCGGGCTGGCACGTACGCCGGTCCACGCCGGACGGCAACGCCACGTTCATCGCCCCGGTCGACGCCAACAGCAAGCAGGCCGACCGCGAGGACGCCACCTGGGTCGTCGTACCCTCGCTGGCGGCTCTGCCCGGCTGCTACTCCTTCGAGTCCGTCCGCAAACCCGGACACTTCCTCAAGGGCGAGCCGCACCTCGACGTGATCAACGCTGCCGACGACCGCAGCAGCGCATTCCGCACGGCGGCGTCCTGGTGCCCGGTGAAGGGCCTCTCCGGCACGGGCACGTCCTTCAAGTGGGGCCAGGGTCCGACCGTCCGCTACCTCCAGCAGATGCAGGGCGGTCTGTACGCGGCCCAGGACTACAAGAACACCGCCGGCAACATTGCGCAGAGCTGGAAGATCACCACCCCGCTGGCGCCCTAGGGCGTGTCCGCAATGTCGATCGGTCGTTACTCCGTTCGTGGTGCGACGTCATGAACTGACTGATCAGGCATGGGAAGTGATCGGGCCGTTG
>NZ_BNBZ01000048.1 GCF_014656215.1 Streptomyces zaomyceticus | reverse complement strand
GTCGAGCGCATGATGCGCGACGCCAAGATCACCCAGATCTACGAAGGCACCAACCAGGTCCAGCGCATCGTCATGGCCCGCAACCTCCCGTAACCCCGGGCGGGCACGGAGAAGGGCGCCCTCCCCGGCGGGGGAGGGCGCCCTTTCCCGTACGTCCGTACGTGCGTCCGCAGGTCAGCGGGTCAGCGGTTCGATTCGACGGTGACCTTCTCGTCGTTGCGGATCTGCTCGACCAGCTGCTTCACCTTCGGCATGTCCCACTTGAGGGAGTTCTGCGGCGCGCTGCCCGCGATCGGGATGTTCATGGACTTGCCGTCGCCGCCGCTGATGCCCTTCATGGCGAAGAACATCTTGCCGAGGTCGTACAGCGACATGTCCTTGTCCACGATCAGCGTGTCCAGACCGGCGCCCAGCGTCGGGTACAGCGCGAACGGGTTGAGGATGGTGCCCGGCGTCGCCGCCTCGTTGGCCAGGGCGGAGAGGAACTTCTGCTGGTTCTTCGTCCGCTGGAGGTCCGACTGGGCGAAGGCGTACCGGGTGCGGACGAAGGCCAGGGCCTGCTCGCCGTTGAGGGTCTGCGTGCCGGCCTGGAAGTCCGCGCCGGACTTCTTGTCCTTGAAGCCCTTCTCGATGTTCAGCTCGACACCGCCGAGCGCGTCCACGATGTTCGCGAAGCCGGCGAAGCCGATCTCCGCGTAGTGGTCGATGCGCAGCCCGGTGTTGAACTCGACGGTCCGCACCAGCAGCTCGGGGCCGTCCATCGCGTAGGCCGCGTTCAGCTTGGAGCCGCCGCGGGCCGGGTACGTCTTGCCCGACTCGGAGCCCACGAAGCTGGGGATCGTCACCCAGGAGTCACGGGGGAGCGAGACCATCGTGTTCCCGCTGGAGCAGGCCGCGAGGATCATCATCGAGTCGGTCCGCTTGCCCTCGGCGGAGCCGGTGTGGAGCTTCTTCTTCTCTTCGGCGGACATGCCCTCACGGCTGTCCGAGCCGACGATCAGATACGTCGTGCAGTCGCCCTCGGACGGCCGCTCGATGACCTTGGCGAGGTCGACCTCGTTGCGCATCTGCGAGCTGGCCCAGGCGTACGTGCCGATGCCCCAGGCGAGGACGCCGACGACCAGCACGATCGAGCCGACCTTGATGCGCTTGCGCCAGTCCGGGGCGGGCCGCCCGGGACCGCCGGAGCCGGGGCCCGGCGCGTACTGCGGCGGCACGGAGCCGTGGCCGCCGCCCTGCGGGCCGCCGTAGACCTGGCCGGAGCTGTAACCGGAGTCGTAACCCGAGCCCTGGGCCTGTGTGAAGTTCGGGTTGTAGCCCTGGTCGTGGCGCGGCGGCTGCTGAGGAACCTGCGGGCGCTGCACATGGCTCATCCGGCGAGGTCCCTCGGGCTGGGAGTTCGCGTTGCCACGGCCGTAGCCGCCGTCTTCGGGCCAGTCATTCATGCGGACCAGTGTGCCGGGCAGGGCTTTCCGCGCGACAGGCCGGGTGGAACATCGGACCGGTGCTGTTGCCAAGCTGATGCAAACCGGACCGAACGACGACGACCACGAGACCCGGCATATGGTGGAGGGCATGACAGATCAGGGCGATATCCCGGGCAAGCCCACCTCCGCCTCCCGCACCACCCTCAGCCACATCATGACGAGCCACGACACCAACCTCCTCGGTACGGTGCACGGCGGCGTGATCATGAAACTGGTGGACGACGCGGCGGGCGCCGTCGCGGGCCGGCACTCGGGCGGCCCGGCGGTGACCGCCTCGATGGACGAGATGGTCTTCCTCGAGCCGGTCCGGGTCGGCGACCTGCTGCATGTGAAGGCCCAGGTCAACTGGACCGGCCGGTCGTCCATGGAGGTCGGCGTACGGGTCATGGCCGAGCGCTGGAACGAGTCCACGCCCGCCACCCAGGTCGGCTCCGCCTATCTGGTCTTCGCCGCCGTCGACGCCGACGGCAAGCCGCGCTCCGTCCCCCAGGTCGTCCCGGAGACCGAGAAGGACAAGCGCCGCAACCAGGAGGCGCAGATCCGCCGCACCCACCGCCTGGCCCGCCGCCAGGCCATCAAGGAACTCCGCGAACGCCGGGCGGCCGAGGGCTACGAGGACTGAGGAACGACGGGGACGGTGTGCGCGTGCGAGGCCGCCGCCGCGCCGTAGGCCCCGGGCCCGACCCGGCGACGGCGGGCCCGTACCGCCAGGACGGACAGCAGCATCCCCGCACCGGACGCCACCGTGAGCAGCAGACACGCACCGGAGAGGCCGGCCGCCAGCGCGTCGGCCGTGGAGTCCCCGTCGGCGGTGTGTGACGCGCCCACCGTCGTGTTGACCGTCGCCACGGCCGCGGTGAACGCGGCCGCGCCGATGTACCGCGCCATGTTCGAGATGCCGGACGCGGCGCCGACCGCGTCGGCGGACACCGCCGAGGTCGACGCCGAACTCGCCGGACCGTTGACGAGCCCCAGACCGACGGCCAGCAGCACGAGCGGCAGGACGAACGCCCCGTACCGCCAGTCGCCCTGGACGAACACCAGCAGCGCGCAGCCGGCCGTCGCCGCCGCGAAGCCGAGCGCGATCACGGGACCGATGCCCAGCCGCTGGACCGCGCGGGGCACGAGCGGTGTGACCGCGATCAGGCCCACCGTCGCGGGCAGCGTGGCCAGACCCGCCTGGAACGGGCTCAGCCCGAGCGTGGCGGGGTTCTGGAAGTAGAGGCTGACCAGGTACATCAGACCGTTGATCACTCCCGCGCTCAGCAGGATCCCGACCGTCGCCCCGATCAGCACGCGATTGCGCAGCAGCCGGAGGTCCACCAGCGGCGCCTCGACCCGCCGCTCCACCGCGACGAAACCGACGGCCGAGACCAGCGCCACCGCGAAGCACCCCAGCACCCCGGCCGACGTCCAGCCCCAGTCCGAGCCCTCGCTCAGCGCGAGCAGCGCCGGGGCGAGCACGGCGGCGATCAGCAGGGTCCCCGCGAAGTCGATCGAGCGGCCGCGCTCGGGATCACGGGATTCGGCGACCCCCTTCAACGTGATCGGAACCAGGGCGACCGCGATCGCCGCGTCGATCCAGAACAGCCCCTGCCATCCCGTACCGTCCACCAGCACACCGCCGACCAGCGGCCCCGCCGCGGCGCCCACCGCCGAGGCGCCGCCCCACAGGGTCACCGCCCGGACCTGCCCCGCACCGGACGTGGACACGGACAGCAGACTCATCCCGCACGCCAGGATCGTCGCCCCCGACGCCCCCTGGATCGCCCGGCCCGCGATCACCCCCGCACCGCCGCCGGACAGCGCGATGAACACGCACGAGGCGATGAACAGCGCCAGCCCGCCGAGGAACACCAGCCGGCGTCCGAACACGTCGCCGAGGGCCCCCGAGGTGACGATCACCGCCGCGCCCACCAGCGAATAGCCGGTGACGGCCCACTGCAGGGTGTCCAGCGACGTCCCGGTGTCCTCGCTGATCGCCGGGAGCAGGATGCTCACCGCCGAGGTGTTGGCGTTGACGATCAGGGTCGAGACGCAGGTCACGATCAGCACGGCCGCCGACGCCGGCCGGCCGGGGTCTCCCGACGCAGCCTTCTCCGCCGTCACGGGCACACCACCTGGTCACCCGTCACCGCTTCGAACGGCCCGCCCCGTGCCGTGTCCTCGCCCCGGACCGCCGTCACACCCCTGTAGTCCGCGCCCACCGTCACCCGCAGCGTCCGGCCCCGCCCCGCGACCGCCCGGAGCTCCGCCCCCGGCAGCGCCGACGCGAGGGACTTCGCCGAGCGGTCCCAGCGCGGGTCGTACTCCACGACGGTGCGGGCGTGCCCGGTCCCCGCCCCGGTCATCGGTGTCCTGGTGGTGTCGAAACCGGTCGCGCGCAACGCGTCGTCCACCTTCCTGCCGAGCCCGTCCGTCCGGGTCCCGTTGTAGACCTGCACCCGCACGGTCCGCGGCGCCACGTCCACGACCACGGCCTTCGGCGCCTTCGCGGACGACCCGGAACCGGGCTTCGAGGAGGCGAGCGGCCGGTCCTCCCGCAGCGCCTGGAACAGCTGCTGCGCCTTCGCCGCGTCCCACTTCACCGTCGACCCGATGCCCTTCACGGGGAAGCTCATGTCCCCGATCGGCACGGACACGAACTCCGAGGACGCCGGGGTGAAGCCGCGCATCGCCTTGGCGAGGGCGAGCAGCTGATCCGTACCGAAGTCCTGGTCGGCCCGCACGGAGCCGAGCATCGTCGTGGCGACCTCGCGGAACCGCACCGGGTTGAAGAGGACCCCGCCGCTGGTCGTCCGGTCGATGAGGGCCGCCAGGAACCGCTGCTGCCGCTGCATCCGCCCGATGTCGGCGGCCCCGTCGATGTGCCGGGAGCGCACGTACTGCAGCGCCTGGCCGCCGTCGAGCTCATGGGTGCCGGCCGGCAGGGAGAGCCCGGTGTACGTGTCCTTCACCGGCCGCGTCGTACAGATCTGCACGCCGCCGACCGCGTCCACGGTCTTCATGAAGCTGGTGAAGTCGACCTCCAGGTAGTGGTCGATCTTGACGCCGGTCATCGACTCGACGGTCCGCACGGTGAGCCCGGGCCCGCCCTCGGCGTAGGCCGCGTTCAGCTTCACCGGATGCGCCTGGTGCCGCTTCCCGGTGGTCAGGTCGGTGTGCTCGGGCATCTCGGCGTACGAGTCGCGGGGCAGGCTCACCACGCTCGCCCGCTCCCGGTCCTCCGAGATGTGGACGAGCATCACGGTGTCGGTGCAACGGCAGGGCGCGCCGCCGAGCCGGTACTTCGCCTTCTCCTCCGGGGTGATCCGGTCCCGGCCGTCGGTGCCGACGACGAGGACGTTCATCCCGTGCCCGGCCTGGGGCCGGTTCTTCATGTCCTTGAAGGGGTCCACGCGGGTGATCCCGGTGTCGAGACCGGTCACCACGGCGTGTCCGATGCCGCCCGCGGCGAGGACCGTCACCGAGAGCGCCGTCGCCATCCGCATCCCCCACCGGGGGCGCCTCCGCCTCCGGCGGACCGGGGCACGACGGGCCGCGGGCCGGGGACGGGGTGTGCGGGGCGGTGTGGGCACGGACGGACACCTCCGCGGGTGTGACAAGCGGTTGTGACAAAGGGAACCGTGAGCACCGTAGGCCCATACGATCAGCGCAAGGGAGCACCACCCGTGCGGCGCGCACCGCTGTCCCCCGTTCGCGGTAACGTGGCGAGCAGTACCGCCGTCTTCCGGGGGGCGACCCCCGAACCCGAGGAACCATGCAGCCCGTCTCCGTGATCATGCCGGTCCTGAACGAGGAGCGGTATCTGCGCACCTCGGTCCGTCACATCCTGGAGCAGGAGTACGACGGCGAGTTGGAGGTGGTGATCGCGCTCGGCCCGTCCACGGACCGCACCGACGAGATCGCCGCCGAGCTGGTCCGCGAGGACCCTCGTGTCACGACCGTGCCGAATCCCACGGGCCGTACCCCCGCCGCTCTCAACGCGGCGATCGAGGCCTCGCGTCACCCGATCGTGGTGCGCGTGGACGGCCACGGGATGCTCTCCCCGAACTACATCGCCACCGCCGTCCGGCTCCTGGAGGAGACGGGCGCGCAGAACGTCGGCGGTGTCATGCACGCCGAGGGCGAGAACGCCTGGGAGGAAGCGGTCGCCGCCGCGATGACCTCGAGGATCGGCGTCGGCAACGCCGCCTTCCACACGGGCGGCGAGGCGGGACCCGCGGAGACCGTCTACCTGGGTGTCTTCCGGCGCGAGGCGCTGGAGCGGCAGGGCGGCTACAACGTGGAGTTCGTCCGCGCCCAGGACTGGGAGCTGAACTTCCGCATCCGCGAGGCCGGCGGCCTGATCTGGTTCTCGCCGGAGCTGCGCGTCCAGTACCGCCCGCGGCCCAGCGTCCGCGCGCTCGCCAGGCAGTACAAGGACTACGGCCGGTGGCGCCATGTGGTGGCCCGCTACCACCGGGGCTCCATCAACCTCCGCTATCTGGCCCCGCCGGCCGCCGTGTGCGCCATCGCCGCGGGCGTGGTCGTGGGCGCGGCCGTCACCCCGCTCGGCTTCGTGGTCCCGGCCGGCTACCTCGCCGCGATCGCGGCCGGTTCGGTCCCCGCGGGCAAGGGCCTGTCGCTCAAGGCCCGGCTCCGGATCCCGGTGGCGCTGGCGACGATGCACATGGCGTGGGGGTACGGCTTTCTGACGAGCCCCCGCTCGCTGGCGAGGAAGGTCGTCGCGAGCCGTCGCCCGGCCGTGCCGGCCGGCGAGCCCGAGACGGCCTGACCGCTCTCCGCACCGATCGACGACCGACGACCGGCGACCGACGACCGGCGACCGACGTCCGGCGGCTGACGGCCGAACACCGAACACCGCACAGACCGACGGCCGGGCCCCTCAGAGGGACCCGGCCGTCGGTCTGTGCCGGTCAGACGGTGCAGTGACGGTTCAGCTCTTTCCGTCCCACTTGTAGACCGAGTAGATGTCCATGCAGGTCGCCTTGTCGTCCGCGCCGTCGGGCAGGTCGCCCTCCTGCGAGGCCGGCGCCTTGTAGACGGTGCCCTCACGCCAGTCCGCGCCGACGACGAGCGTGATGCCCTCCGCCTTGGCGTCGGCCCGGACCTTGGTCTCCGGCAGCCCGAGGGCCTTCGCCACGGACACGGCGTTGGCCCTGCCCTGGTCGCCGTCCGCCTTCGGGTAGAGGACGACCGTGTCCTCGCGAGGCTGAGGGTCCTTCGCGGAGTCGGCCTGGGTGAAGCCCTTGCCCGTCAGGGCCGTGGTGATCGCCTTGGCGCGGCCCTCGACGGGCGCCTCGTCGGTGCCCGTGCCCGCGGTGCCGTTGACGACGGTGACGGGGAAGGAGCCCGGCTCCTCGGCGACGGCCTTCGGCTTCGCGGACGTGCTCGGCTTCGGCTTGGCCGTGGCCGCCTTGCCGTTCTTGTCGAAGGCGATGTCGTCGCGGAGCATCGACCACATCTTGTCGGCGGACGACTTGACCATCTGGAGCTTGTTCCGGTCCTGGGGCCACTCGACCGTCGGGACCGTCGCCGTCGTGAGGCGGTTCATCTTCACGTTCTTGAGCTGCATCGACAGGTCGAAGAGCTTCTTCACCGACTTCAGCTCGTCGGAGACCTGGAGCGCCTTGGTGGCGGTCTCGGCGAGCCCCATCAGCTGACCGGTGTCGCTCCAGGCGTTCTGCTTCTGGAGCTTCTCGACCATGCCGTTGAGGTACATGTGCTGGGCCTTGGCCCGGCCCTGGTCGTTGCCGAAGGCGTGCCGGGTGCGCAGCCACTGGAGGGCCTGCTTGCCCTGGATCTCGTGGGTGCCCTCGGGCAGCTTCAGGCCCGAGCCGCCCTTCACCAGCCGGGTCGGCTTGTCCCAGACGCCGGTCTTCACACAGACGGGGACGCCGCCGACCTCGTCGGCCATGGCCACCACACCGGCGAAGTCGATCATCATCCAGTGGTCGATGTAGACCCCGGTGAGGCTCTCCCAGGTGGTCAGCGTGCAGCCGGGACCCCCGCGTCCCAGCGTCTCGTTGATGGGAGAGGTGGTCGTCGCCTGGTACGTGGAGCCGTCCGTGCCCGTGCACTTCGGGATGGGCACGATGGTGTCGCGCGGGATGGAGACGATGGAGGCGTTCTGCCGGTCGGCCGACACGTGCAGCAGCATCTGCACGTCCGCGAGCGGCTTCGCCTCGCGGAGGTTCTTGCCACCGCCGAGCGCGACGTTCTTGGCGTCGGCGCGGCTGTCGGAGCCGATCAGGAGGATGTTGAGCGGGGTGTCGCCGAGGGCGTTGGGCGCGGCCTTCTTGACGCCGCTGTCGCCGCCCGCGCGCGAACCGCCGCGGATGTTGCCGTTCAGGTGCTCGTAGTACAGGTATCCGGCGCCGGCCGTGCCGAGTATCAGCACCGACAGCGTGATCGCGACCCAGCGCAGCACCTTGCGCTTGCCGGCCTTCTTGGCGCGTCGGCGCGAGCCGCCGCGACGGTGGCCCGCCCGCCCGTCGGCACCGCCGCCCGGACCGCTGCCCGCGCCGTTCCCGGCACCGCGCCGGCGTTCGGCGCGGGTCGTCGTGGCACCGGAGGCCTCGGCCTTCCCGGTCTCCTCGGGAGCGTCGGCTTCGGCGCCGGTGGCTTCACCCGCGCCGTACAGCTCGTCGTCCCAGCCCAGTTCTCGGGCGCGTGGAACGCGTCCCCGAGTTCCCTCCCCGCGCACGCTGTTCTGTCCCACCCCAGGTCCCCTCATGAGTCAGGAGTGCGGCAAGTCCCGGTGTTTCCGGGTTACTTGGCGCACACCTGCTTGTCAGCTTCTACCTTCTCGACGTCCGGCGCCTTCGTCGGACCGTTGATGGGCACCCCCGCGCCCTTGAAGTCGGCGCCGAGGACGAGCGTCATGGGCTCGCGTTCCCCGGCGTCCTGTGTGCCCGGCTTGAGGGCCGTGGCAGGCAGTCCCATCATGTCCGCGAGCGCGCGGGCCTGATCGGCCTGGTTCGGTGCATAGGTGAGCGTGGTCTTCGCCGCCTTCTCGGGGGCGTTGCTCTTGTTGGTGGAGCGGGTCACACCCTGGTCGTTCTGCAGCCAGTTGATGGTCGACTGGGCCGCGCCCTGGATGCCGCTGCCGTTGAAGACGTCGACGCGTACGTCGACGGCCTCGGCGCGGGCACCCTGGAGGAGCTTCGCCTGGGCCTGCGCCTGGGCGTTCTTGGCGTCCTGCTGCTTCTTCTTCACCTCGGTGAAGGAGACGTCGTTCTGGATCATCCCGAACACCTGGGGAGCCTTGGTCTCGTCCAGGACGACGGTCGCCCGCTTGTTGGGCGGCTCGTCGGGGTTGTCCTTCACCGGAACGGTCATGAAGCTGATGTTCTTCAGGTCGACCTTCCCGATCTCCTTGGCCAGGGTGGTCAGCTTGATGACGCTGTCTATGCCCTTGTCGACCGTGAGCGCCTCGGTCGCCGCGTTGGCGACGTCGAGCAGCTGCGACGGGCTGTCCAGGGTGTCTTCCTTCAGCTGCCGCATCATCGAGGCGAGGAACTGCTGCTGCATCTTGATGCGGTCCAGGTCGCTCTCGTTGCCGAGACCGTGACGGTTGCGGAGGAACGCGAGCGCGTCCTCGCCCTGGATCCGGTGCTCTCCCTCGGAGAGGTTGAGCTTGGAGTAGTTCTTGTCCCGGATGGGCTTGGCGAGGCAGACCTTCACGCCGCCGACCGCCGTCGACAGCGTCTTGACGGCGTTGAAGTCGACCATCATGAAGTGGTTGATGCCCACCCCGCCGGTCATCTGCGTGATGGTGCGCATCGTGCAGCCCGGGTCGCGGCCGTTCACGCCGAACGACTCGTTGAACCGGGTCGTGCCGACGGAGCCGGGGATGACCTTGGTCGAGCCGTCGGGCTGCTTCGTGGGGCAGTCCGGGATCTTGATCTTGAGGTCGCGGGGGATGCTCAGGGCCGTCGCGTTGGTCCGGTCCTCGGAGATGTGGATGAGGAACGTGGTGTCGGCGTGGCCGGTGACGTTCGTCTTGTTGCCGTAGCTCTCGTTGCCCTCACCGGTACGCACGTCGTTGCCGATGATCAGGATGTTGAGCGGCCCGTCCATCGACTCCGACTGCACGGCGGCGTTGCCGACGTCGACCGAACCGATGTTGCCGTCCAGCTTCTGGTAGATCATGTACGCGCCGGTGGCGCCGCCGACGAGGACGAACGCCATCGTGCCGCCGGTCCACAGCAGGACCTTCTTCTTGCGGGACGCGCCCTGCTTGCGCTTGCGGCGGCTCGCGGGCGACTGCTGACCGCCGTCGCCCGGCTCGGAGACCCGCCGGCGGCGCTGGCCGGGTACGGGTGCCTCGACGGGGGTGTCGGCGGGCGAGGGTGCGGGAACGGTGGATCTACGGGGCCTGGACGGCGTCTGCGACTGCCCAGCGGAGTGGTCCAGTCGCAGTTCGTAGTTGCCCGTCTGCGGGTTGAGTACCCACTGGTCGGCGGGGTCGATCTCGTCCGCCCGTCCACGGCTGTGCGCGTCCACGGTTACTCGAGTCCTCCGTCGGTGCCACGCGAGGCGCCTCCCCCACTGGGCGCCGCTCTCTCGGTCGTTCGATCCTCGGTGAGTGCGACCACACGGTCGGGGTGCACCGGATCGCGTCACACTATCCGCCCAGTTCAGCGTGGGGCGACGCGCGTGACAAATTCCACGCCCCTTACAACCGGGCAATTTGCTCAAACCTCATCGCTCCCAGTCCTCCCCTTGGTGTGCCCTTTACCCGCCGCCCCCACGGCCCTTTCTAGGAGCACACTCCTTCCGCCGCGTTCCGCCCCGTGAAGGTGGGCGCGACCGAGGGCGTCGGAGCGTCCGCGTCGTCCGGCTTTCCGTCCGCCCCGGGCTTCTTCTCCTCGTCCGGAGTCACCGCGACGGGCCGGTCCTCCCGCAGCTCCTTGAAGAGTTGACTCGCCGCCGGCTGCACCAGTTCGTCCCGGTTCGCGTCGTACGAGTAGGGGCGACGGGGCACCGTGAGGAATTGCACCTTCTCGGTCGGGATCGCCCGCATCGAGCGCGCCAGGTCGTACAGGTCCCGCAGCGAGTCGAGCCCCGGGTCGGTCGTGATCGCCTTGGTGGCCGCGTCCAGCACCGGATAGAGCTTGGTCGGGTTCAGCAGCACCCCGTCGCTCTGCACCTTGTTGACCAGCGCGCCGAGGAACTGCTGCTGGCGGTCCATGCGTTCCGTGTCGCTGCCGTTGCCGATCGACTTCCGGGCCCGTACGAAGCCGAGGGCCTGCTCCCCGCGGAGCGTGTGACGCCCGGCGGGCAGCTTCAGCTTGGCGTCGGGATCGTTCACCGGCTCCTTGAGGCAGACCTCCACCCCGTCGACCGCGTCCACCATCTTCTTGAAGCCCCGGAAGTCGATCACCATGTGGTGGTCCACCCGGATCCCGGTCAGCTTCTCGACGGTACGGATGGTGCACGCCGTACCGCCGAACTCGAAGGCCCAGTTGAACTGCGCGAACTGCTCACGGGTACGGGTCCCGTCGGACTTGCGGCAGCTCGGGATCGTCACCATCAGATCGCGCGGGAGGGACATCGCGGTCGCGCTCTTCTTCCCCGCCGAGAGGTGCAGCAGGATCGTCGTGTCCGAGCGCTGGGTGCCCTTGTCCCTGCCGTACTTGCGGTTCCCCTCGCCGGCCCGGGTGTCCGAGCCGATGAGCAGGATGTTCCGGGCGGCCGAGACGACCGCGGCCGGGCGCTCCTTCTCGTACCTCCGGAGCTCGGCCGCGGCGGTGGTGTCCGTGGTGATGTTGTTGTCGAGCTTCCGGTAGAACCACCAGCCCACCCCGGCGGCGGCCAGCACCACGATCGCGACGCCGAGAGCCGTCCACCGCAGCCAATGGCGTCGGCGCGGCTTCTCCGGGGCCCCGGGAGTCGCGCCCTCCGTTGCCGGCGGGTCCGGTTCGGCGGGCGTGCCCGCGCGTTCCGTCACGTCTGAGTCCGTCCTTCATGGCGTCGGCGGCGCGCCGGGCGGCCGCCGGTCGTAGAAGGAGACGGCCGAACCCGACGCATGGTTGTGCGGAAGGAGTCGACTCCCCCCGGCCGATCATGTACCGGACGGGGCGCGCGGACGCGGGGACTCGGCGCGGTGCTGGGCCGAACGGGTGCGGTACTGGTGGTCGTCGGGCGCCCGGGCGGGCGCCGACGCCGGACGGGACGGACCCGGCGTGCGGGCGGGGCGGGCGGTCACCCGAGGGCCGGGACGCGGCGGGGCGGGCCCGGTGGGCGCGGATCAGACCGCGGTGGTCGTCACCCGCTCGCTCTCCACGCGCTTCGCGAGGGAGTCGGGGGCGAGCCGGTCCAGGTTCCGGCAGAGCACCACGGAGCCGCCGGCCGCGAGGGGCGCGTACAGACCGGTCGAGAGGCCCTTCCAGTCCCCCCAGCCGAGTCCGGAGAGCAGCCGGGTGCCGGGGGCCAGGCCGAGCGACCGCGCATCCGCGCGGGCCTCCTCGACGAGCTGCGCACCACTGCGTTCCGTACCGTCGACGACGAGCGCGGGAGCATCGGGATCGACCGGTACGAACGGGGCGAACCGGTCACCCTGGCTCGGTACTTCGACCGCGTAGTCCGCGTACCCCGCGGGCACGGTCGGAAAGCGGCGGCCCAACGGGGCCAGGGAGAGCGCGATCCGCTCGCCGGAACAGGCGAGACCCGCCTCCAGCGCGTCCGGCCCCGCGACCACGAGGTCCGCGTCCGCGGCGTCGCCGCCCACCTCCACGGTCACCCCGACGGACGAACAGGCGAGCAGCCAGACGGCCGTCTGCCAGTGCGCGGGCAGCAGCAGGGCGAGCCGGTCGCCGGGCGCGGCGGACAGTTCGCCCTGGAGCAGGTTCGCCGTCTTGGCCACCCAATTGGCGAAGGTGGCGACGGACAATTCCACCCGCTCACCGGTGGCGTCGTCGTAGTAGGTGACCAAGGGGCGGGCGGGGTCCGCGGCGAGCGCGGATCGCAGCAGGTCGGCGGGGGTGCGGTCGCTGGCGTTCACGCCGGACAGCGTACGCGGGCGGCTTCGCCGGGGTCCGCCGTACCGGTGACACCGTCCACCGGTCGGCCCGACGGGGCATCGGTTTCCGGGCCGGTTCCCGACGCGCGGAACGGCCCCCGCGTACGCACGATCGGCCCATGCGTGCCTCACTCGCCTCCTCGATCGCCGTGACCTGCGCGGCGGTCCTCGCCCTGCCGGTCTCCTTCGTCGCACCCGCGGCGGCCGCGGTTCCGTCGGCGCTCGGGCTGCCACCGACGTCCACCGCACAGCCACCCGCGCCCGAACTGCCAGGCGCCACCCAGTCCCTCCCGCTGGAGCCGCTCGGCGGCGCCGACCGGGCCCTGGGCGGCGGGGCGGACGACTCCGGAGCGCAAGGACTCGCCCGACGCGACGTCAGACCCTTCTCCCTCGTCGGCGTCGTGTGGGACGACCCGACGGCCGCCCTGCACGGCACCGTGCAGGTCCGCACCCGGTCCGCCGCCGACGGCGTCTGGTCGGAGTGGCAGGACGTGGAGACCCACAACGAGGAACACGGCGCCGACCCGGACACGGCGGAGGGCGCCGGACGTGCCCTCAAGGGCTCCACGGCCCCGCTGTGGGTGGGCGCCTCGGACGGCGTGGAGATCCGCGTACGGGGCGAGGAAGGGCTCCCCGCGGGCCTGCGCCTGGAACTGGTGGACCCGGGAGAGTCCCGGGAGGCCACGGAAGCGACGGCCCCCACCACGACCGCGTCCACGAACGGCTCCACGGCCGCGACCACCACCCACGCCTCCACGTCCGAGGCCGCGCCCCGCGCGGCCGCCGCCCCGCCGGCCCCGGGCACCCCTGCGGGCCTCCTCGCGGCCTCCGCCTCCCTCACCGCCCTCGGCTCCCTCGGCGCACTCGGCCCGAGCGCGGCGGAGGCGGCGGCCAGCGGGGTCAACTCCCGACTGGCCCCCTACGGGGCGTCCTGGATCCCGGCCCTGTCGAAGGAAGCGACGGAGCTCACGATCCCGTACCTGCCGAGGACGCAGGAGGCGGCGAAGGCCCCGTCGGTCCAGGCCCCCGTCCGCCCGGCGGCCGCGGCGAAGCCGTACATCGGCCCCCGCCCCAAGATCATCACCCGTAAGGGCTGGGGTGCCGACGAGAGCATCCGCGAGAAGGGCTTCGTCTACACCAAGAGCATCAAGGCCGCCTTCGTGCACCACAGCGCGACCGGCAACAACTACACCTGCGCCCAGGCGCCCTCCGTTCTGCGCAGTATCTACCGCTACCACGTCCAGAGCAGTGGATGGCGAGACTTCGGCTACAACTTCGCCGTCGACAAGTGCGGAAACATCTACGAAGGACGAGCCGGGGGAGTGGCACAGCCCGTCCTCGGCGCGCACACCCTCGGGTTCAACACCAACAGCATGGGCATCGCCGTTCTCGGCACGTTCACCAAGAGCGCCCCGCCGGCCGCCGTGGTGACCGCCGTCGCCCGTCTGACGGCCTGGAAACTCGGGCTCCACGGGGTCAATCCGAAGGCCGCGGCCTACCTCGTCTCCGGTGGCGGAAACCTGTACAAGAAGGGCAGCACGGTCAAGTTCAACGCCATCGCGGGACACCGTGACGGATTCGCGACGGAGTGCCCCGGAGCACGGCTGTACGGGAAGCTCGGAACGGCCCGCACGAGCTCGGCGAAGTATCAGGGGAGGAGCTGATGGGGTCATCGGGGCAACCATCTGCCTAAACTGACCGGTCATATCGCACGGACGACCGAGACGGGCGAGCCGACCGGCCCCGAACAGGAAGCAGAGACGACAAGGTGACAGAAGCGATCCTCCTGGTCGGTGGCAAGGGAACAAGGCTGCGACCCCTCACGGTCAACACGCCGAAGCCCATGGTCCCGGCGGCGGGCGTCCCCTTCCTGACGCACCAGCTGGCCCGGGCCCGCGCCGCCGGCGTCGAGCACATCGTGCTCGCCACCTCCTACCTGGCCGAGGTCTTCGAGCCGCACTTCGGTGACGGCTCGGCGCTCGGCCTGAGCCTGGAGTACGTGACCGAGGAGGAGCCGCTGGGAACCGGCGGCGCGATACGCAACGTGGCCTCGCGGCTGCACTCGGGCCCCGACGAACCGGTCCTGATCTTCAACGGGGACATCCTCACGGGCCTGGACATCCAGGCCCTCGTCGCCACCCACTCCTCCTCGGGCGCGGACGTCTCGCTCCACCTCACCCGCGTCGAGGACCCCCGGGCCTTCGGCCTGGTCCCCACGGACTCCACCGGCCGCGTCACGGCCTTCCTGGAGAAGCCGCAGACGCCCGAGGAGATCGTCACCGACCAGATCAACGCGGGCGCGTACGTGTTCCGGCGCTCGGTCATCGACACGATCCCGGCCGGCCGGCCCGTCTCGGTCGAGCGGGAGACCTTCCCCGAGCTGCTCGCCTCCGGCGCGCACCTCCAGGGCATGGTCGACTCCACGTACTGGCTGGATCTCGGCACCCCGCAGGCCTTCGTCCGCGGCTCGGCCGACCTGGTGCTGGGCCGCGCGCCCTCCCCGGCCGTCCCGGGCCGCTGCGGCGACCGTCTGGTCCTGCCGTCGGCCCGGGTCGCCCCGGACGCCAAGCTGACCGGCGGCACGGTCGTCGGCGCGGACGCGGTGGTCGGCGAGGGCGCCCGCATCACGGGCTCCACCCTGCTGGCGGGCGCGGTCGTCGAGGCGGGCGCGGTGATCACGGACTCCCTGATAGGCGCGGGCGCCCGCATCGGCGCGCGCACGGTCCTCGCGGGCGCGGTCATCGGCGACGGGGCGCAGGTGGGCCCGGACAACGAACTCCGCGACGGCGTACGCATCTGGTGCGACGCCACCCTCCCGCCGGGCGCGGTCCGCTTCTCCTCGGACCAGTAACCCCGCCGCCCACCCTGTTGTGGGCCTTCGTTCCTCCCCCGGACTCCGTCCGGGGGGACCCCCAGGGCGGAACGGGAGGCGCACGACGGCCGCCGCCCACCCCTGTTGTGGGCATTCGTTCCGCTGGGGCGGGACGGGTGGGCACAACGGACGTCGCCCTTGCCGGGCGGTCAGGCTTCCGTGCCTGGACCCGCACCTGTTGCGCGCCGCACCACGGGTGCGGGTCCAGGCGCAGGGGGCGGACGCGCCGCCAAGGGGCGCCGTCCCGTGTGCCCACCCGTCCCGCCCTGGGGGTCCCCCCGGACGGAGTCTGGGGGAGGGACGATTGCCCACACGGAGGCGACACCGCCGCCCCCCACCCCCGCAGGGCTAGGCTCGTACCCATGGCCGGCCGCTTCAGACCCCCCACCCCCACCACCCGCACCACGGTCCGCGGCGGCCACACCCCCGTACCCACCGCCACCGGCGCCCCCCGGGACCGAGACCGCGGCCGAGACCGCGACCAGGAGCGAGACCTCCTCGACCTGGACGTCGACCTGGGCCTCACCCTCGGCCCCCTCCGCCGCGGCCCCGCCGACCCCACCTTCCGCGTGACCCCCGACGGCTCCGTCTGGCGGGCGAGCCGCACCCCCGACGGCCCGGGCACGATCCGGGTGGCGGTCCGGGACGGCGCGGCGGAGGCCGAGGCCTGGGGCCCGGGCGCGACCTGGCTCCTGGACAACGCTCCCGCGCTGCTCGGCGCCGAGGACGACCCCACCGCCTTCGTTCCCCGTCACAAGCTCGTTCTGGCGACCCACCGTCGCCGCCCCGGTCTCCGCCTGACCCGTACGGGCCTGGTCCTGGAGTCGCTGATCCCGACGATCCTGGAGCAGAAGGTCACGGCGACGGAGGCGTACGCCTCCTGGCGTCACCTCGTGCGGAAGTACGGCGAGCCCGCGCCGGGCCCGGCGGTCCCCGAGGGCATGTACGTGATGCCGGACGCGCGGGCGTGGACGACGATCCCGTCCTGGGAGTGGCACCGCGCGAACGTCGACGGCAAGCGCGCCGCGACGATCGTCCGCGCGGCCAGGGTCGCGGCCCGCCTGGAGGAGGCCGCGCACATGGACCCGCCGGCGGCCCGCAGGCGCCTGGAACTGATCCCGGGCATCGGCCCGTGGACGAGCGCGGAGACGGTCCAGCGCAGCAACGGCGCCCCGGACGAGGTCACCACGGGCGACCTCCACCTCCCCGGCATCGTCGGCTGGGCCCTGGCGGGCGACCGTGCGACGGACGACGAGGCGATGCTCGGCCTCCTGGCCCCCTACGAGGGCCAGCGTCACCGGGCGGCCCGCCTGATCCTCCTGAGCGGCCGCGTGCCGCCCCGCAGGGCACCCCGGATGGCACCGGGCGACATCACGGCGTTCTAGACCAGCACCGTCCCGGCCGACCGTCCCGGCCGACCGCCGCACCCGGGCGCGGCGACCGACCCAGCAGACCGACCCAGCAGACCGACCCAGCAGACCGACCACCGCACCCCGCCCGCGGCTATCGCACCGCGACGAACTCCGACGCCGTCCGCGGCGCCCGCGCCTTCGGCGCCCCCGCCGGATGTCCGATCGCGACCGCGCCCAGCGGGTCCCAGTCGGCCGGGAGGTCGAGGACCTCGCGTACGACGTCCCGGCAGAACATCGTCGAGGACACCCACGCGGAGCCCAGCCGTTCACCGGCCAGCGCCACCAGGAAGTTCTGTACGCCCGCGCCCGCCGCGACCACGAACATCTCGCGTTCGGCCGCGTCCCGGCGCGGGTCGCCGTAGTGGTGGGAGCCGTCCATGACGAGGCAGGGCACCGCGAGGTACGGCGCGTTGCGCAGGACGTCCCCGCGCCGGACCCGCTTCGCGATCGACTCCTCGGACTTGCCGTCCCGCCGGAGGTCCGCGATCCAGGCGTCCCGCATCGCGTCGAGCAGCCGTAGCCGCGACTCCGCAGACTCCAGGAGAACGAACCGCCACGGCGTGGTGTGGTGCGGGGCCGGCGCCGTCACGGCGGCCGCGACCGCCCGTCGTACCGCGCCCGGGTCGACCGGGTCGCCGGTGAACTCCCGTACGGTCCGCCGCAGCGTCACCGCCTCGCGCACCGCCTCCGACGTGCCGAGCCGGAACATGTCGTCGGCGGCGCCGCGCACCAGCGCCCGCGCCCCCGGTTCCTCGTCCCCGGCCACCACGTGCGGCAGTCCGCGCACGACGGCGACCGGCAGCCCGGAGGCCTTGCCCTTCACCAGGTCGCCCGCGGCGGCGAGTTCGTCGGCGGTGGCGACGACGGTCGCGCTCAGCGGATTGCCGTGCGCGTCGGTCCCGCCGCGCAGGTCGTCGAGGACCCGCACCCCGGCCGCTCCGATGGCCACATCGGTGAGCCCACTGCGCCAGGGACGTCCGAAGGTGTCGGTGACGACGACGCCGACGTCGACGCCGAGCGCCTCACGCAGTCCCGAACGGATGCGCCGTGCCGAGGCGTCGGGGTCCTCGGGCAGCAACAGCACCGTCCCGGGAAGGGTGTTGGAGGCGTCGACCCCGGCGGCGGCCATGACGAGCCCCTGCCGGTTCTCGACGATCCGCAGGGTGCCGCGCCGCGCCACCACGCGTACCGTCTCGGCGTCGATGGCCTCCTCGCGGTCGTCGGCGGCGATCAGCCGCCCCTCGGCCTTGCTCACGATCTTGGAGGTGACGAGGAGGACGTCCCCGTCGACGAGCTCGGGCGAGACGGAGGCGATCAGCTTGGCCAGGTCGTCCCCGGCCGTCACCTCCGGCAGCCCGGGCAGCGCCCAGACCCGGTACGAGGGAACCTCCGAGGGTTCGACCGGCGGGGTCATCGAAGCTCCTCCGCGAGCGCCAGCGCCTCCCGCGCCATCGCGGCCGTCGCCTCGACGTCGGTCATCATCAGCGGGACCGCCCGGCAGCGGATGCCCGCCGCCTCGACGTCCGCGACCGAGCCCGCGTCGACGGTGTCGACGAGCCAGCCGTCGACGAGCTCGGAGCCGTAGTTCCGGGCGACGGCCGCCGCCGTGGACTCCACGCCGACCGCGGCCAGCACCTTGTCGGCCATCCCGCGGACGGGCGCGTCCCCGACGATGGGGGAGAGGCCCACGACGGGCGCCTCGGCCGCGACGATCGCCTCACGGATGCCGGGCACCGCCAGGATCGTCCCGACGCTCACCACGGGGTTGGACGGCGGGAAGAGGATGACGTCCGCCGCGGCGACGGCCTCCAGGACGCCCGGGGCCGGCTTCGCGGCCTCCGCGCCGACCGGCACGACCGCCTTCGCGTCGACGGAGGCGCGCAGCTTCACCCAGTACTCCTGGAAGTGCACTGCGCGCTGCTCGCCGTCGACCTCGATCGCCACATGGGTCTCGACGCGGTCGTCGGACATGGGGAGGAGGCGGACGCCCGGCTGCCAGCGGGCGCAGAGCGCCTCGGTGACGGCGCTGAGCGGGTAGCCCGCGCCGAGCATCTGGCTACGGACGATGTGGGTCGCGAAGTCCCGGTCGCCGAGGCCGAACCACTCGGGTCCGACGCCGTAGGCCGCGAGTTCCTCCTTGACGGTGAAGGACTCGTCGCGCCGGCCCCAGCCCTGCTCCTCGTTGATGCCACCGCCGAGGGTGTACATCACCGTGTCCAGGTCGGGGCAGACCTTCAGCCCGAAGAGATGGATGTCGTCACCGGTGTTGCCGATGACCGTGATCTCCGCGTCCGGCGCGGCCTGCTTGAGGCCGCGAAGGAAACGGGCACCACCGATGCCGCCGGCCAGAACCACAATGCGCATGCCGAGCAGTCTCTCAGGCGAGGACGGCGCCCGTGGTGACAGGGGCGCACTGCGCCTGGAGCGACTCGTGCATCGGCATCTCGGTGAGGCCCGGGAAGTAGACGTGCAGGCTGACGGCCGGTTCGAGGGAGTCGTTGACGACCTCGTGGACGTACCCGGGCGCGAAGACCTGCTCCGCGCCCGGCGCGAGGGAGCGCGTGCCCCGTTCCGTACGCTCCGTCAGTTCGCCCTGGAGGACGGTCAGTACGCCGGAGGAGACTCCGTGGTTGTGGAGTCCGCTGCCCTGGCCGGGGACCCAGGAGAGCAGCCACACCTCGTAGCCGGGGCCGGTGCGCAGCCGGTGGTACCAGCGGGTGGTGGCGTCGTATTCGACGTACGGGGCCCACTGGGCGCGGTCGTCGGCGATCGAGCGCGCGAGGCCGGCGAACTCGGCCACGGTCACGGGGTGGGCGCGCTCGGGCTGGAGGAGGTGGGGGACCTCGAGGATGTCGCCGGCGATCTGAAGGTCGCTGTCCATGTTCATGGGTGGGGAGGTTCCTCAGCAGAAACAGAAGCGGTGGGGGGTCACGGAGAAGCGGTGACGCGAGTGACGCAGGGTGACGCTGGGGGAAGAAGCTGGAGCTCTACGGCATCAACAGCTGGGACAGCAACAGCAACAGCGCGCCTGGACAGCGCTGCGGAACCCACGGCGGTGGGTCGCGGAGAGCGCTGCGGTCGCTGGCATGCCACCAAAGGTGGCCGGAACGGCACCCGACTGTCAACCCAATGCCCGATTTGGGGGTAATGTTTCACCTCATCCGGTTACAGTGCGCGGAGAAAGGTTTGTTCACGTGCGGACCAGGAGAGATGGCGCTTCAACCGTGCCCGTAAACATGGCGGCACCCGCGTGATCGACCACGCTCGGTCACCACGCGGACCCGGCCGGTCCGTGATCGGACTGTGATCCGGATCGCTTCCATGGCTGGATCGCAACAAGATCCAAGTCTCGGACGTCCTCCTCCATGAAGGCCGCATGGTGCGCCAGGCCGGCGGCATGTGTCACGTTTTTTGGTGATTTGAACACTTTCCGCATAGGCTTGGTTCCGCAGAGTGAATACGGGGCCCAATAGCAGATCTCGGCTTGACTCGCGCAGAGCACAAACTTGTAATTTCACTCGTGTCGTTCGGCCGGGTAAGCAACGGCAAACATCACGGGGACGCACAGAACAGACGAGGGGCGCACATGACCGAGTTGTTCCAGGAACTGCTGGTCGAGGACGCGGACGAAGAACTCGGCTGGCAGGAGCGCGCGCTGTGCGCCCAGACCGATCCCGAGTCCTTCTTTCCCGAGAAGGGCGGCTCGACCCGCGAGGCCAAGAAGGTCTGCCTCGCCTGCGAGGTCCGCTCCGAGTGCCTCGAATACGCCCTGCAGAACGACGAGCGGTTCGGCATCTGGGGCGGGCTGTCCGAGCGCGAGCGACGCCGCCTGAAGAAGGCCGCCGTCTGAACGGCGCGCAGCCGGCCGGGCCCCGCGCACGCCACACCACGACGAACGGTCCGCCCCCTGTGGTTCACCCACAGGCGGCGGACCGTTCCGCGTGTTCCGGGTCGCTCCCGGCGCGAAACCGCCCCGACCCCTCCACCCGCGGGCGGCGTACCCCTTCCTCCCGCTCTGTCCACAGGGCGGCGGACCGCTCCGCGTGCAGCCGTTAGTGTGGGCCTCCGTCCGAGACGCTCCCCACGCCCCCCGCGGGCGACCCCGGCCGGAGGGCCCGTAGCTCGATGTCCTCAACTCCTGAGTTTCCGCGACACGTCGTCACCGCCGTGCTCGTCACCCACGACGGCGCACGCTGGCTGCCGGACGCCCTCGCCGGGCTGCTCGCCCAGGAACGCCCCGTGCAGAACGTGGTCGCCGCCGACACCGGCAGCGCCGACGACTCGGCGCAGCTCCTCGCCGACGCCATCGGCGGCGACCGGGTGCTGCACCTCGCACGCCGCACCGGCTTCGGTGCCGCCGTCGAGGAGGCCGCCCGCACCGCGCCCGAGCTCGGACCCGAGGAGCTCGCCTATCTGAAGCGCCCCAGCGGCTGGGACCCCGTCAGCCGCACCTGGAACGACGACGCCTACGACCTCCCCGACCTCCCGCACGGGGAACCGGTCCAGTGGCTCTGGCTCCTCCACGACGACTGCGCCCCCGAGCCCGGCGCCCTCGCCGAACTCCTCCGCGTCGCCGAATCCGACGCGGACGCCGCCGTCATCGGCCCCAAGCTGCGCGGCTGGTACGACCGCAAGCAGCTCCTGGAGACCGGCGTCTCCATCGCCCGCAGCGGCCGCCGCTGGACCGGGCTCGACCGCCGCGAGCAGGACCAGGGCCAGCACGACCAGGTCCGCTCCGTCCTCTCCGTCTCCACGGCCGGCATGCTCGTCCGGCGCGACGTCTTCGAGGAGCTCGGAGGCTTCGACCGCCGCCTGCCCCTGATGCGCGACGACGTCGACCTGTGCTGGCGCGCCCACTCCGCCGGCCACCGCGTCCTCATCGCCCCCGACGCCGTCCTCCGGCACGCCGAGGCCTCCGCCCGCGAACGCCGCACCGTCGACTGCGCCGGCCGCACCGCCGCCAACCCGCACCGCGTCGACAAGGCCGGCGCCGTCTACACCCTCCTCGCCAACAGCCGTGGCGCCGCCCTGCCGTACGTGCTCGTCCGGCTCGTCCTCAGCACCCTGCTCCGTACCCTCGCCTACCTCGTCGGCAAGGTCCCCGGGCAGGCCGTCGACGAGGTCATGGGCCTCCTCGCCACCCTGCTGCGCCCCGAGAAGATCCTCGCCGCCCGCAAGCGCCGCAAGAACCCGGCCGTCCCGGCGAACGAGCTCCGCCCGCTGTTCCCGCCGCCCGGCGCCACCGTCCGTGCCGCCGTCGAGCAGTTCACCGCCAACTTCGCGGGCTCCGAGGCCGAGTCCGGCGGCTCCCGCCACGGCGTCGTCGAGTCCGGACCCGGCGGCGACGACGCCGACTACCTGGAAGTCGAGCAGTTCGCCCGGCTCAAGAAGATCGCCGGCAAGCCCGGTCCGGTCCTCTTCGCCCTCCTGCTCCTCATCTCCCTGGTCGCCTGCCGCAACCTCTTCGCCGGCGGCTCCCTGGCCGGCGGCGCCCTGCTGCCCGCGCCCGACACCGTCTCCGAGCTCTGGGCGCGGTACGCCGACGGCTGGCACGCCCTCGGCACCGGCGGCACCCAGACCGCCCCGCCGTACCTCGCCGTCCTGGCCGCGCTCTCCGCGCTGTTCCTCGGCTCCACCTCCACCGCGCTGACCCTGCTGCTCGTCTGCTCGGTCCCGCTCGCCGGCTTCACCGCGTACTTCGCCGCCCGCGGCATCGTCGAGTCCCGGCTGCTGCGCGCGTGGGGCGCCATCGCGTACGCCTTCCTGCCCGCCGCCACCGGGGCCCTCGCCACCGGCCGGCTCGGCACCGCCGTCCTCGCGATCCTGCTGCCGCTGACGGCCCGCGCCGCCGTCGCCGCCCACGGCTTCAACCGGCCCGACCGGGGCAGCTGGCGCGCCACCTGGGCGTACACCTTCCTGCTGACCTTCGCCACCGCGTTCACCCCGGTCGTCTGGCCGCTCGCCGTCCTCCTCGGCATCGGCGTGCTCGTCGTGCGCCGCTCCGACATCACCGCGTACGGGCTGCGCTTCCTGGCCGCCGTCGGCACCCCGCTCCTCGTCCTCGCCCCCTGGTCGCTGACCCTGCTCACCGACCCGGGCGCGTTCCTGCGCGAGGCCGGCCTCGACATCCGTACGGGCACGGCCACCGCGCTCGACCTGCTCGGCACCAGCCCCGGCGGCCCCGGCACCACCGGCGGCCTCCTCCTCGCGGGCCTCGTCCTGGCCGGTCTGGCCGGACTGCTGCGCGAGGAGCGGCAGCTCGCCGTCCGCGCCGCCTGGGCGGCCGCCCTCGCCGGACTCCTCTTCGCCGTCCTCTCCAACGGCGCGGGCGGCACCGGCTGGGCGGGACCCGGCACCCTCGTCTACGGCGCCGCCCTCGTCGCCGCGGGCATGATCGGCGCCGAGGGCGGCCGCACCCGCGTCGCCGCCCACGGCTTCGGCTGGCGCCAGCCCGTCGCCGCCCTCATCGCCCTCGCCTGCGCCCTCGGCCCGGCCGTCGCCGCCGCCGGCTGGATGATCGGCGGCGCCGACGGCCCGCTGACCCGGCGCGACCCGGTCCAGGTCCCGGCCTTCGTCGCCGAGGAGAGCGGCACCCGCGACCAGCCCCGCACCCTCGTCCTCGGCGGCAGCTCGGCCGGCGAGGTCGTCTACACCCTGGTCCGCGGCTCCGGCGCCCGCCTCGGCGACGCCGAACTCACCGTGGGCGCCGAGGACGACCCCCGCCTCGACGGCGTCGTCGCCCACCTGGTCGCGGGCTCCGGTGCCGACCAGACCCAGGAGCTCAGCGGGTACGCGATCCGCTACGTCCTCGTACGGGACGGGGCACCGCGCCAGATGAGCCGCGTCCTCGACTCCACCCCCGGCATCAGCCGCCTCAGCCAGCTCGACGGAAGCGCGCTCTGGCGCGTGGACCGCGAGATCGCCCGCGTCATGATCGTCCCGCCGGCCGCGAAGACGTCCGAGGGGACCGCGGACGGTGCGGCCGACGCGACGGCGGAGAAGACGGCGGACGAGACGAAGGCGGCCGGCCCGGTCGCCGTCGCCGCCGGCCCCGTCGAGGCCCACACCAAGATCCCCGCCGGCCCCGCCGGTCGCGTCCTGCGCCTCGCCGACCGTGCCGACGAGGGCTGGACCGCCACCCTCGACGGCAAGGAACTGACGCGCACCACCGTCGACGGCTGGGCCCAGGGCTTCGAACTCCCCGCCCAGGGCGGCCGCCTCGACGTCGTGTACAACCAGCCGCTCACCCACACCGTGTGGATCTGGGCCCAGGTCGGCATGGCCGTCGTCCTGCTCGTCCTCGCCCTGCCCGGTCGCCGCCGCGAGATCGACGACGACCTGCCCGAGGAGGAGCTCGCGATCCCCGCCCAGGCGACCGAGGGCGACAGCCGCCGGGCCCGGCGGCTGCGCGCCGCCGCCGAGGCGGAGGCAGCCGAGACCGGTACCGAACCGGAGGCGGTCCCCGTCCCCGGGCAGCAGACGTACGAGTCCCAGGACTGGGACGGCGGCGACGACCCGGCCTACGCCCAGGAGCAGCCCGGGGGCGGCCACCAGGAGCAGCAGCAGCCCCAGGAGTACGCAGAGCAGGGCTACTACCAGGAGTACGCGGCCGACCCGTACCAGCAGCAGCCCTACGCGTACCCCCAGCAGGGATACGAGCAGCAGCCGCAGCAGTACGACCAGCGGCAGCCGTACGCCGAACAGGGCTACGACCAGCAGCAGTACGACCCGCAGCAGGGCTACGAGCAGCAGCAACAGCAGCCGCAGTACGACCCGCAGCAGCAGTACGAGCAGCAGCAGTACGACCCGTACACCTACGGCTACGGGCACCCCCAGGGCCACGACACCGAGCAGCGTCCCGACGGGAGCAGCAACCAGTGAAGCGCACGACCCTCTCCCTGATCGCGGTCGCCACGGCGCTCGCCGCCGTCACCGGCTTCGCGTCCCTCACCGCCCCGGACGGGACCTCCGCCCCCGCGGCCAAGGCGCCCACCCGGCTGCCGGTGCAGCGTGCCGGCCTCGTCTGCCCGGTGCCCAGCACCTCCGAGGTCGCCGAGACCCGCTACACCTCGTACACCCCGGCGGCCGGCGGTACCGGCAGCGGTTCGGGTACGGCGAAGGGCGGTGCCGGCAAGGCCGAGCAGCCCACCGCACAGCTGCGGCTCGCCAGGAGCACGACGCCCTCGGGCGGCACCTCCGAGGGCGGCAAGAAGCCGAAGGCCCCCAAGATCCCGGCCACCGTCACCACCCCCGGCAAGCCCGTCACCGCCGACGCCGAAGGTGCCGGCGCACCCGCCCTCACCGGCGCCGCGACCGGCACCCTCGCCCCCGGCTGGACCGTCCAGCAGACCACCGTCGTCCCGGCGGGCGGCGCACGCGGCCTGCTCGGCCTCGGCTGCGGCGCCCCCGACACCGAGTTCTGGTTCCCCGCGGCCTCCACCGCCGAGGAACGCCAGGACTACGTCCACCTCACCAACCCGGACGACACGGCCGCCGTCGCCGACATCGAGCTGTACGGCCCCGAGGGCGTCCTCAAGTCCCAGTTCACCGAGGGCATCCCGGTCCCCGCCCACTCGACCGTGCCCGTACTGCTCTCCACCCTCACCGGCGCGGCCGCCCAGCAGTCCGTCACCGTCCACGTCACCACCCGCAGCGGACGGGTCGGCGCCGCCGTCGCCGCCGCCGACGAGAAGCTCGGCAGCGACTGGCTCCCGGCCTCGGCCGACCCCGCGAGCACCGCCGTACTCCCCGGCATCCCGGCCGACTCCACCTCCGTACGGCTGGTGGCCTTCGTCCCCGGCGACAACGACGCCGACCTGAAGGTCCAGCTGGTCACCCCGAGCGGCACGATCGTCCCGGCGGGCGCCGGCGTCCTGCACGTGAAGTCCGGGATGACGGCCTCCCTCGACCTGCCGGAGCTCACCCGCGGCGCCGCGGGTTCCCTGCTGCTCACCCCGAGCGACCCGAAGAAGCCCACCCCGGTGGTGGCCGCCCTCCGGGTGGTCCGCGGCAAGGGCGACGACACCGAGATCGCCTTCGTACCGGCGACCGCGGCGATCTCCGCCCGCGCGACGGTCGCCGACAACCGGGCCAAGGCCACGACGCTCGCCCTGACCGTCCCGCCCGGCGAAGCGGCCCAGGTCAAGGTCACGGCCTCGGCCGGCTCCGGCGGGGGTACGGCCGTGTCGAGGACGGTCACCGTCAAGGCGGGCACCACGACGGCCGTCACCGATCTCGTCCCCGAGGGACTCAAGGGCTCCTACGCCCTGACGGTGGAACCGGTCTCCGGCGGCAAGGTGTACGCGGCCCGGACGCTGGCGCTGCCCCAGGACGGCACCCCGATGTTCACGATCCAGACCTTCGTCGACGACCGTGGCACGGTCGAGGTCCCGTCGGCCCGCCAGGACCTCGGCGTACTGGACTGAGACCGCCGCGGGAGCGGGCTCGCCCCCGAGCACGAGGACCGGGGGCCAAAGGTCCGCCCCCGAGCAAGAGGACCAGGGGCGAAGGGTCCGCACCCGGGGACCCGAGGACGAGGACAACGGGCGAAGAGCCCGCACCCGGGGACGAGAACCGCGGGCGGCGGGCCGAGGGCTCAGTCCTGCCCGTACCGGGGGTCGACCGACTCGGGGGAGAGCCCCAGGAGCTCCGCGACCTGCTCCACGACCACCTCGTGGACCAGCAGCGCCCGCTCGTCCCGGCTCTTCGAGCGGATCTCCACCGGGCGCCGGTAGACGACCACCCGGGCCGGCTCGTTCTTCTCGGCAGCCACGGAGCCGCCCAGCGGCACCGTCTCGCCCGGCACGGCCGGCGGCACCTCAAGCACGAGGAACTCGACGTCCGCGAGCTGCGGCCAGCGCCGTTCGAGGCGCTCCACCGAGTCCAGGACGAGATCGCGGAAGGTGTCGCCCCGGCTCGTGGAGAGCGGCACCTGCGGCGGGGCGACCGGTCCGCGCATGCCCCGGCCGTGCCGGTCGCGGCGGCGCACCCGAGGCTCCGCCGGGGGCTCCGTCGATCGGTGCGGGGGGCTCGGCGGCACAGGACTGTCCATCACTGACGCAGCGTAACCCTCATCGGTCTCTCCGCACCGTGGCGCATCCTCGCCGACTTTCCCGGTGCTCCTCGCCCTCCACCACACCCCATGTCGAAACCTGAACAATCCGGCCAACCGCCCGCTCGATTCGACAGCACCTCACGATCGGCCATCTGGCCGTGGTTGACCGGATCTGTACCCCCGACTGTCCGGATCGACTCCTCGCCCCGCCCCCTTGCGCCCCCTCCCGCGCAGGTCGGAGAGGCCGCCGCGGGAAGGGGGGTGGCCGAGGTCACGGCGCGACACGGTGGAGTGACCTGAGGGAGAGTCGTCGCGGCCCGCTCAAGAGTGCGGTACCGTCCAACGTCGTGAGCCCTGTACGTCGCTGTTCGCGCACTGCGTGCGGCCGCCCTGCCGTCGCGACACTGACGTACGTCTATGCCGACTCGACTGCGGTCCTCGGCCCGCTCGCCACCTACGCCGAGCCCCACTGCTACGACCTGTGCGCCCAGCACAGCGAGCGCCTCACCGCCCCACGCGGGTGGGAGGTCGTGCGGCTCACCGACGCCTCCGCCCCGCCCCGCCCCAGCGGCGACGACCTCGAAGCCCTGGCCAACGCGGTCCGGGAGGCGGCCCGCCCCCAGGAACGCGCGGCCGAGGCCGGCGGCAAGGGCCCCGGAGGCCGTGGCGGCGACCCCATGGAGGTCGGCCGCCGAGGGCACCTGAGAGTGCTCCGTTCTCCTGACAACTGAGCGCAACCGGCCACCGTCCGCGTCCGCCCTCACCTCTCCGGGTAGTTTTGGCGTTCCGTACACGCGCCGCACCGCGTGCCGAGAACTCAGGAGGGTGGATCCGTGACTGTCGATCTGTCGCAGATCGTGAAGGCGTACGACGTCCGCGGAGTGGTACCCGACCAGTGGGACGAGACGCTCGCCGAGCTCTTCGGTGCCGCCTTCGTACGGGTGACGGACGCCGACGCGATCGTCGTCGGCCACGACATGCGCCCCTCGTCGCCCGGCCTGGCGGACGCCTTCGCGCGCGGCGCGGCCCGCCTCGGCGCCGACGTCACCCTGATCGGGCTCTGCTCCACCGATCAGCTGTACTTCGCGTCCGGCAGCCTCGACCTGCCCGGCGCGATGTTCACCGCCTCGCACAACCCGGCCCAGTACAACGGCATCAAGATGTGCCGCGCGGGCGCCGCCCCCGTCGGCCAGGACACCGGCCTCGCCGAGATCCGCGAACTGGCGGAACGCTGGACCCGGGACGGCGCGCCCGAGGCCGCCCCGACCACGGGCACGATCACGGAACGGGAGACCCTGGCGGACTACGCCGCGTACCTGAAGTCCCTGGTCGACCTCACGACGATCCGCCCCCTCAAGGTGGTCGTCGACGCGGGCAACGGCATGGGCGGCCACACCGTCCCCACCGTCTTCGAGGGCCTGCCGCTGGACGTCGTCCCGATGTACTTCGAACTGGACGGCACGTTCCCGAACCACGAGGCGAACCCGCTCGACCCGAAGAACATCGTCGACCTCCAGGCCCGCGTCCTGGCCGAGGGCGCCGACCTCGGCCTGGCCTTCGACGGCGACGCCGACCGCTGCTTCGTCGTGGACGAGCGCGGCGAGCCGGTCTCGCCGTCCGCGATCACGGCCCTGGTGGCCGCCCGCGAGCTCGCGAAGAACCCCGGCGGAACGATCATCCACAACCTGATCACCTCCTGGTCGGTGCCGGAGGTCGTCCGCGAGCAGGGCGGCGAGCCGGTCCGCACCCGCGTCGGCCACTCCTTCATCAAGGAGGAGATGGCGAAGACCGGTGCCATCTTCGGCGGCGAACACTCGGCCCACTACTACTTCAAGGACTTCTGGAACGCGGACACCGGCATGCTGGCCGCGCTCCACGTCCTGGCGGCCCTCGGCGGCCAGGAGGGCACCCTGTCCGACCTGGTCTCGGCCTACGACCGCTACGCGTCCTCGGGCGAGATCAACTCCACCGTCGCGGACCAGACGGCGAGCGCCGCGAAGGTCAGGGCGGCGTACGAGGGCGAGGGCGTGACCCTCGACGAGCTCGACGGCCTCACGGTCACCGCGCAGGACTGGTGGTTCAACCTCCGCGCCTCCAACACGGAGCCGCTGCTGCGCCTCAACGTCGAGGCCCGCGACGCGGCGACCATGGCCAAGATCCGCGACGAGGTCCTGGCCCTGGTCCGGGCGACGGACTGACCCCGCCCCGGCCGCCGGGGAACGGGGCACCGCCCGTTCCCCGGCGGTAGGCTGACCTGGCCCGAAGGGCAGCACCACCACCGTTTGTTCGAAGGGACACCCCATGCCGCTCGAAGCCGGCCTCCTGGAGATCCTGGCCTGCCCCGCGTGCCACGCTCCGCTCGACGACCGCACGGCGGACGAGACCCCCGAGCTCATCTGCACGAGCCCCGACTGCGGCCTCGCCTACCCGGTCCGCGACGACATCCCGGTCCTCCTGACGGACGAGGCCCGCCGCCCGGCCTGACGCACGGGCCGCCGGTCCCGCGCCCGGGAGCGGCGCCGGCCGTGCGACGGCAGGACAATGGTGTGACGGCGGGACGACGGAGGCGGGCAGGCGAGCCGCCCGGCCGTCGCCGACGGCGAGCACCCTCACCGGGAGCCCCGCACCCCACCGTCCCCGCCGCACGGACGCACGGGCGGGAGCCCACGACCCGGCCGGACACCGGGCCCGCCACCGGCCCCCTGAGCCCGCGCGTCCCGCTCCACCGGCCCCCGTCCCCCACAGCAGCCCACCCGAACCGAGACCCCCGCCCACGCCCTCCCGCAGGGACCCGCGACGACGACGCGACCGGAGGCACCGCCCCATGCTCGACGAGACCCTCCTCGACGCCCCGGACGACCTCGCCCTGGCCGACCGCCGCGGCCTCCTCCTCGGCGCCGCCGAAGCCGGAGCCCGGGTGCGTACGGCAGCCCGGCACGCCGCCGAGGCCGGCATCGCGGACCTCCGCCCCGAGGGCCGCCCCCGCACGGTCCTCGTCGCGGGCCCCGGCACCTCCGCCGCGGCGGTCGCCGACCTGATCGGCGCCCTGGCAGGAGCCTCCGCCCCCGTCGTACGCCTCCAGCCCACCGGCGTCGCCCCCGCCGCGGGCGCCCTGCGCTGGGCGCTCCCCGGCTGGGCCGGTTCCGTGGACCTGCTCCTGCTGCCGACCACGGACGGCTCGGAGCCGGGCCTCGCACTCCTCGCCGAGCAGGCCTACCGCCGCGGCATCTCGGTCGTCGCCGTCGCCCCGAAGGCCTCGCCGCTCGCCGAGGCCGTCAGCGGCTCGCGCGGCCTGTTCGTCCCGATGGCCATGGCCCCGAACGAGACCCCCGACGAGTACGCCGAGAACATCGCGGCCAGCCCCGGCACGCTCTGGGCCCTGTTCACCCCGCTCCTCGTCCTCCTCGACCGCGTCGGCCTCCTGGAGGCGCCGCCGGAGGCCCTGGAGAAGGTCGCCGACCGGCTTGACCGTACGGCGGAGCGCTGCGGACCCGCCATCGCCACCTACAGCAATCCGGCGAAGACCCTCGCCGCGGAACTCGCCGACTCGCTTCCGCTGATCTGGACCGAGGGCGCCGCCGCGGGCCCCGCGGGCCGCCGGTTCGCCGCGGTCCTCGCCGAACTCGCGGGTCTGCCGGCGCTCGCCGCGGAGCTCCCGGAGGCCCTGCCCGCCCACGGCGTCCTGCTCGCCGGCGACTACGCGGCCGGCGCCGACCCCGACGACTTCTTCCGGGACCGGGTCGACGAGCCCCAGGCCCTGCGCGCCCGCGTCGTCCTCATGAGGGACCGCCCGTCGGACGGCCTCACCGCCGCCCACGCCGCCCGCGAACTGGCCCTCGGCCACGAGACGGCGATCAGCGAGCTGGAGCCCGAGGAGGGAGGCGACCTGGAGACCCTGGCGGAACTGCTCGCGGTGACCGACTTCGCGGCCGTCTACCTCTCCCTGGCGACCCCGGGCCGTACCGCCGCCCTCTAGCCGGAGCCCCCGGGACCGCACGTCCGGCCACCACGGACGGGCGGGAGCCGGACCCTCACGGACGAGCGGGAGCCGGACCCTCACGGACCGGCGGGAGCCCGGCGGGAGCCCGGCCACCACGGACCGGCGGGAGCCGGACCACCCGAGGACGCACCGTCCACTGCTCCGTAACCCACCCGTCACCCGCCCCCTGTCACCTGTCTCCCGACACCTCTCACCATCCGTCACCACCCCGAGGAGCTGGCAGGCACCATGGAACGCCTCGTCAACACCGTTCGCCCCTACGCCTGGGGATCCACGACGGCCATCCCGGAACTGCTCGGAATCGCCCCCACCGGCGAACCCCAGGCCGAGATGTGGATGGGCGCCCACCCCGGCGCCCCCTCCCGCACCGAGCGCGGCTCGCTGAACGAGCTGATCGACGCCGATCCGGTGCGCGAACTGGGCGAGCGATCCGTCGAGAAGTTCGGACCCCGCCTCCCCTTCCTGCTGAAGGTGCTCGCCGCCGGCGCCCCGCTCTCCCTCCAGGCCCACCCCGACCTGGACCAGGCCCGGGCCGGCCACGCGGCCGAGGAAGCCGCCGGCATCCCGGTCGACGCCCCGCACCGCACGTACAAGGACGCCAACCACAAGCCCGAACTGATCTGCGCCCTCACCCCCTTCGACGGCCTGTGCGGCTTCCGCGCCCCCGCCGAGTCCGCCGACCTCATCGCCGCGCTCGGCGTCGACTCCCTCAAGCCGTACGTCGACCTCCTCCACGCCCAGCCCGAAGAGGCTGCGCTCCGCGAGGTCCTGACGGCCCTGCTCACCGCCGACCCGGAGGAGATGGCGCACACCGTCGCCGAGGCGGCCGTCGCCGCCGACCGCCTCGGCGGCGACCACGCCCCCTACGCGGCCCTCGCCCACCACTACCCGGGCGACCCCGGCGTCATCGCCGCGATGCTCCTCAACCGGGTCCGGCTCCAGCCCGGCGAGGCCCTCTACCTGGGCGCCGGCGTCCCGCACGCCTACCTCGAAGGCCTCGGCGTCGAGATCATGGCCAATTCGGACAACGTGCTGCGCTGCGGACTGACCCCCAAGCACGTCGACGTCCCCGAACTCCTGCGCGTCGTCCGCTTCGAGCCGGCCGACCCGTCCGTCCTGCGCCCCGAGGCCTCCCCGACCGGCGAGGAGGTCTACGACACCCCGATCGACGAGTTCCGCCTCTCCCGTTTCGTCCGGCCCGAGGGCGCCGCCCCGACCGACCTGACCAGCCCCACCCCGCAGATCCTGCTCGCCGTCGCGGGCCGCCCGAAGGCGGGCGAAGTCACCCTGGCCCCCGGCGAGTCCGTCTTCGTACCCGCGGGCGAGAGCGCCGAACTCACCGGTACGGGGACGGTCTTCCGCGCGACCGTCGTGGCCTGATGCGACAATGACCGGCCGAACCGCGGCGACAGTGCCGGTGCATCGACGAAGGGACCACGTACACCCATGAGCGCGTCAGGCGGAACCAAGGCGATCGTGGCGGCACTCGCCGCCAACCTGGCGATCGCCGTAGCCAAGTTCGTGGCGTTCCTCTTCAGTGGTTCGTCCTCGATGCTCGCGGAGAGCGTCCACTCCCTCGCCGACTCCGGCAACCAGGGCCTGCTGCTCCTCGGCGGCAAGAAGGCCCAGCGCGAGGCCACCCCGCAGCACCCCTTCGGCTACGGCCGCGAGCGCTACATCTACGCCTTCCTCGTCTCCATCGTGCTCTTCTCCGTCGGTGGCATGTTCGCCATCTACGAGGGCTACGAGAAGATCAAGCACCCCCACCCGATCGAGGCCTGGTACTGGCCGGTCGGCGTCCTCGCCTTCGCGATCATCGCCGAGTCCTTCTCCTTCCGCACCGCCATCAAGGAGTCGAACCTCATCCGCGGCGGCCTCACCTGGACGCAGTTCGTCCGCCGTGCCAAGGCCCCCGAGCTGCCCGTCGTCCTCCTGGAGGACCTCGGCGCCCTCGTCGGCCTCATCCTCGCGCTCGGCGGCGTCGGCCTCGCCCTGCTGACCGGCGACGGCGTCTGGGACGGCATCGGCACCCTCTGCATCGGCGTCCTGCTCATCCTCATCGCGATCGTGCTCGCCGCCGAGACCAAGTCGCTGCTGCTCGGCGAGTCCGCCGGCCTCGACGACGTCAAGAAGATCGAGGCCGCGGTCGTCGACGGCGACACCGTCACCCGCCTCATCCACATGCGCACCCTCCACCTCGGCCCCGAGGAACTCCTCGTCGCAGCCAAGATCGCCGTCCAGCACGACGACTCCGCCGCCGAGGTCGCGAACGCGATCAACGCCGCCGAGGAGCGCATCCGTGCCGCCGTCCCGATCGCCCGGGTCATCTACCTGGAGCCCGACGTCTACAGCGAGCAGGCCGCCGAAGCCGGCACGAACCCGGCGAAGACCCCGGGCGGCACCGCCCACTGACCCCGTCGGCACGAGACCGCCACGAGGCCCCCGCGACCCCACGGTCCCGGGGGTCTCGCACGTTCGAACGGAGCTCCGGAAGCCTCCCGTGGCCCGATGCGGACTGTGGCGCGCCGGGTCGTCCGGTGTAGATTCGTGACCAGCCAGACGTCGCTGCTGATGGCGGTCGGGCGGTCCGTGAGGACCGGCCGAGGGAGAGAGGGCCTCCGACGACGGCACCGCGGAAACCCCGGGCATTCCTGTGCCCCGGGAGCTCCGTGGCGCCCTGCGCCCCACCCGACCTCGCACCCGACACACGAGGAGCAGCACAGTCATGACGACTGCCGCCCACCAGGACTTCAAGGTCGCCGACCTCTCCCTCGCCGCCTTCGGCCGCAAGGAGATCACCCTCGCCGAGCACGAGATGCCCGGCCTGATGTCGATCCGCCGCGAGTACGCCGAGCAGCAGCCCCTCGCCGGCGCCCGCGTCACCGGTTCCCTGCACATGACCGTGCAGACCGCCGTCCTCATCGAGACCCTCGTCGCCCTCGGCGCCGAGGTCCGCTGGGCCTCCTGCAACATCTTCTCCACCCAGGACCACGCCGCCGCGGCCATCGCCGTCGGCCCGAACGGCACCCCGGAGAACCCGCAGGGCGTCCCGGTCTTCGCCTGGAAGGGCGAGACCCTGGAGGAGTACTGGTGGTGCACCGAGCAGGCCCTCACCTGGCCGAACACGCCCACCGGCGGCCCGAACATGATCCTCGACGACGGTGGTGACGCCACCCTCCTCGTCCACAAGGGCGTCGAGTTCGAGAAGGCCGGCTCCGCCCCGGACCCGGCCACCGCGGACAGCGAGGAGTACGGCTACATCCTCCGTCTCCTCAACCGCACCCTCGGCGAGAACCCGCAGAAGTGGACCCAGCTGGCGTCCGAGATCCGCGGCGTGACCGAGGAGACCACCACCGGTGTCCACCGCCTGTACGAGATGCAGCAGGCCGGCGACCTCCTCTTCCCGGCGATCAACGTGAACGACGCCGTCACGAAGTCGAAGTTCGACAACAAGTACGGCTGCCGCCACTCCCTCATCGACGGCATCAACCGCGCCACCGACGTCCTCATCGGCGGCAAGACCGTGGTCGTCTGCGGCTACGGCGACGTCGGCAAGGGCTGCGCCGAGTCCCTCCGCGGCCAGGGCGCCCGCGTCATCGTCACCGAGATCGACCCGATCTGCGCGCTCCAGGCGGCGATGGACGGATACCAGGTCACGACCCTCGACGAGGTCGTCGAGACCGCCGACATCTTCATCACCACGACCGGCAACAAGGACATCATCATGGCCGGGGACATGGCCAAGATGAAGCACCAGGCCATCGTCGGCAACATCGGCCACTTCGACAACGAGATCGACATGGCCGGCCTCGCCAAGACCCCGGGCATCGTCAAGGACGAGGTCAAGCCGCAGGTCCACACCTGGACCTACGCCGACGGCAAGGTCCTCATCGTCCTGTCGGAGGGCCGCCTGCTCAACCTGGGCAACGCGACCGGCCACCCCTCCTTCGTCATGTCGAACTCCTTCGCGGACCAGACCCTGGCCCAGATCGAGCTCTACACGAAGCCGGAGCAGTACCCGACCGACGTCTACGTCCTCCCCAAGCACCTGGACGAGAAGGTCGCCCGTCTCCACCTTGCCGCCCTCGGCGTCAAGCTGACGACCCTCCGCCCCGAGCAGGCCGCCTACATCGGCGTCGAGGTCGAGGGCCCGTTCAAGCCGGACCACTACCGCTACTGATGCCCCGGCCGGCGGCGCCCGCGCACCGACGCGACGCCGCCGGCGGACACCCGTAGAGGAATCAGGCAGGCCCCCCGCACCCCCGTGTCGGGGGGCCTGCCCCGTCCAGCCCCGCTACCGCTCCTGGAAGCGCCCCCTCCCGAGGACCGACCCATGCCCCGCGGCCGTTATTCGCTCCATGACCCGCATGACCACACCCCCCTCGGTGAAGAACACTTCCACTGCGCGCCCGGCCCCTCCGGCTGGCGCTACGTCTCGCAGATCACCACCCCCGCGGGCGACCACCGGGGCTCCGTCGACCTGGCCGTCGACGAACTCGGCCGCCCCATCCGCCTGGAACTGAACGCCGCCGGCTGGCAGGTCCGCGGCGCGGCCCTCGACGGCGTCACCTGGGTCCGCACGGACCCCACCGGAACCCACGCCACCGAAGGCAATGTGCGCGCCCATGCCTTCACCGGTACGTCCCCGGCGTTCCTCGTCGCCCTCACGCGACTCCTGCGTCTCACCCCCGATTCCCCCGAGACCCGTGTCCGGCTCGTCGCCTTCACGGACCCGGTGCTCGCCCCCCTCACGGTCGACCAGTCCTGGGCCCTGCTGAAGAGTGAAGCGCACGCCACTGACAACGGCCCCCTGATGGTGGACGAGTACCAGGTCAGCACCCTGGACACGGGCGAACGGCACTCCGTCCACATCGCCGGCGACGTGGTCCTCGCCGCCCCCGGCATCGAACTCGAAGCCCTGGAAACCCCGCCTTCGGTCTTCCCCTGACGCTCAGGCGGGCGGAGCGAACCCGGTGGCGGACGCCGGGGGAGGGCCTTCGGGAGGAGCAACGGAAGCAGGGGCGGAAGCAGAGGCGGCAGAAGGAGCGGCAGAAGGAGCGGGAGCAACGGCGGCCGCAGGAGGAACGACGCCGACCACCGGCACCCCCAAGGCCCCACCCACCGCACCGGCCCCACCGACCGAGCCCACCCCCGAGGGAGGGGCAAAGGCCCGCCGGGCGTCCCGCGCCTGCCGCTCGGCCACCACCCCGGCCAGATACGCCTCGGCCGGCACCCCCGGCGGCGGAGGCGCCCCGGTCCGTGCCACCAGCTCGTCGGCCAGCCGCTCCGCGAGCCGCCGCCCCACAGCGGGGTCCAGCTCACGCGCCCGCGTGAGGTACTGCCGAATCTCCAGCCAGAGGGTCTCGGGCACCGCCGAGAGATCGAGCCCGGCGAAGCGCCCCACCAGCCACGGCGGCGGCGGGGGCACGGCGAGAACCCGAGCCGTGGGTATCCGCTCCCGCACCACCAGCGTCCCGGCGAAGACGTCCCCGAGCCGCCGCCCCCGCTCCGACACCAACGACGCGACACAGGCGACGACCCCGAAGGTCATCAGGATCTCCACGACCCCCATCGTCCCGCGCACCAGCGCGTGCCAGAACCGGATCGGCCCGCCGTCGTCCCGCACCACACGGAGTCCGCAGGCCAGCTTCCCGAGCGACCGACCGTGCGACAGCGTCTCCACCGCGATCGGCGCCCCCACGAGGATCAGCAGGAAGGAGGCCACGGACACCGCCGCGACCGCCGCCTCGTCGAGCGACGCGGTGGCCACCGCGAGCCCGAGCGTGATCAGCAGATAGGCGGCCCACACCACCACCAGGTCGATGAGCACCGCCAGCGCCCGGCTCGGCAGCCGCGCGGGCTGCAACCCCAGTACGACGGCGTCCCCCGTCACCAACCCACTCACGGCACCCACCCTTCTCCGGCCTTCGGGACCCCTCCGAACGCCAGTCTGCCAAGCTGACCCGCAGCGCGCCGCAGTAGTACGGCCCCGTCCGCAGCCGATGCCTGGAGCAGCAGCCGATCATGGACCTCGACGTCTACGTCACCGCCCACCGCGCCGAGTGGGAACGCCTCGACCACCTCCTGCGCCGTGGCGGCAAGCTCACCGGCGCCGAGGCCGACGAACTCGTCGCCCTGTACCAGCGCACGGCCACCCACCTCTCGATCGTGCAGTCCAGCACTCCGGACCCCATGCTCACGGCCCGGCTCACCCAGCTCGTGGCCCGGGCACGCGCCGCCGTCACGGGCACCCGCCGCTCCTCCTGGCGCGACGCCGCCCGCTTCCTCGCGGCCGGATTCCCGGCGGCCGTCCACGGATCCCGCCACTGGTGGGTCCCCACCGCGGTCCTCTCCACTCTTCTCGCCGTCCTCATCGGCTGGTGGATCGGTACGCACCCGGAGGTCCAGGCAGCGATCGGCGCCCCCGCCGACCTCCGTGAGATGACCCGCCCGGGCGGCCAGTACGAGACGTACTACTCCAGCAACCCCGCGGCCTCCTTCGCGGCTCAGGTCTGGACGAACAACGCCCAGGCCGCCGCGATGTGCCTGGTCCTCGGCGCGTTCCTGGGCATCCCGGTGCTCTGGATCCTCTTCCTGAACATGCTGAACGTCGGGGTCGCCATCGGCCTGATGTCCTCCGCGGGACGCCTGGACGTCTTCCTCGGCCTGATCCTTCCCCACGGCCTGCTCGAACTGACCGCGGTCTTCGTGGCCGCCGGCACGGGCCTCCGCCTCGGCTGGACGGTCGTCGACCCGGGGCCCACCACCCGCCGCGCCGCCCTCGCGGAACGCGGCCGCGCCGCCGTCGGCATGGCGATCGGCCTGGCCCTGGTGCTCTTCGTGTCGGGCCTCATCGAAGGCTTCGTCACCCCGTCCGACCTGCCCACCTGGGCCCGCATCACCATCGGCGTCGGCGCCGAGCTGGCCTTCCTCGCCTATGTCCACGTCCTCGGCGGCCGCGCCTCCCGCGCCGGCGACCGGGGCGACCTGGAGGAGCCCGACCGCGGCGCCGTACTCCCTACGGCCGCCTGATGTGCGGAGGCCCCCGCTGACCTGCTAGTGTCCTCCGGTGCCCACAAAAACCATTGACATGGTGGCTGTGGGGAGGTAGATTCAAACGGTTGCCTGGAACTGGACAGTTCGGCAGCGATCAAGTAGAGTCTCACTCACTCCGGTCGGGAATTCGATTCCACGGAGTCACTCCGATTCTTATTCGAATCAAGAAGTCACCGATTAGGTCGACCGAAATGATTCTGATAAAGTCGGAACCGCCGAAAGGCCCCCGGAGTGAAAACAAAAGGGACCGGAAAGCACCGAGGAAATCGGATCGGAAAGATCTGATAGAGTCGGAAACGCAAGACCGAAGGGAAGCCCGGAGGAAAGCCCGAGAGGGTGAGTACAAAGGAAGCGTCCGTTCCTTGAGAACTCAACAGCGTGCCAAAAATCAACGCCAGATTAGTTGATACCCCGTCCATCTTCGGATGGCGAGGTTCCTTTGAAAGTCCTGC
>NZ_BNBZ01000047.1 GCF_014656215.1 Streptomyces zaomyceticus | reverse complement strand
ATCCACAACGCCCTCGGCAACACCGCCGGCCCCACCCCCGACCTCACCGTCCACGCCACCACCGCCTACGGCGACATCACCGCCCGCAGCCTCTGAACCACGGCGCCCGTCCCCGGCGCCACGGCTGTCGCCACCGCCGTCGCCGCCACGGGTCACCACCGCCGTCACCGCCACGGGTCGCCGCCACGGGGCAGCACCGCAGTCACCGCCAGGGGTCGGGCAGCACCGCAGTCACCACCGCAGTCACCACCACTCTCACCATCGAGGCAGGTCGAAAGAATGAGCACCACTCAGCACTACCAGGCCGCAGAGCGGCTCCTCCGCCGACCCGCCCGCCCCGGTGAGCTCGTCGTCGGCGACAAGGTCAGGCCGCAGTGGACGGACGGCGGCGCCCGCTTCCGGTACACCGTGAGCAACGGTGCCGGCCGGCGGTTCATGCAGGTCGACCCGGCGGCGGGCACCCGCGAGCCGGCCTTCGACCACACCCGGCTGGCCGCCGCGCTCGCCGCCGCCTCCGGGCAGCCGGTCGACCCCGAGGCCCTGCCGTTCGCCGCCGTCGAAACGGCCGGGAACGCCGTGGAGTTCGTGGCGTTCGGCGCGTACTGGCGCTGCGGCCTGGACGACTACGTCTGCGAGCCGGCCGAGTTCACGCCGCCGGGCAACCCGCTGGAGGTCCCGTCGCCCGACAGGAAGCACGCGGTGTTCCTGCGGGGGCACGACCTGTGGGCGCGCTCGCTGTCCGACGGCCGCGAGTGGGCGCTGACCACCGACGGCGCACCCGACCACGCGTACGGCTCCGGCCCGGCATCCACGGGCAACGCCACCCTGCTGCGCAAGATCGGCCTGCCCCATCTGCCGCCCGCGCTGGCCTGGTCGCCCGACTCGACGAAGGTCCTCACCCACCGGACCGACGAGCGGGCCGTACGGCGGACCCACCTCGTGGAGGCCGCGCCCGCCGACGGCGGCGCGCCCCGCACCCACTCCCAGCGGTACGCCTACGCCGGGGACGAGCACCTGCCGCTGGCCGAGCTGGTCGTCCTCGACGTCACCGCGGGGACGGTGGTCCGCGCGCAGGCCGAACCGCTGCTCATGCCGGTGTTCTCGCCGGTCGCGGCCCGGTGGGCGTGGTGGGCCCCGGACGGCTCGGCGGTGTACTACCTCGGCCGGCCCCGCGATCCGCGGGCGCTCACCCTGTACCGCCTCGACCCGGCCACCGGGGAGGTCGCCGCGGTGCTCACGGAGACCGGGGAGACCCGTGTGGAGCCCAACCAGTTCATGACCGAGCCGCCGATCGTGCGGGTCCTCGCCGACGAGGTGCTGTGGTACTCGCAGCGGGACGGCTGGGGCCATCTCCACCGGTACGACTTGCGCACCGGCGCGCCGCTGGGGCAGGTCACCTCCGGACCGTGGGCGGTACGGCAGATCCTGCGCGTCGACGAGGCCGAGCGGGTGGTGTACTTCACCGCCTCCGGGCTGGTGGACGAGGACCCCTACCGGCGCTCGGTGTGCCGGGTCGGTCTGGACGGTTCCGGATTCGCGAGGATCACGGACGACGCGCTGGACCACGTGGTCACCGTGGCGGACGACCGGGCGTACCCGGACGGCCAGGAGTACTTCGTCGACTCCGCGTCCACCGTCGACACCCCGCCGGTCACCCGCGTCCGTGACTGGAGCGGACGGGTGCTCGTCGAGCTGGAGCACGCCGACATCGGGAAGCTCGCCGCCACCGGCTGGACGCCGCCGGAGCGTTTCCGCGTCAAGGCCGCCGACGGGGTGACGGACATCTACGGGGTGCTGTACCGGCCGCGGGGCTTCGACCCCGCCGAGCGCTACCCGGTGGTGGACAACCTCTACCCGGGTCCGCAGGTCAACCGGGTCGCCCCGTGCTTCGACCCCGGCGGTATGGGCATGGACGCGGAGCCTCTCGCGGCGCTGGGCTTCGTGGTGGTGGCGCTGGACGGGCGCGGCACCCCGGGGCGGAGCAAGTCCTTCCACGACGCGTCCTACGGCCGGCTGGTCGACGCGGGCTGTCTGGCCGACCATGTCGCGGCGCTGCGGCAGCTGGCCGCGGACCGGCCGTGGATGGACCTGGACCGGGTGGGGGCGTTCGGTCACTCCGGGGGTGGTTTCGCCGCGGCGCGGGCGATGCTCGACTTCCCCGGGACGTACCGGACCGGGGTCGCCCTCTCCGGCTCGCATGACGCCCGCTTCTTCAATCCGGGCTTCGTGGAGGCGTACGACGGCGCGGACGCTCCCGAGGCCTGGGCCCGTACGGCCGGCCCGGACCTCACGGACCGGCCGGTGGGCAGGCTGTTGCTCGTCCACGGCGAGATGGACGACCAGGTCCACCCGCAGCACACCCTGCGGCTGGCCGAACGGCTCCTCGCGGCCGGCAAGGACTTCGAGCTGCTCCTGGTGCCCGGGGCGGAGCACACGTTCCTCGACTGCCTGGCCTTCGTGCGGACCCGCTGCTGGGACTTCCTGGTGCGCGAGCTGATGGGGACGCGACCCCCGGCGTACCGCCCCGCTCCGATCGCGGTCGGCCCCGAGCTGCTCGGTGAGATGTTCGCCTGAGCGCGACACCGGGGAGGCGGTCACGGGCAGCCGGGCATGACCCGGCGGCGGGGATGCACTAGAGTTATCTCGACATCGAGATAACTGCTTACGGCGCACCGTGGCCGCCCACCCGGTAAGGCTTACCTAACTAAGTCTTACCTTAGCGGATCGGCGAGGAGTCGTGGCGGCAGCATGGCGGTAATACGCGCACATTGATGAAGGAGACTGTCGTGTCGGCGAACAGCTTCGACGCCCGCAGCACGCTGCGCGTGGGCGACGAGTCGTACGAGATCTTCAAGCTGGACAAGGTCGAGGGCTCCGCGCGCCTCCCGTACAGCCTGAAGGTCCTCCTGGAGAACCTGCTCCGCACCGAGGACGGCGCGAACATCACCGCCGACCACATCCGGGCCCTGGGCAGCTGGGACTCGCAGGCCCAGCCGAGCCAGGAGATCCAGTTCACGCCGGCCCGCGTGATCATGCAGGACTTCACCGGCGTTCCCTGTGTCGTCGACCTCGCCACCATGCGCGAGGCCGTGGCGGCCCTCGGCGGCGACCCGGCGAAGATCAACCCGCTCTCCCCGGCCGAGATGGTCATCGACCACTCCGTCATCGCCGACAAGTTCGGCACGAACTCCGCCTTCGCGGAGAACGTCGAGCTGGAGTACGGCCGCAACAAGGAGCGCTACCAGTTCCTGCGCTGGGGCCAGACCGCCTTCGACGACTTCAAGGTCGTCCCCCCGGGCACCGGCATCGTCCACCAGGTGAACATCGAGCACCTGGCCCGTACGGTCATGGTCCGCAACGGCCAGGCGTACCCCGACACCCTCGTCGGCACCGACTCGCACACCACCATGGTCAACGGCCTCGGTGTGCTGGGCTGGGGCGTCGGCGGCATCGAGGCCGAGGCCGCGATGCTCGGCCAGCCGGTCTCCATGCTCATCCCGCGCGTCGTCGGCTTCAAGCTGACCGGCGAGCTCCCGGCCGGCACCACCGCCACCGACCTGGTCCTCACGATCACCGAGATGCTGCGCAAGCACGGCGTCGTCGGCAAGTTCGTCGAGTTCTACGGTGAGGGCGTCGCCGCCACCTCCCTCGCGAACCGCGCCACCATCGGCAACATGTCGCCGGAGTTCGGCTCCACCGCCGCCGTCTTCCCGATCGACGGCGAGACCCTGAACTACCTCAAGCTGACCGGCCGCTCCGCGCAGCAGGTCGCGCTGGTCGAGGCGTACGCCAAGGAGCAGGGCCTCTGGCTCGACCCGGCCGCCGAGCCGGACTTCTCCGAGAAGCTGGAGCTCGACCTCTCCACGGTCGTCCCCTCCATCGCCGGCCCGAAGCGCCCGCAGGACCGCATCGTCCTCGCGAACGCCGCCGCGCAGTTCGCCCAGGACGTCCGCAACTACGTGGACGAGACGGACGAGGCGGGCAAGGAGTCCTTCCCGGCCTCCGACGCCCCGGCGAACCACCCCAACGGCGCCCCGTCGAAGCCGGTCACCGTCACGGCCCCCGACGGCTCGACCTACGAGATCGACCACGGCGCCGTCACCGTCGCCGCGATCACCTCCTGCACCAACACGTCGAACCCGTACGTGATGGTCGCCGCCGCGCTCGTCGCGAAGAAGGCCACCGAGAAGGGCCTGACCCGCAAGCCGTGGGTCAAGACCACCCTCGCCCCGGGCTCGAAGGTCGTCACCGACTACTTCGACAAGGCGGGTCTCACCCCGTACCTCGACAAGGTCGGCTTCAACCTCGTCGGCTACGGCTGCACCACCTGCATCGGCAACTCCGGCCCGCTGCCGGAGGAGGTCTCCAAGGCCATCAACGAGCACGACCTCGCCGTGACCTCGGTGCTCTCGGGCAACCGTAACTTCGAGGGTCGTATCAACCCCGACGTCAAGATGAACTACCTGGCCTCCCCGCCGCTGGTCGTCGCGTACGCCCTCGCGGGTTCCATGAAGGTGGACATCACCAAGGACGCCCTCGGCGTCGACCAGGACGGCAAGCCCGTCTACCTGGCCGACATCTGGCCGACGGAGGCCGAGGTCAACGACGTCGTCGCCAACGCCATCGGCGAGGACATGTTCAACAAGTCCTACCAGGACGTCTTCGCGGGCGACGCCCAGTGGCAGGCGCTGTCGATCCCGACCGGCAACACCTTCGAGTGGGACACCGAGTCCACCTACGTGCGGAAGCCCCCGTACTTCGAGGGCATGACGATGGAGACCACCCCGGTCACCGACATCGTCGGCGCCCGCGTGCTGGCCAAGCTGGGCGACTCGGTCACCACCGACCACATCTCCCCGGCCGGTGCGATCAAGGCCGACACCCCGGCCGGCAAGTACCTCACCGAGCACGGTGTGGAGCGTCGTGACTTCAACTCCTACGGCTCGCGCCGTGGCAACCACGAGGTCATGATCCGCGGCACCTTCGCCAACATCCGCCTGCGCAACCAGATCGCGCCGGGCACCGAGGGCGGCTTCACCCGCGACTTCACCGTCGAGGGCGCGCCGGTGTCGTTCATCTACGACGCCTCGCAGAACTACCAGGCCGCCGGCACCCCGCTGGTCATCCTGGGCGGCAAGGAGTACGGCTCCGGCTCGTCCCGCGACTGGGCCGCCAAGGGCACCGCACTCCTCGGCGTCAAGGCCGTCATCACCGAGTCGTACGAGCGCATCCACCGCTCGAACCTCATCGGCATGGGCGTCCTGCCGCTCCAGTTCCCGGCCGGCCAGTCGGCCGACTCGCTCGGCCTGACCGGCGAGGAGACCTTCTCCATCGCGGGTGTCACGGAGCTGAACGAGGGCACCACGCCGAGCACGGTCAAGGTCACCACCGACACCGGTGTCGAGTTCGACGCGGTCGTCCGCATCGACACCCCCGGTGAGGCGGACTACTACCGCAACGGCGGCATCATGCAGTACGTGCTCCGCAACCTGATCCGTGGCTGAAACCGGCCTCGGCCGATGATCTGATCGGGTAGGACGCAAAGGGCCCCGCTCCTCGGAAGAGGAGCGGGGCCCTTCGTTCGTTCACCCGTGGGTGGACGAAGGATCAGAACATGAGGCGGTAGGTGTTCCAGCCGCTGGTGCCGATCACGACGCGCGGCTTGAACGGCGCGCCGGCGCTGCCCGTGCCCGAGTAGCGGTAGAGCTTGCCGGACGTGTCGCGCGCGATCAGGTCGCTGCGGCCGTCCCAGTCGAGGTCGCCCACACCCAGGAGGTAGTTGTAGGAGCCCCAGCCGCCACCGATCTTGGTGCGGCCGGTGAAGGGGGCCTTCCAGTCGCCGGTGCCCTTGTACAGCCACAGGATGCCGGAGGCGTCCTTGGCGACGATGTCGGCCTTGCCGTCACCGCTCAGGTCGCCGACGCCGGCGATCTGGTTGTAGGCGTTCCAGCCGCCACCGATCTTGGTGCGGGGAGCGACCTTGCCGTTGCCGTAGCCGAGGTACAGCCACAGGACGCCGGACGCGTCGCGGGCGATGATGTCCGCGGCCGCGCCGCCACCGAGCTGACCCGGGGAGACGATCTTGTTGTAGGCGTTCCAGCCGCCACCGATGGTGGTGAACGACGTGTCGCTGGACTCGCCGGCGGCGTACGCCATGGTGCCGGAGGTGTACCAGATCCAGGTGTCGTCGGCGATGCCGTCGCCGTCGTTGTCCGCCTGCTGGGCGTTCTTGACGCTGCCCCAGGTGCCGGTGGCCCACTCGCGGGCCTCGTAGCCACCGGAGCCGTTGGGCTCGTAGTAGTAGAGGGTGGAGCCCTGGACGCCGCCCAGGAAGCGGAGCTCGGCGTCGGCGGCGGCCGCGGTGGTGCTCGCGGCGGAGGCGGCCGGGGCGGTGGTGGTCGGCTTGACAGCCGCGGCGCTCTGCGGCGCGTCCGCCGCCACCGCGGCCGTGGTGGTGCCCACGAGGGCGGCCGTTATGGCGGCCACGGTGATACGGGACAGGACGCCCGTGCGGTTCAGGCCAGAAGAGTTGGCCACGTAGTACTCCAGATCCGAGAGGAAAAAAGGCAGGTTCCCGCCTCGCGGCCGTACGCGACGGCCGTACACGGCGGGACCCCCATGATCCCGGATCGTCCTTACAAGACCTTCACCGGGAGGCGGGTCTGTGACACAACTGTTTCGATCCCGGTCATATGTCCCTCTTTGTGCCCGCGGATCCGGCCGGCAGGTGCCGCCACCCCCGCCGCGTCCCCCAGTACGGGCTGATCTGAGGAAGTGTCAAGGGTATTGACAGACGAATGGTTGGACGAAACGCCGCAGATCGAGCCTGCTTATCCCGGAGGTCTCAACTCGGGAAAGATGGCCGTCGAAACCTGCTTTCGATCTTGCTCAGGCGAAGGGAAGTGGACTATACCTGTCGGCGTCCAGCCAGTCGTTTCCATCACACGACGGCCCGACGCCTGCACGACCCGGCTGCAAATGACCGCGGTGGCGGGGCCCTTCGCCTGTGGCGAGAGTACGGGCGACCGGTACACCGCCTGAGTCCTGAATGAAGGCGAGGACTTGAGCATGGGATCCACCTCCGCACACACCAATGAGGGCCTTGGCCGTCGCGATCTGATCAAGCGTTCTGCCGCTATCGGTCTGATCTCCGTACCGACGATGGGCTTCCTCTCCGCCTGTGCGAGCAGTGACAGTGGTGGCAACGGAAAGGTCGAGAAGGGCACGAAGTCCGAAAAGAACCCGCTCGCGGTGAACGAGTCGGCACCGCTCGATTTCGTCCTCTTCGACGGTGGATTCGGACAGCAGTACGCCAAGGACGCGGTCAAGATCTATGAGACCAATTACCCCAAGGCGAAGGTCAAGTTCACCCCGACCCAGAAGATCACCACCACGCTGCAGCCGCGCTTCAACGGTGGCAACCCGCCGGACCTCATCGACAACTCCGGCGCCGAGCAGATGGACATGGGTGTCCTCGTCGGCCAGAAGCAGCTCGCGGACCTCACCCCGCTCCTGGACGCGCCGTCCATCGACGACCCCAAGAAGACGGTCCGTGACACCCTGCGGCCGGGCATCGTCGAGATGGGCCAGTTCGACGGCCAGCCCTGCTGGATCCTGAACTACGCCTACACGGTCTACGGCGTCTGGTACTCGCAGAAGCTCCTCGACTCGCTCGACGCGAAGTACCCGGAGACCTGGGACGAGATGATCGCCGTCTGCGAGAAGGCGAAGAAGAAGGGCATCGCCGCCTGGACGTACGCGGGCAAGCACCCGTACTACGTCCCCTTCTCGCTGTACCCGATGATCGCCAAGGTCGGCGGCCGCGAGGTCCTGGACGCCATCGACAACCTGGAGCCGAAGGCCTGGGAGCACCCCGCGGTCAAGGCGTGTTTCGAGGCGTACTACGAGCTCGTGAGGAAGGGGTACATCCTCAAGGGCACCCCCGGCCTCGACCACATCCAGTCGCAGACCGCCTGGACCGAGGGCAAGGCGCTGTTCATCCCGAACGGCTCCTGGGTCGAGAACGAGGCCGCGAAGACCATGCCGGCCGACTTCGGCCTGGCCGTCTCCGGCCCGACCGGCCTCGACGCCTCGGACAAGATGCCGTTCGGCACCATCTGGGCGGCCGGCGGCGAGCCCTTCATCGTCCCGGCGAAGGCGGCGAACCCCGCGGGAGGCATGGAGCAGCTGCGCATCATGCTCAGCGAGGCCTCCTCCAAGAACTTCACCCAGTCGGTGAAGTCCCTGACGGCCCTGAACGGCGGCACCGACGGCATCGAGCTCTCCCCGGGCCTCAAGTCCGGCGTCGCGGCGCTGGAGAAGGCCGGTCAGAATGTGGTCAACCCGCGCCTGCAGGACTGGTACGTCGCCCTTCAGAAGGAGAAGATCGGTGTCGCCGGCATCGGTGAGCTGATGGCGGGCCGCGCGACCCCGGCCGAGACGATCAAGAAGATCCAGAAGTACGCCGACGAGGCGGCCCAGGACTCCTCGATCAAGCACTACAAGCACCAGTGAGCAGTGCCGGGGCCCCTTCCCGCCGACCGGGAGCGGGCCCCGGCCCCCATAGCGCGTGGCACCAGCGGCGCGCCTCCGCGGGAAGATCGGGGTCGGTAGGAATGCAACACGGCAAGTACCGTTTCATCGTGGGGTTCCTGGCGGCCCCCCTCGCGCTCTACGCGCTCTTCGTCGTCTGGCCGTTCATCCAGTCCATCTACTACTCGTTCACGGACTGGACCGGACTGAGCCCCGAATTCGGGATGGTCGGATTCGACAACTACAGCAGAATGCTGGACGACGAGGTCTTCTGGAAGTCGTTCCAGCACAGTCTGACCTTCGCGGTGGTGCTGCCGCTGGTGACCGTCGGACTCGCGCTGTTCTTCGCCTTCATGCTCAATGTCGGCGGTCGGCGCCGTAGGGGCGCGGCCATCGCGGGTGTGCGCGGATCGTCTTTCTACAAGATTGTCTATTTCTTCCCGCAGGTGCTGTCGATCGCGATCGTGGCGCTGCTCTTCCAGTTCGCGTACAACCCGAACAGCGGAGCCATCAATTCCGTTTTGAAGGGTGTCGGTCTCGGCAGTGTCCAGCCGGACTGGCTCGGCGATCCGGACCTCGCCCTCATCTGCGTGATGATCGTCCTCGTCTGGTCCACCGTCGGATTCTTCGTCGTCCTCTTCTCGGCCGGCATGGCGTCCATTCCGCGGGACTTCTACGAGGCGGCCCTGCTGGACGGCGCGAACCGTTTCACCACGTTCTTCAAGATCACCCTGCCGCTGCTCTGGGACACCGTGCAGTCGGGCTGGATCTACATGGGCATCCTGGCGCTCGGCGCGGAATCCTTCGCCGTCGTCCAGATCATGACCGTCGGCCCCAGCGGCGGCGGGCCCGACTACTCGACCATCGTCCTTCCGCTGTACGTGTACCAGAAGGCGTTCCGGGACGGTCAGGCCGCCTACGCAACGACCATCGGTGTCGCGCTCCTCCTCGTCACGCTGGCCTTCGCGGCCGTCGTGATGAAGCTGGGCCGGCGCGAGCGGCTGGAGTTCTGATGAAGACGACCGACACTGCCCCCACCGGCGTCGAGACCCCCGGCTCCCCGGGCGGCTCGGGACCCGTGGTCACCAAGGCGACGGTGGCCACACCCCGCAAGCGGTCCAAGAGCGAGGGCGCGACCCTCAACGTCTTCTCGCACGGCGTCCTGATCATCTGGGCGATCATGGTCGTCATGCCGCTGCTCTGGGCGGTCATGACCTCGTTCAAGACCGACAAGGCGATCTTCACCTCGCCGTGGGCGCTGCCCGACAAGCTGCACTTCGAGAACTGGTCGCGCGCCTGGACAGAGGCGCACATGAGCGACTACTTCCTGAACACGATCCTGGTGGTCGGCGGCTCACTGTTCGGCACGCTGCTCCTCGGCTCGATGGCGGCCTACGTCCTGGCCCGCTTCGACTTCCCGGGCAACCGCTTCATCTACTTCCTCTTCATCGGAGGGATGAGCTTCCCGATCATCCTGGCGCTCGTGCCGCTGTTCTACGTGATGCAGAACATGGCCCTGCTCAACACCCTGCACGGCCTGATCCTCGTCTACATCGCGTACTCGCTGCCGTTCACCGTCTTCTTCCTCACCGCCTTCTTCCGGACGCTGCCCAGCTCCGTCGCGGAAGCGGCCTTCGTCGACGGCGCCTCGCACACCCGGACCTTCTTCCAGGTGATGCTGCCGATGGCCAAGCCGGGCCTCATCAGCGTCGGCATCTTCAACTTCCTCGGTCAGTGGAACCAGTACCTGCTGCCGACGGTGCTCAATACCGAGCCGGAGAAGAAGGTGCTCTCGCAGGGTCTGGTCCAGCTCGCCGTCAGCCAGGGCTACAAGGGCGACTGGTCCGGTCTCTTCGCCGGTCTGGTGATGGCGATGCTCCCCGTGCTCGCCGCCTACATCATCTTCCAGCGGCAGGTGGTGGCCGGTCTGACCGCCGGCGCCGTGAAGTGATCCCGGGGCCCCTCCGGCCCCTTCCTCCCGACCCCGAAGGGCCCCCGGCGCACCGCGCGCCGGGGGCCCTTCCCGTTCCCCGGCGCCGGGGGAGAGCGGCCTCGGGCACCGTGTGACACAGACCCTCCGCCACTCAAGGTCTTGACGGGGAGCAAGCCGAAAGCGTCCCCTTAGAGTTCACATGTTGGAGAAAACGGTGGGAGTGAGTGAGTCGATGGAGACTCCGGGGTCGCAGACGTCTCTGCACAGGGCCAATCTCGAACGGGTCGTCCGGGCGGTGCGGATGGCCGGCTCGCTGACCCAGGCGGAGATCGCCCGGGCGACGGGCCTGTCCGCCGCCACGGTCTCCAACATCGTCCGGGAGCTGAAGGACGGCGGCACCGTCGACGTCACACCCACCTCCGCGGGCGGCCGCCGGGCCCGCAGCGTCTCGCTCTCCGGGGACGCCGGGATCGTGATCGGCGTCGACTTCGGCCACACCCACCTCCGGGTCGCCGTGGGCAACCTCGCCCATCAGGTGCTCGCCGAGGAGGCCGAGCCGCTGGACGTGGACGCCTCGGCCGCCGAGGGCTTCGACCGGGCGGAACAGCTGGTCAAGCGGCTCATCCTGGCCACCGGGATCGGCCCGGACAAGGTGATCGGCGTCGGGCTCGGCGTACCCGGTCCGATCGACGTCTCCTCGGGGACCCTCGGCTCGACCTCGATCCTGCCGGGCTGGAGCGGGATCAACCCCGCCGAGGAGCTCTCGGGCCGGCTCGGCGTCCCCGTGCACGTCGACAACGACGCCAACCTGGGCGCGCTCGGCGAACTCGTCTGGGGCAGCGGGCGGGGCGTCAAGGACCTGGCGTACATCAAGGTGGCCAGCGGTGTCGGCGCCGGCCTCGTCATCGACGGGCGGGTCTACCGGGGTCCCGGGGGCACCGCGGGGGAGATCGGGCACATCACGCTCGACGAGTCGGGCCCGGTCTGCCGGTGCGGCAACCGGGGCTGCCTGGAGACCTTCACCGCCGCCCGGTACGTGCTGCCGCTGCTCCAGCCCGGTCACGGCCCCGATCTGACCATGGAACGGGTCGTCCAGCTGGCCCGCGAGGGCGACCCCGGCTGCCGCCGGGTGATCGCCGACGTCGGGCGCCACATCGGCAGCGGTATCGCCAACCTCTGCAACCTTCTGAACCCGAGTCGGGTGGTGCTCGGCGGCGACCTGGCGGAGGCCGGAGAGCTGGTTCTGGCGCCCATCAGGGACTCCGTCTCGCGGTATGCGATCCCCAGTGCCGCCCGGCAGCTCTCGCTGGCTCAGGGGGCCCTCGGAGGGCGCGCGGAGGTGCTCGGCGCACTGGCCCTCGTGCTGAGTGAAATGGGCGATTCGACCCTGTTGGAGAGTGCGCTGCCGACGGCCGCGCCTGCCTCCCGTCTTGCCTTCACTTAGATAACGAACACCACCGTTGTCATCTCGTTAAGAATTTACTTCTTGACGGCAACGTTGCGGCCGAGTTGACTTCGGGACACCTCGGCCGCAACGTCGCGGCCTCGTCAGGGAGGCAACCCACATGAACGCAGTGACGCGTCGTGCCGTCATAGCAACGGCCGCGGTTTCGATGGCTCTCTCGCTCGCCGCCTGCGGCCAGGCCGGCGGCGGTGACAAGGAAGACAAGGGCAGCTCGACCAAGATCGGTCTGCTCCTTCCGGAGAACAAGACCTCGCGCTACGAGGCCCTGGACAAGCCCCAGTTCGAGAAGGCCGTCAAGGCCGCGTGCGGCGACTGCGAGGTCGTGTACAACAACGCGGTCTCCGACGTCGTCAAGCAGAAGCAGCAGTTCGACCAGCTGATCGCCGACGGCATCAAGGTCATCGCGCTCGACCCGGTCGACGCCACCAAGGCCGAGGGCTGGATCGCCGAGGCCAAGGCCAAGGGCGTCAAGGTCGTCGCGTACGACCGTGCCGTCAAGGGCGCCGACGCCTACGTCAGCCACGACAACAACAAGGTCGGCGAGCTCCAGGGCCAGGCCCTCCTCGCGGCCCTCGGCGGCAAGGCCGCCTCCGCCAACGTCGTGATGATCAACGGCGACGAGAAGGACCCCAACGCCGCGCTGTTCAAGAAGGGCGCCCACACCGCGCTCGACGGCAAGGTCGGCAAGATCGCCTACGAGGCCTCCGGCGAGTGGGACCCGAAGGTCGCCGGCGAGAAGATGTCCGCCGCGATCTCCTCGGTCGGCAAGGACAAGATCGGCGCCGTCTACTCCGCGAACGACGGCATGGCGGGTGGCATCGTCACCTCCCTCGAGAACGCCGGCATCAAGAACATCCCGGTGGGCGGTCAGGACGCCGAGGTCGCGGGCATCCAGCGGATCATCGCCGGTTCGCAGACCTTCACGATCTACAAGTCGCCGCTCCAGCTGGCCCCCGAGGCCGCCAAGTTCGCGGTGAACCTGCTCCAGGGCAAGGACCTCGGCGCCCAGGGCGCGACCGACGGCGTGCCGTCGACGCTCTTCCCGCCGGTGGTGGTCGACAAGACCAACATCCAGACCACGGTGATCCAGGACGGCATCTACAAGGCCGCCGACCTCTGCACCTCGGACCTGGCCGCCAAGTGCACGGCTCTGGGCATCAAGTAACCCCCTGAGCCGAGCCCGCCGGGCCTCATGGCCCGGCGTCACGGATCCCGCCGTCCCGCCCCCGTACAGAGGATGAACACCCCTCCAGAGGGTGACGAGCCTTCCAGAGGGTGAACGCGCCTCCCCGGAGGGTGAGCGCCTCTCGAGGTGAGCACCCCCCCCGGAGGGTGAACACCCCGTACGGCCGCCCGGCGCACGACGACCGGATCCGCCCCCCTGCCCGTCCGGCCCCCGGCCGACCCAGACCCCGCTGTCGGTCCGGGGGCCGGACGAGCTCAGCCCCCCTCGAACTTTGGCGCTGCACCGGCGGCGCGACATGCCGCCGCCCGCGCGCGGCGAAGGAGTTGGTTCACGTGTCCCAGACGCCCGTGTTGGCGTTGCGCGGGATCTTCAAGCGATTCGGAGCGGTTCAGGTCCTCTCCGGTGTCGATCTCGAAGTCCACGCAGGAGAGGTCGTCGCGCTCGTCGGCGACAACGGAGCGGGTAAGTCCACGCTGGTCAAGACGATCGCCGGCGTGCACCCCATCGACGAGGGCGTCATCGAGTGGGAGGGCGAGCAGGTCGAGATCCAGCGCCCGCACGACTCCCAGAACCTCGGTGTCGCGACCGTCTACCAGGACCTCGCGCTCTGCGACAACCTCGACGTCGTGGCCAACCTGTTCCTCGGCCGCGAGATCAAGAAGGGCGGCGTCCTCGACGAGGTCGCCATGGAGAAGCGGGCCAAGGACCTGCTCTCCACGCTCTCCATCCGCATCCCCAGCGTCCGCATCCCCGTCGCAGCCCTCTCCGGCGGTCAGCGCCAGGTCGTCGCCATCGCGCGCGCCCTGGTCGGCGACCCCAAGATCGTGATCCTGGACGAGCCGACCGCCGCCCTCGGCGTCGAGCAGACCGCCCAGGTCCTCGACCTGGTCGAGCGGCTGCGCGAGCAGGGCCTCGGCGTCATCCTCATCAGCCACAACATGGCCGATGTGAAGGCCGTCGCCGACACCGTGGCCGTGCTGCGCCTGGGCCGCAACAACGGCACCTTCCCGGTGGCCACCACCACGCACGAAGAGATCATCGCCGCGATCACCGGTGCCACGGACAACGCCGTGACCCGTCGCCAGGCGCGCAACGCGGAGGTAGCGAAGTGAGCAACACCCCTTCCACCGCGAGCGACGAGGCCTCCGTGCCCGAGCCGCGCACCGCCGACGAGCAGGCCCCGGTGACCGAGACCCCGGCCGCAGCCGCGATCCCCGCCGTCGACCCCCGCCTCCTCGTCCGCGAGCAGGGCTTCAAGGGGTACGTCGAGGAGTTCAAGCGCAAGATCCGCTCCGGTGAGATCGGCTCGCTGCCCGTCGTGGTCGGCCTGATCGTCATCGGCATCGTCTTCCAGGCGCTCACCGGCAACTTCATCACCTCGTACAACCTGGACCAGATCACGCTGTACGCGGTCGGCCCCGGCATCATGGCCGTCGGCATCGTCTTCGTGCTGCTGCTCGGCGAGATCGACCTCGCGGTCGGCTCCGTGGCGGGCCTGGCCGGCTCGGTCTGGGGCGTCCTCGGCACCGACATGCCGGACGGCCTCGCGATCCTCCTCGGCATCCTCTCCGGCACCCTCCTCGGCGCCTTCCACGGTCTGGTCTTCGCCAAGATCGGCGTGCCCGCCTTCGTCGTCACCCTCGCGGGCTTCCTCGGCTGGGCCGGCCTCCAGACCTGGGTGATGGGGGACAAGTCCACCATCCCCACGCCGATCGGCAGCTTCGTCGCCGACCTCACCAAGTACTACTTCGCCGACGTCGCCGCCGCCTACGGCCTCGCCGTGGTCGTCGTCGCCGCCTTCTACCTCGCCCAGCTGCGCGACTCCCGCCGCCGCAAGGCCGCCGAGCTGCCGCACCGCCCGCAGAGCGAGATCATCCTGCGCACCGCGATCCTCGCGGTCCTGGTCCTCGTCGCCGCCTACGGCTTCAACCAGGAGCAGGGCCTGCCGCTCTCCCTGGTCATCTTCCTGGTGATCCTGCTCGTCACCGACTTCGTGCTCCGCCGCACCACGTACGGCCGCCAGGTCTTCGCGGTCGGCGGTGGCATCGAGGCCGCCCGCCGCGCCGGTATCAACGTCTCGTGGATCCGGATCTCGGTCTTCATGATCTCCGGCACGATGGGCGCCATCGGCGGTCTCTTCCTCGCCTCCGCGACCGGCGGCGCCGACCGCTCCCTCGGCGGCGGCAACCAGCTGATGATGTGCATCGCCGCGGCGGTCATCGGCGGTACGTCCCTGTTCGGCGGACGCGGCAAGGTCTGGTCGGCGCTCCTCGGCATCCTGGTCATCCAGTCGATCGTCCAGGGCCTCAACCAGATGAACCTGTCCTCGAACGCGATCCAGTACATGATCACCGGAGCGGTCCTGCTCATCGCCGTGATCATCGACTCGGTCTCCCGCAAGACGCAGAAGACTGCAGGACGCGCCTGACGGCTCCGTCCCGCACGCAGCACAACCGGGTCACGCGCGCGCGTAACGCTCGCCACACCGCCCGGCGCCGTGAAACCGGCGCCGGGCACTGCTGCGTCCGGAGCAGTGCCCGACCCGTACAGAGCCGTACAGATCAGCGGCATGTAGGCCATGAGGGTGATGCCTCACCCCCCGGCCCGATGCCCACGATCCAAGACGGAACATTAGACTCGACAAATCGGCAAGCTCGACCAGCTCAAACGCAAGGAGGCACGGGTGGCTCTGCTGACCCGTATCAGGGGACCGCGAGATCTGGACCGGCTCTCCCCGGAACAGCTGGACCAGCTGGCCGACGAGATCAGGACGTTCCTCGTGGACGCCGTCTCCAAGACCGGCGGGCACCTCGGGCCCAACCTCGGCGTGGTCGAGCTGACCATCGCCCTGCACCGCGTGTTCGACTCCCCGAAGGACAAGGTCCTCTGGGACACCGGCCACCAGAGCTACGTCCACAAGCTGCTCACCGGCCGCCAGGACTTCTCGAAGCTCAAGATGAAGGGCGGCCTCTCCGGCTACCCCTCGCAGGCGGAGTCCGAGCACGACGTCATCGAGAACTCGCACGCCTCGACGGTCCTCGGCTGGGCCGACGGCCTCGCCAAGGCCAACGAGGTCCTGAAGAAGGACGACCACGTCGTCGCCGTCATCGGCGACGGAGCCCTCACGGGCGGCATGGCCTGGGAGGCGCTGAACAACATCGCCGCCGCCAAGGACCGCCCGCTCGTCATCGTCGTCAACGACAACGAGCGCTCCTACGCGCCCACGATCGGCGGCCTCGCCAACCATCTGGCGACCCTGCGCACCACCGACGGCTACGAGCGCTTCCTCGCCCGCGGCAAGGACATCCTGGAGCGCACCCCCGTCGTCGGGAAGCCGCTCTACGAGACCCTGCACGGCGCCAAGAAGGGCCTCAAGGACTTCATCGCCCCGCAGGGCATGTTCGAGGACCTCGGCCTCAAGTACGTCGGCCCCATCGACGGCCACGACATCGAGGCCCTGGAGTCCGCCCTGACGCGCGCCAAGCGCTTCGGCGGCCCGGTGATCGTCCACTGCCTCACGGAGAAGGGCCGCGGCTACCAGCCGGCCCTCCAGGACGAGGCCGACCGCTTCCACGCCGTCGGCAAGATCCACCCCGACACCGGCCTGCCCATCGCCTCCTCCGGCGCCGACTGGACCGGCGTCTTCGCCGAGGAGATGGTCGCGCTCGGCAAGGAGCGCGCGGACGTCGTCGCCATCACGGCGGCCATGCTCCAGCCCGTCGGCCTCGACAAGTTCGCCAAGGCCTTCCCCGAGCGGGTCTTCGACGTCGGCATCGCCGAGCAGCACGCCGCGGTCTCCGCGGCGGGCCTCGCCACCGGCGGACTCCACCCGGTCTTCGCGGTCTACGCGACCTTCCTCAACCGCGCCTTCGACCAGGTCCTGATGGACGTGGCCCTGCACAAGTGCGGTGTCACCTTCGTCCTGGACCGGGCCGGTGTCACCGGCACCGACGGCGCCTCCCACAACGGCATGTGGGACATGTCGATCCTCCAGGTCGTGCCCGGTCTGCGGCTCGCCGCGCCGCGCGACGCCGACCAGGTCCGCGCCCAGCTCCGCGAGGCCGTCGAGGTCACCGACGCCCCGACCGTGGTCCGCTTCTCGAAGGGCGCCGTCGGACCGGCCGTACCCGCCCTGCGCCGCGTCGGCGGCATGGACGTGCTCCGCGAGCCCGGCAGCGACCGACCGGACGTCCTCCTGGTCTCCGTGGGCGCCCTGGCGCCCATGTGCCTGGAGATCGCCGACCTGCTCGACCGGCACGGCATCACGACCACCGTCGTCGACCCCCGTTGGGTCAAGCCGGTCGACGAGGCCCTCGCCCCGCTCGCCGAGGGCCACCGGGTCGTCGTCACCGTCGAGGACAACAGCCGCGTCGGCGGCGTCGGCTCGGCCGTCGCCCAGGCGCTGCGCGACGCGGGCGTGGACGTGCCGCTGCGTGACTTCGGCATCCCGCCGCGCTTCCTCGACCACGCCTCGCGCGCCGAGGTCATGGCCGAGATCGGGCTGACCGCCCCGGACATCGCCCGTCAGGTCACCGGTCTGGTCTCGCGGCTCGACGGCAGGTTCGAGAGCAGCGCGCAGGCCGTGGAGCCCGCCCGCGACTGACGCCCCCCGTCACCAGGTGTCACCTCGGGGCCGATCGGCTCACTCTTCGGAGTGCCGATCGGCCCTTTCGCGTGCATTCTGACCTGAGGGCGGGCAGCCCCATGGCAGGGAGGTACGACGGTGAGCACGGACCAACAACCACGAGCCAATTCCGGAGTCTTCCGGACCAAGTCGGTCGAGCAGTCGATCCGCGACACGGAGGAACCGGAGCACGCGCTCAAGAAATCCCTGTCCGCCTGGGATCTGATGGTGTTCGGTGTCGGCGTCATCATCGGCACCGGCATCTTCGTCCTCACGGGCAAGGTCGCCAAGGAGAACGCGGGCCCGGCCACGGCCCTCGCCTTCGTCGCGGCCGGCATCGTGTGCGCGCTGGCCGCCCTCTGCTACGCCGAGTTCGCCTCGACGGTGCCGGTGGCGGGATCGGCGTACACCTTCGCGTACGCCTCGATCGGAGAGCTGCCCGCCTGGATCATCGGCTGGGACCTCGTCCTGGAGTTCGCCCTGGGTACGGCGGTGGTCGCCGTCGGCTGGTCGGGCTACGTCCGCTCGCTCATGGACAACATCGACTGGCATCTACCCGCGGCGCTCGAAGGACCGGACGTGCCGGGCGGCACCTTCGACATCCTGGCCTTCCTGCTCGTCCTGGTGCTGACCGTCGTCCTCGTGCTCGGCATGAAGCTCTCCGCCCGGATCACCGCGCTCGTCGTGGCGATCAAGGTGACCGTGGTGATGATCGTGATCGTCGCCGGTCTGTTCTTCATCGTCGGCGACAACTACAAGCCCTTCATCCCGCCGGCCGTCACCCCCGAGGGCGGCGGTTCCAACTGGGACTCCCCGCTCGTCCAGCTGATCTTCGGGTACGAGCCGACCAACTTCGGCGTCATGGGCATCTTCACCGCCGCCTCGGTCGTCTTCTTCGCCTTCATCGGCTTCGACGTGGTGGCCACCGCCGCCGAGGAGACCAAGCTGCCGCAGCGGGACATGCCCCGGGGCATCCTCGGCTCGCTGTTCATCTGCACCGTGCTCTACGTGGCCGTGGCCCTGGTCGTCACCGGCATGCAGCACTACACGGAGCTGTCCGTCAGCGCCCCGCTCGCCGACGCCTTCAAGGCCGCCGGGCATCCCTTCTACGCGGGTGTGATCAGCTTCGGCGCCGCCGTCGGTCTCACCACGGTCTGTCTGATCCTGCTCCTCGGCCAGACCCGGGTGTTCTTCGCGATGAGCCGTGACGGCCTGCTGCCGCGCTTCTTCTCCGTCACCCACCCGAGGTTCAGGACCCCGTACCGCCCGACGATCCTGCTCGGTGTGATCATCGCCATCGTCGCCGGCTTCACCAGCATCAACGAACTCGCGACCCTGGTGAACATCGGCACCCTGTTCGCCTTCGTCGTGGTGGCCGTCGGCGTGATGGTGCTCCGCCGCACCCGCCCCGACCTGCCGCGCGCCTTCCGCACCCCCTGGGTGCCGGTGCTCCCGATCCTCTCCATCGCCGCCTCGTTCTGGCTGATGCTGAACCTGCCCGGCGAGACCTGGTTCCGGTTCGCGGTGTGGATGGTGATCGGCATCGTCGTGTACTTCCTGTACGGGCGCAGTCACAGTCGGCTCGGACAGGCGGGCCGCGACGCCAGGTACTGAGGGCGATACCGAAGGCGCGGAAGGGAGCGTTCGGGAGGGCGACTAAAGTCGGCTCGTACCCGAACTCCTTCCGACGACCGGAGTGCTGGATCCCCCCATGGCGAATCGATCCCAGGCCCCCGCCGACCGTTCTCACGGCTCCTCCTCAGCCCCTCTGCTCCAGGGTGCCTGGCTGACCAGAGGGGAGGAGGGCAGGTTCAGCGCCTATCTGCCCCGGGACGGAGAGGTGGTGCGCTGGACCGAGGAGCCGGACGGCCGCTGGAGCGGCCCCGTCTCGCTCGGCGGCGACGGTCTGACCCCCTTCCTCGCGGTCGGCCAGGGCGCCGACCGCTACGTCCACCTCGTCGGCCTGCGACCCACCGCGGGGGGAGAGGGACACGTCGAGCTGGTGCACAGCGTCCAGTTCCAGACGGGCCGCCCGGCGGTGGCCTGGCGGCCGATCGGGCACTCCAACGGCAAGGGGCCGTGGACCGGCAACCCGGCCGTCGCGGTGGACGCCCAGGGCCGCGCGTACGCCTTCGTCCGCAACGGGGGCGGCGGACTGAGCGTGCGGGCCCAGAAGGACGCCGGCGGCTGGCACCCCTGGTGGGACCTGCACGGCTGGAGCACCGACCCCTCCCCGGTCGCCGTCTGCAACGGCGAGGGGCGCGTCGAGCTCCTCACGGCCACCGACAAGGGCCTTCTGCGCTACGTCCAGGAGGAGTCGGGCGCCCGCCCCGTCCGCAAGGACGTCCTGCCCGCCGAGGTCACCTTCGGCACCCTCGCGGCCGTCACCGGCCCCTCCGGGCACGTGACGCTGTTCTACGTCGACAAGGCCGGCCAGGTCCGTGCCTGGTCGCCGGGGCGCGACCTGGAGCCCACGCCCCTCGGCAAGGCGGTCGGCACCGGCCGGCTCGCCGCCACCCGCTGTCTCATCGACGGCTTCGACTGCACGGTCCTCGCCCAGCAGTCCGAGGACGGCCGGCTCGCCCTCGCCGCCTACCCGAGCGAGCAGGAGACCGAGGGCATCGAGTGGTCGGAGACGGGGGAGCCGCGGGGCGACCTCGACACCGTCCTCACCCGCGGCCTCGACGGCCGGCTGGTCGCGGCGTCCCTGGCCGGCGGGAGCTCGCCGATCATCACCCGGCAGAAGGCCGGTGCGGAGGGGCTGCTCCTGGAGAGCTGGCGCTCCATAGGGTGACCGTCACTCCCTGACGGGCACACCCCGTGAAGAGACGGGAAAAGGCCACGGCCCCGGCACCTGGAGAAGGTGCCGGGGCCGTACGCGTACGTCCTGAGGTGCTACGCGGGGACGCTCGCCACGCCCTGCGCCAGGAAACGCTTGCCGTTGACGCGCTCGGAGACGCCCTCACGGTCCAGGTACGGAGTGATGCCGCCCAGGTGGAAGGGCCAGCCCGCACCGGTGATCAGGCAGAGGTCGATGTCCTGCGCCTCGGCGACGACACCCTCCTCCAGCATCAGACCGATCTCCTGCGCCACCGCGTCCAGGACACGGTCGCGGACCTGCTCCTCGGTCAGGACGGTGTCGCCCTGGACGAGGAGGGCGGCGACCTCCGGGTCGAGCTCCGGCTTGAAGCCGTTCTCCGCGTTGTAGACGTAGAAGCCGCGCTTGCCGGCCTCGACGACGCGCTTGAGGTTCGGCGAGACGGTGAAGCGCTCCGGGAAGGAGCGGTTCAGGGTCTCGGAGACGTGCAGACCGATCGCCGGGCCGACGAGCTCCAGGAGCACCAGCGGCGACATCGGCAGGCCGAGCGGCTCGATGGCCTTCTCGGCCGTCTCGACCGAGGTGCCCTCGTCGATGACGTTCTGGATCTCGCCCATGAAGCGGGTCAGGATGCGGTTCACGACGAACGCCGGGGCGTCCTTGGTGAGGACCGCGGTCTTCTTGAGCTTCTTCGCGACACCGAACGCGGTGGCGAGGGAGGCGTCGTCCGTCTGCTCGCCGCGCACGATCTCCAGGAGCGGGAGGATCGCGACCGGGTTGAAGAAGTGGAAGCCGACCACGCGCTCCGGGTTCTGGAGCTTGGAGGCCATCTCCGACACGGACAGCGAGGAGGTGTTGGTGGCGAGGATCGCGTGCGCCGGGGCGACCGCCTCGACCTCCGCGAACACCTTCTGCTTGACGGACATCTCCTCGAACACGGCCTCGATGATGAAGTCCGCGTCCGCGAAGCCCGCCGCCTTGTCCAGGACACCGGAGACCAGGCCCTTGAGACGGTTGGCCTTGTCCTGGTTGATCCGGCCCTTGCCGAGCAGCTTCTCGATCTCGGCGTGGACGTAGCCCACACCCTTGTCGACGCGCTCCTGGTCGATGTCGGTCAGGACGACCGGCACCTCGAGGCGGCGCAGGAAGAGCAGGGCCAGCTGGGAGGCCATCAGACCGGCGCCGACGACACCGACCTTGGTGACCGGGCGGGCCAGCGACTTGTCCGGGGCACCGGCGGGGCGCTTGCCGCGCTTCTGCACCAGGTTGAAGGCGTAGATGCCGGAGCGGAGCTCGCCGCCCATGATCAGGTCCGCGAGGGCCTGGTCCTCGGCGTCGAAGCCCTTCTGCAGGTCGCCGTCCTTGGCGGCCTCGATGATCTCGAGGGCGCGGTAGGCGGCCGGGGCGGCGCCGTGCACCTTGGAGTCGGCGATGGCGCGGCCCTTGGCGACGGCCTGGTCCCAGGCCTCGCCGCGGTCGATCGCGGGGCGCTCGACGGTCACGGAGCCGTTCAGGACGGAGGCCGTCCAGATCAGCGACTGCTCCAGGAAGTCCGCGCCCTCGAACAGCGCGTCGGCGATGCCGAGCTCGAAGACCTGCTTGCCCTTGAGCTGACGGTTCTGGTTCAGGGAGTTCTCGATGACGACCGAGACGGCCTTCTCGGCACCGATCAGGTTCGGCAGGATGGCGCAGCCGCCCCAGCCGGGCACCAGGCCGAGGAAGACCTCGGGCAGCGAGAAGGCCGGAAGGGCCTTCGACACGGTGCGGTAGGTGCAGTGCAGACCGACCTCGACGCCGCCGCCCATGGCCGCGCCGTTGTAGTACGCGAAGGTCGGCACGGCGAGCGCGGACAGACGCTTGAAGACGTCGTGGCCGCCCTTGCCGATGGCGAGCGCCTCGTCGTGCTTCTTCAGCAGCTCGACGCCCTTGAGGTCGGCGCCGACGGCGAAGATGAACGGCTTGCCGGTGATGCCGACGCCGGTGATCTCACCGTTCGCGGCCTCGGCCTCGACCTGGTCGATCGCCGTGTTCAGGTTGGCGAGCGACTGCGGGCCGAAGGTGGTCGGCTTGGTGTGGTCGAAGCCGTTGTCCAGCGTGATCAGGGCGAACCGGCCCGCACCGGCGGGCAGTTCGAAGTGCCGTACGTGGGCGCTCGTGACGACCTCGTCGGGGAAGAGCTCCGCGGCGCCCTTCAGAAGCTCGGCGGTGGTGCTCACTTGCCCTCCCAGTGGGGGTTTTCCCAGATGACCGTGGCGCCCATGCCGAAGCCGACGCACATCGTGTTGAGGCCGTAGCGGACCTGCGGGTTCTCCTCGAACTGGCGGGCCAGCTGCGTCATGAGACGGACGCCGGAGGAGGCGAGCGGGTGACCGTAGGCGATGGCGCCGCCGTACTGGTTGACGCGCGCGTCGTCGTCGGCGATGCCGTAGTGCTCGAGGAAGGCGAGGACCTGGACGGCGAAGGCCTCGTTGACCTCGAAGAGGTCGATGTCCTCGATGGACAGACCGGCCTTCGCGAGGGCCTTCTCGGTCGCCGGGATCGGGCCGTAGCCCATGACCTCGGGCTCGACGCCGGCGAAGGCGTACGAGACGAGGCGCATCTTCACCGGGAGGTCGTGCTCGCGGGCGAAGTCCTCGGAGGCGATGATCGAGGCGGTGGCACCGTCGTTGAGACCGGCCGCGTTGCCCGCGGTGACGTTGCCGTGGACGCGGAACGGCGTCTTCAGGTTGGCCAGCGACTCCAGGGTGGTGCCCGGGCGCATCGGCTCGTCGGCGGTGACCAGGCCCCAGCCGGTCTCACCGGTGGAGGCGTCGGTGCGGCGCACCGAGATCGGCACCAGGTCCTGCTGGATCTTGCCGTCGGCGTACGCCTTGGCGGCCTTCTCCTGCGAGCGCACGGCGTACTCGTCGGCGCGCTGCTTGGTGATGCTCGGGTAGCGGTCGTGCAGGTTCTCGGCGGTCATGCCCATGAAGAGGGCGGACTCGTCGACGAGCTTCTCCGACACGAAGCGCGGGTTCGGGTCGACGCCCTCACCCATGGGGTGACGGCCCATGTGCTCGACGCCACCGGCGATGACGGCGTCGTACGCGCCGAAGGCGATCGAACCGGCGACCGAGGTGACGGCGGTCAGCGCGCCGGCGCACATGCGGTCGATGGAGTAGCCCGGCACCGACTGCGGCAGCCCGGCGAGGATGCCCGCCGTGCGGCCGAGGGTCAGACCCTGGTCACCGATCTGCGTGGTCGCGGCGATGGCGACCTCGTCGATCTTCGCGGGGTCCAGGCCGGGGTTGCGGCGCAGCAGCTCCCGGATGGCCTTGACGACGAGGTCGTCGGCGCGGGTCTCGTGGTAGATGCCCTTCGGGCCCGCCTTGCCGAACGGGGTGCGGACGCCGTCGACGAAGACGACGTCCCTGACGGTACGAGGCACGATGGCTCTCCTCCAGGGTGCGGGATGGCACTGCTGCGGCACACGCCTAAGCGTGCGCTTGCTTCCTCCATGCTACTTGCGGGTAACCGGGCTGCCCAGTCCCTGGGGCCCAAGCGGCGAAGGTCACATTCAGAGGATGCCACCGAGGCGGCCGCGCACCCCCGCGTACGCCCGTCCGATCGGAGGCTCCCGCGACCCGATGGTCCCGGGGCGGCGGCCGTGTCACGGCGCGGGCGCCCACCGGCAGGCGGAGTCCCGCACCGGTCCGGGGCGCGAGGCTCCGGCCCCGTCCACGGAATCGACGGCACGACCGACGGCGTCTTCGACATGGACACCGCCGGCGATCCCACCCGTTCCGCGGACGACGGAGCCCCCGACGCCCGTCCGGGCGTCGGGGGCTCTCCCGAAGGGGTCACGCGGTCGCGGTCAGCGCCTGCACCAGGAGCGGGGTCACCAGCTCCACCTGCCACCGACGGGCGCCGTGGCCCGCCAGGGCGGCGGCGACGCCGTCCGCGTCGGCCGGGGCCGGCGGCTCCCAGCAGACCCGGCGCACGGTGTCCGGGGTGATCAGGTTCTCCTGCGGAAGGTTCAGCTCCTCCGCGAGCGCCGAGACCGCCGCGCGCGCCGCCGACAGACGGGCCGCGGCGACCGGGTCCTTGTCCGCCCAGGCGCGCGGCGGGGGCGGGCCGGCCACCTGCTGGCCCGGCTGGGGAAGCTCGCTCTCGGGCAGGGCGCGGGCGCGATCGACGGCCGCCTGCCACTGCTCCAGCTGGCGGCGGCCCATCCGGTGCCCGAAACCGGGCAGCGCGGTGAGCGCGGTCACGTTCACCGGGACCGCGAGCGCGGCCTCCACGATCGCCGCGTCGCTCAGCACCTTGCCGGGGGAGACGTCCCGGCGCTGGGCGACCGCGTCACGGGCCGTCCACAGCTCCCGTACGACCGCCATCTGGCGACGGCGCCGCACCTTGTGCATGCCGGAGGTCCGCCGCCACGGGTCCTTGCGCGGCGGGGCGGGCGGGGCGGAGGCGATCGCGTCGAACTCCTGGTGCGCCCACTCCAGCTTGCCCTGCCGGTCGAGCTCCTTCTCCAGGGCGTCGCGCAGGTCGACGAGGAGTTCCACGTCGAGCGCCGCGTACCGGAGCCAGGGCTCGGGCAGCGGCCGGGTGGACCAGTCGACGGCGGAGTGGCCCTTCTCCAGGGCGTAACCGAGGACGGACTCGACCATGGCGCCGAGGCCGACGCGCGGGAAGCCCGCGAGCCGCCCGGCGAGCTCGGTGTCGAACAGCGAGGTCGGCAGCATGCCTATGTCGCGCAGGCAGGGAAGGTCCTGGGTCGCGGCGTGCAGGATCCACTCGGTCCCGGCGAGCGCCTCGCCGAGTCCCGAGAGGTCGGGGCAGCCCACCGGGTCGATGAGCGCGGTGCCCGCGCCCTCGCGGCGGAGCTGTACGAGGTAGGCGCGCTGGCCGTAGCGGTAGCCGGAGGCACGCTCGGCGTCCACGGCGACGGGGCCGCGGCCGGCCGCGAAGGCGGCGATCACCTCGGCGAGGGCTTCGTCCGTCTCGACGACGGGCGGAATCCCCTCGCGGGGCTCCAGCAACGGGATCGGAAGCCCATTCGCAGGGACATCGTCGTCCGGGGGGCCGCCCCCGGTGGTGCGCAGTGCTGTGTCTGCTGCGGTCTCTTGGGCGTCGGTCACCTGTCAAGGGTATCGGTGAACGGCAAGCGCCTGTCGACGGAACGTTCCGTCGACAGGCGCCGGCTTCGTGTCGACCGTTCCGTCAGTGGATGATCCCCGTCCGCAGGGCGACCGCGACCATGCCGGCGCGGTCCCCGGTGCCCAGCTTGCGGGCGATCCGGGCGAGGTGGCTCTTCACGGTGAGGGCCGAGAGGCCCATGGAGACGCCGATCGCCTTGTTCGACTGGCCCTCCGCGACGAGCCGGAGCACCTCGACCTCACGGCCGGAGAGCTCGCGGTAGCCGCCCGGGTGGCTCGGGGCACCCGGGGGGCGGCGGTGGCCGAGCCGCGCGGCCGCGGCGCCGATGGGGGCGGCGCCGGGTCGGGTGGGGTGGCCGATGTTGGTACGGGTACCGGTGACTACATAGCCCTTCACGCCGCCCGCCAGGGCGTTGCGTACGGCGCCGATGTCGTCGGCGGCCGAGAGGGCGAGGCCGTTGGGCCAGCCCGCGGCGCGGGTCTCGGACAGCAGCGTGAGGCCGCTGCCGTCGGGCAGGTGGACGTCGGCAACGCAGATGTCGCGCGGGTTGCCGACGCGGGGACGTGCCTCCGCGATGGAAGAAGCCTCGATCACGTCGCGTACTCCGAGGGCCCACAGGTGGCGGGTCACGGTGGAGCGGACGCGCGGGTCGGCCACGACGACCATGGCCGTCGGCTTGTTCGGGCGGTAGGCGACCAGGCTTGCGGGCTGCTCGAGGAGAACGGACACCAGGCCTCCTGGGGGGAAGGGTGCGGGACGGAGCCGGCTCGGGGAAGAAGCCGGGGGCGAACCCGTGCTGTGAAGGGGTCACTGACTCCTTCGGCAACTGGGCCGCCCGCCTTTAGGGAAAGATCACGATTTGGTGAGTAACAATTAGGGCAATTCGGACGCGTGATCGATCATCCTACGAGCGGCCCCCGCGCCGTCACCCTCACGAGGGAGTGTCCGGACACCGTTCGGACACTCCCGGGAATGGCTTGATCCCGCCCCCGAGGTGTGCCGCCTCGGCGCCACCGCGACCTCAGGGCTGCTGCGGACCCCGCCGCTGGGGCAACGAGACGACACCCGCGCCGGACACCGTCCCCGCCGCGCCCGTCCCCTGATCCGCCGGCGCGGGAGGCAGTCCCGCGATCTGGCAGAGCAGATCGCACCAGGCCGCCAGGTGTGCGCCCGTGTCCGGGACGCCGCCCAGACCCTCGCGGGGCGTCCAGGAAGCCCTGATCTCGATCTGCGTCGCGGGCCTGCGGTCCGCGAGACCGCCGAAATAGTGCGAGCCCGCCATCGTGACGGTCCCGCTCGCCTCCCCGTACCCGAGCCCCCGGGCCTCCAGGGCCCCGGTCAGCCAGGACCAGCACACCTCGGGCAGCAGCGGATCCGCCGCCATCTCCGGCTCCAGCTCGGCACGGACCAGCGTCACCAGCCGGAAGGTGCCCTTCCAGGCCTCGTGGCCGTCCGGATCGTGCAGCAGCACCAGCCGGCCGTCCGCGAGGTCCTCCTCGCCGTCCACGACGGCCGCCTCCACCGCGTACGCGTAAGGGGCGAGGCGCTGCGGGGGCCTCGTCGGGTCGATCTCGATCTCGGGTCGCAGCCGCGCCGAGCGCAGGGCCTCCACCGCCCGCCGGAACACGGGTGGAACCGGGTTCGCCTCCGTACTGTCCGCCGTTTCGTCCGTCCCTCGATCGCCGTCGGAATGATCGGAAAAATGTCCCTGAGCCGCAGCCATGCGGGGAAGAGTAGGCGGAACGAGGCCTCCGTGCAGGGAGGGACACCCTGCCCGGACGAGCGGCTTCCCGCCACATGCGAAGATTCTGGACGTGAGTGCCAACGACCGCCCCACGGGCCAGCAGACGAAGCAGCAGTCGCGGACGTACGACTCCGCGTTCCTCAAGGCATGCAGGCGTGAACCCGTGCCGCACACCCCCGTCTGGTTCATGCGGCAGGCGGGGCGCTCGCTCCCCGAGTACCTGAAGGTCCGTGAGGGCATCCCCATGCTCGAGTCGTGCATGCGGCCCGAGCTGGTCACCGAGATCACGCTGCAGCCGGTCCGCCGCCACAAGGTCGACGCCGCGATCTACTTCAGCGACATCGTCGTCCCGCTCAAGGCCATCGGCCTCGACCTCGACATCAAGCCCGGCGTCGGCCCGGTCGTCGCCGACCCGATCCGCACCCGCGCCGACCTGGCCCGGCTGCGCGACCTGACCCCCGAGGACGTCCACTACGTCACCGAGGCCATCGGGATGCTCACCGGCGAGCTGGGCGACACCCCGCTCATCGGCTTCGCGGGCGCGCCGTTCACCCTCGCGAGCTACCTCGTCGAGGGCGGTCCCTCGCGCAGCCACGAGCGCACCAAGGCGATGATGTACGGCGACCCGCAGCTCTGGGCCGACCTCCTCGACCGTCTCGCCGAGATCACCTCGGCCTTCCTCAAGGTCCAGATCGAGGCCGGCGCCTCCGCCGTCCAGCTCTTCGACTCCTGGGTCGGTGCCCTCGCCCCGGCCGACTACCGCCGCTCGGTGATGCCCGCCTCCGTGAAGGTGTTCGACGCGGTCGCCGGGTACGGCGTCCCGCGCATCCACTTCGGCGTCGGTACGGGCGAACTGCTCGGCCTCATGGGCGAGGCCGGCGCGGACGTCGTCGGTGTCGACTGGCGCGTCCCGCTCGACGAGGCCGCCCGCCGCGTCGGCCCCGGCAAGGCGCTCCAGGGCAACCTGGACCCGGCCGTCCTCTTCGCCCCGACGGAGGTCGTCGAGGCGAAGACGGACGAGGTGCTCGCCGCCGCGAAGGGCCTGGAGGGCCACGTCTTCAACCTGGGTCACGGCGTCATGCCGTCCATGGACCCGGACGCCCTGACCCGTCTCGTCGAGTACGTCCACACCAGGACGACCGTCTGACGGACCCCCGCACGGCCGACGCCTCCGCCCCACCGGGCGGAGGCGTCGCCGTTCCACGGGTACGGGACCGGCCCGCCGCGCGGACTCAGCCCGCCGCGCGGACCGCCGCCGTCGCCTTGCGGGCCGCGACCAGGACCGGGTCCCAGACCGGTGAGAACGGCGGCGCGTACCCCAGGTCCAGGGCCGTCATCGCCTCCACCGTCATCCCCGCCGTCAGCGCCACGGCCGCGATGTCCACCCGCTTCCCCGCGCCCTCCCGGCCCACGATCTGCACCCCGAGCAGCCGGCCGGTACGTTTCTCGGCCAGCATCTTCACCGTCATGGGCGCGGCCCCCGGGTAGTACCCCGCCCGGCTCGTCGACTCCACCGTCACCGTCACGAACCGCAGTCCCACCTCGCGGGCGTCCTTCTCCCGCAGGCCGGTCCTGGCGATCTCCAGGTCGCACACCTTCGACACGGCCGTGCCGACCACTCCGGGGAACGTCGCGTAACCGCCGCCCACGTTCGCCCCGATGACCTGGCCGTGCTTGTTCGCGTGCGTCCCCAGCGGTACGTACCGCTCCCGGCCCGAGACCAGGTCGAGTACCTCCACGCAGTCGCCGCCCGCCCAGATGTTCTCGTGGCCCCGGACCCGCATCGCCAGATCGGTGAGCAGCCCGCCGTGCGCCCCGAGCGGCAGCCCCGCCGCGCGCGCCAGCGAGGTCTCGGGCACCACGCCCATGCCGAGGACCACCACGTCCGCCGGAAACTCCGCCGCGTCCGTCGCCACCACGCGCACCCGGCCGTCCTCGCCGGTCAGGATCTTCGTGGCCGCCGCCGAGGCGACCGTCGTGATCCCCAGACCGTCCATCGCCCGGTGCACCAGACGGCCCATGTCCGGGTCGAGGGTCGCCATCGGCTGCTCGCCCCGGTGCAGGAGCGTCACCTGGTAGCCCCGGTTCAGCAGGGCCTCGGCCATCTCCACACCGATGTAGCCCGCGCCGACCACGACCGCCCGCCGGCCGGGCGTCCCCTCCAGCGAGTCGAGCAGCGCCTGCCCGTCGTCCAGGGTCTGCACCCCGTGCACCCCGGGCGCGTCGATCCCCGGCAACCCCGGGCGCTTCGGCCTGGCCCCCGTCGCGATCACCAGCTTGTCGAAACCCGTCCAGGTCTCCGTACCCGTCTCCAGGTCCCGTGCGAGGACCCGCTGTCCGGGCACGTCGACCTCCGTCACCTCCGTCCGCATCCGCAGGCCGATGGCGCGCTCCCGGTGTTCCTCGGGGGAGCGCGCGATCAGTTCGTCGCGGGTGCCGACGTCGCCGCCGACCCAGTACGGGATGCCGCAGGCCGAGTACGAGGAGAAGTGCCCGCGTTCGAAAGCGACGATCTCCAGTTCCCCGGGTCCCTTGAGCCTGCGCGCCTGCGACGCGGCGGACATCCCCGCCGCGTCGCCACCGATGACCACCAGTCGTTCGCTCATGCCCCCATTTTTTCAGGCTCGGTTCGCCTCCGGGGCGCTGGTGCCGGTTCGGCTCACTCGCCGGTGCCGCCGGCGGACGTACCGGTCGGCGGAGCCTCGGCGCTCTCGGAGGTCCTGGCCACTCCCGCGGCGTTCCGCTCCGTCCGCGGCTCCGGCAGGGGAGCGGGGCGGGCTTCGGCGCGCCCGGCGCGGCGCGGGCGGACGACGCGGCGCCACAGGACGTATCCGACGAGGGCCACCGCGAGCCACGGAGCCAGGGCCGCCAGGACGACGACCGCCCAGGCCACCGCGCCGGTCAGGGAGTTCCAGCCGCCGCTCAGGGCGTCGCCGAAGCCGGGGCGCCCCTCCTCGGGCTTCTCGTCCTCGGCTTTCCGCTTCTCCGAGAGCTGGAGGGCGATCGTCGCCAGGGACGTGCTGTCCTTCAGCGAGGACTGCTGCGCCAGCAGGGCCTCAAGGTCGGCCTGGCGGCGGCTCAGCTCGCCCTCCAGGGTCACCACGTCGGCCAGCTTCTCCGCCCGCTGCATCAGTGCCCGCACCCGCGCCACGCTCGCCCGCTGGGTCGCGATGCGGCTCTCCACGTCCACCACCTGGTCGGTGACGTCCTTGGCGTCCGCCTTGCGGGCCAGCAGCTTGCCCGTGCCCGCGAGCTCGGCGAGGACGGAGTCGTACCGCTCCTGGGGCACCCGCAGCACGATGTGGGAGGTGACGTACGACTCGTCGACCCGCTCCGTCGCCTCGTTCTCGACGTGACCGCCCGCGCCGGACGTCACCCGGCGGGCCGTGGCCAGCGCCTTGGCCACGTCGGCGACCTCCACGGAGAGGGACGCGGTGCGGATGACGTGCTGCTGCCGGGCGGGGGCCTTCGACGGCTCCGACGGGGCCTTCTCGGGGCCCGAGTAGCCGTCGGCGGCACCCGCCTGCTCGTCGGCGGGCTTCGCCGCGCCCATGTCGCTCTTGCTGTCCGAGCCCATGTCGCCGCTTCCGGCGCAGCCGGTCAGGACCAGTGCCGCCGTCAGCAGTGCCGCGGCCGCGGCGGTCCGCGTTCTCGCCGTCGTTCGTGCGCTCCGCATCGTGTCCCCCCCCGGGGGTGGTGGTGAGTGTTGCCACTTCGACGCCTCTTCGACGCACGGGCCCCGGGAACGGGTTGCCCTCCGGCGGTAGCGATGCGGTCACGGTCCGGCCTCGGAACGGAACAGACGGCCTGGGGAGAGGAGCCCATGGGCGATTTGAGAGAGTGGTCCCATGAACGCGGACACCACGGGACCTCATGTCGTCGTCGCCGGAGGCGGTATCGCCGGACTCGCGGCCGCCCACCGGCTGGCCGTCGCCGGCCACCGGGTGACCCTCCTCGAAGCGGGGACGCGGCTCGGCGGCAAGCTGCTCGCCGGGGAGATCGCGGGCGCCCCCGTGGACCTCGGCGCCGAGTCGCTGCTGGCCCGCCGCCCCGAGGCCGTCGCCCTCGCCCGGGCCGTCGGTCTCGGCGACCGGCTCCAGGCCCCCGCCACCACCACCGCGTCCGTCTGGTCCCGTGGCGAGCTCGTCCCGATGCCCAAGGGCCATGTCATGGGCGTCCCCGGCGACGCCCACGCGGTCGACGGCCTGCTCTCCGCCGAGGGCGTGCGCCGGATCGGTCTCGACGGCGACCTGCCGCCGACCGAGATCGGCGAGGACATCGCCATCGGCGCCTACGTGGCCGCCAGGATGGGCCACGAGGTCGTCGACCGGCTCGTGGAACCCCTGCTCGGCGGGGTGTACGCCGGTGACGCCTACCGCATCTCGATGAAGGCGGCCGTCCCCGCCCTCTTCGAGGCCGCCCGTGTCCACCCCACGCTCACCGCCGCCGTCCGCGCCGTCCAGCGGGCGGGGGCCGCCGCCGCCCCCGCCGACGTGGCGGGCGCGGCCACCGGCCTCGGCGGTTCCGTCTTCCTCGGCGTCGAGGGCGGTGTCGGCACGCTGCCCCGGGCCGTCGCCGAGGCGATCCGGGCCGCCGGGGGTGAGATCCTCACCGACGCCCCCGTGACCGGGCTGCGCCGCACCGGGGCGACCGGCTGGCAGGTCGTGAGCCGCGACCGGGTCCTCACCGCGGACGCCGTCGTCCTCGCCACCCCCGCCGGGCCCGCCGCCGCCCTGCTCACCGAACACGCGCCCGCCGCCTCCGCCGAGCTCGGCTCGATCGCCTACGCCTCCATGGCCCTGGTCACCCTCGCCTTCCGCCGCTCCGACATGCCCGTCCTGGCGGGCTCCGGCTTCCTCGTGCCGCCCGTCGACGGGCACACGATCAAGGCCTCCACCTTCTCCTCGCAGAAGTGGCGGTGGGTCGCCGACGGCGCCTCCGACCTGTTCGTGCTCCGCACCTCCGTCGGCCGCCACGGCGAGGAGGACCAGGTCCACCGCGAGGACGCCGACCTCGTCGACGCCTCCCTCAAGGACCTGGCCGCCGCCACCGGGCTCGCCGGCCGGCCGGTGGCCACCACGGTCACCCGCTGGATCGGCGGTCTGCCCCAGTACCCCGTCGGCCACCTCGCCCGGGTCGCCCGGGTCCGCGAGGCCGTGGCGGCCCTCCCCGGACTGCGGGTCGCGGGCGCCGCGTACGACGGTGTCGGCATCCCCGCCTGCATCGCCTCGGCCCATCGGGCGGCCGACGAGATCATCGCCACGTCGAAAAGGACCGACCCCGGTGCGGGGCACTCCCTGTGACGGGCGAGAATAGGCGTATGAGTGCGCCCGAAAAGATCCCGAACGCCGGTAAGAAGGCGAAGGACCTCAACGAGGTCATCCGCTACACCCTGTGGTCCGTCTTCAAGCTGCGCGACGTTCTCCCCGAGGACCGCGGCGGTTACGCCGACGAGGTCCAGGAGCTGTTCGACCAGCTCGCGGCCAAGGACATCACGATCCGCGGCACGTACGACCTGTCCGGTCTGCGCGCCGACGCCGACGTCATGATCTGGTGGCACGCCGAGACGAGCGACGAGCTCCAGGAGGCGTACAACCTCTTCCGCCGCACCCGTCTGGGCCGCGCCCTGGAGCCGGTCTGGTCGAACATGGCGCTGCACCGCCCGGCCGAGTTCAACAAGTCGCACATCCCGGCCTTCCTGGCCGACGAGAACCCGCGCGACTACGTCTCGGTCTACCCCTTCGTGCGCTCCTACGACTGGTACCTGCTGCCGGACGAGGACCGCCGCCGGATGCTCGCCGACCACGGGAAGATGGCCCGTGGCTACCCGGACGTCCGCGCCAACACGGTCGCCTCCTTCTCGCTCGGCGACTACGAGTGGCTCCTCGCCTTCGAGGCCGACGAGCTGCACCGCATCGTGGACCTCATGCGCCACCTGCGCGCCTCCGAGGCCCGGATGCACGTCCGCGAAGAGGTCCCGTTCTACACCGGTCGCCGCAAGAGCGTCGCCGACCTGGTGGCGGGCCTGGCCTGACGGCCCCGACAGACACGGTGGTGGCCCGGCTCCCGGCCGGGCGCGCCACCCCTCGACCCGGAAGATCAGACGGCGGGCGGCCTCATTGCCCGTCGCTCCAGCGACACCGGGTCCGGCTCCGGGTGCGGCGCGCATGACGCGCGCCGCACCGGCGTCATTTCCGGGGCCTTTTCGCGCCCCTTTCCCGGCCCTTCCGGCGGTGGGGCGGGAGGCCTCCGCGCTTCTCGCCCGGCCCCTCAGCCCCGGCTGCGCAGAGCGGCGCGGAGCTCCGGTTCGAGCACCCCGGGTCCACGCGTCGCGAGGGCGGTCAGGGGATCGGCCGAGGAGAGCCCCGCCAGCAGCCGCTGTCCTGCGGGGGAGGCCCAGCGGGTGTACGGGTACACCTCGATCCGTCCGATCAGCAGACAGAGCCCCGAGGCGACCAGCGGCAGGGCGAATCCGGCGAGGACCGGGGCCCGTTCGGCGCTGGGCACCAGCAGCGTCGACACCGTTCCCAGGGCCAGGCTCAGCAGGAAGCCGGTCCGCACCGTCCGCAGCCCGGCCTCGATCTCCCGGTGCCCCGCCGCGGACACGGCGAGTCCCCGGTCGACGAGGCGCTCCGCGAGCAGGCGTACGGAGTCGGCCGCGGCGACGACCGGACGCACGAGGGGAATCGGCGACTGCCCGCCGGCTCCGATGGCGCCGATCACGGCCCGCTCCAACGCGTCGTCCCGGTGGCCGGGGGAGTCCACGACCGTCGCCCAGCCGGTGTGGGCGAGCAGCAGCCGGCGTTCCCGGTGCATCGCCACCAGGGTCAGATCGGTGACCCGCAGCGGTCCGCCGGCGAGGTAGGCCGCCTCGCCGACGGTGAGGTCCGACGCGGTCCCGTGAATCCCGCCGGCCCCGTCGGCCGCGCCCGTCCCTTCGGTCCGGTCGCGACCGGGTCGGCCCGCCGCGAGCGTCGCCCGGCACAGCCGCGCACAACCGACACCGGCCACCACACACGCCACGAGCAGCAACGGAACCCAGACCATGCCCGAGTTGTACGACAGGCCGGGCGTCGCCGCCACCCGAACGGGTGATCAGCTGCTGGAGCTGGAACTGGAGCACGAACTCCCGCTGGAGCTGGAACACGAACTGGAGCTCGAACCGGAGCACGAGCTGCCGCCCCCACCACAGCTGGAGCCGCCCCCGGACGAGCAGGACCCCGACGAGCACGACGATCCGGACGAGCACGACGACCCGGACCCGCCGCCGGAGCAGGAGCCGCCACCCCCACCGCCCCCGCCACCGCACGCGCTGGTCCCCGCGCACCACACGACGGCCGCCGCGAAGTCGTCGCCCGCGTCCGAGCTGTCGTACCGGTGCGGAACGGGGCGCCTGTTCCCGCCTCCGCGCCGCCCGGGCGGCCCGTAGACCCGGGCGGCGGCCACGAGCTGTTCGCGCAGCACCGGATCGGGCAGGGCCCGGAGCCCGTGGAGTGCCACCAGCAGTCCGGCGTCGGCGAGATGGGCGTGTGCCCGCCCGTACGCGAAGACCGCGTTCCGGCCGGCCGGGGTGACCTGCCGGGCGGCGATCGTTCCGCAGACCAGGGCCGTGAATCCGGCGGCGAGCACCGCCGGCGCCACCTTGAGGAGGAACGGGAACGAGGGCCCGGCGGTGACGGCGAGGTCCACGGCCGTGAGGACGGCCGACACCGGGAACATCGCGAGGGCCGCGAGGCCGATCCCGGCGCACCACCGGAGCGTGGTGCGCCGGGTCGCCGGGTCGACGACGAGCCCGCGCGCGGCGAGCCCGTCGCCGATCTCCTGGACCGCCGGGTGCCGCATCACGGCCATGCGCAGGTGGTGCAGGGCCCCGTGCGGAGCGGCGGCGTGCGCCTGGAGCACGGCGCGTTCCACCGGGTCGTGCGCCACGGGACGGACGACGGCGACGATGCCGGGGCCGCCGACCGCCAGCCTGCCGTCCGACTGGAGGGCGGCGAGGGCGCTGTCGACGACCCGGGCGGGGCCGCCGTTGAGGAAGGCGGCCTCGTACCGGTCGTGGACGGGCCCGCCGGTTCCGCCGCGGGTCCGGGCGACCCGGACGATCAGCAGCGCGATGCCGGCGGCGGCGGCGAGATAGAACAACGCGGTCAGGACGTTCACGGGCACCTCATCTCCGTACCAGGGCGTGCCGGGCGGCCCGTACGAGCCGGGTGGCGCGGCCCGGCGGACGGTTGCCGGAACGGTCCTGCCACCACTCCGTGAGCTGCCGCTGTGCCGCCGGATCCTCCGGCCGCCCGGCGACCAGCAGATGCTCGGCGAAGTCGAGCGCGTCGCGGCGGTAGCCGCCGGACATGGGCCGGGATCTGGCGTACGCGAGGAACGCGGGCCGGAACCCCTTGCCGAGGATCTCGGGCAGCTCCGGCGCGACCTTCGCGACCACCCCGGCCCGCTTGGCCGCGAGTGCCCGGCTCTGCACCCCGAGCCGTCGGCTGTCGAACCCCTCGGGCACGGGCGTTCCGGCGACCAGCGCCGACAGCAGGGCGGCCTGGGCGACGGCGACCCGCTGCCGGGCCCCGGCGTGGGGTGCCGGCGCGGTGGCCACCGGTGCGGCGGGGGCGACGACGGGCATCGGCCCGCCCGAGACCCGGGCACCGGCCCCGATGAGCAGCGGCTGCGCCGCCGCGGCCGCCACCGGACCGCGCGGCGCCCGTACTCCGTGACCCGCGCCCCCATGACGCGCCACCCGTGACGCCCCGGTCAGGGTCGCCCGGATCGCGCGCAGTTCGTCCCCCAGCTCCTCCCCGGGAGGGAAGTCGTCGTCCCGTTCGAGCAGCACGCCCGGCGGCGCCACCCGCGACGCGAGATCCGCCAGTACGTCGAGGACCGCGCGCGGCACCGGATGCGCGTGGGTGTCGTGCCAGACCCCGTCCCGCTCCACACCGCCCGCCACATGCACGTACGCGATCGCCTCCACCGGCAGTTCCGACAGCGCGCGCGCCGGGTCCTCGCCCCGGTTGACGTGGTTGGTGTGCAGATTGGCGACGTCGACGAGGAGCCGTACCCCCGTACGCTCCACCAGCTCCGCCAGGAAACGCCCCTCGCTCATCTCCTCGCCGGGCCAGGAGATCAGGGCGGCGATGTTCTCCAGGGCGAGCGGCACGGGCAGCGCGTCCTGCGCGATCCGTACGTTCTCGCAGAGCACGTCGAGCGCGTCCCACGTCCGGGGCACGGGAAGCAGATGGCCCGCCTCGAGCTGCGGGGTCGCGGTGAGCGGCCCCCCGGCCCGTACGAACGCGATGTGTTCCGTGACCAGCGGCGCCCCGAGTGCCACCGCCTTCTCGCCGAGCGCGGCCAGCCGCGCCGGGTCGGGCCGGTCGGCGCCCCCGAGCCCGAGCGAGACGCCGTGCGGCACGACCGTGACGCCGCGCTCGCGCAGCCTGGTCAGGGAGTCGGGCAGATGGCCGGCGCAGATGTTCTCCGCGACGACCTCCACCCAGTCGACTCCGGACAGCCCCTCGACCGCCTCAGCGATCTCGGGACGCCAGCCGATGCCGATGCCGAGTTCCGTCATGTCCCCCTCCTTCGGTCCTCAGTCACCCACCTGATGACCCCGGGGAAATCGTTCGAACCCCGACAGGGGGACGTTCAGAGGTTGATTTGAGGTTCCGTTCCGGTCACGCCCGGCGCGGGAAGGCGGAGACCACCGTGCACGAGCCCGGGGCGATCTCCGTGAACCCCGCGTCCCGCACCACCGGAAGCCCGCTCGTCGTCAGAGCCGGCCACGCGTCGGCCGCCGCGGTCCGGACCACGAGCGGGAAGCCCGCCTCGCGCCAGGTCTTCCGGTCGGCGTCCGTCATCGCCCACCACAGCAGTTGCGCCCCGTGCCCGGCCTGCGCCATCGCCTTGCCCGCCGACATGTCCAGCTCGGGGCTGAACCACAGCACGGCCGCCCCGTCCGGTACGGGACCGGGCGCTGCCGGGTCGTCGAGGTCGGTGCCCGAGACCTGGAGCTTGGCGAGTTCCTTGGGCCAGCCGTCGAGCGGGACCGGCGGGAAGACCCGTACCTCCGCCTCCGTACCGGTGACGGTGATCCCCGGCAGCGCGCTCGCGCGCCGCCACTCCGCGCCGCGCGCCCGGCGCACGACCTTGCGGATCCGGGCGTCCTGCCAGTCGGTCATCACCCGGGCCCACTCGCCCTCGCCGAGGGAGCGGTCGTCGGTGAGGATCTCCAGGACGGCCCGCGCCGCGGTCTCCAGGGCGTCGGTACGGGACGGCGGGGCGTCCCGCTCGATCCGCACGACCAACGGCAGGACGAACTGGGGCTTCTCATCACGGAGATCGGTCTCGTTGCTGCTCACCGGGCAAGTCTGCCACTGCCGTCAGGAGTGATTCTTGTAGGAATGAGCGCTTCCGGGACAGGATGCCCCTCATGAAGAGTGATCTTTTCGCCGGTGAACACCTCGCCGAGACCGCAGACTTTCCGGGGATGACCCTCCAGAACGCCAAATCCGTCAAATACACCGTCAACGGCGAGATGCACGCTCGCCAGGGTTCGATGATCGCCTTCCGCGGCGATCTGCAGTTCGAGCGCAAGAGCCAGGGCATCGGCGGCCTGCTGAAGCGCGCCGTCACCGGCGAGGGCCTGGCCCTCATGGCCGTGCGCGGCCGGGGAGAGGCCTGGTTCGCGCACGAGGCGCAGAACTGCTTCATCGTCGAGATCGAGCAGGGCGACGCCTTCTCGGTCAACGGCCGCAACGTGCTCTGCTTCGACCCCACGCTGCACTACGAGATCAAGACGGTGAAGGGCGCCGGCATGACCGGCGGCGGCCTCTTCAACTCCGTCTTCACCGGATACGGCAAGGTCGCCCTCATGTGCGAGGGCACGCCGATCGTCATTCCCGTCAGCCCCCAGGCCCCGGTCCACGTCGACACCGACGCGGTCGTCGGCTGGAGCGAGCAGCTGCACACCTCGCTGCACCGCTCGCAGTCCGTCGGTTCGATGATCCGCGGCGGCTCGGGCGAGGCGGTGCAGCTCAAGCTGGAGGGCCAGGGCTTCGTGGTCGTCCGTCCCAGCGAGCTGACCCCGCAGAAGACCTCGAATTGAGGCTCGAGCGGGTCGGGCGACGGCACGGCCTCCGGGGTCCGTGGGTGCTCCGCGAGGTCGGGCTCGACCTGCCCGCCGGAACCCTCGTCCGGATCGCCGGCACGAACGGGACCGGCAAGTCGACCCTGCTGCGGGTCGTCGCCGGAGTCGACGCGCCCACCGAGGGCCGGGTCACGGGCCGCCCGCCCCGCACCGCGTACGTTCCCGAGCGCTTCCCGGTCGCGCTCCCCTTCACGGCCGTCGACTATCTGGTCCATCTGGGACGGGTCCAGGGCCTCGGCCGGTCGACGGCCCGGGTCCGCGCGGGGGAGTGGCTGGAACGTTTCGGGGCCGCCGAGCACGCCCGTACGGAGATGGCGGCACTGTCCAAGGGCACGAGTCAGAAGGTCGCCGTGGCCCAGGCCCTTCTCGCCGATCCGGACCTGCTCGTCCTCGACGAGGCCTGGACCGGCCTCGACACGGGCGCCCGCGCCGAACTGGACGCGGCGGTCCGCGAACGCCGGTCGGCCGGTGCGATGGTCGTCTTCGTCGACCACGACCCGCGACGCCTGGCGGGGGAGCCCGACGCGGTTCACGAGGTGGGGTCGGGACGAGTGCGGGAGGCCCGGGCGCGGTCCGCGGACACCGGGCGGTGGCGGGAGGCCCCGGCTCCGGCCCTCCCGGGCTCCGAGCCGGCGCCGCGGGTCCGGATCACGGTCTCCGGCGGGCACCGACCGCTCCCCGCCGGCCTCCCCGGCGATCCCGTCACCGCACCCGCGCCCGCATCCGCCCCCGGCTCCGAGGGCGTCGACGGCCCGGCCCTCACCGTCCTCACCGTCGACGCGCGGCACTCCGACGCACTCCTGGCGGCGCTGCTCGCCGCCTCCTGGCACATCCACCACCTCGGCTCCGAAGGCGTACGGGTATGACGGCGCTCCTGCGCTACCAGACGGGTCTGCTGCTCCGCTCCCAGCGTTGGCTCGCACCGCTGCTCCTGTACGCGGCCGTCCTCGGCGTCGGCGTGAACGTCGGCGAGCCCGTCCTCGGCGCGCTCGGCCTCGCCTCCGCCGCGCTCCTCCCGGTGACCGCCTGGTCCGTACGGATCTGCGCGACGCAGGAGCCGGCCGCCGCGCGGAACGTGGTCGCGGCGGCCGCGGGTCGGGGCCGTGCCCATCTCGCGGCGCTCGTCACGGGGGCCGCCCTGCCCGTCCTCGTCGGGGCGGTCGCCGTCCTCGCGGTCACGGCGACCGGCGACCGGCGCGGAGTCACCGCGCTCGCCGCCACGACGACGGGCCTCCTGGCGGCGGTGGCCTGTGCCCTGACGGGCGCCGTCGTGGGGGCGTTGGTCTCCCGCCCGTTCGTCCGGGCCCCCGGCTGGTCCTTCGCGGCCCTCGTCCTCGGCTCGCTCCTGGCCCTGGTGACCACCGGCTCACCGGCGAAGCACGCGATGACGGCCCTGATCACCGGCGCCCGCGCGGCGACCGCGGACCCGCCGTGGCTCGCCTGCGCCGGCGCCGTGCTCCTCGCGGCGGCGACGGCGATCGCCGCGTGCCGGGCCACGGCGCGGCTGGAGTGAGTAGGCTCGAAGACATGAGCGAGTCCACGTCGTACTGCGCCCCGGAGCCCGCCCCGAAGCCGGAACCGGCGACCGAGGGCCCGTTCGCCGCGTGCGTGCTGTGCCAGGAGCCGACCGAGTACCCGGAGTCGACGAAGGGCATCACCCTGTGCCCGGTCTGCGCATGGCAGGAGGCCCAGCGCAACGCCTGCTCGGGCTAGGAGGTGTCCGGAAAGTCCCGCCCGGCTCGCGACGCCCGGCACTCCCCGGGCCGTCTCTTCGCGCGCCGGTTCAGCCGCGCATGAGCTCCGAGACCTTCACGAAGCGGTAGCCGCGGGCACGGAGTTCCGGGACGATGCGTCGGATCGCCCGCTCCGTGACGGGGGCCGCGCTGCGCGTGCAGTGCATGACCACCAGGGAACCGGGCTTGACCTCGTCGAGGACCTGCTCGGCCACCGCGTCCGCGTCCTTCGCGAAGGCGTCCCCGCTGACCACGTCCCACTGGACCGCCGTCACCCCGGCGGGGCCGAGCGCGCGCAGGGCCGCGTCGTCGTAGCAGCCGCCCGGGAATCGGAAGTAGGGGACGACGTTCTCGGCCCCGGCGTCGCGGAACGCGTCGAAGGCCCGTTGCACGTCGGCCGTCATGTCGGGCCCGGCGACGGTCGGGAGTCCGTAGCAGGGGGACGCGAAGGCGTAGTGGCTGTAGGAGTGGTTCGCGATCTCGAAGCGGGGGTCGCGGCCGATGGACCTGGCCTGGTCGGGGTACTCCTCCGCCCAGCGGCCGGTCATGAACACGGTCGCGTCCACCTTCAGGCGGCGCAGGGTCGCGATGAGCTCCGGGTTGTCGAAGTGCTCGCCGCGCGCGGCCCGCGGGCCCTGGTCGGCCGTCATGTCGGCGTCGAAGGTGAGCGCGACGACCTTCTCCGCGGTCCTGGCCCGGCGTGTGTACACGGGGGTGAGGCCGCCGGGCCCCGGCGCCATGGTGGGCGGGGCGGCGCGGTCGGCCGCGGGCCTGGGCCCGGCCGCGGCGCCCGCCCCGGGGGACGCGCCGGCACC
>NZ_BNBZ01000046.1 GCF_014656215.1 Streptomyces zaomyceticus | reverse complement strand
AGGCCGCGGGCCGCGGGCCGCGGGCCGCGGGCCGGACGAACGCCGCCCGGCCTGCGGGCGGCACGGACGCCGCGGGTCGGTTTGCCCCCGGGAGCTCGGGCAAGACGGACCCCATGAGAGGCATCGACTCCGCCGTAAGAACCGTGGCCCACGTCCTCGCGGGCATCCTGGTCGTCTGGATCGCCCTGGACCTGCTCGACGCCAACCGGGGAAACACCGTCGTCGGCTGGTTCCACAGCGCCGCCGACTGGCTCGCCGCCTGGTCGATCGGGCTCTTCAGCGTGTCCCAGGACACCTTCCAGGTGCTGCTCGACTACGGCATTCCGGCGATCGTCTACGTGGTGATCGCCAACCTGATCGCCAGCAGGACCGCCGCCCGCGCCTGAACCCGGGGGCCCGGCCGGCGGAACGCCTGTCGGCCTGGTTTCCGTCAGTCCAGGTTCACGGACCTGCGCAGCGGATCGCGCAGGTCCGTACCCTGCGTCAGCCAGCGCTCCTCCAGGGCCTGCGCCCCGTGCACCCGCTTCCACGCCGCCTCGTTCGAGGTCATCGGGAGCAGCGGCAGGAAGCGCACCGGGTCCATGGGCTCGTCGAGCTCCAGGTCCTCGACCAGTCCGCCGGACTCGGCGACCAGGACCGAGCTGAAGGCGGCGCCGGGCCAGAGCGGGTCGCCGACGTCGAGCGAGGCGCCCGCCGCCACGATCACGCCCTCGACCTGCGGGGTCGCGGCGAGCACGGCGAGCGGGCGCAGCACCTTGTCGGTGTCGGCGAGGCCGGCCCGTACGGTCAGGACGAGCTCGGCGCGCGGCCCCTTGACGGGGTCGGCGAGCGCGGCGGTCGGGTCGGCCATCGGCTGTGCGGACATGCCGAGGGTCGCGTATCGCACGAGGTCGCCGTCGATGAAGCGGAGCACCTCGATCCGGTCCGTGCCGAGGAACGTCACCGCGGCCCGCGCGTCCGGTTCTCCGAGCGCCGTCCGCAACCGAGCCTCGACCAGAGCAAGAACTTCTCCCATGGGTTGAGCATAAAGCGCGTATGGAACGGGCAAAGGAAGGGATTGACCCTCAGTCGGCTGATAGTCTTGGCCGCTGGTCGGGAGTCCCGAACTCCCGACTACTCGTCACACGTCATCCCTCACGAGGGACCGGCCGGAGGAGGTGGGGCTGCGATGGACCGAAGTCGATCGGGCAGTACCAGCCGCTCTTCCGCCCCGCACCCGAGCCCGGTGCGTACGTACCTCCGGTGATTCCCGGCCCTTGTCCGTAGGGGCCCGCCTCCCCGGCATCTCGCACGACGGAAGAGCATCTCGCCTTTGCCTGTCTGTAGCGAACGCCGTCACCGCGATCTCTCGGTGCCGCCCGCTTTGTGGACGACGTAGCTCCACGTCCCCATTCCGGGCTGTGCCACGCTCGCCGACGGCCTCTCCGTGAAGGAGCATGCCCATGTCGATGATCCGTGACCTGCGCGCCGCCGTCCGCCCGAGCCTGCGGCACCCCCTGCGCAAGACCCCGACCACGTACACCTCGTACGACCCCACCCGCGACCACACGGCCTCCAGCGCCGTGGTCGACTGCGCCGTCTACCGCGACGGGCGCCGCGTCGACGACCGCGAATGCCTCACCCCGCGCGGCGCCATGAGCCAGGTACGGGAGAGCGGCGGCTTCGCCTGGATCGGCCTGCACGAGCCGACCGAGGCCGAATTCGCCGGTATCGCGGCCGAGTTCGGACTGCACCCGCTCGCCGTCGAGGACGCCGTCCACGCCCACCAGCGGCCCAAGCTGGAGCGGTACGACGACACCCTCTTCACCGTGTTCAAGACGATCCACTACGTCGAGCACGCCGAACTCACCGCGACCAGCGAGGTCGTCGAGACCGGCGAGGTCATGTGCTTCACCGGCCCCGACTTCGTCATCACCGTCCGGCACGGCGGCCAGGGCTCCCTGCGCAACCTCCGGCACCGCCTCCAGGGCGAGCCCGAACTGCTCGCCAAGGGCCCCTCGGCCGTGCTGCACGCCCTCTCCGACCACGTCGTCGACGGCTACATCGCGGTCGCCGACGCGGTCGAACTCGACATCGACCAGCTGGAGATCGACGTCTTCTCGCCGGCCGCAAAGGGTTCGACGCGCGGTACGGACACCGGCCGGATCTACCAGCTGAAGCGCGAGGTGCTGGAGTTCAAGCGGGCCGTCACTCCGCTGCTCCGCCCGATGCAGCTGCTCTCCGAGCGGCCGATGCGGCTCGTCGACCCCGACATCCAGAAGTACTTCCGGGACGTCGCCGACCACCTCGCCCGCGTCCAGGAGCAGGTCGTCGGCTTCGACGAACTCCTCAACTCGATCCTCCAGGCCAACCTGGCGCAGGCGACCGTCGCGCAGAACGAGGACATGCGCAAGATCACCTCCTGGGCGGCGATCGTCGCCGTCCCCACGGCGGTCTGCGGCGTCTACGGCATGAACTTCGACCACATGCCCGAGCTGCACTGGAAGTACGGCTATCCGATGGTGCTGACCGGCATCATCGCGGTCTGCTTCACCATCCACCGCACGCTCAAGCGCAACGGCTGGCTGTAGCGGCTCTGCGGCTAGGCTTCGGGCCATGACTGAAGAGCTGCTCGGGTCCGCCCTCGTCGAGGAGGCCACCAAGAAGTCCGGCCTGGTGTGGGTCCGCGGCACCGGTCCGGCCCGGGCTCTCTGGCACGTCTGGCACGACGGCGCCGCGTTCGTCGTCGGCGACGGCCCCGGCGAGCAGCCGCTGCCCGGCCTGGTGGACGGCGGGACGGCCGAGGTGACGGTCCGCAGCAAGGACAAGGGCGGTCGGCTCGTCGCCTGGACGGCCACCGTGCGCGAGCTCGCCCACGGCTCCGAGGAGTGGGACGCGGCGGTCGCCGAACTGAAGGGCAAGCGGCTCAACGCGCCCGACGGCGAGGCCATGACGGGCCGCTGGGGGCGCGAGTGCCGGGTGCTGCGGCTCGACCCCCGGTCCTCGACCACGGAGCTGCCGGACGGCTCCCTGGCCGCCGTGCCGCTGCCCTCGGGGGCCACGACCCGCGACCCCGTGCCGCACGGCCTGCCGAAACTGCTGCTCAAGCGCCGCAAGCGGCGCTGAGCCCGGGCTCCGGTCAGGGCCCGGGACGACCGCCCGCCGCACCGGACCCGGTCGGGGACGACCACCCCGCCGCACCCGGTCAGGTCCTGGGCAGCTGCTTGCCGTAGTCGAGGGTCTCCTCCTTCGACGGCTCGGTGAGCAGGAAGTCCTTGTTCCACTCGGAGAGCACCACGACGCCCCCTCCCCCGCCCCGCGCGAACTGCAGCGGGTACGGGGAGCCCACCAGGGCCACGTCGAGGGTGCCGCCCTCGCCGTCCGCGCCGCCCTTCACCTTGATCGTCCTGACCCCGCCGATCTGGTCCCGGTCGCCCTTGACCTTCTCGCCGTGCAGGCCGATCAGTCCGCCGAGGAGCGGTCCCATGTCGGTGAAACCGCGCAGCTGCTTGTACGAGGGGTCGCCCTGCGGCACCTTCACGTACATGTCGTCGAGCTTGTCGGCGGCCTCGGCGTCCGCCTTCGACGGTGTGGCGCCGCCCTTGCTGTCGTGGGTCCAGAAGCCCGCGTCGGCCTTCAGATAGAGCGCGTCGCCGACCCGCAGCAGCTCGAAGGTGCTGTTCTTCGTGGTCACCGAGCCGCTGGCGCCGTCCTGCCTGAGGCGCATGTTCAGTTTGAAGGTGCCGCCCTTGCTGACCAGGGTGCCGGAGAGCCGTACCGCCTTCGCCGTGCCCGCGGCGGACCGTGCCTTGCCCTCGATCTCGGGCGCGGAGAGCTTCCCGACCCCGTTCGTCCCCTCGTCCGGGTCGGCCGCGCAGGCGGTCAGTCCCACGGTGAGACCTGCGCAGAGCGCCAGCGGCAGGGCGGCTCTGCGGAGGCGCCCGGCCGGGGTGCGGTGGACCGCCGCCGTGGGGCCCGACGACGGCGTACGGGCCTCGGCGGGCGTACGGGGCGACGGGACACGTGCTGCGGACGGAGTACGCGATGACGGGGTGCGAACGGTCACCTGCGATGCCTCTCGGGATCGTGGGGGGCTGCCGGGCCGCGGCCCGTCCGGGATGGCGGGGCGGCGGCCGTCTGTTCTGCCGGGCGGGAGGGCCGGCGTGCCGGTGGGGACGGCAGACCGCAGCGTACCCGGGCCGTGTGACGGACCCGGCGGCAGCCGTACGGAGGCGCTACCGGGGCAGGGCGGAACGGCACGGGCTAGCCTGAACCCGGCAAAGCTCTGCAATGACTCGAATCGTGCGACACCGAGGAGGCGCGTGGCATGGCGGCAGGCGCCCCCCGGATCTTCGTCTCCCACCTCGCCGGGGTCCCGGTCTTCGACCCCGTCGGCGACCAGGTCGGCCGGGTCAGCGACCTGGTGGCCATGCTGCGGGTCGGCCGGCGTCCGCCGCGGCTGCTCGGCATGGTCGTGGAGGTCCTCAGCCGTCGCCGGGTGTTCGTCCCGATGACCCGGATCACGGGCGTCGAGTCCGGCCAGGTCATCACCACCGGCGTGGTCAACATGCGCCGCTTCGAACGGCGCCCCACCGAGCGGCTCGTCCTCGGCGAACTCCTCGACCGGCGCGTCCGGCTCGTGGGGCCCGGCGGGCAGGAGGGCGAGGAGGTCACCGTCCTCGACGTCGCCATCCAGCAGCTGCCCGCCCGCCGCGACTGGGAGATCGACAAGGTCTTCGTCCGCAAGGGCAAGGGCGGGGTGCTGAGCCGCAAGGGCGAGACGCTGACCGTCGAGTGGTCGGCGGTCACCGGCTTCTCCCTCGAGGAGCACGGGCAGGGCGCCGAGAGCCTGCTCGCCACCTTCGAGAAGCTGCGCCCGGCCGACCTCGCCAACGCACTGCACCACCTCTCCCCCAAGCGGCGCGTCGAGGTGGCCGCGGCGCTCGACGACGACCGGCTCGCCGACGTCCTGGAGGAGCTGCCGGAGGACGACCAGATCGAGATCATCGGCAAGCTGAAGGAGGAACGCGCGGCCGACGTCCTGGAGGCGATGGACCCGGACGACGCGGCCGACCTGCTCTCCGAGCTGCCCGAGGAGGACCAGGAGCGGCTGCTGACCCTGATGCAGCCGGACGACGCGGCCGACGTACGCCGGCTCCTGGCGTACGAGGAGCGCACGGCGGGCGGCCTGATGACGACCGAGCCGATCGTGCTGCGGCCGGACGCGACGGTCGCGGACGCGCTGGCGCGGGTCCGGCAGCAGGACCTGTCCCCGGCGCTCGCCGCGCAGGTGTACGTGTGCCGGCCGCCCGACGAGACGCCGACGGGCAAGTACCTGGGCACGGTGCACTTCCAGCGGCTGCTGCGGGATCCGCCGTTCACGCTGGTCAGCTCGCTCGTGGACAGCGATCTCCCGCCGCTCGGCCCGGACACCCCGCTGCCCGCCGTCACCAGCTATCTCGCCGCGTACAACATGGTCGCGGCGCCCGTGGTGGACGAGAGCGGTTCGCTGCTCGGCGCGGTCACCGTCGACGACGTGCTCGACCATCTGCTGCCGGACGACTGGCGGGAGACCGAGTTCCACGAGGAGGGGACGGGGCATGGCTGAACGCACCCAGGACCGCGAGCGGGAGCGCGAGCGGTCGGGTCCCCGTATCCGGCTCGATCTGCCCCGGGAGCGGCGCGCCCGGCTGCTGCCGGAGTACGACCCCGAGGCGTTCGGCCGGCTCTCGGAGCGGATCGCCCGGTTCCTGGGGACGGGACGGTTCCTCGTCTGGATGACCCTGACGATCATCGTCTGGGTGCTGTGGAACATCTTCGCGCCGGGCTCGCTCAAGTTCGACGAGTACCCCTTCATCTTCCTGACGCTCGCGCTGTCCCTCCAGGCCTCGTACGCGGCGCCGCTGATCCTGCTCGCACAGAACCGCCAGGACGACCGGGACCGGGTCAATCTCGAACAGGACCGGAAGCAGAACGAGCGGTCGATCGCGGACACCGAGTACCTCACCCGGGAGATCGCCGCGCTGCGGATGGGGCTCGGCGAGGTCGCCACCCGCGACTGGATCCGCTCCGAGCTCCAGGACCTGATCAAGGAGCTGGAGGAGCGCCGGGATCTATTCCCGTCGGCCGACACCCACGGAAGTGACGTACCCGACCGTTGACAGGCCTTTCATGGGCCGGTGGTCGGCGCCGTACCATCGTCGGTATGGCTATGGAAGACGCGGTGCTCGAAGCACTGGCGACGGTGAACGACCCCGAGATCAACAAACCGATCACTGAGCTCGGCATGGTCAAGTCGGTGGAGATCGAACCGGACGGCAAGGTCGCCGTCACGGTCTACCTGACCGTCTCCGGCTGCCCGATGCGCGAGACCATCACCCAGCGGGTGACCGACGCCGTCTCCGGCGTCGAGGGCGTCACCGGCGTCGACGTCTCGCTGGACGTGATGAGCGACGAGCAGCGCAAGGAGCTCGCGGCGGCGCTGCGCGGCACGAGCGCCGAGCGCGAGGTGCCGTTCGCGAAGCCGGGCTCGCTGACCCGGGTGTACGCGGTCGCCTCCGGCAAGGGTGGCGTCGGCAAGTCCTCCGTCACCGTGAACCTGGCCGCGGCGATGGCCGCCGACGGTCTCAAGGTCGGTGTCGTCGACGCCGACATCTACGGCCACAGCGTGCCGCGGATGCTGGGCGCGGACGGGCGACCGACCCAGGTCGAGAACATGATCATGCCGCCGTCGGCGAACGGTGTGAAGGTCATCTCCATCGGCATGTTCACCCCGGGCAACGCCCCGGTGGTGTGGCGCGGCCCGATGCTGCACCGCGCGCTCCAGCAGTTCCTCGCGGACGTGTACTGGGGCGACCTGGACGTCCTCCTGCTCGACCTGCCCCCGGGCACCGGCGACATCGCGATCTCGGTCGCGCAGCTCGTCCCGAACGCGGAGATCCTGGTCGTCACCACCCCGCAGCAGGCGGCGGCCGAGGTCGCCGAGCGGGCCGGCTCGATCGCCGTCCAGACCCACCAGAAGATCGTCGGTGTGGTCGAGAACATGGCGGGCCTGCCGTGCCCGCACTGCGACGAGATGGTCGACGTGTTCGGCACGGGCGGCGGCCAGCGGGTCGCGGACGGTCTGACCCAGACCACGGGCGCGACGGTCCCGGTCCTCGGCTCGATCCCGATCGACGTACGGCTCCGTGAGGGCGGCGACGAGGGCAGGCCGGTCGTCCTGTCCGACCCGGACTCCCCGGCGGGCGCGGCCCTCCGGGCGATCGCCGGCAAGCTCGGCGGCCGCCAGCGCGGCCTCTCGGGCATGAGCCTGGGCATCACCCCGCGCAACAAGTTCTAGCCACCCGGGTGTGGGCGGTCGTTCCGCGGGGCGGAGCGGGCGGACGCACCCGGCACCGGCCCTCGGCGGCCGCACAGCGTGAAGGGCGCCCTCGATCGAGGGCGCCCTTCTCGTGTCGTCAGGCGTACGTCTCCAGGTCCTTGATCTGCGAGAAGCCGAGCCCGTAGGCGCTCATCCCCCGCCCGTACGCCCCGAGGTGCACCCCCGCGGCAGACCCGGCCAGCACCCAGCCGAACTCCGACTCGCGGTAGTGGAACGGCATCGGCACCCCGTCCACGGGCAGCGACAGCGTCGACCACTCCGGGCCGTCGAGGTCGTCGGCCAGCTCGAAGGCCGTCTCGGTCTGCTGGTCCAGCCAGTTGTCCCGCATCCCGTGGTCCAGCGAGGCGGGCCAGGTGTGGACGAGCAGCCCGGAACCGGCCAGCCAGGCGGCCGAGGAGACGGTGGTGGCGTCCAGGACGCCCGTGCCGTCGCCGGTCCGTCGTACGGGGCTCGCGGCCACCGTCACGACCACCGCGAACCGCTCCTTCTCCGCGGCGCTCGCGTCGGACTTTATGGACGGCGTGTCACCGTGCCCGGTCGACCCGTGCTGCACACTGCCGTCCGCCGCCGTGCCGACCTGCATCAGCCAGCGCGGCCCGGTGAAGGCCTCGTCGAGGCCGTACCAGGCGAAGGACGCCCGCAGATAGCCCTCGGCGGTCCGCCGGGCCGCGGGTACGCCCTCCACCCGACTCGTGGTCTCCATCTCGGCCGCCTCCTCGTTGCGTCAACAGAGGGAGGATAGCCACCGGGACGCGTCGGGTCGGTGACAGCCCGTCGTCAGGTCGCGTCGGAGTCGTACGGCGGACGCTCCGGAGTGTCCGGCTTGTCCTGCTTCTTCAGCAGGTCCGGGGTGCCGTTGACGGCGGGCACGGCGCCCGGGGAGCCGTTGACGGCGGAGGTCTGCGGCTCGCGGCTGTGGACCGCGTCGGCGACCTCGTTCATCTCCTTCTTGAGGTCGAAGCTGCCGCGCAGCTCCTTGAGCTCCCTGAGGTCCTCGTTCTGCTCCATCTGCTTGCGGAGGAACGTCTTGGGGTTGAGGTCCTCGAACTCGAAGTCCTTGAACTCCGGGCCCAGCTCGCTGCGGATGTCCTCCTTCGCGCTGTCGGAGAAGTCACGGACCTTCCGAATGAAGCGCGAGACGTCCTGGATGACCTTCGGGAGCTTGTCCGGCCCGAAGACGAGCACGGCGAGGACCACGAGCGTCACCAGCTCGAGTGCGCCTATGTCGCTGAACACCTAGTAGCTCCTTCATGCCGGTCAAGGGCCCGGTCCACGGTACCCGCCGAAACTGTCGGACGGGTACCTCCCGGCGTCCGTCACATGGCACTCAGGTGCCCTGCGAGGAACCGAGCGTCAACGTCTTTGTCAGCTCTTTGCCGTTGCGGGTCAGGGTGAGTTCCAGCCGGTCGCCGGGGCGGTGCGCGCGGATCTTCACGATCAGCTCCTCGCCGTTGTGCACCCGCTGGCCGTCGACCTTGGTGATGACGTCGCCGGGCCGGAGACCCGCCTTCGCGGCCGGGCCGCCGGGCGTGACGGAGGCGGTGCCGTCCTTGCCCTTCTCGCCGACGCGGGCGCCGTCGCCGTTGAACTGCATGTCGAGGCTCACACCGATGACCGGGTGGGTGGCCTTGCCGGTGTTGATGAGCTCCTCGGCGACGCGCTTGCCCTGGTTGATGGGTATGGCGAAGCCCAGGCCGATGGAACCGGGCTGGGAGGCGCTGCCGCCCTCGCCGTCGCCGGAGCCGCCGCCGGCCGCGCGGATCGCGCTGTTGATGCCGATGACCCGGCCCTTGGAGTCGAGGAGCGGGCCGCCGGAGTTGCCCGGGTTGATGGGGGCGTCGGTCTGGAGGGCGTCGACATAGCTGATGTCGCTGCCGTCGCCCTTCTCGCCGCCCGCCGTGATCGGGCGCTCCTTGGCGCTGATGATGCCGGAGGTGACCGTGTTGGAGAGGTCGAAGGGCGCGCCGATGGCGACGACGGGATCGCCGACGCGGACGTTGTCGGAGTTGCCGAGCGGCAGCGGCTTGAGGCCGGAGACTCCGGTGACCTGGACGACCGCCAGGTCGTAGCCGGTGTCCTTGCCGACGACCTTGGCGCGGGCGGTCTCACCGCTGGAGAAGGTCACCGTGATGTCCTCGGAGGACTCGGCGCCGTCGACCACGTGGTTGTTGGTGAGGATGTGGCCCTTGGCGTCCAGCACGAAGCCGGTGCCGGTGCCGGACGAACCGCCGCCCTTGACGTGCAGGGTGACGACGCCGGGCAGGGCGCCGGCCGCGATCCCGGCCACGCTGTCCGGGGCGCGGTCGGTGTCCCCGCCCTCCGCCTGCGGCAGTTCGACGGTGGTGAGGCCGCCGTTGCGCTCGACGTACGCGCCGATGCCGCCGCCGATGACACCGGTGACGAGGGCGAAGACGAGCGCTCCCGCGACGGCGAGCCCCTTGCGGGACTTCTTCGCGGGCGCGGGCGGGAGTCCGGCGCCGCCGGCTCCCCAGGGGTCGTACTGCACCCAGGGCGCACCGGCCTGCGGCGGCAGGCCGGCGCCCTGACCGTTCGTCTGGGGGTGGGGCTGTGTCTGGGGGTGGGGCTGGGGGTGCGGCGGTACGGGAGGCACCTGGGCCTGCTGCGGCGGTACGGGCGCCGGGGGGCGCTGTACGGGCGGCGCGGGCGCCCAGGGGCCGGGCTCGCCGTAGGGCGGCGTCCGGTACTCGTCGGGTGCGTGCAGGGGCTGCGGCGCGGGCTGCGCGGCGTGCGTGGTGTCGACCCCGGGGCCTTCGGACACCGGGGCGGGAGGGGCGTCGGCCGGAGGGGCGTCGGCCGGGCGGCCGCCGGTCACCGGGAGGTGCGCCGTCGGAGCCTCGTCCGCCGGGGCGGGAGGCTCGCTCTTGGTCAGCAGCACGGTGGGCTCGGCGGGTGCCGCGGGCGCGTCGGCGGCGGCCTCGTGCCTCGCCGCCCCGTCCGTCGTGTCCACCGGCACCGTCGGGCCCGCCGGATCCGTCAGGTCGCTCGCCTCGGCCCCGGCCGCCGGCTGCGGCGCGGGCAGGGGAAAGTCACCGTCGCCGTCGGCGTCGCCGGACGGAGGCGGCGAGGGTATCCGCGCCGCCTCCGGCGTGCTCGAAGGCCGACTCCACCAGTTCGGCTTTCCGTTGTTCATGCTCTCCCCGCAACCCGCTGGCCCGTCCGCGCCCCTTGGCTCGGGCGCCCCTGTCCCTGGATTCAACCAGGTCGCGGGTCAGCGGTGGGAGCCGAGCGTTGCGGTCGTCGGGCTCGGCGCCGGGCTGGGACCGGGGCCGAGGGCCAGCTGGAGGGCCGGACCCGTCGGTCGTATGAACGGCGAGAGGGCGAGCAGCGACTGCGCGGCCGGGTTCTGGAAGCGCACCGCCACCAGAGGAGCCGCGGCGGAGCGCACCGCGTCCGGCGGGACCGCTCCCGCCGGTACCGTGCCCCGGCCCGCCACCGGCCCGTGCGGCAGCGCCGCCGGAGCCCCGGGAGAGAGCGGAGCCGCCGCGGTCACCTGTGTGCCGTCGAAGGACTGCGCGCCGCGCTCGCCGGAGCGCGTGCCCCGGCCGACCGCCGTGCCGCCGCCGGGACCCGTGGCGGTGGCACGCAGCGGGGTGACCGCCGTGCCGGTGCCCTGGGTGCCGCGCCCGCTCGCGTTCACCGAGGCTTCGAGGGGCAGGGTGCCGCCGAGGGCGATCGCCGCGAACGAGACGGCGCTGGCCGCCGCGAAGGCGAAGCGCCGCCCGCGCCAGGACGTGCCGGAGCCGCGGTCGCCGACGTCGTGGATGCGGAAGCCGGTGCCCGGAGGGTGCGGGGTGACGACGGCGGCCGTGGCGAAGCCGTCGGACTTCACTCCGCTCGCGCCGAGAAGTTCTTCGAGGGGGCCTCTGGGTCCGCCGGGGCCTCCGGGGTCACCGGGGCCCCCGGGTAGTCCCTGGAGCCGGGCGAGGAAACCCTCCGAGGGCGACGGGCCCGCCGCGGACGCGAAGACGCTCTTGAGGGTGCGCTGCGCGTCGGCCTCGGCCTTGCAGCGGGCGCAGGTCGCGAGGTGGGCGAGGACCCGCTCGCGGGCGTCATGGCCGAGTTCGCCGTCGACGAGTGCGGCCAGCCGGTCCCCGAGGTGGTGTTCCGCGGGGGTCGGTGACGAGGGACGAGTGCCGCTCACGCTGTCCCTGCCTCCCATCCGACGGAGGCCAGGGCACGCTCCGCCCGTGCCTCGGGCGAGCGGTGCTTCAGGGCCTTGCGCAGGTGGGAGCGCCCGCGGTGGATCCGGCTGCGGACGGTGCCGAGCTTCACACCGAGGGTCGCGGCGATCTCCTCGTACGACAGTCCTTCGATGTCGCAGAGGACGACCGCGGCGCGGAACTCGGGCGCGAGGGTGTCGAGGGCCTGCTGCACGTCGGCGTCGAAGTGGGTGTCGTTGAACACCTGCTGCGGCGAGGGCTCACGGCTGGGCAGCCGCTCGGCGGCGTCGTCGGCGAGCGCGTCGAAACGGATGCGCTGCTTGCGGCGGACCATGTCGAGGAAGAGATTGGTCGTGATGCGGTGGAGCCAGCCCTCGAAGGTGCCCGGCGTGTACGTCGACAGCGAACGGAAGACGCGGACGAAGACCTCCTGCGTCAGGTCCTCGGCGTCGTGCTGATTGCCCGTGAGGCGGTAGGCGAGGCGGTAGACCCGGCCACTGTGCGTGCTGACGATCTCCTCCCAGGTGGGCGGAGTCCACGCCTGCGATTCCGCATCCGATGCGAAGGTCGCGGTGGTGGGAGCGGAGTCGGTGGAGCGGGAACGGTCAGCTGTGTCGGTCACGGATTTCGGCTCACCCGCCGACCTGAGAAGACGCCGAAGCACTCCTCCCCGATCCCCAGGCGCAGCCGCACCTCCCCTGTCGGCTCTGGTGGTGTCCAGTGGAGCCCCTACCATAGCCACCTCGCCCGTTAGCTCCGGATAAGAATCTTTACGCGAATTTGGAACCGGGTGCCCCGGCTTCCTCCTGCCGCGTCCTTCCCCTGGTGAACGCCCGGTCCCATCTGCGGGTTCCCGCTGACAGCGGATACAGTCACCGTTGCGTCAACTACGGGGACAGGAGAGGGCCATTACCGCCAACCGGCAGACGAGCTGGTCGTTCGCCGACGCCTTTGTCGCCGAGGACGACGCTCTGCGCTGGGCCCGGGAGCGGGCCCGGGAGGCAGGGCTGCCCTCGGTGTCCCCGGGCACCGGTGGTGCGCTGCGCCTGCTCGCGGCCACGGCGGACGCGAAGGCGGTGGCGGAGATCGGCACCGGCACGGGCGTGTCGGGCATCTATCTGCTGCTCGGGATGCGGCCGGACGGCGTCCTGACGACGGTGGACCTCCAGCCGGAGCGGCAGCAGCTCGCCAAGACGGCGTTCCGCGCGGCGGGCTTCGCGGGCAACCGGGCGCGGTTCATCCCCGGCCGGGCCCTGGACGTGCTGCCGCGGCTCGCGGACGGCGGATACGACCTCGTGTTCTGCGACGGCGACCGGCTCGAGTACCTGGACTACCTCGCTGAATCGTTGCGCCTGCTGCGACCGGGGGGTCTCGTCTGCTTCGAGGGCGTCTTCGCGGACGGCCGCACGGTCGACTCGGCGGCCCAGCCGCCCGAGGTCCAGCGCGTCCGTGAACTGCTGCGCACGGTGCGGGAGAGCCAGGAGCTCATCCCCTCCCTGCTTCCGGTCGGCGACGGCCTGCTCTGCGCGGTACGCCGGGGCTGAACGCCTCCCCCGCGCGGTACGCCGGGGCCGAAGCACCGCTCTCCCGGCCCGGTACGCCGGGGCCGGAACACGGCCCTTCCTCCCGTACCCCCCTTGTACACACCACTGCCCCGGCACGGGCAAGCCGTGCCGGGGCAGTGGTCAGGATGCGAGGGAAGGGGTCAGCCGACGACCTTCTTCAGGGCATCGCCCAGCGCCTCGGCCTCGTCCGGGGTCAGCTCGACGACAAGCCGACCGCCGCCTTCGAGCGGAACGCGCATGACGATGCCCCGCCCCTCCTTGGTCACCTCGAGCGGGCCGTCACCCGTCCGCGGCTTCATGGCCGCCATGCTTGTTCCCCTTCCTGAAACCAGCTCTTTGTCAGCCGGGCAGCTCCATGATGTGGAGCACGCGTCACCGGCTTCGAACACATTGCTTCCAGGTCATTATCCCGCATGGCAGGACCCGATGACCAACATCGAATGGCATCGCTTGCGCAACGCGCTCTCTCAAAACCCCACATTTCGGCGATCGGCCTGCGATACTTCGCCGCTCGGCGTCCGGCCGGACCCCTTCAATCTTTGACGCAGCTCACATGGGCGGGGCGGGTGATGTCCGCCATGCTGTGCTGGTCAACCACGCAAAGAGGCGAAGGGAACCCCATGGCCGACACGGTGCTGTACGAGGTGAGCGACGGACTCGCCACCATTACGCTCAACCGCCCCGAGGCCATGAACGCCATGAACGTGGCGACCAAGGTCGCCCTCCGGGACGCCGCCGAGACGGCCTCCGCGGACCCCGCCGTACGGGCGGTGCTGCTCACCGCGGCCGGCGAGCGGGCGTTCTGCGTCGGTCAGGACCTCAAGGAGCACGTGGGGCTGCTCATGGCGGACCACGAGAACGGCACCCGCGAGACCATGAACACGGTCCGGGACCACTACAACCCGATCACCAAGGCGCTCGCGGGGATGCGCAAGCCCGTGGTGGCCGGCGTGAACGGTGTCGCTGCGGGCGCCGGATTCGGCTTCGCGCTCGCGGCGGACTACCGGGTGGTCGCGGACACGGCCTCGTTCAACACCTCGTTCGCCGGGGTCGCGCTGACCGCCGACTCGGGCGTGTCCTGGACGCTGCCCCGGCTGATCGGCGCGAGCCGGGCGTCCGACCTGCTGCTCTTCCCGCGCTCGATCGGCGCCCAGGAGGCGTACGAGCTCGGCATCGCGAACCGTCTGGTCCCGGCCGCCGACCTCGCCGCCGAGGCCGAGAAGGTGGCCCGCACCCTCGCGGAGGGCCCGACGGTGGCGTACGCGGCCCTGAAGGAGTCCCTCGCCTACGGGGCGGACCACTCGCTCGCCGAGGCCCTCGACAAGGAGGAGGAACTCCAGAGCCTGGCGGGCTCCTCCGAGGACCACACGATCGCGGTCCGCGCCTTCATCGCCAAGGAGAAGCCGAAGTACCTGGGCCGCTGACGCACCCGGGCCGGGGGCCGGAACGTAACCCGCTCGTACGGGTGGTGGGCGTGTCTATAGGATCCGCTCACCATTCGTACGCACATACCTGGGGGGTTCCGTGCGTTCCGCTCCACCCGCGCGTCTTCTTCGCGGCGCGCTCACGGCGGTTCTGGCCCTCGGCCTTTCCGCCACCGTCCTGGCGCAGCCGTCCGTGGCCGCCGACGGCTGGGACCGCTGTCCCGACAACGCCGTGTGCGGCTTCAGCCAGCCCGAGTACCAGGGCGACATGATCGTGATCCGGAAGCCGATGCTGTCGCTCGGCTCCTGGGACAACCGCATCCGGTCGTACGTCGTCAAGCTGTCCGGATACAGCAGCGCGGTCTGCCTTCACCCCAAGCCGGGACTCGACCCGGAGGGCGCGACCCACTCCTACTTCTCGGAGTCCCTGGACGAGAGCTCCCACCCCGAGCTGGACCGGGCCGTCAGCTCCGTGGACGTCGGCCCCGACGCCGACGACTTCTGCGGCAGCGAGAGCCGTTACCCGATGCTCTGGGACGTGGTGAAGAAGCGTCCCACCACGCTGCCCGCGGCCGGCGCGTTCGGCGACATGGACCGTGACGGCTACGCCGACGTCCTCAGCCGCAACATGGTCGGCCAGCTCTGGACGTCCCACGCCTACACCAGCCCCGGCCGGACCGTGCTCGTCGGCGGCGGCTGGGACACCATGACCAAGCTGACCCGCCACGGGGACTTCGACGGCGACCTGAACGAGGACGTCCTCGCCCGCGACAAGGCCGGCGTCCTCTGGCTCTACCCCGGCAACGGCAAGGGCTGGTTCAAGCCCCGCGTCAAGATCGGCGGCGGCTGGAACACCATGCGGGACCTGGCCGCGGCCGGCGACCTCACCGGCGACGGCAAGGCCGATCTGCTCGCCTCCGACGGCGCGGGCGTCCTGTGGACGTACCCGGGCAACGGCAAGGGCTGGTTCGGCGCCCGCAAGCAGGTCGGTGGCGGCTGGAAGTCGATCAACGAGCTGGTCGGCGCCGGGGACATGAACTCCGACAAGAAGGCCGACCTGGTCGCCCGCGACACGGCGGGCAAGCTCTGGCTCTACCCGGGCAACGGCAGGGGCTGGTTCGGCGCCCGCAAGCTCATCGGCACCGGCGGCTGGAACGGCCACAAGGAGCTCGCGGGCCTCGGCGACGTGACCGGCGACGGCCGCCCCGACCTGGTCGCCCACGCCTGGGGCAGCTACGTCGGAGAGGGCCACTACCTTCTCCGCGTCTACCCCGGCACCGCCGACGGGCGCCTCCAGGCGCCTCGCGACCTCGCCCAGGTCCGCTCCACGCACTTCGTCTTCTGACCCACTTCACGAACGGATTCCCACTCGATGATCCGCACCGTCCGGGGCCGCCGCGCCCTGGCCGCGGCCGTGACCACGGCGGCCTCCCTGGCGACGCTGATGACCGCCGCTCCCCCCGCCGCCGCGGGCGAGGAGCGCTGCCCCTCGGGCCGGCTCTGCGTCTTCCAGTACCACGACTTCAAGGGCGAGATGAAGATCATCACGTCCTCCCAGAGCTCCCTCGGGGCGTGGGACAACACGATCTCCTCGCTGGTCAACAACTCGGGCCTGCACGCCCTCTTCAACGTCGACCCCAACTTCGCCGGCAACGACTCCCTCGTGGTCGACCCGTACAACCGCGGGAGCAGCCTCGACGGCTCGGTGATGGGCCAGCTCGACAACAGGCTGAGCTCGGTCCGCGTGGCCACCACCCACTGGGAGGCGAACCGCGGCATCCCGTACATGGACTGGTGGCCGCAGGAGAAGCGCCCCACCGGCCTCCCCGCCGCCGCGCAGTTCGGCGACCTGAACAACGACTCCCGGCCCGACCTCCTGGAGCGGGCCGACGACGGGCGGCTGTGGTACCTGCACGGCTACAGCTCCCGCTGGGACGTCGCGCCCAAGGCCGTACTGATCGGCGGCGGCTGGAACGCCATGACGCAGATCGTCCGGCACGGCGACTACGACGGCGACCGCAACGAGGACGTCTTCGCGCGTGACAGGGCCGGTGTCCTCTGGCTCTACCCGGGCAACGGCAAGGGCTGGTTCAAGCCGCGCGTCAAGATCGGCGGCGGCTGGAACTCCATGAAGGAGCTCAAGGCGGTCGGTGACATCACCGGTGACGGCCGCCGCGACCTGGTCGCGCGCGACACCGCGGGCGTGCTCTGGACCTACCCGGGCAACGGCAAGGGCTGGTTCGGCGCCCGCAAGAAGGTCGGCGGCGGCTGGAACACCATGAACCGGCTCGTGGCGCCCGGTGACATGAACGGCGACGGCAGGTCCGACCTCGTCGCGCGGGACGGCTCGCGCGGACTCTGGCTCTACCCGGGCAACGGCCGCGGCGCCTTCGGCGCCCGCACCAAGCTGCCGTACGCCTGGCCGTCGGACGCGCCCGTCCTCTCCGTCGGCGACGTGACCGGCGACGGCAACTCGGACGTGATGCGGCCGATCGACTGGAACCAGCTGTACGTCTACGCCGGAAACGGCCGCGGCGGCCTCGGCGGCCCGCAGGCCGACATGGGCTGGGACACCGCCGACCGGGTGCACGTCTTCTAGACCGGCCGGCAGTTCTTCGGGATCAGTGGTCCGGGGCCGCTCCGCCGCCCCGGGCCACACACCCCTCCACGTGGTCGTCGACCAGACCGCACGCCTGCATCAGGGCGTAGGCCGTGGTCGGGCCGATGAACCGGAGGCCCCGCTTCTTGAGGGCCTTCGAGAGGGCCGTGGACGCGTCCGTGACCGCCGGAACGTCCGCGACCGTACGCGGGACCGGCCGGTCCGCCGGATCGGGGGCGTACGACCAGATCAGGGTGTCGAGTTCACCCGGGGACCAGCCCGCGAGCAGTTTCGCGTTGGCGAGGGTCGCGTCGATCTTGGCCCGGTTGCGGATGATGCCCTCGTCGAGGAGGAGCCGCTCGCGGTCCTCGTCGCCGAAGGCCGCCACGTCGGCGATCCGGAAGCCCTGGAAGGCGGTCCGGAAGGTCTCGCGGCGGCGCAGGATCGTGATCCACGACAGGCCCGACTGGAAGGCCTCCAGGCAGAGCCGCTCGAAGAGCTCGTCGTCGCCGTGGACCGGGCGGCCCCACTCCTCGTCGTGGTACGCCACGTAGTCCTCGGTCGAAAGGCCCCAGGGGCAGCGCAGCAGCCCGTCCGGTCCCGGGACCGCCCCGCCGGGGCTCATGCCCGGCCACCCTCTCCGTCGCCGTCCGCGGCCGCCCCCGCGAGGGCCTCCTCCAGCTCGGCGATCCGGGCGTCCCGCTCGGCGAGTTCGGCGCCGAGGCGGACCAGGACGTCGTCCACGTCCGCCATGCGGTAGCCGCGGACCCCGACGGGGAGGCGGAGCGCCTCGACGTCGGCGCGGTCGACCGGCCGGGCCTCCGGAAGGGGGTCGACGAGCTGCTCGGGCGCCACGTCGGGCAACACCTCGCTGTCGCCGCCGCCGACCACGGCCAGGGTCACCGCGGCCACGACCACGACCATCGTGATGAGCAGAAACCAGAACACCTGCGCGCCTCTCCCCGGAGTGGAAATCGTCCCGTGCCGATCGTGCCATGCGCCACCGACAGCTAGGGTCGCAGGCGAACGGACACGAGGGAGGACAAAAGGGATGCTGCGCTTGGGACGGCGTGAATTCGGGCCGCACGAGCCGGTGATCATGGCGATCGTGAACCGGACGCCGGACTCCTTCTACGACCAGGGCGCCACCTTCCGGGACGAGCCGGCGCTCGCCCGGGTCGAGCAGGCCGTGGCCGAAGGGGCGGCGATCATCGACATCGGCGGGGTGAAGGCGGGCCCCGGCGAGGAGGTGACGGCCGAGGAGGAGGCGCGGCGCACGGTCGGCTTCGTCGCGGAGGTCCGCAGACGCCATCCCGATGTGGTCATCAGCGTGGACACCTGGCGGGCGGACGTCGGCGAGGCCGTCTGCGAGGCCGGGGCTGACGTCCTGAACGACGCCTGGGGCGGGGTCGACCCGGGGCTCGCCGAGGTCGCCGCGAAGTACGGCGCGGGGCTGGTGTGCACGCACGCGGGCGGCGCCGAGCCGCGGACGCGGCCGCACCGGGTCGCGTACGAGGACGTGATGGCCGACATCCTGCGGGTCACCGTGGGGCTCGCCGAGCGGGCGGCCTCGCTGGGGGTCCGCCGCGACGCCATCATGATCGACCCGGGCCACGACTTCGGGAAGAACACCCGGCACAGCCTGGAGGCGACGCGGCGGCTCGGGGAGATGGCGGAGACGGGGTGGCCGGTGCTGGTGTCCCTGTCCAACAAGGACTTCGTCGGGGAGACGCTGGACCGGCCGGTGAAGGAACGGGTCCTCGGGACCCTGGCGACGACCGCCGTGTCCGCCTGGCTGGGAGCGCGGGTGTACCGGGTGCACGAGGTCGCCGAGACCCGGCAGGTGCTGGACATGGTGGCGTCCATCGCGGGTCACCGGGCGCCGGCCGTGGCACGGCGCGGGCTGGCGTAGTCCCGCGGAAGACGGAACGAACCGGCACAGGCCGGGCGGAACGGGGCGGGGGCGACGGATGACCGTCGCCCCCGCCCCGTGGGCCGCTACTTGCCCGTCTCCTTCGTCACCAGCGCGACCGCCTCGTCCACGTCGTCCGTGACGTGGAAGAGGAGCAGGTCGCGCTCCGAGGCCTTGCCGCCCGCGACGACCGAGTCGCGGAGCCAGTCGACGAGGCCCTTCCAGTACTCCGTGCCGAAGAGGACGATCGGGAAGCGGGTGACCTTCCGGGTCTGGACCAGGGTCAGCGCCTCGAAGAGCTCGTCGAGGGTGCCGAGGCCGCCGGGCAGGACGACGAAGCCCTGCGCGTACTTCACGAACATCGTCTTGCGGACGAAGAAGTAGCGGAAGTTCACGCCGATGTCGACGTGCGGGTTGAGTCCCTGCTCGAAGGGGAGCTCGATGCCGAGGCCGACCGAGACGCCCTTGGCCTCCCTGGCCCCCTTGTTGGCCGCCTCCATGGCGCCGGGGCCGCCGCCCGTGATGACCGCGAAGCCGGCCTCGACGAGCGCCCGGCCGATCCGTACGCCCGCCTCGTACTCGGGCGAGTCCGGCTTCGTGCGGGCCGAGCCGAAGACGCTGATCGCGCTCGGCAGTTCGGCGAGGGCGCCGAAGCCCTCGACGAACTCGGACTGGATGCGCATGACCCGCCAGGGGTCGGTGTGCACCCACTCCGAGTCACCCTCGGTGTCGAGCAGCCGCTGGTCCGTGGTGCCCGGCTGGACCTGATCCCGCCGCCTGAGCACCGGACCGAGTCGCTGCTCCTCGGGCTTCGCCATTCCCTCGGGAATGCCCATGGCCTGCTCCCTCCGCCGATCGGCGGCCCGTTGTCGGCCGCCAACTGATCTTCTGGTCCGGTCAGCCTAGGACGACAGAGGTGACGAAACGCGAAATTACGGAAGTCGGGAGGGGAGAAGTCAGGCGGTCAGGCGGTCAGCCAGTCGCGGAGCCGTGCCTCGCAGTGGTGGATCCGGTCGACGGGAACGTGCTCGTCCCGCTTGTGCGCGTAGATGGGGTCGCCGGGGCCGTAGTTCACCGCGGGCACCCCGAGCGCGCTGAAGCGGGACACGTCGGTCCAGCCGAACTTGGGCTGGGCGCTGCCGCCGACGGCCTTCATGAAGGCCTCCGCGGCCGGGTGGGAGAGGCCGGGCAGGGCGCCGGGGCTCTCGTCGTCGACGACGAACTCGGCGATGTCGCAGTCGGCGAAGACCTCGCGGACATGGGCCAGGGCCTCGGCCGGGGAGCGGTCGGGGGCGTACCGGTAGTTGACGGTGACCGTGCAGGCGTCGGGGATGACGTTGGTGGCGACGCCGCCCTGGATCGCCACCGCGTTGAGTCCCTCGTGGTACTCCAGGCCGTCGATGACCGGCTTGCGCGGCTCGTACGAGGCGAGGCGGGCGAGGATCGGGGAGGCGGTGTGGATGGCGTTGGAGCCCATCCAGGAGCGCGCGGAGTGGGCGCGCTCGCCGGCGGTGTGCAGGATGACGCGCAGGGTGCCCTGGCAGCCGCCCTCGACCTGGGCGTCGGAGGGCTCCAGGAGGACCGCGAAGTCACCCTCCAGCCAGTCGGGGTGCGCGGCGGCGATCTTCCCGAGGCCGTTGAGGTGGGCGGCGACCTCCTCGTTGTCGTAGAAGACGAAGGTGAGGTCGCGGTTGGGCTCGGGGACGGTGGCGGCGATCCGCAGCTGGACGGCGACCCCGGACTTCATGTCGGAGGTGCCGCAGCCCCACAGGATGCCGTTCTCGTCGAGTCGCGAGGGCACGTTGTCGGCGATCGGCACGGTGTCGATGTGGCCGGCGAGGACGACCCGCTCGCCGCGGCCGAGCCGGGTGCGGGCGACGACGTTGTTGCCGTACCGGTCGACGGTGAGGTGCGGCAGGGCGCGCAGCGCCTGCTCGATGGCGTCCGCGAGCGGCTGCTCGGTCCCGCTGACGGACGGGAAGTCGACGAGGGCCGCGGTGAGCGCGGCCCCGTCCTGGGACAGGTCGAGGGGCGCGTCGAGCGGGGTGATGTCAGCCATGTGCCGACCCTAACGCGGCCTCCAGTACGGTGGGCCCCGTGTCCGAGCCCACCCGCCCCGCCCGTCGCGGCCGCCTCGCCCGCTCCGCGGCCGCCTTCGCCGCGCTCCTCGGCCTCGCCTCGTACGTGGCCTTCCACCAGGTGACGGGGAGTACGGGCACGCCCCGGTGCAGCGTGGGCAGCGGCGACAACCGGTACGAGTTCACTCCCGAGCAGGCGTCGAACGCCGCGACGATCTCCGCCGTGGGGACGAGCCGGGGCCTGCCGGAGCGTGCGGTGACGATCGCCCTCGCGACGGCCCTCCAGGAGTCGGCGCTGCGGAACATCGAGCACGGCGACCGGGACTCGCTCGGCCTGTTCCAGCAGCGGCCCTCGATGGGCTGGGGGACGCCGGCGCAGATCATGGACCCGGTGTACTCGGCGGGGAAGTTCTACGAGGGCCTGGAGAAGGTCCGGGGATATTCGCGGCTGCCGCTGACGGTGGCGGCGCAGAAGGTGCAGAAGAGCGGTTTCCCGCAGGCGTACGCGAAGCACGAGCCGGACGCCACGCTGCTGTCGGCGGCGCTGACGGGCCGGTCTCCCGCGGCGCTCTCCTGCACGGCGAACACGGCGGAGGGCCGGCCGGGCGATCCGGAGAAGGTCCGCGCCGAGCTGGTCCGCGCCTTCGGCGAGAAGGCGGCGCCGAAGGCCGTGACGGGTGGCCCGAGCGCGGGCCGGTCGGCCGGCGAGCCGCCGGCGCTCGTGGTGCCGGTGCGGGCGACGGCCGGGTCCGGGGCGGCGCAGGGCGCCGGGGCGGACGAGCGGCGCGGCTGGGAGCTGGCGCAGTGGGCGGTGGCGCGGGCGGACACGCTGCGCATCACCGAGGTCGCGTACCGGGACCGGGTGTGGCGCGCGGGCGAGGCCGGCGGCGGCTGGTCGAAGGTCTCGGGGCCGAGGGCCTCGGGCTCGCCGGAGGGGGCCCCGGAATCCTCCGGCGCACCGGCCCGGGGCGGGGAGACCGTCCGTATGCGCCTCGCGAAGTAGCCGATCACCCGTACGGCGATTCACTCGCCCGTGGCATGGGACCGGCTCGCGTCCGGAGAAATTCGCGACCCTTCCGCGCCGCCTTTTCCGCACTGCGCCCCACCCCGCCAATTCCCTTGCCCGGCAAGGGAAGTGACGGTTCGGCAGACGTCTGCGCAATGACGCGTTCGTCCGTTTTCCTCCCCACCCGACAATACGACGCATTGCCAATTCTTTACCTTCGGCCTCCGCAACCTCCCCCGCCCCGGGGCCGGTTGTCACTGCGTCCGAACAACACCTCGCACCTCGTCGAAGGAGCACCATGACCCTCCCCCTGACCCGTCGGATCGCCCGCGCCGCCCTCCTCATCGCGGCCGGAGCAGCCCCCGTGGTCGGTGCGGCCGGCTCCGCGAGCGCCCTGGACCACAACATCGCGCCGACCGGCGCCCTCACCGGTCTCTCCACCCTGGACGCCGCCGGAGCGGGCACCGCCGTCGACGGCGCCTCGCAGACGGCCACCGGCGTCGTCGGCGGTGCCGGCAGCCAGGCCGTCGGCACGGCCGTCCCCGCCGCGGGCAAGACCGTCGGCGCGGCGGGCAAGACCGCCACCCCGGCCGCCCAGAAGGTCGCCGGCGACACCGCCGGCAGCGCGGGCGAGGTCGTCGGCAAGACGGCCGGCGCCGCCGCGGAGAGCGCGGAGGGCCCGGCCGACGGCGCCCTGGGCGGCGGCCTCGGCAGCCTGCCGACCGGCCAGACGCTGGGCGGGCTGCCCCTCGGCGGCTGACCCGCACGCACGGCACGGCACGCACCGCGCGGCAGGCGCGGCGCACACGGCGAAGGGCCCGGGAAGCGAAAGCTCCCGGGCCCTTCCCGCTGTCTCCGAGGCTCAGCCGAGCCGCTTGACCGCCGCTTCCACGCGCTCGTCCGTCGCCGTGAAGGCCACCCGCACGAACCGCTCCCCCGCCTCGCCGTAGAAGTCGCCCGGAGCCACCAGGACGCCCTTCTCCGCGAGGTAGGCCACGGTCTCCCAGCAGGGCTCGTCCCGGGTCGCCCACAGGTACAGGCTCGCCTCGCTGTGCTCGATCCGGAAGCCGTGCGCCTCCAGGGCCGCCCGCAGCGCCGCCCGGCGGGCCGCGTACCGCTCCCGCTGCTCGGCCACGTGCGCGTCGTCGCCGAGCGCCGCGACCGTCGCCGCCTGCACCGGCGCCGCGGTCATCATGCCGCCGTGCTTGCGGATCTGGAGCAGCTCGCCGAGCACGGCCGCGTCGCCCGCGACGAACGCGGCGCGGTAGCCGGCCAGGTTGGAGCGCTTGGACAGCGAGTGGACGGCGACGATCCCCTCGTACGAACCGCCGCAGACGTCCGGGTGCAGGACGGAGACCGGGTCGGCCTCCCAGCCCAGCTCCAGGTAGCACTCGTCGGAGAAGACGAGGATGCCGTGCTCGCGGGCCCAGGCCACGATCCGGGTCAGCTCGTCCTTGCCCAGGACCTTGCCGGTCGGGTTGGACGGGGAGTTCAGCCAGAGCAGCCTGAGCCCCGCCGGGTCGAGCTCCGTCGGGTCGTCGTAGACCACGGCCTCGGCTCCGCAGAGCCGCGCGCCGACCTCGTACGTCGGGTACGCGAGCCGCGGGTACGCCACCCGGTCGCCCGCGCCGAGTCCCAGCTGCGTCGGCAGCCACGCCACCAGCTCCTTGGAGCCCACCACCGGCAGCACGTTCTCGTGCGCGAAGTCCACCGCGCCCAGACGCCGCTCGCACCAGCCGGTGAGCGCGTCCCGCAGCTCCTTGGTGCCCCAGACCGTGGGATAGCCCGGCGAGTCCGCCGCCGCGACCAGGGCCTCCTGGATCAGCGCGGGGACCGGGTCGACCGGCGTGCCGACCGAGAGGTCCACGATTCCGTCCGGGTGCGCCAGGGCCGTCTTCTTGTACGGCTCCAGCTTGTCCCAGGGGAAGACGGGCAGGCGCGAAGAGACTGCGCTCACGGGTTGGCTCTCACTTCCTGTACGTGCGCGGGGAAGGCGTCGGGAAACGCCTCGGTCCCGTACGGCGGCCGACGCCGTACGGGACCGGATTCGACCTGAAGCGGTCGATCAGCCGTTCTGCGGCGGCAGGGCGGCGATGAAGGGGTGGTCACGCTCGATCTCGCCGAGCTTGGAGGCACCACCGGGCGAACCGAGCTCGTCGAAGAACTCGACGTTCGCCTTGTAGTAGTCCTTCCACTCCTCCGGGGTGTCGTCCTCGTAGAAGATCGCCTCGACCGGGCAGACCGGCTCACAGGCCCCGCAGTCGACGCATTCGTCCGGGTGGATGTACAAGGACCGCTTGCCCTCGTAGATGCAGTCGACGGGGCACTCCTCGATGCACGCCTTGTCCTTCACGTCGACACAAGGCTGCGCGATGACGTAGGTCACGCTGTCGTTCCTCCTCGATAGGGCTGGTCTGCGCGGGAGCGCGGCGTCGTCGATGCCCGCACCTAGTATCTCCGTTCTTGGGGGCGATCCGAACAGGAGGGGCGGAGAAGCTGTGGAATTCACCGGCGGAGGACGCCTTGAGGTCCGAATTACCAGCGCTGACGTGGGAAAACGTGTCTCCGTTCGGTACGTGACGGAGTCACCGGCGGCGGGTGCCAGGTTCACCGACGCGGTCGGAGTTCTCACATCATGGGACAACTCTGTGCTGCTGATCACACGAAAGAGCGGCGAGAGCGTCCGGATCGCGGAATCCACCCTGGTCGCGGGGAAGGCCGTCCCCGCCGCCCCCGCCCGGCGCCGCGGCCCCTCGGCCACCTTCCCGGAGCTGGCACGGGCCACCGCGCGCGCGTGGCAGCCGGTCGAGAGCGAAGCGCTCGGAGAATGGACCCTGCGGGCCTCGGACGGATTCACCCGCCGCGCCAACTCCGTACTCCCGCTCGGTGACCCGGGACTGCCGGTCACAGACGCCCTGACGCGCGTACGCGCCTGGTACGCGGCCCGGGGGCTCCCCGCGTACATCCAGACGGCCACCGGCGCCGAGGGCACCCAGGAGCTGCTCTGCGCGGCCCTCGACCGGCACGGCTGGCGGCGCGAGGTCTCCGCCGAGGTGCGGATCGGGGCGCTCGCCCCGATCGGCGACCTGGACGCCGACATCTCCGCCGTACGCCTCTCCCGGACCGTCGACGAGTCGTGGCTCCGCCGCTACCGGCGCTCCGGCGAACCGGGCCCGGCGGTACGGTCGGTGCTCGACTCGGGACCGAGTGTGTGGTTCGCGTCCGTGGCGGGCACGGGAGAGGTACCGGCGGCGATCGGACGGTGCGTCGTCGACGGACGCTGGGCCGGCTTCATGGCCGTCGAGGTCGACCCGGACCAGCGGCGCCGGGGCCTGGCGACCTCCGTCATGACGGCGCTCGCCCGACAGGCCCTCGACGAGGGCGCGTCGGCGGCCTGGCTCCAGGTGGAGGCGGACAACGACGGCGCGCTGGCGCTGTACGACGGGATGGGCTTCGCACCCCATCACCACTACCACCACTACCGATGGGCGGAGGCGTGACGGAGGACGTACCACCACCGGACGGACCGGAACACGAACCGGACGGCGGGCGGGGCAACGGGCCGGACGGCGAGCCGCGAGACGGCGGCGCGGAGGGCGGCTCCGGCGCGGTGGAGCCGCCCGACTGGCGACGGGAGTTCGCGGAGGAGGCACGGTCCGAGCGGCCCGACCTCGCCCGGCTCTGTCTGCTGATCGGGGCGGTGGTCGACCCCACCGTCACCCGGCACACCCTCGACGAGGCCGAGATCGAACTCGACCGCCTCGCCGGACTCGTGCCGTACGCCACCCGGATCACCGGCGACTGGACCACCGCGCTCGCCGGGCTCCTCGGCAGCCGTGAGGGCTTCGAGGGCGTGCCCGCCGACTACCAGCGCCTGGAGTCCTCGCTCCTGCACGAGGTGCTCCGGCGCCGCCGCGGCCTGCCGATCCTGCTCTCCGTGGTCTGGATGGAGGTCGCCCGCCGGGCGGGCGCCCCCGTGTACGGACTCGGACTGCCCGGCCACTTCGTCGTCGGCTTCGGCGACCCGGCCGACCTCAACCTCGCCGACCCCTTCGCGGGCGGCCGTGCCATGACCGGCACGGACGCCGAGCTCCTGGTCGCGAGCGCGACGGGCGAGGCCCTCGACCGTTCGATGCTCAGGCCCGCCGAGCCCGGCGCGATCGTGCTGCGGGTGCTCAACAACATCCGTGCCTGGGCGGCCCCGCGCCCCGAGCGTTCCGACGTGGCCCTGTGGGCGGTGGAGCTCTCCCTGCTGCTCCCCTCCCACCCGGCGAGGCTCCGCTACGAGCGCGCCGAGCTGCTCGTCCAGCGCGGGCAGTTCCTCACGGGAGCGACGGAGATGGAGGCGTACGCGCAGGTGATGGACGCGGTGGACCCGGAGTCGGCGACGACGATCCGGCGGAGGGCGCAGGCGGCGCGGGCGCGGCTGAACTAGCTCGGCCCGGGGGCCGTGAGGGGTCCCCCGGCCGTCCCCTCGCGCCGCGCGGGCGCGAGGGGGGCGGGGCGACCGGATTCGAACCGGCGTCCTCCGAGATGTCATCGCGGCGCATTACCTCTGTGCTACGACCCCGCCCTTGGAGGAGATCCTAGGAGGCGAGGAGGACCGGGGGCGAGCGGTTTTCGGCGGAGGGACGGCGGTCGCGGCCTCTCTACGCGTCGGCCCGCCGGCGCACCATCTCGTCGATCCACGCGGGCGCGAACGGGGACGTGCAGCCCGGGGACGTCGGGTAGTCCTTGAGCACCTCCAGGCGCTCGCCGATGTCGAGCGCACGTGCGCGCAGCTCGGCGTGCTCGATGCCGATCTGGGCCAGGCAGTGGTTCATCGCCCACTGGAGGCGGTCCGGGGCGTCCTTCATCTCCGCCTCCACGACGTCGAGCAGCCCGGCGAGGTCGAGGCCCTCGGGCTTCCTCGCCACGCGTTCGGTGGTCAGCGCCCAGCCGGCGCTCGCGACCACCGGATCCGGATCGGCGGTCCACGCCACCCGCAGCTCCTCGGCGTGCGGGTTCTTCTTCACCACGTAGTTCACGAGCCAGTCGTGCACCTTGGGGGTGCGGGCCCCGCGGAGCATGGTGTCGAGCTCGTCACGGCCGTAGGCCTTCGGGCGGCAGATCAGGAGCGCCAGCAGTCTCGCGGCGGTGTCGTCCGTCTCCCAGAGCCCGTACGCGAGGTCCTGCCGGGTCTTCAGCCGCTTCGCGAGGGCGCGCAGCTTCCCGAGGTTCACACCGTGGTCGTCACCGTGCCGCTCGTTCACCGCCCGCGTCTTCGCGTCCTCGAGCCCGGCCAGCTCGGCCATCACCTCGGCCAGGGTCGTCCCGGCCGTCGTCGTCCCGGTCACCATCGGCCTCCCTCGCCCACGGCATTCAGCCTACGACGACGGGAGGCGGCCACCCGGCGGGCACGCGTCGCGCACCGGCCGTCCGCCCGGCCGGCGGCAGAATGCGGCCATGCCGCTGACCGCAGACATCCTCGTCGCCCTCGTCGCCCTGCTGCACGCCTACATCCTGGTGATGGAGATGTTCCTGTGGGAGCGGGAGACCGGCCGTCGCTTCTCCGGCTTCGACGCGAAGACAGCCCGTGACACCGCGGCCATGGCCGCCAACCAGGGCCTCTACAACGGCTTCCTCGCCGCCGGGCTGGTCTGGGGGCTGATCGCCGACGACCCGACCGGCTTCGCCGCTCAGGTCTTCTTCCTGTCCTGCGTCGTGATCGCCGGCTTCTACGGCGCCGTCACGGCCAACCGCCGCATCCTCTTCGCCCAGGCCCTCCCCGGCGCTCTCTCCCTCTCCGCCGTCCTCGTCGCCCACTACTGAACGCGAGCCGGCCCCACCCCCACGCTCCCCGCACCCGCGCGGGGGCGCCCACGCGCCGAGCCCCCGGCCGACGGGGCGTCGGGCGGGGGCTCGGGGGGGCGTGGGTGACTCCGGCTGTCAGCCTTCGCCGCTGAGGTCGATCCGCTTGGTGCGTTCGGCCTGGGTCTTGCCGAGGAGCGCGTCACGCATCACGAAGGCCACGTCGTCGGCGGAGACCTCGTGCTTGGTGCCGTCGCCCTTGGTGATCATGACTCCGGCGAAGGCGCCGTCGAGCAGCCTCTCGATCGCCTTCTTGTCGTAGACCTCGACCAGCCGGCCGTCGACCGCCTTCATGGAGAGGATCTGCGGCAGGGACCGCGCCGGGCCGAAGTCGATGAACTTCTGGCCCGCGTAGATCCTGATCACGCCGGACATGGCGGGGGTGGCGAACTCCTTCATCGCCCGGTCCACCTCGGCCTTGGTGACGCTCGGCTGGCGGTTCGTGACCGGCAGCTCGACCAGCTTGCTCTGGCCGGTCTCCACCTGGGCGCGGAACGCGTCCCGCACGGAGATCATCGAGCGCTGGATGTCGAGACCCTTGCCGGGCTTGCCCTCGACGGGCGTCACCTTGTTCGGGGCGAACAGGATCGTGCCCTCGGTCGCCGACGCCGCCTTGCCGGCCAGGTCGTTCAGCGTGACGGCGAGCTTCTCCTCGTCGACCGGGAAGACCGGCTTGGCGACGCGCTCGCCGCCGAAGAGGGAGCCGATGACGGAGACCGGGTTGTAGTCGCTGCCCGCCGCGGCGCGGACGGTCTCCTGGCTGTCGAGGGCCAGGCCCGCCTTGTCCGGGGCCAGCTGGACCTTCTTGCCTCCGATGCCGAGCTGGAGCGGGGTCCCGGCGCGCTTGCCGAGGGCCGCGTCCAGCTTGTTGACGGCCTCGTCCTTCGTACCGCCGCCGATGTCCACGCCGAGGACCGTGGTCCCCTTCGGGACGTCGGAGTGGTTCAGGAGCAGTCCGGCGCCGTAGGCGACACCGGCGAGGCCGACGACTCCGACGGCGGCGAGGACCAGCTTGGAACGGCCCTTCTTCGCCGGGGCGCGGCCGGGCGCCGCCGCCTGTCGCGGTGCGGGCGCGGGGGCCGGGGCCGTCCGCTCCTCGATGCGCGGGGTGAGGTTCGGGCGGGCCGCCTTCGACGGGACGACGGGGATGCCGCTGGTGAGCGTGTCACCGGAGATGTGGCCGTTGCCGTCGGCCGGCTGACCCGGTCCGCCCGGTCCGCCCCGTCCGGGGGCCGGCGCGGGTGGCTGCGGGGTGAGGATCGCGGTGTCGTCGGACATCCGGGGGGCACCGCCGGGAGCACCGCCGGGGAACGGGGAGCCCGCGCCCTGGCCGGGGCCGCCGCCCTGTCCGGGGCCACGCTGACCGGGGCCGCGCTGACCGCCACCCTGACCCCCCTGCCCCTGACCCTGGAACGGGCCCGGCGGAGGGCCGCCCAGCGACGCCGTGCCGGTCATCGGGCCGGTGGTGGGTCCGGTCGGCCCGCCCGGACCGCCCCGGCCCGGGCCGGGGTACGCGGGCGTACCGCCGGCGGGGGTCCCCGAGTACATCGGGGTTCCTCCGGCGGGGGTGCCGTCGTACATCGGCGTACCGCCGGCAGGAGTGCCGTCGTACATCGGTGTTCCGCCGGACGGGGTGCCGTCGTACATCGGCGTTCCGCCCGCGGGCGTCCCCGAGTACATCGGCGTACCGCCCGCCGGGGTGCCGCTCTCGTAGAGCGGGTTGCCGGGGGTGCCTCCCGTGACCGGGCGGCTCGACGGGGTGCTGCCGACCGTCGGGACGCCCGAGGTCGCCGAGCCCGCGAAGCCCGTGCCCTGGGCGTCCGGCCCGCCGAGCGGCGAAGCCGGCTTCGGGGCCGGGGCGGGGGCGGGCGGCAGCGCGGGCGTGGGGGCCGGGGCCTGGGGCGCCGCCTTGCGGGGCGCGAACCAGTCGCTCGTCTCCCTCGCCTTCGGCGTCTCCTCGGCCTGCGGCGGCTCCGGGGCCGCCACCGGCTCGGGCTCCGGCTCCACGACGGGCGCGGGCTCCGGAGCGGGCGCCGGTGCCGGCGACGACGCGGGCGTCTCGCTGACCGTGGTGCGGACCACGACCGGCGGGATCGGACGCGAACCCGGGATGTTGATCCGGATCCGGGTCGTCAGCGTCGTCTCGGTCTTGGGCTCCTCCGGCGGCGCGGGCGCGGCGGTCTCCTCCGGCGCGTCCTGCGAGGGGTGGAGCGACGGATACTGGCGGGATCCGTACGGCGGTGTACCCGAGGGGTACGCGGCTGCTCCACCGCGCCCCTGGGCGCCGGAGGACGAACTGTCAGTCTCTCGACCAGTTTCACGACTCAAAGCAGGATCTCCCGGTTGGCTCCACCGCCCGCTCTTGCTGATGCTCGTGTAACCCGGGCGGTTCGGCGGCGCGCACCACCATACTGGCCGCCGCCGTCACATACCCGACCCCCGGGTGACCGACCACGCGCAATCCGGCCGAAGTCAGGACGTCCCCGGTCTCAAGTCGTCCTGTTCACGGGGTCGGTCGGGGCAGCCGGGAGAGCGTGGTGCACATCACAGCGATCGCCATGCCCCCGAAGAGGAAGAGCAGCTCGCCGACGCCTCCGCCGAACGCACCGTCACCCTCCGGGCGTCCGAAGCTGAGCAGGATGACGGCGATCAGCCAGCCGCCTCCGCCGGCGGCCACGCCGACCTGGGTTCCGGTGGCCCGCATGCCGCCGTAGAAGAGGCCCCCGGTCGCGAGGAGCGCGAGGAGCAAGCCGAGGGGCAGCCAGGCGGCTTGGACGAGGGCACCGGCGGTGCCGACGAGGAAACCGAGGACGGCCAGCCCCGCGTACCAGGCGAATCGGGCGTTACGGGAGACGGGGAGCGTTCCGGGCGTCGTGGGGTTCACGCGGTCACCCCCGCGAACAGGTCCGTCTCGCGTGCGCCGGCGGGAGCGCCCGCGGCGCCCCGCACCAACTCGTAGTACTCCGTGGTGAAGATCGGCTGGCCCAGGTCGTTGGAGAGGGCGAAGAAGGGACCGTCGACCGCGACTTGGGTGGCGTGCGCGGCCATCGCCGCGCTCTTGCGGGCGGTGTGCTCCGGTCCCGCGTCGATCTCGGCGGTGATCCGGTCCTCGTCGACGACTCCGGGGACGTCGTCGACGACGGCGACGGCCGGGAAGGCGGAACCCTCGGCGCGCAGCCGGGCGAACCCGGCCTCGGCGACCGGGCGCGGGACCCTGTTCCAGTAGATCTTGGCGATCGTGTGGGCCGCTCCGAGGTCGGGGCGGTAGGCGGGGTCGGCGGCGAGTTCGGCGGCGCGCATGGCGACCCGGTGGGCCTGGATGTGGTCGGGGTGGCCGTAGCCGCCGTCGGGGTCGTAGGTGACGAGGACCTGCGGGCGGGTCTCCCTGATCACCTCGACGAGGTACGGGGCGGCGGTGTCGACGTCGGTGTTCCAGAAGGCGTTCTCACGCTTGTTCTGTTCGGCGCCCATCATTCCGGAGTCGCGGAAGCGGCCGGGGCCACCGAGGAAGCGGTGGTCGGTGACGCCCAGCTCGGTCATCGCGGCGGCGAGTTCGCCGACACGATGGGGGCCGAGCCGGTCCTCCCGGTCGGGGGCCAGGTGGGCGAGCTCGGGCGGGATGACCTCGCCCTCCTCGCCGAGCGTGCAGGTGACCAGGGTGACGAGGGCGCCCTCGGCCGCGTACCTGGCCATGGTGGCGCCGTTGTTGATCGACTCGTCGTCCGGGTGCGCGTGCACGAGCAGCAGACGGCGGGCGGGGAGATCGGACATGTCCCCACCCTACGAGGTCCGGCCGGAGGAAAGGCCCTGACGTGGGCGGCTCAGAACTTGAGGCCGCCGACCATGTTCGCCACGTTCGTGGTGAGGGTGCTGATGGACGGGGCGATGGACGAGCTGGCCAGGTAGAAGCCCAGGAGCGCGCAGACCGCCGCATGTCCGGCCTTCAGCCCGGATTTCCGGATCAGAAGGAAGACGACGATCGCCAGCAGCACCACCACGGAGATCGAGAGTGCCACGGCGGTTCACCTCCACACTTCTTCGGTCGGATATTCGAGTGGTTCGGTCGATCAGCATGTGCCAGGGGGCAGGCCCGTCGGATGCATACCCACCTAGCGCTACGGATCATAACTATCCGTGCGGCCGCATCGATCGGCGGACGGGGGCACGAGGGGGGCGCACGGCGCTAGTTTCAGCCGCATGACCTCGTCTCGACAGCAGTCGGCCACACCCTCGGCCGGGCTCTCCTTCCCCCGCCAGCACGCCCGGACCCAGCGGTTCACCCTGGGGGTCCCCCGTGCGTTCACGGTCTCCCCGGACGGGGAGCGCGTGGTGTTCGTCAGGTCCGCCTCGGGCACGGACCGGTCGCACCGGCTCTGGGTGCTCGACCTTCCGCGCGACGGCGGACCGCCCGTGGAACGGGTGGCGGCCGACCCCGGACTGCTCCTCGCGGGCGCGGCCGAGGAGTTGTCGGCGCGGGAGCGGGCGCGCCGGGAACGGAGCCGGGAGGGCTCGGCCGGTGTGGTGGCGTACGCGGTGGACGGAGCCGTGGAGTTGGCGGCCTTCGCCCTGTCGGGGCGGCTGTTCACGGCGGAGCTCCGGGCCGGGACGGCGCGGGAGCTGCCGGTTCCGGGGCCGGTGATCGACCCCCGGCCGTCGCCGGACGGGCGCTTCGTGGCGTACGTGACGGAGGGCGCGCTGCGGGTGGTGGACGCGGACGGAACGGGCGACCGGGAGCTGGCCGTTCCGGAGGACGCGCACGTCTCCTACGGATTGGCCGAATTCATCGCCTCGGAGGAGATGACCAGGGACCGGGGATTCTGGTGGTCCCCCTCCTCGGACCGGCTGCTCGTCGCACGGGCGGACGACCGTGCGGTGGGGCTCTGGTGGATCGCGGACCCGGCGCACCCGGACCGGGAGCCGCAGCGGGTGGCGTACCCGGCGGCGGGCACCGCCAACGCGGAGGTCCGGCTCTTCGTCGTGGACCTCGAAGGGGCCCGTACGGAGGTGCTGTGGGACCGGGAGCGGTTCCCGTACCTCGCGCGGGTGCACTGGTCCGCGGCGGGGGCGCCGCTCCTTCTCGTCCAAGCGCGGGACCAGCGCGAGCAGCTGTTCCTGGCGGTCGATCCGGAGTCCGGGCGGACCACGACCGTACGGGCGGAGCGGGACCCGGTGTGGCTGGAGCTGCTGCCGGGGGTGCCGGGGTGGACTCCGGACGGCCGGCTCGTACGGCTCACCGACGAGAGCGGCGCCCGCGCCCTGGCCGTGGACGACCGAACGCTCACCGACGGGGCCCTGCACGTCAGGGCCGTGCTCGACATCGGGGCGGACGACTTCCTCGTGTCGGCGTCGGCCGGCGCCGGGGCCGACCCGGACCGGCCGGAGACCGGCGAGATCCATGTGTACCGGGTGACCGGCCGGGGCGCGGAGCGGCTGTCCGAGGGCGTCGGGACGCACGGGGCGGTGCGCTCGGGGCCGGTGACCGTGCTCGTGTCGGCGCGCCCGGAGACGCCCGGGAGCGTGGCGCGGGTGCTGCGGGACGGCGAACAGGTCGCGGTGGTGGCCTCGTACGCCCAGCGGCCGGTGCTCGGCGCCCATGTGCGGCTCACGGAGGCGGGCGCCCGGCGGATCCCGTGCGCGGTGCTGCTGCCCTCGGGGTACGAGGAGGGCGACGGGCCGCTGCCGGTCCTGATGGATCCGTACGGCGGCCCGCACGGGCCGCGGGTGGTCGCGGCGCACAATCCGCACCTGACGTCCCAGTGGTTCGCCGACCAGGGCTTCGCGGTGGTCGTGGCGGACGGGCGGGGCACCCCGGGCCGTTCCCCCGCCTGGGAGAAGGCGATCGCGCGGGACTTCTCGCCGACCCTCGACGACCAGGTGGACGCGCTCCTGGGCCTTGCCGGGCGCTTTCCGCTCGATCTGGAGCGGGTGGCGATCCGGGGCTGGTCGTACGGCGGCTACCTCGCGGCGCGGGCGGTGCTGCGGCGGCCGGACGTCTTCCACGCGGCCGTCGTCGGGGCGCCGGTGACGGACTGGCGGCTGTACGACACCCACTACACGGAGCGGTATCTCGGCACGCCGCAGGACGACCCGGAGGTGTACGCGGCGCAGTCGCTCCTCACCGACGACGGGCTCTGCGAGCCGGAGGTGCCCGCGCGGCCGATGATGATCGTCCACGGTCTCGCGGACGACAACGTGGTGGTCGCGCACGCGCTGCGGCTCTCCTCGGCGCTGCTCGCGGCGGGCCGGCCGCACGAGGTGCTGCCGCTGTCCGGGGTCACTCATATGACGCCGCAGGAGCAGGTCGCGGAGAACCTGCTCCTGCTCCAGGTGGACTTCCTGAAGCGGTCCCTGGGGGTGCGGACGGTCTGAGTCACCAGCCGGGCGGCGGCGGCTGGGGCGGGGCCGGGGGCAGCGTCCCGACGGGCGGGTACGGGCCGGGGGCGGCGGCGGGGGCGCCGCGCCCGGCCAGCAGGGCGAGCACCGTGATGCCGGCGAGCAGCTCGAAGAAGGCGCTCACCACCCCGACCTGTTCGGCGGTCGGGAGGTCCGCCCAGTGCCCGACCAGTTCGTAGCGGGAGATCCGCGCGATCTCGGCGATGCCGCCGGCCGTCAGGAACGCCCCGGCGAGCAGCCCGAGGGCCCGGCTGTGGCGGGCCCGGACGAAGGCGGACACGGCGGCCGTCCCGTACAGGGCGACGAGGACCAGCGACAGCCAGCCGGGCGGGGGCGCGAGGGCCGCCTTGATGACGGACCGGCCGCCGATGAACCGGTCGACGGTGATCTCCAGGGGAAGCTCCGTCGACCAGTACAGCTCCCACAGGGTCACGACGAGCGCGGTGACGCCGAGCAGGACGCCGGCGGCGACGGCGGGGCCGGTACGGGGGCGCGTCGGGAGCGGCTCGTACGAGGCGGTGGCGGGGCGGCGGCCGACGGCCGCGGTGACGATCAGGGCGGCGGCGAGGGCCAGTTCGAGGAACGCGGTGACGAGGGCCCCGCTGTCGGGCGTCCAGAGGCCCGGCAGCCGCAGGGCGAGGGTGACGGTTCCGGTGGCGGCGAGCACGGAGGCCGCGTGCCGGGAGCGGAGGGCTGCGGCGACGGCGGCGACGGAGACGACGAGGAGGACCGCGTCGGTCAGGGAGGTGGCGGACCGCCCCCGGATGAGGAAGTGGTGGTCCCCGGCCCAGTACCAGGCGAGGTCGACGGGTGAGCCGAGCGCGGCGAGATCCTTGAGGATCCACACGGCGGCGATGAGGGCGAGTGCGGCGCTGAGCGCGGCGCCCGTGAGTCGTGCCGGTCGTGTCACTGTCACGGTCCCGATACTCACGGTCGCCATCAACCGAAACAAGCGATTCCGCGGAACCCACGGGACACGGCGGGATCGAGCAGCCGGGCCGGGGTCGCTCTCGCGCCCCGGCCCGGTTCACGGCACCCGCACGGCCGTACGTCGTGGAGTCTGCCGTGTTCGTATATCGGAGCCGATTCCGTCGAGTTGCCTGCCGGTTAAGGCGATTCGGGCTTGGTCATTCCGTTCGAGCCGTTCAGGCCTTCGGTGCCGTCCGAGCCGTTCCCCGGAGGGGTCCCGGGCCCGTTCGCCCCGTTCTCCGGGGGAGCCTCCGGCGAGGTCGCGCCCTCCTCCGGGGGGACCACCTGCTTCTCCTCCGCGAAGTGGCAGGCCGAGTCGTGCTTCGCCGGGCTGTCCGTGAGGCGGAAGACGGCCGGGACGGCGAGGAGCGGGACCTCCAGGGCGCAGCGTTCCTGGGCCTTCCAGCAGCGGGTGCGGAAGCGGCAGCCGGAGGGGATGTTGGCCGGGGAGGGGACGTCGCCGGTGAGGATGATGCGTTCGCGGTGGGCCCGCGCCTCGGGGTCGGGGACCGGGACGGCGGAGAGCAGGGCCTGGGTGTAGGGGTGGGTGGGGTGGTCGTAGATCTGCGCGTCGGTGCCGATCTCGACGATCCGGCCGAGGTACATGACACCGACCCGGTCGGAGATGTGCCGCACGATCGACAGGTCGTGGGCGATGAAGACGTACGAGAGGGAGAACTCGGACTGCAGGTTCCCCATCAGGTTGATGACCTGCGCCTGGACGGAGACGTCGAGGGCCGAGACCGGCTCGTCGGCCACGATGATCTCGGGCTGGAGGGCGAGGCCGCGGGCGATGCCGATGCGCTGGCGCTGGCCGCCGGAGAACTGGTGCGGATAGCGGTTGATGTACTCGGGGTTCAGACCGACGACGTCCAGGAGGTCCTGGACCTTCTGCCGGCGGGAGCCCTTGGGGGCGACCTCGGGGTGGATCTCGTACGGCTCGCCGATGATGTCGCCGACGGTCATGCGCGGGTTGAGCGAGGTGTACGGGTCCTGGAACACCATCTGGATGTTGCGGCGGACGGCCTTGAGCGCGCGGGGGGAGAGCTTGCTGATGTCCTCGCCCTTGTAGCGGATCTCGCCGGACGTCGGCCGTTCGAGGTTGACCAGCATCTTCGCGACCGTCGACTTGCCGCAGCCGGACTCGCCGACGATGCCGAGGGTCTCGCCCGCGGCGAGGTCGAAGTCGACGCCGTCGACCGCCTTGACCGAGCCGACGTGCTTCTTGAAGACGACGCCCCGGGTGAGGGGGTAGTGCTTGTGGAGGTCCCGGACTTCGAGAATCGCCTCAGCCATGGAGGCACTCCTTCCAGAAGTGGCAGGCGCTGGAGCGCGGCACCGGGGACTCGGTCACGTCGTAGAGCGGGGGCACGTCGGTGCGGCAGACGTCCTGGGCCATGGGGCAGCGGGGGTTGAAGGCGCAGCCGGGTGGGATGGCGAGGAGGTTGGGCGGGAGGCCCTTGATCGCGTAGAGCTCCTGGCCCTTCTGGTCGAGGCGCGGGATGGAGTCGAGCAGACCGCGGGTGTAGGGGTGGGCGGGGGCCTTGTAGATCTCGTGGACGGGGGCCTGTTCGACGATCCTGCCGGCGTACATGACGGCGATCTTGTCGGCGACGTCGGCGACGACGCCGAGGTCGTGGGTGATGAGGATGAGGCCCATGTTGAGTTCGCGCTGGAGCTCGGCGAGGAGGTCCATGACCTGGGCCTGGACGGTGACGTCGAGGGCGGTGGTGGGCTCGTCGGCGATGATCAGTTCGGGTTCGAGGGCGAGCGCCATCGCGATCATGATGCGCTGGCGCATGCCGCCGGAGAACTGGTGGGGGTACTGGCCGACGCGTTCCTTGGCGGCGGGGATGCGGACCCGGTCCATCAGCTCGACGGCCTTGGCCTTGGAGTCCTTGCGCGACATGCCCTTGTGGACCTGGAACATCTCGCCGAGCTGGTCGCCGACGCTGATGACGGGGTTGAGGGAGGACAATGCGTCCTGGAAGACCATCGCCATCTTGGCGCCGCGGATCTTGCGCCGTTCCTCCTCCTTGAGCTTCAGCAGGTCCTGGCCCTGGAAGAGGATCTCGCCCTGGCTGATCCTGCCCGGGGGGATGTCGAGGATGCCCATCACGGCCTGGGCGGTGACGGACTTGCCGGAGCCGGACTCGCCGAGGACGGCGAGGGTCTCCCCCGCGTCGACGGAGTAGTCGACGCCGTTGACGGCCTTGGCCACGCCGTCGCGGGTGTGGAACTCCACGTGCAGGTCGCGCACTTCGAGCAGCATGGGTGCCTACCTCAGCTTCGGGTCGAGGGCGTCGCGGACGGCGTCGCCGAGCATGATGAAGGCGAGCACGGTGATGGCGAGCGCGCCGGCCGGCCAGAGCAGCATGTGCGGCGCGTTGCGGATGTACTGCGACGCGGAGGAGATGTCGATGCCCCAGGAGACGGTCGGCGGCTTCAGGCCGACGCCGAGGTAGGACAGGGTCGCCTCCAGAGCGATGTACGTGCCGAGGGCGATGGTGGCGACGACGATCACCGGGGCGATGGCGTTGGGCGCGATGTGGCGGAGCATCATCCGGGAGTTGGAGGCGCCGAGGGCCCGGGCCGCCTGCACGTAGTCGTTCTGTTTGGCGGTGATGACGGAGCCGCGGGCGATGCGGGAGAGCTGCGGCCAGCCGAGCAGCACCATGAAGCCGATGACGGGCCAGACGGTGGAGCTGGTCACCACGGAGAGGAGCACCAGGCCGCCGAGGACGACGGGGATGGCGAAGAAGACGTCGGTGATCCGGGAGAGGACGCCGTCCCAGGCGCCGCCGAAGAAGCCGGCGAGGCCGCCGAGGATGCCGCCGAGGACGGCGACTCCGAGGGTGGCGAGGACGCCGACGGTCACGGACGTCCGGGCGCCGTAGACGGTGCGGGTGTAGACGTCGCAGCCCTGGCCGTTGAAGCCGAAGGGGTGGCCGGGCTGGGAGCCTTCCTGGGCCTTGGAGAGGTCGCAGTCGAGGGGGTCCCCGGAGGCGATCAGCTGGGGCCAGATGGAGATGACGACCAGGAAGAGGATCACCAGCGACGAGATGATGAAGATCGGGTTCCGGCGCAGGTCGCGCCAGGCGTCGGACCACAGGGAGCGGGGCTTCTTGTCGGCTCCGGTGCCCAGGGGGCCGCCGGGCGTCTTCTCCAGGGTCTCGCCCTCGGCCGTCGCGAGGTCGGACGCGCCGCCGGCTCCGGTGGGGGCGATGGCCTGGCCCTCTTCGTACGACTCAAGCGGCTCGGGCTGCTCAGGCATAGCGAATCCTCGGGTCAAGGACGGCGTACAGGAGGTCGACCAGGAGGTTCGCCAGCAGGAACACCAGCACGAGGATGGTCACGAAGCCCACCACGGTCTGGGTGTTCTGGCGGACGATGCCCTGGTAGAGCTGGTAGCCGACGCCGTGGATGTTGAAGATCCGTTCGGTGACGATGGCTCCGCCCATGAGGGCGCCGACGTCGGCACCGATGAACGTCACGACGGGGATGAGGCTGTTGCGGAGCAGGTGCCGGCTGATGACCCGGCGGCGGGGCAGGCCCTTGGCGACGGCGGTGCGCACGTAGTCGGCGCGCTTGTTCTCGGCGATGGAGGTCCGGGTGAGCCGGGTGACGTAGGCCAGGGAGACCGAGGCGAGGACCAGGCCGGGCACGATGAGTTCGCTGAAGGTGGCCTCGGGCGAGACGGCCGGCTTGATCCAGCCCCATTTGACGCCGAGGAGGAGCTGGACGAGGAGGCCGGTGACGAAGGTCGGGACGGAGAGGACGACCAGGGTCAGCAGCAGGACGGTGGTGTCGACGGGGCGGCCGCGCTTGAGTCCGGTGACCACGCCGAGGCTGATGCCGATGACGATCTCGAAGAAGATCGCGACGATGGTGAGCCTGATGGTGACGGGGAAGGCGCTGGCCATCAGTTCGGTGACGGGCTGCCCGTTGAAGGCGGTGCCGAAGTCTCCGGTGAAGACGTTGCCCATGTAGGTGAGGTATTGCTGCCAGACGGGCTTGTCGAGGCCGAACTCCTTCTCCAGCTGGGCGGCGGTGGCCGGGTCGCACTGGCGGTCGCCGCACAGTCCGGCGATGGGGTCGCCCATCACGTTCACCATCAGGAAGATCAACAGCGTGGCGCCGAAGAAGACCGGGATCATCTGCAGCAGCCGCCGGATCACATATCGACCCATGGGGGGCTCCGGGGGTTGGCTCCGGGAAGAGGGGTGGCTCCGCGTGGCGGTGGGGTGCGGAGAAGACGTGCGGCCCGGCGGCGCGGGGGTCCGCGGGCCGGGCCGTACGCCTCCGACCTGCTACGACGTCAGTTGACCTTGATCTGGTCGTAGACCGGGACGCTGAACGGGTTCAGGGAGACGTTGCCGACCCGCTCCGAGTAGCCGGCGCTTCCGTTCTGGTACCAGAGCGGAATGGCGCCCATGTCGTCCCGGAGGACTTCCTCGGCCTGCTGGAAGAGGCCGATGGCCTTCGCGGTGTCGGCCTCGGCGTTGGCCTCGTTCACCAGCTTGTCGAACTGCGGGTCGCTGTACTTGCCGTCGTTGGACGAGGCGTTGGTGTAGTACAGCGGCTGGAGGAAGTTCTGGATGAGCGGGTAGTCCATCTGCCAGCCGGCCCGGAACGGGCCGTCCATCTTCGACTGGGTGACCTGGTTGCGGAAGTCGGCGAAGGTGCCGACCGGGTTGCCGACGCAGGCGGTGTTGTTGCCGAGGGCACGGTTGATGGAGTTGCAGACCGCGTCGACCCATTCCTTGTGGGAGCCGGTGTCGGCGTTGTACGAGATCTTCATCGTGCCGCCGGGGATGCCGCCGCCCTCGGCGACGAGCTTCTTCGCCTCGGCGGCGTCGTACTTGCAGAAGTCGCCGCAGATGTCCTTGAAGCCGCCGTCCTCGCCGAGGACCGGGGAGGTCCAGTCGACGGCCGGGGTCCGGGTCTTCTGGAAGATCGTCTCGGTGATCTGGTTGCGGTCGATCGCCATGGAGAGGCCCTGGCGGAGCTTCTCCTGTCCGGGCTTGTTCCAGGCCGGGTCGTAGAACGGGAAGGACAGGGTCTGGATGATGCCGGCGGGGACGTTGATGTACCGGTCGCCGAGGTCGGCCTCGACGTTCTTGAGCTGGGAGGCGGGGATGTCGTCGACGAGGTCGAGGTTGCCGGCCGTCAGGTCGGTGTACGCGGTGTTGTTGTCCGTGTAGACCTTGAGGGTGATGCCGCCGTTCTGGGCCTTGTCGGCGCCGGGGTAGGCGTCCCAGCGCTTGAGGGCCATCTGGGAGCCCTTGGAGTACGAGTCCACGGTGTACGGCCCGTTGCCGATCGGCTTCGACAGCCAGGCCTGGCGGTCGTCGAAGAAGGCCTGGGGCAGCGGCGAGAAGGCCGCGTAGCCGAGGGTGATGGGCCAGGTGGAGAACTTCTGGGTGAGCTTGACCGTGAAGGTCTGGGGGCCGGTGACCTTGAGGCCGGACATGGACGTGGCCGACGGCTCGCCCTTCTCGGGGTGGACCTTGTCGTAGCCCTCGATCTGGCCGAAGAAGTAGGCGTTCTTCTGGTTGTTCTTCAGATCGGCGGCGTAGTTCCAGGCATCGACGAAGGACTTGGCGGTCACCTTCTCGCCGTTGGAGAAGGTCCAGCCGTCCTTGACCGTGATGGCGAAGTTGATCGAGTCGGTGGTCTCGATCTTCTCGGCGAGCATGTCCTTGGCCTCGCCGGTCTTCGGGTCGTACTGCTTGAGCCCTCGGAAGATCATGGAGAGGACCTTGCCGCCCTGGACCTCGTTGGTGTTGGCGGGCTCCAGCGGGTTCTGCGGGTCGCCCCACGAGGAACTCACGATGCCGTCGGCCCCGCTGCCACCGCCGCTGTCGTCGCCGCCGCCACAGGCGGTCGCCGCGAGGGCGACGGCTGTGGCCAGAGCGGCCCACTTGGCGTGCGTGGCTCCGCGCATGGAGTGCCTCCCATATGTCCCTAAGCGTGACTTAGGGATCAATATCACCCCAAAGCGGAAGGGATGCATGTTCTCTGCGCCCATCGGAGCGAGGGCGGCCGGCGGGAGCCGGTGCGGGGGAAGGTGCCCGTGATGTGGTTGCGCGGTGGCTCGGAACATGCGAAACGGCCGGCCCCCGGCGCCTGTGGGGCGCCGGGGGCCCG
>NZ_BNBZ01000045.1 GCF_014656215.1 Streptomyces zaomyceticus | reverse complement strand
GCCGCCCCCGCCCCGGCCCCCGCTCCGGCGGGCAAGCCCGCGCCGGCCCCCGCGCCGGTGGCCACCCCCGCCCCGGCCCCCGCGAAGCCGACCGCCGCCCCGGCTCCCGCCCCGGCCGAGGACGCGCCGCGCGTCGTCGCGCCCGGCACCGGCGTCCGGAAGTAGCGCTCGGCGGTAGCACCAGGAGCGGGTGACCGGGTCGGCCCGGACATGCGCAGGCCCGGGCCGGGCCGGTCGCCCCTCCCTCCCCCGACGGATCGAGGACCGTGCAGTTGTCGTACGCCATACCCGCCACCACCACCGCCACCGTGCCGTCGTGGTGGTCCCGCCTGCTCGCCCGCGTCTCCCGGACCGAGGCCGCGCCCGGGGCCGTACGGGGACGGCATCTGCGGGCGGTGGGCGCCGTCGCCGACCACGAGCCGCCGCCCACCCTGACCGATCTGTACCGGGCCCGGCGGCTCGACATGGTGCGGCTCGCGCTCTTCCTCGTCGACGATCTGCACACCGCCGAGGACGTCGTCCAGGACGCCTTCGCCGCGCTGTGCCGGAGGTACGGCACCTCCCTCCACGGACTTCAGGACCCGGGCGCGTACCTGCACACCGCCGTGGTCAACGCGGCCCGCTCCGTCCTGCGCAGGCGCCGCACCGCGCGCGCGTACACCCCGCCCCACCCGGCCGCCGAGGCCCCCGTCGACGAGGGGCTGCTGCTCGCCGAGGAGCACCGGCAGGTGCTCGACGCGCTCGCGCGGCTGACCCGGCGCCAGCGCGAGGTCCTGGTCCTGCGCTACTGGTCGGACCTGTCGGAGGCACAGATCGCGCAGACGCTCGGGCTCTCGCGCGGCACGGTGAAGTCCACCGCGAGCCGCGCGCTCGACGCCCTGGAGAAGAAGCTGGAGGCGGGCCGATGAGACCGCACGCCGAGGACCGTCCCACCGCCACCGAGGAGCGGCTGCGCGCCGCGTTCGCCGCCCGCGCCGCCCTCGTCGCCCCTCGGGACCTGCGCCGTCTCGCACCCCCGCGGGGCCGGACCCGGGGGCTTCGACGGGTGCGCGGGATCGCTCTCGCCGGGCTCGGGGCGGCGGCGGCCGTCGCGGCCGCGTATGTCCTCGTCCTGCTGCCCGGCGGCCCGTCGGCGCCGGCCCCGGCTCCGCCCGCCGGTTCGCCGGGGGTCCACGATTCCCCGGCCGTGCCCACACCGACCCCGGCACCGGCCGCCCCGTCCGTCACCGACCCCGGTCCGGGTCCCGAGCCGATCGAAGGGCCGTAGCGCGCGGGCACGCGAGAAGGGCCGGAACCCCCGGGGTTCCGGCCCTTCTCCCAGCTCCGGGAATCCGGTCGCGCGAACTACTTCGCGGGGACCTCTTCCAGGCAGAGCACGAACTTGTCCGACTCCAGCTGCTGCGCGAGCGCCGAGAGCTCCGTGCCGCACTTGTTCACGTCGAAGGTGTCGTCGATGACCTTGACGACCTTGAACAGGTCGGCCTTGCCCGAGGAGCAGTCCGTGGTGTCGACCTTGGGGTCGTTGTCGGGGCCCGTCACGGTGACGCACTCGCCGGCCTTGGCGTGCACGGGGGCGTCGCCGGTGAGGTACGGCAGGCCGAGCTTCACGGCCACGGCGATGACGATCGCGACGACCACGCCGCCGACCTTCTTGAGGATGCGGCTGCCCTTGGAGGCGGGGGCGGCGGGCTGCTCCGGAGCGACGGGCTGCTCGGGAGTGAGGGGCGCGGAAGGCGTCGTCATGAGGGATTCCTTGGGGACGCGGACATGATCAGACGCGAACGCTACATGCACCAAAACAGGCAAAAAGGATCATGAAGATCCATTTGCCGATCAGATGCGGAGTCGTGACCCTGTCAATCCGTCAGGAACGGGGGCCCCAGCTGCCGCTGATGCTCCAGCACCCTCCGCAACTCCACCGGAAGAGGGTGATACGGGCCGTACGCGCGCTCCGCGTCGAACAGCAGCCGCTGAAGCTGCTCCCGCCCGGCCCCGTGCTCCCCCGTCGCCACCAGCAGCAGCCCGATCCGCTGCCGGATGTCGAAGGCACGGGCCGGATCGCCCTCGTAGTGCGGCAGCACCGCACGGAACTCGGCGAGCGCGGCCGCCGTCTCCCCCAGCTGCTCCAGACAGAGAGCGGCGTCGTACCGGAACTGCAGGGTCTGCGGATCCACCGGACCCGCCTCCGCCTCGCGGTCCGCCGCGAGGCGTCGCAACTCCGGCAGCGCACGCCGGTACTGACCGTCGTCCATCAGGGTCGACGCGTACTGCTTGCGCAGGATGTGGACGACCGGCGACCGCTCGCCGTGCTCGGCCGCGGCGGCGGGCAGGATGCCGCCGAGGATGTCCACGGCCTGGGTGAGCGCCCCCTCCCCCAGCAGCCGCTTGACCTCGTCGACGGCGGCGGCGACATCGGGGCGGGCGGGAACGGGGGCGGGCCGGGGCACGGGGAAGGGGCCGGAGGCCGGGGCGGGAGCGGCGCCGGGGCGGTCCGCGGCCGGCGCGTACGAGGCCCTCGGGTCGACGCGGGGGACGGCGGGAGGCACGGCGGACGGCAGGGCGGGAGGCGGGGGCGGCGGTGACTGCGCGGGAACGGCCGCCGGGGGAAGGACCGGTGCCACCGCCGCCGGACGGTCGGGCCAGGGCGCGTGCGGGCGGAGGAACGGACGGGTCGGGTCCATCGGCCCCGCCGGAGCCCCGCGCGCGGGGAGCAGCGGCAGCAGGTGCTCGTACACCTCGTGCGCGCCGGACGGCCGCTCCCGGGGGTCCTTGGCGAGCAGCCGGAGGACCAGCTCCTCCAGGACCTCGGGGACCTCGGGCCGCAGTTGACGGAGCGGCACCGGAGGCTCGTACAGGTGCCGGTGGAGAACGCCGAGCGCGGTGGAACCGGCGAACGGCACGTTTCCGCTGAGGAGTTCGTGCAGGAGCACGCCGAGCGCGTACAGATCGGTGGAGGGCCCGACCGCGCCGCCCATCGCCTGCTCGGGCGCCATGTAGGCAGGGCTGCCGATGGGGGAACCGGTGTGGGTGAGACGGGTGGTGTCGTTGTCCAGGACGGAGGCGACGCCGAGGTCGAGGACGACCACCGAGCCGTCGGGGCGCACCATCACGTTCCGCGGCTTGAGGTCGCGGTGCACGATCGGCACGGCGTGGACGGCGGCCAGCACGGCGCACAGCTGCGCGGCGACGCTGACCGCCCACTCCCAGGGGTACGGGTCGTGCTCGGCGAGATGGTCCGAGAGGTCGGCGCCGTCCACGTACTGCATGACGAGGAACAGGTCCTCGCCCTCGCTGCCCGCGTCGTGGACGGTGACCAGACCGGGGTGGTCGACGTGCGCGGTCACCCGGCACTCCCGCACGAAACGGCGCCGCAGCTCGTCGGCGGCGGTGGCGGGGCCCGTCATGGTGGCCGGCCGGAGCAGCTTCACCGCGACCCGGCGGTCGAGCCTCCGGTCGTACGCCGTCCAGACCTGCCCCATGCCGCCCTGCCCGATGACGGTGGCGAGCTCGTAACGCCCGCCGATCACCCGGCCGTTCACCGTCGACCGTCGTCTTCTCCGGTGTGCCGGAGGAGATCGCTCAACTCGTCGAGCTCGGCACGGACCTGGTCGATACGGGGCGCGCCGGGGGCGGGCGCGTGGGTGGGGGCGGACGGAGGAAAGGGAGCGGGGACGGTCGGCGGCGGGACCTGCGCCCCGTGCGGGGCGGAGGCGTACGGCATCGGACCCGTCGGCGGACCCGCCGGCGGATTCGGCGGCAGGCTCGGCGGTGGACCCGTCGTCGGGCCCGGTGCCGTGACGGCGGCCGGCGGGTAGCCGTAGCCGTATCCCGGCGTCCCGTACGGGTACGACCCCGGAGGGTGCGGGGACGGGACCATGATCACGACCGGGGCGGGCTGGTGGTGCCGGATGTCGACCACCAGGAAGTAGCAGGTCACGATCGCCATCTGCACGAGCAGGACCACCATGCCCGCGGTGTTCATCCAGGTGTCGGCGAACCGCTGCTCCAGCGGCACCACACAGCCGATGTTGAGCACCAGCTGGACCCAGAAGAGCGCCCAGTCCCGCCCGGCCCGCCGCATGATCGCGATCCGGAGCATCGCGACCCACGCGAGGAAGCCCAGGGACAGCACGACCAGGACCGTGATCAGCACGCGGACCGTGACCGTGGCCGCCGACGGGCCGGCGGCCCGCGGTGGCGCGGGTGTGGGCACCTGACCGTACATACGACGCTCCCCCGGGACGGATGATCAGGCTATGAGGGTATGACGGTCTTCACCCGGGCTCCACACTTCCGTCGGCGAGACCGTCGTACAGCCCCTGGACCAGCTGCTCGCCGAGGCGGGCGGCGAGGCGCAGGGCCTCCTCGAACTCGGCCAGCGACCTGAAGTGGGCGCCGTGGCGCCGCTGGTCGGCCGGTGACAGCCGGGGCAGCTGGAGGCGGCGCACGTCGAGCCGGGTCGCGGTCGAGGCGAAGCTGCTGGCCTGCCGGTTGTTGGCGGTGCCCCGCAGGAAGCCGGCCAGGAACCAGGGGTCGAGGACGCCCGGTGCGGGCCGTAGGAGCTGGAGGTTGCGGCCGAGGGCCGCGCCGGCCGTGGCCGCGTCGACGACCCGGGCGACGGAGCCGCCGCCGAGTACGGGCACCACGACATCGTCCTCGGCGACGAGGACGGGTTCCTCGGCCGGGCCGCCGACCGGCAGCGTCCCGGAGGGCGCGCCGCCGGACAGGACGTCGTGCTCGGTGAGGACGGGAACGTCTCCGCCGCCGGCGGGCGCCGTGCCCGAGCCGCCGGTACGGAGCTGGAGGGCGCCGGTGCGGGCCAGTTCCCCGACGGTGGTGAGGGGGCGGGGCCCGGGGCGCGCGGGGACCGGCGTGGGGGCCAGGCCCCGGGTGCGGCGCAGGGTCTCGTCCAGGCGGTCGCGGACGGCGGCGAGTTCGGGGGCGGTGCCGCCCGCGGCGGGGGCGGTGAGATAGCGCGCGGGGGCGAGGTCGACCTCGTCGTCGAGGAGTTCGATGACGGGGACGGCGCGGGCCACGGACTCCTCGCCGCCCCGGCCCGCCCACGCGTCGAGGACCGTGTTCCGCAGGGTGGTCCAGGGGAGCCGGTCGCGGCCCGCGTCCGGGACGAGCCCCGCGGTGTCCACGAACAGGGTCTCCGCCGGGGGCCGCTGGTCGGCTCCGGGACGGACGAGGACCCAGAGGTGGAGCGGGATGCCGTACGGGGGTGCCGCGCCGGCCGGGAGGGCGACGACGGCCCGGAGCGCGCCCCGGCGCAGGAGGTCGGCTCGGATGCGGCGGCCGGAGCGGCGGGAGGCGACGGCGGGCGGCATGAGGAGGACGGCGGCTCCGCCGTCGCGGAGCCGGGCGAGGGCGTGCTGCACCCAGGCGAGCTCCGATTCCGTACGGGCGGGGAAGCCGTACTCCCAGCGGGGGTCGTAGGCGAGTTCGTCGTGGCCCCAGGTCCGCTCGTTGAACGGGGGGTGGCACAGGACCGCGTCGGCGGCCAGCTCCGGGAAGGCGTCGGCACGGAGGGTGTCGCCGGCGGCGGAGCGGATGTCGGCGTCGCCGTGGAGGGCGAGCCGGAGCGCCGAGAGCGCGGCCAGGTCGGGGTCGGCGTCCTGGGCGCAGAGCACGGTGGGGTGCGGGACGGCGCGCAGGAGGCCGCCCGTGCCGGAGGCCGGGTCGAGCACGGTGGCGACGGGGCGGCCCTCGGGTGCCGCGGCGGCGGCGAGGGCCGCCATGAGCTCGGCCAGCGGGGGCGGGGTGAGCGTGTACTGGCGCGGGTTGGCGTCCAGGTGGCGGCCGAGGAGGAATTCGAAGGCCTGGCGGGCGCCCCCCAGCTCGACGGCCAGTTCGACGGCGGCCCGGAGCAGGGGGACGGCGGGAAGCGTGTCGGCCGGGGTGGGGGTGTGAACAGACCTCGGCACGCCGAAGCGGGCGGTGAGGATCTCCTCGAAGACGCCGGGCAGGACCTCTCCGAGGCGGTCGTCGGGGAGCGCGGCCAGCTCGGTCCAGGCACCCGGACGGGTGCGCAGCAGGAGCAGGGCGCAGCCGGTGTGCACGAGGGCGGCGACGGTGCCGGAGGGGTGGCCGGCGAGCTGCTGCGAGACGCGCTCACGGAGCGGCACTTCGGCGAGTTTTCCCTGGTCGCGAAGCCATTGCTCGATGTCGGCGAGGGAGAACGAGGGGCTGGTCTCCGTACCGCCGACGGGCTTGGGGAAGTCGGCGTGGCGCCGGCGCCAGTTGCTGACGGCGGCCCTGCCGACCCCCGCGAGCCGGGCGATACCGGCGGCGGTGACCTCTGTCGTGCTCTCTTCGGGCACCTGTCCGTCTCCCCTCGTACGTGTGTGAACACACCGAGCATAGCGCTCGAACCGATTCACGGCGTGACCCGACTCAATCCTTGTGAACGGTGTTGACTCGGTTCACGGACTCTGCTGTGATTACCCCATCGAAACACGGAGTCCTCACAGCGCCCCGGAAGGTGCCACAGCCATGTCTCAGCAGCAGCAGCGCAACTGGTTCGCCCGTCACAAGGTCCTCACCGCCGCCGGCGCGATCGTCGCCGTCGTCGTGATCGGCGCGGCGGTGGGCGGGGGCGGCGACGAGTCCCCCGGGACCGCCGCGAAGCAGGAACAGCCCGCGAAGCAGGGCGGCGACAAGAAGGCCCCGGAGTCGGACGCCCCCAAGGCCCCCGAGAAGAAGGTCGTCACCATCGACGGAGACGGCGACTTCGAGGTGGGCGGCGACGTGAAGCCCGGCCTCTACCGCTCCACGGGCAACAAGGACGCGGGCTGCTACTGGGAGCGCGCCAAGGACGCCTCGGCCGAGACCGACTCGATCCTCGCCAACGACAACGTGACGGGCACGAGCTACGTCGAGATCAAGGCCTCGGACAAGCTCTTCAAGTCCTCGGGCTGCGGCACCTGGGAAGCCGTCGACGCGAAGGCGAAGGGCACGCCCGGGACGACCCTCAAGGGCGACGGCGGCATGTTCAAGGTGGGCGTCGACATCGCCCCGGGCACGTACAAGTCCACGGGCAACAAGGACGCGGAGTGCTACTGGGAGCGCTCGAAGGACGCGAGCCACGGCACGGACTCGATCCTCGCCAACGACAACGTCACGGGCACGGCCATCGTGAAGGTCGGCGCCTCCGACGCGTACTTCAAGTCCTCGGGGTGCGGGGACTGGAAGAAGGCGGGCTGACGCACGACCGGGCCGAAGCACGGAAAAGCCCCGCCGAGCGACTCGGCGGGGCTTCCCCGGGGAACCTCAGCGGCTCGCCTCGAAGGGCCTCGCGTCGCTCCACTCCCAGTAGGGAGTCCCCGCCTCCTTCTGCTCCCGCACGAACTCCTCCAGCGGACCCGAGTCCCCGTCCTCCGGGACCGAGATCGCCACGTGCCGGTCACCGCTCCACTCGGTGGCGAAGCCCTGCGACCGGGCCAGGGCCGCGATCCCACTCGTGACGGCCTCGAAGACCTCGGGGGCGAGACCCGCCCCGAACAGCGCCCGCAGGGTGCGGTGACCACCCTTCGACACGACCTCGACCAGCATGTCGTCGGCGTCGAGACGTACGCGGCGCCGTGCGGCCCGGTCCTCACTCATGGGGTCCGGCCTGCGGCATTTCCGGACGGCCCAGATCCAGCAGGTCGGGATCGTGGCGGACGAGCTCGTTCTCGAACGCCTCCCAGCCCTCCCGCTCGACGAACTCGGCCTCGCGGTCGCCGATGGGCACCAGCCACACGACGGCCACGTCGGACCCGTTCTCCAGGACGACCGAGGCGAACGCCTCGTCGAAGCAGACCGGGAGGGCCGCGTAGAGCGCGGTCATCGAACCGCCGGGCGTCAGCGGCATCGGCAGACGCAGGACGTCGCCCCGCAGGACCGCCCGCCCGCTGGAGATCAGGAGCCCCGAGACGTACTCGAGCACTCCCGGGAACGGCCCTGCCTCGTCACCGGGAACCGGCCGGTTGCACCCCAGGAGTTCGAGGTGCAGATGCCGCCCCGTGCGGGACAGGAGCGGAGTCCGGTGCAGTCCGATCGTGGCGAACGAGTGCGCGCCCGCCAGGACTCCCCCGGCGAACCAGCCCACCTGCGGGGCCCCCTCGGGAGTCCCCTCGCCGGCCGACCACGCTCCTTCGAGCCCACCCAGCCGCGCTTCGAAGTGGTCGACCAGTACGGCCTTCGTGAATGTCATCGCGGACGACGGTACTTCAGGGCGCCGGCGCAGGACACGACCGAGGTCAGTTCAGGGTCTCCAGGACCTCGGCGGGCGCCGGCGCGTGCTCCCGGGCCTCGCCGTCGACGGTCCACGAGCCGTTCCACTCGATCCGCCGGACCTGCCCGTGACGGTTCTCGTACTCCACGAAGCTGCCGGGCGCGCCCTCCAGCAGTTCCAGCTCCTGGAGCAGCACGTCGGGGGTGGTGAACCCGCGGAGGTCGCCTTCGCTTCCTCCGCCGGTCCTCGTGTTGTCGAACCTCATCCGGAGGAACGGAACGGCCTCGCGGGTCATGTCCGCCGGGTTCAGCATCTTCTTGAAGCGCATGAACGCCTCTTCCGGCGTCTCGTTCCCGGAGAACTCCCGGACGTACGCCGGGAAGACCCCGACCGCGACCTCGTTGAGCTCTTCGTTCCGGCCCTCGTAGTAGCCGTGGATCCCGGGCTGGACGGCCACCACCGCGTCGAAGCCATAGCCCTGGTGGGAGAACCCGGGAACGACCTCGAACGGCCGCGGGTCCTCCCCGAGCCCGGCACGGTGTTCACGCGCGAACGCGAGCACCGCCCGGGCCAGGTCCTCGTCGAAGGAGTCCCGGGCGTTCACCTGATGGATGCGCGTCCCCTCCGCGTCCATCGCCAGCGAGAACACGAACCGGAACATGGGCGACCAGCGCCACGCGCGCGCGAGGCCGGGAAATTCCTGGACTCCGGGAATGTCCCGTACGGCCTGCTCCAGGTCGACGCCGGTGGGGTGAGACGGGGGCGTGCGGTTCACGGGGGACTCCTCGAACGGTCGGTGGGCACCGGACTGGACGCGGAGAGGCTCCGCCGGCATGTGTGCCGGCGGAGCCTCTCATGGGGTGCGGTGGGGAACTACTCCGACGGAATCGTCGCGACCGTCACCTGCCCGTCCATCAGGCATTCGATGAGGATCGAACCACCCAGGGGGTGGATCCAGAAGTGCGGTCCGGCGTCGAGGATGTCGAGTGCGTGTCGCACCGCCACGCTCGCGGGCATGGTCACGGTCGGCATCAGCAGGTTTCCCCACATGACGGCCACCCGCTCCTCACGCTGCACGTACGCCGCGAGCAGCTCCGCCGCCATCGTTACCCACTGTTCCTCGTCGTCCCACCAAAGGCGGTCGAACGAGGCGGCGGCGAAGTCGAGGACATCGCCGGACGCGGCCGGGAATCTATCGACGGTCGCAGCCGCCAGCTCCCGATTCTCGTCCGGCCCCAGCTTCACGACCTGACGCCCGTCGTCGTCACGGGGGTCATTCATGAAACCTGGGAGGTACTCCGGATTGAGCCCATAGGGGTAGCTCTCGGTCATACGTTCCTCTTCAGCCAGGTCGCGATATTCCCGCCGGGGAACCTTATCGCCGTTTTCCGGACAGAGGCTCCCTTGCCGGTCATCACGTTGATGTGCGTACCGATTCGCGGGTCGGTGTCCAGTCGCAACGTCCTGTAATCGCCGCCACTGGTGGCAGTGAAGCCGGTGTCCTTTCCGAAGGTGTCGACAGCGGCCCCCAGGGTCCCCTTCCGACGCGTCCACGAACCGGTGTCAATGGGCCCGATCATCTCCATGGCCCTGTTCCTTGCCTGCTCGAAGGAGTCCGCATCGACAACGACCTCACTGCGTGGATTCTCAGGGTCACACCGGCAGAGCTGCGAGTGCCCGGGCCGACTGCCACCGCAGTTGTGCACCAGCACCGCGTCGCTCGGATCGGCCGCCATGACCGAGTCACCCGCGAACACGAAGTACGTGTGCAGGCCCTCGATGCTCAGGTCGTACGTGGTCCTGTCGGCCGTGTACGACGTGACCTCGACGATCGCCGTCGGGCCACCCTCGCCGTTCTGGAGCTTCTGGCCGACCCGGAGGTCGCCCGCCTGCGTCCAGGCGTTGCGGGTGGACTCGTAGAACTGGTGGTGCTCGGTGGTCTGGATCGTCTTCGGACCGGCCTCCGTCTTCACGGTGACATCGACGTAGTCGCGGTCGGTCTTCGTGACGATGACCTGCTTGACCTCGTGGATCTCCTTGGTCGTCTTGCCGGGCTCGGCCGTGAGGACCTTGTCGCCCGCCTTGACCTTGGAGATCTCCTTGGTCGTGCCGTCCGCCATCAGCACCGGCGTCTTGCCGGTGAAGCTGTGCGGGGTTCCGCCACGGCGGATCGGGCAGCCGGGACCGGACGAGGCGCCCGGCGAGTCCTTCGCCTTCGGGCCGTTGCCCTTGCCCTTGGCGCCGAACGCGCCGCCCATGACGGCACCGATCGTCGCCGCCTTCGCGGCTCCGGCGACCGAGCAGCCCTCCTCGCTGTTCACACACGAGGTGCCGTACTCGACCGCGCCCGTGAGGGCTTCCTCGCCGGCGTTCTCCGCGACGTTCGTCGCGATCTTGCCGGCCGTGCCGGAGAGCAGCTTGCCCGCGGCGCTCGCCGCGAGACGACCGCCGACGCCACCGGCGGCACCGGTCACGGCGCCGATGGCGACCGCACCGAGGAATCCGCCGACCGACTTCGGGCCGTCACTCATCGCATAGCCGACGGCATTGCCCGCGGCGCCCGCGAGGGCGGCGCATCCGATGGCTCCGACACCGGCCGTGATCGCGGTGCAGCCCGCGAAGACGGCGATTCCGACGGCGACCGAAGCGATGGTCGAGGCGTGTTGCTTGACGAAGTTGGCTGTCGCCTTCGCCGCCTTCTTGACGGCTCTGCCGACCTTCTTGGCTGCCTTGACCACCTTCTTGGCGACGTGTTTGACGGCCTTGGCGACCTTGCGGACCGCCTTCTTCACATGCTTGACGACCTTGTGGGCGACGCGTTTCACGGTCTTGTAGACCCGTTTGACGTATCTCTTGACCTTCCGGACGCTGTCGGCCACGTACCGGACGGCCTTTCTCACCGCCCGCTTGGCCCGCTTCACCACCTTCTTTACGGCCCGCTTGACCTTCTTGGCGGCCTTCTTGACGACCTTGGCGACCTTCTTGACGGCCTTCTTGACGTGCTTGTAGGCCGACTTGACGGTCTTCTTGACCTTCTTCGTGACCTTCTTGACGATCTTGTCGGCCCAGCCCGGCCAGTGGCCGGTCGGGTCCATGCCCGTCATCGGGTTGCCGTCCGCGTACGCGTACCGGTTCGCCGAGATCGAGTTCGGGACCCCGCTGAGCGAGACGGTGTCACGGCTGTTGAACTGGCCGGTCTCCGGCGAGTACCAGCGCGCGGCCATGTTGACCTTCGCCGTCTCCGGGTCGGTCCAGCCGGACTGGTAGCCCAGCGAGCCGAGCATCGACGCGGACTGGACGACCTTGCCGAACGGCGAGTAGGTCGTCGATCCGGTCAGTGCCTCGCCCGTGGTGGTGAACTGCGCCACCACGTCCGTGTGCAGGTCCGTCAGCGCCAGCGCGGAGCTGACGGCGTTCTTCACACCGATCAGGGCGCCCCCGGCGTCACGGCTGTAGGTCGACAGACCGTCCGAGGCCACCTCGTTGCCGTCGCCGCTGTACTTGAAGGCGTAGAGCTCGGTGCCCGTCTCGTCCTTCGCGTTCAGCACCCGGTCGAGACCGTCGTAGGTGTAGGTGCGGTTGCCTTCCTGCATGACCCGGTTGAAGGCGTCCACCTTCATGGTCGTGACCCGGCTGGCCTCGTCCGTCACCGAGCTGAGCGTGCCGCGCGCGGTGTACGTGTAGGCACTGTGGCCGTCCGACGTGAGCCGGTTCCGGGCGTCGTAGGTGTAGGTGTCGCCACCCACCCGGGTCCGGTTGCCTGACGCGTCGTAGCCGTAGACCTCGTTCGTCGTCCCGTTGTTCCAGGACATGACGCGGTCGGCCCAGTCGTACGTGTACGTGTTGGCCGACGAACCGGCGAGCCCCGTCGTCGTCTTCGACGTCAGGTTGTCACTCGCGTCCCACCCGTAGGTGAAGGACGCGAGCGTCTTGCCGGTCGGCGAGGTCAGCGTGTCGGTGGTCGGGCGCTCCAGCTTGTCGTAGCCGAAGCTGCGCTTCGCCTTGCCCGTGCCGTAGTCGACCGACGTCACGTTGCTGTTGACGTCGTAGCCGTACGTCGCCGTCGAGCCCGTCAGACCGTCGTTGGCCGTCTTCAGGCGGCCGGCGGTGTCGTAGCCGAAGGTCGACGTGCCCGAGGCGTCGGTGCGGGAGGTCATCCCGCCGTCGCCGTCGTACGCGAAGGACGAGGAGCCCGAGGGCCCGTTCGCCGTCAGGAGCTGACCCCGGTCGTCGTAGGAGAAGGTGTTCTTCTCCGTGCCGAGACCGGCGACGGCCGTGACCCGGTCGTCGGCGTCGTAGTCGTACGTGTGGTCGGCCGTGACGGCCTCCGCACCCGTACCCGACTGGCGGACCAGTCGGCTCTTCACGTCGTACTCGAAGGAGATGTTCACCCCACCGGGAGAACGGGACTCCTTGATCCGGCCCCCACCGTCGTAGACGGCCGTGAACGTCCGGTCCGCGAGGTTGGGATGGGTCGGGGTCGACGGCTCGATCTGCGACTCCGGCAGCCCCCACGTGTTGTACGTCGTCAGGAACGGGTTGTTCCGTCCGTCGCTGAAGCGGGTCTGGTTGCCCGCCGCGTCGTACCCGTAGGTCGTGGTGATCGACTCGGTCGCGGAGACCGGCTCGACGACCTTGGTGATCAGACCCGAGGAGTCGTACGTGAAGGTCTTCGTGTGACCGCGGTGGTCGGTGGCCGAGACCATGTTGCCGCCCCGGTCGTAACCGGTGCTCGCCGTACGCAGCACGGCACCCGTCTCGTCCAGGTCGTCCGTCTTCACCAGCTGGCCGAAGCCGTCGTACGTGTTGCGGGTGCTGGTGCCGTCGGGCTCGGTGGCCGTGAGCGGCTGCCCGTCCATGTCGTACGTGAAACGCGAGACCTTGCCCGCGCCGTCGGTCACCTCGGTGACCTCACCCTCGGCGTTGTACTTGTACGACTCCGTGACGCCCTGCGGCGACACGATCCGGGACAGCTCGCCGCCCGGCGCGTTGTACTCGTTGATCGCCGTGTACGCCCGCTGGGTGGGCTGGCGCACGATGTCCGTGCTGGTCAGCTCGCGGCCCAGGTAGTCGTACGTCATCTCCTGGCGGGCGCCGTTCGGCCGGGTGGCCGACAGCTGGTCGCCGTTGGTGGAGAAGGTGTACTTCGTCGTACCGCCGCCCGGCTCGGTGACCGAGGCCAGGTCGCCCAGCTGCGTGTAGGTGTACGTGGTGCGGTTGCCGAGCGGGTCGACCTCCGCCGTCACCTGGCCGAGCTTGTTGTACTCGTTGTACGAGGTGGCGCGGATCGGGGCCGACGCGCCCGGCGCGAGGTACTCGGGAGACGTCGTCGACAGCTCCTGGCCCTCCGCGTCGTACGCCGTCGTCACCACGTTGCCGAGCGGGTCCGAGGACTCCGTCGCCTCGCCGAACGTGTTGTACCCGGTCATCGTGACGGGCCGGACCGAGACCGGCGTCCCGCCGTTCTGCTCCGCCATGACCGCCGGCTCGGTGACCGAGGTCTGCTGGCCGAGCTCGTCGTAGCCGTAGTCCGTGACGTTGCCCGCGGTGTCCGTCTGGGACACCGGCAGACCGCGCTGGTCCAGCTTCCACGAGGTCGTGCGGACCGAGCTGCCCGCCGCCGGCAGGGTTCCGCCCTTGAGGGCGGTGATCTGCGCCGGGGTGAGCGCCTCGCCGTAGACCTGGACGTCGTCCAGGCCGCCGAGGTGGTTCTCCGCGTAGGTGCCCTTGTACCAGCGGCGGCCCAGCTGGAGGGGCCCGGTGGCCTCCCACGGGGTGGTGAAGGCGGCCGGGGTGCCGCTCGCGACACCGTTCACGTACAGCCGGATCTGGGAGGTCGCCTGGTCGTAGACGCCGACCAGGTGGGTCCAGGTGTTGACCGTGACGGCGGCGGTGCCCGACGAGGCACGCACGATGACCGGGTCGAAGGTGTCGGTGGCGTGCCGGTTGAAGGTCCAGCCGGAGGCCGTCGAGTAGTACAGCTGGAAGCCGGAGGCCTCCTTGCCGTCCTGCGCGACGAAGGTCCGGTTGACCGCCGTGGAGGTCAGCTTGACCCAGGCGGAGACCGTGAAGCTGCCGCTCGTGTTCACGACCGGCCCGGTGGTCTGCGCCCACGAGTTGGCGTCGCCGTCGAAGACGGCGCTGCCGCCCCGGTCGGTGTTCCAGTGCATACCGGTGCCGTGGCTGCCGGTGTTGTTGGCACCGGAGGAGTCGGCGAGGCCGAAGCCCGTCGTCTCGTCCAGCTTGTAGCGGGCCACCGGGGCCGTGGTGCCGTCGTGGCTGGTGGTTCCGGTGATGTTGCCCAGGGCGTCGTACCGGGTGTCCGTGGTGGACACGTCACCCGTCGCCGGGTCACGGTCCGTCTCCGTCACCACGTTGTCGTCGGGGTCGTAGCTGGTCTGCGTGGTCCTGGCGAGCCCGTTGGGGTCGAGGATCTCGGAGACCGTACGGTCGGCCGCGTCGACGGTGAAGGTGCTGCGGGTCTGCCCGTCGTTGGTGACCTGCTCGATCAGGTTGCCGGCGGCGTCGTAGGTGTTCGCCTGCTCCGTGAAGGACTTGCCGGTCCCCGGGTCCTTGCGGGCCACGGTGGCCGACAGGCCGTCGTCGGTGTAGGTGTACGCCGTCTGCCAGCCCAGCGAGTCGGTGATCGACGCGAGGCGGCCGGCCGGGTCGTAGGCCCGGGACTCCTGGACGAGGGTCGTCGGAGCCGTCGGGTTGTACGGGTCGCCGGTGTAGTCGAGCAGGCTCGTGGTGAGCGGACGCTGCTCGCCGTCGAAGGTGTAGGTGTTGACGGTCCCCGCGGGGTCCGTCTCCTTCACCTTGTTGCCGTAGACGTCGTACTCGAACGACGTGGTGTCGCCGCCCGGGTCCGTCCTGGTCGCCAGCTGGTTGTACGCGTCGTACGTCATCGACGTGACGCGCGCGGTGTCACCGCCGGTGAGGTCCTGGACCGTCTGGGACAGGATGTTGCCGTCGGGGTCGTACCCCGTGATCGTCTTCGCCTGGTGCTTGGCGCCGGTGACCCGGTTGGTGACGGACGGCGTCGTCTCGGTGAGGACCTGGTCGTTCTTGTCGTACGTCTGCGACGTGACGAGACCGCTCGGGTTCGCGTCCGAGACCTCCTTCTTGGAGATCTCGCGGCCCAGCTTGTCGTACGTGTACTCCACCGAGGCGCCGTTGGCGTCGGTGATCTTCGCCAGGTCGCCGTTGGCGAAGTAGGTGTACGTCGTCCTCCGGCCGCCCGGGGTGGTGACCTGCGACACGAGACCCGCCGGCGTGACCGCCGTACCGCCCTCCGCCGCCGGGGTGGTGGCGGTGGTGTACGTGGTCGAGGCGGTCCGGCCGTTGGGGTGACCGGCCACGGGGGGCGTGGTCACCGACAGCAGGTTGCCGCCCGCGTCGTAGGAGTAGCTCGTGAGGTAGGCGTTGTCCGCCGGACCGGTCGAGCGCCCGTCCCGCTCCGTGAGGATCAGGTCGTTGCGCAGGTCCATGGCCGGGAAGGCCGTGGTCGAGTCCGGGTAGAAGGTGTAGTACTCCGTCGAGCACTTGTTCGCGGCCGTGTCCTGGCAGGTGGTCTGGGAGACCGTGTTGCCGCGCACGTCGTGACCGGTGAGCGAGCGGTTGCCGTTGGCGTCCGTGATGGTGTGGAGGAAGCCGCCGGTGTCGTAACCGTAGGTGGTCCGCCTGCCCTCGGTGTCGATCGCGGCGAGCAGGCGGTTGCCCATCTCGGCGTCGTAGACGTAGGTGAGGGCCCTGTCCTTCGGATCGGTCAGGGTCACGGTCTTGACCGGGGCGATGCCGGAGGACGCCTTGTAGGCGGCCCACTGGGCGGCGACGTCGGCCTCGGTCAGGCCCTTGGAGTGGACGGCGACCTCGGCCAGCGAGCCGGTGAAGTAGCTGAGCGCACCGGGCGAGCTGACCCAGTTGGCGGCGAAGCCGGCACCGATGTAGGTGCGGCCCGTCGTCTGGCCGTTGGCGGCGCCGGTGCACGTGCCCTGCTTGGCACCGTCCAGGTAGAGCGTCTGCGTGGTTCCGGTGGCGGACAGCACCGCGTGGTGCCACTTGTCGTCCGTCACGGTCGTGGTGGAGTTCAGGACTCCGTTGCTGCCGCAGGTGCTGGCCCACCAGTGGCCGCGCAGCTTGCCGTCGGCACCCACGTACAGCACATCGCTGTAGGCGCCTCCGACACCGGCCGGATCGTTCAGCGCCCTGGCCTGGTCGACCATGATGGCGCCCGGTTCGGCCGTCTTGAACCACAGCCCGACGGACCGGTCCTGGGTCTGGTGCCAGCCGCTGTGCGGCACCTCCACGAAGGAGGTGGACCCGTCGAACGTCGACGCGCTCGCGTCACCCGGACCGAAGGGGCCTTCGGCACCCTGGATGACGTTGTTGTACGTGCCGAAGCCGGTGTTCACCTGGTTCGCGGCCTGCGCCGCTCCCTGGGTGTCGTCCAGGCGCCAGTAGCCGGCCGGGGCGGAGCCCATGACGGCGGAGCGGTAGACCTGGGACGAGCCGGTGATGGTCGGCGGGTTGAGCTTCCAGGTGCCGCCGTTGCCGTCGGTGGCCTGGAGGACCCGGTCGTCGATGGTGTCGTAGACGACCGACGCCTGGGTCTTGCCACCGGGGGTGGTGATCTTCTGGAGCAGCCCGGCGGAGCGGGTGGCGGAGTCGTACTGGATCTTGATCGCGTCGGGCGACAGCGGCTCGGAGTAGAGCGCGACCTCGGCCATCTGGCCGGTGAAGTGCCCGAGCTTGTCGTTCGGGTTCATGGCCGGCCAGCCGCGGTTGTTCACGCCCGCGCCCAGTGCGATGTACGGCTGGACCCAGTCGTTGATGGCCCCGGTGAGGGAGCCCACCGGGGCGCCGTCGAGGTACAGGGTCTGGCTGGTGGCGGCGGCGGTCAGGACCGCCTGGTGCCACTTGCCGTCGGTGACGACCGGCGAGGACACGATGGTCGTCGCGCAGCTCGCCATCGCGAAGCAGCCGCGGAGCTTGCCGTCGGTGCCGACGTACACCGCGGGGGTGCTCTTGGTCGTGTTGGTCACCGGGTCGGGGTCGCTGAGCGGCTTGTCGCCGTAGTAGAAGAGCACGCCTCCGGCGGTGCTCGTCTTGAACCACAGCGAGACCGAGGCGTACGAGGGCGTGGCGCCCGGCGCGGACGGCATCTCGACGTACGAGGTGGTGCCGTTGAAGGTGGCCGCCTTCTGGGTGGAGCCCGCGAGGGGGCCCGTCCCGCCCAGCGTCACGTTCTTGTACGTGGCGTTGTACTGGCCCTGGTTCGCGTCGATGGCGTCCTTCGCGACCGTGCCCGAGGTCTCGCCGAGCCGCCAGTAGGCGAACGGGTCGGCGTCGAGAGCCGTGGTGCGGTAGTGGTTGCCGGTGGCGTAGGTGTACGTCGTGCACTTGGACCAGTCGGCGGGCGGGCACACCGTGGTGAGCTGGTCACCGGTGTAGGTGTACTGCCAGGTCTGGACCGAGTTCGCGTCGCCGGCCGTGGCCTGGTCGGTGTAGACGGTCTGGACGTGCCAGGCGGTGGCCGAGGCCGGCTGGTACCAGGTCAGGCCCAGGTTCCGCTTGGAGACCTCGTTCGTGATCTTCGTGAGTCGCTTGTTGGCGTCGTACGTGAAGGTCTCGGTGCGGCCCGCGTAGTCCTTGATGGTCTTCAGCGCGTAGGTGCCGGCCTTCGCGGTCGCCTGGGTGAAGGCGTACGCCGTGAAGTCCTTGTCCGTGAGCGTGTAGCCGCCGGTGACGGCAGCGAGACGCGCGTAGCGGCCCAGCGGGGGCACGAAGGTGCCGTCCGAGTTCCGGCCGAAGGCGACCTGCTCACCACCCGGGTAGGTGATGATCACGCTGGTGAGGGCGCCGGCGCCGTCCTTGACCTCGACGGCCTTCATGTCGACGATCGTCGACCAGCCGGCTCCGAAGGCGGAGTCGACTCGGGGGTCGAGGCTGTTGTAGGAGCGCTCGATCTCCAGCGACGGACCGATCACCGACACTTCGGCGTCGGTGTCCTCGGTCGTGTAGTTGCCGTCCGAGGGGTCGAACTCGTGCCCGTCGGTGTTCATCGACAGACCCGAGGTGACCGGCGGCTGCGGCACGGCCGTGGTGAAGCGGCTGTCCTCCACGACGGCCGAGGTGCCGTCGCTGGCCTCCACGTACCAGTCGTAGTTCTTCGACCACTTCAGCTTGCCCGCGGGAACCTTCCAGCTGCCCTTGGTGACGGTGCCGGAGCTCGCGATCAGGGCGGGGGTGCCGGTGGCGTCCCCGTCGTAGATCTCGAAGGTGTACGAGAGCGGGTTCGGGCCGTTGTCGGCGTCGCTCGCGACGGCGACCAGCTCCGGCTGGAGGGTGTTGGCCTGGAAGTTGGCCGGCGGGTACTGGGCGTTGATCTGCGGTGCCGAGTTCGGCGTGTAGGTCAGGTCCAGGGCCGGGCGGAAGCCGGCGGTCGCCGAGTTGTCCGAGTGGAACTTCTTCCAGTGGAGCATGTCGTTGGTCGGCGCGGAGAGGGCCAGACCGTAGTTCGCGGCCCCGCCGGCGACGTTGTTGAACCACGTCGTGTTGAGCGAGACCGGCATGCGCGTGCCGACGCTCGCCGAGCCGGAGCTGTTGGAGCAGGAGGCTCCGGGCGCCGGGGTGGCGGTGCCGATCGCGGCGCCGAAGGACGGACCGGGGTACGCCGTCACGGCGGACGGCGTCCACGACTGAGTGATCGGGTGCACCGAGAACGACTGGGCGGCGCAGGTCGAGGACCAGAGCGCGTACACGTTCAGGGTGGCGGCGGTGACCCGCTGCCCCGCGAGCGTGGTGCCCAGCGAGGAGAACTGCAGGAACGAGTTCGTCTTGTTCGTGCCCGAGTCGTAGGAGCCGACCTTGATCTGGGTCTCGGTGGAGTGGTCCCCGCCGATGGTGTTCTGGGTGTACGTCGAGTTCGACGCGGTCACCGTCGGGTCGACGGTCACCGGGTAGACGCGGGCCGGGTCGTCGAGCCAGGCGCGGTCGGCGGTCATCCGCAGGGCGGGTGCGCCGTCCACCGTGACGAGCTCGTAGGTGACGGCCCGGGACCGGGCGGGGTCGCCCGAGCGGGGGTCGATCCTGGAGTCCTCCATGAACGCGTGCGGGACGGTCGCGACGACCTTGCCGTTCGCGTCGGTGAATTCCACGTCGCCGTCGGCGGCGATCCGGGGCGTGAGCCCCTTCACCGCGAGCGGGAAGGTCCAGGAGTTCGACGCCTGCGGCGAGCGCAGGACGATGTTCTCCTTGAAGCCCTCCGCGAGCGGCACGAGCTGCACGTCGGTCTCGGGCAGCACGCCCGTGTAGGTCACCGTGCCGTTGGCCGCGACGGTGGGCTCGGTCTTCGCGGCGTCCTCGAGCCCGTAGGCGAGCGAACGCCCCGCGCCGAAGTCGACGGAGGCGAGCTGCTCGTCGGCGGCGTCCGGGGCGAACTCGACGTCGAGGGAGTTGGCGGTCTGCTGGAGACGGCCGTCCTTGTCCTCGGTCAGGCTCGTGTCGATCGGCTTCCAGGAGCCGTCGGTGCCCTTGAAGTTGGCGCGGCCGGGGAAGTGGCGCACGGTGGTGGAGCCGTCGGCGTTGACGTAGAAGTCGGACGTCGCGGTCGACTTCTTGGCGTCCCGCTTGCTGGTGCGGGCGTCGAAGCTCTTGGCGGTGCCCTTGGCGGCGCCGGTCTTCGAGGTGCCCGGGCGGTCGGTCTCACGCTCGAACGGCGGGAGCTCGCCCTTGCCCTTGCCGGGCTTGCGGCCGGCTTCGCCTTCGAGGCTCGTGGCGTCCGCGGAGGCGTGGTGGCTCTTGCCACGGGCCGTGCCGCCCTGCTGGTCGGGGGTGTCGAGAGGGTTCTCGCTCACCCACTTCCAGAGTCCCGAGAGGGACAGCTTGGGCATCTTCACCGGTTCGAGCGTGACGCCCGCGGCGAGCGCCGACTCGGTGGTGAGCATGAGGAACAGGGAGATCAGTACGGAAAGAGCCGTAGCCCTCAACCTGCGTCTGCCGGTGCGACCCGGTGGGAACAGGCGAGGGCTACGGACCCGGCGTATACGCATGGGCCAGCCTTTACTAACGCGATGCTTACAAAGCTTCGCGAGCCTGCCCGATGACAGATCACCAGTTCACACCAGGGTGCCGAACTTTACTCTTGCTTTACTCAGGGGAAGGAACCCTTCCGGACAACTCACCCTCGGGCGCCCGCGGGGGGACACCCTCCGGCCGTCAGCCCTCGGCGGCCAGGCGCTTCACCGTCGACGCGATGTCGTCCTTCAGGGAGGCTCCGGGCGCCACCCGCACCAGATTGTCGTGCGCGGCGCCGCTCTCCCCGCCGACCGTCACGAACCGGACCTTCGGGTTCTTCTCCACCGCGGCCTCCGCGGCCGCCACCTGCGGGGCGCCCGAGGCGACGACGATCTCGCAGTCCCGCTGCATCAGTCCGTTGAGGAACGGGCGGGCGTTCGCCACCGACTTCTCCCCCATCACCGGGACGAACGTGACGCGGATGCGCTTGTCGAGGGACGCGGCCTGCATCCCCTCCCAGACGGGGGCCGCCGGCGCTCCGGTCACGATGCCCCGGTCGTCGGTGAGCAGACAGGCGTCGTAGTCCTGGTAGGCGCGGGCCCGTGTGTCGGGCGGGGTGCCTCGTGTCTCCGACCCGACGAACAGCCAGGTGCCGACGAGACCGAGGGTCAGGACGAGCACGGCTCCCAGGGCCCAGCCGACCCGGCCGCGGAGCGCCCCCGCACCGGCGGCCAGCAGCCCGGGGATCCGGGCCGATCCGGACTCCGCCGCCTCCTTCCTGGCCGCCTCCCGCTCGGTGGCGCGCCAGGCTCGACGGGTCTTCACCGGCCCGTCTCCTTCACGGTGAGGCAGTGCGCCGTCGCGGCCAGGGTGGAGGTCGCGAGCAGGACCACGTCGAGGAGGTACGGGAGGCCGTGCGTCTCCTCGGGGGTCAGCGCGATCTGGAAGCACCAGCCGACGGAGACCGCCGTGAACAGCAGCGCGGTGAGCCAGTCGCCCCGCGTCCCGCGCCGGAGGGCGAGGGTGAGCGAGGGGACGAAGCCGAGGACGCCGAGGCTGAGCAGCGGCACGAGCGCGAGCCCGATCCGGGCCGGCCGGCCCGGCAGCTCGGTGCGGCGCGGGGGCTCCGCGCCCTTGTCCAAGTGGACGGCCTGGTTCACGATGCGCGAGACCTCTCACGGATGCGCACGCCAGGGGCGGGGCGCACGGGTGTACGACAGGGGACGCCGTACGGTACATCCCCCGCCGCGAAGATCACCCCCGGGGTCCCGCTCCCCCGGTGGCGCCCCGTGCACCTCAGATGCGGTGCCGCACCCACACATTGGGCTCGACGTAGACCGCGTATCCGCGCGAGGCGACGCAGTGGACGGGCACGAGCGCGCCGTCGACCTCGACGGGGCCGTCGGTGTCGAAGGGGAGACCGGTCCAGGTGCGCCACTGCTCGACGGAGCCGGAGACGGTCATCGAGGCCGGGGCCACCGCCTCGATGACACCGCCCGCGCGCACATGGACGCGCAGCCACGCGTCCTGCGGAAGACCGTCGGCCTCCCGCGTGCGGAAGGCGTACTCGTGGATGGAGGCCGCGGCCTCCAGGTGCTTGCCGTTGGGCCGGACCGGGGCGACGAGCTCGGAGAAGCCGCGTCGGCCGGCGTTGTCCCGCATGGCGGCCAGCATCCGGTGCGAGAGCCCCTGGCCCAGGGCGCTCGTGTCGACGGTGATCTCGATGGCGCTGACGGTGTCGGCCTCACGGCCGTGCTTCAGGTCGGAGAACGCCCAGAGCAGCACCTCGTCCCAGCCGCGCGCGGGCAGCTCGCGGCGCCCGTCCACGTCCAGACGAAAGGGGACGCTGAAGCCGCGGGCGACGACCTTGCCCTCGGCGTCGGTGGCGACGAGCACGTACTCCGGCAGCTCACGCACGATCCGCCCGATGTTCGCCCAGCCCACCGGGTCGTACATCATGAACTCGGGCCAGAGGTCGCGCATGCCCCACATCGGCCCTTCCAGTTCGGGGCGCTCGGCAAGGGTCGATATGTTCAGGTCCATACGGGCAGAGTAAAGATCGTTTACCGCTGTGGCCAAGCGGATTTCCGGTGTCAGGTGCGCGCTACGGAAGCTTCTGCTGCGGACAGCCCGCGAGGACGCGCTTCATCGCGTCCCGCTCCCCGCCCGTCACCCACACCCCGTACTTCTTCTTCACCGCGATCTGCCGGGCCACGTACGTGCAGCGGTACGCCTTGTTCGGCGGCAGCCAGGTCGCCGCGTCGCCGTCGGACTTGCGGCGGTTGGTGGAGGCGTCGACGGCGAGCAGGTTGAGCGGATCGTTGGCGAACCGGCGCCGGGTCTCGCCGTTCCACTTCTGCGCGCCCTTCTGCCAGGCGTCGGAGAGCGCGACGACATGGTCGATGTCGACCTTGCTGCGCCCGCGGACGAAGCGGACGGTGGTCCCGGTGTACGGGTCGTCGGTGAGCGTGCCGGAGGCGACCTTGCAGCGGCCGTCGGTGAACCGGACGCCGGTCAGATCGCGCTTGAGTATGTCGTCCCGGGTCCCGCAGCCGTTGCCGTCGACGTCCACCCAGGCGCGGCCGAACTTCTCCCGCTCGTAACCGGTCTTCGGGGCCCGGCCCTTGACGGTGAGGGTGTCCACGGCGGCGAGGGCGGTCCCGCGTGCGGCGGGCCTGTCGCCCGCGCCACCGCCGGATCCCGGGCTGTCGGCTCCGGGTGAGCAGGCGGTGGCGACGAGCGCGGCGGCGGCAAGCGCCGGGGCGGCCAGGGCAGTTCGAATCGTCCGCTCTGTAAGCATTCGGGAATTCTAGGGCGCCGCGGGGCCGCCGGGAGGAGCGCCCCCGGCCGCCGCCCGCCCGCTCAGACCTTGCCGATGCCCAGGGTGTTCTCGGAGGGCAGCAGGCCGGAGCCGATCGCCGCCAGCCATGGGCCGCCGAGCAGTTCGGCGAGCCGGGCGGTGCCGTCCGGTCCGAGGGCGTCCCAGGGAGCGGCGGCCAGTTCGTCGGTACGCCGTTCGACCTCGGCGCGCAGGGCGCGGCCGGCCTCGGTGGCCTCCCCGTCCGGCCCGAGGAACCCCCGGCCCGTGAGCCGCTCCCGGGCCGCCGTCCATTCCTCGTCGCTCCAGCCGCGGCTTTCGAAGACGGGCTCGGGTGCGGCGCCGATCGCCGCGAAGGAGACGAGCGATTCGACGGGGTCGAGTCCCGCCTCGACGAGGGAGGCGAGGTGACCGTCCCCCCGGTGCTCGCGCAGGATCGTCGCGGACTGCCAGAGGACCAGGTGCGGGGCCTCGGGGCGGGGCAGCGCGGCGTTGGCGGCGGCGAGCGGGCGGGCTGCGGGGCCCCCGGCCGCCGGGGCCCCGTCGGCGGCGGCGCGGGCGAAGGCGGCGGCCTCGGCGAGTTCGGGGCTCGCGAGGAGCTCCTCGCCCAGGACGGCCCGCCAGGTGCGGTCGACGGCCCGGAGCCGCGCGGCGAGGACGTCGGCCGGGGCGGCGGTCTCCCAGACGGCGGGGACGTACCGGGCGACCATCGTGGGGCTGAAGCTGTAGAAGGTCTCGGTCACCCGGTCCGGGCCGGCGGGGCCGAGGGGCGCGGCGCGCCAGGCGAAGTAGGAGGGCCAGCGTTCGGCGGTGTCGTAGCCGAGGGCGGCGGCCTCGTCGAAGGCCTCGGGGCCGTAGTAGAGCAGGGCGTGCAGGGGTTCGAGCAGGTGCCACATCTGACGTACGCGTCCGGGTTCCACGGTGCGCTCCTCTTCGCTCGCTCAACATCTAGTCACTGACTAGATACTGCGCCTCCGACTCAGAACTTGTCAATGACTAGATACGGGATACGCTGCTGCCATGACGAGCCGGAGCACCTACCACCACGGCGACCTGCGGCAGGCCGTCCTCGCCGCCGCCCTCGACGTCATCGCCGCCGAGGGTCCCGGGGCGCTCAGCCTGCGCGACCTCGCGCGCCGAGCGGGCGTCTCCCACGCCGCGCCCGCCCACCACTTCAAGGACCGCACCGGGCTCCTCACCGCCCTCGCCGCCGAGGGGTACGGACTCCTCGCCGAGGCTCTCGCCGCCGCGCCCGACCTGCGCGAACGCGGCGTACGGTACGTCCGCTTCGCGGTGGAGCACCCCGCCCACTTCCAGGTCATGTTCCAGCCCGCACTGCTGCGCGCCGACGACCCCGACCTCCTCGCCGCCAAGGAGCGCGCCTCCGCCGAACTCCGCGCCGGTGTCGCCGGTCTGACGGACACCGGCGACGCCCGTTCGGCGGGCATCGCGGCCTGGTCCCTCGCCCATGGCTTCGCGACCCTGCTCCTCACCCACAACGTGACGGGCGCGGTGGGCGACCGGGACCCGGAGGAGTACTTCCGCTCGCTCACCGGTCTGCTCTTCTCCGGTCAACTCCCCGCGTCCGGTCGGCAGGAGCGGGAATAGCCCGCGTCGGTCAGCACTTGACGAGGGGCATGAGAACCACGCACACCCTCCGTCGCACCGCCATAGCCCTGCTCACCACGGCGACCCTCGCCTTAGCCCCCACCGCCCTCGCCACCACCGACCACACGGGAGCGGGCACCTCCTGGCGGGGCGCCTGGGCCGCCTCCCCGCAGGCGCCGACCCAGCCCCTCACCCCCAACTGGTCGCAGCAGGGCTTCGACAACCACACCGTGCGGCAGGCCGTACGCGTCACGGCCTCCGGCTCACGGACCCGGATCGAACTGAGCAACCGTTACGGCAGCACCCCGCTGCGCGTCACCGGCGCGACCGTCGCCCGCACGGCCGAGGGCGGCGCGGTGCGGCCCGGATCGGTCCGCACCCTGCGCTTCGACGGCCGCGCGTCCACGACGATCCCGGTCGGCGGCACGCTCCTCAGTGACGGAACGCCGTTCCCGGTCAAGGCCTTCGAGTCGCTGACCGTCACCCTCTACCTGGCGGGCGAGACCGGCCCCACCACCTTCCACCACTTCGCCTCGGCCACCAGCTACCGGGCCGACGGCGACCACCGGGCCGATGTGTCCGGCACCGCGTTCAAGGAGACCAGCACCTCCTGGTACTTCCTCTCCGGCGTCGAGGTCACCGGCGGCCGTGACACCGCCCGGCGCGACGGCATCGTCACCTTCGGCGACTCGATCACCGACGGCGTGGGCGCGGCGACGGACGCGGACAACCGCTACCCGGACGAGCTCGCCGAACGCCTGGCGGCGGCGGGCAGCCCGCGCGCCGTCCTCAACCAGGGGATCGCCGGCAACCAGGTCGTCAACGACACGACGTGGGCGGGCGAGAAGGCCCTGACCCGCTTCCGCGAGGACGTGCTGAACGAGCGGGGCGTCGGCACGGTCATCCTCCTGGAGGGCATCAACGACATCGGCGGCAGCACGGTGACGTTCCCCGCCGCCCCCACCCCCGACGTGTCGGTGACCACCCTGATCAAGGGCCACCGCACCCTGATCCGCCAGGCCCACGCGAAGGGCCTGAAGGTGATCGGCGCGACGCTCACCCCGATCAAGGGCTCCTTCTACGAGTCCCCCGCCAACGAGGCGAAGCGGGACGCCTTCAACGACTGGGTCCGCACCTCGGGCGCGTACGACGCGATCGTCGACTTCGACCGGACGGTCGCCGACCCGGCGGACCCGGACCGCATCCTGCCCGCCTACGACTCGGGCGACGCCCTCCACCCGAACGACGCGGGCTACCGCGCGATGGCGGACGCCCTGGACCTCGACCGGCTCTGACCGGCTCCGACGGCGCCGGGCTCCGGCCGGTTCACCCGAACCGGCCGGAGCCCGGCGGTCTCACGAACCGAGGATCGTCGTCAGGAACTCGCCCGTCCATCCGAGGAGTTCGCGGCCGACGACCGGCTTTCCGCCGATCTTGCCCGATGTCGGGCGCGGGACCAGGATCTGGTGGACCGCCGGCTTGATCACCGTGCGCGGGTAGAGGCGCTTCAGGCGCAGCTCCTGGGACTCGCGCAGCTCCACCGGGGCGAAGCGGATGTTCGGGCCCTGGAGGACGATCTCGCCGACGCCGCACGCGCGGGCCAGCATGCGCAGGCCCGCCACCAGGAGGAGGTTCTCGACCGGCTCCGGCAGCTTGCCGTAGCGGTCGGTGAGTTCCTCGCGGACCGCCCTGATGTCCTCCTCCGAGTTCGCCGAGGCGATCGAGCGGTAGGCCTGGAGGCGGAGCCGCTCCCCGGGCGCGTAGTCGTGGGGCATGTGGGCGTCGACCGGGAGCTCGATCTTGACCTCCAGCGGGGCCTCCTCCTCCACCCCGCCCTCCATCTGCGCCCGGTAGTCCGCGACCGCCTCGCCGACCATCCGTACGTACAGGTCGAAGCCGACGCCCGCGATGTGGCCGGACTGTTCGCCGCCGAGCAGGTTGCCCGCGCCGCGGATCTCCAGGTCCTTCATCGCCACGTACATGCCGGCGCCCATCTCGGTGTGCTGGGCGATCGTCGCGAGCCGCTCGTGCGCGGTCTCGGTGAGCGGCTTCTCCGGCGGGTACAGGAAGTACGCGTAGCCGCGCTCCCGGCCACGGCCGACACGGCCCCGGAGCTGGTGCAGCTGCGAGAGACCGAAGTTGTCGCCGCGCTCGACGATCAGGGTGTTGGCGTTGGAGATGTCGATGCCGGACTCGACGATCGTCGTGGAGACGAGGACGTCGAACTTCTTCTCCCAGAAGTCGACGACCACCTGCTCGAGGGCCGTCTCGGACATCTGGCCGTGCGCGGTCGCGATCCGCGCCTCGGGGACGATCTCGCGCAGCCGCGCCGCCGCCCGGTCGATCGAGTCGACCCGGTTGTGGATGTAGAAGACCTGGCCCTCGCGCAGGAGTTCGCGCCGGATCGCGGCGCCGATCTGCTTCTCCTCGTACGGTCCGACGAAGGTGAGGACCGGGTGCCGCTCCTCGGGCGGGGTGGTGATCGTCGACATCTCGCGGATGCCCGTCACCGCCATCTCCAGGGTGCGCGGAATCGGGGTGGCCGACATCGTCAGCACGTCGACGTTGGCGCGGAGCTTCTTCAGCTGCTCCTTGTGCTCCACGCCGAAGCGCTGCTCCTCGTCGACGATGACCAGGCCCAGGTCCTTGAACTTGGTCTCGGAGGCGAAGAGGCGGTGGGTGCCGATGACGACGTCGACCGAGCCCTCCCGCATGCCCTCCAGGGTCGCCTTCGCCTCGGTGTCCGTCTGGAAGCGGGACAGCGCCCGCACCTTCACGGGGAACTGGGAGTACCGCTCGCTGAACGTGCCGAAGTGCTGCTGCACGAGCAGGGTGGTCGGGACGAGGACGGCGACCTGCTTGCCGTCCTGGACCGCCTTGAAGGCGGCCCGTACCGCGATCTCCGTCTTGCCGTAGCCGACGTCGCCGCAGATCAGACGGTCCATGGGAACCGTCTTCTCCATGTCCTCCTTCACCTCGGCGATGGTGGACAGCTGGTCGGGCGTCTCCGCGTACGGGAAGGCGTCCTCCAGCTCGCGCTGCCACGGGGTGTCGGAGCCGAAGGCGTGGCCGGGGGCCGCCATCCGCGCCGAGTACAGCTTGATGAGGTCGGCCGCGATCTCCTTGACGGCCTTCTTCGCGCGCGCCTTCGTCTTCGTCCAGTCCGCGCCGCCGAGCCGGTGCAGGGTCGGCGCCTCGCCGCCCACGTACTTGGTGACCTGCTCCAGCTGGTCGGTCGGGATGTACAGCCGGTCGCCGGGCTGGCCGCGCTTGGCGGGGGCGTACTCGACGAGGAGGTACTCGCGGGTGGCGCCCTGCACGGTCCGCTGGACCATCTCCACGTACCGGCCGACTCCGTGCTGCTCGTGCACGATGTAGTCGCCGACCTCCAGGGTCAGCGGGTCGATCGTCTTGCGGCGCTTGGCCGGCATCCGCTGGCCGTCCTTGCCGGCCGCCTTCTGGCCGGACAGGTCGGTCTCGGTGAGCACGGCGAGCTTGAGCGCCGTGTCGACGAAGCCGTAGTCGATGGAGCCGCAGGAGACATGGACGACGGAGGGGGCGATCTCCGTCAGGTCCGCGTCGAGCCGGGCCGCGATGCCCTCGCCGCCGAGGACCTCGACGGTACGGGAGGCGGGGCCGTGGGCCTCCGTGACATAGACCGTGCGCCAGCCCTCGGCCAGCCAGCCCTTGGTGTCGGCGAGCGCGCGTGCGGTGTCGCCGCGGTACGACTCGGGGGCGTGCATCCCGAGGGTGAGGGTGTCCGCTCCGGAGTCGTCGGCCGTGGCGTCCGCCGCGAACGGCGACACCGACCACCAGGCCATGTCCAGCTCGCGCGCCCGGTCCCGGACGTCCGCGATCCCCCACAGCGAGGCCGCGCCGACGTCGATCGGGGCCTCGCCGCCGCCCGCCGTGGCCGCCCACGAGGCCTGGAGGAACTCCTGGCTGGTGGCGACGAGGTCCGCGGCCCGGGTCCGCACCCGCTCCGGGTCGCAGACGACCGCCATCGCGCCCTTCGGCAGCACGTCGATCAGCAGCTCCATGTCGTCGACGAGGACCGGCGCGAGGGATTCCATGCCCTCGACCGCGATCCCCTCCGCGATCTTGTTCAGGAGTTCGCCCAGCTCCGGGTGCTCCTCGGCGAGCGCCGCCGCCCGCTCCCGTACGTCCGCGGTGAGCAGCAGCTCACGGCAGGGCGGCGCCCACAGCCCGTGCTCGGCCACTTCGAGGGACCGCTGGTCGGCGACCTTGAAGTAGCGGATCTCCTCGACGTCGTCACCCCAGAACTCGATCCGGAGCGGGTGCTCCTCGGTCGGCGGGAAGACGTCCAGGATGCCGCCGCGCACGGCGAACTCGCCGCGCTTCTCGACCAGCTCCACCCGGGAGTACGCGGCGGCCGCCAGGCCCTCGACGATCGCGTTCAGATCGGCGGTCTGACCGGATCGCAGCGCCACCGGCTCCAGGTCGCCGAGGCCCTTGACCTGCGGCTGGAGCACGGAGCGGATGGGGGCGACGACGACGCTGACGGGGCCGGCCGCCGGGTCGTCGTTCCGGGGGTGCGCGAGGCGGCGCAGTACGGCGAGCCGCCGGCCGACGGTGTCGGAGCGGGGGGAGAGCCGCTCGTGCGGCAGGGTCTCCCAGGAGGGGTACTCGGCGACGGTGTCCGGGTCCAGCAGCGAGCGCAGGGCGGCGGCGAGGTCCTCGGCCTCCCGTCCGGTCGCGGTCACCGCGAGCACCGGCCGCCCCGAGTCCCGGGCGAGCGCGGCGACGGCGAAGGGCCGGGCGGCCGCCGGGCCGACCAGGTCCACGTGCGGGCGGTTGCCGTCGGCGGCGGCCTTCACCGCCTCGGCGAGTGCGGCGTCCTTGACGACGGCGTCGAGCAGACCGTGCAGGCTCATGAAGCTTTCCATCCCGGTGGGTGACGGGGGCGGGCAACGCGAACAGCCCGACACGTCTCACGGGCCGGGGTGTTCCCGGGCGCGTACGGCCCGGTGCGCCCCAGCCTACGACGTGCCACCGTCACTCGCCCGAAGGAGCGGGGCCACTCGGGACGGCGAGAGGGGGTGCGGGAGCCCCGGACGGCCGTGCGGCCCCGGTGGACCCGGCAGGGTCCACCGGGGCCGCACTCCCCCGTTCCGTCCCGCGACCGCTACTCGCTCGCGATCGCGTTCAGGACGTTCATCCGGCCCGCCCGGAAGGCCGGGACCAGCGCCGCGAACAGGCCCACGAAGGCCGATCCGACGAAGACGGTCAGGATCGTCGACCAGGGGATCTCCAGGACCCCGAGGCCCTCCAGGGCGAGCAGCTTCTGGGCCGCCGTGCCCCAGCCCATGCCCAGGCCGAGGCCGAGCAGGGCGCCGAAGAGGGCGATGACCACCGACTCCAGGCGGATCATGCGGCGCAGCTGGCGGCGGGAGAGGCCGACGGCCCGCATGAGGCCGATCTCCCGGGTCCGCTCGACGACCGACAGCGCCAGGGTGTTCACGACTCCGAGGATCGCGACGACGATCGCCAGGGCGAGGAGCCCGTACACGATGTTGAGCAGCTGTCCGACCTGGTCCTGCAGTTCTTCCTTGTAGTCGGCCTGGTTGCTCACCTTGTACTGCGGGTAGGGCGCGAGCGCGTCCTTGAGGGCCTGGTAGGCCTGGGTCTCCTGTCCCTCCTTCGCGCTGGAGAGGAGGAGCAGGCTCTGCGGCATCCGCTCGGCGGGGACGTACTCGGCGAGGGTGCTGACGTTGATGTACATCGCCCCCTTGTCGACCTGCCCGGTGTCGGCGGTGATCGCCGCGACCTTCAGCTTCGCCTTCTCGCCGCCCTTGAAGGCGAGGGTCAGGACGTCGCCGACCTTCACGCCGTGTTCGGTGGCGTAGTCGCTGCCGACGGACATCGCGCCCTTGCCGTAGGCGTCGGCGAGGGTGCCGGAGGTCGTCTCCCGGCGCAGGTCCTTCATGTACGACGGGTCGGTGGCGGCCAGGTCGGCCTTCGTGGTCTTCCCGCGCGGGTCGGTGACGGTGGCGTCGACCCACTTGTACTCGCTGACGTGGTCGATCCCGGGGGCCTTCTCCAGCGCGGCCTGGGCCTGCGGCACGATCGGCTGCCCGGTGCCGGACTGCACGATGAAGTCGGCGCCGACGGACCGGTCGAGCTCGTCGGTGGCCGAGGCGACCATCGAGGAGCCGACCACCGAGAGACAGGCGACGAGCGCGAGGCCGATCATCAGGGCGGCGCCGGTGGCGCCGGTGCGGCGCGGGTTGCGGAGCGCGTTCCGCTCGGCCATCCGGCCGACCGGGCCGAAGATCCGCAGGACGACGACGCCCAGGGCGCGGACGACTCCGCCGGCGAGCAGCGGGCCGACGACCACGAAGCCGAGGAGGGTGAGGACCACGCCGAGGCCGAGCCACAGGGAGCCGGGACCGGCTTCCGCGGCGCGGGAGGCCGCCACGAGAGCGGCCGCTCCGACGGCCGTGAGGGCGAGACCGATGACGCCGCGCACCCGGCCGGCCTTGCCGTCGGCGGGGGTGCCCGCGTCGCGGAGGGCGGCCATCGGGGAGACCTTCCCGGCGCGGCGGGCCGGGATGTAGGCGGCGAGGACGGTGACGACGATGCCGAGGGTGAGACCGACGACCGGGGTCGTCCACGCGACGGTGAGGTCGCGGGTGGACAGCTCCATGCCCGCCGCGGACATGAGCTTCATGAGTCCGACGGCCAGGCCGACGCCCGCGGCGACTCCGGCGATGGAGCCGAAGAGGCCGAGGAGCAGCGCCTCGACGAGGACGGAGCGGTTGACCTGCCTGCGGCTGGAGCCGATGGCCCGCATGAGGCCGATCTCGCGGGTGCGCTGGGCGACCAGCATGGAGAAGGTGTTGACGATGAGGAAGATGCCGACGAGGAAGGCGATGAAGGCGAAGCCGAGCATCGCGTACTTCATGACGTCGAGGAAGCCGGCGACGTCCTCGCGGCCCGCGTCGGCGGCCTCGGCTGCGGTCTGCAGCTTGTAGCCGTCGCCGATCGAGGCGGCGATGTTCCGCTTCAGGGTGTCGTCGCTGACACCCTCCTTGGCGTCGGCCGTGACCTGGGTGAACAGGCCTTCCTTGCCGAGGAGTTCACGCTGCGCGGTGGCGGTGTCGAAGTAGACGACGGTGGCGCCCGGGTTGGTGACCTTGAACTCGACGATGCCGGAGATCTTCGCGGTGAAGTCACCGGTGACGGAGATCGTCCGCAGCTCGTCGCCGATCTTCAGGCCGTGCTTCTCGGCGGTGGCGCCGTCGACGATCACCTCGGTGGGGCCGCGCGGCTCGTGGCCGGAGGCGAGGTCCACCGAACGCAGCTCGTTCTTGCTCCAGTTGACGGCGATCGTCGGGGCGCCGCTGGTGGGCCCGACGTTCTTGTTCTTCGCGTCGACGACGGTGACGCTGGTCGAGACGACCGCGCCCTGGGCGGCCTGGACGCCTTCGGTCTTCCGGACCTGCTCGACGAGCGAGGCGGGGAAGGACTCGGGGCGGCCGGTCTGCGGGGTCTCGTCCTCGACCGCCGCGCCCTTGGGGCTGACGGTGACGTCGGACGCGGTCGAGGCGAAGAGCTTGTCGAACGTCGTGTTCATGGTGTCGGTGAACACCAGGGTGCCGCTGACGAAGGCGACGGAGAGCAGGACGGCGATGGCGGAGAGCGCCATCCGGCCCTTGTGCGCGAAGAAGTTGCGCAGTGAGGTCTTCAGGACACTCATGACGTCCGCCCGCGCGCGTCGAAGTCCTTCATGCGGTCGAGGACGGCGTCGGCGGTGGGCCGGAGCATCTCGTCCACGATCCGCCCGTCGGCGAGGTAGAGGACCCGGTCCGCGTAGGAGGCGGCGACCGGGTCGTGGGTGACCATGACGATCGTCTGGCCCAGTTCGTCGACCGAGGTGCGGAGGAAGCCGAGGACCTCGGCGCCGGCCCGCGAGTCCAGGTTTCCGGTCGGCTCGTCGCCGAAGATGATCTCGGGGCGGGCGGCGAGCGCGCGGGCCACGGCCACACGCTGCTGCTGACCGCCGGAGAGCTCGTTCGGCCGGTGCTTGAGCCGCTCGGAGAGGCCGACGGTGTCGACGACCCGGCGCAGCCACTCGGCGTCCGGCTTGCGGCCCGCGATGTCCATCGGGAGCGTGATGTTCTCGATCGCGCTCAGGGTGGGCAGCAGGTTGAAGGCCTGGAAGATGAAGCCGATCCGGTCCCGGCGCAGCTGGGTGAGCTTCTTGTCCTTGAGCCGGGTGATCTCGGTCTCGTCGAGGAAGATCTCGCCACTGGTGACGGTGTCGAGTCCGGCGAGGCAGTGCATCAGGGTCGACTTGCCGGAACCGGAGGGTCCCATGATCGCGGTGAACTGTCCGCGGGCGATGTCGACGTCGACGGAGTCCAGCGCGACGACCCGGGTCTCCCCGGAGCCGTACGCCTTGACGACCTGACGCGCCCGCGCGGCGACGGCCGTACGCCCTCCAGTACCCCCGTGCCTGGGGATGGTCACAGCCGTGGTCACGGTTTTCTCCTAGCGGTGGCGTGGAGCAGTGGGTGGGTTTGTAAGTTCAAGTTAAGGACGGCGGGAGCCCGTTCTCCTCCTCCGCCGGGACGAACGGTCCCTGGCCCGTATGGGGGAGATGCCCCTAGGGGTTCCTCCACCCGTGGTCCGAGTGGGACCCTGAGCCAAAACATTTAGGTGTACGAAGAATGGGGTTACGCGGTGACGGAGCCGTACGTGAAGGGGGTCGCGACAGCGGATCCGGACACCCTGCCCGCCCGCCGCGGTCCCGTAGTGGCCGCCCTGATGCTCGGCATGGGTCTCGCCGCCATCGACGGCACGATCGTCTCCACCGCCGTCCCCCAGATCGTCGGCGACCTCGGCGGACTCGCCGTCTTCTCCTGGCTCTTCTCCGGCTATCTGCTCGCCGTCACGGTCACCCTGCCCGTGTACGGGAAGCTCAGCGACACCTTCGGCCGCAAGCCCGTCCTGATCGCCGGGGTCGTCCTCTTCCTCTTCGGCTCCCTGCTGTGCGCGGCCGCCTGGAACATGGCCTCCCTCATCGCCTTCCGCGTCGTCCAGGGCCTCGGCGGCGGCGCCCTCCAGGGCACCATCCAGACCATCGCCGCCGACCTGTACCCCCTGAAGGAACGCCCCAAGATCCAGGCGAAACTCTCCTCCGTGTGGGCCGCGTCCTCGGTCGCGGGCCCGGCGGCCGGCGGCCTCCTCGCGGGGTACGCCGACTGGCGCTGGATCTTCCTGATCAACCTGCCGGTGGGCGCGGTGGCCCTGTGGCTGATCGTCCGGCACCTCAAGGAACCGGCCCGCACCACACCCCGTGCGCGCGTCCGCATCGACTGGGCCGGCGCCCTCGCGATCTTCGCCACCGGAGCCCTGCTCCTGACCGCACTCGTCCAGGGCGGCGTCGCCTGGCCCTGGCTGTCGGCCCCGTCCCTCGGACTCCTGGCCGGGGCGGCCGCCCTCGGCGTGGTGACCGTGCTCGTCGAACGACGCGCGGCGGAACCGATCATCCCCGGCTGGGTCTGGCGCCGCCGCACGATCTCCGCCGTCAACCTGGCCCTCGGCGCGCTCGGCCTGCTCATGGTCGCGCCGACCGTCTTCCTGCCCACCTACGCCCAGTCCGTCCTGGGCCTCGGACCGATCGCCGCCGGATTCGTGCTCTCGGTGATGACCCTGAGCTGGCCCATCAGCGCCGCGTTCTCGAACCGGGTCTACAGCCGGATCGGCTTCCGCCTCACCGCCGTCATCGGCATCTCACTCGCGCTGGCCGTCCTCCTGGCCTTCCCGTTCCTCCCGTTCCCCGGGGAACCCTGGCAGCCCGCCCTCCTCATGCTGCTCCTCGGCGGGGCCCTGGGCCTCTTCCAACTGCCGCTGATCGTCGGCGTCCAGTCGACCGTCCCCTACGAGGAGCGGGGCACGACCACCGCGTCGGTCCTCTTCTGCCGCCAGGTCGGCCAGAGCGTGGGCGCGGCGGTGTTCGGCGCCGTGGCGAACGGCGTCCTCGCCGCCCGACTCGGCGGCAGCGGCGACCTGGACGCCCTGGCCCGCGCCCTCGACGACCCGGCCTCCCTGACGGCCGAGGCCACGGACCACCTCCGCCGCGCGGTCGACGCGGCCGTCGACTACGTCTACGTCGGCGCGGCGGGCGCGGCCGCCCTCGCCCTCCTGGTGCTGCTCTTCCTCGCCCCGCGCCGCTTCCCGGTCCTGCGGGAGGTCGCGGGCGGCGACCGGAACGAGGCGGCGCACGACCAGGGGGCGTCCTGATCGGAGGTCGCCCTGATCAGAGGTCGCCCCGGACCAGGGCGTGCAGATGCTCGTCGTGCCATCCGTCGGCGTGCAACAGCGCGCTGCGCATGGTGCCTTCGAAGGAGTACCGCGCCTTCTCCGCCACCCGGCAGGAGGCCGTGTTGGCCACCGAGTGGGTCAGCCGCAGGCGGTGGAGACCGAGCTCGTCGAACGCCCACCGGCTGACACGCTCCGTCGCCCCGACGGCGACGCCCCCGCCCCTGGCCTCCGGCAGCAGCCAGTAGAAGACCTCTGCACCGCCACCCGCGAGGTCGATGTCACCCCACCCGATGAGCCCCGCCGCCGCACCGCCCGGCCGGGCGATCGCCCAGATCGCGCTGAGCTCGTCCCGCCACCGCCCGTGCATGCGCTCGATCCGCTGCCGCGCCTCCTCCGGGGAGTCCACCACCAGACGGTTCCAGTGACGGATCGCCGGGTCCCGGCCGGCGGCCAGCAACGCGTCGGCGTCACCGAGCCCCCAGGGACGCAGTTCCCACCCACCGGGCAGACCGAGTACGGGCTGCTCCATCGCGGCCAGACGACCGGCGGGAACGACGGGCGGCGGTACGGGCGAGGGAGAGATCATCGCGGCATCGTGCCACAACCCCTCGCGTACAAAGGCCTGCTGTACTACTCCGCCGAGGCGAGCCCGACGAACCCGGCCCACGCGTCCCGCGAGACGCGGAGCGCCGGACGGGCGACGTCCTTGGAGTCCCGGACGTGGACGGCTCCCGCCCCGGTCGCGACCTCGATGCACTGGCCGCCCTCGGTTCCGCTGTAGCTGCTCTTGAACCAGTCGAGGGATTCCGTGTTGTTCATAGCTCTCCCAGCAACTTCTCGATGAACTCCAGTGACTCTCGCGGGGTGAGAGCCTGCGACCGGATGATCCCATAGCGGGCGGAGGCAAGAACCGTCTGTTCGGGGTCGGTTGTCAGCGAGCTGGTGTTCTGCGCCTCGACGTAGAGGAACTTCTTGCCGTCCTTACGCGTGACGACCGTGAACGGTCCGTTCACGCCCGCGTTGTCCTCGCAGTCGGTCGGCATCAGCTGGATCTCGACGTTTCGTCGCTGCCCGATCAGCAGCAGGTGCTCCAGCTGGCCGCGAAGGACGCCGTTGCCGCCGTACCGATGCCGCAGCACCGACTCGTCCATGACGAAGCTCAGCAGAGGAGTGGGACGCCGATCGAAGATGTCCTGTCGCGCGAGTCGGGCCGTCACTCGCTGTTCGATCGTCTCCTGATCCAGCGGTGGGCGTCGCATCGCCAGGAGGGCCCGCATGTACTCCTCCGTCTGGAGAAGACCGTTGACCACCATCGTGTCGTACATCAGCAGCTCTATCGCCTGCTTCTCCAGCTGCGCCATCCCCTGGAAGAACGCCGGATACTGCGCCCTCTCCAGCTGGTCCTTCCAGACCTTCAGCAGGCCGCCCGCGTCCAGTACTTCGTCCGCGCGGTCGATCGCGCGCGGCGGCGGGATCCTTCTGCCCTGCTCGAACGAGGCGATGGTCGAGGCCGAGTAGCCGAGCCGCCTGCCGAACTCCTCCCGCTCCATCCCCGCCCGCGTCCGCAGCGTCTTCAGGCTCTGCCCGAACGCCGCCACGACACCCTGCCCGGACTTGTCCGCCGTCTGGCCGGCGTCCGCCTCGGGCCCCGGCTCCGACGCCGCGCCCACCTGCTCCTCCGCCACCGCGCCCCGCCTCTCGTACCTGCACCGACACGGCACGTACAAGGCGATCACGTCGGTGCGTCACCACTGGTCACGCTACGCCACCAAGAGGAGCGTGGGAGGCATGACGAGCAACAACTCCCATCCCACCGGCACCACTCAACTCTTCGGTGTCTCGCCTTACTTGGACACCCGGTTCTTCGCCCTGCGGTTCACCTCGACCGCCCGGGGCGCCCGGCTGGCGCGGCGGCTCGTCGCCGTCCGGCTGGACGAGTGGGGCGTGCCGTACGGGACCGGGGCGCACGAGACCGTCGTGCTGGTCGCGGCCGAGCTGGCGACGAACGCGGTGCGGCACGGGCATGTGCCGGGGCGGGACTTCCGTCTCTCCCTGCGCGTCTCCGACGGGCTCGCGCGGATCGAGGTGGGCGACACCCGCGCCGAGCGCGTACCGCCCCGGCCCGGGAAGCTGCCCGGCCCCGGTCCTGAACTCACGGACGGGGGCCGGGGGCTGCTGCTCGTCGAAGCGCTGGCGGACCGCTGGGGCTGGTGCCCGAGGCCGGCGGCCCCGGGCAAGACGGTCTGGGCGGAGTGCGCCCTCGGCTGAGGGGCCGGTTCAGAAGGCGATGTCGTACCGCACGCCGTTCGTGAGGTCGGTCTTCACGCCCGGCTTGAAGGGCGCCTTCCAGTTGCCCGTACCGGCGTAGAAGGTGGCGCCGGCGGCCGACGTGGCGATCAGGTCGGCGCGGCCGTCGCCGTCGGCGTCCCCGACGCCGACGAGGTCGGTGAAGGCGCCCCAGCCCTTGCCGATCGGGGTGCGGGCGGCGAAGGTGCCGTCGCCCTTGCCGAGGTACAGCCAGAGCGCACCGGCCCTGTCCCGGGCCACGAGGTCTCCCGCCGGGCCTCCGGCGAGGTTCCCGACGGCGGCGATCTCGTTGTAGACGCCCCAGCCGCCGCCGATCCGCTTGCGGGCGGAGAAGGGGGCGGTGGCCTTGCCGGTGCCGGGGTGGAGCCACAGGACGCCGGACGTGTCGGAGGCGACCACGTCGGTCCGGCCGTCGCCGGTGACGTCGCCGCCGCCCGCGATCCGGTCGTAGATCCCCCAGCCGCCGCCGACCCACGTCCGCCCGGCGAGCGCCGTGTCCCGGTCGTTCGTGCCCTGGTAGAGGTAGAGGCCGCCGAAGCGGTCCCGGGCCAGGACGTCGGGCGCGGTGGTGCCCGCGATGTTCCCGACGGTCTCGAGACGGTCGTAGAGCTGCCAGCCGCCGCCGACCCGCGACCGGCCGAGCGAGGCGACCGAGCCGCCCGTCGCGGCGGGCCGGGTCCGGACGGACCACAGCGAGCCGCCGGGTTCGCGGGCGAGCAGGTCGGCCGTGCCGTCGCCGTCGAAGTCGTGCGGCGCCGCGGGCCGGTTCACGGTGAAGCGTCCGGTGGCGACCAGCTTCGGGCCGACCCCCTCCTCCGGCCGGGCGGTGATCTCCCACTCGTACTCGCCCGCGCGGGCGGGGCTCGGCCCGTTCGTGCGCTCCGGGTCCTTGCCGTCCCAGCGCCAGGTGACGCGACGCGGGTCCCCGTCGGCGGCGTCGGCCGGCCACTCCTGCGTGAACGCCGCCCCGCCCGTGACGTGCCTCAGGCTGACGCGTACGGCCGCGTCGCCCCGCGACAGGTTCCAGGCGAAGTCGACACCGCCCGCGAGCTCCTCGGCGGAGAGCGACTTCGGGGTGTCCGAACCGGTGAGGGTGACGACGGTGGTCTGGCCGGTGGACGCGACCATGTCGACGTCCGGCCGGCCACCGTCGGCGCGCGGCGCGATCCGGTAGAGGCCCTCCCCGTGCTCGGGGGTGCCGCCGCGCACCAGGAGGCTTCCGCCGGGACCGGCGACGGCCGAGGAGAACGCGGTGAGGAGGACGGCCTCCTCGCCGGTCTCGACCGACTGGACGGTGAACGGCCGCACCGTGTCGGCCGCCGCGCCGCCGGCGGGGGCGGACGCGTCGATGTGGGCCTTCCGGCCGTACGCCACCCAGCCGCCGACCAGGTACAACGGGTCGTTCAGGTCCTCGGCCGGGATCCACTTCTCGACGCCCTGGCCGCGCCGGTGGGCGACGATGCCGTTCCCCGACAGCCGTATCTCGCGCCAGGCCACGTGGGTGGCGGAGATCGCGCCCTGCCAGGCGGACTCGTACCTGTCCTGGAGGTACATGGGCCCGTGCCCCGAGGCGAAGTCGACGACGACCTTGGCGGACGAGTCCCTCCGCTCGCCGACCCAGCAGTCGTAGAGCGCGGAGCCGGTGTCGGTCCAGGCCTCGTCGCCCTCGAAACAGTCGAACTGGGGGCCTCCGAGCACCCAACGGACCTTCGCCGTACCGGCGTCGAGGGTGGCGACGTACTGCCGCCAGGTGCCGGCCTCCTCCCGCGAGAGAAGGATGTTCGTGCCCGCCAGGCCCGAGAACCGGTAGCCGCCGAGGGTGTGGAGGTCGATCTCCACCGGCGCGGCGGCGGCCGTGGCGGGGGTCGACAGGTCGTGGACCCGCAGCACCCTGCTGAGGGCCGGGTTCGCCGCGTCGCCGGTGACGACGAGGTCCGTGCCGCCGCCGACGGCGGAGGCACCGGGCAGGACGACCGAGGAGCCGTCCGCGTAGCGGGTCCAGCGGTACTCGGGGCTGCTCCCCCGGGTCTTCGACAGGAAGCCGCCCGGGCCCGCGCCGACGACGTCCGCGTCACGCGGGAAGGACACGGTGGTCGGCCGGTCCTCCTGCGGGGCAGCGGGCGCGGCGGGGGCCGCCGTGGCCGGGAACGCGGTGAGCGTGCCGCCCGTGGCGGCAAGGGTGAGAGTGACGGCGACGGCCGCGATACGACGGCCGCGCGTGCGTGTGACGTGCATGAATGGGTTCCTCCCGTGGAAAGGGGAGGCTAACCGACCGTCGTGTTTCGGCCATCACCGGCCTCGGTCAGGAGCCGCCCCGCCGCTTCCGGGGCGAGAGGCAGAACGGATGCCCCGCCGGGTCCAGGAGCACCCGCCACAGGTCGGGCCGGGGCTGGGGCTCGGGCACGGTCGCACCCCACTCCACGAGCCGGGCCACCGCCTCGTCCAGGTCGTCGACGTCGAAGTCGAGGTGCAGCTGCTGCGGCACGTCCTGGCCGGGCCAGGACGGCGGACGGTAGCCGTCGACGCGCTGGAAGCCGAGGAGCAGCCCTCCGTCGCCCCCGCCGACACCCGCGAACTCCCCGTCCGAGCGCTCGTGGAGCGGCAGCCCGGTGGCCCGGTGGTAGAAGTCGGCGAGGGCCAGGGGGTCGGCGCAGTCGAGATTGACGGCGGTCGGTCGCATCAACATACGCGCGAGCTTAAGGAGTTGGTCCGGGCGGCGGGACACCGGCTCTCCGGAGGCCGGGCCCCCGGCCCGCTACTCCTCGCCGTCCCCCGCCGTCCCGGCTCGGCCCGTCAGCGCCGCCAGCGAGTCGCGGATGTGGTCCATGTGGGCGTGGATCTCGTCCCGCCCCTCCTCGTGCTCCCGCAGGATCCGTTCCGTCTCGCGCTCGACCCGCTCCGCCTTCATCCGGGCCTCCGCGAGCAGCTCCCCCGCCCGCGCCTCCGCGTCCTCCTGGCCGTGCCGGGCCTGCTCCTCCGTCTCCGCCAGGGACCGCTGCGCCTCCCCGAGCCCCGCCTCCGCGGCGTCGGTCAGCTCCTTGTGCCGGGCGTCGAGCTCCGCCGCCCCGGCCTCCGCCGCGCGCTCCGCCTCGTCCCGTACCGCCGACTGCTTCGCGTTCTGCTTCGCGAGCAGCTCCGCCGCGCGCCGTTCGGTCTCCTCGAAGACCTCCCGCGCCCCGGTCCTGCGCTCCTCCGCCTCGCGGCCCGCCTCCGTCGTCAGCTCCTCGGCCCGCCCCCGCGCCGTCTCCAGCGTCGTGCGGGCCGCCGCGTCGGCCGCCGCCCGGACGCCCTCCGCGTACGCCCGCGCCGACTCCGCCGCCTCCCGGCCCGCCGTCTCGGCGGCCTCCGCGAGGGACTGTGCCTCGGCCTCGGCGGACCGGACGAGCGTCTGGTCCTCCAGCTCGGCCAGCTCCAGGATCTTCCGCGCCCGGTCGCCGAGGGACTCGTACCGCTGCGGCGCGAGTCCCTCGACGACCTCCCGCAGCCGCAGGGCCTCGGCCTCCATCTCCTTGGCGAGGACGGTGAGCCGCGCCGCCCGCTCCCAGGCCCGGTCACGGTCCGCGGAGAGTGCGGCGAGGTGGCGGTCGACCTGCTCGGGCCGGTACCCGCGCCCCCGTCCGACAGCGAAACTCATCCCTGGCGCCCCTTCCCTCTGACCCGAACGTCCAGGATGCTTCATCAGAACGGACAAAAGGCGCTCAACGTGCATACACGTCGAGCGCCTTTCATCACATTCTGTCCAGCACAGTCTGTCCAGCGGTGTCAGCGGGAAAACCCGGCCGCTCCCCCTACAGCAGGCCGTCCCACATCTGCTCCAGGAGCACCGACCACCAGTTCTCCGGCGACGACAGCGCCGCCGGGTCCAGCATCGCCAACTGCGCCTGGAAATCGACCGTCCAGCGGCCCGCCTGCTCCGGATTCAGCCCGAACCGCAGCCGCCACATCCGTCCGAGCAGCGCCATCGAGCGGGTGAACTCCGGCAGCCCGGTGTTCACGAACTGCGGCGGCACCGACTGCCCACCGGGCCCGGCCTCCACCGGAACCGCCACGATGTGCGCCGTCCCGTACTGCACACAGAGCGCCCGGCCGAAGTCCGAACCGAGCACCAGGTACGAACTCGCGTCCGGCGCCGCCTGCACCTGCCGCTGCGCCGCGAGCTCGGCCAGCGTCGGCACCACCGGCACCGCGGGCTGCGCCCAGAAGAACGGCCCGAAGTCCGCCGGCAGACCCGCCCACACCAGCGTGCGCGCCACCAGCTCGGGCACGCCCTGCCGGGACACCGCCCGCTGGTCGAAACGGAGGATGCCCGGACCGAACGCGCCGGCCAGTTCCTGCGCGATCGCCTCCGGCGGAACCGGCGGCGCCGGCTGCACCTGCGGCAGCGGCGCCCGGACCGGGGCGGGCCGCGCGGGACCGTCCGCGACCTGGTGCAACTCACCCTGATGGGTGAGAAGTTGCCGCATGCCCTGCTGACGGCCCGCGTGATCACGGCCGTACGGGGCGATGCTGGTGATCCGCGCCTGCGGCCAGGTCTCCCGGATCATCCGCGCACAGTAGGCGCCCGGCAGCTCACAGGACTCCAGCTCCGTGTGCAGCTCCAGCACCTGCTGCGGCGGCACGTTCATCGCACGCAGCTCGTGCAGGATCTGCCACTCCGGATGCGGGGTGCCCGGCGCCGAACGCCGGATGATCTGCGCCTCGGAACCGTCGGGCGCGCGATAACGCAGCACCGCCTGGTACCCGGGACCGACCGTCGGCTGACCCGCCGGCTGCGGATACCCGTACGCGGGGGGTACGGGACCGGACGCCGGACCGGGCGCGGACGGCGGCACGTGCCCACCGTGCACCGGCGGCGGCGGAGCCGGCGGACCCGGAGGCTGCGGCGCCGCGGGACCGGCCGGACCCGGGTGGGCCAGCATCGTCGCCGCGTGCTCCAACCCGCCCGACGAGCCACCGGGCACACCCGGCGGCGGCGAGGGCGGCGGCGGCGCCGAC
>NZ_BNBZ01000044.1:33859-47050 GCF_014656215.1 Streptomyces zaomyceticus | reverse complement strand
GCGCGGGGCCTTCGGCTCGGCCACCGGGGCCTCGGCGACGGGCGCCTCGACGACGGGGGCGGCAGCCGCCTCGACCGGGGCGGCCGGAGCGGCCTGGGCCACCGGAGCCGCCTCGACCCGGGCGGCCGGAGCCGACTGGGCCGGCGGGGCGGCCTGGGCGAGCGCCGCGGAGCCGGGGGCGCCGACACGGGTGCGACGGCGGCGACGCGGGGTGCGCGGGCCGGACTCGGCCTGCGCCTCGTCCGTCACCGTCTCCGCGGCCGGGGCGGCCGACACCGGGGCCTCGACGGCGTCGCCGCCGCCACGGGTACGCCGGCGCTGACGCGGGGTCCGCGTCCGCTCCGGGCGCTCCTCGACCCGCTCGGTCCTGTCGGTCTTCGGGCCGCGCCCACGACGTCCGCCGGGCTCGCCCAGGTCCTCCAGCTCCTCGGCGCCGAGACCCGCACGGGTCCGCTCGGCGCGGGGCAGGATGCCCTTGGTGCCCGCCGGGATGTCCAGCTCCTCGTAGAGGTGCGGGGACGAGGAGTAGGTCTCGACCGGGTCGTTGAAGTCCAGCCCGAGCGCCTTGTTGATGAGCTGCCAGCGCGGGATGTCGTCCCAGTCGACCAGCGTCACCGCCGTGCCCTTGTTCCCCGCGCGGCCGGTGCGGCCCACGCGGTGGAGGAACGTCTTCTCGTCCTCGGGGGACTGGTAGTTGATGACGTGGGTGACGCCCTCGACGTCGATGCCGCGCGCGGCGACGTCGGTGCAGACGAGCACGTCGACCTTGCCGTTGCGGAAGGCGCGCAGCGCCTGCTCGCGGGCACCCTGGCCGAGGTCGCCGTGGACCGCGCCGGAGGCGAAGCCGCGACGCTCCAGCTGCTCGGCGATGTCGGCCGCCGTGCGCTTGGTGCGGCAGAAGATCATCGCGAGCCCGCGGCCGTTGGCCTGCAGGATGCGGGAGACCATCTCCGGCTTGTCCATGTTGTGCGCACGGTAGACGTGCTGCTTGATGTTGGCGACGGTCACGCCCTCGCCGTCGGGCGAGGTGGCGCGGATGTGCGTCGGCTGCGACATGTAGCGGCGGGCCAGGCCGATGACCGCGCCCGGCATGGTCGCCGAGAACAGCATCGTCTGACGCTTCGCCGGAAGCATGTTCATGATCTTCTCGACGTCGGGCAGGAAGCCCAGGTCGAGCATCTCGTCGGCCTCGTCCAGGACGAGGACCTTGACGTGGGACAGGTCGAGCTTGCGCTGGCCCGCCAGGTCGAGCAGACGGCCGGGGGTGCCGACGACGACGTCGACGCCCTTCTTCAGCGCCTCGACCTGGGGCTCGTACGCCCGGCCGCCGTAGATGGCGAGCACACGGACGTTCCGCACCTTGCCGGCGGTCAGGAGGTCGTTGGTGACCTGCTGGCACAGCTCGCGGGTGGGGACGACGACGAGCGCCTGCGGGGCGTCGGTGAGCTGCTCGGGCTTGGCCCGGCCGGCCTCGACGTCCATGGGGACGGTGACGCGCTCCAGGATCGGCAGACCGAAACCGAGGGTCTTGCCCGTGCCGGTCTTGGCCTGGCCGATGACATCGGTGCCGGTCAGGGCTACCGGAAGGGTCATCTCCTGGATGGGGAAGGGGGTGACGATGCCGACGGCCTCAAGGGCTTCGGCCGTCTCGGGAAGGATTCCGAGTTCTCGGAAAGTCGTAGTCAGGGTGCTGCCTCTTCTGTGGACGCGGTGCGAGGCGAACGAAGGGGGTCGTACCGTGCCGGGAACTGCCGGCGCGATCGGAAAGACCGCTGCCGGGTGGCACGGGACCACTGCCGTCGCTCGAGCGTCGTACCGCTGAGGTGACCCCTCCGCGGGTCCGCCGGAAGGGCTGTCGGGCCGGAGCCGATCGGGCCACCGACCGGGCATCCTCATTCATGAGTCGGCCCACCGGATACGTCCGAACGTGCGAAAGCATGTCCGCATACTCAGCAGGCGCCTTATCACTGTACCCCGGAATCGCGCATGTGTGTTGGGAGAAATGGTGATGAGGGCACGGTCACACTGACTGACCAGCGCCTTCCCCGGGTGCGCGAGCGGGCTATTGTGCGCTCCATGGAGACGCCTGACAACGCCACACCCACCGGGATCGCCGCCAAGGACTGGGCGACGGCTTCCGCCGAGCCGCAGTACCGCGCCGCCGTGATCGACCTCCTCGGCGCCCTCGCCTACGGAGAGCTCGCGGCCTTCGAGCGGCTCGCCGAGGACGCCAAGCTGGCGCCGACCCTCGCGGACAAGGCGGAGCTGGCGAAGATGGCCTCGGCCGAGTTCCACCACTTCGAGCGGCTGCGGGACCGGCTCGCCGCCGTCGACGCCGAGCCGACCGCGGCCATGGAGCCCTTCGCCAAGGCGCTCGACGACTTCCACCGGCTGACCGCGCCGTCGGACTGGCTGGAGGGCCTGGTCAAGGCCTACGTCGGCGACTCGATCGCCAGTGACTTCTACCGCGAGGTCGCGGCCCGCCTGGACTCCGACACGCGCGGGCTCGTCCTCTCGGTGCTCGACGACACCGGCCACGGCAACTTCGCCGTGGAGAAGGTCCGCGCGGCGATCGACGCCGACCCGCGGGTCGGGGGCCGGCTCGCGCTCTGGGCGCGCCGTCTGATGGGCGAGGCGCTCTCGCAGGCCCAGCGTGTGGTGGCCGAGCGCGACGCGCTCTCGACCATGCTGGTCGGCGGTGTCGCGGACGGCTTCGACCTCGCGGAGGTCGGCCGGATGTTCTCCCGGATCACCGAGGCGCACACCAAGCGCATGGCCGCGCTGGGCCTGGCCGCCTAAGCGCTCCCGTACGAGCGCGAGGGTCTCCCGTACGGGCCCGAGGGTCTCGGCCCACGGGCCCGAGGGGTTCCCGTGGGCCCCTGGGCCTCGCCTCTGGGTGTGAGGGTCTTCCCGGCGGACGGCGGAATGGGCGGGCGGTGCGCCGGTCAGACCGTCGCTGATCGTCGCAGCCGTCGCCGCGAGGCGGGCCGGATCAGCAGCGAGAGCAGCACCGCCGCCACCGCCACCGCGCCGATCAGGGTGGCGAGGAAGTGACCGGGGCCGAGTGCCCCGTGGGTGACGAGTGCGCCGAAGACACCGCCGACCGCGCCGGTGGCGAGGACGAGCATCCGGACGGGGAGGCGGTCGGGCAGCCGGAGCACGGCGGCCCAGGCCAGAGCGAAGCCGAGCAGGGCGGAGCCGAGGACTTCCAGGAGCAAGCGGATCACCTCGCGGGGGGATGCGGGGCGGGTGGTGCGGTCGAAGGCCCTCCTACCCCAGGCGGGCGGAACGCAATCCTCCCGTACGCCCTGACGTGGCCATACGGGCATACGAAAGGCCCGGTGGACCGAGACGGTCCACCGGGCCTCTCCCGTAGATCCTGGGCTCAGAGCGCGCCGAAACCCACGCGGCGAACGGCGGGCTCGCCGAGCTCCACGTACGCGATCTTCTCGGCCGGGATCAGGACCTTGCGGCCCTTCTCGTCCGAGAGGCTGAGCAGCTGCGCCTTGCCGGCCAGAGCGTCGGCCACGGCGCGCTCCACCTCCTCGGCGGACTGCCCGCTCTCCAGAACGATCTCCCGGGGTGCGTGCTGCACGCCGATCTTGACCTCCACGGCTATGTCCCTCCGAACGGTCAGCGTTGCGCGATTACCCGCGCCGTACGCTGCACACATTAGCCCGGTGAGGGGACGCGTACGGCTCAGCCGCCGCACGCCAGGAGCGAACAGCCCCCGGGAATGTTCCCGCGGGAGCGGTCAGTGGCCCTCGGCGCTCAGCTGGCCCTCCACCGCGTGCAGCGGGAAGCCGGCGATACCGCGCCAGGCGAGCGAGGTCAGCAGTCCGACCGCCTTGTCGCGCGGGATGGCGGACCCGCTCGACAGCCAGTAGCGGGCGACGACCTGGGAGACGCCACCGAGCCCCACGGCGAGCAGCATCGATTCGTCCTTGGACAGGCCGGTGTCCTCGGCGATCACGTCCGAGATCGCCTCGGCGCACTGCAGGCTCACCCGGTCCACGCGCTCGCGTACGGCGGGCTCGTTGGTCAGGTCGGACTCGAAGACGAGCCGGAAGGCACCGCCCTCGTCCTCGACGTACGCGAAGTAGGCGTCCATCGTGGCCGCGACCCGCAGCTTGTTGTCCGTGGTGGAGGCCAGGGCCGTGCGCACCGCCAGGAGGAGGGACTCGCAGTGCTGGTCGAGGAGGGCCAGGTAGAGCTCCAGCTTGCCGGGGAAGTGCTGGTAGAGCACCGGCTTGCTGACGCCCGCGCGCTCGGCGATGTCGTCCATCGCGGCGGAGTGGTACCCCTGGGCGACGAAGACCTCCTGGGCCGCGCCGAGGAGCTGGTTCCGTCGGGCACGTCGCGGCAGGCGCGTGCCCCGAGGGCGTGCTGCCTCTGTCTGCTCGATGGCGCTCACGCGGCCTCCCAAAAATCGATCCATGCGCGCTGTAGCCCGCGCCGCCATCGTACTTTTGGGTAACCCGGCTGTGCGCGGTGCGAACGCAGAATTTCACGGACCGGACGTCCGGGTCGACAGTCGATTCAAGATTAAACCGAACAAATCAGCGGTAGTCGTCCTCGTCCAGGGTCACGACGCGGGCCTGTTCGGACGAGTCGGCCTCGTTCGCCGAGTCGCGCTCGACATGGGTGAGCGGTTCGTCCTCGCGTTGCCGCAGTTCGGTGTGCTGCTCGGCGGCGTCGGCCTCCGGGATTTCCTCGTCCAGCACGACGTCCTCTTCCTCGGTGAATGTGTCCGGTTCGGTCGGATCGACAGTCATGAGGTTCCTTCCGGAGCATGCGGGTCGCGGTCGTCTCCGATGGCCCTCTCTCCGAGCGTAGGAGCACACGCGCCTCGCCGCACACGCACCTGTGACGGCACCCACACGCGTCGGCGCGTGATCGTCTCGTAATATTGCGGCCATGTCGTCGACCGAGCTGCCGGAAACCCGGACCGCCGCCGCGCCACCCGCCTCGCGCACCACCCGCGCCGTGCGGGTCGCCGACGGCGAGGAGCTCCGCTCCGTGTCGCTGCCCGGGCTCACCCTCACCGTGCGCTCCCGGCCGGGTGCCGAGCCCGGACTGCCGCCCGCGCTGTACGTCCACGGCCTCGGCGGTTCCTCGCAGAACTGGTCCGCCATGATGCCGCTGCTGGCGGACCTCGTCGACGGCGAGGCCGTCGACCTGCCCGGCTTCGGCGACTCGCCGCCGCCCGACGACGGCAACTACTCGGTCACCGGGCACGCCCGGGCCGTCATCCGGTTCCTCGACTCCGCGGGGCGCGGACCGGTCCATCTCTTCGGCAACTCGCTGGGCGGCGCGGTCGCCACCCGTGTCGCGGCGGCCCGCCCCGACCTGGTGCGCACCCTCACCCTCGTCTCACCGGCCCTCCCCGAGCTGCGCGCCCAGCGCACGGCCTGGCCCACGGTGCTGCTCGCCGTGCCGGGCGTCGCCTCGGCCTTCGCGAAGTTCAGCAAGGACTGGACCCCCGAACAGCGGGTCCGCGGTGTCCTCTCGCTCTGTTACGGAGACCCCGGCCGGGTCTCCGACGAGGGCCTTCGGCACGCCGTCGAGGAGATGGAGCGGCGTCTGGAGCTCCCCTACTTCTGGGATGCCATGGCCCGCTCCTCGCGCGGCATCGTCGACGCGTATACGCTCGGCGGCCAGCACGGGCTCTGGAGGCAGGCCGAACGGGTCCTCGCCCCGACGCTGCTCGTGTACGGCGGGCGCGACCGGCTCGTCTCGTACCGGATGGCCCGCAGGGCGGCCGCCGCCTTCCGCGGCTCGCGCCTGCTGAGCCTCCCCGACGCGGGACACGTGGCGATGATGGAGTACCCCGAGACGGTCGCCCAGGCCGCCCGGGACCTGATCGTCGATCACGGCGGGAGCTGATCCGGGGCGTGGGACGGCACAGTCGTAAGGGCTCCGCGCCCTCGGTGGCCGACACCGGTCAACAGGCGGCGGCGAAACAGACCCCCGGTGCATCGGGGACACCGGGGGCACGGGGGCCCCAGCAGGGGCCGCCGGCCGGGCGCGCGCCCGGCACGGGGCGCCGCCGCAGGGCCCCGGGCGACGCTCCGGACCCGAACGGGACTCCGGCGCAGGGCACTCCTATGTACGGGACTCCGGCGCAGGGCACTCCTATGTACGGGACTCCCGGCCACGGCACCCCGACGTACGGGTCGCCCGCGCACGGCACCCCGACATACGGGACGCCGGCGCACGGCACTCCCTCCTACGGTTCCTCCGGGTACGGCGGCGGGGCCTACGACACCCCGGCGCACGGCACCCCCGGGACTCCCGCGCACGGCGTTCCCGTCTACGGGACCCCCGTGAGGGGCGGGCATCCGCAGCACGACGAGGGCATCACGCCCCGGCCCGAGCGGTACGGCACCCGACCCGCCCCCCGGCACGGTTCTCCCGGCACCGCGGAGGAGACCGAACAGGCCGCACCGCAGGCGCCGTTCGTTCCCGGACCGCGCCACGAGGACGAGCCCGAGGAGGACATTCCGGGCGGCCGGGGCGGTCTCGGCCGGACCCTGACCGGTGTCGCCGCGGCCGCCGTCGCCACCGTCCTCGCCTTCGTCGTCGCCGGACAGGTCACCGCGGGGGAGGACTCCCCGGCCGCCGCCCGTGCCGCGGAACAGCCCACCGACCGGGCCTCGGACGACACCTCCGCCTCCCGCTCCGACGAGCGGGTCGCCCCGTCGAGCCCGGCGCCCGCCACCACTCCGCCGCCTCCGACGTACGAGCAGCTGATCGCCCGCCAGTACCCGATCGACCCGAAGCTCAAGGGCTCCGGAGCCTTCACGGCGGTGCCCGGCTTCCAGAAGGCGCCCGGCAAGGGGCGCCTGGTCCGCTATCGGATCGACGTCGAGAACGGGCTCGCTCTCGACCGCGACCTGTTCGCCACGGCCGTCTTCAAGACGCTGAACGACCGGCGCAGTTGGGCGGGCAACGGCGCGATGACCTTCGAGCGGGTTTCCAGCGGGGAGCCCGAGTTCGTCATCACGCTCGCCAGTCCCGGCACCACGGGAAAGTGGTGTGCGAAGTCGGGGCTCGACACGACGGTCGAGAACGTCTCCTGCGACTCGGCCCAGACGGACCGCGTGATGATCAACGCCTTCCGCTGGGCGCAGGGCTCGGAGACCTTCGGACCCAAGGCGATGTTCGCCTATCGCCAGATGCTCATCAATCACGAGGTCGGGCACCGGCTGGGGCACGGTCATGTGATCTGCGGCACCCCCGGCGCGCTCGCGCCCGTGATGCAGCAGCAGACGAAGTCCCTGAACATCGACGGAATCAAGTGCCGCCCCAACCCCTGGGTCTATCCCGGCAGTTGACGGTCCGCCCGCCCACTTGTCGATCACATCCTGAGATGCCCGTCTCAGGGGAACCCCGAACCGCGTTGACATCGTTCGCGTGTTCGTCCATATTTCTCGGCATGTCGATCCGTCATGTCACCTCCGAGCGCGCCGCCATTGAGCTGGCGCTCATCGGCGTGGCCGGACATTCCGTCGCCGACATTCTCTGTAGCTGACGCCAGCCCGAGCGCCCGTCGGCTTTCTTTCTTTTCCGTACCGCCGACGCATTTCCGCGCCCGGGTGTCTCCTCCCCGCAGGCGCGGCTTTTCTCTTCGCTTTCCCGTGTTCGGCCATTCCTTTCGGATGCCGCCGCTCGCCGCTGCCTGTGTGGAATTCCCCTTCCCGTAACCGCAGGTCTCCGAGAGGTCTTTTCCGATGCGTCAATCGTCCGTCATTTCGCGCCGCGTGGCAGCGGCCGCCGTCAGTCTCGTCCTGGCCACGGGCGCCGCCGCCTGCGCGGGACCCGAGGACACCGGCGCCAAGGGCGGAACCTCCGGCAAGGCCGCGGGCGCCCCGCAGAAGGGCGGCACGCTCACCGTCCTCAACGCCGAGGCCCAGACCGACTTCGACCCCGCCCGCCTCTACACCTCCGGCGGCGGCAACGTCCCCTCCCTCGTCTTCCGTACGCTCACCACCCGCAACCGCGAGGCCGGTGCCGCCGGCACCGAGGTCGTCCCGGACCTCGCCACCGACATCGGGCGCCCCAACAAGGACGCCACGGAGTGGACGTACACGCTGAAGGACGGCCTGAAGTTCGAGGACGGCACGCCCATCACCAGCGCCGACGTCAAGTACGGCATCGAGCGTTCCTTCGCCGCCGAACTCTCCGGCGGAGCCCCGTACCTGCGGGACTGGCTGATCGGCGGCGACACGTACGAAGGCCCCTACAAGGACAAGAAGGGGCTGGCGTCCATCGTCACGCCCGACGCGAAGACCATCGTCTTCAAGCTGAAGAAGCCCGAGGGCGAGTTCCCCTTCGTCGCCACCCAGACCCAGTTCACCCCCGTCCCGAAGGCCAAGGACAACGGCGCCAAGTACGAGGAGCACCCCGTCTCCTCCGGCCCGTACAAGGTCGTCAAGAACGAGAACGACGGCGAGCGACTCGTCCTGGAGCGCAACGAGCACTGGAGCCCCGAGACCGACGAGGAGCGCAAGGCCTACCCGGACAGGATCGACGTCCGGTCCGGCCTCGACGAGGCCGTCATCAACCAGCGCCTCGCCACCTCCTCCGGTGTCGACGCCTCCGCCGTCACCACCGACACCAACCTCGGCCCGGCCGAACTCGCCCAGGTGGGCTCCGACAAGGCGCTCGCCGCCCGCGTCGGCACCGGCCACTTCGGCTTCACCAACTACCTCGCCTTCAACCCCAAGGTGAAGCCCTTCGACAACCCGAAGGTCCGCGAGGCGATCTCGTACGCGATCAACCGCACCAGCGTCGTCAACGCCGCCGGCGGTTCCTCGCTCGCCGAGCCCGCCACCACCTTCCTGCCCGAGCAGAAGTCCTTCGGCTTCACCCCGTACGACCACTTCCCGGCCGGGAAGACGGGCGACCCCGAGAAGGCCAAGCAGCTCCTGAAGGAAGCCGGCTTCCCCGACGGCCTCAAGATCACCCTGCTGCACTCCACCGCCCAGAACCGCGCCACCAGCCCCGAGATCGCCACCGCCGTCCAGGAGGCCCTCGGCAAGGCCGGCATCACCGTCGAGCTCGACGGGCAGCAGCCCAACTCCTTCAACGAGAAGCGCTGGAGCGTCAAGGACGCGCCCGGCTTCTTCCTCTCCCGCTGGGGTGCCGACTGGCCGGCCGGCGGCCCGTTCCTCGCGCCGATCTTCGACGGTCGCCAGATCGTCGCCAACGGCTCCAACTACAACCACGCCCAGCTGAACGACCTCGCGGTCAACAAGGAGATCGACGAGATCAACAAGCTGACCGACCTCAAGGCCGCCGCCGCCCGCTGGGGCGCCCTCGACAAGAAGATCGGCGAGCAGGCGCTCGACGTGCCGCTCTTCCACCCCGTCTACAAGCGGCTCGTCGGCAAGAACGTCAAGAACGTCGTCATCAGCGACTGGACCGGCGTCCTCGACATCTCGCAGGTCTCGGTCAAGTGACCGCACCGACCGACACGACGGCGCCCGTGGCGGGCATCCCCGCCTCGGGCGCCGCCCGGCAGGTGTGGCGACGGCTCCGCACCCGTCCCTCCGCACTCGTCTCCGCCGCCGTCCTCCTCCTGCTCGTCCTGCTCGCCCTCGCCGCGCCGCTGCTCGCCGCCCTGGAGGGCCAGGACGCGAACACGTACCACGACGACCTCGTCGACTCGGCCCGCGGCGGCGTCCCGTACGGCGCCTTCGGAGGGGCGAGCGCCGACCACTGGCTCGGCGTCGAACCCGGCACCGGCCGCGACCTGTTCGTCCGGCTCCTGCACGGCGCCCGGATCTCCCTCCTCGTCGCCGTCGGCGCGACCGCCGTCCAGATCCTCATCGGCGTCCTCGTCGGACTCGCCGCCGGACTCGGCGGCCGCTGGATCGACGGCGTCCTCGGCCGGGTCACCGACGTCCTCGTCGCCCTGCCGATGCTCGTCCTCGCCGTCGCCCTGACCGCCGTCGTCCCGCGCGACTTCCCGCGGCCGCTGCTGCTGATCCTCGTCATCGGCTTCCTCGGCTGGGCCGGGACCTCCCGGCTCGTGCGAGCCCAGACCCTCACCCTGAAGAGCCTGGACTTCGTCGCGGCCTCCCGGCTCGCCGGCTCCGGGCCGTGGCGGACCGCCCGCCGCGAGCTGCTGCCCTCCCTCGCCGCCCCCGTCATCACGTACGCGGCGATCCTCGTCCCCACCAACATCGTCGTCGAGGCGTCCCTCTCCTTCCTCGGCGTCGGCGTCACCCCGCCCACCCCGTCCTGGGGTCAGATGCTGTCCACCGCGCAGACCTGGTTCCGCGCCGACCCCGCGTACGTCCTGCTGCCCGCCGGACTGCTCTTCGTCACCGTGCTCGCCTTCACCGTCCTCGGCGACGCGGTCCGCACGGCCCTCGACCCCCGCGAGGCGAGCCGGCTGCGCGTGGGCACCCGCAAGGAGTCCCGCCGGGATTCCCTTAAGGAGACCTCCCGATGACCCGCTTCGTCCTCAAGCGGCTCGCGGGTGCCGTGCTCGTCCTCCTGGCGCTCTCGGTCCTCGTGTACTCGCTCTTCTACCTGGCACCCGGCGACCCCGCGCGGCTCGCCTGCGGAGAGCGCTGCAACCCCCAGCAGATCGCCCAGGTTCGCGAGCAACTCGGCCTGAACGAATCCATGTTCACCCAGTACCTGCACTTCCTCCAGGGCGTCTTCGCCGGCCGCGACTACTCCACCGGCACCGCCGTCGTGCGCTGCGACGCGCCCTGCCTCGGCCTCTCGTACCAGAGCGACCAGCAGGTCACCCGGCTCGTCCTGGAACGGCTCCCCGCCACCGCCTCCCTCGTCGTGGGCGCCCTGGTCGTCTGGCTGGTCGTCGGCGTCGGCACCGGACTGCTCTCGGCGCTCCGCCGGGGCGGCCCCACCGAGCGGATCCTGACCCTGCTCACCCTCGCCGGGAGCGGCACCCCCGTCTTCATCCTCGGACTGCTGCTCCTCATGGCCGTCTGCGCCTACCTCCAGTGGCTGCCCTTCCCCAGCTACGTGCCGTTCGGCGAGAACCCCGAGCAGTGGGGCTGGAACCTGCTCCTCCCCTGGCTCACCCTCGGCCTCTTCGAATCCGCCAAGTACGCCCGGCTCACCCGGAGCGCCACCCTGGAGACGCTCGCCGAGGACCACATCCGCACCTTCCGTGCCTACGGGGTGTCGGAGCGGTCCGTCGTCACCCGCCACGCCCTGCGCGGCGCCGTCCCCCCGGTCATCGCGATCAGCGCCGTGGACCTCGGCTCGATGTTCGGCGGGGCCGTGCTCACCGAGTCCCTCTTCGGCATCCCCGGGCTCGGCAAGACCCTCATCGACGGGGTGAAGGCGATCGACCTGCCCGTGGTGGTGGGCGTGGTCATGGTGACGGGCACGTTCGTCGTCCTCGCCAACGTCGTCGCCGACCTGCTGTACGCCGCCGCCGACCGAAGGGTGGTCCTGACGTGACCCCGCTTGTCGAAGTCACCGACCTCACGGTCGAGTTCGCCCGCTCCGGCGACCCGGTGCGGGCCGTCGACGGCCTCTCCTTCACCCTCGACGAGGGCCGCGCCCTCGCGCTCGTCGGCGAGTCCGGCAGCGGCAAGTCCACCGTGGCCGGCGCCCTCCTCGGCCTCCACCGGGGTACGGGAGCGAAGGTCGGCGGCACCGTACGGGTCGGCGGCATCGACGTCGGCACCGCCGGGCCCGGCGAGCTGCGGCGTCTGCGCGGCGGAGTCGCCGCCATGGTCTTCCAGGACCCGCTGTCCGCCCTCGACCCCTACTACGCCGTCGGCGACCAGATCGCCGAGGTGTACCGCGTCCACGCCGGAGGCTCGCGACGGGCCGCCCGCGCCCGCGCGGTCGAGGTCCTCGGCCGGGTCGGCATCGCCGACGCGGCCCGCCGCTCCCGCTCCCGCCCGCACGAGTTCAGCGGCGGCATGCGGCAGCGCGCCCTGCTCGCGATGGCCCTCGCCTGCGAGCCCCGGCTCCTCGTCGCCGACGAACCGACCACCGCCCTCGACGTCACCGTGCAGGCCCAGATCCTCGATCTGCTGCACGAGCTGCGACGCGAGACCGGCACCGCGCTCCTGCTGGTCACCCACGACGTGGGCGTGGCCGCCGAGAGCGTCGACGAGGTGCTCGTCATGCGGGCCGGGCGTCAGATCGAACGCGGGCCCGTGGACGGCGTGTTGGGAGCGCCGGCGGAGTCGTACACGCGCAGGCTGCTCGCCGCCGTGCCCCGGCTCGACGGACCGGTGCGCGCGCCGGAGGACCGGTCCCGGAAGGGGGAGCCGCTGCTCGAAGCCCTCGATCTGCGGAAGGAGTTCGGGCGGGGCGGGAAGGCGGTGACCGCCGTCGAGGGGGCCTCCCTGGCCGTCCACGCGGGCGAAACCCTGGGCGTCGTGGGGGAGTCCGGCAGCGGCAAGACCACCCTCGGCCGCATGCTGGTGCGACTCCTCGACCCGACGAGCGGCCGGCTCCGTTACGGGGGTACGGAGATCGGCGCCCTGCCGGAGCGGGAACTGCGCCACAGGCGCCGCGAACTCCAGATGGTCTTCCAGGACCCGGTCGCCTCCCTCAACCCGCGCCGCTCGGTCGGGGAGTCGATCGCCGACCCGCTGCGGGTGGCGGGGGAGCGCGACGAGACCCGGATACGGGCCCGGGTGCGGGAGCTGCTCGACCGGGTGGGGCTCGACCCCGACCGGTACGAGGCCTATCCGCACGAGTTCAGCGGCGGCCAGCGGCAGCGCGTCGGCATCGCCCGCGCGCTCGCCGCAGAGCCCCGGCTGATCGTCTGCGACGAACCCGTCTCCGCGCTCGACGTCACCACCCAGGCGCAAGTGACCGCGCTGCTCGCCGAACTCCAGGCCGAACTGGGCCTCGGGCTCGTCTTCATCGCCCACGACCTCGCGGTGGTCCGGCAGGTCAGCGACCGCGTCGCCGTCATGCGCGCCGGCCGGATCGTCGAGCAGGGGACGGTCACGGAGGTGTACGGCGCGCCCCGGGACCCGTACACCCGGCAGCTGCTCGCCGCCGTCCCCTCGCTCGACCCGCTCCGCGCCGCCGAACGCCGGGAGAGGCGCCAGGAGCTGGCCGTCGCCTGACGCTCCGTGATCGTTCTGCCGCTTAGCGCGACAGAACGCGACCGGGGTGGGAAAGTTACGTGCATTCACCCCTTCCGGTGGTGCGACGGACAACCGTCCGTCGCAC
>NZ_BNBZ01000044.1:0-33853 GCF_014656215.1 Streptomyces zaomyceticus | reverse complement strand
CCCGCCCCCCCCCCCCCCCCCCCCCCCCCCACCACCGGTATCTCCGCTTACGTTCTTCCCGCTGCGAGTCGCCGGACCAACGGTGGCCGTCGTCAAGGGAGATCGGGGGTGCACTCGTGCGGATCGGACTGCTCACGGAGGGTGGCTACCCGTACGCCACCGGTGAGTCCGCACTCTGGTGCGAGCGACTCGTCCACGGACTCGGACAGCACCAGTTCGACCTGTACGCCCTCGGCGGGACCGGCACCCCGCGCCCCCTCCCCCCGAACGCCCGCGTCGCGCGCGCCGCCGACCCGGGAAGCCCCGAGGGGAACGCGACGGCCGGAAGCCTCCTGGAGCGGACCGTCTTCGGCGCCCACCGCGCCGCCCGTCGCGCCTACGGCCGACGCGAGCGACGCCGCTTCACGGACGCCTTCCACCAGCTGGCGCTGGGACTCTGCGCCGAGGGGGACGCCGCGACCGGAACCGACGGCGCCTTCGCCACCGGTCTCTACGCACTCGCCGAACTCGCCCGTGAGCGGGGCGGACTGCCCGGCGCGCTCCGCTCCGACGACGCCGTCCGCACCCTTGAATCCGCCTGCCGCGCGCCCGGCGCACGCCGGGGCGCGGCCGCCGCCGGACTCCCCGACCATCTCGCCTTCGCCGAGCACCTGGAGCGCACCCTGCGCCCCCTCTCCCTCGACTGGTACACCGAGGAGGCGCTCGGCGCGGCCGACCTCTGCCACGCCGCGGCCGGAGGCACCACCGCCCTCCCCGGGCTGCTGGCCAAACGCTTCTTCGCAACCCCGCTGCTCGTCACCGAGTACGGCGTACAACTGCGCTCCCACTACCTCGCCGCCGGAGCCGACGGCTCCCCGCCCCTGCGCACCCTGCTCGCCGCCCTCCACGGCCGGCTCGCCTCCGAGATCTACCGGCAGGCCGCCCTCCTCACCCCCGGCAACGCCCACACCCGCCGCTGGCAGGAGAAGTGCGGCGCCGACCGGGCCCGCACCCGCACCGTCCACCCCGGCATGGCCGCCGACCGCTTCGCCGAGGTCGGCGAGGACGAGGAGAGCGGCGACCCCGCCACCCTGGTCTGGGTCGGCCGCGTCGAACCCGCCAAGGACCTCATCGCCCTGCTGCACGCCTTCCACGAGATCAGGGCCCGACAGCCCGACGCACGGCTGAGGATCGTCGCCGTGCCCGTACGGGAGCCCGGCGCCGGCGCGTACCTCACCCACTGCAAGGGGCTCGCCGCCCAGCTCTTCCCCGACGAGGCCACCAGGGCGCACGCCGTCGGCGAGAACCCGGTCGCCTTCGAGGAACTCGGCGGCCCCGAGGCGCCCACCCTCGAGGACACCTACGCCTCCGGCGCGGTCGTCGTCCTGTCCAGCGTCGTCGAGGGCTTCCCCGCCGGCCTCGTCGAGGCGATGTTCTGCGCCCGCGCCACCGTCTCCACCGACGTCGGCGCGGTCGTCGAGATCATCGGAGGCACCGGCCTCGTCGTCCCGCCCCGCAACCCCCGCGCGCTCGCCGACGCCTGCCTCGCGCTGCTCCGTGACCCCGAGCGCCGCCACCGGCTCGGCGCCGCGGCCCGCGCCCGCGCGCTCGAACTCTTCACCGTCGAACAGAACCTCGCCGCGTTCCGCGGTATCTACCTGGAGCTCCTCTCCCACGCGCCGGTACGCCACCGCCCCGGGGACGGCGTGCCCTTCGCCCACCCCGCCGAGGCGCACGTACCGGGCAGCTGGGCGCAGCAGGCCGTGGCCGCCGGGACAGGAGCCCCCGATGCCTGAAGGAGACACCCCCATGCGCGGCTCCGCCGCCCCGACGAGCCCCGGAGCCTGGGACGCACGCTCCGAGGCCCTCCTCGGCGCCCCCGCACTGACCCCGCCCGCCGCGGACACCCTCGGCCCGCACACCGCCGAGGACACCGTCGACACCCCCGCGTCCGGGATAACCCCGGCCCCGGGGGAGACCGCCCCGGCGCCCCCGCGGGACACCGACCGGGAAGCGCCCACCGCCCCGGCGCCCGCGCCCGACGCGGACGGGGCGCCCGACACGGACGCCGCGCCCGGCACGGACGGGGCGCCCGACACGGACGCCGCGCCCGGCACGGATCGCGAGGCCGTCGCCGGGACGACCCCGCCCGCCCCCGTCCCCGTCGCCCGCCCCCGGCGGGGGAACGCCGACCCCGTGAAGGTGCTCATGCACCGCCACCGGGAACTCTGCGAGCGGGCCGTCGACCCCCTGGAGATCGCCGCCGGACTCGAAGCGCAGGGGTTCACCGACCGGACCGCCGCACGCTTCCGGCACCGGGACGTCTTCTCGCTGGCCGAGGAGCTGTACGCACGGGTGCCCCGGGGAAGCGCGCCCGCCGCGCCCCCGGTCCCGGCCGCACCCGGTACCGACGCCTGGGTGCTCGCCGCCCTCGCCCCGGGCGCCGCCGCCGCGCTCACCGGCATCGGGCTCACCTTCACCCACGGACCCGTGCGGACCGCCGTCGGCGCGGCCGGCGCCCTCCTGCTCACCGGGGCGCTCCTCCTCGCCGTCCGGCGCGGCCCCTTCCGCGCCCCCGACGGCGGCACCGTACCCGCCGCCCGCCTCTGGACCCTCTGGCTCCTGGCGTACGCGGTCTGCGGCGACGGACTCCTGACCCAGGTGCTCAGCGGCGGCCCCGACGGCCCCTGGGACCTGACCCCCGGCCCGCTCCTCGGCCTCGCCCTCGCCGTCGCCCCCGCCGCCTGGTGCGCCCGGCTCTTCGCCCACCGGGCCCGTCGCCGGATCGCCGACAGCCGGGGACTCGCCGACTTCGCCGCCTCCGCCCAGGCGCTGCTCCTCGGCACCGTGACCCTCCAGCTGCTCGCCCTCACCGTCCTGCTCGGGCTCACCGCGTTCAGTCCCGGGGCCCTGGCCCTCGGCGCGCTCCTGCTGCTCGCCCGGCTCCTCACCGTCCACGGCTTCCCCGAGACGGCAGCCGCCGCCCTCGCCGCCGCCGGCGCCGCCGAGGCGCTCGCCCTCGCGAGCGTCCTCGCCGCCCGGGTCCCCGTCCCCGGCTTCGACGGGCTCGCCGCCCCCGTCCGCGCCGTCGTCGACACCTGGGGCCCCGGGGCCGTACCCACCCTCGTCTGCGGCGCCACCGCGCTCGGCCTGCTGGCCCACGCGACCGGCGCCCTCTCCCGGGCCTCGGCCCACGCCACCCCGTGAGAACCCGCCGCAGCGCCCGCCGGAGGCCGGGCGACCACAGCACTCGCCACCCTGCCGAGCCTCCCGCCAGAAGACCTCTTCGCACCCGCGGAGCCGACGCCGCGGGCGCGCCCCGTCACCTCTCTCATCACCCCGCAAGGAGATCGAAGACCATGACCCCATCACCCCAGGAAACGGCCGGTCGGCGCGAAGGGGCCGCACGATGAGGGTGCTGCTGCTCGGAGCCAACGGCTTCATCGGACGCTTCGTCGCCGACCGGCTGCTCGCCGACCCGGCCGTCCACCTCACCGCGCTCGGCCGGGGCGACGACGCCGACGTGCGTTTCGACCTCGCCTCCGGAAGTCCGGGCGCGCTGACCCGCTTCCTCGACGCCGTCCACCCCGGAGTCGTCGTGAACTGCGCGGGCGCCACCCGCGGCGGCGCCCGCGACCTGACCCGGCACAACACCGTCGCCGTCGCCACGGTCTGCGAGGCCCTGCGGCGCAGCGGCTGCGGCGCCCGGCTCGTCCAGGTCGGCTGCGCCTCGGAGTACGGGCCGAGCCAGCCCGGCTCCTCCACCGCCGAGGACGCCGTACCCCGCCCCGGAGGTCCTTACGGGGTGTCGAAGCTGGCGGCGACCGAACTCGTCCTCGGTTCGGGGCTCGACGCCGTCGTGCTCCGGGTGTTCTCGCCGGTGGGTCCCGGCACGCCCGCCGGCTCGCCGCTCGGCCGTCTCGCCGAGGCGATGCGCCGGGCCATGCAGGCCGGGGACGGCGAGCTCAAGCTCAGCGGCCTCGGAGTGCAGCGGGACTTCGTCGACGTCCGGGACGTGGCGCGGGCCGTGCACGCGGCCTCGCTCTCCGCCGCCCAGGGCGTCGTCAACATCGGCACCGGCCGCGCGGTCCGGCTCCGGGACGCCGCCGCCGTCCTGGCCAGGGTCGCGGGCTACTCCGGCAACCTGCACGAGCTGGACGCCCCGCACGGCCTGCAGCAGCGCCCGATGATCGGCGCCCCGCGCACCGAGGGGACCATCGCCGACCAGCTGGCCGCCGCCCCGTATCCGTACCCCGACGGCTGCGGACCCTGGCAGCAGGCCGACGTCCGCACCGCCCGCGACCGGCTCGGCTGGCGGCCCCGGATCAACCTGGAGGAGTCCCTCGCCGACATCTGGATGGAGGCGGCGTGTCGCATCTGACGGCGACGGGGGCGGTCCAGGCACTGGGGGTGGGCGTGCCCGGCTACGCCCACCCGCTGCTCGCCCCCGTCGAGTGGGGCGAGCTGACCCGCCCCGGGACCCCGCTGCACTGGGCGGTGCTCAATGTGGCGGAGGGCCCGGGCAGCCGCCCCGACCCGCACTGTCTGGAGGCGGCGGGGAGGCTCCGCAACGCCGGGGTCCGGGTCCTCGGGCACCTGGACGCGGCCCACGGTTCCCGGCCGTTCGGTGAGCTGGTCTCGGACGCCCACCGTTTCGTCGACTGGTACAAGGTCGACGGCTACTACCTGGACCGCTGCCCCGCGGACCGGGCGGACCTGGCCGGGGTGCGGCGGGTCACCGCCACCCTGGAGGCGGTCCTCGGCGGTGAGGCCCATCTGGTCCTCGGCCACGGCACCCATCCCCACCCGGGGTACGCCGAGACCGCCGACCAGCTGGTGACCTTCTCCGGGGCCTGGGCGGACTACCGCTGGTCGCAGGTGGCCGAGTGGACCGCCGAGTACACGGAGGCGAAGTTCGTCCATCTCGTGCACGGCGTTCCGCGCACCCACCTGGAGGAGGCCCTGCGGATCGCCCGCTGGCAGGGGGCCGGGACGATCTTCTTCACCGACCGGACGGGGGCCCCGGAGCAAAGCACCCCATTCCACTCGCTGCCCGGCTACTGGGACGAAATCGTCTCGCGGATCGGACCGGGTGTCTCGGAATGAGGAGGAGCGTGGCAGTGTTACGGGGAGAACAACCGTACTGACATACCGACAACCGGAGTCCCCGTGTCGCTGCCACCCCTGGTCGAGCCGGCTGCCGAGCTCACCGTAGACGAGGTCCGCAGGTACTCCCGCCACCTGATCATCCCGGACGTCGGGATGGACGGGCAGAAGCGGCTGAAGAACGCCAAGGTGCTGTGTGTCGGCGCCGGAGGCCTCGGCTCGCCGGCGCTGATGTACCTGGCCGCCGCCGGCGTGGGCACGCTCGGCATCGTGGAGTTCGACGAGGTCGACGAGTCGAACCTCCAGCGCCAGATCATCCACAGCCAGGCCGACATCGGCCGCTCCAAGGCCGCCTCGGCGCGCGACAGCGTGCTCGGCATCAACCCGTACGTGAACGTGATCCTCCACGAAGAGCGGCTCGAGGCCGAGAACGTGATGGACATCTTCAGCCAGTACGACCTGATCGTCGACGGCACGGACAACTTCGCCACGCGCTACCTCGTCAACGACGCGGCCGTGCTGCTGAACAAGCCGTACGTCTGGGGCTCCATCTACCGGTTCGACGGCCAGGCGTCCGTCTTCTGGTCCGAGCACGGCCCCTGCTACCGCTGCCTCTACCCGGAGCCCCCGCCGCCGGGCATGGTCCCGTCCTGCGCCGAGGGCGGCGTCCTGGGCGTGCTGTGCGCGTCCATCGGCTCCATCCAGGTCACCGAGGCCATCAAGCTCCTGGCCGGCGTGGGCGACCCGCTGGTCGGCCGGCTGATGATCTACGACGCCCTGGAGATGCAGTACCGCCAGGTGAAGGTCCGCAAGGACCCGAACTGCGCGGTCTGCGGCGAGAACCCGACCGTCACCGAGCTCATCGACTACGAGGCCTTCTGCGGCGTCGTGTCCGAGGAGGCCCAGGAGGCGGCGCTCGGCTCCACGATCACTCCGAAGCAGCTCAAGGAGTGGATCGACGAGGGCGAGAACATCGACATCATCGACGTCCGCGAGCCGAACGAGTACGAGATCGTCTCGATCCCGGGCGCGCGTCTGATCCCGAAGAACGAGTTCCTCATGGGCACCGCCCTCCAGGACCTCCCGCAGGACAAGCGCATCGTCCTGCACTGCAAGACGGGTGTCCGCAGCGCGGAGGTCCTCGCCGTGCTCAAGTCCGCGGGCTTCGCGGACGCGGTGCACGTCGGCGGCGGCGTGATCGGCTGGGTGCACCAGATCGAGCCCGAGAAGCCGGTCTACTAGGCCCACCGGACGACCGAACGGGAAGGGGCCCGGATCTCGCGAAGAGATCCGGGCCCCTTCTCATGCCCGCACACGGCTCACGCCCCGCTGCGAGCCGCCCCGCTGGAGCAGGTCTTGCCGTACGCGGGGACCTTGCCGTCCAGGAAGTACGCGTCGATCGTCGCCGTCACGCACGACGAGGTGCCGTACGCGCCGTGTCCCTCGCCCTCGTTGGTGACGAGGACGCCGACACCCGTGCCGAGTTCCTTCGCCATCTTCTCCGCACCCTCGTACGGGGTCGCCGGATCGCCCGTCGTGCCGACGACGAGGACCGGGGCGGCGCCCGGGGCACTGGCCTCCGGGGTCGCCCGCTCGCCCTTCACCGGCCACTCGGCACACCAGCCGGCCGTGTCCCAGGCGAGGAACTCGCCGAACACGGGGGAGAGCCGCCGGAATTCGGGGATCAGGGCCTTCGCCTCCGCCGCGGTCGGCCGGGCGCTGGAGTCGGCACAGGAGATCGCCCGCTGCGAGTGCGTCTGGGTGGCGTAGTGGCCGTTCGCGTCACGGTCGTTGTAGTAGTCCGCGAGTTCGAGCAGGGCGCCGCCGCGCCCCTTCTCGGCGTCCGCGAGGGCCGCCGTCAGCAGGGGCCAGTTGGACTGCCCGTACAGCGTCACCGCGATGCCCGTGAGCGCCAGGCCCTCGGTGAGCCGCCGCTCGCCGACTGTCAGCGGTGCGCGGTCGAGCTTCCGCAGCAGGCGCGCGATCCGCTCGGTCCCGTCCTCGGGGTCCTGGCCGGTGCTCTTCAGATAGTTGCCCAGGGCCCGCTGGAAGCCGATCGTCTGGTGGCGGGCGTGTCCGACGGTGTCGGCGGTCGGGTCGACGACCGCGTCGAGCACGAGCCGGCCCACGTTCTTCGGGAAGAGATGGGCGTACGTGCCGCCGAGCTGCGTGCCGTACGAGATGCCGAAGTAGTGGAGCTTCTGGTCCCCGAGGACCCGCCGGATCAGGTCCAGGTCCCGGGCGGTGGCGGTGGTCGTGGTGTACGGGACGACCTTGCCGGAGCGGCGGGCGCAGCCGGCGGCGAAGGCGGCGTTGTCCTCGAGGTACGCGGCCTCCTCCTCGGCGGAGTCCGGGGTGAGGTCCACCGTGGCCTCGGCGGCGGCCTGCTCGGCGTCGGTCCGGCAGACGACACCGGCGCTGCGGTTGACCCCGCGCGGGTCGAAGCCCACCAGGTCGTAGCGCTCGCCGAGCTTGCGGTAGTCCTCCTCGACCTGCGGCAGGATGTCGACGCCGGAGGCGCCGGGGCCGCCGAAGTTGAAGAGCAGCGAGCCGATGCGGTCGGCCTTGCGCCCCGCCTCCTTGCGGATCAGGGCGATCGGGATCGTCGCGCCCTCGGGCTTCGCGTGGTCGAGCGGCACCTTCACGGTGGCGCAGCGCCAGTTCCCGCCCGGCTTCGCCCGGTCCGGTCCGGCGGCCGGGCAGGCCTTCCACTCGGGGCGCTGGCCGGTGAGGGAGGCGGGGAGCGGGGGAGTGGCGGGGGTGGCCGAGGGGGCGGCGCCGGTGGCCGAGGGCGTGGCGTCGGCCGTGGCCGTCCGCCGGTCCGGGGTGGCGGCCGGCGCACCGCCGCCGGCGCTCGTGCAGCCCGCGACCAGCAGGCCGGTGACGGCCAGGACCGCCACCCGTATGCGTATGGACATGTGTTCCCCCCAGGAGCCCGACAGGGCGGCCCATCCTAGGGGGAGCCCTCGGGGCTACTTGCAGACGCTTCCGGAGACCGGGACCTTGCCGTCCAGGAGGTACGCGTCGACCGCCTTCTTCACGCACCCGTTGCCGCTGTTGTAGGCGCCGTGGCCCTCGCCCTCGTAGGTCAGCTCCACCCCGACACCGTCGCCGAGCGCCTTCACCATCGCCCGGGCGCCCTCGTACGGCGTGGCCGGGTCGCCGGTGTTGCCGACGACCAGGATCGGCGCCGAGCCGGGCGCGGAGACGTCGGGGTGCTCCCAGGTTCCGGGCACCGGCCACTGCGAGCAGCTCGCGAGCGCCCAGCCCATGAAGTCGCCGAACACGGGGGAGGCCTCGCGGAACTCGCCGAGCCGCTCCTTCGCCTGGCCGAGGGTGTAGCGCTGCTTGAAGTCGACGCAGTTGATGGCGGCGTTGGCGGCCTGGATGTTGCTGTAGGAGCCGTTCTGGCCGCGCCCGTTCATCGAGTCGGAGAGGCTGAGGAGCAGTGCTCCGTCGCCGCCCTCGGCATCGTTGAGGCCCTGCTCCAGATAGGTCCAGTACTCCTTGGAGTAGAGGGCCTGCGCGATGCCGTTGGTGGCCTGTGTCTGGGTGAGCCTGCGTTCCCCGATGCCCGGGATGGGCTGCTTGTCGAGGGAGGCGAGGAGGTCCGTGATGAAGGACTCGATCTCGGCGACGCTCGTACCGGGCAGGGTGCACTCGTCACCCCGGTCCACACAGTCCTGGGCGAAGTTGTCCAGGGCGAGCTGGAAGCCCTTCGCCTGGCCGAGGGCGCCCTCCTCGACACCCGCGTCCGGGTCGACGACGGCGTCGAAGACGGCCCGGCCGACGTTCTTCGGGAACAGATGGGCGTAGACGCCGCCGAGTTCGGTGCCGTACGAGATGCCGAAGTAGTGCAGCTTGTCGTCGCCGAGGACCTGGCGCATCAGGTCCATGTCCCGGGCGGCGTTCTCGGTCCCGACGTGCGGCAGGGACGGGCCCGCGTCCCTCTCGCAGCCGGCCGCGTACCGCTTCTGCGCGTCCGACAGCGTCCGCTCCTCCGCCTCGTCGTCGGGCGTGAAGTCCAGGGCGTAGTAGGCGTCGAGCTCCTTGTCGGTGAGGCACTCGACGGGGTCGCTGCGGCCGACCCCGCGCGGGTCGAAGGAGACCAGGTCGTAGCGGCCGCGCAGGCTCTCGTACTCGTTGGCGAAGGCGGGCAGTCCGGTGATGCCGGAGCCGCCGGGCCCGCCGAAGTTGAAGACGAGCGAACCGATCCGCCGGTCCTGGTCACGGGCCCGGGCCCGGATGAGCGCGAGTTCGATCGTCTCGCCCTCCGGCACCGCCCAGTCGAGCGGAGCCTGCAGGAAGGAGCACTCCCAGGTGGCGCCGCCGGGCAGCGGCGAGGGCGCGGGCCCGCCGCCCTCGGCGGCGGACGGCGCGGGACACGGCGCCCAGGCCAGCTTCTGCGAGGTCAGCGCCGAGAGCCCGGCCGAACCGCTCGGCTTCGTCGCTTCGGCCGTGTCGTCTCCCCCGTCCGAGCAGCCGGCGGCGAGCAGCACGGTGGTGGCGGTGAGCAGAGCGGCGCGGTGGGCGGCGCGCCGGGCGGCGGAGATCGGCATAGGCCCATGGTGGGCCGCCGCCTGCGCCGCCGCGCGGGACGGAGGTCCATGCGGGTGGCGCGCGGAGGGACTCCGCCGCTTACAGCGCTTCGCGTTTGGTCAGCCAGTTGAAGCAGATCCAGCCCGGGAGGACCGGGAGCCACAGGGTCAGCAGGCGGTAGAGCAGGACGGCCGGGGTCGCGACCTCGGCGGGCAGGCCGACCGCGATCAGACCCAGGGTGAGCGCGGTCTCGACGGCTCCCACGCCGCCCGGGGTCGGCGCCGCCGAGCCGAGTGCGTTGCCCGCGAGGAAGACGACGGCCACGCTCGCGTAGCTGATCGACACGCCGTCGTGGTCGAAGGCCTGGATCGAGGCGTGCAGGCAGAGCACGAAGGTGAGGGTGAGCAGCAGCATCCCGCCGATGCCGGTGACCAGCTTCATCGGCCGCTGGAGCACGTCCAGCATGCGCGGCACCACACCGGCGAACAGCGAGCGCAGCCGCGTCGAGACGAACTTCCGCATGAACGGGATCGCCGTCACGACGAGCACGAGCACCGCGACCGTGAGGAGACCGGCGATGACCGTCCTCGACGGGGTGAAGGACTGCGACCGCTCCGTGCCCGTCAGATAGCCGAAGGCGAGCAGCAGCAGGATGTGGGCCCCGAGCCCGAAGAGCTGGGAGGCGCCGACGCTCGCCACCGCGAGCCCCGGGCGCACGCCCGAGCGCTGGAGGAAGCGGGTGTTCAGGGCGACGCCGCCGACCGCCGCCGGGGCGACGATCTTCACGAACGAGCCGGCGACCTGGGCCACCACCGTCCGCCAGAAGCCGACCCGCTCCGGCACGAAGCCGAGCAGGCTCATCGCCGCCGCCACATAGCTGAGCGCGGAGAACAGCACGGCGGCCGCGACCCACCGCCAGTCCGCCTGGCCGATCGTCGACAGCGGCGTCTGGGAGATCTGCGACAGCAGGAAGTACGCGGCGACGGCGCCCGCGATCAGGCTGACCAGGGTGCGCGGCTTGATGCGCTCCAGGCGGACCGGCTCCGCCGGCGCCTGCGGGCGGATCAGCAGCACCTGCTGCCGGATCTGGGCCAGCAGGTCCTCCTCGCGGGCCTCGTCGAGCGCCGTGTCCAGGGCCCGCTTCTCGGCCTTCTTGTCCGCCTTCTTCTCGGCCTTCGTCTCCGCCCGTACGACGGTCGGGTCGGCGGCGGCCTCCGCGGCCTGGGACTTCGCCAGCTCCCGCTCGTGCTTGGCCGCCTCCGAGGCGGCGAGCACGGCCTCGCGCTCGCGTGCCGACCGTTCCCGGGCCTGCCTCCGCAGCGTCGCGCGCGTGGAGCGGCTCATCGCGATCGGCTGGAGCAGGGGCAGACAGTCGGCGACGGCGTCCGGGCCGAGCACCTCGACGGCCGCGGCGACCGTGCGCTCGGCACCGACGCGCAGGCCGAGCGTGGTGAGCAGCTGGGCGATGTCCATCCGAAGGACCAGGTCGCCGGCCGCGATCTCGCCGCCGCGGAGGTCGGTGAGGATCACCCTGCCGGAACGATCCACCAGAATCGCGTCACCCGTGAGCCGACGGTGCGCGATGCGGCGCGACTGCAGGGCCCGGACCTGCCGGAAGGCGCTGCGGACCAGCTCGTCGGTGATGTCGTCGTCGTCGAGGGAGTCGAGGCTCCGGCCGCCGATGTGCTCGTACACGAGCATCACGGCGTCCGGACCGAGCTCGGAGGTGGCGATCAGCTTCGGCGCGTTCGCCCCGGCGGCGATCGCCGCGTACGCGAGGAGCGCCTCCTGCTCCAGCGCCTGCCGCAGCGAGACGATCGACCGGCGGGTGGTGATCGTCCGCAGGGTGATCCGCCGCCAGGCGCGGTAGAAGAAGCCGTGGGCCTGCTGCTCGCGGTCGACGACGGTGACGTCGAGCGGCGGCCCGTCCTCCAGCGTCACGCTGTACCGGCGGCCGCGGTCGCCGCTGTCCGACGAGTCGGGCACGCCCTCGGCGCGCAGCGCCGTCACGGGCCGGAAGCCGACCCTGCGCAGGCCGGCGAGGAGGGTCTGCCCGGTGGGCCGCACATTGGGGGAACCGACCGCGTACAGCGTGCCGTACGCCACGGTCCAGCCGATCAGTACGGTCAGGACGATCGAGAGCGCGGTGGTGTAGCCGGCCACCAGCATGGTGAACGCGTCGAGCAGCAGCACCACCCAGAGCGACACCCGCCAGCGCGGTCTTCGGGCCATCCCCACGGCGGTCATGTACGCGATCACCGGGGCGAGGTAGTTGTGCACCGGGTCGGTGAGGCCGCCGCCGGACTGCGGCTGGGTCAGCGCGTCCTGGATCGTGCCGGGCGCGGCCTGGGCGACCCAGAGATCGGTGGCGAGGGTGACGCCGTGCGCCAGGACGGCGGCGAGGACACCGTCCGCGATGCGCAGCCCGTCCCGTTTGATCAGGCGCTCGATGGCGAAGGCGACGGGAACGAGCAGGACGGCGATGGAGGAGGCGAGACCGGCGATCTTGACGAAGACGTCGGGGGCGCCGACGGTGCCCTTGTTGATGTCCTCCTCGAGACCCGAGGTCGTCGCGTGGGCGAACGCGGCGACGGCGATGACGAGCCCGATGGCGAGCAGACCGGCGAGCAGCCGCATCAGGTCGGAGGGCCGGTGGACGCGCGCCGCGAGCAGCGGCTCGTCGCCGGACACCCGCTCGGGCACGTCAGCCTGGCCCCCCTCAGGAGGCTGAGTGTCCTGGCCCATCACCATGTCCGTCTCTGCGTGCGCGTCGTGTCGTCCGCGTTCTCGCTCGCGGTCTTCCGCGTGCTCTTGTTCCTGTACTTGTCGCTCTTGATCTCGTATCACCAGTCACCGCCCGCACGATGGTGGCACGAAGAGCCGCCGCGCGGAGGCATCAGGGCCATGTCGGTGGGGTGAGGCAGGATGGTGCGGATGAGCATGGAGGAGCCCGTGGGGGAGACCGGAGAACTGCCCGAGTACGCGGAGCGGGTCCTCGACGTCGCCGACGGAATCCCGCCCGGCAGGGTGATGACCTACGGCGACGTCGCGGAATGGCTGGGCGAGGGCGGGCCGCGACAGGTGGGCCGGGTCATGGCCCTCTACGGCGGGAGCGCGCCCTGGTGGCGGGTGGTCCGCGCCGACGGCACGCTGCTCCCCGGGCACGAGCTGCGGGCCCTCGGTCACTACCGCAAGGAGGGCACCCCGCTGCGCGAGGCGGGCCCGGCGGCCGAGGGACACGTACCGAGGATCGACATGCGACGGGCGCGCTGGGACGGAACTCACACCTGAGGGCCTCGGCGGCGGACACGCGCGCGACGGCCGGGCACACACGGGGCGGGCGGGGCGCGAGCGGCTCGGGGAAGGACGCGAACGGTACGGAGCGGGGCACGGAGTACGGCTCGGCGACGGTCCGTTTCGCGTAACGTCGACGTTCGCGTCTCCCGGGGCGAAGGGCCGACGAGCTCCGCGGCCGGCCGCGGAAGACGGCCGCCTCACCCGCACCACCACTCCCACCAGGACCGGCGACCCACGTGAGTACCTCCTCGACCACCCGGCGTACGCCGCCGCACCAGGGACAGCCGTACCCGGGTTCGGGACGGCAGCGGACCCCGGGCGCGTACCGACTGGTGCGTACCACGCCGGCCCCGATGGATCCCCCTCAGCTGGACGCATCCCAGCGGGAAGTGGTTGACCACACCGGCGGACCGCTTCTCGTCCTCGCCGGACCCGGCACCGGCAAGACGACCACCCTGGTCGAGTCCGTCGCCGCCCGGATGGAGAGGGGCGCCGACCCCGAACGCCTCCTCGTCCTCACCTTCAGCCGCAAGGCCGCCGTCGAACTCCGCGACCGCATGGCCGCCCGGCTCGGCGGCCGCCGCCCGCCCCAGGCCACCACCTTCCACTCGTACTGCTACGCCCTGATCCGCGCCCACCAGGACGCCGAGCTCTTCGCCGAACCACTGCGCCTGCTCTCCGGACCCGAGCAGGACCTCGCCGTACGAGAGCTGCTCGCCGGCCATGTCGACCTGGAGAAGAACGGCCTCGGGTCCATCCGCTGGCCCGACGAACTCCGCGCCTGCCTCACCACCCGCGGCTTCGCCGACGAGGTCCGGGCCGTCCTCGCGCGCTCCCGCGAACTGGGCCTCGGACCCGACGCGCTCGCCCGCTTCGCGGAGCGCGTCGGCCGCCCCGACTGGAAGGCCGCCGCCGGCTTCCTCGCCGAGTACCTCGACGTCCTCGACCTCCAGGGCGTCCTCGACTACACCGAACTCGTCCACCGGGCCGTCCTGCTCGCCGGAGACGTCAGCCTGCCCTCGTACGACGCGGTGTACGTCGACGAGTACCAGGACACCGACCCGGCACAGGTCCGGCTGCTCCACGCGCTCGCGGGCGGCGGCCGCCGCACCGTCGTCGCCTTCGGCGACCCGGACCAGTCCATCTACGCCTTCCGCGGCGCCGACGTGAACGGCATCCTCGACTTCCCCGCCTCCTTCGGCGGCGCGGACGTACGCGTCCTGCGCACCGCCCGCCGCTCGGGCGCCGAGCTGCTCGGGGCGACCCGGCTGCTCGGCCTCCGGATGCCGATGCCCCGGCTCCCCGCCGACAAGGTCCGCGCGCACCGGGAGCTCACGGCGACGCGGGAGGGGGGCCGGGTCGAGGCCCACACCTACCCCACGGCCTCCGCGGAGGCCGAGAACATCGCCGACCTGCTGCGCCGGGCCCACCTGGAGGACGGCGTCCCCTGGCAGGACATGGCCGTCCTCACCCGCGCCGCCGCGACCCTCCCGTCCCTCCGCCGCGCCCTCACCTCGGCGGGGGTTCCGGTGGAGACGGACGCGGCGGACACCCCCCTGCGCCACGAGCCGGCGGTGGCACCCCTGCTGCTCGCCCTGCGGGCGGTGTCGACGGCGGACCAGCCCCCGACCCCGACCACGGCCCGGCCTCCGGCCCCGGACGCGATCGAGCCTTCGACCCCTGCGCCGACCGCAGAGCGGCCTTCGGCCTCGGATGCGGTGGAGCCTCCGGCCCCTGCCGCGTACCCCGCACCGCCTTCGGCCTCTGCGCCGGACGCCGAGCAGCCTTCGGCCCCGCCCTCGCCCGGCGCCCAGCCGGAGGACGAACCGCTCGGCGCCCGCGCGCCCGGCCCCGGCGACGACGTCACCGACCCCGGCCCCGGCGACCCGGCCGACCCCGCCTCCCTCCCCGTCGCGGACGGGCCCGCCACCGGCACATGGCTTCGGGTCGAGACCGCGCTCGAACTGCTCGCCTCGCCCCTCGCCGGTGTCGACCCCGCCGACCTGCGCCGTCTCGGCCGAGCCCTCCGCGACGAGGAGCGGGCCGCCGGGAACAAGGTCCCGCCCCCCTCCGACGTGCTGCTCGCCCGCGCCCTCGCCGAGCCCGAGCGGCTCGTCGCCCACGACCCCTCCTACGCGCGCGGGGCCCAGCGCCTCGGCGACCTTCTGCGCCGCACCAGGGTGCTGCTGGCCGACGGCGGTACCGCCGAGGAGGCCCTCTGGGTGCTGTGGAGCGGTACCCCCTGGCCCGGCCGCCTCGAGCGCGCCGCGCTCCGCGGCGGGCCCGCCGGGCGCAACGCCGACCGTGACCTCGACGCCGTCTGCGCCCTCTTCGAGACCGCCGCCCGCGCCGAGGAGCGCGTCGGCGGCCGCGGTGTCCTCAACTTCCTCGAAGAGCTCGACGCCCAGGACATCGCCGCCGACACCCTCACCCGCCGGCACACCCGGCCCGACGCCGTCCGCCTCATGACCGCCCACCGTTCCAAGGGCCTCGAATGGAGCTTCGTCGTCGTCGCCGGTGTCCAGGAGGGTCTCTGGCCGGACCTGCGCCGTCGCGGTTCCCTCCTGGAGGCCGACCGCATCGGCCGGGACGGCCTCGCCGAACCGCTCACCCCCGGCGCGCTCCTCGCCGAGGAGCGCCGGCTCTTCTACGTGGCCGCCACCCGCGCCCGCGACCGGCTCGTGGTCACCGCCGTGAAGGCCGCCGCCGAGGACGGCGACCAGCCCTCCCGGTTCCTCACCGAGCTCGGCGTCGAGCCGAAGGACGTCCCCGGCCGGCCCCGCCGCCCGCTCGCCGTCTCCGCCCTGGTAGCCGAGCTGCGCGCCACCACCGTCGACCCGGACGCCTCGCCCGCGCTCCGCGACGCGGCCGCGCACCGGCTCGCCGAGCTGGCCGCGCTCACCGACGAGGACGGCCAGCCGCTGGTCCCGGCCGCGCATCCGGACCGCTGGTGGGGGCTGTTCGAGCCGACGCGCAGCCCGGCTCCGCTGCGCGAGCGCGACCGGCCGGTCGCCCTCTCGCCGAGCTCCCTGGAGAACCTGGTCGGCACCTGCTCCCTCCAGTGGTTCCTCGGCCGTGAGGTCAAGGCCGCCGCCCCCGCCACCGCCGCCCAGGGCTTCGGCAACGTCGTCCACGTCCTCGCCGACGAGGTCGCCTCCGGCCGTACCCCCGCCGATCTCGACGTCCTGATGGCCCGCCTCGACTCGGTGTGGGACGCGCTCGCCTTCGACGCCCCCTGGAAGTCGGCCCAGGAGAAGCAGCACGCGCGCGTGGCGCTCGAACGCTTCCTCGGCTGGCACGTCATGGACCGGGGCGGCCGCACCCCGGCCGCCTCGGAGCACGGCTTCGACGTGACCCTGGAGGCGGGGGAGTACGAGGTCCGCATTCGCGGCTCCATGGACCGCGTCGAGACCGACGAACACGGCCGCGCGTACGTCGTCGACTTCAAGACGGGCAAGTCGGCCCCCACCAAGGACGAGGTCGCCCACCACCCGCAGCTCGCCGTCTACCAGCTCGCGGTCCGGGAAGGCGCCCTCGACGAGGTCTTCGACGGGCGGCGGCCGGAGCCGGGCGGCGCCGAACTCGTACAGCTGCGGCAGCCGGCGCCGCAGCGGGAGGGCGGGGACGCCCTCCCGAAGGTCCAGGCGCAGGAGCCGCTCGCCGGGGAGTGGGTCGGCGAACTGCTCGCCACCGCCGCGGGCCGGGTCCTCGACGAGCGCTTCACCCCGACCACCGGCCAGCACTGCGCGAACTGCTCCTTCCGGGCCTCGTGCAGCGCCCGGCCGGAAGGCCGCCAGGTCGTCGACTGACGGGCCGCTCCGGGCCGCGGAGGTGCGGCCGGGTGAGCGCGGGGCGACCCTGGTGGACAGGGGTCGGGGAAACGCGAGGAGGCTCGCATGGCGTCCCACCGCAAGCTCCGCGCCGCGGCCGTCGTCTGCGTCGTCGCCGTCGCGGCGGGTCCCGCACCCGCCGCGGCCTGGGCGGACGCCGACGCGCCGGCCGCCGCCGTGCCGTCGGCCGTGGCGCCGTCACCCGATCCCTTCACCGGCCTCACCGCCGACGAGATCGCCGATCGCGCGGTCACCGCGACCCGGTCGGCGACCTCGCTCCGCATGGCCGGCCGGGTCGTCACGGACGGACAGCCCCTCGACATCGACTTCGCCGTCAACGACAAGGACGAGTGCACCGGTCTGATGAAGATCAAGGGCGGCACCGCGGAACTCCGCAGGATCGACCGGATCACCTACATGAAGGGCGACGAGGCGTTCTGGCGCGTCTCCATGGCCTCCCAGGGGATGCCCGAGCCACAGATCGACGTCACCGTCGAGCTGGTCAAGGGCCGCTGGCTGAAGATCGCCCCGGGGCAGCCCGGCGCCTCCGACCTCGGCGGTGTCTGCGACCTGAAGTCGCTGCTCTCCGACCTCGACAAGGACGAGGCCGAGCGCCGCGGCCTGACCAGGGGCCCCGACGCCGAGGTCGACGGCACCCCCGTCGCGACCCTGGTGAAGAAGCGGACCGGCGGCGAGACCACCACCGTCTCCGTCTCCCGGGAGGGCAAGCCGTACATCCTGAAGATGGTCAGGGCGGGCGGCGAGGAACCCGGCACCATGGTGCTCTCCGACTACGACGAGCCCGTCGAGGTGGTCGTCCCGCCCGCCGACGAGACGGTGGACCTGTCCAAGCTGGACGCGGGCACACCCGCCTGAGAAGTGTCCGGAAGGTCCGGTCCCCGGGGACGCCGGTACGACCCGGACCGGGCCGGAATGTCGGTGGTCCGCGTTAGCCTCTTTGAGGTGACCGCACGCATCACCGACCCCGAGCAGCTCAAGGAGCTCCTCGGGATCCCCTTCACCCCGGAGCAGACGGCCTGCATCACCGCGCCGCTCGCCCCGCACGTCGTCGTGGCCGGAGCCGGATCCGGCAAGACGACGGTGATGGCCGCCCGGGTGGTCTGGCTGGTCGGCACGGGCCAGGTCGCCCCCGAGCAGGTCCTCGGCCTCACCTTCACCAACAAGGCCGCCGGTGAGCTCGCCGAGCGCGTCCGCACCGCCCTCGTCCGCGCCGGAGTCACCGACCCCGACGTCATCGACCCGGACGACCCGCCGGGCGAGCCCCGCATCTCCACGTACCACGCGTTCGCCGGCCAGCTCCTCACCGACCACGGCCTCCGCATCGGCCTCGAACCCACCTCGCGGCTCCTCGCCGACGCCACCCGGTACCAGCTCGCCGCGCGTGTCCTGCGCGAGGCCCCCGGTCCGTACCCGGCGCTCACCCGTTCCTTCCCGACCCTCGTCACGGATCTCCTCGCCCTCGACGCCGAGCTCGCCGAGCACCTCGTCCGGCCCGAGACACTCCTCGCGTACGACTCCGAGCTGCTCACCGCCCTCGAAGGGGCCAGGCTCAGCAACGCCGAGCTGCGCAAGATCCCCGAGGCGGCCACCGCCCGCCGGGAACTCCTCGACCTCGTCGTCCGCTACCGCGCCGCCAAGCGCTCCCGCGACCTCCTCGACTTCGGCGACCAGATCGCCCGCTCCGCCGAGCTGGCCACCACCCGGCCCGAGGTCGGCGAGATCCTGCGCGAGGAGTTCCGCGTCGTCCTCCTCGACGAGTACCAGGACACCTCCGTCGCCCAGCGGCTGCTGCTCTCCGGCCTCTTCGGCCAGGGCACCGGAGGCCGGGCCACGGGACACGCGGTGACCGCCGTCGGCGACCCCTGCCAGGCCATCTACGGCTGGCGCGGCGCCTCCGTCGCCAACCTGGACGACTTCCCCGAGCACTTCCCGCACGCGGACGGCCGCCCCGCCGACCGCTACGCGCTCTCCGAGAACCGGCGCAGCGGCGGCCGTCTCCTCGACCTCGCCAACGGACTGGCCGCCCCGCTGCGCGCCATGCACGCGGGCGTGGAGGCGCTGCGGCCCGCGCCCGGCGCCGAGGCCGACGGCAGCGTCCGCATCGCGCTCCTCCCCACCCACGCCGAAGAGATCGACTGGCTGGCCGACTCCCTCGCCCATCTCGTCCGCACCGGCCGCGAGCCCGGCGAGATCGCCGTCCTGTGCCGTACCGCCACCGACTTCCCCGCCATCCAGGCGGCCCTCGTCGCCCGGGACGTGCCCGTCGAGGTCGTCGGCCTCTCCGGGCTCCTCCACCTGCCCGAGGTCGCCGACCTGGTCGCGGTCTGCGAGGTCCTCCAGGACCCGGGGGCCAACGCCGCCCTGGTCCGCCTCCTCACCGGCCCCCGCTGGCGCATCGGCCCCCGGGACCTCGCCCTCCTCGGCCGTCGGGCCCGCCTCCTGGTCCACCGGGGCGGCGAGGACCCGGACCCCGAGCAGCGGCTCGCCGCCGCCGTCGAGGGAGTCGACCCGGCCGAGGTCGTCTCCCTCGCCGACGCGCTCGACACCTTCCTCGGCTCCGGGGGCGCCGCCGACGACGGCCTGGCGTTCTCCGCCGAGGCCCGGGTCCGCTTCGCGCGCCTCGCCGCCGAACTGCGCTCCCTGCGCGGCTCGCTCGCCGACCCCCTCATGGACGTCCTGCACCGGGTGCTCTCCGCGACCGGCCTCGAAGTCGAGCTGTCCGCCTCCCCGCAGGCGCTCGCCGCCCGCCGCCGCGAGACCCTCGGCCACTTCCTCGACATCGCCGCCGGCTTCGCCTCCCTGGACGGTGAGGCGAGCCTCCTGGCGTTCCTCGGTTTCCTGCGGACGGCCGTCCAGTTCGAGAAGGGCCTCGACAGCGCCCTCCCGGGCGGCGAGAACACGGTCAAGGTCCTCACCGCCCACAAGTCCAAGGGCCTGGAGTGGGACGTCGTCGCCGTCCCCGGCCTGGTCACCGGCCAGTTCCCCAGCGCGCGCGCCCGTGAGTCGTGGACCTCCCAGCCCCAGGTGCTCCCGCACGCCCTGCGCGGTGACACGGCCACCCTGCCGGTGATCGACACCTGGAACGCCAAGGCGCTCACGGCCTTCAAGAACGAGATGCGGGACCACCAGCACACCGAGGAGCTCCGCCTCGGCTACGTCACCTTCACCCGCCCCCGCTCCCTCCTCCTCGGCTCGGCCCACTGGTGGGGCCCGTCCCAGAAGAAGCCCCGCGGCCCCTCGGACTTCCTCACCGCCCTGTACGAGCACTGCGAGGCGGGCCACGGCGAGATCGAGGCATGGGCGGAGGAGCCGGAACCGGACGCGAAGAACCCGACGCTGACGGAGACGGACGGTGACGAGGCCTGGCCCCTCCCGTTGGACGCGGACTCCTTCGAGCGCCGCCGGGAAGCGGCGGAGCTCGTCCGCCGGCGGCTGTGGGCGCTCGCCCCGCAGGATGAGGAGAGCACCCCCGTCGCCCCGCGGGACGGAGGGAGCACTCCCGGAGGAGACCCGGAGGACCTCTGGCCCGAGGAGGGCGGACCCGCCCGGCACGAGGGACCCGCCCGGTACGAGCGATCCACCCGGTACGAGGGACCCGCCCCGGACGAGGAGCCCACCGTGGACGAGGGACCCGCCCCGGCGGAGGAACCCGTCTGGGACGAGGAACCGGTCTGGGACGACGAAGGGTTCCCCGAGGACACCCACGCGGACGCGGTCCCCGCTCCCCGCGAGCCCGGCCGCGCCCCCGCCCTCACCCCCGAAGAGGCACGGGCCGTCGCCTCCTGGGACCGCGACCTCACCTCCCTCACCACCGAACTCCGCCGCGCCCGCGCCACCACCCGTGACGTGGTGCTCCCCGCGTACCTCTCCGCGTCCCAGGTCCTGCGTCTCGCCGCCGATCCCGACGGCTTCGCCCAGGAGCTGGCCCGGCCCATGCCGAAGGCGCCGCAGCCGGCGGCCCGTCGCGGCACCCGGTTCCACGCGTGGGTGGAGTCCCGGTTCGAGGAGCTGCCGCTGCCGTTCCTCGGCCCGGAGGACCTGCCCGGCGGGGAGGACTTCGCGGGCGAGCCGGAGATCCTCGACGAGCGGGACCTCGACGAGCTCAAGGAGGCCTTCGCCCGTACCGCGTACGCCCATCGCACCCCGTACCGCGTCGAGGTCCCCGTGCACCTCTCGCTCGGCGGCCGGGTCGTCCGGGGCCGGATCGACGCCGTCTACCGGGACCCGGAGTCCGGCGCGTACGAGATCGTCGACTGGAAGACCAGTCGGCTGCGCAGCGCCGACCCGCTCCAGCTCGCGATCTACCGGCTCGCCTGGGCCGAGCAGCACGGCCTGGCGCCGGAGGACGTGGCCGCCGCCTTCGTCTACATACGGACGGGCGAGGTCGCCCGCCCCACGCGGCTGCCCGGCCGGGCGGAGCTGGAGGCCCTCCTGCTGGGAGGGGCGGCACCGGACGCCGGGTAGCGCCCCTCGTCGGGAGGGGCACCCCGGCGCGGGGTACGGCCTCCTGCCGGGAGGGGCGACCCCGGACGCCGGGAAAGGCCGCTGCCGGGAAGGGGCGACGCCCGGACGCCGGGCAAGGCCCTCCTGCCGGGAGGGGCACCCCCGGGCGCCGGATAGGCTCAAGGGCATGAGCGAGACCCCGGACAGCGCCGTCCACGCCGTACGCACGTACATCGAGCAGCACCGTGCCGCCTTCCTCGGCGACCTCGCCGACTGGCTGCGCATCCCTTCCGTGTCGGCGCAGCCGGACCGGGCCGGGGACGTACGGCGCAGCGCCGAGTGGCTCGCCGCCAAGCTCACGGAGACCGGCTTCACCACCGTCGAGGTCTGGGAGACCGACGGCGCACCCGCCGTCTTCGCCGAGTGGCCCTCCGGTGACCCGGACGCCCCGACGGTCCTCGTCTACGGCCACCACGACGTGCAGCCCGCGGCCCGCGAGGACGGCTGGCACACGGACCCCTTCGAGCCCACCGTGGTCGACGGCCGGATGTACGCGCGCGGGGCGGCCGACGACAAGGGGCAGGTGTTCTTCCACACCCTCGGCGTCCGCGCCCACCTCGCCGTCACCGGCCGCACCGCGCCCGCCGTCAACCTCAAGCTGATCGTCGAGGGCGAGGAGGAGTCCGGCTCCCCGCACTTCCGCGCCCTCGTCGAGGCCCACGCCGAACGGCTCGCCGCCGACGCCGTGATCGTCTCCGACACCGGCATGTGGTCCGAGACCACCCCGACCGTGTGCACCGGCATGCGCGGGGTCGCCGACTGCGAGATCGAGCTGTACGGCCCCGACCAGGACATCCACTCCGGCTCCTTCGGCGGCGCCGTGCCGAACCCGGCCACCGTCGCCGGCCGGATCGTCGCCGCCCTCCACGACGAGCACGAGCGCGTCGCGATCCCCGGGTTCTACGAGGGCGTGACCGAGCTCACCGACGCCGAACGCGCCCTCGTCGCCGAGCTGCCCTTCGACGAGGACGCCTGGCTGCGTACGGCGAAGTCGCACGGCACGCTCGGCGAGGCCGGCTTCTCCACCCTGGAGCGGGTCTGGGCCCGCCCCACCGCCGAGGTCAACGGCATCGGCGGCGGCTACCAGGGCCCCGGCGGCAAGACGATCGTCCCCGCCTCCGCCCAGCTCAAGCTGTCCTTCCGGCTCGTCGCCGGTCAGGACCCGGCCAAGATCGAGCTCGGGGTACGGGACTGGCTCGCCGGCCTCGTCCCCTCCGGCATCCGGTACGAGATCGTCTTCGGCGCCCCGACCCGCCCCTGCCTCACCCCGCTCGACCACCCCGCCCTCAAGGCGGTCGCCGGGGCCATGAGCCGGGCCTTCGACGGCGCCAAGGTCCGCTACACCCGCGAGGGCGGCTCGGGACCGGCCGCCGACCTCCAGGACGTCCTGGAGGCACCCGTCCTGTTCCTCGGCATCTCGGTCCCGTCCGACGGCTGGCACGCCCCCAACGAGAAGATCGAGCTCGATCTCCTCATGAAGGGCGTCGAGACGACCGCGCACCTGTGGGGCGACCTGCCCGCCGCCCTCCAGGCCGCCGAGCGCTGAACCCACACACCGAAACCCGGGGGAGTTGGAAGCAACCTGTGAGCACCTTGAAGAACGCGTCAGCCTCCAGGAGCGCGTCGGCGGACCGCCCGATCTCGCTCACCGCTCCGAGCGGCATCGACCGTGCCGCGCACCACCGCCTCGACGAGGCGTGGCTGGCGGCGGCCTGGAGCCACCCCACCACCCGGGTCTTCGTGGTCTCCGGGGGGCAGGTGCTGATCGACGACCTGGCGGACGGCACCACGGAGCTCGTCATGACCCCGGCGTTCGAGGCCCCGGTCACCGAGACCCACCGCTACTTCCTCGGCACGGACGCCGACGGCGTCTCCTACTTCGCGCTCCAGAAGGACTCCCTGCCCGGCCGCATGGACCAGTCCGCCCGCCCCGCGGGTCTCCGCGAGGCCGGACTGCTGCTCTCCGACCGGGACGCGGGCCTCATGGTGCACGCCGTGGCCCTGGAGAACTGGCAGCGACTGCACCGCTTCTGCTCCCGCTGCGGCGAGCGCACGGTCATCGCCGCGGCCGGGCACATCCGCCGCTGCCAGGCCTGCGGCGCCGAGCACTACCCGCGCACCGACCCCGCGGTGATCATGCTGGTCACGGACGAGGAGGACCGGGCGCTCCTCGGCCGCCAGGTCCACTGGCCCGAGGGCCGCTTCTCGACCCTCGCCGGCTTCGTCGAGCCCGGCGAGTCCATCGAGCAGTCGGTGGTCCGCGAGGTCTTCGAGGAGGCCGGGGTCACGGTCGGCGAGGTCGAGTACATCGCCAGCCAGCCCTGGCCCTTCCCGTCCAGCCTGATGCTGGGCTTCTTCGCCCGCGCGACCTCCTCGGAGATCACCGTGGACGGCGAGGAGATCCACGAGGCCCGCTGGTTCTCCCGCGAGGACCTGGCCGCCGCCTTCGAGTCGGGCGAGGTGCTGCCCCCGTACGGCATCTCGATCGCCTCCCGTCTGATCGAGCGCTGGTACGGCAAGCCGCTGCCGAAGCCCGGCGACGTGATCTGAGCCGGTCCCGCACCTGAGGACGTCCCCGCCCGCACGGCCGGACGGGGACGTCTCCGCGGTGCTCACCGACGGAGCAGGTGACGCCGAAGGCTCCGGCCGAGCGGCCGCTCGACGAGACGGTGGACCAGGTACGACAGCACGAGCATCCCGAGCAGCACGGCGGTGAGCAGCACCCCGGGGGAGACCCGCGCCCCGAAGCGCGCGAAGAACTCCCAGCCGATGACCTCGTGCAGCAGGTACAGGGGATAGGTCAGCGCCCCGGCCACCGGCAGCCACCGCCACCGTATGCCGGAGAGCCTGCCGGTCGCGACGAGCGCCATCACCCCGAAGAAGGCGGCGAGCACGACGAGCACGGGCCACGCCGGCCGGTCGCCGAGGAAGGTGAGCCCCTTGAACTTGTCGATGGAGGGCGCGAGCGAGGCGCAGTAGCAGACGCCGACGACGCCGAAGAGCATCAGGTTCGGGCGGAAGCGGTACATCAGGTAGAAGGCCATGCCCGCGATGAAGAACCAGCTGTACTCGGGCATCAGCAGCAGCCGCAGGGGGCCGGGCGCGGCCGGGGTGACCAGGGCACTCGCCGCTCCCCACGCGCAGCAGAACAGCAGCACCCGGCGGTAGGTCAGGCCCCACCAGGCGAGCACCGTGAAGAGCAGGTAGAAGCGGAGCTCGGCGAAGAGGGTCCAGTAGACCGCGTCGACGGGGTCGGCGCCCAGCGGCTCCTGGAGCATCGTCAGATTGGTGACGATGTCGTTCCAGGGCAGGTGCTCGCGCCCGCCGGGGATCACCGCGACGGTGACGGACGTGGCGACGACGGCGAACCAGTACGCCGGGTAGAGACGCGCCACACGGGAGACGAAGAAGTCCTTCACCGGCCTGCCCCAGCCGCTCATGCAGATGACGAAGCCGCTGATGAGGAAGAAGAACTCCACGCCGAGGTAGCCGTACGAGGCCACGGAGTAGGTGCCGGGGAAGAGCCGCTCGACCGGCGCGGGCCAGCCCTCCCCGAAGGCGAGGTAGTGGTAGCCGACCACCATGAGGGCGGCGACGAGACGCAGGCCGTCGAGGACGTGGAGGCGTCCGCGGCCTCGGCCCGCGGCGTCCGGTCCGGTGTCCGGCCTGGTGCCCGGCACGCGGCTCCAGGACACGGGCGCGGCGAGAGGGGCAGGGGCTGTCTGGTTGAGCACGAGGTATCCCACCTGGATATGCAGTCGCAAATCTCGGTCGGGACGAGAGCATAGGGGCGCTGACGGAAGCCGCACAAAGACAGGGCAGTGTGTGACGCTCTTCACGAACGGGGGGTGTTCATGGGGTTCGCGCAGGCGAAATCCCCGTCGTACGGTACCTGCCGACCGGTCCCCGTCACCCCCGGTGCGCCGCCGCTCCTCGCAGTCTCCGCAGGGGCGTTTCGCGATCTTCACCCGAACCCCTCGGGATCTCCTCGCCGCCCCGGACGCGCCCCCGCACGCACGGAACCCCCGGCCGGTCGTGTCACCGGTCGGGGGTTCCGTGCGGGGATCCGCGGAAGGGCTCAGACGCCGAGGGCCTGCTTCACCTGGGCGAGGCTCGGGTTCGTGAGGGTCGAGCCGTTCGGGAAGAGCACGGTCGGGACGGTCTGGTTTCCGCCGTTGGCCTTCTCGACGAACGCCGCCGAATCGGGGTCCTGCTCGATGTTGATCTCCGTGTACGCGATGCCCTCGCGGTCCATCTGGCTCTTCAGCCGACGGCAGTAGCCGCACCACGTGGTGCTGTACATCGTCACAGTGCCCTGCATGGCGAGGCGCTCCTCTTGGTTTCGCTGACGGGTGCCGAGAGGAAGAACGTACGCCCTGGTCCGGCCATTCCCGGAATTCGTATGACCGGCGGCACCCGCCTGTGGACAAGCCTCCGCGTCGAGCTCGGCCGACCTGGCAGCATTGGAGGGTGACAGCAGCAACGCACTCCACTCTCTTCCCGCAGGTCCCGGAGACGGCCGACGCGGTGCTCGACGGGCTCGACCCCGAGCAGCGCGAGGTCGCCACGGCCCTGACCGGCCCGGTGTGCGTGCTGGCGGGAGCCGGCACGGGCAAGACGCGGGCCATCACCCACCGCATCGCCTACGGGGTGCGGGCGGGCATACTCCAGCCCGGCAGTGTGCTGGCCGTCACGTTCACCAACCGCGCCGCGGGCGAGATGCGCGGCCGGCTCCGGCAGCTCGGCGCGGGCGGAGTCCAGGCCCGGACGTTCCACTCCGCGGCCCTCCGGCAGCTCCAGTTCTTCTGGCCGAAAGCCGTCGGTGGAGATCTGCCCCGGCTCCTGGAGCGGAAGGTCCAGCTGGTCGCCGAGGCGGCGGCCCGTTGCCGGGTCCGGCTCGACCGCAACGAGCTCAGGGACGTCACCGGCGAGATCGAGTGGGCCAAGGTCACCCAGACCGTCCCCGCCGACTATCCCGCCGTCGTCGCCAAGTCCCTCAGGGACGCACCGCGCGACCCGGCGGAAATCAGCCAGATCTATGCCATGTACGAGCAGCTGAAGCGCGACCGCTCGGTGATCGACTTCGAGGACGTGCTGCTGCTCACCGTCGGCATCCTCCAGGACCGGCACGACATCGCCGACCAGATCCGAAGCCAGTACCAGCACTTCGTCGTGGACGAGTACCAGGACGTCTCCCCGCTCCAGCAGCGGCTGCTCGACCTGTGGCTCGGCGACCGCGACAACCTCTGTGTCGTCGGCGACGCCAGCCAGACCATCTACTCCTTCACCGGTGCCACCCCCGACCACCTGCTGAACTTCCGCACCCGGCACCCCGGCGCCACGGTGGTCAAGCTCGTCCGCGACTACCGCTCCACCCCGCAGGTCGTCCACCTCGCCAACGGACTGCTCAGCCAGGCCCGCGGCCGGGCCGCCGAGCACCGCCTGGAGCTGATCTCCCAGCGCGACCCGGGCCCCGAGCCCACCTACACGGAGTACGCCGACGAGCCGACCGAGGCCGAGGGCACCGCCCGCCGCATCCGGGACCTCGTCGCCGCCGGCGTCCCGGCCGGCGAGATCGCCGTCCTCTACCGGATCAACGCCCAGTCGGAGGTCTACGAGCAGGCACTCGCCGACGCCGGGGTGCCGTACCAGCTCCGCGGCGCCGAGCGCTTCTTCGAGCGCCAGGAGGTGCGCGAGGCGGGCATCGCCCTGCGCGGCGCGGCCCGCGCCGGAGGCAACGACTCCCTCCTCGACAACGCCGAGGACCTGCCCTCGCAGGTCAGGGCCGTCCTCTCCACCAAGGGCTGGACCGGTCGACCGCCCGCCGGCTCCGGCGCCGTCCGCGACCGCTGGGAGTCCCTCGCCGCACTCGTCCGGCTCGCCGAGGACTTCGCCCGCGCCAGGTCCGGCGCCACCCTCTCCGACCTGGTCGCCGAACTCGACGAGCGGGCCGCCGCCCAGCACGCCCCGACCGTCCAGGGCGTCACCCTCGCGTCGCTGCACGCCGCCAAGGGCCTCGAATGGGACGCCGTCTTCCTGGTCGGCCTCACCGAGGGCATGATGCCCATCACCTACGCCAAGACCGACGAGCAGGTCGAGGAGGAGCGCCGCCTGCTGTACGTCGGCGTCACCCGCGCCCGGCTCCACCTCACGCTGTCCTGGGCGCTCTCCCGCTCCCCGGGCGGTCGCGCCAACCGGCGCCCCAGCCGCTTCCTCAAGGGGCTGCGGCCCGGCTCAGGCTCCCTCGGCACCGTGGTCGGCGGCGCGTCCGGCTCCGTCGAGCGGGCCGTCGGCGCGGCCGGCCGGCGCAAGCCGCGCGGCCCCGTCCTGTGCCGGGTCTGCGGGGCGACCCTCACCGAGGCGGGCGCCATGAAGCTCATGCGCTGCGAGGACTGCCCCTCGGACATGGACGAGGCCCTCTACGAGCGGCTGCGCGACTGGCGCTCCGAACAGGCCAGGGAGCTCGGCCAGCCGGCGTATTGCGTGTTCACCGACAAGACCCTGATGGCCATCGCCGAGCGGGTCCCCGCCACCGGCGGAGAGCTCTCCGCGATCTCCGGCGTCGGTGCCCGCAAGCTCGACCGCTTCGGGGACGACGTCCTGGCCATCTGCGCAGGTGAGGCGGGAGGGACGGGGGCCCACGAGAGTTGAGGAAAACTCGTGGGAAAAATAGTTTGCGCCTGCCCCGTCAAGCCCCATAGGTTCTTAACCACGGAAACAGCGGCTTCTGAGAAGCCCTGTCTCTGTGCTGTACTTGTCCAAATAAACATGAGGGTCCGGCTCACCCCCGAGCCCTCCGAGACGCCGAGAGGAGGCGATTCCGCGTGATCAGCAACATGATTCAGACCAGCACCGCCAGCTTCGTCAGCCGTGCCGGCTCCGTCAGCACCGTCAAAATGACCGATCGCTCCGTCGCCTCCGCCTGCTCGCTCGGCCTCTCCGCCTCGGCGTTCATTGGCACCGGTCTGCCCGTCTCCGGCCTTGCCGGTCTCGGTATGCGGCCTGCCGTGGAACTGCGCAATGAGCGACCGACCAAGGCACTGGAAGCAGGAGCGGCAGTCAAGGCCACGGCCTATGGCTTTGCGGCGACCGGTGCCGGAACCCAGCAGACGACGACGCACCACCACAAGATGTGGGCCTTCCGTGGGCTCGAACCCTGGAGTGATCCAGTCTGATCCATGATCAGACCGGCGCCTTCAGGGCCGCGGAACCCCACCCGGGATCCGCGGCCCTTTTGTTTGTCCTCGAACGGGGACGACGACACGAGGACGCCTCGGGACAGCCACACCCGGTACCAGCCGAAACCCCGGTCAACAGGCCGGAAACGACCAGACGAGGAAAGACCACCGTGCAACTCGAAGCGCACGCCCCGTCCGTACCGCCTTCCGCATCGATCGCCCAGCCCGGCCGCCCCACGGAGGACCCCGCTTTGACCCCCCTCACCACGCTCACCGCGCTCGACGACGCCATCGAGAACCTCGGCGTCCCCGTTCCCTGTCGCGCCTACGACCCCGAGGTCTTCTTCGCGGAGTCCCCGGCCGACGTCGAGTACGCGAAGTCCCTCTGCTCGACCTGCCCCCTCGTGGCCGCCTGCCTGGCCGGCGCCAAGGAGCGGCGCGAGCCGTGGGGCGTCTGGGGCGGCGAGCTCTTCGTCCAGGGCGTGGTCGTCGCCCGCAAGCGGCCCCGCGGCCGTCCGCGCAAGAACCCGGTCGCGGCATGAGCGCCACCGGAACCATCGACCGCCCCCTCACGCACGATCCCCAGAAGCAGGCCCCGATGACCTCTTCCACCAGCGAGCCCGCCGGCTCCGCCACCCCAGTCTTCTCCCCCTCCGCCGCGCCCACCGCGCGACGTCAGAACAGGACCCGCGAAATGCAACTCATCCCAGAAGCCCTGGCCCGTGCCCATATGCACGAGCGACAGCGTGAGGTCGACGCGGAACGCCAGGCCGTGCGCCTGGTCGCCGCCCGACGCATGCAGCGGCGCGCCGAGCGCGTCTCGCTGCGCGCCCGCCGCGCGCTGGCCATGGCCGTCATGCACTAAGTGATCCCGCGCCCCCAGGGGCGTCGTCGCGGGGGCCGGTCCCGAGGGACCGGCCCCCGCGGTGCGTTGTCGGCGCCGGGGTGCTTCGTCGGGTTATCGTCACGAGGGTGAACGACGCCCGTACCCCCGAGGGACCCCTCGCCTGCGCGCGCTGCGGCAAGACCACCGACACCCTGCCGCTGACCTGGACCTGCTCGGTCGAGAACGGCAAGCGCACCTACTTCTGCGAGGACTGCGCCCGCACCAACATCCGCGCGATCGAGGGCCGCCTCGACTCCTCCTGGTGGTGAACCTCCAGGAGTGTCCCGCCGATCGGGCAGAGCTCGGGGCGTGATCGGCGGGCCGCCCCCTACCTCTCCGCGGGCGTGGGCTCCACGAAGCCCGGCAGCCACTCCTCCAGCTCGGCCCGGAGCCGCACCGTCGCGTTGAGCTGGCACAGGACCCCGATCGTGCTCAGGGTCACCCGGTGTATGAGCAGATACGAGGGCGGCAGATTGAGCTGCTTGCCCAACTGGTGCGCGGGGGAGCGCATATCGGCGATCCGGGCCGCCTGCGTACGCATCCAGCCGCGGGTGAAGAGGAAGGACTCCGCCTCCGCCGGTTCGATGATCGGCAGCAGGTACTCCAGGACCGCGTCCGGGTCCAGCTCGACGGACTCCTTGACGAAGCCGTCCTCGCGCAGCAGCCGGTAGACGGTCTCCGCCTCACCGGCGAGGGTCATCCGCAGACAGGTGCCGATCGTCTCCGGCAGCCCGCCCGGCAGCCGGTCCACGGTGCCGAAGTCGAGCACCCCGAGCCGCCAGCCCTCCGGGCCCCCGTCCTCGTCGGCACCCGGCAGCAGCCGGAAGTTCCCCGGGTGCGGATCCGCGTGCAGCAGACCGGTGCGCGCGGGGCCCGAGAAGAGGAAGCGGGCCAGGAGCTGACCCGCCCGGTCCCGCTGAGCCGGCGTGCCGTCCGCGATCACCTCCGCGAGCGGGACACCGTCCATCCACTCGGTCACCAGGACCTGATCCGCCCGGTGCACCACCGCGGGCACCACCACGTCGGGATCGTCCGCGAACTCCTCCGCGTGCTTCTCCTGGGCCGCCGCCTCCAGGGCGTAGTCCAGCTCCTCGGAGACCCGGTCCCGCATCTCGGTGATCAGCGGCTTGATGTCCATCCCCGGAATCAGCGGGCCGAGCAGCCGGGCGAAGCGGCTCAACTGGGCCAGATCGGAGAGCAACGCCTCCCCGGCGCCCGGGTACTGCACCTTGACCGCGACCTCGCGCCCGTCGTGCCACACGGCCCGGTGCACCTGCCCGATCGAGGCGGCCGCCGCCGGCTTGTCCTCGAACTCCAGGAACAGCTCGCGCCACTCCGCGCCCAGCCGTTCCTCGAGCACCGCGTGGACCGTTCGCGTCGGCATCGGCGGCGCCGCGTCCTGAAGCTTCGTCAGCGCCGCCCGGTACGGCCCGGCGATCTCCTCGGGAAGGGCCGACTCGAAGACGGACATCGCCTGCCCGAACTTCATGGCGCCGCCCTTGAGCTCGCCGAGCACCTTGAACAACTGCTCGGCCGTGCGCTGCTGGAGCTCGCGGGCGACGAGTTCGGCCGATCTGCCGCCGATCCGCTTGCCCAGGCCCCAGGTGGCCCGGCCCGCGAAGCCGAGAGGCAACGCGGCCAACTTGGCGGTCCGGGTGACCGCCTTCCGGGGTAGATCAGACATACGCCCCTCCAAAACCCAGACTGCCGTGCCGCGCAGGGCCGTTACCCCGCCATTGTGTCCTGCGCGTCTCCGGCTGCCGAGGCGCGCACCCCCTCTCCCTCGCGCGCCGCGCCGCAGGGGCAGGCCGGATGGGGTCTCAGCCGCTCCGCCCGCCACTCCAGCAACGGCAGTGACGCCTCCCACCGGGTGCCCGTACTCGCCGGGAGATCACCGTCCAGAAAGGCGAGGGCGTGCGCCGCGGCGAGCCCCGCCACCGCCGTCGCCAGTCCCAGATCGCAGGCGGGCAGCGGATGCGGGGCGCCGGAGCGCCACTGGGCGAGCAGCCGGGGCCAGGCGGGCTCCCGGTCGATCCGATCCTCCTGGAGGCACCGGGCGCACGCCGTGCCGCCCGGCAGCACGAGCGGTCCCACCGTGCCCGTCGCCTCCAGGACGCCGGCGTAGAGATGAGGGGTGCCGGTGGCGACCCATCGCTCGGCCGGGAGCGGATCGGGGACGTACGCGCCGAGCCCGTCCCGAGGTGTCACCACCACGAGTGACAGACCGACTTCACCGAAGCCCTCACCCGATCCACTCCGACCGCCCGGGGCCGACCCGCCCGATCGGCCCGCCCCCCTCCGGTCACCCGGGCCGCCCCGGCTCCTCCGCCACCGGCCGACCAGCCGTCGGGCCGCCGTCGCCCGGCGCTCGCCGACCGCCTCGGCCGGAAGTCCGCCCGGCGCCGTCTCCCAGGGCTCGACCCGCCCCGAGTCGACGACCTCGACCCCGCCCACCCCCGCCGCCGCGAGCAGCGCGGCCACCGTCGCCCCCACCCGCCCCGCGCCCCGGACCTGCACGCGCAGGGACCCTCGGGCCGCCAGTGTCCGCACCGCCCGCTCCGGCGCGGGATGGACCACGGAGAGGGAGGCCAGGTCGGCACGGAGCGGATCGAGGCCGGGATCCACGGCGCCGGCGGTCGGGCCCGCCCTCCCCGGACGCCCGGTCGAGGCGTCGGCGAGCAGCCCGGCCGACTCCAGCCGACCGACGAGCGCCTCCAGATGCTCCTCGGGCAGACCGAGCGCCCGTGCCTCGGCCCGGAGCGACTCCGTCCCGCGGGTGCCGTCGAGCAGTCCGAGCAAAGTCCCCGTCTCCCGGTCGACCGGGTCGAGCACCACCGCGTGCGCGGGGGTGATCCCGAACTGGACACGGCGCAGACTCCGCCAGGCCCGCCGCAGCGCCGGCTTCACCATCGGATGCATTTCCCCCGCCCCCGCATTCATGATCGACAACGGCCTTTCGCCGTCCCGATCCGAGAATGCCCCGCCGCCGTGACGACCGCCGAAAGTTGTCCACAGGCAAGAGGAATAGTCATTCAAATGGTGCGCACGGCGGGCGGATCGTTGTCGAAACCACTCCCGAGGCGGGACTTACCCCGCTGACAGCGGGTAACGTCGGGGCCGTGCCCGCCGACCCACAGCGCAGCGTGACCGACACCCCGCACCGCGGTGCGGGGACGAGTGCGGTCGAGGTCCGCAGAAGCCCACGGCGGAGCAGAACGGTCTCCGCCTACCGCGAGGGCGACCGGACCGTGGTGCTCATCCCGGCCCGGATGTCCGAGGCGGAGGAGCGCCGCTGGGTCGGCGTCATGCTGGACAAGCTCGCCGCCCAGGAGAGCCGGAGCGTCCTCGGCGACCGCGAGCTGACCGAGCGGGCGCTGCGCCTGTCCGAGCAGTACTTCGACGGCCGGGCCCGGCCCGGCTCCGTGCGCTGGGTCACCAACCAGAACACCCGCTGGGGCTCCTGCACCCCCTCCGAGGGCAGCATCCGCCTCTCCCACCGGCTCCAGGGCATGCCCGAGTACGTCGTCGACTACGTCCTCCTGCACGAGCTGGCCCATCTGCTCGTCCCCGGGCACGGACCCCGGTTCTGGCGGCTCCTGGAGGCGTACCCCCGCACCGAGCGGGCGCGCGGCTATCTGGAGGGCGTGGTCGCCGCCGGCCGGCTGCCGCACCTCACCGGCGCCGCCGAGGAGTGACGCCGGCGGCGGGTGCGCGTGTTTCCCGATTCCGTACCGAAAACGACCCGGCCTGTCTCAATGCCGCACTCAGCGGTTAGCCTGTCGCGAGCATTCGCCATTCGGGATGGGGGACGGTCGTAACGCATGGCCAGGGAATTTCAACGCGGCCACAAGGCCAAGATCAGTGATCTCACCGCCGGAACCGATCTGTACGTCGGCGTGCAGATCGCGGCTCCCGGACTGACCTTCGACATCAGTTGCTTCGGACTCGACGCGGACGAGCGGCTCTCCGACGACCGCTATTTCGTCTTCTTCAACCAGCCGAAGACACCTGAGGAATCCGTCCAGCTGCTCGGGGCGCAGTCCGGTGACACCGAGTCCTTCCGCGTGACTCTCGACCGTATCCCCGCCAACATCCACAAGCTGTCGTTCACCGCGACGATCGACGGCGCCGGTCAGATGTCCCAGGTCGGCCCCGGCCACCTGCGGATCGTCGCCGGCGGCGAGGAAGTCGCCCGGTACGCCTTCACCGGCGCCGAGTTCACCACCGAGCGCGCGGTCATGCTCGGGGACTTCTACCTCAAGGACGTGTGGCGGTTCGCCGCCGTCGGCCAGGGCTTCGACGGTGGCCTCGACGCGCTCCTGCGGAACTTCGGCGGCGAGGTCGCCGAGGAGGAGCCCGCCGCGCAGCAGCAGGCCGCGCCCGGCTTCGCCCCGCCGCAGCAGGCGACGGCGCCCCCGGCCTTCGGAGCCCCCGCGGCCCCGGCCCCCGCGCCGGCCTTCGGCGCACCCCAGGCCCCGGCTCGTACTCCCTGTCCTCGTCCCCGAAGAGCGCGA
>NZ_BNBZ01000043.1 GCF_014656215.1 Streptomyces zaomyceticus | reverse complement strand
ACCCGCTACGACAAACGAGCCCGCCACTACAAAGCCCTGGTCACCATCGCCTGCCTGCGACTATGGCTCCCCAACTGACATTGCGGACACGCCCTAGTTGCACGCGGTCCGTCGGTGCACGCGGCCCGTCAGTGCACGCGGTCCGTCTGGTCCGGGATCACGCTTCCGTCGGGCCGGCGGACCGGCTGCATCGTGCCGTCGCTCGCCGTGTAGCCGGTCGTGGCGCAGGGGTACGGCGTGGCCTTCGGCTGCTTCGGCTCGATGAACATGGGGTTGACGATCCAGCGGCCGTCGCCGTTCTCGTACGCCCGGCACATGAGTTCGTTCTTGTTGCGGTTGAGGGCCAGGCGCAGGCCTGTGGCGTCCCGCAGGAAGGAGATGTCGGTGTCGGAGTCGCCCGCGGCGAACACCTGTCGCCGGGAGGCGGGCTGTACGCGTTCGGCGGCGGGGCCGCGGACGCCGAAGATCTCCTGGTTGATCCAGCAGCGCTTGCCGTCGATGTAGGTGATCGTCGTGTCTTCGCCGTCCCGGACCGACCCGCAGCCCTTGAGGTGCGCGGTGAGCCGGCCGTGGTCGGTGGTGTTGCGGATGCCGAGGGTGTGGGAGGGCGCGACGCCGACGCCCTTCGCCCAGACGTCGACGACGGGTTCGGGCGAGGCGGAGACGATCCAGACGTCGAATCCGGCGTCCCGGAGGGTGCGGATCAGGTCGCGCTGCTGTGTGTAGTAGCGGACCCAGCCGGTGACCCGGGCGGTACCGACGCGCTGGGTGGCGCCCTGCGGGGCGGCGAGGTTCTCGGCGCGTGCCGCGGCGGCAAAGGACTCGACCTGGCGGGTGGTCCAGCCGCGCAGGAGCTGGGCGAGCCAGGCGTACTGGGGTTCCATGCGGCGGCGGTCGTGGCCCGCGAAGGCGGCCTTCCCGCCGGTGGTGGCGCCCGAGCCGTAGACGGAGAGGAGCTCGTCGGCGCAGCGGGTGTCGGTGGCGGTGGGGAGGGTGAGGCCGCCGGCGGGACAGGCTTCGCCGAGGGCGGTGGCCGCCTCGGGGGTGAGGTGGCGGCTGGTGGTGGACCAGTCGCCCTCCTTCGGGGGCCGGACGCGGTTGTTGCGGAGGAGCCAGTAGAAGGTGGCGTCGCCGACGTCGTTCTTGATGACGGTGTTGTCCCAGTCGAAGACCGCGACGGGCTTCCCGGTCCTTGAGCCCTTGTCCCGGCAGTGGTCGGCCACGAGGGCGTCGATGCGGGCCTTGTTGTCGCCGTACCAGCCCTCGGAGATCTTCAGAGTGGGGCAGGGCCGGGACGGGCGGTGGTCCCGGGGCTTCGCCTCGGCGGTGGTGGCGGAGACGAGGCTCGTCGCGGCGAGGGCGAGGGCTGCGGTGACGGCGGACGTACGGAGTCGGGCACTCCGGCTCATGATCGCTCTCCTGTCGGGGCTGGGCTGGGCTGCTGCGGACGCCGGACAGCCGGGCGCCTTGCGACGCCCGGCTGCCGGGTGGGGGTGTGGGGGTGTGGGGTGTGGCGGCGGTCAGGAGCGGGGGCACGTACGCGCCCGCGGGTACGACGGCGGGCCGGAGCGGGGTCGGGTACGCGCCCGCGTCGTGGCGGCGGGCTAGAGCGGGGTCACGTACGCGCCCGCGATGCCTCCGTCGACCAGGAAGTCGCTGGCGTTGACGAAGGAGGAGTCGTCGCTGGCGAGGAAGGCGACCGCGGCGGCGATCTCCTCGGGCTCGGCGAAGCGGCCGACGGGGATGTGGACGAGGCGGCGCGCGGCCCGCTCCGGGTCCTTGGCGAAGAGTTCCTGGAGCAGCGGGGTGTTGACGGGCCCGGGGCAGAGGGCGTTGACGCGGATGCCCTCGCGGGCGAACTGGACGCCCAGCTCGCGGGACATCGCGAGCACGCCGCCCTTGGAGGCGGTGTACGAGATCTGGCTGGTCGCCGCGCCCATGATCGCGACGAAGGAGGCGGTGTTGATGATGGAGCCCTTGCCCTGGCGGCGCATGTAGGGCAGGGCGGCCTTGCAGCACAGGTAGACCGAGGTGAGGTTGACGTCCTGGACGCGCTTCCAGGCCTCCAGGCCGGTCTCCAGGATGGAGTCGTCCTCCGGGGGCGAGATGCCCGCGTTGTTGAAGGCGATGTCGACGGAGCCGTAGGTCTCGAAGGCGGTGCGGAACAGGGCCTCGACCTCCTCCGGGTCGGTGACGTCGACCTTCACGAAGGTGCCGCCGACGGCCTCGGCGGCGGCCTTGCCGGCCGTCTCGTCGATGTCGCCGCAAACGACGTTGGCGCCCTCGGAGGCGAGGCGGCGGGCGGTGGCGAGGCCGATGCCGCTGCCGGCTCCGGTGATGACGGCGGTACGGCCGACCAGGCGGCGGCAGACGTTCTCGTCGGTGCTGGTGCTGGTGCTGGTCATGTGGGCTCAGGCCTCCGTGCTGATGAAGACGTTCTTGGTTTCGGTGAAGGCGTTCAGGGCGTCGGGGCCCAGTTCACGGCCGAGACCGGACTGCCGGTAGCCGCCGAACGGGGTCCAGTAGCGGACGCTGGAGTGGGAGTTGACGGAGAGGTTGCCGGCCCGGACGGCGCGGGAGGCGCGCAGGGCGCGGCCGACGTCCCGGGTCCAGATGGAGCCGGACAGGCCGTACTCGGTGGCGTTGGCGAGGCGGATCGCGTCGGCCTCGTCCTCGAAGGGGAGGACGACGGCGACGGGTCCGAAGATCTCCTCGACGGCGCAGGGCGCGTCCTCGGGCACATCGGTGAGGACGGTCGGCGGGAACCAGAAGCCGGGCCCCTCGGGGGCCTTGCCGCGGATTCCGGCGAGGTCGTCGGTGACGTAGGAGCGGACGCGGTCGAGCTGGGCACGGGAGATGAGCGGCCCCATCTGTGTGCGCTCGTCGGCCGGGTCGCCGACGACGATCTCCTCGATCGCGGGCGTGAGGAGTTCCAGGAAGCGGTCGTACGCGCTCCGCTGGACGAGGACGCGGGTGCGGGCGCAGCAGTCCTGGCCGCTGTTGTCGAGGAAGGACATCGGCGTGGCCGCCGCCGCGGCCTCCAGGTCCGCGTCGGCGAAGACGATGTTGGGGCTCTTGCCGCCGAGTTCGAGGGTGACCCGCTTCACCTGGTCGGCGCACTTCGCCATGATGCTCTTGCCGACCCGGGTGGAGCCGGTGAAGACGATCTTGGCGACGCCGGGGTGCTCGACGAGGGCGTTTCCGGCGACCGGGCCGGTGCCGGGGAGGACCTGGAAGAGGCCTTCGGGCAGCCCGGCCTCCAGGGCGAGTTCGGCCAGCCGGAGCGCGGTGAGCGGGGTGGTCTCGGCGGGCTTGAGGAGGACGGCGTTGCCGGCGGCGAGGGCGGGTGCGGTGGCCCAGGCGGCGATCGGCATGGGGAAGTTCCAGGGGGCGATGACGCCGACGACCCCGAGCGGTTCGAGGATCGTGATGTCCAGGCCGCCGGCCACCGGGATCTGCCGCCCGTTGAGGCGTTCCACTCCCCCGGCGGCGAAGTCGAGGAGGTCGCGGACGTTGCCCGCCTCCCATCGGGCGTTGCCGATCGTGTGGCCGGCCTCGGTCACTTCGAGCCGGGCCAGTTCCTCGATGTGCCCGTCGACGACGGCGGCGAAGCGGCGGAGCAGCCGGGCCCGGTCGGCGGGCGCGGCGGCGGCCCAGCCGCGCTGGGCGGCGGCGGCCTGCGCGACGGCGGCGTCGACGTCGGCGGGGGTGGCGGCGGGGACGGTGGCGACCAGCTCCTCCGTCGCCGGGTTCAGTACCTGGAGCAACTCTTTCCTCTCAGAGGCGTGCGCGGGAAGGTCCGGATCAGAGGCGTTCGAAGGAGCGGCGCAGTTCCCAGTCGGTGACGGCCGCGTCGAAGGCGTCGAGTTCGACGCGGGCCATGTTGCGGTAGTGGGAGACGACCTCGTCCCCGAAGGCCGCCTTGGCGATCTCGCTGGTCTCCCAGAGCTCGGCGGCCTCGCGCAGGGTGGTGGGCACGTGCGCGTACTCGGCGGTGTAGGCGTTCCCCGTACAGGGCGGGGGCAGTTCGAGGCGCTGCTCGATGCCGTACAGACCGGCCGCGACCAGGCCGGCGACGGCGAGGTACGGGTTGACGTCGCCGCCGGGGAGGCGGTTCTCGAAGCGGGTGGAGCGGCCGTGGCCGACGACCCGGAGCGAGCAGGTGCGGTTGTCGTGGCCCCATGCGACGGCGGTGGGCGCGAAGGACCCGGGCTGGAACCGCTTGTAGGAGTTGATGTTGGGGGCGTAGAGGAGGGAGAAGTCGCGGAGGGCGGCGAGCTGTCCGGCGAGGAAGTGCCGCATGGTCTCGGACATCCCGTGCGGGTCGTCCCCGGCCATCACGTTGGTGCCCTCGGCGTCCTGCAGGGAGAGGTGGATGTGGCAGGAGTTGCCTTCGCGCTCGTTGTACTTCGCCATGAAGGTGAGCGAGCAGCCCTCCTGGGCGGCGATCTCCTTGGCGCCCGTCTTGTAGACGGCGTGTCCGTCGCAGGTGACGAGGGCCTCGTCGTACTTGAAGGCGATCTCGTGCTGGCCGGGGTTGCACTCGCCCTTGGCGGACTCGACGGTGAGTCCGGCGCCGGTCATCTCGTTGCGGATGCGGCGCAGGAGGGGTTCGATGCGTCCGGTGCCGAGGACGGAGTAGTCGATGTTGTACTGGTTGGCGGGGGTGAGGCCGCGGTAGTTCGCGTCCCAGGCCTGCTCGTAGCTGTCCTTGAAGACGATGAACTCGAGTTCGGTGCCGACGTGGGCGGTGAAGCCGTGTTCCGCGAGACGCTCCAGCTGGCGGCGGAGGATCTGGCGGGGGGCCGCGACGACGGGGGTGCCGTCGCCCCAGGCGAGGTCCGCCGTCACCATGGCGGTGGCTTCGTTCCAGGGGAGGCGGCGGAGGGTGGTGAGGTCGGGGTGCATCGCGAAGTCGCCGTAGCCACGGTCCCAGGAGGACATCTCGTAGCCGTCGACGGTGTTCATCTCGGTGTCGACGGCCAGAAGATAGTTGCATCCCTCGGTGCCGTGGCCGAGTACCTCGTCCAGGAAGAACGGGGCGGCGAACCGCTTGCCCTGGAGCCGTCCCTGCATGTCGGGGAAGGCCAGGACGACGGTGTCGATCTCGCCGCTCGCGACGAGGGCACGGAGCTCCTCGACGGTGAGCGGGGGTTTGCGGTCTGCCACGGGATTGCTCCTCCTTCGGCCTGCCGGAAGCCATAAGGTATTGCGGAAGACCATTGCTTGGGAAGTGCTGACGAAGGGGAACCGAGAACGTGGCCAGTACGAGTGAATCGGCGGACCGGCTGACGCCCGTGCTGCGGCCGGTGCGGGCGGGCAACGGCTTCGAGGAGGCCCTGGAGCAGATCCTCCAGGTGGTACGGCTCGGACTCGTGCCCGGCGGGGAGCGGCTGCCCGCCGAGCGGGAGCTCGCCGACCGGATGGGGATCAGCCGGGTGACCCTGCGCGAGGTCCTGAAGGTCCTCCAGGAGCAGGGCCTCGTGGAGAGCCGGCGAGGCCGCTACGGCGGAACGTTCGTGCTGCCGCGGGTCCAGACGGCCGACGAGGACGAGCTGCGGCGCCGGATCGCCTCGGTCGACATGGAGGACACCCTGCGCTTCCGCGAGGTCCTCGAGGTGGGGGCGGCCGGGCTGTGCGCGGCCCACGGCCTGGACGCGGCGGGGGCCGAGCGGCTGCGGCGGGCCGTGGCGGCCACCCATGACGCTCCGCTGGCCGATTATCGCCGCCAGGACACCCTGTTCCATCTGACCCTGGCCGAACTCTCCGGGTCTCCGACGCTCACGGCCCAGTACGCGGCCGTCCGGGCGACCGTGAACGACCTGCTCGACTGCATCCCCCTGCTCGTACGCAACCTGGAGCACTCCCAGCACCAGCACACGGCCGTGGTGGAGGCGGTCCTCGACGGGGACGCGGACGCGGCACGCGAGGTGATGCGCGAGCACTGCTCGGGAACGGCGGCCCTGCTGCGCGGCTTCCTGACCTGAGGCACGGGCCCGCCCGGATTCCCGGCACGAGCCACGGGCCCGCGCGGCTCTCCCGAGGCGGGGAACGGCCCGCGCGGCCCGAAGGCACCCCCGTAACCCGAAAGTAACGCACGGGGGTTGCGCTCCCCCGGTGGCCGACGCAAAGGTATGCCTCCAATCCATTGGGCCCGTTACGGGGAGCTGACGCTGCCATGACGCTCGAAAAAACCTCCGGGAGCACCACCCCGCCGCAGGACGACTACCTGGAGCGCCGCGCACTGCGCCGCGGCAGCGCCGGCTGGCTGCTGCTCACCGGTCTCGGCGTCGCCTACGTCGTCTCCGGGGACTTCTCCGGCTGGAACATCGGCCTGTCGAAGGGCGGTTTCGGCGGGCTCGCCGTCGCCACCGTCCTGATGGGCGCGATGTACGCCTGTCTGGTCTTCGCCCTCGCCGAACTCTCCGCCATCCTGCCCACGGCGGGCGGCGGTTACGGCTTCGCCCGCCGGGCGCTCGGCACCTGGGGCGGCTTCCTCACCGGCACCGCGATCCTCATCGAGTACATCCTCGCGCCCGCCGCGATCTCGATCTTCATCGGCGACTACGTCGAGTCCCTGGGCCTCTTCGGCCTGGAGTCCGGCTGGCCGGTGTACCTCGTCTGCTTCGCCCTCTTCATCGGCATCCACCTGTGGGGCGTGGGCGAGGCCCTGCGCTTCAGCCTCGTCGTGACGGCCGTCGCGGTCGCCGCGCTCGTCGTCTTCGCGCTCGGCGCCCTCACCGACTTCCACGTCGACGGGCTGAACGACATCCCGGTCGACGGCGAGGCCTTCGGCTCGAACTCCTGGCTGCCGTTCGGTCTGCTCGGGATCTGGGCCGCGTTCCCCTTCGGCATGTGGTTCTTCCTGGGCGTCGAGGGCGTGCCGCTCGCCGCCGAGGAGGCGAAGGACCCGGTGCGGTCGATGCCGAAGGCGCTGGCGATCTCCATGGGCATCCTGGTGCTGCTCGCCGTCATGACCTTCTTCGCCGCGACCGGTGCGCGCGGCTCGGCGGCCGTCCAGGAAGCGGGCAACCCCCTCGTCGTGGCGCTCCAGGGCGACGGGGAGCCGACCACGCTGAGCCGGTTCGTGAACTACGCGGGCCTCGCCGGCCTCGTCGCCTCCTTCTTCTCCCTGATCTACGCCGGATCGCGCCAGCTCTTCGCCCTCTCCCGGGCGGGCTACCTCCCCCGCTTCCTCTCCCTCACCAGCCGCCGGAAGTCCCCCTACCTGGGGCTCCTCATCCCGGGCGCGATCGGCTTCGCGCTGGCCGCCGGGACCGGCGACGGGGCCCGGATGCTCAACATCGCCGTGTTCGGCGCCACCATCTCGTACGCCCTGATGGCGCTCTCCCACATCGTGCTGCGACGCCGCGAGCCGGGGCTGCACCGGCCGTACCGCACCCCGGGCGGGATCGTCACCTCGTCGGTGGCCTTCGTGCTGGCCCTGTCGGCCCTGGTCGCGACCTTCCTGGTGGACCGGACGGCGGCGTTCATGGCGCTCGGGGTGTACGTGATCGCCCTCGCCTACTTCGCGTTCTACAGTCGGAAGCATCTGGTGGCGAGGGCGCCCGAGGAGGAGTTCGCGGCGCTCGCCGCCGCGGAGGCCGAACTCGAACGCGACTGACTCCCCGCACCCGCCGACCCCGTACGCCCCACCCCGCACACCCACTCTCCCGGAGGACGTTCCGTGTCCAAGCCGCTCATCGGCGTGACCACCTATCTGGACCGGGCCCGCTGGGGCGTGTGGGACATGCGGGCCGCGCTGCTCCCCGCCCCGTATCCGCGGCTCGTCCAGGAGAGCGGGGGGCTCGCCGTGATGCTGCCGCCGGACGGGCCGGAGGCCGCGGCGGCGGTCGTGGCACGGCTCGACGGACTGGTGGTCGCGGGCGGGGCGGACGTCGAGCCCGTACGGTACGGGGCCGAGCCCGACCCCCGTACCGGCCCGCCGGCCCGGGAGCGCGACGCCTGGGAGCTGGCCCTGATCGACGCGGCGCTCTCCGCCGGGATCCCGCTGCTCGGCATCTGCCGGGGCATGCAGCTGCTGAACGTGGCCCTCGGCGGAACCCTGGTCCAGCACCTGGACGGGCACGTGGAGGCCGTCGGGGTGATCGGCCGGCACGCGGTGAAGCCGGTGCCGGGAAGCCGGTACGCCTCCCTGGTCCCCGAGCTCGCGGAGGTCCCGACCTATCACCACCAGGCCGTCGACCGGCTGGGCGCGGGGCTCGCCGCCTCGGCCCACGCGGAGGACGGCACGGTGGAGGCCGTCGAGCTGGCCGCCCCGGCCTGGGCCCTGGGAGTCCAGTGGCACCCGGAGATGGGCGAGGACCTGCGCGTGATGCGGGGACTGGTGGAAGCGGCGGAGGCCGCTTCGAGCGCGGTGGGGCGCGCCTGACGGAGGCGCGGACGGCCGTGCGCGCGCTCAGGCGGCCGTGCGCGCGGCGAGCAGGACGCGGTCCCCTCGCATCAGGAGGGCGTAGAGCCCGGCGGAGACGCCCATGCCGACGGGCAGCGAGAGGTCGGCGCCGCCCAGGGCGGCGGCGACCGGGCCCGTGTAGAGCGTGTTGGCGCAGAGGGCGGCCGCGGTGACGCCCGCGACGAGAGCGAGCGCACCGGCCCGGTTGACGCCCGCCGTGTACCAGAAGGAGCTTCCGGGGCTCTCGTCCGAGAGCGCGAGGCCGTCGTAGCGGCAGCGGCGCAGCAGGATGTCGGTGGCGTAGACCGCCATCATGGGGCCGGTCAGGGCGGTGATCACCTGGAGGGCGTTGCTGACGGTGTCCAGGAAGTTGGAGACGAGCAGCCCGTAGAGGGTGAGTGCGACGGCGACGGCCCCGTCGAAGAGGACGCTGACGGAGCGTCGGATGCGCAGGCCGACGGCCTGGAGGGCGAGTCCGGCGCTGTACGCGGTCAGGGCGTTGATGGCGATGGTGCCGAGCACCAGGGCGAGCAGGAAGAGCGGGACGAACCAGCCGGGCAGGATCTCCTGGAGCGCGGTCTGCGGGTCCGTCATGTCGACGGCGGTGGCCGCGAGGGCGCCGAGCGAACAGACCACGACGCTGGGCAGGAAGGCGCCGAGCGCGTTCCAGCCGATGATCGCCTTCTTCGAGGCGGTGCGGGGCAGGTAACGGGAGAAGTCGGCGCTCGTGGTGTACGAGAGGGGACCCGAGGCGATCATCGTGGTGCCCGCGAGCAGCAGCACCCAGAGTTCGGTCCCGCCGACCGTCCGGGCGGGGGCGTACGAGAAGTCGGCGTGCCGCAGGACGGCGAACGCGACCACGGTGAACGCTCCGGCGAGGACCAGGGTGATCGGCAGGTACAGCTTGATGATCAGGCCGTGCCCGTAGACGCTGATGATCAGCGTGAGCGCGGCGATGACCACGATGACGGCCACCTTGACGGGTGTACCGGCCGTGATGCCCGCCTTCTCCACGAGCGCGAAGGCGGCGGTCGCCGCGGCGGCCAGGTTGAGCGCGAAGTAGCAGACGGAGACCAGCCAGCCGCCGAACGCGTTGTTCACGCGGTTGCCGAGGACGCCGTAGACGGCCCGGGTGATCACCTCGCTGGGTGCGCCGGCGGCCGGGCCCGAGGTGGCGAGCAGGCCGGTGAGGACCCAGAAGAGGTTGCCGACGACGATCACGGCGAGGGCCTGCCCGAGGGTCAGCCCCATGAGGACGAGGGCGCCGCCGATGACGAGGCTGAGGTAGTTGACGTTCGCCGCGGCCCACACGGAGAAGAGCTCACGGGGGTGTCCGTGGCGCTCGGACTCGGGGATGTGGTCGATGCCGTGGGCCTCGATACGGCCCGGCCGATCGGTGTCCCGCGAGGCGATCTGCGCGCCCTGAGGGCCTGGGAGCGGGTCGGGGATCGTGGAAGTCATGCGGCCCTCCGAATGCGTGGGTGCCCACCTGGTTGCTTATTGGTCGCACACTCAATAGCATCGCTGTCATGTCGTCAAGCGTCCAGCGCAAGAGAGTTCGGAAAACACCCGAAGCCCGGCGGGCGGAGATCGTGGAGACCGCCGCCCGGGTCGCCCTGACCGAGGGGCTCGAGTGCGTCACCCTGCGGCGGATCGCCGAGGAGCTCGCCGTGAGACCCGGTCTGATCAGCCACTACTTCCCCTCCGCGGAGGATCTGGTGGGCGAGGCGTTCAGCGTGGCCGCCACCGGCGAGCTCGACGCCCTGCTCCCCGCCGACCGCCCCCACGGGACCCCCACGCAGTGGCTCGCGCGCTACTTCGCCCTCTCCGCGGGCGAGGCGTACGACGACATCAGCCGCCTCTGGATCAACGCCCGGCACCTCAGCCGCTACCGGCCCGTCCTGCGCGACCGGGTCACCGAACAGGAACTCGCCTCCGACGACCGTCTGGAGCAGGTCATCCGCGAGGGCGTCGCACGCGGCGAGTTCCGCACGGACGACCCGCGTGCCACCGCCATCCAGATCCTGGTGGTGCTCGACGGTCTCGGTGCCCACGCCAACTCCGACCGGACCGACCGGCCGGAGGCCGTGACCCGGATGGCCCTCACCACGGCGGAACGCGAACTCGGACTGCCGCACGGCGCGCTGACCGACGTACCGGCACCGCCCGAGCCCGCCTGACCGACGTACCGGCACCGCCCCGGCCCGCCCGGCCCGGCTCCCCCGTCCCCGGCACCGCCCGAGGCAGCCCGACCCAGCGCCCCCGGCACCCCCGAGGCCGCCCGACCGCTTCACCGAGGCCCCCGCGGGCCTCCGCACCCGTCCCCTTATGGAGCCCTGGAGCCACCCGTGCGCACCCGACTCGTCCTGCTCTCCGCCCGTCTGCTCGACCCCGGCACGGGGACGTTCCTGCCCGAGACCGCGCTCGCCGTCTCCGACGAAGGCCGGATCTCCGCCCTCGGCGACGACCGGGAGATCCGCGCCCTCGCGGGGCCCGCCACCACCGTCGTGGACCTCAAGGGCGCCGTCGTCACCCCCGGCCTCGTCGACGGCCACCTGCACCCGGTGTCCGGCGCCGAACTGACCCACGGCCTCGACCTGTCGTACTGCGCCGACCTCGACGACGTGCGCGAGGCCCTCGCCCACGAGGTCCGCAACCTCGGCCGGGGCGACTGGCTCTTCGGCTGGGGCCTCGACCCGAACGTCTTCGGGGACCACCCCGTCGGCGTCGCCCCCTTCGACGCGGTGCTCGACGGCATCCCGGCGTTCCTGCTGCTCTTCGACGCCCACTCGGCGCTCGCCAGCCGCCGCGCGCTCGAACTCGCCGGGGTCGACGGGCCCCGCACCTTCACCCAGGCCTCCGCCGAGGTCGTCTGCGACACGGACGGACGCCCCACCGGACTGCTCCAGGAGGACGCCGCCTGCGAGCTCGTCGAGCGGGTCGCCCCGCGCCCGACCCCCGAGGAGAGCCGGGAACGGCTCGCCGCGGCGCTGCGGTCCATGGCCGCGGCCGGACTCACCGGCGGGCACGCCATGGACGCCAACGGTGACAGCCTCCGGCTGTACGGGGAGCTCGACACGGCCGGCGAGCTCCCGCTGCGGCTCCGGGTGGCGCCCTGGTGCCAGCCCGGCACCGACGCGGACGGCGTCCGGGCCCTCGTCGCGCAGCAGGGCACCGGCGGGGCCCTCTGGCGGGTCGCGGGCGTGAAGCTCTTCATGGACGGAACCATCGACAACGGCACCGCGTGGCTGGAGCGCCCCGACTGCCACGGCGAGTCCACCCACGCGTTCTGGCCCGACCCCGCCGCGTACACCCACATCGTCGGGGAGCTCCACCGGGCCGGAGTCACGACCGCGACACACGCCATCGGCGACGCGGCCGTCCGGCACGTCCTCGACTCCGTCGAGAAGGCGCGCGCCGGCGGCGGGAACGAGGTGCGGCACCGGGTCGAGCACATCGAGACCGTGCCGGACGACACCCTGCGCCGCTTCGCGGACCTGGGCGTCCTCGCCTCCATGCAGCCCACCCACTGCTGCGACTTCACCCGCGCCGACCACACCGACAACTGGTCGCGCAGGCTCGGCGAGGAGCGCGCCTCGCGCGCGTGGCGCTGCCGGGACCTGGCGGACTCCGGGGCCACCGTGGTCCTCGGCTCCGACTGGCCGATCGCGCCCTTCCCGCCGCTGGGCGTGATGGCCGGAGCCCGGCACCGGCGGCCGAGCCGTGACCTGGGCCAGGCACCGCACGGGCCCGAGCAGGCGCTGACGGCCCTGGAGGCACTGCGGGGCATGACGACGGCGCCGGCGTACGCGGCGGGCGAGGAGCACGAGGCGGGCCGGCTCGGGCTCGGCTTCCGCGCCGATCTGACCGTCTTCGCCGGCAACCCGCTCACCACCGCCGCGACGGACCTGCCGGATCTCCCGGTCCTGCTCACGGTCCTGGACGGACGGATCACCCACCGGGCGGCGGGAGTCTGAAACCCCCGCGCGAGCGTGGTTCAGCCCGTCGGTTCGGCACGGGTCAGGGACAGGAGGCCGCGGGCGGGGCCCGTGGGCCGGTGGCCGGCGGGCCAGACGGCCCGGAGGTCACGGCGCAGCTGGACCCCCCGGACGGGGATGGCGACCAGCCGGCGGGAGGCCAGTTCCTCGGCGATCGCGAGTTCGCTGAGGACGGCCGGCCCGGCCCCGCTGACGGCGGCGGCCTTCACCGCGGTCGTGGAGGCCAGTTCGAGGAGCGGCTGCGCGAGACCGCCGTGCGCGGAGAGCGCCGCGTCCAGGACCTGCCGGGTGCCGGAACCGCGTTCGCGCAGCACCAGCGGGGTCGCCGCCAGCTCCGCCGGATCCAGCGGGGCGCGGCGGCGGGCCCACGGGTGCGAGGGGGCGGCGACGACCGCCAGCCGGTCGTGGGCGACGACCACCCCGTCGAGGCCGTCGGGCACGGCGAGCCCCTCCACGAAACCGATGTCCGCCTCGTTCCCGAGGAGCCGTTCCGCGACCACCGCCGAGTTTCCGGCCTGGAGCGACACGGCCGTGTCCGGGCGCTCGGCGCGCAGCGCGATCAGCCAGCCCGGCAGCAGGTACTCGGCGATCGTCATCGATGCGGCCACCCGCAGCCGGGAGTCCCGTCGCCCGCGCAGCGCCTGGGCGCCCGCGTCGAAGGCCTCGGCCGCCTCGACGATCCGCCGCGCCCAGTCCGTGACGAGCGCGCCCGCGTCCGTGAGCCGCGAGCCGCGCGGGGAGCGGTCGACGAGGGCCACGCCGAGCTGCCGTTCCATCGAGCGGATACGGCTGCTGGCGGCGGGCTGGGTGATGCCGACCTCACGGGCGGCGGCGCCGAGGCTCCCGTGGCGGGCGACCGCGAGGAGCAGTTCGAGGGCGCCGAGGTCCGGGACCCGGTGATGAAGCTGCCCCCGGGACTCGCTCCCGTACGTCCCGCTGTCCCACGCTTCCCGGCTCATAAAGCCAGCTTATGACGTCATAGCCGCAAGATCCCTGGTCGGGGCGGGGGAATCGGACGACGGTGGAGCCATGGCAAGCCTCGCACCTCCCCGTCCGGCCCTCCGCGCCACCACCCCCGGCGCCCGGCCGGCCGCTTCCCCGGCCCGTTCCGTCCGTCACCTCGGACCCAACTGGTACGCCTCCGTGATGGGCACCGCCATCGTGGCCAACGCCGGCGCCGGCCTCCCGCTCGGCCTCCCCGGCCTCCGTACCGCCTGCGCCGCCGTCTGGGCGCTGTCGCTCGCGATGCTGCTCGCCCTGGTCGCCGCCCGCGCGGTGCACTGGATCCGCCACCGCGACCAGGCGCGCGCCCACCTCCTGGACCCCGCCGTGGCGCCGTTCTACGGCTGTCTCTCGATGGCCCTGCTCGCGGTCGGCGGCGGGGCGATGATCGTGGGCCGGGACTGGATCGGGCTCCCTGCCGCCGTGGCGCTGGACACCGTCCTGTTCACCGTCGGCACGATCGTCGGCCTGGCGGCCGCGGTGGGCGTCCCGTACCTCATGGTGGTGCACCACAAGATCGAGCACGCCTCCCCGGTGTGGCTGCTGCCGGTCGTCGCCCCCATGGTCTCCGCCGCGCTCGGCCCGCTGCTCGTGCCCCATCTGCCCGCCGGCCAGGCCCAGGAGACCCTGCTCCTCGTCTGCTGGGCGATGTTCGGCGTCAGCCTTCTCGCGACCCTGGTCATGCTGCCGCTGGTCTTCGGCCGGCTCGTGACCGGCGGACCGCCGCCCCTCGCGCTCACCCCCACCCTCTTCCTCGTCCTCGGCCCCCTGGGCCAGTCGACGACCGCCGCGAACAAGTTCGCCGATGTGGCCCCGGGCGTGCTGCCCGCCCCGTACGCCCACGGCTTCGCCTCCTTCGCCGTCCTCTACGGCGTGCCCGTCATGGGCTTCGCGCTGCTGTGGCTGGCGCTCGCCGCGGCGATGGTGCTGCGGGCGCACCGGCGGGGCATGGGCTTCGCCATGACGTTCTGGGCGTTCACCTTCCCCGTCGGGACCTGCGTGACCGGCGCCGAGGGGCTCGCCCAGCACACCGGTCTCGCCGCCTTCCGGTGGCTCGCGATCGGCCTGTACGCGCTCCTCGTCGCGGCCTGGCTGGTCGCCGGGTCCCACACCCTGCGCGGCCTGGTCAGCGGTGAGCTGCTCGCAGGGCCCGCTCCAGCACCCGCGGCGCTGCCGCGAGCGACGGCCCGTACCAGGTGAGACACCGCCCGTCGACGAGGGCGGCGGCGGTCCCGGGGAAGGCCTCGGGACCGTCGTCCCGCGTGAAGCGGTAGGGCTCGTCGGGCAGGACGACCAGATCGGGCGCGGCGGCGCGCAGCTCGTCGAGCGGGAGGCGCGGATAGCGCTCCGGGTGGTCGGCGTACAGATTGCGGACCCCGAGGCGGGCGAGCAGATCACCGGCGAACGTGTCCCGGCCCAGGACCATCCAGGGGCGGCGCCAGATCGGCACGACGGCGGTGAGCGGCTCCCCTCCGGGCCCGCTCGTCCACGGGGTGACCTTCTCCCACGCGGCCTCGGCCTCGTCGAGCCAGCGGGGCCGACGGGGCGCACCGCAGGCGGCGAGGACCCGCTCGAGCTCGCGCAGGCCCTGGTCGAGGGTGCGGATCTCGGTGACGAGGACGTCGAGCCCGGCGGCCCGCAGCTCGGCGATGTCGGGGGCCCGGTTCTCCTCCTCGTTGGCGAGGACCAGGTCCGGCCGGAGCGCGGTGATCGCGCGGACGTCGGGGTTCTTGGTGCCGCCGATCCGTGCGGCGTCGAGGCCCGCGGGGTGGGTGCACCAGTCCGTGACACCGACGAGCACACCGGGCGCGGTGACGGCGACGGCCTCCGTCAGGGACGGCACCAGGGAGACGATCCTGCGCACCGCCCCGCGGGCCGCCGTCATTCCTCCTCGGCCTCGACGTGCTCGGCGACGGCGACGACGAGCAGCCGGGTGCCCGGTTCGGTGGCCCGCCAGCGGTGCCGTACCCCGCCGGACAGATAGAGGGTGTCGCCACGGCCGAGCCGGTACGCGCGGCCTTCGGCCTCGACCTCGGCGGCGCCGTCGGCCACGTACAGCAGCTCGTCGTTACGGTGCTGGAACTCGCGCCCCGCGTCCTGCTCGCCGGAGAACTCCAGGGCGTGCAACTGGTGACGGCCGCGGACGATCGCCCGGACGCCCGGGGGCAGTCCCGGCGAGGGCTCCTCGGCCCGGACGACGTCGACGGTACGGGAGGCCTCGGCGGCGGCGAGGAGTTCTCCGGCGGTGGTCTCCAGGGCCTTCGCGACCAGTTCCAGGGAGCGGTGGCTCGGTCTGGCCCGGTCGTTCTCGACCTGGCTGAGGAACGGCACGGACAGCCCACTGCGGGAGGAGACGACGGCCAGGGTGAGCTGGAGCGCACGGCGTCGCCTCTTGACGGCCGCGCCCACGCGGGGTGATTCCTTCTCGTCCATGTCGGCTCCCTCCCTCGTGCCTCGTGCGTATGCGTACCGGGCGGTTACCTGAACCTTACGCAGCTTTGGGGCGGGGTTTCGCGTCGTGACGAAAAGGGGTGGTCGCCGAACACGTTCGGCGACCACCCCTTTTCGGACAGGAACCGCTGAGCGGTACCCGCCGGGCGGTCCGGAGACTTCCGGGGACCACCGGAGGAACCCCCTCGGGGAACCACGGGGGAACCCCTCCGGGACCACCGGGAATCTCCCGCGAGACCAGTGCGGGAATCCAGCGGGACTCCTGCGGAACTACTGCGGGGCGAGCTTGTCGGCGAGGCCGGGATTGCTGTCCAGCCAGGTACGGACCGCCTGCTGCTCCTTGCCCTTGCCGGTCTTCTGGATCACGGCTTCGAGGTCGGTGAGCTGCTTCTCGGTCAGCTCGAAGTTCTTCAGCCAGGTGCCGACCTCGGGGTTCTCCCCGGCGAAACCCTTACGGGCGAGGGTGTGGACGCCGTCGCCCTTGCCCCAGGAGCCCTTCGGGTCGTCGAGCTTCTTCAGGTCGTGGGCCGCGTAGGCCCAGTGCGGCGACCAGAGGGTGACGACGACCGGTTCCTTGCGCTCGTACGCGCGCTTCAGCTCGGCGAGCATGCCGGGCGTGGAACCGTCGACGACCTCGTACTCGCCCTCCAGGCCGTACTCCTTGAGGACCTTGTCCTTGAGGATGCCCATCATTCCGGCGCTGGGCTCGATGCCGACGATCCGGCCCTTGAACTGTCCCGCCTTGCCCTTGAGGTCGGCGAGGGAGTCGACGCCCTTCACGTACGAGGGAACGGAGAGCTCCAGGGAGGTGGGGCCGTACCAGGAGCCGAGGTCCTCCAGCTTGTTCCGGTACTTCTCCCAGTACTGGGCGTGGGTGACGGGGAGCCAGGCGTCGGTCTGGAAGTCGAGCTGGCCGCCGGCCAGGCCCGTGTAGAGGGCGCCTGCCTCCAGCTGCTTGGTGTCGACCTCGTAACCCCGGCGTTCGAGCAGTTCCTTCCACAGGTACGTGGAGGCGATGCCCTCGTCCCAGGGGATGTAGCCGATGCTGATCTTCTTGCCGTTGCCGCCCTTCGCCCCCGAGGCGGTCGCGGAGCCCGCGCCGCCGGAACCGAGGAGGCCCGAACCGCCGGCGACGAGAGCCAGGACGACCACACCGACGAGAGCCGTGACCGGCTGCGGGCGATGGGCCCAGAGCTTCGCCCCGGGCCGCTTCGCGCTCAGCGCCGCGCGGGCCTTGGCGGCGGCGCGGCGGCCCAGCGGGGAGACCTGACGGCCGAGGGCGCCGGTCATCCGGTCCAGGTACATGGCGAGGACGACGATGGACACACCGGCCTCGAAGCCGAGGCCGATGTCGACGTTGCCGATGGCGCGGTAGACCGCCCCGCCGAGCCCGCCGCCGCCGACCATGCCGGCGATGACGACCATGGACAGGCCCAGCATGATGACCTGGTTGACGCCCGCCATGATCGTCGGCAGGGCCAGCGGGAGCTGCACACGCAGCAGGGTGTTGCGCGGGGTGGTGCCGAAGGCCTCGGCGGCCTCGACGAGTTCACCGTCGACCTGACGGATGCCCAGCTCGGTCATGCGCACGCCCGGGGGCAGCGCGAAGACGATCGTGGCGATGATGCCGGGGACGACACCGACGCCGAAGAAGATGATGCCGGGGATGAGATAGACCATCGCCGGCATGGTCTGCATGAAGTCGAGGACCGGCCGCAGAACGGCACTGACGGTCTTCGAGCGGGCCGCCCAGATGCCGAGCGGTACGGCGATCACCAGCGTCACCAGGGTGGCGACGAGGACGAGGGACAGCGTCGCCATCGCCTCGTCCCACAGCTGGACCGCGTCGACGAGCGCGAACCCGGCGAAGGCCATGACACCGGCGGCGAGACCGCGCAGCCACCAGGCGACGACGGCGAGGATGCCGGCGAAGAGCAGCGGCTGGGGTGCGGAAAGGACGGTGTCGATGCCGTCGTAGAGGCCGGTGACACCGGTGCTGACGGCGTCGAAGAGCCAGGAGAACTGGGCCTGGAGCCAGTCGACGGAGCTGTCGACCCACTCACCGAGGGGAAGCCTAGGCACGGGCGGTCACCTCCTCGGCGTCCTTGGCGGCCGGCACGGCTCGGGGCTCCCCCGGGGGCTCGGGAGCCTGCGGGGCGGCCGGAGGCCGGGGGGCGGGCGGGAGCTTCGGGGCCTTCGCCGCGGCGTAGCCCGCTTCCGGCGCGAGGTCCGCTTCCGTCGCGCCGAGTCCGCCCATGACGGCGAGGAGGCGTTCGGTCGGTACGACGCCGAGGACGGCGCCGTCGGAGTCCGCGACGGTCACCGGGTGCGGGGCGCGGGCGGCGACGGCGCACAGGTCGGCGACGAGCGTGTCCGGCCCGACGGCCTCGCAGGCACAGTCGGCGGGGCAGTCGGCGGGAGTGGCGCCCTCCGCCATGACGGCGGACGCGGTGAGCACCCGGGAGCGGTCGACGTCCTGGATGAAGGAGGCGACGTAGTCGTCGGCGGGGCGGACGAGGATGTCCTCGGCGGTGCCCAGCTGCACGATCCGGCCGTCGCGCATGACGGCGATCCGGTCGCCGAGGCGCATGGCCTCGTTGAGGTCGTGGGTGATGAAGACGATCGTCTTCTTCAGCCGCTGCTGGAGGACGAGGAGCTGGTCCTGCATGTCACGGCGGATGAGCGGGTCGAGCGCGCTGAAGGACTCGTCCATGAGGAGCAGGTCGGCGTCGGTGGCGAGGGCGCGGGCCAGACCGACGCGCTGCTGCATGCCGCCGGAGAGCTCGTCGGGCCAGGACTTCTCCCAGCCGGCGAGTCCGCACAGTTCGAGGGCCTCGGCGGCCCGGGTCTCGCGCTCGGCGCGCGGGACACCCTGGACCTCCAGGCCGTAGCCGGCGTTCTCCAGGACGTTTCGGTGCGGGAAGAGCGCGAAGTGCTGGAAGACCATGCTGATCTTGGTGGAGCGGACGGCGCGCAGATCGCGGGGGGAGAGCGCGGTGAGGTCACGGCCGTCGAAGAGGACGCGGCCGGCGGTGGGCTCCAGGAGGCCGTTGAGCATGCGCAGGAGGGTGGACTTGCCGGACCCGGAGAGCCCCATCACGACGAAGATCTGGCCGGGCTCGACGGTGAAACCGGCGTCCACGACGGCTGCTGTCGTCCCCTCGGCGCGCAGCTCCTCGCGGTCGGTGTCGCCGACGGCGAGCCTGCGGACGGCTTCGTCGGGTCGTCTGCCGAACACCTTGTACAGGTGGTCCGCCTGAAGCCTGGACACATACACCTCACGGGTAGCAACGAAGAACGGCCCCACCACCCCCGCGCGGCCGGGCCGTGGAGCGGGCGGGATCGGCCCGCGGACCCGTCGCGCACGGGGATTCCTTTCGTCGAATCCCGTACCGGGCTCCGCTCCGGGCTCGCGCCTGCCCGGCTTCGCAGGGTGCAAACGCAAAGGTGACGGGGGTCACGTGAGGCGGCCGGTTTCCGGCCGGGCGAGGCGGTCGCGGGGTGTCGCGTCGGGGGGCGACACGGCACCCCGTAACACCGGCGTGTGGGCCCGGCCTCGGCCTCCCGGTGGCGAACCGCGCCATAAAATAGGGGAGGTGACTCGACGCCTGATGCTCCTCGACACCGCCAGCCTCTACTTCCGCGCCTACTTCGGCGTACCGGACTCCGTCCGGGCCCCCGACGGCTCGCCCGTGAACGCCGTACGCGGGCTGCTCGACTTCATCACCCGGCTCGTACAGGACCACCGGCCCGACGATCTCGTCGCGTGCTGGGACAACGACTGGCGTCCGCAGTGGCGGGTGGACCTGATCCCCTCGTACAAGGCACACCGCGTGGCCGTCGAGACGGAGGCCGGCCCGGACGAGGAGGAGATCCCGGACACGCTGTCCCCGCAGGTGCCGGTGATCGAGGAGGTCCTGGCGGCGCTCGGCATCGCCCGGATCGGGGCCGACGGATACGAGGCGGACGACGTGATCGGGACGCTCGCGGGACACGCGTCCGGCCCCGTGGACATCGTCACGGGCGACCGCGACCTGTTCCAGCTGGTGGACGACGCGCGGGGCGTACGGGTCCTGTACCCGCGCAAGGGCGTCGGCGACTGCGACCTGGTGGACGCGGAACTGATCCTGACGAAGTACGGGGTGCGACCCGACCGGTACGCGGACTTCGCGGCCCTGCGGGGGGACGCCAGCGACGGCCTCCCCGGCGTGAAGGGCATCGGCGAGAAGACGGCGGCGCAGCTGATCACGGAGTACGGGGACCTGGCGGGCGTACGGGCGGCGGCCGAGGACCGGACGTCGAAGCTCACCCCGGCCAAGCGGCGCGGGATCGTGGAGGCGGCCGCGTATCTGGACGTCGCTCCGACGGTGGTGCGCGTCGCCGGGGACGTACCCCTGCCGGAGTTCGACGCGACCCTGCCGGCCACCCCCCGCGACCCGGCGGCACTCGACGCCCTGGTGAAGCGCTGGGGCCTCGGCGGCGCGGTGGGGCGTCTGCTCCCGGTGCTGGAACGCCGAGAGGGCGCGTAGGCCCGCGGGGGGGCGGATGGCCGGCGGCGAGCCGGGGGGCGGGGCGAGCCGGGGCGCGGGCCGGGGGGCAGGGCGGAGCCGGGGGGCGGCCCGGGAGCCGGGCCGGGGGCGGCCGCAGGCGGCCCGGCCGTCCGCCCCCGGGCGACGAGAACAGGCCACGCTGGGTCGATCGCGGCTCGGGATGCTAGCTTAGGCATACCTAAGTACGTCGAGTTACGTCGAGTCAGGAGAGACCCTCGTGGCGGACCAGCCCCGCAAGGCACCGAAGGCCACCGAAGCGCGCGTGGTGCGCACCGAGCGGATCACCCCGCACATGGTGCGGGTCGTCCTGAGCGGATCCGGCCTCGACGCCTTCGAGGTGGGCACCTACACCGACCACTACGTGAAGCTCCTCTTCGCCCCCGAGGGCGTCGCCTACCCGGAGCCGTTCGACATGGACCGGATCCGGGAGGAGTTCCCCCGGGAGCAGTGGCCGACGACCCGGACGTACACCGTGCGGGCCTGGGACCCGGTCCACCGCGAACTGACCATCGACTTCGTCGTCCACGGCGACGAGGGCCTCGCGGGCCCGTGGGCGGCACGCGCCACGGCCGGCGACACGATCCGTTTCCTCGGCCCCGGCGGCGGCTACACGCCGGACCCGGCGGCGGACTGGCACCTGCTCGCGGGCGACGAGAGCGCCCTGCCGGCCATCGCGGTGGCCCTGGAGCGGCTGCCCGCCGGTGCGCGGGTGCACGCGTTCGTGGAGATCTCGGACGCCGCCGAGGAGCAGAAGTTCGCGACGGCGGACGGCATCCACGTCACCTGGCTGCACCGGGGCGACCGGCCGGCGGGCGAGGCCGTCGTCGAGGCCGTGCAGACCCTGGACTTCCCGGCGGGCGACGTCCACGCCTTCGTCCACGGCGAGGCGGGCTTCGTGAAGGAGCTCCGCCGCCATCTGCGGCTGGACCGCGAGGTGCCGCGCGAGCGCCTGTCGATCTCGGGCTACTGGCGTCTGGGGAAGTCGGACGAGGCGTGGCGCGCGATCAAGCGCGAGTGGAACGACCAGGTGGAGCGCGAGCAGGAGAACTGAGGCACCGGGCCCGGGGGCACACCCCCGGGCCCCCTTCCGCGGGGCCGCCCCTCCCCGCCGGAGCACCACCACTTCCCCGCCGGGGCTCAGCCACCGCGCCCGCCAGGGGCTCCCGTCGGGGCTCCGCAGCCACGGCCGCCAGGGGTCTCCCCTCACGGCTCCGGAGCCGCGGCCGCCAGGGCCCCAGGCCCCCGAGCCACGGCCGCAAGAGCCTCCCCTCAGAGGTTCGCGCCCTCCCCCGTCAGGGCTCCACCCCTTCTTCCCGAGCCCTGCCCCTCCGCTACGTCGCCTCGCCGAACATGCGGTCCGAGGCGTCCGTCTGGGCCAGGCGCCGCAGCGCCGAGAAGATCGCGTCGCCGACGACCGTGCCGACGACCACGCTCTCCACGAGCTGCTCGCGCGCCACGTTGTGCGCCACGTATCCCAGATCGGCCCGCGCCACCGCCTCCGCCGCGTCCGCGTAGGCGCCGAGGACCTCGGTGAACGCCCCGTGACCGGCCTCTTCGAGAGCCGCGAGGGCCACCGCCAGCGCCTCCGCGGCCGGACTGCCCGGATTCGCGCGCCAGCCACGTGAGGTGATCAGCGCGGCGACCTGCTTCCGCGCCTCCTCGATCCCGTCACCCGGCTCCCGGCCGTAGCTCGGCACCAGTCCGCCGGCCACCGTGCCCAGCAGCTTGTGCACCGACCGCTCGGGGTCGTCCACCGCCACGATCACCTCACGGATGCTCGCGACCGACAGACCGCCCACGTCGAGGAGCGCCCGGACGAGGCGGAGGCGCTGGACATGCGCCTCCCCGTACGAGGCCTGGTTCGGGCTCGTCAGTTCTCCGGCCGGGAGCAGTCCTTCCCGTACATAGAACTTGATCGTCGGCACGGACACCCCGGTCCTGCGACTCAACTCTCCGATGCGCAAAGCGTGTTCACCTTCCTGGTCCTGCTTCGGCCTTGCCGAACGACACCCCCATCATAGATAGTGGCGCTATCAGATAGTGGAGAGTCCCACTATCCATACTTTCCACGGGGGGATCCGTATGTCCGCACTGAAACCACCCGGTGACCCGCTCGGTGACCCACTCGGTCATTCGGGCACCCGGCCGGCCGACCGGCTCCACCGGCCACTGCTCTGGTTCGCCACCTCCATGGGCGCTCTCGCCCTGGTCTCCGCCGTCGGCATCCTCACCGACGACCGGGTCCTGGTCGGCGTGCCGATCTGGACCAAGCCCTTCAAGTTCTCGGTCTCGTTCGTCGCGTACGCCCTGTCGCTGGCCTGGATGCTCTCGTTACTGCCGCGAGGCCGCCGCGTCGGCTGGTGGGCCGGAACCGTGGTCACCGTCGCCAGTGCCGGCGAAATGATCCTCATCGTCCTCCAGGTGATCCGCGGCAAGCAGAGCCACTTCAACCAGGCGACCCCCTTCGACAACGCCGTCTTCCAGATCATGGGCGGCACGGTCGTCGTGCTCTGGCTGGGCGCCCTGGTCATCGCCGTCCTCCTGCTGCGCGCCCGTATCCTCGACCGGGCCATGGCCTGGGCCGTCCGGCTGTCCTCGCTGATCGCCCTCGCGGGCGCCGCCGTGGGCTTCCAGATGGTCCCTCCGACCCCCGAACAACTGGCGGTCGACAACCCGCCGATCGCGGGCGCCCACGCCGTCGGGGTACCGGACGGCGGCCCGTCGATGCCACTGACCGGCTGGGCAAGCAACGGCGGCGACCTGCGCATCCCTCACTTCTTCGGCATGCACGCACTCCAACTGCTCCCGCTGCTGCTCCTTGTCATGGCCTCCCTCGCCCCGCGCTTCGCGCGATTCGCGGACGAACGGGTACGCCTCCGGCTCACCCTCACCGCCTCGGCCGCCTATGCCGCGACCTTCGTCCTGCTGACCTGGCAGGCACTGCGCGGCCAGGCCCTGCTCGCCCCGGACGGAGCGACGCTGGCCGGCGCGGGGGCGATCGTGCTGCTCGGCGGCGCGGCCGCGGCGCTCTCCCTCCGGGGGGCCTCCCCCTCCCCCTCCCCCTCCCCCTCCCCCTCCCCTCCCTCCCCCGCCCCCACGGCTCCCCCCTCCGAGGAGCTCACGTCATGACGGGATTCCTCTTCGAGCTGGCGTTCTTCCTGGCAGCGCCCGTCTGGCTGCTGATGATCTTCGCGCCGGCCTGGCGGTTCACCGAACGCGTCGCGGCCTCACCCCTGACCGTGCTGCCGCTCCTGGCCCTGTGGGCCGTCCTGGCCGCGCCGGTCCTGCCCGAGCTCTGGACCGCGGTCAGCAGCCCCGACATCGACACCTTCCGCGAGCTGGTGCGGCTCCCGAACGGAGCCGGGGCGATCTGGGCCCAGATCCTCGCCTGGGACCTGCTGTTGGGCCAGTGGATGTACCGAGAGGCCCGTCGCCTCTCCGTGTCACCCCTTCTGATGGCTCCTCTGCTCCTCCTGACGATCCTTCTCTCCCCCATCGGGCTGCCCCTGTTCCTGGTGGTCCGTGCGGTCCGGACATCCCGGGCGCCGGCACGGCCGCATGAGCCGGCTCTACGCTGACCGGATGCCAGACATCGACCGGTCCGTGGGCGCCGTCCTCGGCTCAGCCGCGGGCGACGCACTGGGCGCCCCCTTCGAGTTCGGGCTTCCGGGAGCGTTCCGGGAGCGCTTCCCCGACGGAGTCGGGGAGCTGTGCGGAGGCGGCGGCTGGGATCCGGGCGAGGCGACGGACGACACCCAGATGGCCGTCCTGGTCGGGGAATCGCTCCTCGAACGGGGCGGCGTCGACCTGCCGGACCTCTTCGACCGCTTCCGTCGCTGGGCGGCGGCCGACCCCAAGGACATCGGTCTCCAGACCGAGCAGGTCCTGCTCGGCGGTGACCCCTGGGACCTGGCCGCCGCACTGCACTTCCAGGTCAACGGCCGGGCCGCGGGAAACGGTTCGCTGATGCGCGCCTCCACCTCCGCCGTGTACTTCGCCGCCCGGGGACGGGTGGAGACGATGGACGCCGCCCGCCGGATCAGCGGCCTCACCCACGGCGACGGCGCGGCCTGGGAGGGTACGGCGATCCTCCACGAACTGATCCGGGTCGCGCTTCTCGGCGAGGATCCGGTCGCCGCCGTGCCCGCGACGCTCGCCGAGGTCGACGCGGCGCACCGGGAGCGCTGGTCGACGGTCCTCGCGCCCGGCTGGCATCCGGACGATGCGACCGAGTTCAACGGTGCGGTCTGGCCCTGTCTCGGTTCGGCGGTCTGGGCGCTGCGCACCACCGGTTCCTTCGAGGAGGCCCTCGCCGCGGCCGTGGACCTGGGCGGGGACACGGACACCGTGGCGGCCGTGACGGGCATGCTCGCGGGCGCCGTGTACGGGGCGGGGGCGGTCCCGCCCCGTTGGACGTCCTCCTTGCATGTCCCACTGCCGGGATTCGGCGACCGGGTCCTGCGCGCCGACGATCTCAGGGAGTTGGCGACGGCTTTGGCTTCGGGACCGGCTGCCTGATCCCTGGCGCGGCCTCCCGGCACACGGCCGCGCCTTCCCCGCTTTCGGGGCTTCGCCCGCGCGGTCCGCAGTCTCTTGGCCCGGCCCTCAGCCCCTCGCGCGGACCGTGGCCAGGACGTCGCGGTCCGGTTGGAGGGTGAGGCTCGGGACGGGGAGGATCTCGTCGGTGGTGAGGTCGAGGTGGTAGCGGCGGGCGAGGACCGCGAGGATCAGGACGGCCTCCACGAGGGCGAAGCGGGTGCCGAGGCAGACGCGGGGGCCGCCGCCGAAGGGGAACCAGGCGTATTCGGGTATGTCCTCGGCGGGTTCGCCGTCCCGCGCGATCCAGCGTTCGGGTCGGAAGGCTTCGGCGTCGCCGTACCAGCGGGGGTCGCGGTGGGTGGCCCATTGGCTGGACCAGACGCGGGTGCCGGCGGGGACGGCCGTGCCGCCGAGGGTGGCACCTTCCTTGGCGAGGCCGGTGATCAGCCAGATCGTGGGGTAGAGGCGCAGGGTCTCCTTGATGACGGCCTGGGTGTAGGTGAGAGAGGCGTAGTCGTCGTAGCCGGGCTCGTGGTCGGCGAGGACGCGGTCGAGCTCCTCCGTGAGGGCGTCGCGGACCCGGTGGTTGCGGGAGAGCAGGTACCAGGCCCAGACGAGTGTGGAGCTCGTGGTCTCGTGGCCGCCGATGTAGAGGGTGACGGTCTCGTCGCGTATCTCCTGGTCGGAGAGGGGGGCGCCGGTCTCGTCCCGGGCGGCGAGGAGGCGGCTGAGGAGGTCGGGGCGTTCGGTGTCGCCGTCTCGGTGGCGGGAGACGACGCGGGAGACCTCGGCGTCGATGACGGCGGTGGCGCGCTTGATGCGGGTGCGTCCGGGGGTGGGCAGCCAGTCGGGCAGGACGGCTCCGATGCCGCTGAACTCGGCGCCGATCTCCTTCTGGGCGACGTCCATCGCCCGGCCGATCGCTTCGGCGTCAGCGGCGGTGTCGACTCCGAAGATGGTGCGGACCGCGACGAGTTGGGTGAGGGCGGCCATCTCCTTCTTGATGTCGATGGCTTGTCCGTCGGTCCACCGGTCGGCGAGGGCGACGGCGCATTCGCTCATGGTCGCCGCGTAGGAGCGGACCTGCTTCGGCCGGACGGAGGGCTGTACCAGGGAGCGCTTGCGGCGCCAGTCGGCTCCCTTGGAGACGATGACGCCGTTGCCGAGGAGGGTGCGGAAGGCGATGCCGAGGTCGGGTTGGTCGAAGGTGCGCTCGACCTCGGTGAGGAGTTCGCCGACGGTGTCGGGGTGGGCGATGAAGAGGGAGGGTTTGCGGCCGAAGCGCCAGCGGACGATGTCGCCGCGGTCCCTGAGCTGTTCGAAGAAGGCGAGGGGGTTCTTGCCGAAGGCGGGGAGGCTGCCGAGGAGGGGCACGCCTCGTGGCCCTTCGACGACGACCGGAGCCGCCGGAGCCGCTGCCCGCGGCTCTGTGGGCTGCTCCTCGCCGTGCGTCCCGGCGTGCGGATGACCGGCTTGCGTGGTCATGGACGTCCCCTCCCCAACTGGCCTTCCCTGCTTGTGAGTCCATGCAATCGGAAGGGCCCGGCCGGCGCCACCCCTGTGGACGACGACCTGTGGACAACGCCAAGCGGAACGTACGAAATGGCCGGGTGCCCGTGGCGATCACGCCACGGGCACCCGGTCCGGTACGGGGAGAGGGAGGGCCGTCAGCCCACCGAGCTGTAGGCGACGACGCCCCTCAGGAGGGCGTCCACGGCCTTGCGGGCGTTCTTGGCGACGGTGCTGTTCTCCTTGGGCGCGGCCGCCGAGATCTGTCCGAGGACGTCGATGACCTGCTTGCACCAGCGGACGAAGTCTCCGGCGGGCATCTCGGCCTCGCGCAGCACCTCGTCGAGGCTCTTGTCGGAGGCCCACTGGTAGGCGGCCCAGGCGAAGCCGAGGTCGGGTTCGCGCTGGCCGACACCTTCGGCCTGGTTGATCTTGAATTCCTCTTCGAGGGCGTCGAGCCTGCCCCAGATCCTGACCATCTCGCCGAGTGCGGCCTTGGCGTTGCCGGTGGGCAGCTTGGGCGCGACGGCGTCGTCGGACTGACGCGCCTCGAACACCAACGCGGAGACGCAGGCGGCCAGTTCGGCCGGGGTGAGGCCTTCCCAGACGCGGTCGCGGAGGCATTCGCTGGCCAGCAGGTCGAGTTCGCCGTAGAGGCGGGCGAGTCGCTTGCCGTTCTCCGTGACCTCGTTGCCGCGGAGGTAGTCGAGCTCGGTGAGGAGCGCGACGATCCGGTCGAAGGTGCGGGCGATGGTGTTGGTGCGGCCTTCGATGCGCCGTTCCAGCTGCTGGGTGTCGCGCTGGAGTCGGTGGTAGCGCTCGGCCCAGCGGGCGTGGTCCTCGCGCTCGTCGCAGCCGTGGCAGGGGTGGGCGCGGATCTCGGTGCGCAGCCTGGCGATCTGGCGGTCGTCGGCGGCCGCGGCGCGCTGCTTGTGGTGGCGCTCGGGGTGGATGTGTCCGGCCTTGCTCCGGAGTGCGGAGGCGAGGTCGCGGCGGGACTGCGGGGAGCGCGGGTTGAAGGACTTGGGGATCCTCATGCGCTCCAGTGCCTCGACCGGGACGGGGAAGTCGATGGAGGCGAGCCTCTTGACCTGTCGTTCGGCGGTGAGGACGAGGGGGCGGGGGCCGTCGTGGTGCTCGAAGCCGCGGTGCCCGTTGGTGCGGCCTGCCGGGATGCCGGGGTCGAGGACGAGGGCGAGTCCGGCGAACTTGCCGGTGGGCACGTGGATGATGTCGCCGGGCTTGAGCTTCTCCAGGGAGCCGGCTGCCTGGGCGCGGCGCTGGGCGGCGCCCTGCCGGGCCAGTTCCGTCTCGCGGTCCTTGAGGTCGCGGCGGAGCCGCGCGTACTCCTCGAAGTCTCCGAGGTGGCAGGTCATGCCCTCGCGGTAGCCCTGGATCCCTTCCTCGTTCTTCTGCACCTGCCGGGAGATGCCGACGACGGAGCGGTCGGCCTGGAACTGGGCGAAGGAGGTTTCGAGGAGTTCGCGGGAGCGGTGTCGGCCGAACTGGTCGACGAGGTTGACCGCCATGTTGTACGAGGGCTTGAAGCTGGAGCGCAGGGGGTAGGTGCGGGTGCCCGCGAGGCCGGCGAGGTGCTCGGGGTCGAGGCCGCGCTGCCAGAGGACGACGGCGTGGCCCTCGACGTCGATGCCGCGGCGGCCGGCGCGGCCGGTGAGCTGGGTGTATTCGCCGGGGGTGATGTCGGCGTGCTGCTCGCCGTTCCACTTGACGAGCTTTTCGAGGATGACGGTGCGCGCGGGCATGTTGATGCCGAGGGCGAGCGTCTCGGTGGCGAAGACGGCCTTGACGAGGCCTCGGACGAAGAGGTCCTCGACGACTTCCTTGAAGGTGGGGAGCATGCCGGCGTGGTGGGCGGCGATGCCCCGCTCCAGTGCTTCGAGCCATTCGTAGTAGCCGAGGACGTGGAGGTCCTCGTCGGGGATGGCGGCGGTGCGCTCCTCGACGATCTCGCGGACGCGTCGGCGTCCCTCGTCGTCGTTGAGGCGGAGTCCCGCGTAGAGGCACTGCTGTACGGCGGCTTCGCAGCCGGCGCGGCTGAAGATGAAGGTGATGGCGGGCAGGAGCCCTTCGGCGTCGAGGCGCTCGATGACCTCGGGGCGGCCGGGGGTCCAGATGCGGGAGCGCTGGCGGCGCTCGCGCTCGCGGTCGGCCTCGCGGACCATCTTGCCGCGGCGCCGGTCGCGGGGGTTGTACGTGCGCGTGTTCTCGGTGCGGGCGAGGCGGAGGAGGTCCGGGTTGAGCTCGCGGCGGGAGGCGCCGCGGCCGCCGTGGTCGGTCTCCTCCTCGAAGAGGTCGTACATCCGGCGTCCGGCGAGGACGTGCTGCCAGAGGGGTACGGGGCGGCTCTCGGAGACGATGACCTCGGTGTCGCCGCGGACGGTGTCGAGCCAGTCGCCGAACTCCTCGGCGTTGGACACGGTCGCGGAGAGTGAGACCAGGGTGACCGACTCGGGGAGGTGGATGATCACTTCCTCCCAGACGGCGCCGCGGAAGCGGTCGGAGAGGTAGTGGACCTCGTCCATGACCACGTATCCGAGGCCGGAGAGGGTCTGGGAGCCCGCGTACAGCATGTTGCGGAGGACTTCGGTGGTCATGACCACGATCGGCGCATCGCCGTTGACGCTGTTGTCACCGGTGAGCAGGCCGACCTTGTCGGCGCCGTACCGCTTGACGAGGTCGGCGTACTTCTGGTTCGACAGTGCCTTGATCGGCGTCGTGTAGAAGCACTTGCGGCCCTGGCTGAGGGCGAGGTGGACGGCGAACTCGCCGACGATGGTCTTGCCGGAGCCCGTGGGCGCGGCGACGAGCACGCCCTTGCCCGCTTCGAGCGCCTTGCACGCCTCGATCTGGAAGGGGTCCAGACCGAACTCGTACATCTCGCGGAAGGGGGCCAGCGCGGTGGCCTGCTCGGCGTTGCGGGCAAGTGCGGCCGCGTACGCCTGGGCTGGTGTGAGGTCCTCTGTCATCTTGTTGTCGAGCCTACCCGCCACCTGTGACAGTGACGCGATCTTTATCGAGGGGATGTGGAGGGCCTCGCTCCGGCTCCTCGGGAACGGAGCGGGGACGGCCCGGGAACGGAGGGGGAACGCTCCGGGAACGGCGTCGAGGGCCCCCCGGAAGTGGTCCGGGGGGCCCTCGGCGGCCTGGTTCGCCTGTGGATCAGGTGATGTCGTCGTAGCCGTTCACCCGGTGCGCGGCGGTACCGCCGGGCTCTCCGGTGGCCTGTTCGGGCAGGGCGCGGGAGGCGCCGACCGGTTCGACGGATCCGACGGCCTCGGGGGTGAGGTCGAGCGCGGAGGCTTCGTCGTCGTCGAGTGCGGCGTCGGGGTTGTTGCGGTTGCGTCGCCGGTCGTTGAGGAGGGAGAAGCCGACGGCCCCGAAGTACAGGACGGTGATGGGTCCGGCGAGGGCGATCATGCCGACGGGGTCGGTGGTCGGGGTGATGACGGCGCCGAAGACGAAGACACCCATGATCACGCCGCGCCACCAGCCGGCCATGCGGCGGCCGGTGAGGACACCGGTCAGGTTGAGCATCACCAGGACGAGCGGCAGCTCGAAGGCGAGGCCGAAGACGAGCACCATGCGGAGGGTGAAGTCGAGGACGTCGCCGAGCGAGAGGATGTTCGCGGAGCCCTCGGGCGTGAGGCTGATGAGGACCTTCACGCTGATGGGGAGGATCAGGTACGCGAGGTAGGCACCGGCGGAGAAGAGCGGTACGGCGGCGCCGACGAAGGCGTACGTGTACTTCTTCTCGCTCTTGTGCAGTCCGGGCGCGACGAAGGCCCACAGCTGGTAGAGCCAGATGGGGCTCGCGACGACGAGGCCCGTGGTCAGCGACAGCTGGATCGTCGTGCTGAACGGGGCCATCAGCGTGTTGAAGGAGACGATCGCGCAGTTTCCGCCGTTGCTGGTGACGTTCGGGCCGCAGGTGGGGACCGACTTCGTCAGGAACTGCATCAGCTCCTCGCTGTACACGAGGGCCACGATCGTCACCGCTGCGACGGCGAGGAGACCTTTCGCCAGTCGGTTGCGGAGTTCACGCAGGTGTTCCACGAGGGGCATCCGGCCCTCGGGATCCTTCTCCTGCTTGCGGGCAGACTTGGGCAACCCACGTCCTCATCTCGTGCGGCAGGCCGCCGCCCGGTGCGGCGGCCGCGGCGGACCGGGTCAGCGCTTGGTGGTGTCCGAGGGCTCGGTCACGGGACGCGAGCTGGTCACGTCACCGGGAGCGGCCTGGATGGTGCGCGGGGCGGGCTGGTCCTGGGCGGCGGTTCCCGTGCCGGTGCCGGCGTGCGGCGGGTCGGCGGGGGCGCTCTGCTGGTCGTCGGACTTCATCGCCTTGGCCTCGCTCTTGAGGATGCGGGCGGACTTGCCGAGCGAGCGCGCCATGTCCGGAAGCTTCTTGGCACCGAACAGCAGGATGATGACGACGAGGATGAGAATGATCTCGGTGGGGCCGAGCCTACCCATAGCTGTTTACCTTCTTCACCGAGGCGACATGGAGTGCGGTGCCCGGCGGGTCGGACAGGCGTCCGGCCACCGCGCTGTCTGCGATCGTAACCCGCAGGAGTAAACGCAGGGCAATGCCCTTGCATACTCCCGATTGCGTCCCGCGAGCCCGGTTCGGGTCCACTTCGTGCAGGGTACGGCACGGACTCAGCGCAGGGAGTCGCCGGTTCGGGCCAGTCCGACGGCCGCCGTCTCGAGGTCTTCGGCGGCCTGGCTGATGCGCTGTGTGGTGTGGGCCACTTGACGGCCGAGGCGCTGGACCTCGATGAAGACCTTGACGGCGAGCACACCGAGGACGGCGATGCCGAGGAAGCCGAGAGCGATGGCGAGCATGGGCCAGAACATGCCCTGAGCCTAGACGTTGGGTGTGAGGGGCGAGCGCCGGGACGGCGGCCGGAGGGTCGGGCATCCGGACCGCCCGGCCGGGGAGGGCCGAGACCTCGGACGCCGGTCGGGCAAGGCCGAGGGCTCGGACGCCGACTGGAAGGGCCGAGGGCTCAGACGGTGGTGTGGAGGCGCAGGGTGCGGACTCCGCCGCCGGTGAGGAGTTCGACGATGCGTTCACCGGCGGGCTTGCGGACGGAGCTGCCGCACTCGGGGCAGGTGAAGGAGTAGAAGGTGGTGCGGCGGCTCGCCCCGATGGCGAGGCGCAGGGCGCTCGCGGAGAGTTCGAAGCGGGAGCGGCAGTCGGGGCAGGCGGCTTTGAAGAGGACCGGGGCCACCGTCGCCGTAAAACCGTGCATCACGGACATTTCCCTCATCTCCCGACTCCCGTGCTCATCCACCTCGTACGCCCGCCCTCGCGCTCGTACGCGCCGTACGCCACGCCCACGAGACCACCGTGCGGGCCCACTCCCCCGCGTCGACCGCGCGGACCCGCGTCCACGCGTCCACCGTGCAGGTCCGTGCCCGCCTCCGGTGTCACTTCGGCGACAAGGTCCCCCGCCCGGGGGACGTCACCCGTCGTACGCGGCCAGCGCGGCGGCGGCCGCCGTCCTGGCGTTGTCGGCGAGCTCCTGCGGCGCGACGATCCGCCCGTCGCTGCCCAGGCGCAGCGCCAGCCGGCGCAGCGAGGCGGGGTCCGGTGTGCGCAGGGTGATCCGCAGTCCGCCGTCCGGCAGCTCCTCGGCCCGGTCGTGCGGGTAGTACTCGGCGACCCAGCGCCCGCCGGGGCCGACCTCGACCACGACCTCGGGGTCGTCGGCGGAGGGCTGGACCAGGCCCGCGGAGAGGTCGCGCAGCTCCAGCTCCGGCGGCGCCGCGTGCTCGTCGAGGATGCGGATCTCGGCCACGCGGTCGAGCCGGAAGGTGCGGCGCGCCTCGGAGAGCCGGCACCACGCCTCCATATAGGTGTGGCCGACGGCGAAGAGCCGGATCGGGTCGACCTCGCGCTCGGTGAGCTCGTCGCGCGCGGGCGAGTAGTAGCGGACCCACAGGCGCCGGCGCTCGGAGATCGCCCGGTCGACCTCGGCGAAGACACCGCCCTCGGACTCGAAGGTCACCGAGAGCCGGGAGCTGGCCCCGGCGGCCTCGCCGGCCGCGGCCTCCAGCTTGGCGGTGGCACGCAGAAGTGCCTCCCGGTCGCTCTCGCGGAGCCCCGGGAGGGTGGCGACGGCGCGGGCGGCGACCAGGAGGGCGGTCGCCTCGTCGGCGGCGAGCCGCAGTGGTGCGGCGACGTCGTCGGGGTTGTGCCACCAGATCCGGTCGCCGTCGGTGTCGATGTCGAGGAGGTCGCCGCCGCGGAAGCTGGTGCCGCACATGGGCAGCACGTCCAGGTCGGAGATCAGCTCGTCCTCGGTGATCCCGAAGGCGCGGGCGACGTCGGCGACGTGGGCGCCGGGGCGCTCACGGAGATAGGTGACGAGCGAGAGCATCCGCCTCGTCTGGTCGATCGCGTTGGCAGCCATGCGGTACGTCTTCCCCTCAGCCCTTGGCCACGGCGCGCAGCCGGTCCACCACGTCGGCCCGAAGATCGGCCGGTTCCAGTACGACGACATCGGGGCCGAACTCGACGAGCCAGGCGTCGAGGCCGTGCCCGTACGGGATCTCCAGCTCGTCCCAGCCGTCGGCGCCCTCGCTCACGGACTGGGCGCGGGCCCGCAGCGGGTAGCCGCAGCCGGTGCGCAGCCTGATCCGGGCCGAGCGGGTGGCGGTCTCCCCCGCCCAGCTCTCCACGGTCTCCCGGACGGTGACGACGTCGGGCACGGGCGCGGTGAACGCGCCGGCCCGGGAGCGGACCTTGCCGGTGATCCGGGAGAGGCGGAAGACGCGCTCGGCGCCGCGGTCGCGGTCCCAGCCGGCCAGGTACCAGTGGCCGCGCCAGCATTCGAGGGTCCAGGGTTCGACCTGGCGGGGCTCGGGGCGGGCGGCGTTGGCCTTGCGGTAGTCGAAGACGACGGGCCGGCGGTCGCGGCAGGCCAGCATCAGCGGTTCGAAGGCGGCCTCGTGGACGGGGATCCGCGGTTCGAGGGCGCTGGGCTGGGTCTCGTACGAGTCCTCCGCCTCCGGCATCCCGGCGGCGCGGAGCTTCTGGAGGGCGCCGCTGGCGGCTCCGGCGAGGCGGGCCTGCTGCCAGACCTTGGCGGCGAGGCCGAGTGCGGCGGCCTCCTCGGCGTCCAGGGTGATGGGCGGCAGCCGGTTGGAGTCGCGGCGGGCGAGGTAGCCGGTCTCGCCCTCCAGGTTCTCGACGGTCTCGATGACCAGGCCGAGCTCGCGGAGGTCGTCCTTGTCGCGCTCGAACATGCGGTTGAAGGCATCGTCGCCGCTCGCTTCGAGGTAGGCCTCGATGGAGCCGCGGAGCTCCCGCTTGCTCAGCGGGCGGCGTGTCCCGAGCAGGCACAGCGCGAGATTCATCAGCCGCTCGGACTTGGCAATCGCCATCGACGCCCCGCACCCCTTCGCCGGATCCACTTCTCGGACGTCCGACCGTACCGCCCCGGGGTGTCGGGACCAAAGCCGGGACCGAAGCCCGGACCGCGGGCGAGGGCCCGCCGGGGGTGGTGGGGATCGCGGACGCGGAATCCGTCGGGGACGGCCGGGACCGCGCGGGGACCACGGCCGAGGGCCCCCGCCGGGAACGGCGGGGGCCCTCGGTGCGACCGGAACCGGTCGGGGTGCGCGGGTCAGCGCTTGGTGACGCCCACGAGGTCGCAGACGAAGATCAGCGTCTCGCCCGGGGCGATCTTGCCGCCGGCGCCGCGGTCGCCGTAGGCGAGGTGCGCGGGGATGACCAGCTGGCGGCGGCCGCCGACCTTCATGCCCTGGACGCCCTGGTCCCAGCCCTGGATGACCTGGCCGGCACCGAGGTTGAAGTCGAGCGGGGCGCCGCGGTTCCAGGAGGCGTCGAACTCCTCGCCGGAGTCGAAGGACACACCGACGTAGTGGACCTTCACGAAGTCGCCGGCTTCGGCGAGGTCGCCGTCGCCCTCCCAGATGTCCTTGATCTCCAGGTCCTTCGGCGGCTCGCCACCCGGGAAGTCGATCTCGGGCTTCTCGATGCTCACTGAACTGCTCCTCATACTGATGAACTACATGATCGGGACAGTCTTACACCTTGGTGAGGATGTCCACGGCGAACACCAGCGTGGAGTTCTTCGGAATCCCCTGCTGCTCCTTGTCGCCGAACGCCTCGGACGGCGGCGCGACGATGAGGACGCGGCTGCCGATCTTCTTGCCGACGAGACCGTCCTTGAGGCCCTTCAGCGTGAGCTGGGCGAGCGGGAAGTTCGCGGGCTTGCCGGTGGTGTACGTCGAGTCGAAGACCTTGCCGTCCTTCCAGAGGGCGGCGACGTAGTTCACGACGACCGTGTCGGTGGCCTTGACGACCTCGCCCTTGGACTCGAGCACGTAGTTCGAGACGAGCTTGGTCGGCGGGTCGACCTTGGGAACCGTCAGGCTGGGCGCCTTGCCGTCGGTGTTCGTGCCGACCTTGGGCAGGTCCTTGTTGTCCTGGGCGACCGGGGTGCCGGTGGCGGACTTCGGGATCGTGACGGCCTTCAGGATGTCCACGACGAAGACGAGGGTGGCGTTGGGCTTGATGTCGCCCTGGCCGGCCGCACCGTAGCCGAGCTCCGGCGGGATGCCGATCTCGATACGGCTGCCGACCTTCTGGCCCTCGAGTCCCTGGTCCCAGCCCTTGATGACCTGGCCGGCACCGAGGGTCAGGTCGAACGGCTGACCGCGGTCGAAGCTGTTGTCGAAGGGGGTGGTGGAGTCCCAGGCCTGACCCAGGTAGTTCACCTGGAGCGCGTCGCCCTTCTTGGTGACCGGCCCCTTGCCCTCGCTGATCACATTGACCTTGAGTTCCTTGGGCGGGTCTCCCACGCCCTTGGCCAGGGTCGGCTTCTCCCCGAACTTCTCACCCGCGGTGATGGCGGGGAGTCCGTTCTTCATCGAGGCGGAATCGGAGCCCTTGTCGTCGCTGCCGCACGCCGCTGTCGAGAGCAGCAGCAGCGGGACGACGAGAAGGCCGGCAAGTCGGCGCACGTGTTCCTCAGATCTCAGACGGCACAGTAGTTGTCCCGACACTCTAGGGGGTGCTCCTGTCACGCCGAAGGGCTCCGCACGTTTGACGTGCGGAGCCCTATGACCGGTATGACCTGCTTACATTCCGGCGATCAGCTTTTCGACCCGGTCGTCGACGGAGCGGAACGGGTCCTTGCACAACACGGTCCGCTGCGCCTGGTCGTTCAGCTTGAGGTGGACCCAGTCGACGGTGAAGTCCCGCCGCTGCTCCTGGGCGCGGCGGATGAAGTCGCCGCGGAGCCGGGCCCGAGTGGTCTGCGGGGGCACCGACTTGCCCTCGAAGATCTTCATGTCGTTGCAGATCCGGGCCGCCTGGCCGTTCTTCTGCAGCAGGTAGTAGAGCCCACGACGGCGGTGGATGTCGTGGTAGGCGAGGTCTATCTGCGCGACCCTCGGGTTCGACATGGTCATGTTGTGCTTGGCCCGGTAGCGCTCGATGAGCCGGTGCTTCATGACCCAGTCGATCTCGGTCTCGATGCGGTCGAGCCGCTCGCTCTCGATCGCGTCGAGCGTGCGGCCCCACAGCTCCAGGACCTGGGCGACCGTGCCGGACCTGATCCCGCGCCGGTCGACGAAGTCGACCGCCTTCTCGTAGTACTCGCGCTGGACTTCCAGGGCGGAGGCCTCGCGGCCGCTGGCGAGCCGGACCTTGCGCTGGCCGGTGATGTCGTGACTGACCTCACGGATGGCCCGGATGGGGTTCTCCAGGGTCAGGTCGCGCATCACCGTGCCCGCCTCGATCATGCGGAGCACGAGATCGGTGGCACCGACCTTGAGCAGCATGGTCGTCTCGGACATGTTCGAGTCGCCGACGATCACGTGCAGTCGGCGGTAGCGCTCGGCGTCGGCGTGCGGCTCGTCCCGGGTGTTGATGATGGGACGCGAGCGGGTGGTCGCGGAGCTGACGCCCTCCCAGATGTGCTCGGCACGCTGGGAGACGCAGAACACGGCGCCCCGTGGGGTCTGGAGGACCTTTCCCGCTCCGCAGATGAGCTGCCGGGTGACGAGGAACGGAATGAGGATGTCCGCGAGCCGGGAGAACTCCCCGTGGCGGGCGACGAGATAGTTCTCGTGGCAGCCGTAGGAGTTTCCGGCCGAGTCGGTGTTGTTCTTGAAGAGGTAGACGTCGCCCGCGATTCCCTCCTCGTGCAGGCGGCGTTCGGCGTCGACGAGCAGGCCCTCGAGAATGCGCTCACCGGCCTTGTCGTGGGTGACCAGTTCGGTCACGTCGTCGCATTCCGGTGTGGCGTATTCCGGATGCGATCCCACGTCCAGGTACAGGCGGGCGCCGTTCCGCAGGAAGACATTGCTGCTGCGGCCCCATGACACGACACGGCGGAAGAGGTAGCGCGCCACTTCGTCAGGAGACAGTCGGCGCTGTCCCCTGAACGTGCACGTGACGCCGTACTCGTTCTCCAGCCCGAAAATGCGGCGGTCCATGTCTGAACATTACGCCTGACGGCCTGTGCTGAAACCGGGTTGGGCGTTCCCGTTTCGATCATTTTCCGATCAGCGCGTGTTCTTTTCGCTGTGTACGGAGCCGAGGGCGCCCGTATCCACGGCGTGTCGCGCCTCGGCCACGGGGGCGCCGGGGGCGACCGGCGCGCCGAGGACACGCCCGGTGGCCAGCAGGACGAGGAAGGCGACCACGCCGCCGGCGCCGGCCACGGCGAATCCGGCGACCGTCCCGGCGAGTTCGACGGCGGGTCCGGCGGCGGCGGAGCCGAGGGCGGAGCCGACGCCGAAGGTGGTGACGAGCCAGGAGAAGGCCTCGGTCACGGTGCCGCGCGGAGCGTGCCGGTCCACGACGATGAAGGCGCAGGCGAGGACGGGGGCCAGGAAGACGCCGGCGAGGGCGGCGAGGCCCGCCATGGCGACGGGGCCGGGGGTGAGCACGAGCGGCAGGTAGCAGACCGCGAGGAGCAGGACGAGCACGCGGAGTCGCCGTTCGGGGGCTCCGGACCACTGCCGGGCGCCGTAGGTGACGCCGCCGACGAGCGCGCCGAGTCCGAGCGCGGCCATCAGCCAGCCGTAGACGGCCGGGGTGCCCCGGTCGTCGGCGTAGGCGACGGCGGCGACGGTGATGGAGCCGAGGGCGAGGCCGACGAAGAAGAACGAGCCGAGGAGGGCGAGGAGCCCCGGGGAGCGCAGGGCGCCCAGCCAGTGGGCCTCCCGGGGCGCGGAGCGCCAGGTGCGGGACGGCTCGGAGAGGACGACGGCGAGGGCTCCGAGGACGCCGAGGAGGTTGATGACGAGGAGCGCGGCGGCGGGCGACCACAGGGAGACGAGGAGGGTCAGCAGCAGGGGTCCGACGGTGAACATGACCTCCTGCGCGACCGCGTCCATGGCGTACGCGCGGTGGACCCGGTCCTCGCGGCCGAGGACGCTCGGCCACAGGGCCCGCAGCCCGCCCTCCAGGGGCGGGGTGAAGAGGCCGGCGAGGACGACGGCCGCGTAGGCGAGGCCGAGGTGGCCGATGCCGCCGAGGGCGAGCAGGGTCATGCCGAGGGCGGAGAGGACCGCTGCGGGCAGCTGGACCCTGGGCTGGCCCTTGAGGTCGACGGCGCGGCCGAGGAGGGGCTGGCCGACGGCGGTGGCGACGCCGTAGGCGGCGATGAGTCCGCCGGCGAGGGTGTAGCTGCCGCCCTGGTCGCGGACGAAGAGGGTGAGGGCGATGGGGCCGACGCCGTTGGGCAGGCGCCCCACGAGGGTGCCGGCGAGCAGCCGGGCCGCGTGCGGCGCCCGGAGTATGTCGAGATAGCCGCCGTGCGCCGGGGCCTCGGTGGCCATGTTGCTCTCCCCTCGCCTCGGACCGGTCCGAGGTTTTACGTATAACTTCCGGGGTCATACGTACCATGTCGGCGGGACGCGGGTCCACCCCGCGTCCGGAGACCGGTTCGTGAACCGTCCGACACGGAGGCTTGTGTGCAGACCCCGGAGCCGCTCGGCGGCACCCGCCCCACCAGCCGGGACGTCGCCCGGACCGCGGGCGTCTCCCAGGCCACGGTCTCCCTCGTCCTCGGCGACAAGTGGCGCGGCCGTGTGTCGGAACGCACTGCCGGGTCCGTACGGGAGGCCGCCCGGAGTCTCGGCTACCGGCCCAACCTCGCCGCCCGCAACCTCCGGCTCGGCCGCACCCGGACCGCCCTGCTGGTCGTCCCGGCCCTCACCAACGAGTTCTTCGCCCACGTCTACACGGGCGCGGCCGCCGCGGCGGCGGCGCACGGCTTCGGGGTCGTCCTCTACCCCTCCCCCGAGGGTCTGGGGCCCGCCCGGGACCCCTTCGCCTCGGCGCAGGCCGCCCTGGACGGCGTGCTCGCCTCCTCGATGGCGACCGACGCCCTGGAGGCCTTCCGGGGCACCGATCTCCCGCTCGTCATGCTCGACAGCGATCCGGCCGCCCCCGGCGCGGCGGCCCATGTGAACCTCGACGTCGCCGAGGGGATGCGCCGGGTGACCGGCCACCTGCTGGGTCTCGGGCACCGCCGCTTCCTGCACCTGGCGTCCGCCGCCCCGTCCTGGACCTTCGACGTGCGGGCCGCCACGCTCGCCCACGCCCTGAGCGGCGCGGAGGTCCGCACCGTGCGCTCGCCGCTGAACATCGCGGACGCGTGGGAGGCCGCGGGCCTGGCCCTCGCCGCGCCCGGGCCCCGGCCCACGGCGGTGATCTGCGACGACGACATCCTGGCGGTGGGCGTCTGCAAGGCGGCGCGCCGGCTCGGGCTGCGGGTCCCCGAGGACCTGTCGGTCACCGGCTTCGACGACATGGCCCTGGCGACGGCGGTCGAACCGGAGCTCACCACCGTGCGGCTGCCCGCCGAGGAGTTCGGCCGGCGGGGCATGGAGGCGCTCCTCGCCGTTCTGGCGGGCGAACCGCCCCGTCCGGTCTCCCTGCCCGTCGAGCTGGTCCCCCGGGGCTCCTCGGGGCCCGCACCGGCCTCCTGAGGGCGGACATGCCGGAGGGGCCCCGACCGCGCTCGCGGACCGGGGCCCCTCCGGGCTGTGCCGACTACTCCTCGGGAGCCTCGTCCGAGGGCTCGTCCGTCTTCGTCACCGCCGCGTTGTCCGCCTCCAGGAGACGGGACAGCTGACGGCCGACGATGCGCTTGAACTTGCGCTGCTGCGGGCGCGTGCGGTCCAGGACCGCCACCTCCAGGCGCTCCGCGGGGATCTCCCGCTCGCTGCCGTTGGTGTCCCGCGACAGGGCCTGCACGGCCAGCTTCAGGGCCTCGGCGAGGGACATGCCGTCCCGGTGCCGCTGGTCCAGGTAGGTGCTGATCTGCTCGGCGTTGCCACCGACCGCGACCGAGCCGTGCTCGTCGACGATGGAGCCGTCGTGCGGCAGCCGGTAGATCTGGTCTCCGGAGGACTCGGTGCCGACCTCGGCGACGACCAGCTCCACCTCGTACGGCTTCTCCCCCGCGCTGGAGAAGATCGTGCCGAGCGTCTGGGCGTAGACGTTGGCCAGGCCGCGCGCGGTGACGTCGTCCCGGTCGTAGGTGTAGCCCCGCAGGTCGGCGTAGCGCACGCCGCCGATGCGGAGGTTCTCGTACTCGTTGTACTTGCCGGCGGCCGCGAAGCCGATCCGGTCGTAGATCTCGCTGAACTTGTGCAGGGCGCGTGACGGGTTCTCGCCGACGAAGACGATCCCGTCGGTGTACTGGAGGACGACGAGGCTGCGGCCTCGGGCGATGCCCTTGCGGGCGTACTCCGCCCGGTCGGCCATGGCCTGCTGGGGTGAGACGTAGAACGGAGTGGACACCGGCGGTCCGTCCCTTTCTTCTGGGCTTCAGTCGGGCGACGAGTGGTCAGAGCAGCGCGGCGCGCGGCCCGTCGGGCTCGTCGAGGCGCCGCTCGGTGACCGCGCGGGCCAGCGCGGAGGACTCGGGCTCGGTGAGCCTGCGGTACCCCTCGTCCGTGATGACCGTGACGATCGGGAAGATCCGGCGCGCCATGTCGGGGCCGCCGGTCGCCGAGTCGTCGTCCGCCGCGTCGTAGAGCGCCTGCACGACCAGCGTGGTGGCCTGCTCCTCGGTCAGGTCGGGCCGGTAGAGCTTCTTCATCGACCCCCGGGCGAAGATCGAGCCGGAGCCGGTGGCGGCGTACCCGTGCTCCTCGGAGCGGCCGCCGGTCACGTCGTAGGAGAAGATCCGGCCCTTCTCCTTGCCCTCGTCCCAGCCCGCGAAGAGCGGCACGACGGCGAGTCCCTGCATGGCCATGCCGAGATTGCCGCGGATCATGGTGGAGAGACGGTTCGCCTTGCCCTCCAGGGAGAGGGTGACGCCCTCCACCTTCTCGAAGTGCTCCAGTTCCAGCTGGAACAGCTTCACCATCTCCACGGCGAGACCGGCGGTGCCGGCGATGCCCACGGCGGAGTACTCGTCGGCAGGGAAGACCTTCTCGATGTCCCGCTGCGCGATCATGTTGCCCATGGTGGCCCGCCGGTCACCGGCGAGCACGACCCCGCCGGGGAACGTGGCCGCCACGATGGTCGTCCCGTGCGGGGCTTCGACGATCCCCTCCGGGAGCTTCCGGCCGCCCGGCAGCAGCTCCGGCGAGTGGTCCGCCAGAAAGTCGAGGAACGAGGACGAGCCCGGCGTCAGGAAGGCCGCCGGCAGACGCCCGGTGCTACGAGGGTTGGCTTCCACGCGATTCCTTCCGGGTGGGAGAGTCGGCCAGCCGTGGGAAGCGCCGGCCGATCTTGCTTGCTGTGCACGGACCTTACCCGTGCCACCGCTTGTCATCCGTCCCCGGACCCACGGCTTTCGCCGGGGCTCCGGGGACGGAGGACGACAGGTGCGTGGAGCGGCTACTCGCCGCCCTTCTGGACGAACGACCGCACGAAGTCCTCGGCGTTCTCCTCGAGGACGTCGTCGATCTCGTCCAGCACCGAGTCCACGTCCTCGCTCAGCTTCTCCTGGCGCTCCTGGAGGTCGGAACTCGCCTCCGTGGTGGTCTCCTCGACCTCCTCGGTGGAACGCGTCGCCTTCTGCTGTCCGCCGCCGGTGTCCTTGGTCGCCATAAACCTCACCCCGCTCGAATCGGCCCGCTCGGTTGAGTCCGTACAAGATCAGACCCTATAGGGCGGGTCCGACATCGGCCCCGCAGTTTCCACAACGCCCGAGCACTGTTTCCATGATTCCCAGCGCCGGGGCATTTCAGGCCCGTGTCGGGCCCCCGATCAGCTGCCGGACAGCACGCGGACCAGTTCCTCCGCCGTCCGGCAGCGGTCCAGGAGCGACTTCACATGGGCCTTGGTGCCGCGCAGCGGCTCCAAGGTCGGGACGCGCTGGAGCGAGTCCCGGCCGGGCAGGTCGAAGATCACCGAGTCCCAGGAGGCCGCGGCGACGTCGTCCGCGTACTGCTCCAGGCACCGGCCCCGGAAATAGGCCCTGGTGTCCTCCGGGGGCTTCGTCTCGGCCCTTTCGACCGCGGTCTCGTCCAGGAGCCGCTTCATGCGCCCACGGGCCACCAGACGGTTGTACAGGCCCTTCTCGGGGCGTACGTCGGCGTACTGGAGGTCCACCAGGTGCAGCCGGGCCGCGTCCCAGTCGAGGCCGTCGCGGCGGCGGTAGCCCTCCATGAGCTCCCGCTTGGCGATCCAGTCGAGCTCGCCGGAGAGGCTCATGGGGTCGTTCTCCAGCCGGTTGAGCGTGTCCTCCCAGCGGATCAGGACGTCCTTGGTCTGCTCGTCCGCGTCCGAGCCGTACCGCTCCTCCACGTACTTCCTGGCCAGCTCGAAGTACTCCATCTGGAGCTGCACCGCGGTGAGTGTCCGGCCGCTGCGGAGCGTGACCAGGTACTGGAGGGTCGGGTCGTGCGAGACCTGGTGGAGGGTGCGCACCGGCTGGTCGACGGCGAGGTCCACGGTGATGAACCCGTCCTCGATCATCGAGAGGACCAGCGCGGTGGTGCCCAGCTTGAGGTAGGTCGAGATCTCCGAGAGGTTCGCGTCGCCGATGATCACATGCAGCCGGCGGTACTTCTCGGCGTCGGCGTGCGGCTCGTCCCTGGTGTTGATGATGGGCCGCTTGAGCGTGGTCTCCAGGCCCACCTCGACCTCGAAGTAGTCGGCGCGCTGGCTGATCTGGAAGCCGTTCTCGCGGCCGTCCTGGCCGATGCCGACGCGTCCCGCGCCGGTCACGACCTGGCGGGAGACGAAGAAGGGGGTCAGGTGACGCACGATGTCCGAGAAGGGGGTCTCCCGCTTCATCAGGTAGTTCTCGTGCGTGCCGTAGGAGGCGCCCTTGTTGTCGGTGTTGTTCTTGTAGAGGTGGATGGGCTGGGCCCCGGGGAGCTGGGCGGCGCGCTCGGCGGCCTCCGCCATGATCCGCTCGCCGGCCTTGTCCCAGAGGACGGCGTCGCGCGGGTTGGTGACCTCGGGCGCGCTGTACTCGGGGTGGGCGTGGTCCACGTAGAGGCGGGCCCCGTTGGTGAGGATCACGTTGGCCAGACCGATGTCCTCGTCGGTGAGCTGGCTGGAGTCGGCCACCTCGCGGGCGAGGTCGAAGCCGCGGGCGTCCCGCAGCGGATTCTCCTCCTCGAAGTCCCAGCGGGCGCGGCGCGCCCGGTGCATCGCCGCCGCGTAGGCGTTGACGATCTGGGACGAGGTGAGCATGGCATTGGCGTTCGGGTGTCCCGGGACGGAGATCCCGTACTCCGTCTCGATGCCCATTACTCGCCGTACGGTCATGCGGCCCTCCTTGCCCGGCGGCGCTCACTGTGCGCGACTCGGCGGGTACCGATGAGCCTAGAGCGGCTCCGCGCTGGTGGGGAGATCAGTTGCGTATTTCCCTGTGATGCCGGGGGAAATGCTGGATGGAATGCGACGGCTGCGGATGCCCGGTTTCCGGACATCCGCAGCCGGTGCGCGTTTTACAGGTACTGACCGGTATTGGCCACCGTGTCGATGGAGCGCCCGGTGTCCGCGCCCTGCTTTCCGGTGACGAGGGTGCGGATGAACACGATCCGCTCGCCCTTCTTTCCGGAGATCCGGGCCCAGTCGTCGGGGTTGGTGGTGTTGGGCAGGTCCTCGTTCTCCTTGAACTCGTCCACGCAGGCCTGGAGGAGGTGGGAGACGCGGATGCCCTTCTGGTTGTGGTCGAGGAAGGCCTTGATGGCCATCTTCTTGGCCCGGTCGACGATGTTCTGGATCATCGCGCCGGAGTTGAAGTCCTTGAAGTAGAGGACTTCCTTGTCGCCGTTGGCGTACGTGACTTCGAGGAAGCGGTTCTCCTCGGATTCGGCGTACATCTGCTCGACGACGGACTGGATCATTCCGTGGGCGGCGGCGGCCTTGGAGCCGCTGTGCTCGGAGATGTCGTCGGAGTGCAGCGGCAGGGTGGCGGTGAGGTACTTGGCGAAGATGTCCTTCGCGGCCTCCGCGTCCGGACGCTCGATCTTGATCTTGACGTCGAGCCGGCCGGGTCGCAGGATCGCGGGGTCGATCATGTCCTCGCGGTTGGAGGCGCCGATGACGATGACGTTCTCCAGGCCCTCCACACCGTCGATCTCGGCGAGCAGCTGCGGGACGATGGTGTTCTCCACGTCCGAGCTGACACCGGAGCCGCGGGTGCGGAAGAGGGATTCCATCTCGTCGAAGAAGACGATGACGGGGGTGCCCTCGCTCGCCTTCTCCCGGGCACGCTGGAAGACGAGGCGGATGTGCCGCTCGGTCTCACCGACGTACTTGTTGAGGAGCTCGGGGCCCTTGATGTTGAGGAAGTAGGACTTCCCCGCGGGCTGGCCGGTCACCTCGGCGACCTTCTTGGCCAGGGAGTTGGCCACGGCCTTCGCGATCAGCGTCTTGCCGCAGCCGGGCGGGCCGTAGAGCAGGATGCCCTTGGGCGGCCGCAGTTCGTGCTCCTTGAAGAGGTCCGGGTAGAGGTACGGGAGCTCGACCGCGTCACGGATCAGCTCGATCTGGTTGCCCAGACCGCCGATCTTGTTGTAGTCGACGTCCGGGACCTCTTCGAGAACGAGCTCCTCGACCTCGCTCTTGGGGACCACTTCGTAGACGTAGCCGGACCTGGAGTCGAGCAGCAGGGCGTCGCCGGGGCGGATGGTCACGTCCAGCAGAGGCTCGGCGAGCCTCACCACCCGCTCCTCGTCGGTGTGCCCGACCACCAGGGCGCGCTCGCCGTCCTCGAGGATCTCCTTGAGGGTGACGATGTCCCCGGCGCGCTCGAATTCCATGGCCTCGACCACGTTGAGCGCTTCGTTGAGCATGACTTCCTGGCCGCGCTTGAGCTCTTCGAGCTCGATGCTCGGGCTGACGTTCACCCGGAGCTTGCGGCCCCCGGTGAAGATGTCGCAGGTGCCGTCCTCATTGGCCTGAAGGAAGACACCGAAGCCGGCCGGCGGCTGTGCGAGCCGGTCGACTTCCTCCTTGAGGGCCACGATCTGGTCGCGGGCCTCACGGAGCGTGTTCGCCAGTCGTTCGTTCTGCGCGGACACGCCGGCCAGGCTGGTCTGCAGCTCGACGATCCGCTCTTCGAGAATCCTCGTGTGTCGCGGAGAGTCGGCGAGCTTGCGGCGCAGGACGGCGATTTCCTGCTCGAGATAGGCAACCTGACCGGCGGGGTCCTCAGACCCTCGTCCCGGCCGGATGCCGCGGTTGATGTCGTCGTCGTGGGCTGCCACGGTCCTCACCTCCTCCAAGGGGAGCTGGACGCTTCCTGACCCTACCTGCGTGGGTGGTGATTGAAACCCCTAGATCAAAAAGACTCCGAGGTGTGTCCGATCTTCACCCTTGCGCTTCCCCTCTCGCCAGGGGAATACCCACCCTTCACGAGTTGAATGCGGGCGGTTGTATCGTCGTCTTGGGTCAACACCCGTCGGGGGTGGCCCGACTTACCCGCGACACGTGACACGAGATGCAGGAACGGCAGGAGATATGACCGTGCAGGACGAGGCCCTTTCCACGGGCGCCGAAGAGGCGCTGGAGGTCTGGATCGACCAGGACCTGTGCACCGGGGACGGGATCTGCGCGCAGTACGCTCCCGAGGTCTTCGAGCTGGACATCGACGGGCTCGCTTATGTGAAGAGCGCCGACGACGAGCTCCTGCAGGACACCGGTGCGACGACGCCGGTGCCGCTGACGCTGCTCCAGGACGTGGTGGACTCCGCGAAGGAGTGCCCGGGCGACTGCATTCATGTGCGTCGCGTGACGGACAAGGTCGAGGTGTACGGCCCCGACGCGGAGTGACGGGTCAGACGCCGCGCGCGTCGGACTCCCCGGCGCGTACGAAGGCGCCGCCCTGCCAGCGCCAGCCGACCTGCTCCTTCTCGTCGGGGCAGCAGCGGGGGACGTCGAGGGACGAGTAGCCGAGCAGGGTGGCGTGGACAGCTCCGTCGCGTACGGCGAGCTCCGTGACGTTCTTGTGCTGCTCGGGTGCGACGAGGGTGGCCACCACGCGCGCGGGGTCGCCGGTCCGCTTGCCGCGGGTGAGGACGTAGATGCCGCTCGGCGGGGTGCCGGAGCCGGCTTCGCAGTGCACGACCGCAACGGTCTCGGGGTTTCCGTCCCCGTCGAGGTCGCCCGTGACCCGCTTGGCGACCTTGTGGGGGCCTCCCGCGCAGTCCAGCGGGTAGGCGGCGCCGGCGGCCTCGGGAGCGGGCGCGGGGCGTGGGGTCGCGGCCGGGGAGGCGGTGGCTCCGGCGGGACCCGGCTGGAGCAGGCCCGCGAGGGCGACGACCGCGGCGGTCGCGGTGGCGGTGGCCAGCCAGTGGGCCGACCGGGCCCGGGTGTGTGCGAGGTCCGCGAGGTCCGGGGCGGCGGAGGGCTGCACGCGAGACGTCTCCTGGGGTGGTGCGGCGGGTTTCCGGGCATCGTGCCACACGTCACAGGGGGACGGAACAGCTGGGGTCGGCCTCGACCGGATCGGGACGCCCCCGCGGTGCGGGTGCGGGTGCGCCCGTCGAACATGAGGACGCCGCCGTCGAATTCCCTCCCGTGGGTGGGGAACTCGAGGGCGGCGCACCGTGGGTGTCGGGACGTCAGCCCTTGTTGGGGCCTTCGTAGTCCTCGCCGTAGGCGCCCTTGGCGGGGCGGCGGCGGCGCATCGGGGGCTCGACGCCGTCCGCGAGGCGGCGGGCGGTGACGAGGAAGCCGGTGTGGCCGATCATGCGGTGATCGGGGCGGACGGCGAGGCCCTCGACGTGCCAGTTGCGGATCATGGATTCCCAGGGCTGCGGCTCGGCGTAGCAGCCGAACTCGCGGATGGACTCCACGGTGCGGGCGAGCTGGGTGGTGGTCGCCACGTAGCAGCAGAGGATGCCGCCGGGGACGAGCGCCTTGGAGACGGCCTCCAGGCACTCCCAGGGGGCGAGCATGTCCAGGATGACGCGGTCGACGTCGGTGTCGGACAGGTTGTCCTGGAGGTCGCCGACCGTGAGCTGCCACGCGGGGTGGGGGCCGCCGAAGTAGCGCTCGACGTTGCCCTTCGCGATCTCGGCGAAGTCCTCCCGGCGCTCGTAGGAGTGCAGCATGCCGCTGTCTCCGATGGCGCGCAGGAGGAAGCTGCTCAGCGATCCCGAGCCCACTCCGGCTTCCACGACGCGGGCGCCGGGGAAGATGTCGGCGAAGGCCAGGATCTGCCCCGCGTCCTTGGGGTAGACCACGGCGGCGCCGCGGGGCATGGACAGGACGTAGTCGGGGAGCAGGGGGCGCAGCGCGAGGTAGGCGACGTTTCCGGTGGTGCGGACAACGCTGCCCTCGGGGGCGCCGATCAGTTCGTCGTGCGGGAAAGAACCCTTGTGGGTGTGGAAGTTCTTTCCCTCTTCGAGCGTGAACGTGTAGTGACGGCCCTTGGGGTCGGTCAGCTGAACCTGGTCCCCGACCTTGAAGGGCCCGCGTCGGCGGGCGGCACCGGTCGGTTCGGACATGTGACCAGAGTACCGGGGTTACGCGGAGGGTCGTGCCATGGCCCGGACGAAGGCGCGCTCGACGTCGGTGGTGGCGAGGACGCCGTAGATCTCGCCGGTGTCCTCGACGACCAGGTACTCGGTGGCCGGGGTGGCGCGGAGGTGGTCGAGGAGGGGCTGGCCGGTGAGTTCGGCGGGGACGCGCATGCCGTCGGCGAGGTCCTGGGCGAGGGTGCTGACGGCGACCCAGGGGCGGCGGTGCTGGGGGACGGCGGCGATGGCGGTCTCGCGGACGATGGCGGTGGGTTCGCCGTTGCCATCGACGACGACGAGGGCGCGGGCGCCTGCCTCGTTGGCGCGGCGGAGGGCCTCGGAGAGCGGGGTGGTGGGTTCGACGGGGATGGCGCGGCGGGTGAGGCTGCGGGCGCGAAGCTCGGGGAGGTGTTCGCGGAGCCGGGCCATGCGGAGGCTGTTGCCGGCGCCGGTCCAGATGATCGCGGCGAGGATCGCGGCGAGCAGGGCGTCGGTGACGGTGTTGAGGCCGCTGATGTCCTCGGTGGAGTTGCCGAGGAGCCCGGTGCGGGTGAGCAGGGGCAGTCCGACGAGGACGAGGACGGCGAGGGCCCGGCCGACCCAGGCGGCGGCGATGGTGCCGCTCATGGGCTTGCCGGTGATCTTCCAGACGACGGCGCGGAGCATGCGGCCGCCGTCGAGCGGGAGGCCGGGCAGCAGGTTGAAGATCGCGACGATCAGGTTGGAGATCATCAGGCCGGCGAGGAGGACGCCGGGGACGGTGCCGGGTTCGACGGCGTACATCGAGAGATAGAACACGCCGGCGAGGACGAGGGAGAGGAGGGGGCCGACGAAGGCGAGGACGAACTCGCGGCCGGGGGTCTCGGTCTCCTTCTCGATCTCGGAGACGCCGCCGAAGAACTGGAGCTGGATGCGGCGCACCGGGAGCTTGAAGCGGAGCGCCGCGATGGTGTGGGCCAGTTCGTGGACGAGCACGGAGGCGTAGAAGGCGACGGCGAAGAAGAGGGAGACGAGGTAGCGGGCGGCGCCGAGTTCGGGCAGGACGCGTTCGATCTGGTCGCCGAAGACCCAGGTGATGAGGGCGGCGACGAGGAACCAGCTGGGTGCGACGTAGACGGGCACGCCGAAGGGCCGGCCCATGAGGATCCCGCCGCCGGGCTCCTCGGTCCGCTGCGGCTTGGGCTCGTCCTGGTTCACGGGTTCCTTTCGTCGCGGGGTGTGACCCACGTCCCTGTGTCACGGTTCGATCATGCAGTGCGACGGGGTCCCAGGTCGATGGTATTCCGCTCGCTGTCGGTGGCGGGTCGTAGGGTCTTCGTCATGAGTACGAGCGAGCAGGTGCCGGCGGAGCCCCGGGCGCCCATGTCGTTGTCGCCGTCGCGGGCGAGCGATTTCATGCAGTGTCCGCTGCTGTACCGGTTCCGGGTGATCGACCGGCTGCCGGAGAAGCCGAGTGCGGCGGCGACGCGGGGCACGCTGGTGCACGCGGTGCTCGAGCGTCTCTTCGACGATCCGGCGGTGGAGCGGACGGCGCCGCGGGCGCGGGCGATGGTTCCGGGGCAGTGGGACCGGCTGCTCGAGTCGAAGCCCGAGCTGGGCGAGCTGTTCGCGGAGGACCCGGAGGGGGAGCTGCTCGCGGGTTGGCTGGGTGAGGCGGAGCGGCTGGTCGAGCGGTGGTTCACGCTGGAGGATCCGACGCGTCTGGAGCCGGCGGAGCGTGAGCTGTTCGTGGAGACGGAGCTGGATTCGGGGCTGCGGCTGCGCGGGGTGATCGACCGGATCGATGTGGCGCCGTCGGGTGAGGTGCGGATCGTCGACTACAAGACGGGCAAGGCTCCCCGGCCGGAGTACCGGGACGGCGCGCTGTTCCAGATGACGTTCTACGCGCTGGTGGTGTGGCGGCTGAAGCGGGTGATCCCGCGGCGGCTGCAGCTGGTGTACCTGGGCAGCGGCGAGGTGCTGACCTACGACCCGGTGGAGGCGGATCTGCTGCGGGTGGAGCGGAAGCTGCTCGCGCTGTGGGACGCGATCCGGCTGGCGACGGAGTCGGGCGACTGGCGGCCGCGGCCGACGAAGCTGTGCGGCTGGTGCGACCACCGGGCGGTCTGTCCGGAGTTCGGCGGGACTCCCCCGGTCTATCCGCTGAAGATCGTCCCCGCGCGCCCGCCGGAGTCGGGTGATTCGGGGCAGGGCAGAATGGACCCGGCCCCGTCGGCACCGTAGGGCCGGCGTACCTGATGAGCTCAGTCCCGTGAAGGAGTCCTTGTGACGATCCGCGTCCTCCTGGTCGACGATCAGCCGCTGCTGCGCACCGGCTTCCGGATGATTCTGGAGGCGGAGCAGGACATCGCGGTGGTGGGTGAGGCCGGGGACGGTCTCCAGGCGCAGGACCAGGTGCGGGCGCTGCAGCCGGACGTGGTGCTGATGGACATCCGTATGCCGCGGATGGACGGGGTGGAGGCGACCCGGCAGATCACGGGTCCCGGTCGGGACGGTCCGGCGAAGGTGCTGGTGCTGACGACCTTCGATCTGGACGAGTACGTGGTGGAGGCGCTGCGGGCGGGGGCGAGCGGCTTCCTCCTGAAGGACGCCCCGGCGAACGAGCTGGTGCAGGCGATCCGGGTGGTGGCCGCGGGCGAGGCGATGCTGGCGCCGTCGATCACCCGTCGGCTGCTGGACAAGTACTCGGCGCATCTGCCGACGGGCGAGGAGCAGGTTCCGGACACGCTGAACACCTTGACGGACCGTGAGGTCGAGGTGCTGAAGCTGGTGGCGCGGGGTCTGTCGAACGCGGAGATCGCGGCGGATCTGTTCGTCAGCGAGACGACGGTCAAGACGCATGTGGGTCATGTGCTGACGAAGCTGGGGCTGCGGGACCGGGTGCAGGCGGCGGTGTACGCGTACGAGAGCGGTCTGGTGCGGCCGGGGGCCAACGGCCAGTAACCGGTGCGGACGACGGACGAGGGGCCCGGTGCGCGTGTCGCGCGCCGGGCCCCTCGTCGTGGTGCCGGGGGTGTCAGCCCTTGCGGAGCTCCCAGAAGCGGAAGACCGTCGAGGCGTCGAGGGTCCATTCCAGGCCGGTGACGTCGTCGCGGGCGACGGCGTACTGCTTGCCCTGCCAGAGCGGCAGGAGGGGCAGCTCGTCGGCGACGAGGTCCTGGATCCTGCCGTACTCGTCGGCGGTGGCGGCGCGGTCCGGGGCGGCGGCGGTCTTCGGGAGGAGGCTGCCGGTGATGGTGGCGTTCTCGTAGTGGTTGCCGAGGACGTTGCCCTCGCCGAAGAAGGGGGCGGTGAAGTTGTCGGCGTCGGGGTAGTCGGGGACCCAGCCCTTGACGTAGACGCCGTACTTGCCGGCCGCGATGTCCTTCTCGTACTGGTCGTAGGCGACGGACTTGACGTCGGCCGCGAAGAGGCCGCTCTCGTTGAGCTGGTCGGCGATGGCCTTGAGCTCCTGGTCGGTGGACGGGCCGTAGCGGCTCGGCGTGGACCAGAGGGTGAGCTTGAGCTTGCCGGTGACGCCGGCGGCGCGCAGGGCCTTCTTCGCCTTCGCCTTGTCGGGGGTGCCGTAGGTGTCGAAGAAGGCGGTGTTGTGTCCGGCGATGCCGGCCGGGACGATCGAGTAGAGCGGCGTGGCCGTCGACTTGTAGATGCCTTCGACGAGGGCTTCGCGGTCGACGAGGTGGGCGATGGCCTGGCGGACGCCGAGCTTGCCGACGACCGGGTCCTTCACGTTGAAGACGAGGTGCTGGACCTCGGCGCTGCTGCCCTGGACGACCTCGATGCCCTTGTCGTCCGTGGTGTCGGAGGTTTCGAGGGTGGCGATGTCCTCGGCGGAGAGTCCTCGGTAGGCGACGTCGACGTCGCCGTCGGTGAGGGCCTTGGAGAGGGCGGAGCGGTCGCCGCGGTAGAGCTTGAGGGTGACGGCGTCGTTCTTGGGCCGTGCGGTGCCCCGGTAGCCGGGGTTGGCGGAGAAGCCGGCCTCGGTGTCGCTGAGGGAGTCCAGCTTGTACGGGCCGGAGCCGGTGGCCTTGCCGTCGGTGCGCAGGGCGTCGGCGGGGTACTCGCGGTGGTCGACGATGGAGCCGGCGCCGGAGGCGATCTTGCTGGGGAAGGTGGCGTCCGGGACCTTGAGACGGAAGACGACGGTCCGCTCGTCGGGGGTCTCGATGCTCTTGATGGTGGAGAGCAGCGGTGCGGGCCCGGAGGGGTCGGCGATCTTGAGGGCCCGCTCGAAGGAGAACTTGACGTCCTCCGAGGTGAGCTTGTTGCCGTTGGAGAAGGTGAGGCCGTCGCGCAGGGTGCAGCTGTACACGGTGCTGCCGGCGGAGAAGCCGCACTTGTCGGCGGCCTCGGGCTCGGGCTCGGAGCCGCCCTTGGGGAAGGCGAGGAGGGACTGGAAGACGTTGTTGAACAGCAGCCAGGAGCCGGGGTCGTATCCGGCCGCCGGGTCGGTGGCGAGGATCTCGTCGGACATGCCGACACGTATGCCGTTGCCCGAGCCGCCCGAACCGCCCTGTTCGGTGCCGCAGCCGCTGAGGAGGGCGGCGGCCAGGCCGGCGGCGAGCGGGGCCGTCAGCCACTTGTTGTGCGTCTTCACAGAACGTGCCTCGTGATCTCTATGTCAGGCCGGCCGCGCGTGGGTGCGCGGCCGGTGTAACCGACCCGGTCGACGGGTTATGCGGTACCGCGGCCCAGCTCCCAGAGGAGGAGGTCGGAGGACGTGTTGAGGGCGTACTCGACTCCGTTGAGGTCGTCGCGGGCGGCGACGTACTGCTTGCCCTGCCACAGGGGCAGGACGGGTACGTCCTTGGCGACGATCTTCTGGATCTGGTTGAAGACGGGACCGGCGGCGGTGCGGTCGGCCTGGCGGCGCGAGCGCGGGATCAGCTGGTCGCGGACGACCTTGTTCACATACGGGGTGTTGAGGAAGTTGTCGCTGTCCAGGAACGGCGCGATGTAGTTGTCCGGGTCCGGGTAGTCCGGGAACCAGCCGAGGCCGTAGACGGCGTAGTCGCCCCGCTTCTGGGCGGTGCGGAACTTCGACCACTCGGCGCCCTGGACGCTGACGTCGAAGAGTTCGGTGGCGACGAGCTGCTTCCGCAGCGCCTCGAATTCCTGGGCGGTCTCGGCGCCGTAGTGGTCGGTGGTGTAGTTCAGCGTCATCCTGACCGGGGTCTTGACGCCCGCGTCCTTGAGGAGCTTGGCGGCACGGGCGGGGTCGGGCTCGCCGTACTCGTCGAAGAAGGGGGTGGTGTGGCCCGTGATGCTGGAGGGGATCAGCGAGTACAGGGGCTCGGCGGTGGGGCCGTAGACCATGTTCACGAGGGCGCCGCGGTCGACGACGGCGGCCATGGCCTGGCGCACGGCCTTCTCCTGGACGGCGGGGGCCTTGGTGTTGAAGCCGAGGTAGCGGATCTCGAGGCCGGGGACCTCGACGACCTCGATGCCGTCCTTGGGCGTCTCGGTGAGGTCCTTGATCTGCTGCCGCGAGAGGGAGCGGGCCATCATGTCGATGTCGTCGCCCTCCAGCGCCCGGCCCATGGTGCTCGCGTCGCTGTAGGGGCGCAGTTCGACCTTGTCGTTGCGCAGGGTGATGTCGCCCTTGTAGGCGGGGTTCTTGGTGAAGACGAAGCGGGTGGCCTTCTCGCCCTCGCGCTCGACCTTCATGGTGTACGGGCCCGAGCCGTCGACGTCGAAGCCGTCGCGGAGCGCGCCGGCGGCGTACTTGTCCTTGCTGAGGATGCCGGCGACGGGGGTGGAGAGCTTGAAGGGGAAGGTGGCGTCGGGGGTCTTCAGGTGGAAGACGACCTCGTCGGTTCCCTTGGTCTCGATGGTGTCGATGTTCGAGAGGAGGGCGGCCGTGCCGTTGTCCGACTTGATCTTCAGGACGCGCTCGATGGAGTACTTGACGTCCTCGGCGGTGATCGCGGTGCCGTCGGCGAAGGTGAGGCCGGGGCGGAGCTTGCAGCGGTAGCTCTCGCTGGCCTTGTCGGAGAATCCGCAGCTCTGGGCGGCCTCGGGGACGGGCTCGCCGCCGTCGCGGGGCACGTGCATCAGGGTCTGGACGGTCTGCCGGAGGATGTTCCAGGCGCCGGTGTCGTAGGCGAAGGCCGGGTCGAGCGGGGCGGGGGCGTCCGCCGTGGCGATGAACTGGTCCGTGGTGCCGACGACGATCGCTCCGGCGTCCTCCGCGCCGCCGCAGGCGGCGAGCAGGGGGGCGAGCAGTCCGGCCACGGCCGGGAGCACCAGGGTCTTGCGGTTCATCAGGGACGATCTCCTCATCCGGCACTGGGATACAGCGGTCAGTGGAACTCCGCCGCCGGCCGCCCGGTCGGGGCGGGAGCGATCGGGCCGGGAGTTGCGATCGGTCCTGTGTTCACGGCGACTTGGGTGTGTGCCGGTGCACGCGGTTATGCGGCGAAGTACTCGCGAAAGATTAATGGGCGGCGCCGCTATTGCCGGACCACGGGCGGCCGTGGGGGTAATCGCACAGTGATCATGAATACGGAAGCTTCGATAGTCATGCGCCGGATGATGCGGACGGTGCCGAGCGAATCGGGACACATGGGGGCGCCGAAATCCATCCTTTTCGGGCACGGAACGCGCGAAGGCCACCCACCGTCAGGCACTCTGCGTGACCAAGGTCACGCGGAGGCCTTTTCGGCGAATGGCCTGATCATTTTCCCCGGACCTCGTCGCATTCGACTCGGGGAAGCTCAGATAAACCTCAGATGCCGGTGATCAGCGTACGGAGGAAGGGCACGTCGACCTCTTCCAGGGAACGCACGACGACTCTGCCCGGGGAGGCCGCGATCGGCGCGACGGAGGGCACCGCGACGACCCGGCAGCCGGCCGCCTCGGCGGCCGCCACACCGGTCGCGGTGTCCTCGATGACGGCACAGAGCACGGGGTCGGCCCCGACCCCCTGGGCGGCCGTCAGATACGGCTCCGGGTGCGGCTTGGTCCGTACGACCTCGTCCCCCGCGACGGTGAGGGCGAAGCGGTCGCGGCCGAGCGAGTGGAGGACCTTGTCGATGATCCGCCGGTGCGAGGCGGAGACCAGCGCGGTCGGGATGGAGTGCCGGCTCAGCTCGGCGAGCAGCCGCTCGGCGCCCGGCATCAGCGGCACGCCGCGCTCGATCCGCTGCTCGAACTTCTCGTTGAGCAGGACGGTCAGCTCGGCGACGGTGATGTCGGCGCCGGTGGACTCGATGAGATAGCCCGCGCTGCGGGTCATCGGGCCGCCGACGACGATGTCCCGCCAGGCCTCGTCCAGCCGGTGCCCGAGGTCGGCGAAGACCTCGACCTCCGCGTCCCACCAGAAGCCCTCCGTGTCGACGAGGGTCCCGTCCATGTCGAGGAAGACCGCCTGCAGGGCGGAGCTGCCGTTCGTGCGGAACAGGGACGCGGGGACCGTACTGGTCATCCGGCACACCTCCATGGAGGGACGAGAAGGCCGGTCCCCCTCCCCGGTACGGGGAGGAAGACCGGCCTGCACTGGACCGACAAGTGTACGTCGGGATCACCGAAAGAGCGCGGATTTACCCCGGGGGGCGTTCCGGACGGTCACCGTGCGTTGAAGTACTTCGCCTCGGGGTGGTGGATCACGATGGCGTCGGTGGACTGCTCGGGGTGGAGCTGGAACTCCTCCGAGAGGTGCACGCCGATCCGCTCCGGCTTCAGGAGCTCCGCGATCTTCGCGCGGTCCTCCAGGTCGGGGCAGGCGCCGTAGCCGAGGGAGAAGCGCGCGCCGCGGTACTTGAGGTCGAACATGTCCTCGACCGCGTCCGGGTCCTCGCCTCCGAAGCCGAGCTCGGCGCGGACGCGGGCGTGCCAGTACTCGGCCATGGCCTCCGCGAGCTGGACGGAGAGGCCGTGCAGCTCCAGGTACTCGCGGTAGGAGTCGGAGGCGAACAGCTTGGCGGTGGCCTCGCCGATCCTCGAACCGACGGTGACGACCTGGAGGCCGACCACATCGGTCTCGCCGGACTCCTCCGGGCGGAAGAAGTCCGCGAGGCAGAGGCGGCGGCCCCGGCGCTGGCGCGGGAAGGTGAAGCGGGTCCGCTCGTTGCCGTCGTCGTCGAGGATGATCAGGTCCTCGCCCTTGGAGACACAGGGGAAGTAGCCGTAGACGACGGCCGCCTCGAGCAGGTTCTCGGTGTGCAGCTTGTCGAGGAGGCCGCGCAGCCGCGGCCGGCCCTCGGTCTCGACGAGCTCCTCGTAGGTGGCGCCGCCCGCCCGGGCCTGCTTGAGGCCCCACTGGCCCTTGAAGAGGGCGCCTTCGTCGAGCCAGGACGCGTAGTCCTTGAGCGGGATGCCCTTGACCACGCGGGTGCCCCAGAACGGCGGGGTGGGGACGGGGTTGTCGACGGCGACGTCGGAACGGCCGCCCGGCTCGTCCGCCTCCTCCACCTGGAGGACCGGCGTGTCCCGCTTGGGGACCCGGCGCGGCTTGAGCTCGGGGAGCGTGGCGCCGGGGACGCCCCGCTTGACGGCGACGAGGGCGTCCATGAGGCGCAGGCCCTCGAAGGCGTCCCGGGCGTAGCGGACCTCGCCCTGGTAGATCTCGTGGAGGTCCTGTTCGACGTACGCCCTGGTCAGGGCCGCTCCGCCGAGGATCACGGGGTACTTGGCGGCCAGCTCGCGCTGGTTCAGCTCCTCCAGGTTCTCCTTCATGA
>NZ_BNBZ01000042.1 GCF_014656215.1 Streptomyces zaomyceticus | reverse complement strand
CGCCGCCCGGAATCCGGGCGGCGGCCCTTTCACACGTCCTGCGTATGTCCCGCGTCCTTGTGCGCGTCCCCGCCGATGGCGGCCGATCTCAGGGGGTGCGGTAGTCCTGCATGTCCTGCTGGATCTGCTGCTGGACCCCGGGGACCACCTGCTGGAGCAGCGCCGGGTTACGGAGCTGCTGGACGCCGTAGTGCTCGGCGACCATGTCCGCGAGCTCCGGGTCCTGCGGGAAGCGGTCGTTCTCCACGGCGTACGCCCAGGTCAGCTTGTAGACGACCTCACGGAACTCCTCGACCTCGTGAGGCTCCAGCTGCTCCTCGACGTACTCGGGGTACTCGACGAACTCCTCGGGACCCGGCGGAGGAACATCGTCCGGGCCGAGCGGCACCGGCACCGGGATCGGCTCCAGGCCGTCGACGATCTGAGGGTTGTACGAACCCTGGTAGCCGTCCGGCCGCGCCTGGTCGGCCGCGAACCACGGGCTTCCCTCGGGGCCCTGAGGAACCTCGGGGAGCCCCTCCGGCGCCGCGGCGAGCTGCACCGGCAGGCCCGGCTGCCCCTGCTCGAGCTGCTGGCCCTGCTGAATCGGCGGGGCCTGCTGAAGCACCGCCGGCTGAGCCGTCTGCGACTGCGGGGGCAGCACGGCCGGCTCGATCCCGGCCGCCGCGAGGCCCGCCGCGGCGGTCTCCGCCAGCGGCACCCCGTACCGCGCCAGCCGCAGCGGCATCAGCGCCTCCACGGGCGCCTTGCGGCGCCAGCTCCGGCCGTATCGCGCCTGCAGACGCGCCTGGTAGATCAGCCGCTCCTGCTCCAGCTTGATCACCTGCTCGTACGAGCGCAGCTCCCACAGCTTCATCCGGCGCCACAGCCGGAACGTCGGCACCGGCGAGAGCAGCCAGCGGGTCAGCCGGACGCCCTCCATGTGCTTGTCCGCCGTGATGTCCGCGATCCGGCCCACGGCGTGACGCGCGGCCTCGACGGCCACCACGAACAGCACGGGGATCACCGCGTGCATGCCGACACCCAGCGGGTCCGGCCAGGCGGCCGCGCCGTTGAAGGCGATCGTCGCCGCCGTCAGCACCCAGGCCGTCTGCCGCAGCAGCGGGAACGGAATCCGCAACCACGTCAGCAGCAGGTCGAGGGCGAGCAGCACACAGATGCCCGCGTCGATGCCGATCGGGAAGAAGTACGAGAAGGTGCCGAAGCCCTTGTCCAGCGCGAGCTCGCGCACGGCTGCGTACGACCCCGCGAACCCGATCCCCGCGATGATCAGGGCACCGGCGATGACGAGGCCGATGAGTATTCGGTGTGTGCGTGTCAGCTGCATCGCGGCCACCCGCGATCCTCCCGTCATTCGACATCTCGCGCGCACAGACTGGCACATGCATACGGAGCCCGGCCCCCGGGGGAGGGACGGGCTCCGCATCGGCGTGCTGTTCCGCGCCGGTTTGTGACTACTTGTCGGGACTCAAGGTCTCGACTACTTGTTCGCGGCGGCGACGGCGGCGACGGCTTCCTTGGCCGCCTTCACCGCACCGTCCATGACCGTCTTCTCCGACGGAGTGGCCGCGCCCGCGTACCCGGCGCCGTTGTACGACAGCAGCACCAGCACATTGCCCGTACGCGCCACGACCGACGCGTACACGAAGTCCTCGTCCGTCTTGCGCAGCTGGTACGCGACGGTCTTCGCCTCGTCGCCGACACCCGTGGCCGTCGCCGTGCGGAGCTTCTTCGCGCCCTCGGTCTCCTGGACCTTCGCCAGCTCCTTCGCGAGGTTCTCCACCGCGCGCTCCTGGCCGCTGCCCAGCGAGGCGTCCGACTCGTACCGGTAGAAGGACACGTCGAGCCAGCGGTACTGCGAGCCCTTCACGCCCTTGTCGTCGAGACCGTTCCACGAGCAGCCGGTACGGCTGGAGAGATCGCTGGAGATGGCCGGCGTGCCGTTCTTGGTCTTCGCCTTGGGCACCAGCGACGCGGTCGTCTTCGCGGAGATCGACTTGCACGCCTGGGGCAGCTCCGCGAACTTCGCCGGCTCGACCTTCTTCGTCGTCTGCGACGGCGAAGGAGTGGCGGACGACGGCGCGCCGGCCTTGTCCTTCGAGCCCTTCGCCCCGTCGCCGGAGTCCGAGGAGCAGCCCGCGACGACGAGCATCACCGGGACGGCGGCGCAGGCGAGTATGCGGGTGAGTCGCGGGGCTGTTCGCTGCATGGTTCCTTCAGTCGCTCGTCGTACGGTCCGGCCGGTGCTCCGGCGGCCACGGGTACGGCCACGGCGTGGGGCCACGGGTACGCCGACACGTTACGTGGTGTCCGCCCGCTCGCGGAGCGGACGCCGAGGGCTACTCCTCCAGGCGCTCGGCGAGCAGCCGGGCCAGATTCCGGGCCTTTTCCTGCAGCTCCCCGCTGTCGGGGGGCTCGACGGAGCCGGTCGTCTGCTCCTGGTAGGAGACGGTCACGATGACGTTGGATGTGCGGAACACCACGCTGATCGCACGCTGGCTGCCGTTCGCGCCGACCGTGATCAGGGCGTCGTCGAGGTACGCGATCTCCCCGAGACCTTCGAGGACACGGGGTTCGAGACCGGTGGAGGCGGGATCGGCGGGGGTCGCTCCGGAGGCGGGCGCCTCCGTGGCGGGGGCTCCCGACGACGGTGCTCCGGCCGCGGGGGACGTGCCGTCCGCCGGGGGCTTGCCGGCCGTGGCGCCCGGCGCGCCCGACGTGGTCCTGCCCGGGGTGGGGGCGCCGGGCGAGGGGGTGCCCGTGCCCGGGGACGTCGGCGGGGTGGTCGTGGGCGGCGCGGTCGGAGGCAGCGGGATGCCCGCCGCGAGCTGCTTGCGGACGTACACCTCCTGCGCCCGGTCGTCGTCGCTGACGGCGGTGTCGTACGAGACCACCCGCTCGATGTCGAGCTCGAGCCGGTGCGAGATGTCCGGGGTGTCGGCCTTCCAGGTGCACCCGACACGTCGGTCCGTGTCGTACGTCACGGCGGCGACACCGCGGTACGCCTTGTCGCGCTCCGGGTCGGCCAGGGCGGCGGCGCCCGGGAGGAGGTCCTTGAGCGTGGCCTGCGGGACGGCGCCGCAGGCCTCGAAGAGCGTGCGGTAGCGGCCCGGGGGCGCGACGGGCGCGGCGGGGCCGGCCTTGGCGTCGACGGCCACGTCCTCGGCCGGAGTGCCGGCGGAGCACGCGGTGAGGCCGATCCCCAGGCCGAGGCCGAGGGTGAGGACGACGGCGGTGCGAGCCGCGGACCCGGTGCGGCCGGGGGTGTACCTCTTTCGCTGCACGGTCCCAGGCTCCCTTCTCCCGAAGTCTTTCCCGAAAACTGTTTGCCGCGCGAACCCGGCCGGTGGACACAATGTCTATCGCACACGCAGCTGTTGATGCCGGTCCGCTGTCACCTGTACGGGCTTTGGCTCCGGTTTTTGCGTTATAAGACTTTTCGGGGGAATCGAGGAAGTATGTCGTACGTAGAGGTACCGGGGGCGAAAGTTCCCATCAGGATGTGGGCCGACCCCTCCACGGTGGAGGGCGGGGCCATGCAGCAGCTGCAGAACGTGGCGACACTGCCGTGGATCAAGGGTCTGGCCGTGATGCCGGACGTGCACTACGGCAAGGGCGCGACGGTCGGCTCGGTCATCGCGATGCAGGGTGCGGTCTGTCCGGCGGCGGTCGGTGTGGACATCGGCTGCGGGATGTCGGCCGTCAAGTCGTCGCTGACGGCGAACGACCTGCCGGGTGACCTGTCGAGGCTCCGGTCCAAGATCGAGCAGGCGATTCCGGTGGGGCGGGGGCTGCACCGGTCCGAGGTGGACCCGGGGCGGCTCTACCAGTTCTCGACGTCGGGCTGGGACGACTTCTGGTCGCGGTTCGACGGGGTCGCGGATGCGGTCAAGTTCCGTCAGGAACGGGCGCGACAGCAGATGGGAACGCTCGGCGGGGGGAACCACTTCGTCGAACTCTGTATCGACTCCGTCGGTTCGGTATGGCTCATGCTCCACTCCGGCTCCCGGAACATCGGCAAGGAGCTCGCCGAGCACCACATCGGCGAGGCGCAGAAATTGCCTCACAACCAGGGCCTCGTCGATCGTGACCTGGCGGTCTTCGTCTCGGACACCCCGCAGATGGCGGCCTACCGGCACGACCTCTTCTGGGCGCAGGAGTACGCGAAGTACAACCGGGCGATCATGATGGCGCTGTTCCAGGAGGTCGTCCGCCGGGAGTTCCGCAAGGCCCGGGTGACCTTCGACCAGGTCATCTCCTGCCACCACAACTACGTGGCGGAGGAGCAGTACGAGGGCATGGACCTGCTGGTCACGCGGAAGGGCGCGATCCGGGCCGGCTCCGGGGAGTTCGGGATCATCCCGGGTTCCATGGGCACCGGTTCGTACATCGTGAAGGGCCTGGGCAACGCGGCGTCGTTCAACTCGGCCTCGCACGGCGCCGGCCGGAAGATGAGCCGGAGCGCGGCGAAGCGGCGCTTCTCGACGCAGGACCTGGAGGAGCAGACGCGGGGTGTGGAGTGCCGCAAGGACTCCGGCGTCGTGGACGAGATCCCGGGCGCCTACAAGCCGATCGAGAAGGTCATCGAGCAGCAGCGGGACCTGGTGGAGGTCGTCGCGAAGCTGAAGCAGGTCATCTGCGTCAAGGGCTGAGGTCGACATGGCCCTGGGCCCCGGCGTCCACGCCGGGGCCCAGGGCCGACCCGGCGCTTCGGCCGAGGCCTTCGTGCCACGGACGGGGCCGCGGTGTCAGAGCTCTCGGTGGACCTTGGTGTTCGAGGCCTGGGCCCGGGGGCGGACGACCAGGAGGTCGATGTTGACGTGCGGGGGGCGGGTGCAGGCCCAGGTGATGGTGTCGGCCACGTCGTCCGCGCTGAGGGGCTCGGCCACACCGGCGTAGACCTTGGCGGCCTTGTCGGTGTCCCCGCGGAAGCGGGTGGTGGCGAACTCGTCCGTCTTGACCATGCCGGGGGCCACCTCGATCACGCGGACCGGCGTGCCGACGATCTCCAGGCGGAGGGTCTCGGCGAGGACGCGGGCGCCGTTCTTGGCGGCGACGTACCCGGCGCCGCCTTCGTAGGTGGAGTGGCCGGCGGTGGAGGAGAGGACGACCACCGTGCCGTCGCCGCTCGCGGTGAGGGCCGGGAGCAGGGCCTGGGTCATGTTCAGGGTGCCGATGACGTTGACCTCGAACATCTGGCGCCAGTCGGCGGGGTCGCCGGTGGCGACGGGGTCGGCGCCGAGGGCGCCGCCGGCGTTGTTGACCAGGACGGCGAGGGTGCGGAAGGCGGAGGCGAACTCGTCGACGGCGGCGCGGTCGGTGACGTCGAGGGCGTAGGCGGTGGCCTGGTGCCCGGCGGCGTCGAGTTCGGCGGCCAGGGCCTCGATGCGGTCCTTGCGCCGGGCGGTGAGGACCACGCGGTAGCCGGCGGCGGCCAGTTGCCTGGCCGTGGCCGCGCCGATTCCGCTGCTCGCTCCGGTGATGACGGCGATGGGGGTACCGGGGGCAGTCATGACGTGGTGCTCCTCGCGCAGGTGGTCGATTACGTCGATCGCCCGGCCAGGATAGGTGGAGTCGGTCAGCGGCTCCGCGGGGCGTACATGATCACGGCCATGCCGGCGAGGCAGACGAGCGCGCCGATGACGTCCCAGCGGTCGGGGCGGTAGCCGTCGGCCGCCATGCCCCAGGCGATGGAGCCCGCGACGAACACTCCGCCGTAGGCGGCGAGGACGCGGCCGAATTCGGCGTCGGGCTGGAGGGTGGCGACGAAGCCGTAGATGCCGAGGGCGAGGACTCCGGTGCCGATCCAGATCCAGCCCCGGTGCTCGCGGACGCCCTGCCAGACGAGCCAGGCACCGCCGATCTCGAAGAGTGCGGCGAGGGCGAAGAGGGCGAGGGAGCGGGCGGTGAGCATGGAGGCAGGGTGCCATGGGACACGCTGACCGATGACCTGTCCGAATATCGGATGATCTGTGGGTATTTTGGCCCTATGCGTGGAATCCGGAAAGGTGTGCTCGGGGTCGCTCTCGTGGCCACGGTGGTGATGGGTGCGAGTGCGGGTGCCGGTGCCGTGGGGCCGGTGCCAGTGCTGGAGGCGGCGACGGAGGCAGCGACGGAGGCGGCGTCGATGCCGGTGCCGGTGGTCGGGGCCGAGGCGGATGTGGCCCATCACGGCCATGTCTCCCTCTGGGACGGGCGGGTCGGCGTCTGGCTGGTGAGCGAGAACCTCGGCCCCTCCGATCTCTCCCAGGCGACGGTCCGGCTCGCCTTCTCCGTGCCGATGGCGGGTGGTCAGGAGCTGCCGCCGGCCTGTCTGTGGAGCAGTGACCGGGTGGTGTCCTGCCGGACGGGCGAGCTGCGGGTCACGGGGGGCATCGGTGAGCTGGGGCTCGATCTGAGGACCGCGGGTCTCCCGGACGAGCTGACCGTGGACATCACCACGGCCTGGCGGGACGGGGCGGCCGACCGGCATCCGGGGAACGACCGGCATCGGGTGCTCGTGCTCGCCACGGGTGATCCCTACGTCTTCTGACGGTTCCCGAACCTTCCGGCCTTCCGGCGTGACGGGTGCGGGGGCTCAGCCGCTCACCCACTGGACGTAGCCGTCGGGGCGGACCAGCACCGACGTCCGCCGTGCCGGGTCGGTCCAGGTGGCCCGTACGAGGCGCTCGGGGGAGACCGGGGCGGTGTCGGGCAGGGCCGGGGGCCTGCCCTCCGGGGCGATCAGGACGAACTCTCCCTCGCGCAGCAGTTCGTAGAGCCGTCCCTCGCGCAGGCGCGCGTCCGGTGCGCGGCGGCCCGCGGGGCGGCGCGCACCCGCCGGGGGCGCGTAGGCGATGCCGATGCCGCTGATCATGCCCATGGCGCGGGTCGCCGCGGGCCGGACCGTGCTCAGGAGGCGGGCGGCGAGGGAACGGGCGGCGCGGGTGAGCGGGGTGTGGGCCATCGCGAGGCGTACGAGCGCGCCGCTGGTGCGCAGCACGGCGGCGCCGACCGGGTGGCGTTCGGACTGGTAGCTGTCGAGGAGCGCTTCGGGGTCGGGTGCGTCTCCGCGCAGGACGGCGGTGAGTTTCCAGGAGAGGTTGGCCGCGTCCTGGAGGCCGGTGTTCATGCCCTGGCCGCCGGCGGGCGAGTGGACGTGGGCGGCGTCCCCGGCGAGGAAGACCCGGCCCACGCGGTAGAAGGGGACCTGGCGCTCGTCGCTGTGGAAGCGGGAGATCCAGCGGGGGTCGTGCATGCCGAGGTCGGTGCCGAGGGCGCGGCGGGTGATCTCGCGGATCTCGGCCAGGTCGACGGGTTCGGTGTCGGGGACCTGGCGGGTGCGGCTCCAGCCCATGACGCGGTACCAGCCGTCGCCGAACGGGGCGAGGAAGGCGAAGCTGTCGCCGGAGCCGTTGACGCTGAACGCGTCGGCGGGTTCCTCGGTGAGCCGGACGTCGGCGAGGACGATGGAGCGGATCACGGAGCCGCCGGGGAAGGGCAGGTCCAGGGCGGTGCGGACGGCGCTGCGGACGCCGTCGGTGCCGACCAGGTGGCGGGCGGTGAGCGTGAGGGGGGCTCCGTCGGGGCCGGTGAGCTCGGCCGTGACGGTGTCGGCGTCCTGGCGCAGCGCGCGCAGCTCCGTGCCGTATCGGAAGGTGACCCCGGCGGTCGTCGCCCGGTGCTCCAGGAGGCGCTCGACCTCGTACTGCGGGGTGACGAGCAGGTGGTTGAAGCGGCTGGGCAGTCGGGTGAGGTCGAGGTCGAGGCGGCCGAAGAGCCGTGCGCGGTCGAGGGTCGTGCCGGTGGCGAGGAGTTCGTCCGCGAGGCCGCGGGCGTCGAGCTGCTCCAGGGTGCGGGCGTGGACGCCGAAGGCGCGGGTCATGTTGGCCAGGCCGTGCGGGCGGCGCTCGACGAGGGTGACGTCGATGCCGGCGGTGGCGAGGTCGCCGGCGAGGAGCAGGCCGGTGGGGCCCGCGCCGACGACGAGTACCTGGGTGTCGGTCTTCTCCGTGGTGCTCATGGCTGCCTCCAGGGTGCCCACGATCGTTGGCCAACAAGTGTTGGTCAACGCTTGTTGGCAACTGTAGGGGTGGCTCGGATGGAGTGTCAACGCCTGTTGGCCTACAGTCGTTGGTATGACGACCGCCCGCCGCTCCGACGCCACCAGGGCCGCCATCCTGGAGGCCGCCCGTGAGCGCTTCGCCTCCGACGGATACGACCGCGCCACCATCCGGGCCATCGCCCGTGACGCCGGGATCGATCCGTCGATGGTCATGCGCTACTACGGCAACAAGGAGGGGCTGTTCGCCGCCGCGTCGGAGATCGAGATCGGCCTGCCCGAGCTGGGCTCGCTGCCCGCGCAGCACATCGGGGCCGTTCTGGTCACCCACTTCCTGGAGCGCTGGGAGCGGGACGACGTCCTCACCGGTCTGCTGCGGGTGGGGGTCACCAACACCGCCGGGGCCGAACGGATGCAGGCGATCTTCGCCCAGCAGCTCGGGCCCGTCACCCGGGGTGTCTGTCCCGACCCGGCGGACGCCCCGCGGAGGGCGGCTCTCGTCGCGTCCCAGATCCTCGGAATGGCGCTCACCCGCTATGTGCTGCGGATCCCCCCGGCCGTCGAGATGTCCCCGGAGGAGATCGTCGCCTGGCTGGGCCCGACCGTGCAGCGCTATCTGACCGCCGAGGCTCCCTGACCCCACCCGTGGAAGCGGGCCGGGCCGGGACGGTGGCTGGTTCGTACAATCTCTGCATGCCGCAGAAGAGTTCCGCCCGGCGCGAGGCGCTGATGTCCGAGCTGTACGGGGAGGCCCGCCGCTACATGGCGGCCTACGCCCTGTTCAACCAGGCCGTCGCCGACCATCTGGGGCTCCATCCGACCGATGTGCAGTGCCTGAACCTGCTCAGCCTGGAGGAGGGGCCGGTGACCACCGGGCGGATCGCCGAGCTGACCGGGCTCACCACGGGCTCCGCGACCCGGCTCGTCGACCGCCTGGAGCGGTCCGGGTACGTGACCCGCGAACGGGACACCGAGGACCGCCGCCGGGTGCTGGTGGCGCTCGTGCCCGAGCGGATCGCCGAACTCGGCGCCCTGTGGCGGAAGCTCAACGCCACCTGGGGCACCATGTTCGATGTCTACTCCGACGCCGAGGTTGCCCTGCTCATCGCCCATATGCGGCGCACCGTCGACGTCAGCGCCGTCCAGATCGAGCGGCTGCGCGGCGGCGACCTGGACTGACCGGGCGCCGGCCGGGGCGTCAGCCGGTCGTCGCCCCGCCGAACTCCCGCACCGCGTCGGAGACGATCGCCTCCAGGCGGGCATGGTGGGCGCCGCGCCAGTAGACCCTGCCGCACTCCACGCACTCGGCGAACACGTCGTACGTCTTCTCCGTGCCCTGCTCCAGGCGCTCGCGCACCGCGTCCTTGTCGGTGCCGCTCAGTCGCCCGTTGCACGCCGTGCAGCGCGTCCAGGGCGCGAGCGGCGGTGCGAAGCGCTCCAGGACGTCACGGAGCTGGTCGTCCGGCCGGTCGCTGTAGACGTAGGCGCCCGCCCACAGCTCGCGGCGCCGCAGCAGCCCGCGGTCCCGCGAGAGCATGACGCGCCGCTCCTGTGCGGAGAGCGCGGCCAGGGCGGGGTCGCCGATGTCCTCGCTCTCGTACGCCGCGTCCACCCCGAGCAGCCGCAGCCGCCGGGCCAGCGTGCCGAGGTGCACGTCGAGCAGGAACCGGAGCGGCGCGCCGGGCCGCACCGGCTGCGGGCGGGAGACGCCTTCCACCTCGATCGTCTCGCCCGCGGCGGGGACGTGCGAGGTGTCGACGGGACGGCCGTCGACCAGGAGCCGCCCGGCCTCGGTGAGGGGCACGCCGAGCGACTCCACGACATGGCCGAGCGAGGAGGAGCCGTCGGTGGTCACCGCCGTGCGGCCCGAGCGCCGCTCCGCCGCGACGAAGAGCCCCAGGTCGGGGGCGAAGCTGATGTGGATCTCCGGTCCGTTCACGGGGACAGGATCGCACCGGGGCGGGACCGGCGGCCACGGAATTCGTCGCCGTGGCGGGGGAGCGGCGCCGGTGGTGCGGGGCGGTGGTGCGGGGGAGCGCCCTGTGGTGGCCGGTCAGGGGCGGAAGTCCGCCGCGTGGTCGGCGGCCCAGGTGGCGAAGGTACGGGCCGGGTGGCCGGTCAGTTCCTCGACCGTGCGCGTCAGCGGTGTCGGCCGGCCGTCGTGCGAGGCCCAGTAGGACAGCAGCGCGTCGGCGAACGTCTCCGGTAGGAAGCCGGCCACCGACCCCTTCCACTCCTCGGGCGTCACGACCGAGTGGGGCGCGGGGCGGTCCGTCACCTCGGCGAGGATCGCCAGCTGCTCGACGAAGGTCAGGGACTCGGGGCCCGTCAACAGATACGAGGAACCGCGCAGCCGGGGCTCGGTGAGCACGGCGAAGGCGGCCTCGGCGACATCGCGCTCATGGATCGGATCGCCGTACGTGTGGGGGTGGGGCAGGGCGGGGCCGCGACCGTCCCGGAGCGCCCCGGCCCACTGCAGGGCGTTGGTGGCGAAGGCGCCCGGCTGGAGGTGGGTGGCCTCGAAGGCCCCGGCGTCCGCGGCGGCGGAGAGGGTGCGCTCGGCCGCGAGGTGGGAGGCGGCGATCGGGTTCTCCGCGGCGTCCGGGGCGAGGACGGAGCTGGAGGAGAGGAGGACGACATGCTCGACGCCGGCGGCACGGGCCCGGTCGGCGAAGGCCTCCACGTGGGTGGCCTCGGCGTACAGGAAGACGGAGTCGACGCCGGCCAGGGCGGTGTCGAAGGTGGCCGGATCGGTGAGGTCGCAGCGCACGGTGCCGACCCCGGTGGGTGGGGAGAGATCCGCGGGGTTCTTGGAGCCGGCTGTGGCCTTGACGCCGGCGGCGTCGAGCAGTCCGAGCAGGGTGGAGGCGACGCGGCCGCGGCTGCCGGTGACGAGAACGGTCATGGGAGGTGTCCTTCCGATGGGAGTGCGAGCAGAGGTGACTGCGCAACGCATTGTCTGCGTTACGCAGATAAATATCCAAGCTCGCGCCCTGTGCGTCAACCCGGACAAAACCCTGAGGTACCGTCCCGGCATGAAGATCATCGACCTCGAGCCCGGCGACACCCGGCTGGAGAACGACCTCCTGCCCGTCCTCCTCGAACTCCGCCCCCACCTCACCCCGGAGCTCTTCCGCGAGGTGTACGAGGCCGGGCACCCCCAGGGACTGCGCTTCAGCGCCGCCTACGCGGACGACGGCCGCTGCGTCGGCGCGGCCGGCTGGCGGATCATCAGCACCACCAGCTCCCTGCGCAAGCTCTACATCGACGACCTGGTGACCGCCGCCGCCACCCGCTCCACCGGGGTCGGCCACGCGCTCGTCGAGCATCTGGACGGCCACGCGCGCGCCGCCGGGTGCCACGAGCTCGACCTGGACTCCGGCACCCACCGCACCGGAGCCCACCGCTTCTACCTGCGCGAGCGCTTCGACATCGTGGCCTTCCACTTCGCCCGGCCGCTCACCGCACCGGAAGACGCCTCCTAGACGGGCTTCCGGCCCGGCTCACCGACCGGCTTCGGGCCCGCCCGCCCACACCGGCTTCCGCAGGTCGAGGCGCCAGTCGTTGCAGCGCATCGGGTGTCCCGGCGGGTACTCGAAGTCCCGCTCGCCGAGCAGTTCGAATCCCGCCTTGCGGCACACCGCGTTCGAAGCGGCGTTGTCCGTCGAAGGGAACGCGTGCAGCCGGCGGTGGAGGCCCGCGGCCCGGGCCTCCGCGGCCACCGCGCGCGTGGCGGCCGTCGCCACGCCCCGGCCCTGGAAGCCCGGCAGCACGGCCCACCCGGTCTCGTACACCGGTTCGCCGTCCCCGGTCCGCACCCAGAAGCCGATGCTGCCCGCCACCGCCTCCTCAGGTAGCAGCACGATCCGGAACATCCGCCCCGCGCCCGTGTCGTCGGCGCTCAGGTCCACATACCGCCGGTGGCGCCGGACGAGCTGCTCCTCCGTCTCCGGTCCGCCGAGGTGTTCCGTCAACTCGGGCGCGTTCAGGGCGCGCAGCAGGCCGGCGTCGGCCTCGGACCAGGGTTCGAGCCGTACGGGCGAGCCGGTGTCGTTGTCCATGCCCGTACGGTAGGTCAGCTCACCGACACTCCCCGGGCGTACGCCGTCGGCGGCACCCCGATCGTCGCCGTGAAGTCCCGTACGAGATGGGCCTGGTCGCTGTAGCCGAGCTCCGCCGCCAGGGCCGCCCAGTCCGGGGTGCCCTCGGTCTCCGCCGCCTCGGCGCGTTCCAGGGCCTCGTGGATGCGGTAGCGCAGGATCACCCACTTCGGGCCGACGCCGACATGGGTCGAGAAGAGGCGCTGGAGCGAGCGCGCCGACAGGCCCGACGCCGCGGACAGCCGGGACACCTTGCGGATCGCGCGGTCGCCGCGGATCAGCTCCACGAGCTCCATGGCCCGGTCGGCCGCCGGGTCGGGGGCGGGACCGTGGGCCAGCAGGAAGGCGTCGAGCGCCGCCACGCGCGCGTGGTCGGTGTCGGGAGAGAGGACGCCGGACAGCGGATCGTCGTCGCCCCCGCCCGGGAAGACCTCCGGCAGGGGGACCCGGCGGCCCGTCCAGGCCGACACCGGCCACGCGGGCGCGAAGGGGCGGAAGCCGCCGGGGCGGAACTGCACCCCGCAGACCCGGCCCGCGTCCGTCAGCTTCTGGGTGAACAGACCGAGCCCGATCCCGGCGACCTCGGCGGACGCGTCCGCCTCCGCGGCCGGGGCGCCGATCGCCCCGTACCGCTGGAAGACGATGTTCACCGACGGATGCGGGACGACATGGGTCGCGTACGGCTCCGGAAGCTCCCAGTCGATCAGCCAGTAGTGCTCCAGATAGGGCCGCAGTTCCGGGGCCGGGACGTGACGGCGGAAGCGGACGTGGGTGAGCAGTTCGGCGGGATCGACGATGCCCCGGGTGTCCCGGCGGGGAGCGGAGTCCGACATGCGTCCGATGCTAGGTCGTCTCTTCCGGATCCCGCCCGGCCCGCGACGCCCGCTTGACCGGCAAGATCCGAGAGAGACGACCTGGGCACCCGCAGGGGCCCGGGCCCGGTGTGGCGTGTTTCTTCAAGACCCGGGTGGGCATGCTCGCCTAGCGTCGCTCCCATGACGAACGAGGCCCCGCCCCGCATCGGTGACCTGCTCCGCAGTGCCGCCACCCGTGCCACGCCCCTGGTCGGGGGCGTCGCCGACGCCTCGCTCGGCGCGCCCACGCCCTGCGCCGAGTACGACGTCCGCGCCCTGCTGAACCATCTCCTCGGTGTCGTCGTGCACTTCCAGGCCCTCGCCGCCAAGCAGCCCGCCGATCTCGCCGTCGGTACGGACTGGCTCGCCGACCCCGGCTGGCGGGACCGCTTCGAGGCCGAGACCGAGAAGCTGGTCGAGGCCTGGTCGGCGCCCGGCGCCGAGGAGGGCAGCACCGGGGCCATGGCGCTGCCCGCGCGGACCGTCGGGTCCATGGTGCTGCTCGACCTGACCGTGCACGCCTGGGACCTGGCCCGCGCCACCGGCCGGAGCTTCGAACCCGACCCCGCCGTGGTCGCCGGGCTCGTCGAGGAGGTGGAGCGGATGGCGCCGATGGCCCGGAAGGCGGGTGTCTTCGGGGAGCCCGCCGAGCTGCCCGGCGACGCCACCGCCTTCGAGCGGCTGCTCGCCACGACGGGCCGCGATCCGCGGGCGTGGGAAGGCTGAGGCGAGTCCCGTCCGCGGGTGCCCGGCGCTCAGCGCAGGCGGCCCGCCGAACCCAGGCCGAGCCGCGAGACGACCTGGCCGAAGGCATGCTCCTCCGCGGGCGTCAGTTCCACCGACTCCTGCGGGTGCCAGATCCGCTCCAGTGGGGTGCGCGTCCCGTCGCGGCGATCACGGGCCCGGGCCCGGAGGCCGAGCGACAGCCACACCACCGTCGAGACGGCGAGCAGGCCGAACAGGGTGAGCACACGGGGGTCGGAGAACGGGCCGGGCAAGGACATGACTCACTCCAGGACGTGAGGGCCGCCCGTGCGCGGCGCGCCCCGGCAGGTGGCGCGCGGGCACGAGGGCAGCGGCGATTCCTACTGCTTCCTCCCGACCTGTTCAGTTAACACCAACCTGGGGGACTTTCGGCAGGGGGGTCCGGGACCTTGGTCCCGGACCCGGCGGACCCGGCGCAGGCCGGGCCGGGCATGCCCTCTTGTGCGGGCCGCGGAACCGCTCCAAGGTGACGGAAGAGGCACATTCCGGCCGGGGAGGGAGCAGCCGTATGTCCGGGGCAGAGGCATGGGGATTCACGGACGACAGAGGTGCGGAGCTCGGGGCGGCCCGGGTGCCGCGGCGGGTGGTCGCGTACGTGCGGGCCGGCGCGGCCCTGTGTGACCTGGGGGTGACTCCCGTCGCGGTGTACGGCTCCGGGCACGACGGCGAGGTCCTCGATCCGGCGAAGGAAGGCGGGCTGCGGTCGGCCGCGGTGACCTACCTCGGGCCCGGCAGGGTCCTGGACGAGGGGCGGCTGCGGGAGCTGCGGCCGGACGTGATCGTGGACGTGACCTACGACGGGAAGAGCCCGTACGCGCTCGACGAGTCCGTCGCCGAACGCCTCGGGGTGCCGCTCGTCGCACTCTCGGTCGGCAACGAGCTCGGCCTGCCGGCCATCCTGGAGCGATTCGGGGCGCTGGCCGTGAGTCTGGGGGCCTCGTCGGCCGCCGAAACGCCCGCCGCGGCCTTCCCGGGCGACCTGCGGGCGGCCGAGGACGCGCTGCGGGAGGCCGCCGCGCGCTCCGGACTCGGCGTCCTCGCGCTCTCCGGCGCCGGTCCCGACCAGGTGCACCTCGCCCGGCCGCTCGCCTGGCCCGAGCTGGCGCGTCTCACCGAGCTCGGAGTCCGGCTGGTCGACCCGGGCCCCGGCCCCGGCGCCAACTGGCTCACGGCCGACTGGGGCCGCGCCGCCGAGCTCCGTCCCGGCCTGGTCCTCTTCGACAGCAGGGCCCACGCCACGCCGCCCGACGGGGCCCTGTCCGGCGTCCGGTCCACGCCGTGGAACCCCGAGACCCCGCCCAGCCCGGCGGCCTACGCGCGCTTCTTCCGCGACCTCGCCGAGGCACTCGCACCGACGGGCTGAACCCGCACGGACCGAACCGGGGAGAAGCCGGCCGACGGTCAGGCCGGGGTCGTCGTGAGGCGGGTGCGGCGCAGCGAGTCGGCGAACTCCTCCGCACGGGAGAGCTGCGCCCGCAGCTCCGCGACCCGCTCGGCCGCGGCCTGTTCGTAGCGGCGGACACGGGCCAGGAGCCCGGCTCGTTCGTCCGGGTCGAGCTCCGTGTCCGTGCCCGCGCGCTCGGCGGCCAGCCGGTCCATGGCCGTGAGGAGTTCGCGGGTCTCGTCGAGGGTGAAGCCGAGCGGCTTCATCCGGCGGACGACCATCAGCCGGGACACGTCCGCGTCCGTGTAGAGCGGGAAGCCGCCCGGCGAGGCGGCGGAGGGAACGACCAGGCCGCTGTCCTCGTACTGCCGGATCGTGCGCAGGGGCAGTTCGGTCCGTGCGGCGACCTCGCCGATCTGCAGGGGCTCGCCGGTCATCCGCACTCCTCGTACTCCGCTCACGCGTCAGGGTCCTTCCTCGTACGGGGCTCCCACAGGGCGTACGGGGGCTCCCACAGGGCGCGGCTTCCGCGCATTACATACCATTCGTCCTAACTTCAGCACTTATGAGAGCTGGAAGTGCGGCGAAACGCCTGCTCGTAGGTCGTCCGTTGGACAGCGGCCGGCTCGGGGAGACCCTGTTGCCCAAACGGGTCGCCCTGCCGATCTTCTGCAGCGACCCGCTCTCCTCGGTCGCGTACGCCACCGAGGAGATCCTGCTGATCCTGGCCCTCGGCGGCCTCGCCGTGCTCCATCTGACCTGGTACGCGGCGGCCGGCATCGTCATCCTGCTGCTGGTGGTCGTCGCCTCGTACCGGCAGACCTGTTACGCCTATCCGGGCGGCGGCGGGGCCTATGTCGTCTCCGCGGAGAACCTGGGGCAGACCGCCGCGCTCACCGCGGCGTCCGCGCTGCTCATCGACTACGTGATGACCGTGGCCGTCTCCGTCGTCTCCGGGGTCGCCGCCATCACCTCGGCCGTCCCCTCGCTCGACGGGCACGCCGTGGCCCTGTCGGTGTTCTTCGTGGCCGTGCTCGCCTGGCTGAACCTGAGGGGAGTGCGCGAGTCGGGGCGCTGGTTCGCCCTGCCCACGTACGCCTTCATCGCGGTCATCTATCTGATGTTCGCGGTGGCCGCGGTGCGGATGGCGACGGGTTCGACGATCCGGGCCGAGTCCGCCGATCTGCCCGTCCACGCGGTCTCCACCTACTCGGGGATCGCCCTTGTGCTGCTCGCCCTGCGGGCCTTCGCCTCCGGCTGTACCGCGCTCACCGGCGTCGAGGCCGTCAGCAACGGCGTCCCGGCGTTCGCGAAGCCCAAGAGCCGCAACGCGGCCATGACGCTCGCGATCATGGGCGCGCTCTCCGTGACGATGTTCTTCGGGATCACCGTGCTGGCCATGGTCTACGAGGTCCATGTCGCCGAGGACCCCACCGAGCTCGGCCTCGCCCCCGGCACGCCGATGTCCACCGCGCTCGCCCAGATCGGACGGGCCACCTTCGGCGACTGGCACATCCTCTTCTACGTGCTCCAGGCCGTCACCGCGGGTGTCCTGATCCTGGCGGCCAACACCGCCTTCAACGGCTTCCCGATGCTCGCCTCCGTCCTCGGCCGCGACCGCTACGCGCCCCGCCAGCTCTTCCACCGCGGCGACCGGCTCGTCTACTCCAACGGCATCGTCCTCCTCGCGCTCGCCGCGATCCTCCTCATCGTCGCCTTCGACGCGGAGCTGACCCGCCTCATCCAGCTGTACATCCTCGGCGTCTTCGTCTCCTTCACCCTTTCCCAGGCCGGCATGGTCAAGCACTGGCGGCGAGAACTCGCCAGGCCCGCCGGCGCGGGAACCCGCGGCGGGCGGGCCGGGGGCGTCGACCGCCGCGGCATCCACCGCCGTCTGGCGATCAACGCCTTCGGCGCGTTCCTGACGGCGGTCGTCCTCGTCATCGTCCTCGTCACCAAGTTCACCCACGGCGCCTGGATCGTCGTCATCGCGATGCCGGTGCTCTTCGCCGGGATGAAGGGGGTGCGGCGGCACTACGACGCGGTGTCCGCCGAGGTCGCCGTCGGTCCCCTCGAGAGGCCCCGCGCGCTGGCCGAGAACCACGTCCTGGTCCTGGTGGCCTCGGTCAACGCACCCAGCCTCCGGGCCCTGTCGTACGCGAAGACCCTGCGTCCCACCTCGCTCACGGCCGTCACCGTCGCCGAGGACCCGGCGGACGCGGAGGTGCTCCGCGCGACCTGGGCGGCCCGCGGCATCGACGTACCCCTGCGAGTGCTCGGCTCCCCGTACCGCTCGATCGTCCAGCCGATCCTGCGGCACGTCAGGGAGGCGCCCGAACGGAAGGGGGACGCGGTGATCTCGGTGGTCATCCCCGAGTACGTGGTGGGGCACTGGTGGGAGCAGCCGCTCCACAACCAGAGCGCGCTGCGGCTCAAGACCCGGCTGCTGTTCATGAAGAACGTGGTCGTCATCGACGTGCCGTACCGGCTCGCCTCGGCCCGCGAGCTCGCCGCCGAGCGCGCGAAGGCGGCGGAGGCCGCGAAGGCGGGCGAGGACCGGACCTGACCGCGGGCCGGTCCTCCCCGGTGTTACCGGATCCCTACGGCCACACCAGGCAGTACGGCTGATGGCCCGCCTCGTGGAGGCGGACGGAGAAGTCCTGCCACTCGTGGAGCAGCTGGTAGACGTCGAAGGCGTCGCGCGGGCCTCCGCGGTCCGGGACCGTGGACCAGATGAAGGCCGCGGCACCGACCGACTCCTCGCCGATCGCACGGAGCGGGTCGACCACGGTCATCGGCAGTTTCACCACCGCGTAGTCCGGGTGGAGCACCACCAGTTCCAGCGGGGGCACCTTGTTCAGGGGCATGCCCTGGATGCCGGTCAGGACCATGGCCGCTATGGTCTCCGGCTTGATCTTGGTGAACATGCCGCCCATGCCGAGCTCGTCGCCGCCGAGCTCCTCCGGGCGCATCGAGATCGGGACGCGGGCCGCCGTGGCGCCGTCGGGCGCGCCGAAGTACTTGTACGTCACCCCCAACCGGCCACTCCCGCTTCCGGTGACCGGTTCTCCCGGGGAACCCGCTCTCCCGGGTGTGCCCGAAGTGCCTGGAGCGCCCGGATTCCCGGAGCTCGGGTCTTCGCTCCGCCGGCGCCGGTGCCTCCCCCGGCGGGCAGACTCCGGACCCAGATCGTCCGTCCCCTCGCCCGGTCCGCCACCGCGATGCATATCTCCACCCGACTGCTTTTTCTCGGCAACACGACCCCGCCGCGCAACCCGATCATCGTGTCAGTGACCTCCCCCACGTTCGTACGGTGAAACACCTGTCCGCAAGAACGCCGTGGCCTCTGACACCATGGATTCCGTGAGTCATCCCTATGACGCCCCAGTTTCGCAGACGCGGAGGGCGAACGCCCCGGCGTAATACCCAGGATGTCCACGCCGTCCCTCCGTTCCCGATGTCGTGCCCGAAGTCGTTCTCGCAGGTCAGGATCACAGTGCCGTATTCATACGAAGCCCCAGTCTCACAGACGCTTTTCGACCGCGCTTCCCTCGTGACGCCCGGCGGCGTGAACTCACCGGTGCGTGCCTTCCGGGCCGTGGGCGGAACGCCCCGGTTCATGGTGTCCGGTTCCGGTCCCTACCTCACCGACGCGGACGGCCGTGAGTACGTCGACCTGGTGTGCTCCTGGGGGCCGATGATCCTCGGTCACGCGCACCCCGAGGTCACCGCCGCGGTGCAGGCCGCCGTGGCCCGCGGCACCTCGTTCGGCACGCCCGGCGAGGGCGAGGTCGCGCTCGCCGAGGAGATCGTGGCGCGCGTCGAGCCGGTCGAGCAGGTGCGCCTCGTCTCCTCCGGCACCGAGGCCACGATGTCCGCGATCCGGCTCGCCCGCGGGTTCACCGGGCGTGCCAAGGTCGTCAAGTTCGCGGGCTGCTACCACGGCCACGTGGACGCGCTGCTCGCCGCGGCCGGTTCCGGTGTCGCCACCCTCGGGCTGCCCGACACGCCCGGCGTGACCGGCGCGCAGGCCGGGGACACGATCGTGCTGCCCTACAACGACCTGGAGGCCGCGCGGGCCGCGTTCGCCGCGCACCCGGGCGAGATCGCCTGTGTCATCACCGAGGCCTCTCCCGGCAACATGGGCGTCGTCCCGCCGGCGGAGGGCTTCAACCAGGGTCTGGCCGATCTGTGCCGGGAGAACGGCGCGCTGTACATCTCCGACGAGGTGATGACCGGATTCCGTACCTCGAAGGCCGGCTGGTACGGCGTCGACGGGGTGAAGGCGGACCTCCTGACCTTCGGCAAGGTCATGGGCGGCGGCTTCCCCGCCGCCGCGTTCGGCGGCCGCGCCGACGTCATGGGGCACCTCGCCCCGGCCGGGCCGGTCTACCAGGCGGGCACCCTCTCCGGTAACCCGATCGCGACCGCCGCCGGGCTCGCGCAGCTGCGGCTGCTCGACGACGCGGCGTACGAGAAGGTGAACGCGGTCTCCCAGGAGATCCAGGGCCTGGTCACCGGCGCGCTGGCGAAGGAGGGCGTGGCGCACCGGCTGCAGACCGCGTCCAACATGTTCTCGGTGTTCTTCACCGCCGACGAGGTGCGCAACTACGACGAGGCGAAGCAGCAGGAGGCCTTCCGCTTCAACGCCTTCTTCCACTCGATGCTGGCCGACGGCGTCTACCTGCCGCCGTCCGCCTTCGAGTCCTGGTTCGTCTCGGCCTCGCACGACGAGCGGGCGATCGAGCGCATCGCCGCCGCCCTGCCGGCCGCCGCCCGCGCCGCCGCGGAGGCGACGGCATGAGCGAGGGCATGAGCGAGGGCACGAGCGGCGCGACGAGCTCCCCGAAGAGCGACCAGGACATCACCGTCGTCCACCTGATGCGGCACGGCGAGGTGCACAACCCCGACGGTGTCCTCTACGGGCGCCGCGCCGGCTACCACCTCTCCGAGCTCGGCCGGCAGATGGCGGACCGGGTCGCCGAGCACCTGGCCGCCCGGGACATCACGTACGTCGTCGCCTCCCCGCTGGAGCGGGCGCAGGAGACGGCGATGCCGGTCGCCAAGACCCACGGTCTGGATCTGGCGAGCGACGGGCGGCTCATCGAGGCGGCGAACGTCTTCGAGGGCAAGACCTTCGGTGTCGGGGACGGGGCGCTGCGCAGGCCGGCGAACTGGAAGCACCTGACCAACCCGTTCCAGCCGTCCTGGGGCGAGCCGTACGTCGAGCAGGTCGTCCGCATGATGGGCGCGCTCGACGCGGCGAAGGACGCGGCCCGGGGGCACGAGGCGGTCTGCGTCAGCCACCAGCTGCCGATCTGGATCGTCCGCAGCTTCGTGGAGAAGCGCCGGCTCTGGCACGACCCGCGCCGGCGGCAGTGCACGCTGGCCTCGCTGACCTCGTTCACGTACCAGGGCGACAAGATCGTCTCGGTCGGGTACAGCGAGCCGGCCCGGGATCTCGTTCCGGCGCATCTGCTGGCGGGTGCGAAGCCGGTCAAGGGGAAGGCGAAGGCCTTCGGAGCGTAAGGCTCCGCAACGGGGGCCCCCCACTGGACAGCGCGGGAGTGCACGGTCCACAGTTCAGGGCGGTCGGGTGGTGTTCATGCCAACCGACCGCCCTGAAATTTTTGTGCGAATTCCCGGAACCTACGTGTTCCTCCCGGCATCTCACTCATTGTCGGTTTGGATGACGTTCAGGTCATACGTCAGCGCGAATGGGGATGTCATGCGCGGGATCAGTGGGATCAGTCGAAGGGGGCTGCTCGGAGCGGGCGTTGGTGCCGCGGCGGCGATGGGTATCGCGGCGTGCAGCACCGGCAATCAGGACAAGTCCGGACGTTCCGGTCCGGGCAAGGGAGGTGACGCCTCCTCGAACCCGAGTACGGCGACCCCGACCAAGGACGACGCACGGCCCATCGGCGACGGTTCCACCGCCGACACGGGAAAGCAGCCGCACCAGCCCGACGCCCCCGTCCCGCTCGAACCCGGCCAGACCCCGCCCCAGTTCGTGGTCTTCTCCTGGGACGGCGCCGGGGAGGTCGGCAACGGCCTCTTCCCGCGCTTCCTCGAACTCGCCAAGAACCACGACGCGGCGATGACCTTCTTCCTCTCCGGGATCTACCTCCTCCCCGAGTCGAAGGCGAACCTCTACCGCCCTCCGAACAACCGCGTCGGCGCCTCCGACATCGGCTACCTCACCGACGACCACATCAAGGACACGCTGAAGTACGTCCGGCAGGCCTGGCTCGAGGGCCACGAGATCGGCACCCACTTCAACGGGCACTTCTGCGGCGGCTCCGGCTCCGTCGGCAACTGGACCCCGGCCCAGTGGCAGAGCGAGATCGACCAGGCCATGAAGTTCGTCACCGAGTGGAAGACGAACAGCGGCTGGACCGACCTCGACCCGCTGCCCTTCGACTACTCCAAGGAGCTCGTCGGCGGCCGCACCCCCTGCCTCCTCGGCCAGGACAACCTGCTGCCCACCGCCAAGCGGCTCAAGTGGCGGTACGACGCCAGCTCGCCCGGTGGCCGGCAGACCTGGCCGACCAAGCGCCAGGGCATCTGGGACCTCCCCCTCCAGGCCGTGCCCTTCCCCGGGCACTCCTTCGAGGTCCTGTCGATGGACTACAACATGCTCGCCAACCAGTCGAAGAACACCACCAAGGGAATGCCCTCGCGCTACCCGGGCTGGCGCAAGCAGGCGACCGACGCGCTGCTCGGCGGCTTCACGCGCGCCTACGAGTCGAACCGCGCGCCCTTCTTCATCGGCAACCACTTCGAGCAGTGGAACGGCGGCATCTACATGGACGCCGTCGAGGACGCGCTCAAGGGAATGGCCGGGAAGAAGGACGTCCGGCTCGTCTCCTTCCGGCAGTTCGTGGACTGGCTCGACGTCCAGGACCCGGACATCCTCCAGAAGCTGCGTTCGCTGGAGGTGGGGGAGAAGCCGACCGGCGGCTGGAATACTTTCCTCAGGCCCGCCACGGCACCCTCGTCCACCCCGTCCGCATAGTCGGACGCCGTGTTCGCTTAGGCGATCTTGACAAGGGGCTTTACGGGCACGTAGGGGGGTGCCCAAGATCCCCCAAACGCCCATGCGAAACTTTTCACATGAGCCTTAGCCGTGCCCCTCGACGCACCCTGCTCGCCGTCGGAGTGCTGTCCGCCGCCCTCACGCTCTCGGCCTGCAGCGGCGACAGCAACGGCAAGTCGGGCGGCGGTGGCAACACCAACTTCGTCACCAACACGGGCGGTATCGCCACCGCGCCCCAGGGGAAGCGTGCCTCCACCGGCAAGCTCGCGGGCGAGACCCTCGACGGCAAGCAGCTCGACGTCGCCGACCTCAAGGGCAAGGTCGTCGTCCTCAACGCCTGGGGCTCCTGGTGCAGCCCCTGCCGCGCCGAGGCCCCGCACTTCGCGAAGGTCGCCAAGGACCTCAAGGGCAAGGGCGTCGAGTTCGTCGGGCTCAACACCCGCGACCCCAACAAGCAGCCCGCGATCGCCTTCGAAGAGGACTACGGGGTGCCCTACCCGAGCCTCTACGACCCGCAGGGCAAGCTGATCCTCTTCGGCTTCCCCAAGGGCACCCTCAGCCTGCAGGGCATCCCCTCCACCGTCGTCCTCGACAAGGAGGGCAAGATCGCCGCCCGCTCGCTCATGGCGCTGGACGAGGAGAAGCTCCGGTCGATGATCGAGCCCCTCCTCAAGGAGAAGTGAGCCGGTGAACGAGACGGTCACCAGCGGAGCCCTGCTCCTCGCCTTCCCCGTCGCCCTCCTCGCCGGCCTGGTCTCCTTCTTCTCGCCGTGCGTGCTCCCGCTCGTCCCCGGTTACCTGTCGTACGTGACCGGCGTCTCCGGCACCGACCTCGCCGAGAGCCGCCGCGGCCGGATGACCGCGGGCGCCCTCCTCTTCGTCCTCGGCTTCAGCGCCGTGTTCGTCTCCGGCGGGGCGCTCTTCGGCTACTTCGGGACGTACCTCCAGAAGTACAGCGACACGCTCAACCTGGTCCTCGGCGTGCTCATGATCCTCATGGGCGTCTTCTTCCTCGGCCTGATGCCCTGGTTCACCCAGCGCGAGTTCCGCTTCCACAAGAAGCCCGTCGCCGGTCTGGTCGGCGCGCCGGTCCTCGGCGCGCTCTTCGGCATCGGCTGGGCCCCGTGCATCGGCCCGACGCTCGCCTCGGTCAACGCCCTCGCCCTGGAGCAGGCCAGCGCGGGCCGCGGCGCGATACTCGCCTTCGCGTACTGCCTCGGCCTCGGCGTACCGTTCGTGGTCGCCGCCGTCGCCTTCCGCAAGGCGCTCGGCGCGTTCGGATGGGTCAAGAGGCACTACGTGTGGGTCATGCGGATCGGCGGCGGCATGATGATCGCCACCGGCGTCCTGCTCCTCACGGGCGCGTGGGACAACATGGTCGCCACGATGCAGGGCTGGTCCAGCGGTTTCACGGTGGGGATCTGAGTTCCATGAGCAAGACCGATACGACGGAGACCGAGCGCAGGGCCGACGAAGCGGCCGGCGCCCAGCTCTCCACGGCCCCCGTCGAGGACCGGGGCGAGAGCGTCATCGGCGGTCCCACCCTCGGGATCGTCGGCTGGGTCCGCTGGTTCTGGCGGCAGCTGACCTCCATGCGGGTCGCGCTGATCCTGCTCTTCATGCTGTCGCTCGGCGCCGTCCCCGGCTCCCTCATCCCGCAGACCGGCGTGGACGAGATCAAGGCGCAGGCCTTCAAGGACGCCCACGAGACGCTGACGCCGCTGTACGAGAAGCTCCAGTTCTTCGACGTCTACAGCTCCGTGTGGTTCTCCGCGATCTACATCCTGCTGTTCGTCTCCCTCATCGGCTGCATCGTGCCCCGCAGCTGGCAGTTCGTCGGCCAGATCCGCAGCCGTCCGCCGGGCGCCCCCAAGCGCCTCGACCGGCTCCCCGCGTACACGACGTGGCGCACCGGGGCCGAGCCCGAGCAGGTCCACGAGGCCGCGCTCACCCTCCTCAAGGGACGCCGCTTCCGCGCGCACACGGCCGGGAACGCGATCGCCGCCGAGAAGGGCTACCTCCGCGAGGCCGGCAACCTGGCCTTCCACGTCGCCCTGATCGTCATGCTCGTCGCCTTCGCCTGGGGCCAGCTCTTCAAGTCCGAGGGCGGCAAGCTGATCGTCGAGGGCGACGGCTTCTCCAACACGCTCACCCAGTACGACGACTTCAAGTCCGGCTCGCAGTTCGGCATCGACGAGCTGGAGCCGTTCAGCTTCAAGCTCGACGCCTTCGACGGCACGTACGAGAAGAACGGCCCGCAGCGCGGCACCCCGCGCACCTTCGAGGCGAAGGTCTCCTACTCCGAGGGCGGGGCCGACAAGAAGGCCGTCATCCGGGTCAACGAGCCGCTCAAGGTGGGCGACTCCAAGGTCTATCTGATCGCCCACGGCTACGCGCCCGCCGTCACCGTCAAGGACGGCAGCGGCAAGGTCGTCTTCCACGGCGCCGTGCCGCTGCTGCCCGTCGACAACAACATCACCTCCACCGGCGCCATCAAGGTGATGGACGGCTACCGCGACAAGAACGGCAAGAAGGAGCAGCTGGGTTTCCAGGCCTTCTTCGTGCCGACTTTCGCGGGCGCCGGCAAGGGCACGATGTTCTCGCAGTTCCCCGGTCTCGACTTCCCCGTCATGGCGCTCACCGGTTTCCACGGCGACCTGCGGGTCGACTCCGGACTTCCGCAGAACGTGTACCAGCTCGACAAGTCCAAGATGAAGCAGTTCACGGACGCGTCCGGCAACAAGCTCGCGCAGCGGCTGCTGCCCGGCGAGACCATGACGCTCCCCGGCGGCGCCGGCTCGATCACCTTCGAGAAGGACGTCAAGGAGTGGGCGAGCTTCCAGATCTCGCAGCAGCCCGGCAACGGGCTCGCCCTCACGGGCGCGATCGCCGCGATCGCCGGTCTGACCGGTTCGCTCTTCATCCAGCGGCGCCGGGTCTGGGTCCGGGCCGTGCGCGGGGAGGACGGCGTGACCGTCGTCGAGATGGCGGGCCTGGGCCGGAGCGAGTCCGCCAAGCTCCCCGAGGAGCTCGGCGACCTCGCGGTCGCGCTCACGGCGGACGCGCCGCCGGCACCCGAAGCCGATCCGGAAGACGTACCGGAACCCGCGGAAGAACCCGCAGAAGACCCCGCCCCTTCTGGAGAGGCCGACAAGTGATCCTCGCCGCCACGACCAACGAGAGCCTGGCGCGGATGAGCGACCTGCTCATCTACTCCTCGATGGCCGTCTACACCCTGGCCTTCTTCGCCCACATCGCCGAGTGGGTGCTGGGCAGCCGCAGCAAGGTCGGCCGCACCGCCGCCGCGCTGACCTCCCGCGCCCCGGCCGCCACCTCCGCCGTGACCGTCCAGGTCAAGAAGGCCGGTGGCACCGCCGTCCTGGAGAAGCCGAAGGTCGTCACCCGGTCCGCGGCCGGCTCCCGTGACGTGCCGGACGGCCCCGGTGCGGCCGGCGGCACCGTCAAGGGCGATCTGTACGGCCGTATCGCCGTCTCGCTGACCGTCCTCGCCTTCCTGGTCGAGGCCTCGGGCGTGGTCACCCGGGCGCTCTCCGTGCAGCGGGCCCCCTGGGGCAACATGTACGAGTTCTCCACCACCTTCTCGACGGTGGCGGTCGGCGCGTACCTCGGCTTCCTCGTCGCCAAGAAGAACGTGCGCTGGCTCGGCCTGCCGCTGGTCACGACGGTCCTGCTCGACCTGGGCATGGCCACCACCTGGCTGAAGACCCCCAGTGACCAGCTGGTCCCCGCGCTCGACTCGTACTGGCTGTGGATCCACGTCTCCACCGCGATCTTCTGCGGCGCGGTCTTCTACCTCGGCGCCGTCGCCACCCTGCTGTACCTCTTCCGCGACTCGTACGAGAACAAGCTCGCCGGCGGCGGCGACCCGGGCTCCTTCGCCCGCTCGGTGATGGAGCGGCTGCCGTCCGCGGCCTCGCTCGACAAGTTCTCCTACCGGGTCAACGCGGCCGTCTTCCCGCTCTGGACCTTCACGATCATCGCCGGTGCGATCTGGGCCGGCGACGCGTGGGGCCGCTACTGGGGCTGGGACGCCAAGGAGGTCTGGTCCTTCATCACCTGGGTCGGTTACGCCGCGTACCTGCACGCGCGCGCCACGGCCGGCTGGAAGGGGCGGAAGGCCGCGTACATCGCGCTCATCGCCTTCGCCTGCTTCCTGTTCAACTACTACGGCGTGAACATCTTCGTGAACAGCAAGCACTCGTACGCCGGCGTCTGAGCTGGCACCGGGCCCGTCCCGGGGTGACGCTTGAGGTATGAGCGAGATACCCCGGGGCAGGTGCGAGACCCACGACGGCGAACCGCATCTGCTGCGGTTCGCCGTCGAGCTGTCCCACCCCCTGCCCGACGTGTGGGACGCCGTCGCCACCCCCGAGGGCCTGGCGGGCTGGCTCTGCGTGGCGGACCCGCTGGAACCCCGGCTCGGCGGCCGGGTCGGCCTCCGCTGGCGGGGCGCCGGCACGCTGGTCCCGGGTCGGGTGACCGCCTGGGATCCCCCGTACGTGGCCGAGTACACGGTCGATCCGACGCACGGACGGATCCGGTTCCATCTGGAGCCGGGGACGTCCGGCGACGGCGGGTCGACCGTGCTGCGTTTCACCCACGAGACGCGGGCCGGCCGGGAGCAACGGCTGGACCGTCTCGCCGACTGGCACGACCACTTCGAGCTGCTGGTCGCGGCGCTGGACGGCGACCGCACCGACTGGGGTGCGTGGTCGTCCGAGCGGTGGGAGCAGCTGCGGAGGCTGTACGAGCGGGACGAGGCGCGCTGGCCCAAGTGGGAGCCGTAGGCCGAGGCCCCTCCGGGCCGAGCGAGCCAGGCCGTCTTCCGGGCACCCTCTAGCCCCGCTTCGGGGGCAGGCAGGCCGTGGTGGGCGGGCGGCCCTCCGGCCAGGCGATCTGGACGAAGCGCTGGGAGCCGTCCTGGGCCAGTTCCACGATCGGGACCGCCTTGTTGTACGGGTTGCCGTAGTTGTCCAGGCAGATCCAGCCGCTCGCGCCCTGCACCCGCAGCGAGCCCTTGACCTGCGGCCACTGGGTGACCACGTCCGCGAGTTCCGGGTACTGGGAGCCCTGGGGGGTGGCCTGGCGGATCGCGTGGACCGCCGTCGCCATCGCGTCGTACGCGACGATCGCCTGGCCGTCAGCGAGCGCCACCGGCTCCTTCGACGCGCGGGCGATGTCCGTCAGGAACGTCGAGTACGCCACCACCGAACCGCCCGTCGCCGGGACCTGCCGCCCGGCGGCCGGCCGCCAGGCGTCCGGGTGGGCGAGCGCCGCGTACCGCACGGTCAGCTTCGCCTTGAGGGCGTTCCGGTCGAGCTTCCGGTCCGCGCCCAGGTACGAGCCCTCGTCGCCGGTGAGGATCGTGAAGGCGCGGTCGACGCAGCCGCGCGCCCCGAGCGCGTTGATGAACTGCCGCAGCTGGGTGTGGCGGCCCGCGAAGAAGACCGTCTCGGCGCGGGTGTCGCAGATCAGATGGGTGATCTGGCGGAAGGTGTTGGCGGTGGTGCCCTCGTCGGTGGGGTCGGCGGGCGAGGTGAAGAGCTGCGGCTCGTAGGGCGCGCCCTTGAGGGAGGCGGCGAACGCGGCCTTGAGGGTGTCGGTGTAGTGGTCGCCGCTGCGGGTGTCCTGGACGAGGAGCGCCTTGGCGGCGTCGACCCGGCCGAAGTTCGCGAGGGCCTTGGCCTCGTCGCTGTTGGTGGGGGAGACCCGGGCGAGGCCGGGGTAGCGGTTGTGTCCGGGGCCGGGTCCGTTGGCGATGTCGTCGGCGGTGATGGTGGTGCCGACGACGGCGATCCCGGCGCCGGTGAGGGCGGCCACCGATTCGCGTACCTCGGTGGAGGAGGTGGCGACCCCGGAGACGGCCCGCAGCAGGTCGGGGGCGCCGGTCATGGCGACGAGCCGGTCGACGGTGCCGCGCCAGTGGGCGTTGTTCTTCCCTGTGTTGGCGAGGACGAGGCGGATCTTGGGGGTCTCGCTGTTGGACTCGTGGTTGGCCCGGTACTGGTAGGCGTACGCGCCCTGGATCTCGTGCAGGACCTTGACCCGCATGCCGCTGTCGGTGGAGGTCATCGGCAGGAGGACGGCGACGGTCGCGTACTCGCCGGCCTTCAGCGTGGCGTTCTCGGCGCCGATGGCACGGGCGACCTCGGCGAGTTCGGGGATGCCGAAGGCATGGCCGTCGCCGTTGACGCCGACGCATTCGGAGCTGCCCTCCGGGCGTTCGACGCCCGCCGCGCAGGAACGGTCCTCCGGGGTGGTGAGCCGGGCGATGCCGTACCCGCCGAGGCCGAGGACGACGGCGGCGGCGACGACGGAGGCGACGAGCTTCTGGCGGGGGGTGCGGACGCGGCGCCGCAGCCGGTCGAGCGGTCGGTCGGGCATGCTCAGACTCCGTCCTCACGGCCCGGCGGCAGCGAGAGCTCCCGCCAGGCACGGATGTCGCGCGGCCAGTGGGTGGCCGCGTCCCAGAGCGAACCGCTGCCCGTCAGATGACGGCCGGAGAGCCGGCGCAGCTCGTGCGCGAGCCGGTCGGCCACCTCGTCGTCGGGCAGTGCGAGCGGATCGGTCAGCAGCCATACGGCGTGCAGCAGGCGCCGTACGGACAGGTGGAGTTCGGTGGTGTCGGCGTCGAGACCGGGCGGGAGGTCTCCCGGCGGCCCCTGGCCGAGGGCGAGCGCCCTGCGCGGGTCGGGCCCGGTCCGGTTCCGCTCCCGGGGGTGGGGGGCGGCGCCGATGAACCGCAGCCGTCCCAGCCAGCCGAGGACGTCCTGCTCGGGGAAGGTGACCCGCAGATGGGTGACGGCCTCCTCGGTGCGGCCGAGCGCCAGATCGTGGTGGAGCCGGTACGGGCCGGGCTCGGGGCCGTAGTGCCGGTGCAGGGTCTCGTGGACCGCCCGCCAGGCCGTGTAGCGGGGGTCGTCGCCGTCCTCGAAGCGGAGCCGGTGCAGGAGCAGGGCACGCAGGAGGGGATCGGCGACGAAGTGGCCCGGGCCCTCCTGCCAGTCCTCGGAGCGCAGCTGGTCGCGGACGCGCAGCGCCACGTCCCCGTCCAGGGACTCGCCCTGGAGCCGGGCGTGGGCGAGCATCCGGGCCGACTCCTCGTCGTGGGCGGCGGCGAGCACGGCGTACGGGCCGGGGCGGCGGACCGGGAGGAGTTCGGCGAGGAGGGTGGGGGCGACGGGCACCGGCGGGGCGTCCTCGCGCACTTCCACGGTCAGGTCGAGCAGTCCGCCCGGGGTGAGGCCGGCCCGCAGCTGCTCCGGGGCCTCTCCGGCCGCCCGCCCGAGGAGTGCCACACCGAGGGGACGTCCGCCGGTCAATCGGTGGACCGCGCGGGCCAGTTCGGCGGGTATCCGGCCGGTGGGGTCGTGGCGGTCGAAGGCCGAGCGGGTCTGGGAGGGGGAGAGCGGGGTCAGCTCGACGGCGAGGATGCCGGAGCCGACACGGGTGTCGCGCGGGCAGGGCGCCCGGTGCGCGGTCTCCGGCAGCCGGGTGCGGGTGGCGTGTCTCAGCCCCTCGTGCTCGCGGACCCGGGAGGTGGCGAGGACGACGGCCCGGTCGCGGCGGCCCTCGGCACGGGCCCGCAGAATCGGTTCGACGAGCTGCCGGCCGAGTGGCTCGTGGGCGTTGTCGAGGAGGACGAGGGGACGGCCGATCCGGCCGCCGCGCCGGATTCCGACGTACGGGTGGAGCAGGTCCTCGGTCAGGGCGCCGACGAGGAAGCCCTCGGCCTCGGCGCGCCGCCGACCGCCCTGCTCGAAGTCGATCGCGAGCTGCTGGAGACCGGCCTTGCCGCGCCCGCCCGCGTTCCGGTAGGTGCCGTACCAGGCCTCCGAGGCGCGCTGCAGACGCCCGAACACCTCCTCCAGGACGGTCTCCACGGTCGCCTCGGCGAGCAGCCCGGCGAGCGGGACGGTGGCCTCGGCGAAGGTGGCCGCCAGCTTGGCGAGGACCTTGCCGACCCAGTGGGTGGCGGCGCCCCTGGTCGGGTCGACGGTCGCCAGCAGCGGGCCGAGCCGCTGGAGGTCGCGGCGGGCCCGCTCGTCGTCCTCCTGGGACCAGCCGAGCGAGGCGACGGCCACCAGACCCAGCGACAGCCGGGGGAACCTCACGGGCCGGGCCCCGAGCACCTTCGGCGACAGCTGTACGGCGAGCTCGGAGAGCGCCCCGGTGAGCGGGGTCCAGCCGGGGCCGTGGTCGGCGGGCGGCTCGATGTGCGCGCAGTCGAGGAGGGCGAGCGGGGTGTATCCCCGGTAGCGGTTGCGGACCTCCTTGAGCAGGGCCGTCTTCCCGGTGCCGCGCCCGCCGGTGAAGACGGTGACCGGTGGGTCGTCGCCGTGCTCGAACGGCACCCGGGAGGCGCCGTGCTTCGTGAGGCCGCTGAGGCGCGCGACCAGTCCGGCATCGTGCAAGGCCGCCTCGCGGCCGTACAGCTCCCTGTCCACGAACCGTCACCCCCGTCACAGTCAACTCAAGGATATCGACGGTGTGTTGGGAAAGCGGTCGGCTTTTCGGGTCTGCTGTCGAGTCGTTGCGAAGGCGTGTCCTCAGGCCAGGCGTGCGCCGTGCCGCGGCGGCGTCGGCGGCCGGTGCCGGGAGGAGCGCGGCCTGACCGCGATACCGACGGCCAGGGCCCAGTAGACGACCAGCGCGGCGGTCAGGGCGGTGTTGCCCCAGCCGACGGCGCTGTAGAAGTCGGCGGCGTCCGTGCCGAAGAACAGGGACGGCACGAAGGCGATGTTGACGAGCGCGACGGCATGGGCGAGGCGTCCGGTCCAGCGGGGCAGTACCCCGCTGCGCAGGATCGCGTATCCGGCGGCGGCCAGCAGGATCGCCGTCAGGAGTCTGGCGACCGATCCGTGCAGCAGCATGTTGGCGTGGGCCAGTGTGCCGTCGACCGTCGGGTCCAGTGTCCCGTCGGGATGTTCGAGGACGGTGCCGGCCTCGATCGACGCGGCGACCAGGGTGACGACGACGTACGCCAGTCCGGAGCCGAACACCAGGCTCGCGAGCCATTCGTAGCCGGCGCCCGCGGTGCGGATCAGATGGCGCAGCCCGGTCAGGAAGACCAGGAGGGCGCCGCAGGTGAGGATGTTCAGCAGGATTCTGGCGAGGACGTTCGAAGCGGGCGGCGCTCCGGAGTACACGAAGTAGAGCGGGACACCGACCGCGGCGAGTAAGCCGGCGGCGATGCCGCAGACGCTCATCAGCCGTCGTACGGAGATGTCGTTCATGTCGTTCTTCCTTCCGTCGTAGGAGAGTTGGCGCGGCTTGGGGTTCGGCCCGGGGTTCGGCGCGGGGTTCGATCCGGGCTTCGGCTCAGGACGTGATCCGGGCCTCGATGCCGTCGAGCAGGAACTCCATCCCGTGGCGGACGATCGGCGTCACATCGCCGTCCTCCGCCTCGTCGAGGCCTTCCTCGCCCGCGAGCGAGTACAGGGTGGGGAAGCGCGCCGGGTCCAGGCGCCGGGCCAGGACCTCGCCGTACGCGGCGGCACCCGCGGGGTCGAGCTCCGTGGCCACCCGTGCCAGATCGCGCACGGCACTGGACACGAACGTGGCGACCGGGATGAGTTCCCGGCGGTCGAGGCCGGACCGGTGGAGGGGGCTGAGGAGCGCCTCGAACCAGGCGAGTTCGTTCGGCCCGACCGGCGCGCTCAGGGTGGGGGCGCGCAGCATCCACGGGTGGCCGAGATAGAGATTCCACAGCGCTTCCACCCATGCCTCGACCTCGGTGCGCCAGGGTGTGGCAGGGGAGCCGGGGGAGGGCGGGGGTGGCGTGGGGGGTCGGCCCGTGGCGGCGTCGGTCATCGCGGCGACGAGCTGGTCCTTGCCGGGGATGTGGCGGTAGAGCGCCATCGCGCTGCAGCCCAGCTCGGAGGCGACGCGCTGCATCGAGAGCGCGTCCAGTCCCTCGGCGTCGGCGACGGCGACGGCGGTGTTCACGATCAGCCGGACGCCGAGCCGGGGGCGGGTCTCCTCGGCGCGCTCGGGATGTGCGGGGTCGGCACGCCACAGCAGGTCGGCGACCGCGCTCAGGTCGGTCGAGCCGGTGGAGCCGGTGGGGCGGGCGGAACGATCTGCGCGAGGCATGGACCTCTCCCGTGGGCAGGATCATCGCATCAGGTTTACGCGATAAACATAGCGTACGACATAAACATCGGCTCATGGGTGTGCTGAAGCGGCCGAGTGCGGGGGGCGTCAGTCCGTGGCGATCGCGTCGAGCTGGGCCCGCAGATATCCGTGGGACTCGATGCCGTGGATCGTCGTCCCGGGGGTGCACTCGTAGAAGTACACCAGCGACATCAGCTCCTCCGCGGGTGCGTCGGCCGGCGGGGGCAGCACCCGGTGGCGTCCCGAACGCCACCGCCCACCGGTCCAACCGGCCATCAGATCACCGATGTTGACGGTGAAGGCGGCGGGATCGTACGGGGCGTCCTGCCAGCCGCCGGCGTCGGTGAAGACCTGGAGCCCGCCCTTGCCCGCCTCCCGGTCCAGGACGGTCACCGTGCCGAAGTCGGTGTGCGGGCCGATCCGGAACTGGCCCGGCTCCGGGTCGCCGGTCCGCTCCCGGCCGGGGTACCAGTTGATGTTGAAGCCGAAGGTGGGGTGTCCGGTGTGCCGGGTGAAGAAGTCCCGCTCCTCGCCCAGCGCCACGCCGAGCAGGTCCAGGACCCGGTCCGAGAGCTCCTTCATCCCCGCCAGATACGTCTCCACCAGCGGCTTCAGCTCGGGCACCTCGGCGGGCCAGCTGTTCGGCAGGAACCACTCGGCGTCGACGGCCGGGTCCCCGGTCGGCTCGTCCGCCGCGAAGGAGAGCGACTCCTTCAGGTCGGGCGGGGTCACTGTGCCCTCCGCGTACCCGTTGGCCTCCGCGCCGGGCCCGAGCCAGCCCCGGCCGCCGACCCGCACCGCGTACCGCTCCTTGACCTCCGGCGGGAGGTGGAAGAAGCGCCGGGCGACCGCCCGGATCTCGGCCCGGAGCCCCGGGTCGACACCGTGGCCGGTCACCAGGAGGAAGCCGGCCTCGCGCAGGGCGCGGTCGACGGCGGGCAGCTGCGGGTCGGTGGCGCGGGCCAGATCGATCGTGGGCAGGCTCGCCGTACCGCCCGCTCGGCTCGTCGACTCACTCATCGCCGATGTCCTCGTTCCACAGAGCCGGCTGTTCGGCGATGAACTTCCGCATCAGCGCGGTGCATTCGGGGTCGTCGAGCACGAGGACCTCGACCCCGTGCTCCGCCAGCCAGTCGTGCCCGCCGTGGAAGGTCTCCGCCTCCCCGACGACCACCCGGGAGATCCCGAACTGCCGCACCAGACCGGAGCAGTACCAGCAGGGCGAGAGGGTCGTCACCATCGTCGTCCCCCGGTACGAGCGCTGCCGGCCGGCGGCCCGGAAGGCGGCGGTCTCCGCGTGCGTCGACGGGTCCCCGTCCTGCACGCGCCGGTTGTGCCCGCGCCCGAGCAGCGCGCCGTCCGCGCCGTACAGCGCGGCCCCGATCGGGATCCCGCCCTCGGCGAGCCCGGCACGAGCCTCGGCGACGGCGGTCGCGAGCCATCTGCGGGCCTGTTCCTGGTCCATGCGGGGAGCCTTCCCCGCCGGGCCGTCGGTATCACGTGGGAAGCGGGGGCTACGCCTCCGGCGAAGGGGTGTCCTTTGCGTCGGTGGGGGTGACGTAGGAGCCCTTGCCCGGAACCGTGTAGATCAGCCCGCGCTCCCGGAGTTCGCGCATGGCCCGGCGGCCGGTCAGCACGGCGATGCCGTACTCCTCGGCGAATCGGCCGGGTGTGGGGATCACCCGGTCAGGGGCGTACTCCCCGGTCGCGATCTTCGCTGCGATCACGTCGGCAAGCTGCATGTACAGCGGGCGTCCCGACTTCGGGTCAAGGGTCATGGTCCAACGCTAGATAGTCATACAAAGGCACGTTTGGGTGGCTCTAGCTACATCGTGATGCATCACGGTGCATCACGCACTACGGTGTGGGCACGAACGGAAGACCCCGGCGACCGCTGCAACCGGCCCCGGGGCATGGCCACCAACTACCAACGGAGTTGATGACGTGCGGAACCCTATCGCGCGAGTACTGGGCCGGGCCTGGATCCCGCTTCTCCTCTGGCTGCTCATGCTGACCCTGCCGCCCACCGGCAGGCACCGGCCCCGGCCGGTCGCCCACCGCTCACCCCGGCCCCGCCCCTCCGCGGCCCCCGCGCCGCGCCATCGCGTCCCGACCCGGCGCTCTCCGTACGCCCGGGAGCAGACGACGCTCCTCGACGGCGCTCGGTCGCCCCTGGAACGGCCCTACCTCGCGGCGGCCTCGGCTCGGGCCGTGCAGCGGCGGCGCCGGCGGGCGTTGTGGTTCGCGACGGTCGGGGTCGATGTCGACCAGCGGAACATCCACGCCGGGAGTGCCCGATGAGCCGCTGCGGGGCGCGACGGTCCGTGTTCGCCGTCGCGGACGTGGTACGGGCGGTGTGGGGCGGTTCGGTCTGCGTGCTCGCCGTCGGGCACGACGGCCACCACCGCGACCGGGCCGGTGACGGCTGGTGGGTGACGCCGGAGATCGCCGACGCCGTGAGTCTGTCGCTGCTGACCCACGCGCTCACGACCGAGCCCGAGCCGGAGTTCACCTCACCGCGCTGCACGGTCGGCCGCCACGACCGCTGCCGGGACCACGTGCCCCGCGACAGCGGCGTGCAGGGGGTCCGTCATCTCGTGTGCGCGTGCCCCTGCCACCAGGCGCCGCCCACCCTGCCCTGACGTCCTCGTCACGTCCGTGAACCCGGCCTGCCGGTGGATCTCCGGCCGGCGGCCGGGCCGGCTGTCCGAGCGGGCCCCGGGGCCGGCATGAAGCGTGTGAGCACGGAACTCCCTGGGCCGGAGCGGCCCGTGAGTCGCCCACCGTTGCCGACAGAGCAACGTCAGGCATCGGGTGTCCCACCGCTCCGGTCCATTCGCGCGCCGGTGGAACGGTCCACTTCTCCGCCGATCGGCTGAGGCCCGGGGCCGTACCGGCCGGGTGCGCGGGGGGACGGGCGGCGGGTGGGCTTGGCTTGCGGGTGCTCCGCCGTCGCGCGGGGCGTTTCCGTCGTTCTACCGAGAGGTCCTCCATGCGTTCCCTGCTGACCGCCCTCGCCACCGGTGCCCTCGTCCTCGGCGCCGCCGGTGCCGCCTGCGCCGACGTGTACGTCGAATACGAGCCGGAGACCTCGCACACCGTCGTGTTCGGCGACTGGCTCCAGTTCGCCCACGACGACGTCTTCAACGCCGGCCACGACAACACCGTCGGCTCCGACAACTGACGCCCCCCGATCGCTCCGCCGCCCCCGGGGAGGCGGAGCGATCGGCTGTGCCGATCGGGGGTATCGGGAGCTTCCCCCACTGGCCCGTGGACCGCTCCGGGCCCGCTTCGTAGCGTCGTTCCCATGAGAAACGAAACGCGGGGAACCGTCGAACTCACCCTCGCCATGGTGCTCTCCGGCACCCTCGGCGTCTTCGTCGTCGAGTCCGGGGCCTCACCCTTCGAGGTGGTGTTCTTCCGGTGCCTGTTCGGGGCCGCCGCACTCGGGGCGTACAGCCTGGCGCGGGGGTTCTTCACCGGGCACGGGTTCACCGGGCGGAAGCTGGGACTCGCGGCGCTGGGCGGGGTGTTCATCGTCTTCAACTGGGTGTTCCTCTTCGAGGCGTACGAGGCCACCTCGATCTCCCTGGCCACCGTCGTCTACCACACCCAGCCCTTCTTCCTGGTGCTGCTCGGGGCGGTCCTCCTGCGGGAGCGGATCTCCGCGGGGAAGCTCGGATGGCTCGCGCTGGCCTTCGCCGGACTCGTCCTCGTCTCCGGGGTGCGGCCCGGGGAGACGGCGTCCCTCAAGGGGCTCGGGTTCGCGCTTGCCGCCGCCGTGCTCTACGCCCTCGCGACCTTCGTGACCAAGCGGATCACCGGCGTACGGCCGCATCTGATCGCCCTCGTGCAGGTCCTGACCGGTCTGCCGCTGCTGCTGCCGTTCGCCGACTTCGGGGCCGTGGGCGGGCTCGGCACCGGCTGGCTGTGGCTCGTGGGGCTCGGGATCGTCCACACCGGGCTGATGTACGTGCTGATGTACGCCGCCTACGCCAAGCTGCCCACCGCCAAGATCGCGGTCCTCGCCTTCACCTACCCGGCGGTCGCGATGGGCGTCGACTGGGCGGTGTACGGGCACCACATCGGGCTCGTCCAGGCGCTCGGCGTCCCGCTGATCGTCCTCGCGAGCCTCAAGGTCACCCTGTCGGGCTCTGCTCCCGCACGAGTCGTCGCGCCTGCTCCACGAACAGCCGGACATGAGCCGGAAGCCGCTTCCCCCGCCGCCACGCGAGCTGGGTGAACAGGGTGAACGGCGCCTCCCAGTCCAGCGCGACGAGCGTCCCGGACGTCAGCTCCGCCGCGACGGCGACCCGGGGCAGCAGCGCGACCCCGAGCCCCGAGGCCACCCCGCGCTTGGTCGCCTCGATCGTGCCGAACTCCATGAACGGCGGCGCCCACTCCCGCAGCTCCGCCTCGAAGAGGTCGCGGTACGGGCAGCCCGGCTCGGTGCCCACCAGCCGCGCCCCTGCCAGGTCGGCGGCGGTCAGGCCCGTCCGGCCGACCAGCGGATGGTCCGGGCCCGCCACCAGGACCAGCGGTTCGGGCGCCAGCACCTCCGACTCCAGGCCCTCGTGCTCCGTGTCCGGTTCCATCAGGAAGCCGACGTCGTACGTGCCCTGCCGCAGTGCCTGCCGGGTCTCGTCGCCGAGCGTGGGCCGCAGCGTCAGCCGCACCGCCGGGTAGCGGTGGTGGAAGTACTCCAGGAGCGCCGGCAGCCGGTAGGAGGTGAGGGACTCCATCGTGCCGACGGCGATCGTCCCCGACGGCTCCGCGGCGCTCGCGACGGCGGTACGGGCCTCCTCGGCCAGCTCGCCCATCCGGCGGGCGTACGGCAGGAGGCGCTCCCCGGCCTCGGTGAGCCGGATGCGGCTGCCGAGGCGCTCGAAGAGTTCCACGCCGAGCGAGGACTCCAGGGAGCGGATCTGGCCGGTGACGCTGGACTGCGCGTAACCGAGGTCGGCGGCGGCACGGGTGAAGGAGAGGACCGTCGCCACCTTCTCGAAGGTGGTCAGGAGCCGGAGCTCCATCAGTTCTCGGTGTCCTCGTCGCGCTCGCGCTTCTTCGGGTCCTCGTCCGCACGCGGGTCGGGGTCGGGGATGTCGTCCCGCTTCTCGTCCTTGAGGGACTTCAGGAACTCGGGGTTGTCGTCGGGGGCGACCCAGCCGCCCGTTCCCGCTCCGCGCCCGGTCCGCGGGCGCCGTTCCTTGCCCGCCACGATCCAGCCGATCGCGCCGACCACCGAGAACAGCAGGACGACGATGGCCCAGACCGGCTTCGGAAGGTGCTTGACCTCTTCCTCCGGGGTGTTCAGGCAGTCGATGAAGGCGTAGATCATCAGCGCCAGCGGCAGGATGAACAGCAGCGCCCTGAGCATGTGGGACAGCCCCCTGGAAGCGGTGGCGGGGGCGCGTTTCGGCGGCCCCGGTGACAGGTCAAGGGTAGCCGGTGACCGATACTGACCCCTATGGCTTACGACGATCTCCGCTCGCTGCTCAGGGCCCTCGAGCGCGAAGGCGACCTCAAGCGCATCAAGGCCGAAGTCGACCCGTACCTGGAGGTCGGGGAGATCGTCGACCGGGTGAACAAGGCAGGAGGCCCGGCGCTTCTCTTCGAGAACGTCAAGGGCTCCTCGATGCCCCTCGCGATGAACGTCTTCGGCACCGACCGCCGGCTGCTCAAGGCCCTCGGTCTGAAGTCGTACGGCGAGATCAGCGAGAAGATCGGCGGGCTGCTCAAGCCCGAGCTGCCGCACGGCTTCGTCGGGGTCCGCGAGGCCTTCGGCAAGCTGGGCTCGATGGTGCACGTGCCGCCGAAGAAGGTGAAGGCCGAGAACGCGCCCGTCCAGGAGGTCGTGCTCACCGGGGACGACGTCGACCTCGACCTCCTCCCGGCGCTGTTCACCTGGCCGAAGGACGGCGGCTCCTTCTTCAACCTGGGGCTCACCCACACCAAGCACCCGGAGACCGGGGTCCGCAACCTCGGGCTCTACCGCCTCCAGCGCCACGACAAGCACACCATCGGCATGCACTGGCAGATCCACAAGGACAGCCGGAACCACTACGCCGTCGCGGCGGCGAAGGGCGAGCGGCTGCCGGTCGCGATCGCCTTCGGCTGCCCGCCGGCCGTGACGTACGCCTCGACGGCCCCGCTGCCCGGCGACATCGACGAGTACCTCTTCGCCGGCTTCGTGCAGGGCAAGCGGATCGAGATGGTCGACTGCAAGACCGTTCCGCTCCAGGTCCCGGCGCAGGCCGAGGTCGTCGTCGAGGGCTGGCTGGAGCCGGGCGAGATGCTGCCGGAGGGTCCCTTCGGCGACCACACCGGCTTCTACACGCCGCAGGAGCCCTTCCCCGCGCTGAAGATCGACTGCATCACCATGCGGAAGCGTCCGCTGCTGCAGTCGATCGTCGTCGGCAGACCGCCGACCGAGGACGGCCCGCTGGGGCGCGCGACGGAGCGTTTCTTCCTGCCGCTCCTCAAGATCATCGTGCCGGACATCGTCGACTACCACCTGCCGGAGTCGGGCGGCTTCCACAACTGCGCGATCATCTCGATCGACAAGAAGTACCCGAAGCACGCGCAGAAGGTCATGCACGCCATCTGGGGCGCGCACATGATGTCGCTGACCAAGCTGATCGTCGTCGTGGACAAGGACTGCGACGTCCACGATCTGCACGAGGTGTCCTGGCGGGCCCTCGGCAACACCGACTACGCCCGTGACCTCACGGTCGTCGAGGGACCGGTCGACCATCTCGACCACGCCTCCTACCAGCAGTTCTGGGGCGGCAAGGCGGGTATCGACGCCACGAGGAAGCTGCCCGAGGAGGGCTACACCCGGGACGGCGGCTGGCCGGACATGGTCGAGTCCGACCCGGCGACGGCCGCCCTCGTGGACCGCCGCTGGAAGGAGTACGGGCTGTGACCACGGCCGCCGTGCCCGGCGCCCAGCCGGGCCGTACGAAGTCGTTCCTGCGGCTCGTGATGATCGAGCACTCGGTCTTCGCGCTGCCCTTCGCGTACACCGCCGCGCTCACCGCGATGTACCAGACGGACAAGAACATCCACTGGTGGACGCTGTTCCTCGTCACCGTCTGCATGGTGGGTCTGCGGACCTTCGCCATGGCCTGCAACCGGATCATCGACCGCGAGATCGACGCGCGTAATCCGCGCACCGCCCACCGCGAGCTGGTGACCGGAGCGGTGTCCGTGCGCTCGGCGTGGACCGGGGCCGGAATCGCCGTCGTCGTCTTCCTCGGCGCCGCGGCCCTGCTCAACCCGCTCTGTCTGGCACTCGCGCCGCTCGCCGTGGTGCCGATGGTGGTCTACCCGTACGGCAAGCGGTTCACGAACTTCCCGCACGCCATCCTCGGTCTCGCGCAGGCCATAGGGCCGATCGGCGCCTGGCTCGCGGTGACCGGGGAGTGGTCCTGGGACGCGGTGATCCTGGGCCTCGCGGTGGGTGTCTGGATCGGCGGCTTCGACCTGATCTTCGCCTGCCAGGACGTCCAGGCGGACCGGGCCCACGGTGTGATGTCGGTGCCGGCCCGCTTCGGGATCCCGGCCGCGCTGTGGGGCGCCCGCGCCTCGGCGGTCGTCACCACCGGGCTCCTCGTCTGGTACGCCCTGGTGACCGACGCCGGTCTCTTCTTCTGGACCGGCCTGGTGATCGTGGCGGCGGCGTTCTGCTACGAGCACTCGATCGTGAAGCCGCACGACCTGTCCCGGCTGAACCGGGCGTTCTTCACGACGAACGGCTTCATCGGGATCACCCTCTTCGTGTGCGCCCTGCTGGACCTGCTGGTCCGCGGGCTCACCCCGTAGCACCGCCCGGATGACGGATAGGCTCGGCGGCATGAACGACGGCAAGCGCATCCCCTGGATCGTGGGGGTTTCCGGGGCTTCGGGTACGCCGTACGCCGCCGCCGTGCTGAGGGGTCTCCTTGCAGCGGGGGAGAGCGTCGACCTCGTCGTGTCGCGGGCCTCTCGGCTCACGCTGCTCGACGAGACGGGGCTCTCCTTCCGGGACGCGCACTGGCGGGAGGACCTGGCGACCTGGCTGGCGCGCGGTGCCGACGGGAAGCCCGACACCTTCGACGTATCGGCTCCGGAGCTCTCCGACGCCCTCGACGACGTGCGGTACTGGGCGGCCGGTGACCTGGCCGCGGGGCCGTCCTCGGGTTCGTACCCGGCGAAGGGGATGCTGGTGGTGCCCGCCTCGACCGCCGCGGTGGCGGGAGTGGCACTGGGACTCTCGAAGGACCTGCTGCAGCGGGTCGCGAGCGTGACGCTGAAGGAGCGGCGGCCGCTGGTGGTCGCCGTGCGGGAGACCCCGCTGAACGGACAGACGCTCAGGCACATGGTGACGCTGGACGAGGCGGGCGCCGTGGTGCTGCCCGCCTCTCCGGCGTTCTACGCGGGGGCGACGCACATCCAGGATCTGGTGGACTTCGTCGCCGGGCGGGTGCTCGACGCGGCAGGGGTGCCGCATCGGCTGTACCGCCGGTGGGAGGGAGAGCTCGGTGGAGCGACCCCCCGGTCGGATTAGCGCTTCTTGGCGTGCTTCTTGTCGGCACGCTTCGAGGCGGCGGTCGGCTGGTGGGCACGCGAGCGGTTGGCCAGGTCCTGCAGCTCGCGCATACGGGCGTAGGCCATCTCGATCGTGTACACGGTGAACACCACTCCTGAAAGATCGTCTTTGATCAGCTAAAAGATTCACAGGGTGTCGCCCCTGTGTACCTTAGATTCTATACCTAAACTCGCGGTATCGCTGGACAATGGAAGGCTTCATACCTATGGACGCCGTGGACAGGCAGCTCATCCAGGCTCTGCGCGAGAACGGTCGTGCCTCGTACGCCGAGCTCGGCCGGCTCGTCGGGCTCTCCGGCCCCTCCGTCACCGACCGCATCAACCGTCTTGAGGCGGCCGGAGTCATCACCGGCTACCGCGCCACCGTCGACGCCGCCTCGCTCGGCCTCGGCGTCACCGCCCTCATCGGCATCTCCCTCTCCGACGCCGCCGACCACGAGGACGTGGCCCGCCGCCTCAAGGACCTCGCCGAGATCGAGGACTGCTGGTTCATCGCCGGCGACGACTCGTTCATGCTCAAGGTCCGTGTGAGCGACGTCGACGGACTGGAGAAGACGATCCGCCGGCTCAGCGGCACCAAGGGCGTCTCCCGCACCCGCACCACGATCGTGCTCTCCACCAAGTGGGAGAACCGGGTCGGAGAGCTGCCCGAAGAAAGCTGACGGAACGGCTGAGAGTACGGTGAACGACGACGTCAGATTTCGGAGAAAAGGGAGGCGGCCGCAGATGGACGCTGGGCTCAAGCGCGAGCTGGAGCAGAAGGTCCGGGACGGTGAGCGGCTGAGCCGTGAGGACGGCATCGCCCTGTACGAGTCCGACGACCTCGCCTGGCTCGGCGGTCTGGCCCACGAGGTCCGGACGCGCAAGAACGGCGACGTGGTCCATTTCAATGTCAACCGGCATCTGAACATGACCAACGTCTGCACCGCCTCCTGCGCCTACTGCTCCTTCCAGCGCAAGCCGGGCGAGAAGGACGCGTACACCATGCGCATCGAGGAGGCCGTGCGCCTCGCGAAGGCGATGGAGAACGAGAACCTCACCGAGCTGCACATCGTCAACGGGCTGCACCCCAACCTGCCCTGGCGGTACTACCCGCGCTCGCTCTCCGAGCTCAAGAAGGCCCTGCCGAACGTCTCCCTGAAGGCCTTCACCGCCACCGAGATCCACCACTTCGAGACGATCTCCGGGATGTCCGCCTCCGACATCCTCGACGAGCTCATCGAAGCCGGTCTGGAGTCGCTGACCGGCGGCGGCGCCGAGATCTTCGACTGGGAGGTCCGGCAGCACATCGTGGACCACCGCACCCACTGGGAGGACTGGTCCCGGATCCACCGGCTCGCCCACGAGAAGGGGCTCAAGACCCCCTCGACCATGCTGTACGGGCACATCGAGGAGCCCCGTCACCGCGTGGACCACGTGCTGCGGCTGCGCGAGCTCCAGGACGAGACCGGCGGCTTCCAGGTCTTCATCCCGCTGCGCTACCAGCACGACTTCGTGGACATGCAGGACGGCAAGATCCGCAACAGGCTCCAGGCGCGCACCAAGATGGCGACCGGCGCCGAGGCCCTGAAGACCTTCGCGGTCTCCCGGCTCCTCTTCGACAACGTGCCGCACGTCAAGGTCTTCTGGGTCATGCACGGCGTCCAGACCGCGCAGCTCGCGCTCCAGCACGGGGCCGACGACATGGACGGTTCGGTCGTCGAGTACAAGATCACGCACGACGCCGACAACTACGGCACGCCGAACAAGCTGGGCCGCGAGGACCTGCTGGACCTCATCCGCGACGCGGGCTTCCGGCCGGTCGAGCGGAACACCCGGTACGAGATCATCCGCGAGTACCCGGGCCCGGACACCGAGCGGCGGGAGTCGCCGCAGGCGATGCGGTTCTGAGTGGTTCGAGGTTCGAGGCGAAGGGCCGGTGGGGACTCCCACCGGCCCTTCTCTCATGCCTCCGTGTGCTCCACCGGGATCCACAGCTCCGCCGCGGCCGTCGTCCAGTCCGCCGAGGGCCGGACCGAGAGGATCTCCGGGCCGGGGCGGCTCTCGTACGGGTTGGACGGGAACCACTGGGTGAAGACGTCCCGCCACAGGTGCTGGAGCGCCTGCGGGTAGGGGCCCTCGTTCTCGAAGACCGCCCAGGTCCCGGCCGGGAGGTCGAGGGTCTCGAAGCCCTCCGGGGCGGCGTCCGGCGCGCCGGTCACGCCGTACCAGTGGTCGAGCTCGGCGCCCTCGTCGCGACTGCAGGTGAGGTGGACGACGGCCGAGACGAGCCCGGCGGGCGCCCCGGCCGACAGGCCCGCGAGCCGGTCCAGGGTCTCCTGGCCGAGGCCTCGGATCTGGGCGGCGATCGCCGGGTTCTCGCCCTCGTACACGAGCGGGACCCTGGCCCTGCTGCCGACGATCCGGAAGGCGTCCTTGGCCACGGTGCGGTACTTCATGCTGCTGTTCCCTTCGACGACGAGGCGGAAGGACATCCGCGGCTGTGAGCGCAGCGCGGCTCCGGTGCGGCGGGCCTCCCCGGGGCCGACCCCGTGCACCGCGCGGAACGCGCGGGCGAAGGCCTCCCCGGAGCCGTAGCCGTACCGGACCGCGATCTCCAGGAGCGTCCGCTCCCCGGCGAGCACCTCGGCGCCCGCGACGGTGAGCCGCCGCCGGCGTACGTACTCCGACAGGGGCATCCCCGCGAGCGCCGAGAAGACCCGCCGGAAGTGGTACTCCGAGGTCGCGGCGATCCGGGCCAGCTCGGCCGGGTCGAGGTCGCCGCGGAGCTCGGTGACGAGGTGCTCCTCGATGTGGCCGAGTGCCTCGTTGAGCCGCTCCAGCACGTGGTCCGTCCTTCCCTTTTCCTTGTCCTCACCGTAGGAAGGCCGGGCGGTCGCGAACCCGACATCCTGTGCCCGTTCCGGTCAGGTCAGGGGCAGCAGCATGATGATGTCGTCGCGGTCGTCGCCGGGGGCGACCCGGATCGCACCGGGGACGCGGCCGACCTCCTTGTAGCCGCACTTGGCGTAGAAGCCGTCGACGCCGGTGCCGCCCCGGCAGGTCAGCCGGATCGCCTCGATCGCCTCGAAGCCCTCGGCGGTACGGGCGGTGTGCTCGACCGCCGCCATGAGGTCGCGGCCGTAACCGCCTCCCTGGCGCCCGGGGTCGACCATGACCGTGTAGAGCCACACCCAGTGCGTCATCAGGGGGTGGGTGTTGAAGGTGAAGAACGCGGTGGCGGCGATCCCGCCGTCCTCGTCGCGGCCGACGAGCAGGCGGGTGCGTCCCTCGGTCATCGCGACGAGGTGCTTGAGCAGCGCGGGGCGGATCTCGTCGGGGGTGACGGGGGGTACGAAGCCGACCGAGCCGCCGGCGTTGGTGACATCGGCCCAGAGGGAGAGGACGCCGTCGCGCAGGGCGGAGTCGACCACCGGGTCCACCTCGAAAGTAAGGGTCATGTGGGCACCTTATCCATTACGTACAGGGGGCTCAAGAGGCCCGGGCCCGGGGTGCCCGGCCTCCCGTGCTTCACTGGAGGGGCTCCGGTCCCGTAGGGGATCTTGGGGACTATTCGGAAACGTCGGATCGGAAGAGTGGGCTGACATGCTCCGCTACACGCTGATGCGTCTCGGCATCTTCGCCGGATGCTTCCTCGCCCTGTGGGGCCTCGTCTACCTCGAAGTGCTGCCGCGCGGCCTCGGGGACTCGAACCTGCTCTGGGTCCTCGTCCTCTCCATCGTCGTCTCCGCCCCGCTGAGCTTCGTCCTGCTGCGCAAGGTGCGCGACGAGGCGAGCGCCGAGGTCGTGGCGAAGGTCGACCGCGCCAAGGGGCGCCTGGCCGCGAACCGGTCCCAGGAGGACATGCTCTAGCCGTAAAGGCTGCGTAAGCTTCATCACAGATCATCCGCCCCGGGCGGGAGCTTCCAAGGCTCCTGGCCGGGGCGTTCTGCGTTTCGGAGGCGGAAGGGCCTCCGTACACCTCAAAGAAGGCCTTTGAGGTTCTCAAAGTTCAAGTGTTAACGTGTTCGACATGACGACAGCAGTGCGCCCCTCTCATGCCGCGAGCACCCCGCTCGTGGCGCGCCTGCACGTCGACCTCTGCCGCTGTATGTCCGCGGTCTGTTGCCGCGAGCTCTGACCCGGCATCATGCAGCGGCCCGCGTGACAACGCGTGTGTGCCGCACCCCCGTCCCGTATTGCCCGATACGCACCTGTGGAGTGTGTCTGTGTCCGCGTCCGCGACCACGCCCGAGCAGAAGTCCCCCGCTTCCTCGCGCATACCGAAGATTCCCTTCTGGGCCCAGATCATCGCCGGTCTCGTCCTCGGCGCCCTGCTCGGCTGGATCGCCCGCAGCCAGGACGTCTCCTGGCTGAAGGAGACCCTCGGTCAGGTCGGCGACATCTTCGTCCAGCTGCTGAAGCTGGCCGTCGCCCCGCTCGTCTTCTTCGCGATCCTGGTCTCGATCACCAACCTGCGGAAGGTGAACAACGCCGCCAGGCTCGCCACCCGCACCCTGCTCTGGTTCATGATCACCTCCCTGGTCGCGGTGGCCATCGGCCTCGCCATCGGCCTGATCACCAACCCGGGCGCCGGCACCGGCCTCACCCCGCAGGACGGCAAGCTGCCGAAGCGCGAGGGCTCCTGGATCGACTTCCTGACCGGCATCATCCCGACGGACGTCATCACGCCCTTCACCGAGCTGAACGTCCTCCAGATCGTCTTCATGGCCGCCGTCGCCGGAGTCGCCGCCCTCAAGCTCGGCGACAGGGCCAAGCCGATCCTCACCCTCTCCGAGTCGATCCTGGAGCTCCTCCAGAAGGCCCTGTGGTGGGTCATCCGCCTCGCCCCGCTCGGCACCGTCGGCCTCATCGGCTTCGCCATCGCCGACTACGGCTGGGACCTCATCGGCAAGTACGCGACCTTCACCGCCGACGTCTACATCGGCTGCGCCCTGGTCATGTTCGGCGTCTACCCGCTGCTGCTCGCGACGGTCGCCAAGGTCAACCCGGTCCAGTTCTACAAGGGCGCCTGGCCGGCCATCCAGCTGGCCTTCGTCTCCCGCTCCTCCGTCGGCACCATGCCGGTCACCCAGAAGGTCACCGAGCGCCTCGGCGTCCCGAAGGAGTACGCCTCCTTCGCCGTCCCGTTCGGCGCCACCACCAAGATGGACGGCTGCGCCGCGATCTACCCGGCGCTCGCCGCGATCTTCATCGCGCAGATCTTCGACGTGCAGCTCGGCATCGGTGACTACCTGCTCATCGCCTTCGTCTCGGTCATCGGCTCGGCGGCCACCGCCGGCCTCACCGGCGCGACGGTCATGCTGACCCTCACCCTCTCCACCCTGGGCCTGCCCCTGGAGGGCGTCGGCCTGCTCATGGCGATCGACCCGATCCTCGACATGATGAGGACGGCCACGAACGTGGCGGGCCAGGCGCTGGTCCCGGTGATCGTCTCCGCCCGCGAGAAGATCCTCGACCTCACCGCGTACGAGAACGCCTCGTCGTCCCCGATCGACGACCTGGCCGACGGCCGCGAGGCCCAGGAGAAGGTCGCGGTCGCGGCCTGACCCCTCGCTCTGCCCGTACGACCGTGTGCCCCGGACCTCTTGGGTCCGGGGCACACGTGCGTCGGGGCCCGCCGGGCCCGGGGAGGCCGGGTCGGGAGCTTTGTAGGGTGGCGGGGGACTACTCGGGGAGCTCGCGGGGGATTCCTCGGGGGTGTTCCCGTGCGGGTGCGGGAGGGAAGGTTGGCCGGGGTGGGGGCTGTGAAGGCGCGGCGGTTGCCGCGGGCCGTGCGGGAGCGGCAGATGCTCGACGCGGCCGTGCGGAGCTTCGCGCGGCACGGGTACCAGGCGGCCTCCATGGACGAGATCGCGGAGCTCGCGGGGGTCTCCAAGCCGCTGGTGTATCTGTATCTGAACTCCAAGGAGGAGCTCTTCACCGCGGTGATCCGGCGGGAGGCGCAGGCGCTTCTCGCGGTGGTGGCCGAGGCGGTCGTCGATCCGGGCGCGCCGCCCGACGAGCGTCTGTGGGCGGGGCTGCTGGCCTTCTTCACGTACGCCGCCGAGCATCCCGACTCCTGGACGGTCCTCAACCGGCAGGCGCGGACGCACGGGGAGCCGTTCGCCGGGGAGGCGGCCCGGATGCGGGACGAGATCACGGCGTTCGTCGCCGGACTGATCGGCGAGGCGTCGCGGGAGGCGCGCGGGGGTGTCGCCATCACGGAGCGGGACGTGGCCGCGCTCGCGCAGGCGCTCGTGGGGTCCGCCGAGTCGCTGGCGGGCTGGGCCAACGAGACGCCGGGGGTGACGGCGAAGGAGGCGGCCGCGACGCTGATGAACTTCGCGTGGTCGGGGCTCGGGAACCTCATGAAAAGCGAGCGCTGGTCTCCCCGTTGATGCTTACCGCGCAGTAAGGTTACCGGCTAGTCACGCCCTGTGGGGGTTCAACGTGCCGTCATGCGGCCGTAGTTCACCTCCGCACGGACCGGTACGCGGACGCGTCGGCGCAGTTCGAGGCCGCACCGGACCGGTTCACCGACGCACGACCTCAGTTCATCGCGAAGACCGAGGAGCCGCACGTGTCCGTCGTCACCGCACTGTCCGGGAGCGAACCGGTCGAGCCGTCCAGGACGCTGGTGGACGGGGTGGTGCGGGAGGTCTCCGTCCCCGCCCTCGTGCCCGTGGTCCGCCGGGGCTCCCTCGCCGACCTGCCGTACGACAACGCCCGCCAGGACCCCGGAGCCGTCCTCTTCTCCCGCAAGGGACCGCAGGGGGAGTGGTACGACGTCACGGCCTCCGCCTTCGCCGCCGAGGTCCACTCCGTCGCCAAGGGGCTCATCGCGCAGGGGCTGCGGCCCGGCGACCGGCTCGCCCTCATGGCCAGGACCACCTACGAGTGGACCCTGCTCGACTTCGCCGCCTGGGCCGCCGGGCTCGTCACCGTCCCGGTCTACCCCACGTCCTCCGCGTTCCAGACCCGCTGGATCCTCCAGGACTCCGGCGCCGCCGCCTGCGTCGTCGAGGACCCCGCCCAGGCCAGGCTCGTCTCCGCCGAACGGCGGCAGCTGCCCGGTCTCGCCCACCTCTGGGTCCTCGACACCGGCGCCGTCGACCAGCTCCGCGCCGCGGGTGCCAGGGTCGCCGACGAGGCCGTCACCGCCCGCCGGGGGCTGCTGACCCCGGAGACCCTCGCCACCCTCATCTACACCTCCGGCACCACCGGCCGGCCCAAGGGCTGCGCCCTCACCCACGCCAACTTCTTCGCCGAGGTCGACAACGCCGTCCGGCTCCTCCACCCCGTCTTCGTCTCCGAGAGCAAGGAACCCGCCGCCACCCTGCTCTTCCTGCCGCTCTCCCACGTCTTCGGGCGGATGGTCGCCATCGGCTGTGTACGGGCCCGGGTCCGGGTCGGGCACGCGCCCTCGGTCGAGGGCCGGGAACTGCTCGACGATCTCGCCGGGTTCCGGCCCACGTTCCTGCTCGCCATCCCGTACGTCCTGGAGAAGGTCTTCAACAGCGCCCGGGCCACCGCCGAACGCGGCGGCAAGGCCGCCTCCTTCGATCGGGCCGCCCGGGTCGCCCGCAAGTACGGGCAGGAGGCCGCGCCCTCGCTCTCGCTGCGTGCCGCGCGGGCGCTCTACGACCCGCTCGTCTACCGGCGCATCCGGGCCGCGCTCGGGGGCCGGGTGAAGTACGTGATCTCCGGCGGCTCCCCGCTCGGCGCGCGGCTCGTCGAGTTCTTCACGGGCGCGGGCGTCGAGGTCTTCGAGGGGTACGGCCTGACGGAGACCACGGCCGCCTCGACGGTCACCCCGCCGCAGCGGCCGCGCACCGGCACCGTGGGCTGGCCGCTGCCCGGCACCGCCGTCCGGATCGCCGACGACGGCGAGGTCTGGCTCAGGGGCGGTCATGTCTTCGCCGGGTACTGGGACGCCCGGCGCGGGGCGGCCGTGCCGTACACCGACGACGGCTGGTTCCCCACCGGCGACCTCGGCTCCCTGGACGCCGAGGGCTATCTGCGCATCACGGGCCGCAAGAAGGACATCGTCATCACCACGGCGGGGAAGAACGTCGCTCCGGCGCCCCTGGAGGACTGGCTGCGGGCGCATCCGCTGGTCGCCCAGTGTGTGGTCCTCGGCGACAACCGGCCGTACATCACGGCCCTGATCACCCTGGACCACGAGGGCCTGACGCACTGGCGGCGGATGCGGCAGAAGGACCATCTGGCGCTCTGGGAGCTGAGCCGGGACGAGGAGCTGCTCGGCGCGATCCAGCGCGCGGTGGACGAGGCCAACCGGCTGGTCTCGCGGGCGGAGTCGATCCGCGCCTTCCGGGTCCTGACCGCCGAGTTCTCGGAGAACTCCGGCCATCTGACCCCGTCCCTGAAGCTCAAGCGCCGCGCGGTGCTGCGGGACTTCGCCCGGGAGATCGACGAGATGTACGACTCCGGGGCGGTCGACTAGGTCGTCTCTTCCGGATCTTGCCGGCCAGGCAGGATCCGGAAGAGACGGCCCAACTCTTTCCCCAAGCTCTCCGAACCGGGCCGGCACAGCTGCCGTACGCGGAACCGCTCAGAACATCAGGTCGTAGACGTTCCAGCCGCCGCCGACGAGGCTGCGGGTGGGGCCGGGAACGATGGTGCCCCCGTACGAGCCGGGCTTGGGGAAGCGCACGCCCTGGTAGAGCCAGAGCTTGCCGGCGGCGTCGCGGGCGACCAGGTCGGGATTGTCGTCCCGCCCGAGTTCCGCCGTACCGGCGAGGGCGGTGTAGACGTTCCAGCCGCCGCCGACGCGCTGCCTCGGCTCGAAGGGCGCACAGGGGGCGCAGCCCTGGCGGTCGTACTTCCACAGCACGCCGTCCTTGTCACGGCCCAGAATCCCGTCGTACCCGCCCGACTTGACGAGCGCGTTGTACGTGTTCCAGCCGCCGCCGACGAGCTTGCGCGGCGCGAACGGCCAGCTGTAGCCGTTGTAGTTCCTCTCGTAGGCCCACAACACGCCGTCCCTGTCACGGGCGACCAGACCGCCGTCGCCGGAGCCGACGAGGGCGGTGTAGGCGTTCCAGCCGCCGCCGACGCGCTCGCGCGGCGCGAACGGGGCGGCGGGGTCGCCGGTGCCCTCGTAGTACCAGAGCACCCCGGCCCGGTCGCGGGCCACGAGGCTGCCGGTCCCCCCGGCGGTGGGACTGTCCAGCGTGGTGACGGCGGTGTAGGCGTTCCAGCCGCCGCCGACGCGTTTGCGCGGCGCGAACGGCCGGGTGACGTCGCCGGTGCCCTCGTACCGCCACAGCACGCCGTACTTGTCCCGGCCGTGCAGCGCGCCGCGCCGGCTCGGAGGGGGCGTCCCGGGGACGAAGTCGAGGCCGACCGTCCCCTCGGCCACCACCGTGCCCGTGCTGTCCTTCAGCTCGACCCGGGCGTCCGGGTGGCCCAGGACCAACGCGGTCCGGTCCGCGTCCATGGTGACGGCGTAGGCGAGGGTGTCCGCGGCCGTCACGGTCGGAAGGGCGAGGGACGGCGGATCCTTTTCCTCGCCGGCGCGCACGTAGGGCATGTCCCACAGACACGCCTTGTACGCCGCGCCGTTGACCGCGCAGGTCGAACGGATCACGTCCTTGCTCACCGGCGGAGCGCCCGCACTCGCGACCAGTGTGGTGGGCAGGCGGAGCACGGCACTCACGGGCCCCTGCGTCCCCGCCGGCAGCGTGGCGGTGAACCGCAACGTCACCGCCCCTTCCTCACCCGCCGGCACGGTCAGCCGACCGCCTTGCTGGACGACCGTCCCGACCGACCCCGCCTCCGCCGCCGTCCCGGCGACCGTCGTCGTCACGGGCGCGGCGACGGCCGTCGCACCCCCGAACGTCAGCGGCGCCAGGGCCGCGACCAATGCCGCCGCGACCACGGCCGTACGTACTCGTGCCACGAGGTCCTCCAAGCCATCGGGTGCTGTACACCCGTTCGACCTTCTGACGTCGTGAAAGGTTGTACCGGGCAGTGGCTGACAGATGAGCACGGACGACCACGCCCATCCACCCGCGGCAACAGGGGAGCCGCACTCCGGCTTGCCCCCGGCCCTCAGGGCCAGAGGAGTTCGCGGGTCCAGCCGTCGGCGGTGCGGCGGTAGCGCAGGCGGAGGTGGCGGCGTTGTTCGTCGCCCTGGAAGAACTCGACCTCGGCCGGTTCGACGACGTACAGGGTCCAGGTCGGGGCCTGCGCGTCCGGTTCCTCCCGGGCCCGGAGCCAGGCCGCCGCGCTCGCCTCCGCGAGGGTCTCCGGGGAGTCGAGGAGTTCGCTCTGCCGGCCCACCAGGGCCGCGGCCAGGGCGCCCGTGGAGCGGGCGTGGAGGTCCTCGTACGCCTCCTCCGGCGTGCCGACGGCGACATGGCCGCGGATCCGGACCTGGCGGCCCTGCACCGGCCAGTAGAAGCCGAGCGCGGCCTCGGGGCGGGCGGCGAGCTGGCGGCCCTTGGCGCTGGTGGCGTGCGAGGCGAAGTGCCAGCCGCGTGCGTCGGCGTCGTGCAGCATCACCGTCCGGACGTCGGGCCTGCCCTCCTCGTCCACGGTGGCCAGGGAGAGGGTGTGCGGCTCGGTCTGGCCGGCGGCGACGGCCGCAGTGAACCAGTCGTGGAAGAGCGCGAGCGGCTCGGGCGGGGCGGCCGCCGGGTCGAAGCCGGGCAGTTCGGTGTCCCAGACCTTCAGGGAGCGCAGGGCGTGGTGGAAGTCCGTCATGGGGCCACGGTAGGGCGCGGTGCGGTGGAGGTGCCGCGGGTGGCCGGCATCCGGTAGTCCACGAGCGGGACCGCGTTCGCCGCCGCCTGGATCTCGTCGCGGATCTTCTTCGCGATGAGGTTCTTCCACGGGGTCCTCGGCAGGGTCCGCACCATGAGCATGCGCAGCTTGATCTTCCACTTGGATTCCACCGTCATCTCCTTGACGAAGCCCTCCGCCATCCGCTGGTTGCGCTCCACGCCGGGCCGCATGTGCGCCTCGTAGCGGTCGAAGGCGACGGTGTGGTCGCCGCCGGCCCGGGCCAGTTCGCCCGCCAGTACGTACGCGCCGGTGAGGGCGAGGCCGGTGCCCTGGCCGGAGGCGGGGGAGGAGCAGTGGGCGGCGTCTCCGAGCAGGACCACGCGCCCCTTCGACCAGCGGTCCATCTCGACGAGGGAGATGGAGTCGAAGTAGAAGTCGTCGGCGTCGGCGGCGTGTCCGAGGAGGCGGGGGATCTCCCAGCGGTCGCCGGTGAAGCGCTCGGCGAGGTGGCGCTTCTGCGCGGTGACGTCCCGGTGGTGGGCGGGGAGCTCCTCGGGTGAGGAGAAGATGAAGAGGTTCTTGGCGTCGGTCTCGCCGGCCGAGCTGTAGACGCAGACCAGCTTGCCGGGGAGCGCGTGGTACGTCTCCCAGCGGTCGAGGCCCAGGTGGTTGGGGGCGGTGAAGATGGAGACGTACGCGCCGAGGTGGCGCTTGAAGCGGCTCTCCTCGCCGAAGACGAGACGCCGGGTGTTCGAGTGCAGTCCGTCGGCGCCGACGACCAGGTCGAAGCGGCGGACGGTGCCGCTCTCGAAGGTGACCGTGACACCGTCCGCGTCCTCGTCGAGGGCGGCGATCGAGTCGTCGAAGAGGTACTCGACGTCGTCGCGGGTCCGCTCGTGGAGGATGCGGGCGAGTTCGCCGCGCATGATCTCGTCGTCCTCCTCGACGCGGCCGCCGAAGACGTCGGCGGACAGTTCGCCGATCGTGCGGCCGGCGTCGTCGACGTACGAACCGCCGCGCATGTCCGTGGAGTGGGCGCGGATCTCGTCCAGGACCCCCATCCGGCGGCAGACCTCGATCGCGGTGCCGCGGATGTCCACCTTGTAGCCGCCGGTGCGCAGTTCGGGGGCGCGTTCGACGACGGTGGGGGTGAAGCCGTAGCGGTGGAGCCAGAGGGCGAGGGCGGGGCCGGCGATCGAGGCGCCGGAGATGAGGACCGTCTTCGCGGGGCTGCCCGCGGGGCTGCTCACGGTGCTGTTCGTGGCGGTGTTCGCGCTGCTGTTCACGGCAGGACTCCTTGTCGGTGGCCGCGGGCCGTTCCCCTGCCCGCAGCCATGACTATACGGATGTCCTACACGCTTGTCTATGACGCTTGTATAGATTCCTTAGGAGGGGCCGGCGGCTCGGCCGACCGCGTCTCGGGGGCCCCCGCGGCTCAGCCGCGCCCCAGCACCACCGTCCCCGAGGAGCAGAACCAGCCCCCGGTCCCCGATGCCACCGCCAGCTCGGGCAGGCTCCCGTCCGGCCGCCGCACCTGGAGTCCCGGCGCCTCCCCGCGCAACTGCCGCACCGCCTCGACGAGCAGGAAGAGCCCCCGCATCCCCGGATGGCAGGCGGAGAGCCCGCCGCCGTCCGTGTTCACCGCCAGCCGGTCCTTCTCCTGGACGAACGGCCCTCCCTCGCCCTTCGCGCAGAAGCCCAGGTCCTCCAGCGTCACCAGGGTCATGTAGGTGAAGGCGTCGTAGACCTCGGCGAGATCGATGTCCGCCGGGGTCACCCCCGCCCGCTCGAAGGCGAGCCGCCCGCTGACCGCCGCCGGGGAGACCGTGAAGTCCTCCCACTCCGACATCGTGGTGTGGGAGACGTGCTCGCCCGTGCCCAGCACCCAGACCGGGGCGGTACGGCAGTCCTGGACGTACTCCTCGGCGACGAGAAGCACCGCGCAGCCGCCGTCGCTGCGCAGACAGCAGTGCAGTTTGGTGAAGGGGTCCGCGATCATCGGCCCGCCCAGGACCTCGTCGACGGTGATCGGCTCGCGGAACATCGCCTCGGGGTTGAGCACCGCGTTCGCCCGCGTCCGGACGGCCACCTCGGCGAGCTGCTCCAGGGTCGTCCCGTACTCGTGCATATGGCGGCGGGCCGCCATCGCGTACTTGGCGATCAGGGTGTGCCCGTAGGGGACCTCGAACTGGAGGGGGCCCCGCGATCCGAAGGAGAGGTTCGCGGTGCGGCGCCGGGCGCGGATGTCGGCGCGCGCGGTGGAGCCGTACACGAGGAGGACGGCGTTCGCGTGACCGGCGGCGATCGCGTCGGCGGCGTGCGCCGCCATGACCTCCCAGGTGGCGCCGCCCACGGCGGTCGAGTCCACCCAGCGGGGCCGGAGGCCCAGATACTCGGCGACCTCGACCGGGGCGAGCGTGCCGAGCCCCGCCGAGGCGAGCCCGTCGATCAGCGAGCGGTCGAGGCCGCTGTCCGCGAGGGCGCGCCGGGCGGCCTGGGCGTGCAGGGCGTAGGGAGTGGCCTCGTCGACCCGGCCGCAGTCGGCGAGGGCGACGCCGGCGACGGCGACGCGGCGGGGGCTGCGTGCGGTGGTGGGCGCGATGGTCGGCATAAATCTGACGGTACATCAGATTCATTCGATCGGGACCGGCGCGACTCTGGCAACCGGCCCGGCGCGGGCCTAGCATGACGCACCGTCAGAAACGGAGGGAGCCCCATGGACGCCGACAGCGCAGCGCTCGCCGCCGCCGGAAACGCCTCGCTCGCCGCCCCGCTCACCGAGGAGCAGCAGGAGATCCGCCGCACCCTGCGCGACCTGCTCGCAGAACGGGCCGGGCCGCAGGAGAACCGGGCCGCCACCGCCACCCCCCAGGGGTACGACCCCGACCTCTGGGACCGGATGTCCGGCACCCTCGGCCTCGCCGGGCTCGCCCTTCCCGAGGAGTACGGAGGAGTCGGCTGCGGCCCCGCCGAACTCGCCCTCGCCTGCGAGGAGACCGGCCGCGCCCTCGCCCCCTCCCCGCTCTTCGCCACGAGCGTCCTCGCCGCCCCGCTCCTCCTCGCCCTCGGCACCCCCGAGCAGCGCGCCGCCCTCCTCCCGCCCCTCGCCGACGGAGGCCTCACCTGCGCCCTCGCCGTCCCCGGCGGCTCCCTCGCGCTCGCCCTCGGCCTCACCGGTGACAACACCGCCGGGGACTGGTCCGGAGGAGGCCGTGCCGGCGGTGTCCAGGCGCACGCCGTCGACGGAGGCTGGCGGCTCTACGGCGAGGCCGCCCAGGTCGTCGACGGGCACAGCGCCGGACTGCTGCTCGTCGCCGCCCACGCCGGCGGCTTCGCCCGCAGTCGCACGCTGCTCTTCCTCGTGCGGACAGGGCCCTCGGAGGCCGGGGGACTGGTCCGCGCCCGGCAGGCCACCCTGGACCCCACCCGGACCCAGGCCCTCCTCCAGTTCAGGGACACCGAGGCCGAACTCCTCGGCGAGGAACCGGCCGACGTCCTCGGCCAACTCGCCGCCACCGGCCGGGACGCCGCCGTCATGCTGGCGGCCGAGGCCGTCGGCGCGGCCCGCGCCGCCCTCGACCGGATCATCGAACACGTCGGCTCCCGCGAGCAGTTCGGCCGGCCCGTCGGCTCCTTCCAGGCGGTCAAACACCGCCTCGCCGACCTCTTCGTCCAGGTCGAGGCGGCCCACTCCCTCACCTACTGCGCGGCCAGGGAACCCGGCCCCGGACCGGAGAGCGGGCCGCTCGCCCTCGCCCACGCGCTGGAGGCGCTCCACGCCACGGCCGGCGAGTGCATCCAGCTCCACGGCGGCATCGGATTCACCTGGGAACACGAGGCGCACCTCTTCTTCAAGCGGGCCGCCTCCGACGAACTGCTCTTCGGGCCCGTGCGGCGGCTGCGCGCACGGGCGGCGGAACGGACCGGACTCTTCGGAGAGGTGGCGGCGTAGGTGCCCGTCGGACGCAGACTCATGCAGAAGATGTCCTCGACCAGGACCTTCGCCCGGATCGGCCCCCGTGTCGTGCCCGCGATGGACAAGGCGGTGCACCGGTTGACCAAGGGGAAGGTGCTGCTCAGCGCGCAGATGCTGCCCGGGGTCGTCCTCACCGCCCGGGGGGCGAGGAGTGGGCTCCCCCGGGTGACCCCGCTGGCCTGCATGCCGGAGCCGGACGGGCGCTGGCTGCTCATCGGCTCGAACTTCGGCCGCCCCGGTCACCCGGCGTGGACGGCGAACCTGCTCGCCCATCCCGATGTCGAGGTGAACTGGAAGGGCGAGGACGTGCCCGTACGGGCCGAGCTGCTCGCGGGGGAGGAACGGGCGGAGGCCTGGCGGGCGGCGCTCGAGTTCTGGCCGCCGTACGCCACGTACCAGGCGCGGGTGGAGCGGGAGATCAGACTCTTCCGGCTGACCAGGCGCCAGGACCCCGCCGCATAGCGTTCGCTCTCATTTCATTGCAACGAACGGGGGTGGGTTGTTGCGTTAAGTAGCAGGGTCACTGCAACGATTTCTCTGCCTTGACCTGCGGTGATGGCGATCGCATGCAATGTGCTCGTTGTCAGTTCTGTGAATGCAACGTAGCTTTTC
>NZ_BNBZ01000041.1 GCF_014656215.1 Streptomyces zaomyceticus | reverse complement strand
AGGCTGTGATCAGCCTGCCGCGCCCGTCTCCTCGTGCCCCCGGACCCCTCGTACCCCCGCGCCGAGGCGTCCGGGCCCCCGGTTCAGGCCTCTCGGCGCTTGAGACGGAACCGCTCCTTCTCGGAGAGACCGCCCCACACCCCGAACCGCTCGTCGTTGCGCAGCGCGTACTCCAGGCACGCCACCCGCCCCTCGCAGGCGCCGCACAGCTGCTTGGCCTCGCGGGTCGAGGAGCCGGGCGCGGGGAAGAAGAACTCCGGGCCGGCCTGGGCGCACAGCGCGTTCTCCTGCCAGGTCATGTCGGGCTCCGGTGCGGTCAGTACGCTCGTGTCGGTCTGCATGCCGTACACGCTGCCGGAGGGCCGTAAACGAGCCATCAACGTTCGATCAATGCGACGTCCGCGACCGTTTGCAACGCGGCGCGCCGAAACTCTTCGCGGCATCCGGAGGGCATCCGCCGCTGGAGCGCGACGGGTGAATTCCAGTGGCACTCCGGCGACGTGCCGGGGACACCGGCTGGATCACGGACTGCTACGCCCTGAACGTCTCCGGGGCCGTCGCATGGGCCTGCCCGTACACCGACTTCCCTCTCCTGGAGATCCGGGCCGGCCGGGTGACGGTGCGGACCAACACCGTGAAGGGGGCGAAGGCGGTGGCCGTCCACGGGGGACGGGTCGCCTTCTTCGGCGGTTACGGCGAGGACGCGGACCGGCTCGCCCATGGAGAGCTCACCGGGACCACCGTCGAACCGACGGGAGTCTCCGTGCTCGCCCTGCCCGACGGCACACCACCGGGGCGCCGCCGGACCGTCGGGCGGGGGGAGCAGGATCTACGTACAGGTCGAGCCGTTCACCGAGTGGGGCGTCTACGACCTCAGCGGGTGACACCCAGCGCCGGGAGCACCGTTTCGGCCACCCGGTACGCCTCCTCCAGAAGCGGGTTCCCGGACAGGATGAACGTGTCCACGCCCAGGTCCTGGTACTCCTTGAGCCGTTCCACGACCTGGGCCGTGGAGCCGACGACCGCCGTCCCCGGGCCGGGCCGGAACAGGCCCATGCCGGGCCACAGGTTCGGGTGGGTCTCCAGTTCGCGAGCCCGGGCGGGCACCTTGCCGCCGTGCTGGCGGAACTGGCGCTGCCAGCCCACGCCGTCCTCCCCCGCCCGCTCGCCGAGCTGCCGTGCGTACGTCGCCTCGCTCGTGACGTCCAGGAGCCGGTCGGCGGCGGCCCAGGCCTCGTCCTCGGTGTCGCGGACGATCAGGTGGAGGCGCAGGCCGATGCGGAGGGTACGGCCGTGGGCGGCGGCCCGCGCCCGTACGTGGTCGAGCTTCTCCTTCAGCAGGTGAGGCGGCTCGCCCCAGGTGAGATAGACGTCGACGTGCTCGGCGGCCATCTCGATGCCGGGGGCCGAGGAGCCGCCGAACCAGAGCGGGACGTGTGGCTCCTGGACGGGCCGCAGGTCGCGGAAGGAGGCGCCGGCGCCCTTGAGGTCGTAGAACCGTCCCTTGTGGTCGAAGACCTCGCCGGCGGTGAGCCGTTTGACGATCGACCAGTACTCGGCGCTGAGTTCGTACCGCTCGTCGTGCTCGACGTGGAGCCCGTACTCGCGCAGGGACGCGGTGGAGCCGTTGACCACGTTGAAGCGGAGCCGTCCTCCGAAGAGGTTGTCGAAGCTGAGCGCCATCTTGGCGAGCAGCGTCGGCGCGATCAGGCCGGGGTGGACGGCCAGCAGCGGCTTGAAGCGCGTGCTGGTGGACGCCGCGAGCGCCGAGCCGAGCGGCCACACGTCGTAGAGGTCGGTGGCGAGCAACGCGCCGGTGTAGCCGAGCCGTTCGACGGTGCCGGCGAGCTGGGTGAGGTATCCCAGGTCGACGGGGCGGCGGCCGGCCGGCTCCCAGGGATAGGCGCCTTCGCGCGGGATGATGTACCAGAGGACTTCGGGTGCCGGGGAGGTCATGGGGCTCATGCCTTCCGGGGCAGGGCGTCGGCGACCGTGATCGCCCGGTCGATGAACCCGGTGCGGTGGAAGATGTCGGCCGCCTCCTGCTGCTCGGCGACGAACTCCTCGGTGACCGCCTCGATCGTCCAGGGCAGCGCGCGCAGGGCGGTCTCCCAGTCGTCGACGGTGCCGCCCTGGTCGGCGGCGGCGATCTCGGCGGCCTCGCGCGGATGAGCGGCCGCCCACTCGTCGGCCCGCCGGAGCGCCCGGGTGAGCGCCTCGACCACTTCGGGCCGCCGCTCGGCCAGGTCGCGCCGGGTGAAGAAGACGGACCGGTCGGTGATGACCTCGCCGGTGCGGATCAGGGTGCGCAGCCCGCCGGTGCGGCGGGCTGCGGCGAGCTCGGCGCCCTGGGCCACCCAGGCGGTGATCGCACCGGAGCGGAGCTTCTCCTCGCTGCCCGAGTCGCCGCGTACGGGCGTGATGTCGGTGGCGTACGAGAGCCCCGCGTCGTCCAGGGCCTTGGCGACCAGGTGGGTCTGCCAGGAACCGACGGCCAGGTGGACGGTGCCGCCCTTGAGGTCGGCGACGGTCCGGACCGGGCTGTCCTCGGGGACGAGGAGGGCGCCGTGGTCGGGGCGGGGCGCCGAGACGGCGGTGTAGACGATGTCGTGCCCGGCGGCCTGTGCGGTGACGGGCGGGGTGGAGCCGGTGCCGCCGAAGTCGATGGTGCCGTCGGCGAGATGGGCGCCGGTGCGGACGCCGTCGGTGTACGGATGCCAGGTCACGGTCTCGCCGAGCGCGGCGAGCTCCTCCTCCGCGTAGCCGAGCCGGGAGAGGTGGTAGAGGGAGGGGTTGCTGCGGTGGACACCGATGACGACGGTCATGCGAGCACTCCTTCGGGAGAGACGGTTGCGGGGGCGGGGTCGTGCGGGGGTGCTTCCTCGGACGGGTGGACTCCGAGGTCGGCGAGGAGGCGACGGCGCAGGGCCACGAAGGCCGGGTCGCCCGGGTCGCGCGGGCGGGCGACCGTGACGGGCTCGTCTGTGACCAGCCTTCCGTCGCGCAGGACGGCGACCCGGTCGGCGAGGCGCACCGCCTCGTCGACGTCGTGCGTCACGAGCAGCACGGCCGGACGGTGGATCCGGCGGAGCTCGCCGACCAGGTCCTGCATCCTGAGCCGGGTGAGCGCGTCCAGGGCGGCGAACGGCTCGTCGAGGAGCAGGAGTTCGGGCTCCCTGACCAGGGCCCGGGCGAGGGCGACCCGCTGGGCCTCACCGCCGGAGAGGGTGGCGGGCCAGGCGTCGGCGTGACGTTCGAGACCGACCTCGGCGAGGGCGCGCAGTCCGGTCGCCCGGGTCGCGGCCCCTCGCGGAAGGCCGACGGTCACATTGGCGAGGACCTTCTTGGAGGGGATGAGCCGGGGTTCCTGGAAGACGATCGTGCGGGCCTCGGGAACGAGGGCCTCTCCCCCGTCGGCGCCGTCGAGGGCGCCGAGAATGCGGAGCAGTGTGGTCTTGCCGCTGCCGCTCGCCCCGAGCAGCGCGAGGAACTCGCCGCGTGCCAGGGTGAGTTCCAGACCGTCGAGGACGGGCCGGGCACCGAAGACCCGGCGGAGGCCTCGTACCCGTACCGCCGTGGCGGCGGGTGGGGTGGACGTGCTCATCGGGCTCCTCCTCCGGGGCCGGCCGTGCGCCAGGGCATGAGGAACCGCTCCAGACCGCGGACGAGCACGTCGGCGGTGAGGCCGAGCAGACCGTAGACGAGGATGCAGACGGCGAGGATGTCGGTGCGGGCGTAGCTCTGGGCCTGGGACATCAGATAGCCGATGCCTTCGGTGGCGTTGATCTCCTCGGCGGCGATGAGCGCGATGACGCTCAGCGTCATGGAGAGCCGCAGCCCGGCGAGGAGCGAGGGCAGCGCGCCGGGGAGAACGACCTGGCGGACGATCGCGAGCCGGCCGAGACCGAAGGTGCGCATGGCCTCGACGAGTTTGCGGTCCGTGTTGCGGACGCCGCCGACGGTGGAGACGTACATGGGGAATGTGGTGGCGACCGCGATGAGCAGGATCTTCGCGGTCTCGTTGATCCCGAACCAGACCATGAAGAGGGGGACGAGGGAGAGGAAGGGGATGGTCCGCAGGGTCTGGAGCGAGGAGTCGAGCAGCTCGTCGCCGAGCCGGGTGAAGCCGGTGGTGATGCCGAGGGTGAGCCCGGCGGCGAGACCGATGACGAGCCCGATGCCCGAGCGGGTGAGGGAGGTCGCGAGCGCGTCCGGCAGCTGGCCGTTGCCCCACAGCTCCCCCACCGCGTCGATGACCTGCGGGGGTGAGGCGAGGACGTCGGGGGTCAGGAGGCCGGTGGCGGAGGAGACCCACCAGAGGACGAGGAGGGCGACCGGGCCGAGGGCGCGGACGGTGAGGGAGTACGTACGGGAGCGGGGCCGGCGGAGCTGGGGACGGGGCAGGACGAGCCCGGGAGGGCGTCCGTCCACGGATGTCTCCTCCGGCGCCGTCACCTTCTCCGGCGTCACCTTCTCCGGCGTCTCCTTCTCCGGCCCGGGGACTGCGGCGGACGGGGAGCTCACGGGCGCCGTCATGACAGCTTCTCGATGTCGAGGAGGTGGGCAGCGATGTCGACCTTGTTCGGGGTGACCTTCTGGTCGGCGTAGAACCCGGCGACGGTCTCGAAGCGCTTGATGTCCTCGGGCTTGATCGGGTCGACGGTGCCGGACTTGGCGGTGAAGGCGATCTGGACCTCCTTGGCCTTGCCGTTGACGGCGGTGGGGCCGGCGTCGGTGAAGACGTTGAGATACGCGGCGGGGTCCCGCTTCTCCTTGGCGCTGTTGTCGTGGAGGTAGGCGTAGAGCGCCTCGACGACCTCGGGGTGTTCCTTGACGAAGCCCGAACGGACGGCGTTGAGGCTGTAGTTGTCGGAGCCGATGGCGGTGCCGTCGGCGACGAAGTGGGCCTTGCCGGAACCGATCTCGGCGACGGCGTAGGTGGACCAGACGGCCCAGGCATCGACCTGGCCGGCGTTGAAGACGGCGGCGGTCTGGTCGGGACGCAGATAGACCCGTTCCACCTTGTCCGCGGGGATGCCCGCCTTGGCAAGGGCCTTGAGGAGCAGGTATTCGCCGGTGCCGCCCTTGTTCACGGCCACCTTGCGACCGACGAGGTCCTCGACGGAGTCGATGTCCGAGCCCTCGCGGACGAGGATGCCCTCGCCGACCGGATCGGGGGCCGTGGCGGTGAAGAAGACGAAGCCGGGGCTCTGGGAGAGGGAGGTGATGCCCGAGGTGATGGAGCCGGTCGCGATGTCGAGCTGGTCGGCGTTCATCGCCTGGGCGGCGGGCGCGAAGGGACCGGCGCTGCCGGTCCAGGCCACCTTGGCACCGACGGCGGCGAGCGCCTTGTCCAGGCTGCCGTCCTTCTTGCCACGGGCGAGCACACCGGCGTTGCCGGGGTCCGGGATGCGGATCGTGACCGTGCCCTTCGCCCCCTTGGCCCCGCCGCCGTCCCGGCCGGCGGCCGAGTCCGCGGCCGGGCTGCCTCCGCAGGCGGTGAGAGTGGCGAGGGCGGCGAGGGCCACGAGCGCGGTGCGGGCGGCGGGCGGGGCGAGTGGGCGCATGACGGTGGTCCTTCGGGAGAGTGGGGCCGGGGGATGGAGCCGGGGGGCGTGGAGCCGGGGTACGGGGTCAGGGAGGGGAGGACGGGTGAGGGCGGGGGCGGTGATGCGCGGCAGGTTTACGGGACCGGCCGGGGCGACGGCTCCGGCCCGGCGACGGCCGCGAGCTGCCGGGCCCTGAGCAGGGGTTCCGGGTCCGCCCAGGCGCGTACGTCCACCGCTTCGGGCAGGAAGCCGTGGGCGCGCAGGGCCTCTTCCTGCCGGGCCAGCAGGTCGAGCCGGGCCCCGGACAGGTCCGGGTGGAGGGTGCGGTGGGTACCGGGCCGGTAGGCACCCGCGACCCCCTCGGCACCCGCCCCGGTCTCGGCGCCGAGGATGCGGGCGACCTCGTCCGGCTCGCCGGTGGCCCAGTCGGCGGCGCGGAGCAGGACGGCCAGGAAGCGGGCCACGAGCTCGGGATGCTCGTCCAGGAGGTCCTGGTGCACGGTGAGGGGGCGGGGGGTTCCGTTGTTGACGCGGTGGACGGGGTCGGGGAGCGCGTCGAGCTCCACGGCCACCTCGGCCCCGGCGCGACGGGCCGCCTCGACGGCGAGGGCGCCCTTCACATAGACGGCGTCGACGTCGCCCCGGCGGAGGGCGTCCAGCTCCGCCGCCCACTGGCCCCGATGGCCGTCGGCGGGGACGTCGACCAGGACGGCGTCGTCCAGTCCGTACCCCGCGGAGGCGAGGACCCCCTCGAAGCCGCGCAGGGCCATGGCACGCCAGAAGTCGATGGCCACCGAGTGCCGGGGCAGGGCGAGCCGGAGACCGCGCAGGGCGGCGGCGCCGCGGACCGGGGAGCCGGGAGCGACGAGCACCACCTGGCGCTCCTCGATCCAGGTGAGTCCGACGAGCCGGGTGCGCTCCCCCCGTGCGCGGGCCCACAGTGCGGGCACGTTGCCACCCTCGCGGAGGAGTCCGGGAAGGGCGTGGGTGAAGTGGGTGGCGCGGTCGGCACCGGGCTCGGCGTCCTGGAGCGAGCGGACGGAGATGCCGTCGGGCGCGAACTCCCGGGCGAGCCAGCCCCGGTCGGCGGCGACACCGGTGGCGGTGGGGACGGGGCAACGGGTGAACCAGAGCGTGTCGGGAACACGGGCATGCGTCATGGAGGGCTTCCCCGGGTGTGGTGGGACGGCGGTCGGCAGCGGGCCCCGGCGGATGCCGGGCAGCGGCGACGCGACCGTGGTGAACGTACGGGCGGACACGGAAGAGAGGAGGAGCGCCGGAGCGAGGGCGAGCGGAGAGCCGGAACGCCGAGGCGCGAGGGAAGGCAGGGACGCGGACGAGGGCCGGGACGACGGCCTCGGCGTGGGACGGCTCACGCGTCCGGTGGTCGTCGGTGCGCCGTCCGTCCTCGGCCGGTAACGACCCCGGCACGGAACGGCCTCGGACGCGGAGGGACGCCCAGCGCCGAGGGCAGCGGCCGCGGACGGTGTCGGCGACGGGTCAGGTCGACCGGTACCGGCTCACGCCGGTCCGCGGCGAGACCGAGTCGCGTCAGCGACAGCCGGCCCCCGCGACCCGCGCCAGGTCGATATGACGGCGCCGGGTGAGCGCGAGCGGCGCCGCCGGACAGATGGCGGGCGCACATCGTGCGGTCGGTCGTGCGGTACGTCGTCCGTTCATCGCGGGCCCTGCTCCCTCCGGTTCGGTGCCGCTGTGGTGGCTTGGCCGGAACCCTGCCATGGAAGCTCCACCGCCGACAACTCATCTCCCACCATGTGGGATTGCGTATGAACGGAGTGCTTCCGACCTCGTCCGAGCCCTGATTCGGCTCCCGCCATATGGGAGCGTGGGAGCCCGATCACCCACGGGGAGCGAACCCTATGACGACCGAGGCCGGCACCGTCCGACCCCCGGCGGGCGCCCAGGCGGTCCGCCGCGCACTGGATGTGCTGCACTGTTTCCACGACAACGGGCCCGACCTGAGCGCCTCCGACCTCGCCCGGCGGCTCGGGCTCTCCACCTCCACCGCCCACCGGCTGGCCCGGACCCTGCTCGGCGCGGGTTTCCTGGAGCAGGACGCCCGGACCGCCCGCTACCGCCTCGGTCCGGCGATGACGGAGCTGGGCCGGCTCTCGTACCACCAGCGGGGGCTCCATCTGGCGGCGCCCGAGCTCGCCGATCTCGCCGAACGAACCGGCGCCACGGCCGACTTGGCGCTGCGCAGCGGGCCGCACGTGGTGATCGTCGCGGGCGGCTCGGTGACCCCGAAGGTGGGCTTGCGCCGGCCGCTGCACTCGACGGCACTCGGCAAGGTGCTGCTCGCCTGGCCCAGGGCGGGCGAGGCCGGTCCTCGCTCGCTGCCGCCGCTGTATGCGTTCACCGAACGGACGATCGTCGAACCTCCGCTCCTGACGGCCGAGTTGGCCCGCGTACGGGAGGCCGGGTACGCCCTCAACGACGGCGAGTCGGCCCACGGGGTGCGGACCCTGGCCGTGCCGGTCCTGGAGCGGGCGGGGCACGCCAGGTTCGCGCTCGCGGTCCGCGCGACCCCGGAGCTGATCACCGACGCTCGGCTCGACTGGTACCTGGCCCAGGCGCGGTCGTGCGCCCGCGCCCTGGAGGTCCTGCTGCTCGCCCCGGCGGAGCGCCGGGACCCCGGAGAGCGGGCCGGGTAGCCATCGGGGCCACCCGGCACAGATATCCGCACGGTCGTGCGTTCAGTACCATGGACGGATGAGCGGCAGCACCGGTGGCGATACCGGGACCAAGACGGACGGGCGCGTCGAGCGCGGGAACCAGACCCGGCGCCTCGTGCTCGGCCGCACCATGGACATCGCCTCGGTCGAGGGGCTCGAAGGCCTGTCCCTGGGGCGGATCGCGACCGAGCTCCAGTTGAGCAAGAGTGGCGTCTTCGCCCTCTTCGGCTCCAAGGAGGAGCTCCAGCTCGCCACGATCAGGGCCGCCGCAGCCGTCTTCGCCGAGCATGTCGTCACCCCCCTGAACGACGTGCCGCCGGGCGCACGGCGGGTCCGCGAGCTGTGCCGGAACTGGCTCACGTACTCCTCCGAGCGGGTCTTCGCCGGCGGCTGCTTCTTCTACGCGGTCGCGGCCGAGTTCGATGCCCGCACGGGTCCGGTGCACGACGCCGTCGCCCGGACCCGACTCGACTGGAACGCCTACATGGAACGGACCCTGACGGAGGCTCAGGCCGTCGGCGACTTCGCCGGGGACCTGGATGCGGAACAGCTGGCCTTCGAGGTGATCGCCCTCATGGAGGGGGCCAACGCGCAGTCCGTACTGCTCGGCGACACCCGGGCGTACGCCCGCGCCGAGCGCGGTGTCACCTCCCGCCTGCGCGACTCGGCCACGGAGCAGGGCCGGGGCGCGCTCGACGCCGCCGACGCCGTCGATGCCGTCGATGCCGTCGATGCCGTCGATGCCGTCGGCGGCGAGTAGACCCTCCGCCTGTCCGCACCCTCCGCCCATCCCTCCACACCCCCCGCTCAGCCCGCGGCGGCCACCCGCCCCTCCGACGCTTCACCGGCGGCCGGCACCGGCACCGGCGCCGTCAGAAACTCCACCGCCTCCGCCACCACGTCCGGGTCCCGCAGGATGCGGCGGTGCCCCAGCCCTCGGGTGACGACGAGCCGCGCCCGTTCGCCGTGGGCCCGGGCGAGCAGCCGCGACTGGGCGGGCGGCACCATGTCGTCGCTCTCGTCGTGGAAGAGCAGAACGGGCGCGTCGAGCGCGCCGGGGTCGAGGTCGGCGTCCAGGCGGTCCCAGATGCCGGGCTCGTCGGGAGCGAGCCGCCGCTCCACATGGGCGCGCATGCACCGGACGACCCGTTCGTCCACGCCGAGCCCGGCCCGGAAGCCCTTGACCAGCAGGTCGAAGGAGCCGACGCCGCCGAGCCCGAGGAAGCGGGCCGTGCGGACGCCGTCCCGGAGCGCGAAGAGGGAGGCGAGTACGCCGAAGGAGTGCGCGACGACCGCGTCGAAGTCACCGTGCCGCGCGTGCAACTCCCGGATGATCGCGCGGTATTCGACGATGTTGCTCGCCCGCCCCGGGGAGTCCCCGTGGCCGGGTGCGTCGAAGGCGACCGGGCTGTAGCCGCGCGCGAGCAGCGCTTCGGCGAAGGCGGTGAGCCGTGAGGCGCGCGAGGACCAGCCGTGGACGAGGAGGACGGGTCTGCGGCCGTCCCCCCAGGCGTAGGTGACGACGCCCTTGCCCCGGACGCGGAGGTGTCCGGTCCGCGCGGTCGCGAGGAGGGCCTCCTCCTCGGGCTTCACCCGCGCGCGGCCGAGCGGGCGGACGAAGAGGTGGAAGGCCGCGCGGCCGGCCGGTCCGGGGGCGACTCGGGCGGTGGTGTTCAGGGCGGTGCGGATGAGCGGAGCCATCGGGTACATGCCGGATCTCCTCGGTCGTCCTGGATACCCAAAAATGCTAGCACGACCGTTCGTGTTGTTTTAGGGTCGAAGAAGGGCGGGCCGGTGCCCACCCGGAAGACACCGGCCCGCCCCACCGCCGCCGAACCCCGCCCCGCCCCTCGATCCGTCGCCCGCCGGCCCCTCAGCCCGACTCCTCCGCCGACCCCTCCGCGGATTCCTCCGCGGGTTCCTTCTTCGCCCGGCTCGGCTGCACCCGCTTCGGCTCGCCCGGCATCTTCGGATACTCCGGCGGATACGGCAGATCACCGAGTCCGTGCTCCGCCTCGTCCCGCCGGGCCAGTTCGAGCAGCGACTCCAGGCTGAACCGCTCGTCGTCCATGCCGGCATGGACGTCACCGACCTCGGCGTACCGGACCGGCATCGTCCTGATGTCGAAGTCCCGCGGCACCGCGTCGTCGACCTCGTCCCAGCGCAGCGGCGCCGACACGGGGGCGTGCGGGCGGGGGCGCACGGAGTAGGCGGAGGCGATCGTCCGGTCCCGGGCGGTCTGGTTGTAGTCGACGAAGATCCGCTCACCCCGCTCCTCCTTCCACCACTTGATCGTGACCTGCTCCGGCATCCGCCGTTCCAGCTCCCGGCCGCAGGCGATGGCCGCCCGCCTGACCTGCGTGAAGGTCCAGTTCGGCTCGATCGGCACGAAGACGTGGAGCCCCCGCCCGCCGGAGGTCTTCGGCCAGCCGCGCAGTCCGTGCTCGTCGAGGACGGCACGCAGCTCGTGGGCGGCGCGGACGGCGTCGGAGTAGTCGGTGCCGGGCTGCGGGTCGAGGTCGATGCGGAGTTCGTCGGGATGATCGGTGTCGTCCCTCCGCACCGGCCAGGGATGGAAGGTGACGGCCCCCAGATTGGCGGCCCAGAGCACGGCGGCCGGCTCGGTGGGACACATCTCGTCGGCGGACCTCCCGCTGGGGAAGGTGATGTGGGCGGTCGGGATCCAGTCGGGCAGGTACTTCGGGGCCCGCTTCTGGAAGAAGGACTCGCCGGTCACCCCGTCGGGGTAGCGCTCCAGGGTGGTGGGCCGGTCGCGCAGGGCGCGGGTGATGCCGTCGCCGACGGCCAGGTAGTAGCTGACCATGTCGAGCTTGGTGTAGCCGGGTTCGGGGAAGTACACCTTGTCCGGATTGGACACGCGCACTGTCCGGTCGCCGACTTCCAGTTCCACCGCTGCCGCCTTGCCTGCCATGCCGGTCAGCCTAGGGCTCGCCGACAAGTCCCGCATACCGGACAATCGCCTCATGGATCTTCCGGTGATGCCGCCCGTGAAACCGATGCTCGCCAAGTCCGTGAAGCGCATCCCGCCGGGGATGCAGTACGAGGCGAAGTGGGACGGCTTCCGCGCGATCGTGCACCGTGACGGGCCGGAGCTCGTCATCGGCAGCCGCACCGGAAAGCCCCTCACCCGCTACTTCCCCGAGCTGGTCGAGGCGCTCGCGGCACGGCTGCCGGAACGCTGCGTGGTCGACGGCGAGATCGTCATCGAGCACGACGGCCATCTCGACTTCGACCGGCTCAGCGAGCGGATCCATCCGGCCGATTCACGGGTCCGCATGCTGGCCGGGACCACCCCGGCGCTGTTCGTCGCCTTCGACCTGCTCGCCCTCGGGGACACCTCGCTCCTCGACACCCCGCTCGCCGAGCGCCGGGCCGCCCTGGAGGAGATGCTCGACGGGGTCGGGGCGCCGCTCCACCTGGCCCCGGCGACCCGGGACGCCGAGCTCGCCGCCCGGTGGTTCGAGCAGTACGAGGGCGCGGGGCTCGACGGGGTGATCGCCAAGCCGCTCGATCTCCCGTACCGGCCCGACGCCCGCCTCATGTACAAGATCAAGCACGAGCGGACGGCCGATGTCGTGGTGGCCGGCTACCGCTTCCACAAGAGCGGGCCGGTGGTCGGCTCGCTGCTGCTCGGCCTCCACGACGACAAGGGCGCGCTCCAGCACGTCGGCGTCTGCGCGGCCTTCACCGCGCGACGACGGGCCGAGCTGATCGAGGAGCTGGAGCCGCTCCGGATGGACCCGCCGGACGGACATCCGTGGGCGGCCTGGGCGGAGGAGGCCGCCCACGCGGGGGCACGGCTGCCGGGCGCGCCCAGCCGCTGGTCGGGGAAGAAGGACCTGTCCTGGGTGGCCCTGCGGCCCGAGCGGGTGTGCGAGGTGGGCTACGACCACATGGAGGGCGACCGCTTCCGGCACACGGCGCAGTTCAAGCGGTGGCGCCCGGACCGCGCTCCGGAGTCCTGCGGGTACGAGCAGCTGGACGAGCCCGTCTCGTACGACCTGTCCGCGATCCTGACGTAGGCGGCCCCGGCGACCGCCGGGCCGCGATGCCCCTGCCGCCGCTGCCGCGTCCACCGCACCACAGCTGCCACTACCGTCACTGCTGCCACTGCTGCCGCTGCCCGTTCTCCGCCCGGCGTCGGCTCGCCCGCAGCCCTCCCCCTCCCCTCCCGCCGTCCGGAAGACGCCGATCCGCCGAGTGAGATGCTTCACATTCGCCCGGTGCCCGATCGGCCCTCACACTCCCTCATCGGGCATGCGTTCGTCGCACTTACAGTCGATACGCAGAGACGGTGAACAATTCCGCGACGAGCTCCCGGGCCCGTACCTGCGAGAACGTCCCGAGCCGCGTCGGAGGGCCCTGCGCGCTCGCCCGCTCCGGTCCGCGCACACCGCGCCGAAGGGCCGTCACGTCGTTGCCCCACCGCGACATCGCCGTGCCGGAACCCGTACGGCGATCCGGTACGTATGGAGAGCAGACCCTTCCGTACGCTTCCCGGACCCACTAGGACTGACCCGTGATCACCTCTCCGTCCCGCCTCGTCCCCGTCCCGATCCCCGACCGTGTCGCCGCGCTGATCGGCTCCTGCCTGCCGCTGCACGTCCTCCAGGCCGAGGTCGACGCGGACTGCGCGGCGCGCGAGGTGTACCGCTTCCGGGGGCCGCTGTGCGCGGAGGACCGGGCGGACCGCGAGCACGCGCTCGCCGCGCTCGCCCGCGCCAACAAGATCCTCGCCAAGCACCACCCGAAACTGCCCGTCACCCCCTGATCGCCGCCGGGCCGCGGCCCTCACCCCGCCGGCGGAACCCTGACGGGTCCGCAGGTCACGGCCCTGACGGGTCCACAGGCACGGCCCTGAGGGGGCCGCCCGTTCGGCCGTCCCCCGCATGCACCCGGACGGGGCCGGTGTGACGCTGCGAGAGTGACCACGACCAGCGACGCAGCACCCGCGCCCCCGGCCACCACGGAACCGCCCGTGCTCGACAGCCGCCGACGCAACATCGTCTTCGGCACGATCATGCTGGGTGTTCTCCTCGCCGCCCTCGACCAGACGATCGTCGGCACCGCTCTGCCCACGATCGTCTCGGACCTCGGCGGCGCGGCCCACATGTCGTGGGTGGTCACCGCCTATCTGCTCGCCGAGACGGTCGCGACCGTCCTCGTCGGCAAGTTCGGCGACCTCTTCGGCCGCAAGGTGATCTTCCAGATCTCGGCGATCGTCTTCATCACCGGGTCGTTCCTCTGCGGACTCGCCACCAACATGACGCTGCTGATCGTCTGGCGCGGCCTGCAGGGCATCGGCGCGGGCGGCCTGATGGTCACCTCGATGGCGCTCATCGCCGATGTGATCCCGCTGCGCGAACGCGGCAAGTACCAGGGTGCGATCGGGGCCGTGTTCGGCGTCTCGACCGTCATCGGTCCGCTCCTCGGCGGTCTGTTCACCGACCACCTCACCTGGCGCTGGGCCTTCTACGTCAACGTGCCCATCGCGATCCTGGTCGTCATCGCGGCCGCCCGCACGATCCCCTCCGTACGGTCGGCGAGCAAACCGGTCATCGACTACGCCGGCATCGCGCTGGTCGCCGCCGGAGCCAGCGCCCTGATCCTGGCGACCAGTTGGGGCGGCAACGAGTACGCGTGGACCTCCGGGGTCATCATCGGCCTCTTCGCCGGAGGCGTCGTCGCACTCGCCCTGTTCTGCTGGGTCGAGACCCGCGCGGCGGAACCCATGCTGCCGATGCGGCTGTTCGGCAATCCGGTCTTCACCGTCTGCTCCGTGCTGAGCTTCGTCGTCGGCTTCGCCATGCTCGGCGCGATGACCTTCCTGCCGACCTACCTCCAGTACGTCGACGGGGACTCGGCGACCGTCTCCGGCATCCGCACCCTCCCCATGGTCGTCGGCCTGCTCATCGCCTCCGTCTTCAGCGGCAACGTGGTCAGCAAGACGGGCCACTACCGGATCTTCCCGATCGTCGGCTGTCTGGTGATGGGGATCGGGCTCTATCTGCTGTCCATGATGGAGCCGGACACCAGCACCTGGCTGGCCTCGCTGTACATGTTCGTGCTCGGCGTCGGCATCGGCCTGTGCATGCAGGTCCTGACCATCGCCGTGCAGAACACCGTCGACTACGCCGATCTCGGCACGGCCACCTCCGGCGTCACCTTCTTCCGTACGCTCGGCAGCTCCTTCGGCACCGCCGTCTTCGGGACGATCTACGTCAACTCCCTCACGCCCAACCTCGCGGCCGGGGTCGGCGAGGCCGCGGCCGTCGCGGAGAGCGTCGGCGTGGATCCGGCGGGACTCGCACAGGCCGCGCAGAGCCCGGACGGCGTGCACGGACTGCCCGACCTGGTGGCCGAGCCGATCATCAACGCCTACGCCGACACCCTCCACACCGTCTTCCTCTGGACGGTTCCGGTCGCCGCCGTCGGCTTCGTCGTCGCGCTCTTCCTCAAGCAGGTGACACTCCGCGACTCGGCACGCGCCGCCGCACCCGACATGGGCGAGGGCTTCGCCTCCCCCACCTCGTCGGGCGACTCCGCACAGCACCTGGAGCTGGTCGTGGGCCGGATCATGCGCCGGATCGACATGGCCACCGCACGGCGGATCCTGGACGCCTCCGACACACGGCTCGACACGGCCGGGGCATGGGCGGTGATGCAGGTCGAGCTCTACACCCGGACCGTCGGCCACGCGAGTCTGGGACTGATCTCGGCGGGTCGGCGGGTCCCGCCCGAGGTGCTCCTTCCGGCCTTCGACCGGATGGTCGACGAGGGATTCCTGACCCGGGACGGCCATCTGCTCTCCCACACTCCGGCGGGCAAGCGCGAGGCGGACGTCATCACCCACGCGTGGGGCGACTGGCTCTCCGACCGCGTCGAGCAGGAGAGCGGCCGGCCCAGCGGCCCCGAACTCCGGGTGGCGACGGACGCCATCGCCAAGAAGGTCGTCGCCGAGGACCTCGCGAACGGTCTCCCCGACCGCTCGCTCGGCGGCGACGGCGGCGGACGTGTGCCGGTCCGGACCACCGGCGCCTGACACGGGACCGCGGGACACATCGGGCCCCGCCCCCTCCGACCCGGCCGGTGACGCGGCCGGGTCGGCCGTGTCATCCCGTGGTGGTCGTGACGGCGCCCCGCCGGCCGGTGGCGTCGTCCCGCTACTCCGTGACGTCGCCGTCCACGTACACCCACGCGCCCTCGTGGCGGGCGAAGCGGCTCCGTTCGCGCATCGCGCCCGGTTCGCCGTCGTGGACGTGGCGGGCCGTGAAGGTGACGGTGCCGCGCTGGTGGAAGGCGGTGCCCTCGGTGGTCTCCTCGATCTCCAGACCGGTCCAGCGCAGACCGGGGTCGAAGTCGACCTCGCCCGGACGGGTCTCCGGCGCCCAGGTGCGCAGCAGATAGGCCTCGTCGTGGACGACGAAGGCGCTGTAGCGGGAGCGCATGAGGAGGGCGGCGGTGGGCGCCGTCCCGCCCGTACCCGTGTGGAACCGGCCGCAGCACGTGCCGTACGGGGCGTCGAGGCCGCACGGGCAGGGAGACTCCGCGGTCACGGCGGGCGCGGGCGGACGGGCGGCGGACGGGCGCGGGCGGGCCTTGCGTCGGGACATGCGGTCATTGTCCCCCACCCTGTGCGCGGCACGGCGCCCGGCATATGGACGGGCGCCTGGACGCCGGGCGGGAATCCCGCTGCTCAGAGAGTGCGTCCGAGTAGCGTACGAGCATGAAACTGACGATTCTCGGAGGCGGCGGATTCCGGGTGCCGCTGGTGTACGGCGCTCTCCTCGGCGACCACGCCGAGGGGCGGGTCACCCATGTCACGCTCCACGACCTCGACGAGGGGCGGCTCTCGGCCATCGCCGGGGTGCTCGCGGAGCAGGGCGCCGGGGTGCCCGACGCACCCGGTGTCACGGCGACGACGGACCTGGACGAGGCGCTGCGCGGCGCGGACTTCGTGTTCTCCGCGATCCGGGTCGGCGGCCTCGAAGGCCGGGCGGCGGACGAGCGGATCGCGCTCGCCGAGGGCGTCCTCGGCCAGGAGACGGTGGGCGCGGGCGGGATCGCGTACGGGCTGCGGACCGTTCCCGTCGCGGTGCACATCGCCCGCCGGATCGCCGAACTCGCCCCGGACGCCTGGGTCATCAACTTCACCAACCCGGCCGGCCTGGTCACGGAGGCGATGTCCCGGATCCTCGGCGACCGGGTCGTCGGCATCTGCGACTCCCCCGTGGGCCTGGGCCGCCGGGTCGCCCGCGTCCTGGGCGCCGACCCCGACGAGGCCTGGATCGACTACGTGGGCCTCAACCACCTGGGCTGGCTGCGGGGACTGCGGATCGGCGGCCGGGACGAGCTGCCGCGGCTGCTCGCCGACGAGGAGGCGCTCGGCTCCTTCGAGGAGGGCCGGCTCTTCGGCCCGGAGTGGCTGCGCTCGCTCGGCGCGATCCCCAACGAGTACCTGCACTACTACTACTTCAACCGGGAGGCGGTGCACGCCTACCGGACCGCGGAGCGGACACGCGGCGCCTATCTCAGGGACCAGCAGTCCGGCTTCTACGAGGAGATGGGGAAGCCCGGCACACCGGCCCTGGCGACCTGGCACCGTACGCTCGCCGACCGGGAGGCCACCTACATGGCGGCCAACCGGGAGGCCGCGGGGACCGGGGATCGCGACGAGGAGGACCTGGAGTCCGGCGGCTACGAGAAGGTGGCACTCGCCCTGATGCGGGCGGTCGCCCGCGACGAGCGGACCACGCTGATCCTCAATGTGCGCAACGGCACGACGCTCGCCGCGCTCGACGCGGACGCGGTGATCGAGGTGCCCTGCCTCGTGGACGCGAACGGCGCCCATCCGGTGGCGGTGTCCCCGCTGCCGTACCATGCGGTCGGCCTGGTGACCGCCGTGAAGGCGGTGGAACGGGAGGTCCTCGCGGCGGCGGAGAGCGGCTCGCGCGCCACCGCCGTCAAGGCCTTCGCCCTGCATCCGCTGGTCGACTCGGTGGCGGTGGCCCGCCGGCTCGTGGAGGGGTACACGGCGGAACACGAGGGTCTGGCGTACCTCCGGCGCTGAATCGACCGCCGGTCGTACGGCCGGCGAACATCTTTACGCGGTCGGGGGCGCGGCCTAGGCTCGCGCCCCATGACTTCACAGCGCACGGGAGTTCGACGAGAGGTGGCCCGCTTCGTCGCGGTCTGTCTGCTGGCCGCCGGTCTGGTGGGAACCGCGCCGGCGGCCGCAGGGGCGCCGACGCCGGGGGACGCTCCGGTCGTCGTCCCCGTACAGACGACCGGACCCACGGACCGGCGCTTCAACCTGGTCTTCATGGGCGACGGCTACACCGCGGCGGAGATGCCGGAGTTCCGGGCCGACCTGGAACGGCACCTCAACACCCTGTGGAGCATCGAGCCGTTCGCCTCCTACCGTTCGTACGTCAACGTGTGGGCGGTGGAGGCCCCTTCGGCCGAGTCCGGCGTCGACTGCGACCCCGGCCTGACCGCACCCGCCCGTGACACCGTGCTCGACATGGGGTTCTGGGGCGGCTGCAACCCGGACAGTGTGCAGCGGCTGCTGACCGTCGACAGCGCGAAGGCGGCCGCGCTCGCCGATCTCGTGCCCGGCACGACCCGCGCCAACCGGCAGGTCGTCGCCCTCGCCCACAGCTCCACCTACGGTGGCGCGGGCGGCGGTTACGCCACCGCGTCCGGCGGCAACGCCCTCTCCTCCCTCATCACCCCGCACGAGATAGGCCATTCGCTCGGCGGACTCCAGGACGAGTACGACTACTACGCGCGGGGGGTGCCCGGCGGGACGTACTCCGGCCCCGAGCCGTCCTCCACCCATCACACCCTCCTGACAGAACGCCAGATGCGGGACCGGCGGGCCAAGTGGTGGCGCTGGCTCGGCGAGGAGAGCGAGTCGGGCGGAGTCGTCGGCCGCTTCGAGGGGGGTCTGTACAGCACGAAGGGTGTCTGGCGGCCGAGCCGCCACTCGCTGATGAAGACCCTCGGCTACGCCTTCGACCAGGTGGAACGCGAGGTGATGGTCCAGGCGATCTCCGCCAAGGTGAACCCGGTCCAGGACCACACACCGGCCTCGGCGCCGATCGGCGCGGACCGGACCGTGTGGGTGGACACCCTCCACCCGGTGGGCGGGGCGCTCTCCGTGACCTGGCGGATGGACGGACGGACGCTCCCCACCCACGGCGCCCGCACGGTCGACCTGCGGAAACTCCGTCTCTCTCCCGGCACCCACACCCTCACGGCCACCGTCACCGACCCGACACCCTTCGTCCGCGACCCGGCGGTCCGTGCGTCCGCGGCGCTCACCCGGACGGTGACCTGGACGGTGGACTCCTCGCTCGCCACCGTGCGGGACGGGACCGCGGCCGCGTTCACCGGCCACACGCCCACCGGTTCCCCCGTCGGCGCGCGGGCCGTCGTCCACGCGGACACCACCCACCCGACGGACCGGACACCGGCCGTACGCTGGCGGCTCGACGGCCGTCCCGTCGCCACCGGCCCCAACGACCGTGATCTGGACCTGCGTTCGCTGCGACTGACTCCGGGGACCCACACCCTCACCGCGCATCTCGCGGGTACGGAGGAGAAGTTGAGCTGGACGGTGGACGCGACGTCCGCCTCGGCCTCGTACGAGCTGTCCGAGCCGGTACGCACGGTACGACGTGCCGGACGCCCCCCGGAGTACGTCTACGACGGGCCGTTCACGATGCGCCTGACCGCGCGGGACGACCAGGAGGGCGCGGTGGTGAGCCAGTTCCGGGTGGACGGCGACGGCTGGTACACGTACTACGGCTGGCCGACGGACGCGGACGCGCCGTTCCGCTTCACTCCGGGCGGCACGGTGATCGACGACCTCGTGTACGGGAAGCTGGGCCGGAGCCGGGCGGTGCCGTGGGACGACGCGAGCCCCGACCACGGCACGCACACGATCGAGTACCGCACGATCGACGCGGCCGGCAATGTCGGGCGCGCGCGGAGCTTCCTGGTCACCCTGGTGCCGCCGGGCCGGCCGTAGGAACGGCCCGGCGGAGGCCGGCACCGCCGGGGAGGCCGGTGGAGCGGCATGGAGAAGGCCCGTGGACCGGGAGGTCCACGGGCCTTCTCCCGCGCCGTTCCTGTCGGGTCAGAGCTTGCGGGCGACCGCGGCCCACCCGGGGATGGGCTCGTCGCCCGGCACCGGGACGGGTATGCCCAGCTCCGGGTGCCACTCGGCGGTGAGCGAGACCCCGGGCTCGACGAACTCCATTCCGTCGAAGAACGCGGCCAGCTCGTCCCGCGAGCGGGGCCGCAGGGTCAGCCCGCGCGCCTTGTACATCGCGACCGCCTCCGCCGCGCCCTCGGGGTTGAAGTCCCCGGTGACGTGGGAGAGGACCAGGTAGCTGCCCGGTGCCAGCTGGTCCACGAGCTTGCGGACCAGCTCGTACGCGCCGTCCTCGTCCCCCACGAAGTGCAGCAGGGCGAGCATCGACAGCGCGATGGGCTGATCGAAGTCAAGGACCTTTCCGGCCCTCTCGAGGATGATCTCGGGCTCACGGGCGTCCGCCTGGATGTACTCGGTCGCCCCTTGCGGGGTCGAGCGCAGCAGGGCGGCCGCGTGCGCGAGCACGATCGGGTCGTTGTCGCAGTAGACGATGCGGGAGTCCGGCGCGGCCTCCTGCGCGATCTGGTGCAGGTTGGGCTCGGTCGGGATGCCCGTACCGACGTCCAGGTACTGACGGACGCCGTGGGCGCTGAGCCAGCGGATGGCACGGTGCATGAAGGCCCGGTTGACGCGGGCCATGTCCCGGCCCCGGGCGTCGACGGTGAGCAGCTGGCGCGCCATGGCCTCGTCGACCGGGTAGTTGTCCTTGCCGCCCAGGAACCAGTCGTACATACGTGCCGGATGCGGCGTGCTGGTGTCGATCCGTACGGATGCGGGGTCCTGGGTCATCGGCTCTCCTGGTCGGAATGAACGAGTGGCGCTACAGCAAGAGTTACGCGACGGTAGGGGCGGGACGGAAGGGGTCAGGTGAGCAGAAAGTCAGCCTGACCGGATTTGGCCCCCTGGATGAAAGCGGCTATCTCCCCGTGGGTGTAGATGAGCGCGGGTCCTTCAGGGTCTGCGGACTGTCGCACGGCGACTCTGCCGTCGGCCAGCTTCATGGCCTCGACGCAGTTGCCCCCGTTCCCGCCGCTCCAGGGCTTGTGCCAACCCTCGGCACCGAGCTCAGCGGCGGGCATGCCGTTGTATATGCGATCCATTCACAGCTCCTTGCGGAGATCCCGGAGGATCTCCTTCGTGCGTTGTGCAGTCGCGGCCTGAGCCGCCATGCGGTCCATGACCTCCAGGTGGGATGCCACCTCGGGGCGCGCGTCGAGGTAGACGGCGCCGGTCAGGTACTCGCTGTAGACCATGTCCGGAAGCTCCGGCATGGCGAAGCGGAAGAGGACGAACGGTCCGTAGGTGCCGGGGTGGTGGCCGGACGCGAACTCCGCGATCTGCAGGGTGACGTTCGGCAGCTCGGACGCTTCGAGCAGCCGGTCGAGCTGGTCGCGCATCACTTCGGGCCCGGCGCCGACCGGTCGGCGGAACACCGTCTCGTCCATGATCACCCAGAACTTCGGGGCGTCCTCCCTGGTCAGCAGGGACTGGCGCTCCATCCGTAGGGCTACATGCCGCTCGGCGTCCTCGTCCTTGCCGGCATCGCTGCCGCCACCGACCGCCCCGCTGCGCAGAATGGCGCGGGCGTAGTCCTCGGTCTGGAGCAGACCGGGGACGAACTGGGGCTCATAGGCCCGGATGAGGCTGGCGGCCCCTTCCAGGCTCACGTACATCGAGAACCAGCCGGGCAGCACGTCGTGGAACCGCTGCCACCAGCCGGGGAGATTGGCCTCCTCCGCGAGGGCGATGAACCCCTCGGCCTCGGAGTCCGTGATCCCGTACTCCTTCAACAGGAGCTGCACGTACGGAATCTTCAGTGCGACCTCGGCGGTCTCCATCCGCCGGACGGTGGCCGGGGCCACTCGGAGGATCTTCGCGGCCTCTTCCCTCTTCAGGCCGGCCCGCTCCCGCAGATCCTGCAGGCGCCTGCCGAGAACGACCTGTCCCACCGTGGGGGCGGACCGCGGCTCGCTCACTCTCAGACCTCCCCGACGCACTGTTTCGACGAGTGTGCCACGAAGCAGGGCCAGAGAGAACACGGCACTCTGCAATTTTCAGAGTGCCACTTGCCAAGTGTCCGAGTCAGGAGGACAGTGTTCCGGTGAACCAGTACACGCTGCCGCCGTGCGCCACCGCGCCACGGCGACAGCGCCGTACGGCAGTCCTGCCCACTGTTGTGAGGAACCGGTCGTGGCTTCTGGTAACGCGCAGCCTTCAGGTCTCATGAGTCCCCGAGTCATGGCCCCGCGCCCACAGCCCCAGACCTATCCCGGCACCGATACCGTCCGCCGCTTCGCCTTCGAGCTCCCGGCACTCACCGGGTCGGTCGCCCGGGCCCGGCGGCTCGCGGAGGAGCGGCTCATTCTGTGGGGCTGCGGCCCCGACATACGTGACACGGTGGCGCTCGTCGTCTCCGAGCTCGTCACCAACGCCGTGGTGCACACCGCCAGCGACCGGGTCGTCTGCGAGATCCGCGAGGGCGAGGAGACACTGCGGATAGCCGTGCGGGACGAGGGCGGTGCCGCAGGACCGCGGATACGCGACTGCGGCGAGGACGAGCGTGGCCGTGGCCTGCTCATCGTCGACGCACTGTGCAGCGCCTGGGGCGCCGACCGCACCGGGCACGGCACCGCCCAGGTCGTGTGGGCGGAGCTGGCCCACGGCATGGGGGAACCGTGCTGAGGTCGATGGCCACCCGCATGATCCCGCTGTTTCCCGGGGCCGCCCGCAGGCCCCCCGCCGCCCGCCGCGCGGGCCGCGCACCGGAACCCCGCCGCTCCCCCGGACTCCTCTCCGGCCCCCTCGGAATCTCCGGGGCCTCCCGCCTCCAGGAGCTGGAGACCACCCGCCTCACCGTTCCCGTCGGACTGCACACCGGCCTCGGCTGCGACGCCGTCGGCGTCCCCGCCCGCTTCGGCTTCAAGATCCTCTCCCGCCTCCCCGCCAACGGCTGCGTCTACGCCGACTCCGAATGGTGGTGGTGGCTGGTCCCCGCCGGCTCCGACCACGACGTGACCTGGCCGCTGCCCGCCTGCTACGCGCGCGGCGCCGAGATCCCGGACCGCCGGTCCCGCCTCATCCACCATCCCGACGGCACCTCGCCCTACACCCCGCCGATCCCGCTGTACCTGCTGGTCTGCCAGCTGACCGGGATCGCACCGTCCTGGGCGGCACCGCCGGTGAGCAGCACGCTCTGAGGCGCACGCGGGTCCGACGCGTACACGGGCTCGATGCGCACGTGCGCCGTCGCCGGTCCCGGTGAACACGGAGCGCGTTCGGACACTCGCGTACGCGATCTCGCGGCGTCCTGCACCGACCACCCCGTGACAGCCGTACGACGGCCCCCCGACGGCATAGGGTCGGGAGCATGTTCACCCCGCAGGGTCCCAGCCTCCGCGAGCTGACCGTCCAGGCCCTCTCCTCGGTCGAGCACGGCTACGACCTGCTCGCGGACAAGTTCGACGCAACCCCGTTCCGCACCTCGGACCGGCTCCTGACCGCGGTCACCCGCACCCTGGAGAGCCTCGGCCCCTTCGACTCGGGGCTCGACGTCTGCTGCGGCACCGGCGCCGGACTCGGCGTCCTCCGGGCGGTCTGCGCGGGCCGGGTCACCGGCGTCGACTTCAGTACGGGCATGCTGACCCGCGCCCGCGAGGCCCACCCCACCGCCGGCCTGGTCCGCGCGGACGCCCTGGCCCTGCCCTTCGCCCCGGTCTTCGACCTGGCGGTCAGCTTCGGCGCCTTCGGCCACTTCCTCCCGGAGGAACAGCGCACCCTGTTCGCCCAGGTCCACGCGTCCCTCCGCCCCGGCGGCACCTTCGCCTTCCCCGTCGCGGCCCCGCCCCCGGTCGGCTCCCGCCTCTACTGGACCCTGTGGGGCTTCGACGCCACGATGCGCGTCCGCAACGCCCTCTGGCGCCCGCCGTTCGTCATGTACTACCGCACCTTCCGCCTCGCGGACGTGCGCGGGAGCCTGGAGGAAACCGGCTTCGACGTCTCTTTGGCCCCGGTCGAAACCCTGGGCCGCCGGGACGACGGGAGCCCCCGGTGCCGGCTGGTCGTGGCGCGGAAGAGGTAGCCGGACCGCGCGGGGTCGGGCCCTCTCGACCACGCCGGCCTTGGGCCGCATGGCACCGAGGCCGTCGACGGCACAATGCGAAATGCCGGTCGATACGAGATCGACCGACATTTCCGCTGGTGTCCGAGGGGGGACTTGAACCCCCACGCCCGATAAAGGGCACTAGCACCTCAAGCTAGCGCGTCTGCCATTCCGCCACCCGGACAAGGTGTCTGTCGCATCGGGGTTTCCCTCGCGGCGACAGATGTAACTCTACCAGGGGTTCGAGGTGGCTTTCACCAGCGTTTTCCGTGGTCAGTGGGGTGGAGCCGCCTCGCAGTCCTTGATCGATTCCCCGGGGCACGACGGCGCGCACAGGATGTGTCCGCCCGTACGCGAAGGGTGCGGTGGCGTCGGGTACGGAGGCGGCGGACCCTCCGGCGGACGTCCGGCGCGGAGCGCCGCGGCCGCGTGGAGGCCTCCGGGTGGGAGCCCGGCGCCCCCCGACGCCGGCTCCGTGGATGCCACCTTGGCGACCACGACGCGGTCCGGGCCAATGCGACGGCGGAAGTCCGTCAGGTCGACGGTGAGGGCGATGCCACGTCGCGCCGCCGCCCGGTCCGGCCCGGCGGCGCGCTCGCCGCCCGGCACGGAGCTGCGGCGCCCTCTCAGTCGGCGCTCCCGAAGGCGGCGTCGAAGGAGGCCGCCGGAGGGTCGAAGTCGTACCTCTTGAGGAAGGACAGCGCCTCGGGGGCACCGGTCAGCCGGTCCATTCCGGCGTCCTCCCACTCCACGGAGACCGGCCCGGCGTAGCCGATCGACCGGAGCATCCGGAAGACGTCCTCCCAGGGCACGTCACCGTGTCCGGCCGAGACGAAGTCCCAGCCGCGCCGGGGATCGCCCCAGGGCAGATGGGAGCCGAGGCGCCCGTTGCGGCCGTCGAGCCGCTTCCGGGCCTCCTTGCAGTCGACGTGGTAGATCCGGTCGCGGAAGTCCCACAGGAAGCCGACGGGGTCGAGGTCCTGCCACACGAAGTGGCTCGGGTCGAAGTTGAGCCCGAAGGCGGGGCGCCGGTCGACGGCTTCGAGGGCCCGCTCGGTGGTCCAGTAGTCGTAGGCGATCTCACCGGGGTGCACCTCGTGGGCGAAGCGGACCCCCTCGGTGTCGAAGACGTCGAGGATCGGGTTCCAGCGTTCCGCGAAGTCCTCGAAGCCCCGCTCGACCATGCGCTCGGGCACCGGGGGGAACATCGCCACCAGATGCCAGATCGACGATCCGGTGAAGCCGACGACGGTGTCGACACCGAGCGCCGCGGCGGCCCGCGCGGTGTCCGCGAGCTCACGCGCGGCCCGCCGCCGCACCCCCTCGGCGTCGCCGTCGCCCCAGATCCGGGTCGGCACGATCGCCCGGTGGCGCTCGTCGATGGGGTGGTCGCAGACGGCCTGCCCCACCAGATGGTTGGAGATCGCCCAGCACTTCAGTCCGTACGCGTCGAGCAGTTCGCGCCTGCCCTTGACGTACGCCGGATCGGCGAGGGCCCTGTCCACTTCGAAGTGGTCTCCCCAGCAGGCGAGTTCGAGGCCGTCGTAGCCGAAATCGCGGGCGAGCCGGCAGACCTCCTCCAGGGGCAGGTCGGCCCACTGGCCGGTGAAGAGCGTGAAGGGTCGTGGCACGGTCGGGTGCCTCCTAGCTCGGTACGGGCGTGTCGACGGGGTTCCGGACCGGGGAAGGGACCGGGGAGGGGACGGGCGTGTAGACGGCGTTGCTCCGGGCGCTCTCCTCCACCGCCGCCAGGACCCGCTGGACCTGGAGGCCGTCGGCGAAGGAGGGCGTCGGGGCGGTGCGGCTCGCGACGGCGTGCACCAGGTCGCGGGCCTGGTGGACGAAGGTGTGCTCGTAGCCCAGTCCGTGGCCGGGCGGCCACCAGCCCTCCAGGTACGGGTGGTCGGGTTCGGTCACGAGGATGCGGCGGAAGCCGGCCGAGACGGCCGGTTCGGTGTGGTCGTGGAAGGACAGTTCGTTGAGCCGCTCCAGGTCGAAGGCGAGCGAGCCGTGCTCCCCGTTGAGCTCCAGCCGGAGGGCGTTCTTGCGGCCCGCGGCCATCCGGGTGGCCTCGAAGGAGGCGAGCGCGCCGGAGGCGAGACGCCCGGTGAACAGTGCCGCGTCGTCCACCGTGACCTGCCCGTACGCCCCCGATCCCGCTCCCCCGCCGAGACCGCCCGCGGCGACGCCCGCGAGCAGCGGGCGTTCGCGTACGAAGGTCTCGGTGAGCGCCGACACCCCGACCAGGTGCTCCCCCGCGAGGTACTGGGCGAGGTCGACGGCGTGGGCGCCCAGGTCTCCGAGCGCCCCGGAGCCGGCGTGCTCGCGTTCCAGCCGCCAGGTCAGGGGGAAGGCGGGGTCGACCAGCCAGTCCTGAAGGTAGGTGACCCGGACGTGCCGCAGCGCTCCGAGTCGTCCTTCCGCGACGAGCCGTCTGGCGTGGGCGAGGGCGGGCACTCGGCGGTAGTTGAAGCCGACCATGGCGATCTGACCGCGTGCGGCGGCCGCTTCGGCGGCCGCCGCCATCGTCTCGGCCTCGGCCACCGAGTTGGCGAGCGGCTTCTCGCACAGCACGTGCTTGCCGGCCTCGAGGGCGGCGACGGCGATCTCCGCATGGCTGTCGCCCGGGGTGCAGACGTCGACGAGCTGGACGTCGTCGCGGGCGATCAGGGCGCGCCAGTCGGTCTCGGCGGCGGCCCAGCCGTGCCGGCGGGCGGCGGCCCGGACGGCGGTGGCGTCCCGGCCCGCGACGGCGGCGAGGACGGGCAGCAGCGGCAGGTCGAAGACGCGGCCCGCGGTGCGCCAGCCCTGTGAGTGGGCGGCTCCCATGAACGCGTAGCCGACCATGCCGATACCGAGCGTGGGCGGTGCGACCCCGCTCTCCGTCTGTTCCATACGGTTCCTCCGTTTCGTGGTGCGGCGAGGTGCTGCTCCCCGGGGCGGACCGCCCCGTTCGGGGCCGTCCGGGTGCGGACCGCCCGGGTCCGGGCCGGTCAGCTGAAGCCGGTGGGCAGGTACTCGTCGACGTTCTCCTTGGTGACGACGGCGGAGTAGAGGGTGATCGAGGCGGGGATCTCCAGTTCGGCCATGCCGCCGACGCCCTTCTGCTGACCGAGGGCGCGGGCGAGGTCGATCGCGGAGGCGGCCATGGTCGGCGGGTAGAGGACGGTGGCCTTGAGGACGCCGGTGTCGGACTTGATGGCGTCCATGGCGGATCTGGCGCCGGCGCCGCCGACCATGAGGAAGTCCTTGCGTCCGGCCTGGGCGACGGCCCGCAGGGCGCCGACGCCCTGGTCGTCGTCGTGGTTCCAGAGGGCGTCGAACTTCGGCTGTGCCTGGAGGAGTTGGGCCATCTTGGCCTGGCCGGACTCGACGGTGAAGTCGGCGGCCTGGCGGGCGACCTTGCGGATGTTGGGGTAGTTCTTGAGGGCGTCGTCGAAGCCCTGGGTGCGCTGCTTGGTGAGTTCGAGGCTGTCCATGCCCGCGAGTTCGACGACGGTGGCGTTCGGCTTGTCCTTGAGACGTTCACCGATGAAATTGCCGGCGTTGAGGCCCATGCCGTAGTTGTCGCCGCCGATCCAGCAGCGGTAGGCCTGCGGCGAGGCGAAGATCCGGTCGAGGTTGATGACCGGGATGCCGGCCTTCATGGCCTGGAGGCCGATCTGGGTGAGGGCCTTGCCGTCGGCGGGGAGGATGACGAGGACGTCGACCTTCTTGTTGATGAGGGTCTGGACCTGGCCGATCTGGGTGGCGGTGTCGTTGGAGCCCTCGGTGATCTCCAGGGTGACCTCGGAGTACTTCTTCGCCCGGTCCTTGGCGTTCTGGTTGATGGCGTTGAGCCAGCCGTGGTCGGCCTGCGGGCCGGCGAAGCCGATGGTGACGGGGGTACCGGGCTTGTCGTCGGCGGCGGGGGCGGCGCCCGCGGCGGGTCCGGTGTTCTTGGCGTTCTTGGGCTCGTTGCTGGTACAGGCGGTGAGCAGGGCGCCGGCGGAGACGGCGGCGCCGCCGAGGAGGAGGTGTCTGCGGCTGGAGTCGGGCATGGCGGTGGATCCCTTCCGAGGGGGTGAGGGTGAAAGGGGTGGTGGCGAAGGAGGGGTGGTGGTGAAGGGGGGTGGTGGCCGGTGAGGGTGCGGGAGTCCGGTCAGCCGTCGCCGTCGCGGACGGTGCGGCGCTGGATCAGGACGGCGGCGACGATGATCGCCCCCTTGGCGATCTGCTGGACGTCGCTCTGCAGGTTGTTGAGGGCGAAGATGTTGGTGATCGTGGTGAAGACGAGAACGCCGAGGACGGAGCCGACGATGGTGCCGCGGCCACCGCTGAGGAGGGTGCCGCCGATGATGGCGGCGGCGATGGCGTCGAGCTCGTACAGGTTGCCGTTGGTGTTCTGGCCGGAGCCCGCGAGGACGACGAGCAGGAAGGCGGCGATGCCGCAGCACAGTCCGGAGAGCAGATAGAGGAAGAGGCGCTGGCGGCGTACGTCGATGCCGGCGAGGCGGGCGGCCTCGGGGTTGCCGCCGACGGCGACGGTGCGGCGGCCGAACGTGGTCCGGTTGAGCAGCAGCCAGCCGGCGGCGGTGACGGCCGCGAAGACGAGGACGAGCGGCGGGATCCCGAGGACGTAGGCGTCGGGGACGCCGAGGTCGAGGACGGACGGGACGGTGACGATCTGGGTCCTGCCGTCGGTGATCTGGAGGGCGAGACCGCGCGCCGAGGCCAGCATCGCCAGGGTGGCGATGAAGGGGACCATTCCGCCGTACGCGACGAGGACGCCGTTCACCAGGCCGCAGCCGAGTCCGACGGCGACCGCCGTGAAGAGGATGCCGGCGAAGCCGAACTCCTGGGTGGCGAGGGTGGTGGCCCAGACGGAGGCGAGGGCGACGATCGCGCCGACGGAGAGGTCGATGCCGCCGCTGGTGATGACGAAGGTCATGCCGACGGTGACGACACCGATCACGGAGGCCTGGGTCAGGACGAGTTGCAGGTTCGAGGTGGCGAGGAACTCGGCGGGCCGGGTGAGGCCGCCGACGGCGACCAGGACCGCGAGCACGCCGAGCAGGGACAGGTTGCGGACGTCGGCCCGCAGGCCGAGTGCGCGCCAACGGCCTTCCCGCGCCGACGCCTTGACCGGGGTGGTGAGCGTCATTCCGCCGGGCTCCCTTCCATCACGAGGTCGAGTACACGGTGTTCGTCGAGTTCCTGGGCGGGTGCCTCGTGGACGACCCGGCCTTCTCTGAGCACCAGGACGCGGTCGGCGAGGCCGAGGACCTCGGGGACCTCGCTGGAGACGAGGAGGACGGCGAGGCCGTCGTCGGCGAGGCCGCGGATGACGGCGTACAGCTCGGCGCGCGCCCCGACGTCGACGCCGCGGGTGGGTTCGTCGAGGAGGAGGACACGGCAGCCGCGCAGCAGCCAGCGGGCGAGGACGGCCTTCTGCTGGTTGCCGCCGGAGAGGGTGCGGACGGGGGCGTCGGGCAGGTCGGGGCGCAGCGAGAGGGTGCGGGTGGCGGTTCTGGCGGTCTCGCGTTCGGTGGCGCGGTCGATCCAGCCGGCCCGGGAGAAGCGGGCGAGGGAGGAGACGGAGACGTTGCGGGTGACGGATTCGAGGAGCAGGAGTCCCTGTGCCTTGCGTTCCTCGGGGGCGAGGCCGAGTCCGGCGGCGACGGCGGCCGGGACGCTGCCGGGGCGCAGGGGCCGTCCGTCGACGCTCACCCGGCCCGCGGTGGGCCTGCGCGCGCCGTAGACGGTCTCCAGGATCTCGGAGCGTCCGGAGCCGACGAGTCCGGCGAGGCCGACGATCTCGCCGGGGCGCAGTTCCAGGTCGAGGGCCTCGAACTCGCCTTTTCTGGCGAGCCCCTGGACACGGAGGACGGGTTCGCCGGCCGGTGGGCGGGTGGGCCGTTCGGGGAAGACGTACGGGACGTCCCGGCCGGTCATGAGGGCGACGACCTCGCGGGTCGGGGTGGTCGCGGCGGGCAGTCCGCGGGCGACGGCCCGGCCGTCCTTGAGGACGGTGACACGGTCGCCGATGCGGCGGATCTCCTCCAGGCGGTGGGAGATGTAGACGACGGCGACGCCGTCGGTGGTGAGGTCGGCGACGATCCGGAAGAGGTTGGCGACCTCGTCGGGGTCGAGGGCGGCGGACGGCTCGTCCATGACGATCAGGCGGACGTCGTGGGAGAGGGCGCGGGCCATGGAGACGATCTGCCGCTGGGCGGCGGAGAGCGCGCCGACGCGGCGGGTGGGGTCGATCTCGGGGTGGCCGAGGCGTTTCAGGAGGGTGGCGGTGGTGTCCCTGGCGGCCCGGCCGCGGACGAAGCCGGCGGTGGTGGGTTCGTGGCCGAGGTGGACGTTCTCGGCGACGGAGAGGCCTTCGACGAGGTCGAGTTCCTGGTAGATGGTGGCGATGCCGAGGCGGACGGCGGCGCTCGGGGAGCGGAGCCGTACGGGTTCGCCGTTCCAGGTGATGGCGCCCCGGTCGGGCTGGTGGGCTCCGGCGAGGACCTTGATCAGGGTGGACTTGCCGGCGCCGTTCTGGCCGAGGAGGCAGTGGACCTCGCCGGGCGCGACGTCCAGGTCGACGCCGTCGAGGGCGCGGACGCCGGGGAAGGACTTGGTGATTCCGGACATCGTGAGCAGGGGTGGGTGTTCTTCGGGCATGGCGGGGATCCCCTCGGCGAAGAGCCGTCCGGCGGGTGCGGGGTGCCGTTCGGTGGTGTGGGTGGCGCCTGGGCGAGTGGGTGCGGGGTGCCGCCCGGCGGTGTGGGTGCGGGGAGACGGTGCGGTGGTGCGGGGTGACGCCCCGGCACGTGGGTGCGGGGGACGGTGCAGTGGTGCGGGAGGGGGACGGAGCTACCGGGTATGGGGAGGTGGGCACGGACCACCGGTGCGGCGGGTGGGCCGGCGGGGCCGTTACGCCGGGGAGAAGAGGTGGTCGCTGATGAGCCGGGCCGCGCCGGTGACGCCGGCGGTCTGGCCCAGTTCGCCGAGGACGATGGGCAGATTGCGGGTGGCCAGGGGCAGCGACTGCCGGTAGACCTGGGTGCGGACACTGGCGAGGAGGTGGTGACCGAGGCCGGTGACACCGCCTCCGATCACCACCAGACCGGGGTTGAAGAAGCTGACGAGTCCGGCGATGACCTGCCCGACCCGGTTGCCGCCCGCACGGATGAGGGCGAGCGAGGTGGCGTCGCCCGCGGCGGCGGCCGCCGCGACGTCGACGGCGGTGAGGTGTCCGGCCGCCGCGAGCCGGGCGGCCAGCTCCTCCGACCTGCCGCCGCGAGCCGCGTCCTCGGCGTCGCGGGCCAGGGCGGCGCCGCTGAAGTGGGCTTCCAGGCAGCCGTTGTTGCCGCAGGCGCAGGGGCGGCCGTCGGGCTCGACCTGGATGTGCCCGATGTCGCCGGCGCTGCCCGTCGTGCCGCGGTGGACGTTCCCGCCGACGACGATGCCGCAGCCGATCCCGGTGCCGATCTTGACGCAGAGGAAGTCGCCGACGGAACGGGCGACACCGGCGTGCTGTTCCCCCATGGCCATGAGGTTCACGTCGTTGTCGACCATGACGGGGCAGCCGAGTTCCTGGCTGAGCGCCTCCCGTACGGGGAAGCCGTCCCAGCCGGGCATGATCGGCGGCGCGACGGGGACGCCCTCGGGGAAGCGGACGGGTCCGGGGACTCCGACGCCGGCGCCGTCGAAGCCTTCGGCGAGTCCCGTGGAGCGGAGTTTCGCCGCCATCGACAGGGCCTGCTCGAAGACGGCGACGGGGCCCTCACGGACGTCCATGGGGTGGTTGAGGTGCCCGAGCACCTCCAACTCGGCGTTGGTGACGGCGACATCGATGGAGGTGGCGCCGATGTCGATACCGAGGAAGCGGAGTTCGGGCGCGAGCCTGATGTTGTGCGAGCGACGGCCGCCCCGGGAGGCGGCGAGGCCGTCGGCGACGACGAGACCGGTCTCCAGGAGCCGGTCGACCTCGACGGCGAGCTTGGAGCGGGAGAGATCGATCCGATCTCCCAGCTGGGCGCGGGAGTTGGGCCCTCCGTCGCGCAACAGCCTGAGGAGTCGTGCCTGATGCCGGTTGGCAGGTCGCGCCGTCATGCGTCTCACGCGCCCCTCCCTCTCGTACGCGCTGTCTTCGGGCTTTCGAGGGGAACGTAGCAGCGGTGTTCCGGGCTGGGAAGAAGTTGAGCATGAATCACCCCCGACTTCTTCCCGGTTGGGGACAAAGAGGGGGTCGGTGAGGGAGAAGGGGCCGGTCGGGCGGTCAGCGGACCTCGACCAGGCGGGCGGAGACCACCACGTTGCCCGTGTAGCCGTTCTCCTCGGTGAACGTGCCGCCGCAGGTGATCAGCCGCAGTTCGGGCGCCCCGGAGTCGCCGTAGACCCGGTCGGCGGGGAAGTCCTCCTTGGGGACGACCTCGACCCCGTACACGGCGAACACGGCGGTCCGGCCGTCGCGGCGTGCCAGCTCCACGCGGTGGCCCTTGGCGAGGGAGCCGAGGTCGTAGAAGACGGCCGGGCCGCCTGGGGTGTCGACATGTCCGACGACGACGGCCGTACCGCGCTCCCCGGGGGTGACCGCGCCGGTGAACCAGCCCGCGAGCCGGTCGTCCTCGGGCGGCGGGGCCTCGATCCAGCCGTCGGCGTCGAGACCGACCTCCCTGACGGGCGCGTCGATGCGCACGGCGGGGACACGGACGCGGACCGGCGCCGACGGGGGCAGCGGATCGGGTACGGGCACGGGCCCGAGCCCGGCCAGGGCCCGGGTGCTGTCGGGGGCCGCGGCGGAGAGCGGCTGCGGCGGTCCGGTGGCGGTCAGCTCCTCCGCACCCCCGCGTACGAGGTGGACGCCGACGAGGAGGACGACGGCGACGAGGCCCCAGGCACCGTGCCGCCCCGCACCGTCGGACCGGCCCGACCGGTTCGTACGTCCCGTGCCGTCCGGGGGTCGCACGTCCCCCGACGGTGCCGCTCCGTTCGTTCGTCCCCTCACGTCGGACCGCCCCACGTACGCCCTCCTGCCGTTCACGGCCGCACCGCGCCGCCGTGTTCACGTCCGTACGGCCCGCCCTGTACGGCGCGCCCGGTGGCGTCCGCGCACGGGCGCCCGCCGTGAGGCACCGCCGCGCCGTGTGATGTGGCGCCCCTCCGTCCCGGACCTCGTCACACCGGGGCGGAGGGGCCGTCTCTGACCCCCCGGAACCCGCCCGTCAGGCGCGGCCGCCGGCGTCGCGGCGTCGGGTCAGCACGACGGCGGCGCCGAGCGCCCCGGCGATGAGCAGGACACCCGTGACCACCTCGGCGACGCCGAGGCCCTCGCTGTCCGCGCCGGAGGCCGCGGCGGTTCCGTATCCGGCCTTCACGCCCTTGTGGGCTCCCGTGGCCGTGCCCTCGTCGTGCCCGCCCGTGTTGCCGCCGGTGTTCCCGCCCGTGCCGCCCGTGCCGCCCTGGGCGACGGTGAGCGTGGTGGTGCCGCGCTCGCCCTTGCAGTCGAAGGTGATCTCGTACTGGGCTCCGGCCTTGGCGTCGAGATCGACGGTCGCGGTGCCCGAACGGCCCTCGTTGAGGGTGATGGTGTCGAACACGCCCGAGGTGACCGTCACCGACGGCTCCTCGCAGCCGTCGGACGTCAGCGTGACGGTGCCACCGGGGGCGATGGTCGTGGGAGTGACGGAGAAGCCGAACGACGTGATGCCGTGGTTCTCGTCCTCCCCCGCCAGGGCCGTCGGCGCGACCACGATCACGGCAGCGGCGCTCAGCAGGGCGACGGAAGCGGCACGTATCGCGCGCATGACGGTCCTCCACATCACGGGAGGGCTCGGCCACGGAGCGATTCCGTACCCGGAAGGCGAAGACCCTCACCGCGATCGAAGCTAGGTCCGCCCACGGCGCGCCGCCACCGGGCTCCGCCGAACGGGGCACGGCCGCGCGCTACGGGACCCGGACGACCTGACCCGCGTACGAAAGGTTTCCGCCGAATCCGAAGAGCAGGACCGGGGCTCCGGAGGGAAGCTCTCCGCGTTCGACCAGCTTGGCGAGGGCCAGCGGGATCGAGGCGGCGGAGGTGTTGCCCGATTCGACGACGTCGCGGGCGACGATCGCGTTGACGGCACCGATCTTCGCGGCGAGCGGCTCGATGATCCGCAGGTTGGCCTGGTGCAGGACCACGCCCGCGAGTTCCTCGGGGGCGATGCCGGACCGCTCGCAGGTCCGGCGGGCGAGGGCGGGCAGCTGCTGGGTCGCCCAGCGGTAGACGCTCTGGCCCTCCTGCGCGAAGCGGGGCGGGGTGCCCTCGATCCGGACGGCGTGGCCCATCTCCGGGACCGAGCCCCACAGGACCGGGCCGATGCCGGGCGCGGCCCCCGCCTCCTCCTCGTCCACGGCCTCGACGATCGCGGCACCCGCGCCGTCGCCGACGAGGACACAGGTGGTGCGGTCGGTCCAGTCGGCCACGGCGCTCATCTTGTCGGCGCCGATCACCAGCGCGCGGCGGGAGCCGCCGGCCCGTACCGCGTGGTCGGCGGTGGCCAGGGCGTGGGTGAACCCGGCGCACACCACGTTGAGGTCCATCGTGGCGGGCGAGGTCATCCCGAGGCGGGCGGCGACGCGGGCGGCCGTATTGGGCGACCGGTCGATGGCCGTGGAGGTCGCGACGAGGACGAGGTCGATGTCGTCGGGGGTGAGCCCGGCGGCGGCCAGTGCCTTGCCCGCCGCGTGTGCGGCGAGTTCGTCGACGGGTTCGTCGGGGCCCCCGATGTGCCGGGTGCGGATACCGACCCGGCTGGTGATCCACGCGTCGTCGGTGTCGACCAACTCCGCGAGGTCGTGGTTGGTGAGCACCTTGGCGGGCTGGTAGTGCCCGAGCGCGGCAATGCGAGTGCCCGTCATCCCGGGACCCCCTCGGTGGTTCGATCGTCCGGCAGGATTTCCCAGTCTTGCCAGCGACTGATGGGTAACAGGTGACGTAAACCACCAAGATTCACCCGTACCCCTTGGCCGACCGTGACAAGGACCCGGGCGTGGCACGGCCTCCGCGGTGCCGGGCGGCACCCCGGGCGCGGTCAGTTCTTCGGCGGATCGATCATCTGGAGGGCGAGGGTGGCCGGGACCGGGGCGATCCCGGGGCCGCCGGCTGCCGTCCAGGCGAGGATGTCGTCGAGGGCGTCCTCGTCCAGGGCGAAGGCGACCCAGGCGGCCCGTCCGCCCCGCCGCCGGCCCTCGGTGGAGGGCTGGACGACGACGATGTTGGCCTGGGCGCAGGGCCCGAGGCAGTCGCTCGTACGGACGGCGAGACGGCCGCCGGAGGCCGCGGCGGCCTCCCGGAGACGGGCGAGCTGCCCGGCGTGGTCGGTGCCGGGGTTCTTGCGGGCGTCGCCGCAGCAGCAGCCCCGGCAGACGACGAGGGAGCAGGGGCGGGCCCCGTAACGTATCGGGACCCGGGTCACTCGGGCCCGTCCAGGGTGATCGCGGAGACGGCGGCGACGGTGCCGAGGCGCGGGAAGTCGAGCTCGACGGTGGCGCGGTGCTCGGCGTCGGTGAGCGCGGACATGGCGTCCTCGGCGAAGACGAGCTCGTAGCCGAGGTCGCAGGCGGCGCGGGCGGTGGACTCGACGCCGAGGTTGGTGGCGATGCCGCCGAGGACCAGGGTGGTGGCGCCGAGCGCGGAGAGCAGTTCGTGGAGTCCGGTGTCCTGGAAGGCGCCGATGGTGCGCTTGACGACGACGGGCTCGCCGTCGTCGACGAGGTCGGGCACGAGTTCGCTGCCGGGCGGCTGGGTCGCGATGTTCGGCCGCTCGACCCGGATGTGGACGACGGGGGCGCCGGCTGTCCGGAAGGTGTCGGCGAGCCGTGCGGCGGCGGCGAGGACGTCGGTGCCGGGGCGCGGGGCGAGGGGCAGCGCGACGATGCGTTCCATCAGGTCGACGAGGACGAGCGCGGTGCGGCGGGGATCGAGAGCCGTGCGGCCGGGATCGTGGGCGGTCATGGGAGCACCGTAGCGGCCCCGATGATCATCGGGGGGCGGCCATGGGTGTGATCCGGCCTACGGAGGGGGCACCACCCGTCCCACCCGTCCCCCCGGGTTCCGTTCCGTCGTGCGCGCGGCGCTTCGCGAGGACCGCGCACACCATCAGCTGCATCTGGTGGAAGAGCATCAGCGGGAGCACGGCGAGCGAGGCCTGCGGGCCGAAGAGGACGCTGGCCATCGGCAGCCCGGCGGCGAGGCTCTTCTTCGAGCCGGCGAACTGGATGGCGATCCGGTCGGCCCGGTCGAAGCCGAGACGGCGGGATCCGTACCAGGTCAGGGTGAGCATCGCCGCGAGCAGGACGGCTTCGACGGCGAGCAGCAGGCCGAGCCGGGCCGGGGTCACGAGGTGCCAGATGCCGGCGACCATGCCCTGGCTGAAGGCGGTGTAGACGACGAGGAGGATCGATCCCCGGTCGACGTACCCGAGGACCTTCTTGTGGCGGACGAGGAAGCCGCCGACCCAGCGGCGCAGGAACTGTCCGGCGAGGAACGGCACCAGGAGCTGGAGCACGATCTCGAGGAGGGCGTCGGCGGAGAGGCCGCCCGCGCTGTTGCCGAGGAGCAGGGCCGCGAGCAGGGGGGTCAGGACGATCCCGGCGAGGGAGGAGAAGGATCCGGCGCAGATGGCGGCGGGGACGTTGCCGCGGGCGATCGAGGTGAAGGCGATGGAGGACTGGATGGTGGACGGCACCAGACAGAGGAAGAGGAACCCGCTGTAGAGCTGAGGGGTGAGCACGGTGGGGACGAGGCCCCGGGCCGCGAGTCCGAGGAGGGGGAAGAGCAGGAAGGTGCTGCCGAGGACGGTGAGGTGGAGCCGCCAGTGCTTGAGGCCGTCGAGGGCCTCGCGGGTGGAGAGGCGGGCCCCGTAGAGGAAGAAGAGGAAGGCCACGGCCCCGGTCGCCGCGCCTTCAGCGACATGGGCCGCGGCTCCGGAGGCGGGGAGGAGCGCGGCGAGGCCGACCGTGCCGAGCAGGGCCAGGACGTACCCGTCGACGGGCAGCCAGGACGGCAGCCGGAGGGCGCGGCGCGGGATGCGGGCGGGTGTACGGGCGGTCATGGGCTCCACTGCAATGCACGGCGGGGGTGGTCGGCGAGGGGTGTGTCGCGTCTGTCCATCCTGGCCCAGCGGGCGGTGATCGGAAATCCCGTACAGAGCTCTGACTGTCATCACGATGCGCGATGAGCGCGGCCGCGGGCGGTACGGTCGTCGTGTGTACGAGCCCACGCAGCTGCGCACCTTCCTCGCCGTGGCCCAGACGCTGAGCTTCACGCGGGCCGCGGAGCGTCTCGGGCTGCGCCAGTCGACCGTCAGCCAGCACGTGCGACGTCTGGAGGAGGCGACCGGCCGGCCGCTGTTCGCCCGGGACACGCACCGGGTGGCGCTGACGGAGGACGGCGAGGCGATGCTCGGCTTCGCGCGCACGATCCTGCAGGCGCACGAGCGGGCGGTGGCGTTCTTCGGCGGGACCCGGCTGCGGGGGCGGCTGCGCTTCGGCGCGTCGGAGGACTTCGTGACGACCCGGCTGCCGGAGATCCTGGAGTCGTTCCGCCGTGAGCATCCGGAGGTGGATCTGGAGCTGACGGTCGAGCTGTCGGGCACGCTCCAGGCCCGGCTCGCCGCGGGCCGGCTCGATCTGATCCTGGCGAAGCGGCGCGGTGGGGAGAGCGAGGGCCGGCTCGTGTGGGAGGACTCCCTGATCTGGATCGGGGCGCCGGGTCTTCGGCTGGATCCGGACCGTCCGGTGCCGCTCATCCTCTACCCGCCGCCGGGGATCACCCGGGCACGGGCCCTGGAGGCCCTGGAGGCGCAGGGCCGGGCATGGCGGATCGCGTGCACGAGTTCCAGCCTGAGCGCGAACGTGGCGGCGGCCCGTGCGGGGCTGGGCGTGATGGCGCACACGAGGGGGCTGGTGCCGCCGGGTCTGGTGCCGGTCCCGGCGCGTGCGGGGCTGCCGGAGCTCGGGGAGGTGGGCTTCGTCCTGCGTGCGGGGCGGCGGGGCGGGGCGGTGCAGGAGGCCGCGGACGCGCTGGCGGAGGCGATTCTGGCGGGCGGCGACCGCTTGCACCGCCCCGGCTGAGCGGGCCCGCCGCGGAGCTCGCGGAGGCCGCCGACGTGCAGGTGCGGTGGCCCGTGGCGTGGCGGAGCGTGAGCAGTCGGTACAGATTCCGTGGAGATTGGCGTCCACCGGGCGTACCGAGCGGTCGGTAACGACCCCGGGGAACCGGTTACTTGGCTGCCTCACCGGCCCTGACCTGTGAGAACACGGAATGTCCCGGCTTGGTGAAGGCCCTCCCGCCGGGCAGTCGGGTGGGGTACCGTCACCCGCGCCGTACGGAGCGCTACAACGAGCTTTTCCAGCCATCGAGCCGTCGAGGAGCAGGTCAGTGCGCGAGTTCACCGTGCCGCCCGTCGAGGCGGCGCCTCAGGTCGGCGGTCTGGCGGACCCCCTGTTCGAGCGTGCCCTGGCCGAGCCGGACCGGATCACGTTCGGCCGGAAGGCTCCGGACGGGGAGTGGCGGGACGTGACGGCCGCGCGGTTCCGGGACGAGGTCCTGGGCCTCGCGAAGGGCCTGATCGCGGAGGGCGTGCGGTTCGGCGACCGGGTCGCGATCATGTCCCGTACCCGCTACGAGTGGACGCTCTTCGACTTCGCGCTGTGGTCGATCGGCGCGCAGCCCGTGCCGATCTATCCGACCTCCTCCGCCGAGCAGGTCTTCTGGATGCTGCACGACTCCGAGGTCACGGCGTGCGTGGTGGAGCACGAGGACCACGCGATGACGATCGGCTCGGTGGTCGACCGGCTGCCCCGGCTCCAGCGCCTGTGGCAGCTGGACGCGGGCGCGGTGGCCGAGCTGACGGCGGCGGGGTCGGACATCGACCCGGACGTGGTGCACCGGCACCGGCGGGCGGTGACCCCGGAGACGGTGGCGACGGTCATCTACACCTCGGGGACGACCGGTCGCCCCAAGGGCTGCGTGATCACCCACTCCAACTTCATGTTCGAGACGGACATGCTGGTGGGCCGCTGGGAGTCGGTGTTCCGTTCCCGGCCGGGGGAAGAGGCCTCGACGCTGCTGTTCCTGCCGCTCGCGCACGTCTTCGGGCGGATGGTGGAGGTGGCGGCGGTCCGCAGCGGGGTGAAGCTGGGGCACCAACCGGTGATGGCGGCCGCGGAGCTGATCCCGGACCTCGCCGCCTTCCGGCCGAGTTTCGTCCTGGCCGTTCCGTACGTCTTCGAGAAGGTCTTCAACGCGGCACGGCGCAAGGCGGAGCGGGAGGGGAAGACAGGTCCGTTCGACAAGGCCGTGGACGTGGCGGTCGCCTACGCGGAGGCGCTGGAGCACAAGGCCTTCGGTACCGGCCCGGGCCCTTCCGCGGCGCTGCGCGTACAGCACCAGTTCTTCGAGAAGACGGTGTACGCGAAGGTCCGCGCGGCCCTCGGCGGGCGGCTCCGGCACGCGATGTCGGGCGGTTCCGCGATGGACCGCCGGCAGGGGCTGTTCTTCGCCGGAGCGGGGGTCACGGTCTACGAGGGGTACGGCCTGACCGAGTCCTCGGCCGCGGCGACCGCGAACCCGCCGGAACGGACGAGGTACGGCACGGTGGGTCAGCCGGTGCCGGGGACGACGGTGCACATCGCGGAGGACGGCGAGGTGTGGCTGCACGGCGGACAGGTCTTCTCCGGGTATCTCAACGCCCCCGAGGCGACCGCAGCCGTGCTGAACGACGGCTGGCTGGCCACCGGGGACCTGGGCTCCCTCGACGCGGACGGCTATCTGACGATCACCGGGCGGAAGAAGGAGATCCTGGTGACCTCGGGCGGCAAGAGCGTCGCCCCGACGGGCCTCGAGGAGCGGGTGCGGGCGCATCCGCTGATCGCCCAGTGCATCGTCGTCGGCAACGACCGTCCGTACATCGCCGCGCTGGTCACCATCGACCAGGAGGCGGTGGAGCACTGGCTGGCGATGCAGGGACGGGCGCCGCTCGGTCCGGCGGAGCTGGTGCGCGATCCGTCCCTGGAGACCGAGATCCGACGCGGGGTGGTGGCGGCGAACACGCTGGTCTCGCAGGCCGAGTCGATCCGTACGTTCCGGATCCTGGCGCATCCGTTCAGCGAGGAGCACGGGCTGCTCACGCCCTCCCTGAAGCTGAAGCGAAAGGCGATCGAGCGGGCGTACGCGGCGGAGGTCGCGGCGCTGTACGGCTGAGACGGCGGCGCGGTACGGGCGAGGGCGCGGTGTCGTACGGCTGAGACGGCGGCGCGGTACGGGCCGGCGCGGGGCCGAGGCGTGGTGCGGGCCTGGAACGGCCCGGATCGGAAGGATCCGGTGGTCCGGATGCGGAATGCCGGGCGGCCCGTGATCGTTGACGCTGGGAGTACTCCGTACGGCCTCCGGGGCGTACGGCCGTCACGAACCGCGACAACGTAAGGATCCACCCGACGTGAGCACGGACAGCAAGGTTCCCTCGGTCACCCTGAACAACGGCGTCCGGATGCCGCAGCTGGGCTTCGGTGTCTGGCAGGTGCCGGACGACGAGGCGGCGGCGGCCGTGGGGACCGCCCTGGAGGCCGGCTACCGCTCGATCGACACCGCCGCGATCTACGGGAACGAAGAGGGGACGGGCCGTGCCGTCGCCGCGTCCGGGATCGCCCGCGAGGACCTGTTCGTCACCACCAAGGTGTGGAACAGCGAGCACGGCCTCGACTCGACGCTGAAGGCCTTCGACGCCTCGCTCGACAAGCTGGGTCTCGACTACGTCGACCTGTACCTCATCCACTGGCCGGTGCCCTCGAAGGACGCCTACGTCGACACGTACCGTGCCCTCGAGAAGATCCACGCCGAGGGTCGCGCCAAGGCGATCGGCGTCTCGAACTTCCTTCCGGAACACCTGGAGCGACTGATCGGCGAGACCGCGGTCGTGCCCGCCGTCAACCAGATCGAGCTCCACCCGCAGCTCGCCCAGCAGGAGTCCCGCGAGACGCACGCACGGCACGGCATCGCGACCGAGGCGTGGTCGCCGCTCGGCTCGGGCAAGGGGCTCCTGGAGGTCCCGGCGATCGTGGCGATCGGCCGCAAGCACGGGCGGACCCCGGCCCAGGTCGTGCTGCGCTGGCACCTCCAGCTGGGGAACGTGGTGATCCCGAAGTCGGTCACCCCGTCCCGTATCCAGGAGAACATCGACGTGTTCGGCTTCGAGCTGGACGCGGAGGACCTGGCCGCGATCGCCGCGCTCGACGAGAACCGCCGGCTGGGCCCGAACCCGGCGGAGTTCGGCGCCTGAAGGCGACAGACCCTCCCGCGCCGCGCCGCCTCCACGGCGCGGCGCGGCGCCGGCCGTCTGCTCGGCCTCGGTGACCGTCGACGCCGCGCCCGGTGACGGCCCGCTCGGTGGCTCTCGGCGCCGGCCGTCTGCTCGGCCTCGGTGACCGTCGACGCCGCGCCCGGTGACGGCCCGCTCGGTGGCTCTCGGCGCCGGGCACGGTGACGGACGGATCAGTACCCGTACACCCCGAGCTCGGTGACGGAGGCGAAGAGGTGCTCCCAGGCCTCGGCGCCGGGTGCCCCCTCGGCCAACGCCTCCGCGTCGACGGTCTCCATCGCCCGGAGGAAGGCCTTCACGCCCTCCTCCCCCGGATACGGGTCCCAGCAGACGCCCATGTGGACGCGTACGCCCTCCAGGAAGCGGACGAAGGCCTCCAGGTCGCGCACGAGGGGGAACACCGCGTCACCGCCCGGGCCGTGGCTGCCGTCGGGCTGACGCAGTCCGACCGCGCCCGTCACGGGGTCGACGAAGACCTCGCCCGGGTCGCAGTGTCCGAGGTCGAAGGCGCCCACGCGCAACAGACCCTCGGGGCCGGGGCCCAGCGGTTCTCCGGCCGACGCGAAGGACGTGATCCCGGCGGCCCAGTGGCGGGGCAGGCCGATCTCCGTGAGCAGGGTCCGGGTGGGCTCGTGGGTGAGGACGTCGGGGACCTCGGCGGCGGTGAGCCGCACGACCCCGGAGGGTCCGAAGACCCGGTCGAGACGGGCCGCGGTGAGCGGTCCGCCGACGTTCCTCGTCCCCGGGCGGAACCAGGGTGCGCCGTCCGCCGGTGTCATGCCCTCGGGGTCGGTGCCTCCCGCCGGCCAGTCGGCCAGGGCGGTGTCGTTCTGCTCGACGACGGCCACGCCGCGGGCGTCGAGGAAGACATAGCGGCCGCCCTCCAGCGCGATCGGCTCCTCCCACCCGTACGGCACGTGCAGCGCCCGGCCGGCACTCTCCGTGTCGAACAGCCAGGAGCCGTCGGGGTCCGGCTCCTCGTACGGCTCCGCCGCGTCCTCGTCCGGGGCTGCCCGGGGCCGGCCCGAGGCCAGGTCGAACCAGGTGTCCGCGCACCACAGCGCCCACACCTTGAGGAGCTGTCCTTCCTCGGTCTCGTACACCTCGGCGGAGCGGTCGCCGCTGAGGTTCGGCTCCGCCTCGTACGCGCCGACCGGCCGCCACCACGCCCACACCGTGCGCCACGGCAGTCCGGGCTCGGCGGCGGCCACCCGCTCGGCGTACTCCCGGTGTCCCAGGACCGTCGCCGCGAAGTGCAGCCACGACGCGAACTCGGCGGTGGTGACCGGGGCCGCCCCGAACACGGCCTCGGCCTGGGTGAACACCTCGCGTCCCACCGAGCCGGTCCCGCCGGGCAGGACGTCGGGCAGGGCGCCGACGCGGGCGCGGAGTTCGGCGCGGTCGTGGCACAGGACGCGGGCCGGGTCGTCGAGCAGGGCGGGGAGTTCGGCAACGGCGACGGGGACGGTCTCGGGAACGGGATCGATGATCATCGGGTCATGGTGCCAGCCGTGTGCGCGGGCTCGGGCGGCGGCACGGTCCGTCGTCGGTCGGCGGCGTTGTCGTACCCGGGACGTAGAGTCGATGACGCCCAACAGACGTGTGGAACGAAGGAGTCGGTACGGTGAGTGGTTCTCCGGGACCTGTCGAGGAGGGCCTCTACCGGGTGCGGAACGTGGCCAGCGGGCTGCTGCTGGAGGTGTACGAGGGGTCCGGCCGCAGCGGCGCCAACGTGCAGCAGGGCACCGGGAACGGAACGCCGGGACAGCACTGGCACATCACGCCCGTGCCGAACGGCGGCGGGCTCTACCACCTGGTCAACGCCGCCAGCGGCAAGCGGCTCGACGTCGCCAACGCCTCCACGGAGAACGGCGCCAACATCCAGCAGTGGAAGGCGAACAACTTCGGCGCGCAGGAGTGGATCATCGAGCAGGACCTCCAGTCGCCCGGGACGGTGGCTCTGGTGAGCTTCATCAGCGGGCTGTTCCTGGAGGTCGCCGACGGTTCGACGGCCGACGGCGGCAACGTACGGCAGTGGGAGGACACCGACTCCCCGTTCCAGTGGTGGCGGTTGGAGCCGGTGTCCTGACACCGGGTGCGGGTGCGGGTTCCGGCTGCCCGGTGCCGGTCCGTCAGCCCTTGCGGGCGGTGTGGACGGTGCGGGCCGTCAGATGGAACAGGTCGGTGCGGTGGTGCAGGGACAGCTCGTCGGACGGGTCGAGGAGCCGGTCGACCATCGCCAGGTCGTCCGCTTCCAGCAGATCGCCGAAGCCCTCCCTGACCCGCTCGTAGTGGGCCAGGGCCAGCTTCCGTACGACCGGGGACACCGGCGCGGGCACATCGGTGAGGAAGGTGCGGGTGCCGGCGGGGGTGAGCCCGGCGCCGGCGAGGAGCGTACGCCAGTCGTCCGGCTCGTCCTTGAAGCCGGGGAGGCCGACGCGCATCTCGGCGAACCGGTCCGCGTGGGCCGCGTCGAGGCGCGCTTCGAGGCCCGGCCGGCCGAAGCCGAGGTGCGAGGGCAGGTGCCGGGTGGGCAGACCGCCCTCGACGAGGACCATCAGGCCGCCGGGGTTCAGCAGGCCGGCGAACTCGACGAGCGCGGCTCGCTGGTCGCCGATGTGGTGGAGGGAGTTGCCCGCCCAGATCAGGTCGGCCCGCCCCAGGGTGTCGATGGCTTCGGGGAGTTCGGCGTGGAGGGTGGAGACCCGGGCGGCGAGGCCGCGTGACTCGGCGCGTTCGCGGGCGCGGGCGAGGAGTTCGGGGCTGCCGTCGACGGCGACCGCCTCGGCGGCCGGGAAGGCCTCGGCGAGCACGCTCGTCACGACGCCCGGGCCGCTGCCGACGTCGAGGATGCGGCGGACGCCCTGCGCCGGGGCGAGCGTGTCGAGCCAGGCGGCGGCGTCCGCGTAGGCGGGACTCGCGATCTCGGCCTGCTGCTCGAGGAGCGGGCCGATGCTGTTCCAGTCCAGAGGGGTGCTGTCGTGATCGTGGCCGTGGGTGTGGCTGTGGGTGTGCCGGTGGCCGTGCCCCTCGCCGTGCGGGTGGTCGTGGTGCGATGCGCTGTGCTGACTCATGGGACCAGCGTGCGGCGCGTCGGCCCGAAGCGCGAGAAAGGTTGCCGGTTCGGCAAGAAAATCGATCCTTTGTTGCTCAGATCGTCATACCCGGCTCGTCACACCGCTGCGCGGTGTTCCTGCGGGCTGACGCCCCGCACCCGCTTGAACGCGGCACTGAGCGCGAAGGCGCCGCTGTAGCCGACCTGGCGGGCGACCGACTCGACGGTGACGTCGGTCTCGCGCAGCAGGTCGGCGGCGAGCGCGAGCCGCCAGCCCGTGAGGTACGCCATCGGGGGCTCTCCGACGAGTTCGGCGAAGCGGCGGGCGAGCGCGGCCCGGGACACGCCCGCCTTCGCGGCGAGCGAGGCGACGGTCCAGGGGTGGGCGGGGTCGTTCTGGAGCAGCCGCAGCGCCCGGCCGACCACCGGGTCGCCCATCGCCCGGTACCAGGCGGGAGCCTCGGCGCCGGGCCGGGAGAACCAGGCCCGGACTCCGGTGATCAGCATCAGATCGAGGACCCGGTCGAGGACGGCGGTCTGACCGGGTTCGTCGCGGGCGATCTCCTCGCCGAGGAAGGGCGTCAGGGGGCAGTTCCACTCCTCGGCGGCCAGGTGCAGCAGCCCCGGCAGGGCGTCGAGCAGCCGGCGGCCGACCTCGCCGTCCATCCGGTAGGTGCCGACGAGCAGGGTGGTGCCGCCGTCGGGGGCGTTGCCCCAGGTGCGGACGCCGAGCCGCATGGTCTCGGCGAGCGGCTCACCGGAGAGGGTGGTGCAGGCGCCTTCGGGGCCGATCACGGCGCGGGGCGGGGCGTCGGGGGTGTCGGCGACGGTGTACGGCTCCGGACCGCGGGCGATCGCGATGTCCCCCGGCCGCAGCAGGACGGGCTCGCCCCTGTCGGGGACGATCCAGGCCTCGCCCTCGGTGACGCACATCAGACAGATCGGCGCGCCGTCCTCGATGCGCACGGACCACGGCGGTTCCATGATCATGCGGAGCAGGAAGGCGCCCCGGGCGCGGGGTCCGTCGAGGAGTCCGGCGAGTGCGTCCATGAGTCGCAAGGGTAGGCCGCCGGGTGAGACGGACGCACAGGGACGTGAGACTGCGGAACATGGGCGGCGGACGCCGTGGGCGGGAGTCTTGAGACATGACGACGCAGACGAACAACTCGCAGACGGACAACACGCGGACGAACGACCGGCAGGCGGACGAGCGGCGGACGAACGACAGCGCCGGCGCGCGGAACGCGGCGGCCCGGCGGAGCCCGGCGACCGTCCTGGTGACGAGCGCCACCGGCAAGACCGGGCGGCGCGTGGCCGAGCGGCTGGCGGCGCGCGGGGTGACGGTCCGCGCCGGGTCCCGCAGCGGTGCGACCCCCTTCGACTGGGAGGCCCCGGAGACCTGGGCCCCGGCGCTGCGGGGCGCGGACGCCGCGTACCTGGCCTACTACCCGGACCTCGCCGCCCCCGGCGCGGCCGAGGCGATGCGGACCTTCGGCCGGCTGGCCGCTTCGAGCGGGGTACGGCGGCTGACGCTGCTGTCCGGGCGCGGGGAGCCCGAGGCCGTCGTGGCGGAGGAGGCCCTGCGGGCGGCGGCCGGAGGAGTGGAACTGACGGTCGTACGGGCCGCGTTCTTCGCGCAGAACTTCTCGGAGGGGCTCCTGGCGGAGGGGGTCGCCGAGGGCGCGGTCGTCTTCCCGGCGGGTGACACGGCGGAGCCGTTCGTCGATGTGGACGACATCGCGGACGTCGTCGTCGAGACGCTGACGGCGGACGGTCACGCGGGGCGGGTGCACGAGCTGACGGGGCCTCGGCCGGTGGGCTTCGCCGAGGTGGCGGCGGACATCGCGCGGGCCTCGGGCCGTCCGGTGGTCTACCGGGCGGTGTCGGAGGCGGACTACGCCGAGCTCCTCACCGGCTTCGGACTGCCGGCCCCGGAGGCGGCCTGGCTGGCGTCCCTGTTCACGACGCTTCTCGACGGTCACAACGCCTCGGCGACGGACGGGGTCAAGCGGGTCCTGGGGCGGGAGCCGCGCTCCTTCACCGCGTTCGCGGACGCGACCTGGGCGACCGGAAGGGCCTGAGGACAGGACCTCGGCGTGCGCCGGGGCCCCAGGGGGTGTCGTAGGGCGGGGTCCGGGCGACCGGAAGGGGCCGAGGACGGTGTCTCGGCGCGCTCAGCCCCTGCGGACGAAGCAGGCGAGCCGGTAGCGGGGGTCGTCGCGGGGACGGTCCTGGTCCGGGAGGCCGGCGAGGGCGCCGGCGAGCGACTCGACGGCCGTCGGGTCGCCGGGGAGCCACGAGGCGAAGTACCCGGCGCGCAGTTTCCGTTGGGTGTCGCGCGGGGTGGCTCCCTGGCCGTGTCCCGTGAAGTGGGTGCCGGGGGCGGGTTCGAGTCCGTGGGCGGCGGCGTGCCGGGTGATCAGGTCCGCGCGGTCGGAGGCCGCGGCGGCGGAACGGTACGGGCGGAGGATCTCGTCGATGTCGCTGCCGACGTCGTGGGCCGCGTCCTTGTCGACGGTGGCGATCAGGACGCCGCCGGGTCGCAGGACACGGGCCGCCTCGGCGACGATCTCCGCCGCGAAGGGCACGAGGTGCAGGAGCCAGATCGCTCCGACCGCGTCGAGGGAGGCGTCGGGCAGCGGCAGCCGTCGGGCGTCGGCGCGGACGACCCGGCCGGGGACGCGTCCGTCGGCGACCCGCAGCATGGCGTGCGCGGCGTCGGCCCCGTACACCCGGAGTCCGGGCCGGGTGAGACGTCCGGTGACGAGCCCGGTGCCGCAGGCCAGATCGAGCAGCGTCCGGGCGCCGGGTGGCACGAGCCGCAGTACGGCCTCGGCCGCCGCGGAGGCCCGGGGCACCCCGCCCCGGGTCCGGTCGTAGTGCGCTGCCTCGGCCTCGTAGTCGAGCACGGTCTTCGCCATGCCGATGATCGTACGAGGAGTCGCGGAGGGAGCCGAATGGGTCAGTGGGCGCCGTGCCCCGGGGCGATCCCCTCGACGCGCTCGGCGAGTTCGAAGTCCTTCTCGGTGACGGTGCCACCGGCGGAGTGGGTGTTCACGGACAGGGCGACGGTGTTGTAACCGAGGGTCAGATCCGAGTGGTGGTCGAGCTCCTGCTGGATCCGGGCCACATGGACGACGAGCGCGGTCGCCGCGAAGTGGTCGCCGAGCCGGTACTCGCGGCGGAGACGGTCGTCTCCGACGGACCATCCGGGGAGCTCCCGCAGACGGTCCTCGATCTCCTTCTGCGACAGCGGCTGTGTGGACACGCGGTGCTCCCTCCGGTCGGGTGGCGCGGGTGACGGACAGGGGTCCCCGGGGGAACGTACCCGGGTCCCACCTCTGGGATACCGTCTGGCCATGACAACGGTCGTGAGCGACACGGGGGTAGGGCCGCTGCTGCGCGGTTGGCGGGAGCAGCGGCGGCTGAGCCAGCTGGAACTGGCACTGCGCGCCGACTCCTCGGCGCGGCACATCTCGTTCGTGGAGACGGGCCGGTCCCGGCCGAGCGAGGAGATGGTCCTGAAGCTCGCCGAGCACCTGGAGGTGCCGGTCCGGGAGCGGAACGCGCTGCTGCTCGCCGCGGGATACGCGCCCCGGTACGCGGAATCGCCGCTCGACGCCCCGCGCCTGGAGACCCTGCGGGAGGGCATCGGGCGTCTGCTGCAGGGGTACGAGCCGTTTCCGGCGCTCGTGGTGGACGGCTCGTACACGGTGGTGGCGGCCAACCGGGCCATCGGGCTGCTGCTCGACGGCCTTCCCGAGCATCTGCTGGCCCCGCCGCTGAACGCGATGCGGATCACCCTGCACCCGGAGGGGCTGGCGCCGCGGATCCGGAACCTGCGGGAGTGGCGGGGGCATCTGCTGCACCAGATGGAACGTCAGATCGGCCTGGCCCGTTCGGAGTCGTTGCGCGCGCTCTACGCGGAGGTGACGGCGTACCCCCTGCCGCCGGGCTCGGACGCCGAGGGCGCGCCCGAGGCACCGGGGCCGGAGGAGGTGTACCCGTACTTCGCCCTGCCGCTGCGGATCGAGCACGGCGGGCAGGTGCTGTCCTTCGTGTCGTCGATCTCGACGTTCAACACCCCGCTGGACGTGACGGTCGCCGAGCTGGCCATCGAGACGTTCCTCCCGGCCGACCCGGCGACGGTCGCGTACCTGCAGTCGCTTCCGCCGTTCGACGACTAGGCCGTCTCTTCCGGATCTTTCCTGACCCGCCATGGAACGGCGGAGGGCACTCAGCTGTTGGCGTCCACCAGGGCCTTGGGCAGGAAGGTGGAGACCGGGACTCCGGCCATCCGGCAGTATTCGGAGAGCTCCATTCCCTTGATGCTGGGTGTGAGCAGCTTGGGCTTCGTGGGGGTCTTGATCCGGCATCGCCCGGGCGGCACCGTCTCCATCCCCTGGAGGAAGATCTTGTCGCTGAAGCCGGGGATGCTGAGGAGGTTGCCGTTGATCGCGCCGCCGGGGGGCAGGTCGAACTCGGTGAACCCGTCGCCCTCCTTCACACCGGACACGACGTCCAGGAGCGGGACGTCCGAGACGGGTGTCTTCTGCTTGTCGTCGCTCTTGAGATAGAGGAACGAATCCTTTTCGAACGGGGACTCCAGCGGTTCCCCGCTGTAGAGGAAACCGCTCCCCTTCGGGTTCCGCGTGATGCCTTCGAACCACACCTCGTCCAACTGCTGCCTGGTGAGCTTGAAGTAGGTGTACTTCCGCATGTGGCTCCGGTTCAGGACCCGCGCCAGCCTGTCCACCTCCTCCGCGTCGCCCACCTCGGTCCAGAGGCTGCCGTCGAACGGATTCGGGGTGACGTTCGCGGTGATGCTCAGGATGTCCCTCATGAGCTGGTACTGGGCGTCCTTGTCGCCGGCTCTGTTCGCGTCCTTCAGTTTGTCCCCCAGCCCCGCGAGCCGATGGAAATCGGCCTCCGGGAGCGGGGAGATGCGCAGGCCGTCGTAGTCCGTGTCGTCACCGTTGTCGGTCGGTTCCGCCCGCATGCTGGTGTTGGGTCCGACGAACTGGTTTCCGCCCTGCCATTCGTAGAAGGCGCGGCGGGTCGCGTCGAAGTCGATCTCCGGGAACCCGGCCTCGGCGCTTCGGCCCGTCTTGACCAGTGCGGTACGGAGGCGCTTCCTGAAATCGCCCCGGTTGCTGTGGTCCGGGATCTTGATCGCCAGGTTGTTCAGCATGTCGTCGGTGATCACCGCGGGGACGGCCTGGCGCAGCAGCATCTCCCGGTGATGCGCGGCGACGGAATCCAGGGCCTTGATCACCTGGGAGTGGCCCACGACGTGGTGGGCGGTCGTCGGCCAGCCCTCGTGCGCGGTGCCCTTGGCGTGCGGGTTGTCGCTCCGCTCCGTCCGCTGCACGGACGGAGCGTCCGAGCCGTGGACGGGGGCCGTCGCCCCGACCGTCTCGTGGACCGGGGCGCTGCCCGACAGGACGCGCGTGGCGTTCGCCTCCGCCTCCCGTTCGAAGCGGTCGGACGGGTCGGAGACCTGGAGCCCGTTCCCGTGGTCGGTGCCGCTGACCGGTCCCTGACGCTGCTGGACGACGTGGGTCAGCTCATGGGCCAGGGTGTGCCGGTCGCCCCCGTCGCCGCCGAGCACGATGTGGCTTCCCGAGGTGTAGGCGCGGGCGCCGATCTCGGCGGCGGAGGCGCGGGCGGCGCCGTCGTCGTGGACCCGTACGTCGGAGAAGTCCGCCCCTCCGAACCGGGACTCCATATCCGTACGGGTCCCGTCGTCGAGGGGCCGGCCGGAGGTCCGGAGCACTCCGTGCACGGCGGACCGCTGCACCGCGGGCGGTCCGCCGTGGTCGTGTCCGCAGCCCGCGCCGTGCTGGTGCCTTTCCTCGTTCCCGAGGTGGCCGCTCTGCCGGAGCAGTTGGACCACCGCCGCGTTCCCCGCCGTCCGCTGGAGGTGGGCCAGCGTCTGCGGGGTGTCGTCGGGGGCCTTCCGCGACGGGGCGGAGGGGCCCCGGGGAACCGACCGATCGGCCGCGGCGCTGTTGCGGGCGGAATCGGAGTCGCGTGGACGCATCTCGGGGGGCCTTCCGGTCGGGGCGGAGCGAGCCTTCCCTGTGTACCCGGCGCCTCCGGCCCGGAGCCAGAGCCGCGAGGGCAGAGAACGCTGCCCTCCCGGCGCCCCGGCGGTCCGCGTCACGCACTCGTGTAGTCCTCTTCCTCGACGTCGGACTCGTACCCCCTGTAGTCCCCCATGGCCGTACTGCCGTCGCTGCTCAGCTCGTCCTCGGACGTCGGTTCGGGCGTGGGGTCCGGTCGCCAGGTGCGGCGGAACAGTTCGCGGTGGAAGGTGCCCGCGAGCTCGCCGATCGTTCCGGCCTCCGCCTCCAGAAGGCGGGTCAGCTCCTCGAACTCCTCGTCCGAGAGGGTTTCCAGGATCTGCCGCACGGAGCCGGCCGTCCTCCTGTCCTCGGCCGTCTCCTCCAGGGCGATGGTGTCCCAGGTTTCCATGAAGTTCCTGAAGCCCTCGTCGCCGCCGAGGAGGAGGGGCAGCAACCTCAGGACGCCCTCGGCCCGAGACAGGGGCCTCTCGTCGATCGTCATGGCCGCCATCTCCCGGACGAGGGGCTGGCTTTCCTCTCGCGCGAGAGTGGCACGCTTCCTGCCCGTCCGCCTCGTCCTCTTGCCCGTTCCGGGAGCGGCGGACTCGGCGGAGTACAGCTTCCGCTTCCGCCTCTGGTCCTCGGGAACCTGCGCGTCGCGGCGCTCATGTCCGGTCCGTCCGCTGATGATGCGACCGATGTGACCGCCGGAGACTCCGACGATCTCGCCGATCTCCGTGTGGTTGAGCGGGAAGCCCAACGCTCCGCCGACCGAGGCGAACCGTTCGTAGACCTCCTTCTGCGTCCTCCTGTCCCGGGTCCTCGCGGCCGCCCTGAGATCCTCTATGTCCTGCTTGGTGGCGTAACGCTTGGCGATGCCGTCTTCCTTGCCCTCGCCGACTCCGCGGGTCGCCTGTGTCGGATCGAACGGTTTCCGTTCGCGCTTCCTGCTCCTGCCGGTGGCGGGGTCGACCTCGGAGTCGGAGGCGGTCACCCAGCCCCGCTTCTCCGCGTTCTTCGCCCCGATCCTCATCTCGGGATCGCCGTCCGCCTCGTGCCGGCCGTCCAGCGCCGTCGTCGAGCCCGTGGACGTACTCATGAGCCCGCCGCCCGCCGCGTCGCCGGTCATCTCGTCGATGTCCGCCAGGAACTCCGGCCCCCTGAGCACATGCTCCTGGTGCCGGGCCAGGTTGTGCAGCGAGGAGCGCCAGTAGAACCCGTGGCGGGGGTTGTATTCGAGGTTCTCGAACTTCTTCCCGTAGTGCCTCAGCGCCGCCGAACAGCCCACGCAAGGGCGGTATCTGCCCTGGATCAGCAGCGGACCGCCGGCCTCGTGGGGCTGGATCCCGGCCTTGTGGAGGAGCAGCAGGAGCTTCTGTTCCGCGTGCACCGAGGCGGGTTTCTTCGACCTGTCCCGCTCGGCGCGGACGCGTACGAGGAACGCCCTGCCCGCGTACGCGTCGGCGGTCAGGTATTCGTGGAGGTTCTCGTCCGTGGAGTCGACGATCACGACCGGGGTGTCCAGGGCCCTGCGCAGCGCGTTCGCCGTGGGGTCCTGGCCTGCTCCGCCCCGCCGCCCTTTGTCGATCTCCCGCAGCTTGGCGCGGGCCCTGCCGATCCGCTCGCGGTTCTCGAAGGCCGTCTGGGGATCCAGACCGGCATCACGGCTCTCCTCACCCTGCCGGCGGTCCAGCATCTGGCGCAGCGTCGCGGCGTCTCCGTAGTCCATCGCGTCGACGGACTCGTCGAAGTTCGCCGCGAAGAGCAAGCGCCCGTTGATCAGCATTCCCTGGACTTCGCGGTTGTCCACCCTCGGGACCTCATCCGCACGCTCGTCCTGGGCGGCCTCCATGGCGTCGTACATCGCGAGCGAGAGGTGGGTCAGCGTCTGGGAGGAGCGCTCGTTCTCCTTGGACCGGGGGAACCGTGCACGGACGTCGCCGGTGATCCGTCCCAGATAGCCGGATCCGTAGGACCGAACCCCGCTCTTCCCCTTCACCAGGTCGTGTGCTCCTCTCAGCAGGGCCGTCTTCGACGCGTCCTGCTGCCCTTCCTCCTCCGTCTCCGAGTCCTCGTCGACATCGGTACCGGTCCGTGTCGCGTTGAGCTCGTCCTGGAGTTGCCGCAGCCTCTCCAGCTCCTCCTCCTCCTCCTCCCTTTCCTCCCTTCTCCGGTCCTCCTCCGTCTGCCGCCCCTTCCCCTTGTTCGGCTGCCCGGAACGGGAGGATTCTCCGCCGTTGTCCGCGCGCTGGACGGGGGCAGGCACCGACGCACCGGCACCGGCCGCCCCCGGGGAACCGGGAGCGGTGGCTTCGCCCGCCCCTGCCGCCGCCGGGGCCGGTCCCCGCATCACCCGGACCGCGTTGGCCTCCGCTTCCCGTTCGAAGCGGTCGCCCGGATCGGAGACCTGGAGCCCGTTCCCGTGGTCGGTGCCGCTGACCGGTCCCTGACGCTGCTGGACGACATGGGTGAGTTCATGGGCGAGCGTGTGCTTGTCCCCGCCGCCCGCGCCGAGGACGACGTGGCTTCCCGAGGTGTAGGCGCGGGCGCCGATCTCGGCGGAGGAGGCACGGGCGGCGCCGTCGTCGTGGATCCGTACGTCGGAGAAGTCGGCGCCGAGACGGGACTCCATCTCCGCGCGGAGGGTCGTGTCCAGCGGACGGCCGCCGCCGGAGAGGACGTCGTGGACGGCAGCCCGCTGCACGGCGGCCGGCCCGGTCCTCCGGTGCCCGCAGTCCGCGTTGTGCTGGTGCTGCTCCTGCGCCGCCGCGTAGGGGTACCCGGCCCGCTGGAGCACGTGCAGTACGGCGGCGTTCCCCGCGCTCCGCTGGAGCGCCAGCAGCGCCGCCTCGTCGGTCGGGGTCTGCTTCCGGGTGGTCGGTGAACGTCTGTCGGTGTCCTGGCCAGGTCCGCGTTCGTGCAACACCGGAAGTACCTTTCGGGCGGGCGGGTGAGGAGACAGGCACCATGGGAATGCCTCCGCCGACCCGTCGGCAGAGGCGCGGGGGCAGAAACGAGGGCAATCGCGTTGCCCGGCGGTCCGCCCGGTACGAGGAGCCCGACGCCACGCCGAGCCCCCCTCCCGCCCTGGTGTCCCCGCCGGCCGTCCGGCGACCGGCCGTGCCGGTACCGGTCGTTCGGCGTCCGGCGTTCAGCGGCCGGCAGCGACGGCTCGCAGCGCGGCCCACTGGAGTGCGGCGAAGCCGGCGACGGTGGCCGCCTGCACCGGCGTCCACACCAGTCCGGCGGTGGTGGGCTCCAGCCAGGCGACGAGGGCGACGATGCTGAGGACCGCCCACAGCGCGTTGATGTCGACGACCAGCTTCACGCCGAGAGCCGGGGGCTGCGGCCGGCTCGCGAGCCAGGCAACCCCGGCGGCGTACACGGCCAGCAGGACGCCGAGTTCGAGCAGCAGCCCCGCGTCGACTCCGAGGAACTCCCCGAGCGGGCCGGAGGCGAGGGCGTAGGCGATCCCGTTGGCCCCGGTGACGACGGCGTCGAGGGCGAGGAATCGACGCACCGCCGAGTGGGGCCGGGAGGTGCGGGCAAGACCGACGAGCAGGGCCTGGGACATGGCGGATCACCCTCCATGGGGGTCGTTCACGCTGATGATGGACCCGAAGCCCGAGCGGAGTGCGCCGCCCGGGTTCCGGTGTCCACGAGCATGCCGCCCGGGCCGGAGGGGGTCGATTACGTGAGAGGTAATGCGACCCGCCTCGCGGCCTGTCGGAGGATCACCGACCCGTTCGAGCTCGCGCGGAGTCCCGAGGCGGCTGCCGCGTTCCTCGCCTGCTCCGGGTCGAGATCGACGGACTTCATCAGCGGATTTGTCCATTGATCGGTTGCCCGGCCGTTCGTCACCATACGGTGTCCCTCAGCTGTTTCAGCGGGGACGGGCAGGTGCCCGTGGCGGTGTCCACCGGCACCGCGGGGAGGACGCGCATGAGCACCACCACTCGGGGCGAGGGCCCTCGTCCACCCCGGCAGTCGGTGTACGGACACCTCGGCGAGACCCCGGGCCCGGCCTCGCCCCGAGTCGAGCAGGGTCACGGACTCTGAGCTCTGCCCGGCGGCCGAGGCGAACGACCCACCCGCGGGCGGCCGGTGCAGTCGGCGTCGGACGCCTCCCCCGCACCGCTGCGGATACACCCCCACGTCGGCTGGCACGACTTCGCGTGCCCAGCGATCACGGTCGAAACGGAGAACCTCAATGACCATGTACGCCGACCCGCCGGTCGACAGTGCAACCCCGATGACCACGTACGAGGGGCAGGTGTGGGACGCGCTCAACGAGCACTGGCAGCGCCGCAACAACCGCCGCGGTCTGCCCAACTGGGCGAGCGCCGCGCTCGGTCGTACCGGTGAGGTCTCGGGGAACGCCGTGAGACGGGTCAAGGACGCCGTGCCGGAGGCGGTCGCGAAACCGATCCGTCGCGCGGGCGACGCGGTCGCCGACACGGCCATGCGGCCGGCGCTCGCAGGCGCGGCGGCCTTGCTGGAGATGGTCAACGACTGGGCCATGGAGCTCAACAACCCGAAGAACGTCGAGGAACTCGCCCGCAAGAACGGCCTCGACATCGACGGCTTCCTCGAACTGCGGCAGCAGGACCTCCAGGTCTGCGACCGTCTGCTGACCCGCAACACCCTCAAGTGGCGGACCGCCGGCGCCTTCGAAGGCGGCGCCATGGGCCTGTTGGCCATGGTCCCCGTCGCCGGAATCCCCGCCGCGCTGACCGCGGACATCCTCGTCATCCAGGTCCTGAGCACCTCGATAGCGGCGCGCATCGCGTACTCCTACGGATACGACGCCAAGGATCCCGAGGAGCAGGAATTCATCCAACGCCTCGTACAGCGTTCCTTCATGGCACAGGCGGCGAAGACCAAGCCGTTGCGTGACGCCGCACGGGCGGCGGAGGCGGTCAAGGGACGCGTGAACTGGTCGCAGAAGCTCCGCCAGGACCACCGTCTCCTCGCTTCCCTCGAGAAGTTGATGCAGCAACTGGGCCCGGCCGGCTCCAGGGTGCCCGTGAAGAACGTCGCCAAGGTCGTGCCGCTCGTGGGCGTCCTCGTCGGTGCCGGCATGAACGCGGCGGTCCTCGGAAGAGTGGCCACGGACGCCCAGCGGTACTGCCAGACCCGGTTCCTGTGCGACAAGTACGGTCTGCCGCTGCCGGCGGCGCTGGCGACCGACCGGGACGACGACCCCCGGGACGACGCCGTGCGGTGAGCGGTCGGCGGCTCGGCGTGGTGGCGGTCGGGCGTCGTTCGGCCGCGTCCCGGGGAGGGGCGCGGTGATTCGTCGGCACGTCGGGGCGGCGGTGGGCACAGCCCGGCACCGATTGATCCACTGACTGTTCGTCACCGCCCGGTTTCTGATAGTTGTTTCAGCGGGGTACGGGCACATGCCCGTGGCGGTGTTCCCCGACACCGCAGGGAGGACGCACATGAGCACCACCACTCGGGACGAGATCCTCGCGGGCGAACAGCGTGCGGTGGACCGCGCGTACGACTTCTACGCCGCGAAACTCGCCGAGTTGAGCGGCAGTACGACGGCTACCGCTTCGGCCACCGGCAAGGACGGGATCGCCAACAGGGCCGAGGCGGAGGCTCGCGCGGAGGCCTACGGAGGGCTCGGCGACGAAGCCCTGGTCTTCGCCCGTGTCGACGCGCCGGAGGACCCGGGAGGAGACTCCCGGCCGTGGTACATCGGGCGCCGCAGCGTGCACGACGCCTCGCACGAGCTGGTGGTCCTGCCGTGGACCAGCCCTCTGGCGAAGAAGTGGATCGAGGCCCGGCCCGAGAGCCCGGGCGAGGTGGTTCTGCGTCGGCAGCTCCGCTGCGTACAGCGGATCGTCCAGGGTTACTTCGACGAGATCTCCCTGCCGACGTCCGCTCCCGTGCACTCGGTCGTTCCCGAGCCCGCGGTTGTTCGCGTCCCCGCGGTCGTTCCGGAGCCCGAGCTCGCCGCCGTGCCGGAGCCCCGTCGGCCCGCCGACGACAGCACGGTGGGAGAGACGGACACGCCTCCCGCCCCGGAACCCATGTCGGCCCCCACCCCCGGCGACGTCGTACGGCACCAGCGGCGGAAGGCGTTCCAGCCGGACGACTTCCTGCTGCGGGAGCTCCAGCGGTCGCGCGGCGGGCGGATGCGGGACATCGTCGAGACCATCCGCCGCGACCAGATGGAACTGGTCACCGGTTCGCCCTCGGACATCCTCGTCGTGCAGGGCGGTCCCGGTACCGGTAAGTCGGCGGTCGGCCTCCACCGGGTGACCTGGCTCGTCAACAACGAGCACTTCAAGGCCCAGGACATCCTCGTCATCGGCCCCCACCAGCGGTTCCTCGACTATGTCGGGCAGGTCCTGCCCACCCTCGGCACCCGGGACGTCAACGCCGTCCAGCTGGACCGGCTGTGGGAGGGCGAGATCCTCGGCGCCGACGCGCCGAAGGCGCGCATGGTGAAGTCGGACGACCGCATGGCGGCCGTGCTGCGGCGTCGTGTCGAGAGCGACTACCGCCCCGAGGCCCTCGACGCCCTCACCGTCGCCCCCTCCTTCGAGGGCGACGAGCCCGCGATCGTCGTCAACGCCGGCAGTACGACCCTTCGTGTGCCGAAGTCCGAGGTCCTCGCCCTCCTCGACCGGGCCCACGCCGGAGACGGACCCTTCCGGGAGCGGCGCGACCGGTTCCGCGGCCTGTTCGTCGACCGGCTCCTGCAGGAACTCGCGGAGGTCGCGCCGCGCCGCGGGCAGACGGGCACGATCCGCCGTGACCTGGAGCGCAACCGCCGGGTCGAGCGCCTCGTCGAACGCGTCTGGCCGTCCCCCGGACCCCGGGAGGCGCTGCGCAGCCTCTACGACTCGGCCGACCTGCTGCGGGACTGCGCCGACGGCATCCTCGACGAGGACGAGCGGGCGGCCCTGCTGCGGGCCCGCGCCGCCAGCGCCGACGCCGATCCGTGGACGCTCGACGACCAGGTCTGCCTGGAGGAGCTCCGCGTGCTGATCAGCGGCGACACCCCGCCGCGCTACGGCCACATCGTCGTCGACGAGGCCCAGGACCTCACGCCCATGCAGGCCCGCTCCCTGCGGCGGCGCAGTGCCGTGGGCGGCTCCATGACCGTTCTGGGCGACCTCGCGCAGGCCACGGGCGCCCACATCCCGACGAGCTGGGACCTGCTCGGCGCGCTCCTCTCCGACCACGGCGACTGGAGCGTTGCCCAGCTCAGCACCAGCTACCGTGTGCCCGCCGAGATCATGGAGTTCGTCGCCCCGCTCGCCCGGACGATCGCTCCGGACCTGCCCTACCCTCGGGCCGTCCGCGAGGCGGGAGCGGACGCCGCACGGACCGTGGCGACCGAGCCGTGGAAGCTGCTCGACGACACCGTCGCGCACGTGGCCCGGCTCGTCCGCACCAGCGACGGCAGCAGCCCCCGGTCCGTGGCCGTCATCGTTCCCGACGACTCGGACTGGCTGGACGCGATCAGCCGCGGGATCGACGAGGGCGACGCCGTCGGCGAGCAGCACCGCGAGGCCGTGTCCGTACTGGCCGCCGCCCAGGCCAAGGGCATGGAGTACGACCACGTCCTGGTCATCGAGCCCGCCACCATCGCCGACCGCGGCCCCGCGGGACTGGGCCAGTTGTACGTGGCTCTCACCCGCAGCACCCAGAGTCTGACGGTCCTGCACACCGCCCCGCTGCCGGCGGCGCTCACCGCCGCCGCGGACGACACCGGATCCGCGGCACCGGACGACCGCCCGGCGGACGCGGCGGAAGGCCTTCCCCGGATCGGCAGCGACGTCCGGGTCGAGGTCCTGGGTCACGTCTCCGGCGGCCGGTACAAGGTCAGGCCGCTGTCCCCGGTGATCGACCGGCCACTCGTGCTCACCGTCCGCCAGGGCTCGGTTCCCCCGCGCCGGGGTGACGAGCTGGACTGCTGGGTGTTCGCGAACGACACGAGTCAGACGGTGCTCACCGCCGATCAGCGGGGCCGGTCGCCCGTCTCGGAGCGGATGGCGGGCCGCTATCTCGCGGCGCTGGACGTACTGGGAGAGCTGACCGGCGGCGACGGGGACGTTCCCGAGGCCCGCGGTCGCCTCTCCGAACTCCAGGGCATGGCCAACCGCATCCTCCGACGTGACCAGGCCGACTGGGTCGACGTACTTCACCTGTTCGGTGATCCGGACAGGGAACGGCTCGGAGTCCTTCGCGACCTCGCCGCGACGACCAACCGCGCGCTGAAGGAGGGCACGTTCGACGCGGGCCGGCTCGCGGAGGGGCTGGACGCCTCCGGCTGGGCAGGGCCCCTCGCCGCGGCGCGGCGAGAACTCCGGGATCGCTTCGGCCCGGCGCCCGAGCCGAACCCCGACGACGCGGTCCCCGTCACCCCGACGCAACCCGATCAGAAGGAAGAGACGCAGATGACCACCGCGGACACCACCGCCCCGGCACCGGCCGCGACCACGAAGGACGGCTTCCTCCGCGCGCTGGAAGCGGCCGCCGGGGCCGACCGTACGTGCAAGAAGCACGAGGCGGTCCGCCACGCACTGAAGGCGGCGCTCTTCTGGGCGGACCTCCAGCCCTCCGACACCGCGGTCGTCGACGTCAGCTGTGTCACCCCGCAGGGTCTCTTCCTCTACGAGGCCCTGGGCGCGGGCCACTCCACCTATGCGGACCTGCGGTCGGGCGCGACCCGCCTGCTCGAGATCAACTCCACGCTGGCCGCGCCGGCGGACGGTCTCTACCTCGTCCTCTCCGAACCGCCCGCCGAGGACTGGTCCGTGGACACGATTCGCGACGTCTTCCGCGTCAATGTCATCTGGCACAGCCCGGCCGGCTGGAGCGGCGAGAACGCGGACGTCGTTCTCGGAACCTCCGGGTGAGTTCCCCGCCGCGCTCGGATTCCGGACGGCGTTCCGGCGCCCGGCGGGCGTGAGTATTGTTCGCGCCGGGGTGGCCGGGAGTGGTCTCCCCGAAGGGGGAGAGACACATGGCGTGGAACAGGGAACGGGCCCGCATGGTGGCCACCGGGGACGATCACCGGGTGACGCCCGCGGAGCTCTTCTTCGACCTGGTGTTCGTCTACGCGATCACCCAGGTCACCGCTCTGATGGCGGCCGCGCCCTCGCCGCTGAGGGTGGTCGGCGGGATGGTCGTGCTCGCGCTGCTCTGGTGGTGCTGGTGCTGCTTCGCCTGGCTCGGGAACGTCGTACGGGCCGACTCCGGTGCGCTGTTCGCGGTCCTCGTCACCGTCATGGCCGTCGTCCTGATCGTGTCGCTGGCCGTGCCGGAGGTCCTCGCGGACGCGCCCGGCGGGCTGTCGGCGCCCCTGGTCTTCGTGCTCTGTTACGGGGCGGTGCGCGTCCTGCACCTGGCCTCGTACTGGCTCTCCAGCCCCGGTGACCCCGCTCTGCGCGCCACCCTGCGGCGTACGGCCCTGGTGTCCGTCGTCCCGCCCCTGGTGCCGCTGCTGATCGGCAGCGCGTACAGCGGCCGAACCCAACTCCTGCTGTGGCTGGTGGCGGTGGCCGTCGACTACGGCGGTATCTATGTGACGGGCGCCTCCGGGTGGCGGGTGATGTCGCCCGGGCACTTCTCCGAGCGCCACGGACTGATCGTGATCATCGCGCTCGGCGAGTCCATCGTCGCGATGGGCGTCGGCGTCTCCGGCTTCCCGCTCACCCCCGCCGTGCTCGGCGCCTCGGCCGCCGGGCTGCTGCTCTCGGCCGGGCTGTGGCGGCTGTACTTCCGGCAGCTCGGGGAGGCGGCCGAGCACCGGCTCACCGAGCTGGAGGGCGACGACCGCACCCGGTTCGCCCGGGACGTGTACACCTTTCTGCACCTTCCGCTGGTCGCGGGCGTCGTGCTCTGCGCCCTCGGCATGAAGAAGGTCCTCCAGCAGGTCGCCGACACCGGCCACTACGGTCTCGCCGAGCCCCTGCACGGGGTCGTGGCCTGGTCGTTGACCGGTGGCGTCGGCGTGTACCTGCTCGGGGCCGCCGCGATCGTGCTGCGCACCACGGGCCGGCGGCCGACGGCCCTCGCCGCGGGCGGTGTGTGCTGTCTGGCGGCGGGCCCGCTGGTCGGGCTCGTCCCCGCCCTGGTGGCGCTCGTGGCGCTCGCCGTGGTCGCCGCCGTCCTGGTATGGCTGCACGGCCGACGGGACGCGCGCGCCTTCGAGGCCGTGGAGGCGGCCTGAGATGGCGTGGGCCGCACGGCGGGTTCAGTACGCCGCCGGGCGGTGGCCGATGAAGGCGCGCAGGCGGGTGGTGTCGGCCGCGGTCCAGCCGGGTGGCGGGAGGACGGCGGCCCAGCCGTCGACGGCACCGGCCCCATAGCGGTGGCCGTGCGGGGCGTCGACCCCGTACGAGACGGCCATGTCGACGGAGGTCTGCCAGAAGGCGACGAAGGGGAACCAGGTGATCTCGGGGGTGATGTCGGGGCCGAGGGGTTCGTCCAGCCAGGAGGGGCGGCTCAGCAGGAGGTCGGGCGACCACCAGACGACGGGGTCGGAGGCGTTCTGCAGGTAGACCGCGCGCGGGTGTTGCCAGACGGCGGCGGGGCGTGCGAGGTCGGTCTCGGGGAACTGGGCGAAGCGGATGTGGGCGCCGCCCCGGTACTGGGGGCGCCAGACGGGGCTGCCGGGGTCGCGGTCGCGGCGGATCTCCCGGGAGATCGGGGAGAAGTTGGGGGCGCCCATCAGGAGGGCCCCGTCGGTGGAGGCGAGGAGGTCGTCGGCGCCGTCGAAGGAGGCCTCGACGGCGTAGGCGCCGAGGCTCTCGCCGGTGACGACGAGTCGGGGCCGGTGGCCGGCGGGGAGGGTGTCGAGCCGGGCGCGTACGGCGTCGAGGAGGGCCCGGGTGGCCCGACCCGCCTTCTCCTTGTCGACGAGGAAGGAGACCCAGCTGGGGAGGTACGAGTACTGGACGGCGACGATCGCGGTGTCGCCCCCGTACATGTACTCCAGGGCCTCGGCGACGTTCGGGTCGATCCAGCCGGTGCCGGTGGTGCCGGCGACGGCGAGGACGGCGCGGTCGAAGGCGCCGGTGCGGTCGAGTTCGCGGACGGCGAGCCGGGCCTGGGCGGCGAAGGGGCGGTCGTCGTCGAAGGCGGCGGGGAGCGCGGAGGGTATGTAGACGCGGACCGGGTCGTGGGCGGGCCGGCCGGTCCAGGCGGTGAGGGTGTCGCGGGCGGGGGTGGAGCCGGTGAAGTTGCGGCCCTGGTAGCCGAGGCTCTCCCAGGGGATGAGGGAGCCGGGTCCGCCGGAGACGAGCCGGGAGCCGGGGCGCCGGATGCCTTCCTTGGTGCCGTCGTTGGTGGCTTCGGCGATGCGGTCGGCGATGTCGACGATCCCTCGGTCGAAGACGATGTCGCGGGCGCCGACCAGGACGACGAGGGTGGAGAGGGCCGCGCCGACGACGAAGGCGACGGGTCGGGGCAGGAGCCTGCCGAGCTGTCGGATCAGGGTGACGGCGCCGAGACGCACCGCGCGGGCCACGAGGAGCCCGGTGAGCAGCAGGCCGAGCGCGATCGTCGCGATCACCGGCGTGTGCCAGGTGAGGGCGGGCGGGAGGCCCTGGAGGACCCGGAGCTGACGCTGCATCCGGGCGCTCTCGGAGATCAGCCATACGGTGAGGACGGGGCTGAGCAGCCAGTACGCCTGCCGGCAGCGGGTGCGGAACCGCTCGGCGGGCCGTCGGCGCACGAAGGCCCGGACGATCCGGGCGAGCGCGGAACCGAGGGCGTACCCGATGACGGCGGTGATGCCGCCGACGAGCCCCTGGAGGTACCAGGGCCGGGGCACCAGGGAGGGGGTGAGGCTCGCCCAGAAGAAGACGGTGGCGAGGCAGAGCGCGATGAGGTCGGGCCGGCGGCGGATGCGGTACGAGGGGTCCGGGTGGTCCCGGCAGTGGGTGTCCGGGCCCCGGCCCGAGGGGCCCTCGTCGGGGTCCGGGCCTCTGCCGGTGTCCGGGCTCAGGCACGCGCGGCCCTCGTCGGTGTCCGGGTCGTACGTGGTGGCCCGGCTCGTGCCGGACGCGGGTCCGGCGGACCGATCGGCGCCGGTGTTCCGGTCGGTCGAGGTCATCGGAACAGCCTCGTACGCCCGAACATCGGTACGCAATCAGATTTCGCCGTGGCCCGCGTCGGGGCGTCACGAAGGGTCAGCGGGCGTTGTCCTCCCGGTGGGTGGGCCGTTCGGGTGCCGGAGCCGGGGCCGCCTCGGAGGCCTTGGCGGCGGGCTCGGACGCGCCGCGGTCGGTGCGCCGGGCGCGGGAGGCCTCGGCGCGCAGCAGGGCCTGGAGGGCGGCGTACGGGTCGACGGACATGGCGAAGCTCCTCATGGTGTGGGGGGTGATGCCGGGGAGAGCTGCGGTGAGGCAGGGGCCTCTCAGCAGCGCATCACCACACATCGGAGCGCGTCGCCGCGCGGGGCGGGTACGGGAGCGGGGGCGGCGGTTCGGGACGGCCGCCGGGCGGTGCGGGGACGGTGGCGCGCGCGGGCGGGCCGGACGCCCGTACGGTGCCGGCGGCCCCGTCCGGGCAGCGCCGCCTCC
>NZ_BNBZ01000040.1 GCF_014656215.1 Streptomyces zaomyceticus | reverse complement strand
GAGGGCGGCCTCGGCGGCGGCGGCGTCCCGCAGGGCGCGGGCCGGCGCGGGAGCGCCCGAGGGCTCGACGGCGACACCCTGCGGCGGCACGGCGGCGCCGAGCGCGGCCCGTCCCTGCGCGCCCTCGGCGGCGGTCACCACGGACCCCTCGGCAGGCCGCCCGCGCCGACGCCCGGTCGGCTCGACGACGGAGGCAACGGGCGCGCCCGACGAATCCGGGGCACCCGGGGCGACGACCACGTCGACGGCGGCGTTCTGCTGGGCCGGGATCAGCTCGGCGGGTCCGCCGGAGGCGTCTCCCGTACGGGCACGGCGGCGGCCACTGGGCTCCGCGCGGCCTCCGGGCTCCGTGCCGCCCTCGGGGGCGACCGCGCTCTCCAGGAAGGCGTCCGTGGAGCCGCGCCGGGCCCGGCGCCGTCCTCCGCCGGAGGTCTCGGGGGAGTCGGCGGGCGGCGGGGTCATCGGCGCGGACGCCTGCGCGGGCAGCGCGAGAGCCTCCCGCCCACCGCTGCCGGGCCCACCGGCCGCACCACTGCCGGTGCCGGTCCCCGGTCCATCGGCCGGACCACTGCCCGGTCCGGCCCCCGGCCCGCCGGCCGAGCCGTCGACCGGCCCCGCGGTCGGACCGTCCGGCCTCGCCTCCGGCGCGGGGACCGTGCCCCGCCCGGCACCGAGCGGGACCTCGAGGACGTACGCGCCGCCGCTCGTCCCCGGCACCTCGTGGGTCTGGACGACTCCGCCGTGCGCCGCCACGATCCCGCGGACGACCGGCCCGTGGACCGGGTCGCCGCCCGCGTACGGCCCGCGGACCTCGATCCGTACGACATCACCCCGCTGTGCGGCGGCGACGACGATCGTGGAGTCGGCCTGTACGGAGCCCTGGGCCGCGGCCCGGTTCTTGCCGGTCGCGTCGACGCCCGCGACGTCCGCGACGAGGTGCGCGAGCGCCGTCGCGAGCCGGGCCGCGTCGACCTCGGCCTCGATGGGCGGCGCGTGGACGGCGAACTGGGCGCGGCCGGGCCCGATCAGCTCGACGGCCCCGTCGATGCCTGCCGTGACGACTCCGTCGAGCAGCGCGACGTGCTTGTCGAGCTTCTCCGTGCCCGCGTCCAGGAGCTGGTAGCCCAGGACGTTGTCGACGAGCGTCGTCATCCGGGCGTATCCGGCGGCGAGGTGGTGCAGGACCTGGTTGGCCTCGGGCCACAGCTGTCCGGCGTCGTCGGCGGCGAGGGTGCCCAGCTGGCTGCGCAGCTCCTCCAGGGGGCCGCGCAGCGACTCGGCGAGGACGGCCGTCAGCTGCTCGTGCCGGGCGGCGAGGGAGGCGTACCGCTCCTGCTGCGCCTCCCGCTCCGCGGCGTTCCGCTCGGCGCGGTCGGCGAGTTCGGCGGTGTGCTCCTCGACGAGCTGCTCGTACGGCCTGCGGTCGGTGAAGGTCATGACCGCGCCGACGAGCTGGTCGCCGTCGCGGACCGGGGCGGTCGTCAGGTCGACCGGCACCCGGTCGCCCTTCTTCGCCCAGAGGACCTGCCCGCGGACGCGGTGCTTGCGGCCGGACTTGAGGGTGTCGGCGAGCGGCGACTCCTCGTACGGGAAGGGTTCGCCGTCGGGCCGCTTCGCGAGGATCAGCGGGTGGAGCTCCTGCCCGCCGAGTTCGCCGGCGCGGTAGCCGAGGATCTGCGCGGCGGCGGGGTTGACCAGGACGACCCGGCCGTCGGTGTCCGTGCCGACGACGCCCTCGGCCGCGGCGCGCAGGATCATCTCGGTCTGGCGCTGCGAGCGGGCGAGTTCGGCCTCGGTGTCGAGAGTGCCGGTGAGGTCCCGTACGACCAGCATGAGCAGCTCGTCGCCGGTGTAGCCGCCGTACGAGTCGTAGGCCTCGCGGCCGTCCTCCAGGCTGGCGCTGGTGACCTCGACGGCGAATTCGCTGCCGTCGGTGCGGCGGGCGATCATCCGGGCCGGCTTGGTGCGGCCGCGCTCGTCGGTGCCTTCGGGGCGGCGCATCGAACCCGGGATGAGCCGGGAGTCGAAGCTCGGCAGGAGGTCGAGGAGCCCGCGCCCGACGAGTGCGGTGCCCGGAGTCTCGAACATGCCGAGGGCGATCGTGTTGGCGTTGACGACCGTGCCGTTGCAGTTGACGAGCACGAGCCCGTCGGGGAGGGCATCGAGTATGGCTGCGAGGCGAGCAGCGCCTCGGGATGGCCTGCTGCTCACGACGACGCTTCCTCCCAGACGCACTGCACGTGCTCGCCCTATCGGCCGGCCGGTCCCATCTTGCCCCTCGGGCCGCGGCCTGTCACTGAGGGGAGTCTAAGGGAGCCGTCGAGGGGCAACCCTGCCTCATGCCCTGACAAGGGGAAGGACCGGCTCCAGGTTTTCCCAGCGGTCGATCTCGCAGCCGTCGGCCCGGGAGAAGCGGGCGTCGACCGTGCGGCCCTGCCAGGTGCCGGTGATGTGCGCGACGGCGGGCCCGCCGTAGACCTGCGTACAGAGCCGGTCGGCGGGCACGGGCGCGAACGGGTCCGTGCCCGTCTCCGCGAGCTGGTCAAGGCGCTTGCAGGCGTTCTCACGCGCCGGGTGGTTCCCTTCGGTCCGGTCGTCACAGTTCAGCTCGAAGGTGCCGTTGGCGCGCGGATTGCCGTTCTCGGCGACGGTGACGGTCAGGGTGTCGGGCGGCGTGAGCAGGGGCAGTGGCGGCAGCGGACCGAGCCCGGCGGCCCCGGCGGAGGCGGTGGCGAGGGAGGCGAGGAGGAGGCGGCGCAGCATACGGATCTCCAGGAGCGGGGGGAGTGCGACGGGCGCGGGTGCACGGTGTGCCCGCCCCCTCTAACGCTCCGGGCGCCGGGGCGTTGCGCAAGCGGGGTGCGCCGGACGGGGACGGAGCGACTCCGGGGAGGTCGCGGGGCGTCCCGGCGGCCGACTTCGAGGAGGTCGTGGAGTCGTACCGGCCCGCGCGACTCCGAAGGGGGCGTGGGCGTACCGGTGGCCGCCGCCCGGGGAGTCGAGGAGTCGCGGAGTCGTCCCGGCGGCCGGCACGAAGGAACCGTGCGGCTTCGGCGGGTGGCACGAAGGATGCCGTGGGGCTTTGCTCTCGACCCCGGAGGCCTAGTACGGTGAGAATCGATTGGTGACAGCCGGTTCGCCTGTGTCATCATCTGCACGCACCACCCGCGTATGCGCGAGGTGCATGGAGGCGTCGCCTAGTCCGGTCTATGGCGCCGCACTGCTAATGCGGTTTGGGTCTTAAAGCCCATCGAGGGTTCAAATCCCTCCGCCTCCGCCCCTACCGAAGCCCCGGCCCCACAGGCCGGGGCTTCGGCCGTTCCCGGCCCGCTCGACAGCTGCCCCGTCGGCCTCGCCATCCACCGCCTGAGCGGCGTTTTCGCAGGTCACAAGGGGTGGGGCAATCGGATTTCACATGGCGGCGGCAGTCATGTAATGTTCTGTCTGTCGCCGCGAGCGGGTCGAAAGACCGGGGAGCGGAGGCAAGACAAAAGAACAAGCACTCGTAGCTTAACGGATAGAGCATCTGACTACGGATCAGAAGGTTGCAGGTTCGAATCCTGCCGAGTGCACACAGGTGAGAGGCCCCGGAGAGATCCGGGGCCTCTTGCGTTTCCTGGTCGTACAGCAGCGAAGTACAGCAACCGCGCTGATCGCTATCAGCCGGTGGCGGTACCGCCCATGGCATCGGACAGCTTGCCGATCGCGGTCCGCACTTCCTCTTCGCTCGCCTCGGCGTAGACCTCCATCGTCATGGCGATCTGCGAGTGCCGAAGGATCCGCTGCGCCACCTTCGGGTGGACCTTGAGAGCGACCAGGAGCGAGCTGCACGTGTGGCGGGTGTTGCGGAGCGGGATCACGCGCACGCCGGCGCGACGGGCCCGCAGGGCGAACATCCGGGTCAGATTCCCTGGCTCGATGGGCGTGCCGTACTTCGTCGTAAAGACGAGCCCGCGGGTGTCCTGCCACAGTTCGCTGGCTGCCTTCCGGTCCCCGGTCTGCTGACCACGCCGCATCCGGAGCGCCTTGAGGCAAACGGCGGGGAGGGGAAGGAAGTCGTCCGACTCCTCCGTCTTGGTCTCCCGGTGGAGGAGCTGACGCCCGGCGCGCTGGATCTGGTGATCCACGTACAGCTCGCCGGTCTCGAAGTCGATCGACTCCCAAGTGAGCCCCAGGACCTCACCGCGGCGGAGCCCGAGGCACAGCACGAGCATCCAGGCGGCGAAGAGGTGATCGTCCCGGTCGGCCGCGTCTGCGAGGAACTGACCCGCTTCGGTGACGGACCACGGCTTGATCCGGCGCCGGCGGGGCTTGGGGACCTTCACGAGGGAGGCGACGTTCTTCCCGATCTCTTCCTCGGTCACGGCGTGCGTGAGCGCGGCCCGGAGGGCGTCACGGGCGCCCTGGACGACCCGACGGGACGGGTACGCCTCGCAGCACTCCCCGGCGGCGCAGCACTTCCGTCGGCCCGGCTCCCGCTTGGCGTCCTTCCCCTGCGCGCAGCACTGGCAGATGGTCGCGAGCTTGGTCAGCCACTCCCGGACGTCCCGCACGGTCAGTTTGTCGAGCCGCTTCGTACCGAGGTGCGGGGCGATGTAGAGCCGGACGTATCCCTCGTACGAGACGTAGGAGAGCGGGGCGAGGTTGGGCTTCACGATCGAGTCGAGCCAGTAGGAGAGGAACGCGGAGAGGATGCGGTGTCGGGTGGCCACGGGCCCCTTCTTCGCCTCGGCGTGGAGCTTGAGCCACTTGTCGTGGACCTCCTCCCGGGTCTTGCCGTAGGCGTACTTCCGGGCCCGCTTGCCGTCCGGCTTGGTGACCCAGACGTAGGCGGCGTAGCCGTTCTTGTACGGGTAGATGGAGCCTTCGCCGTTCCCGCGCTTTCCACTCATGCGGCCCACTCCTCGGCGCTGGCGGCGACGCGCTCGATGTACTCGTCGACCCAGGCGGGGAGGACGCGGCGGTTGCGGCCGACCTTCACCGAGCGGATCTCTCCGGTGAGCAGGAGCATCTTGGTCTTGGACAGCCCGAAGCCGAGCAGGGCGGCGACCTCGGCGGTCGTGTGCCACTTGGGCTGAATCACGGTCGTGGTCATGCTTCCGTTCCTTCCGGGGTGAGGTGGTCGCGTAGTGCCTCGCGAGCGGTCTCGCGGTTGAGCGCGATGTCCCGGGCGATCGAGGCGGCGAGGGCGGCCTCGCCGGGGGAGTGGCCCTGGCCGACGTAGGACCAGGAGGTGAGGACGAGGACGGTGTCCGGCTCGATGTCGTCCAGGCCGCGGGCGGTGCGTTCCTGGGCGGCGCGGTAGTCGGCGCGGGTCTGGCGGAGTTCGCCGAGGGTGGTGGAGTACTGGCGGGACTTGGTGGAGAAGTGGCCCCGGAAGCCGAGCATGTGGGCCCAGGCGAGGAGGCGGCGATCCGGGTACAGCGGGTCGAGGTCGAAGCAGGCTTCGACGAGGCGGCGGGTGTGGTCGGGGACGCCGAGGAGGACCAGGGCCTCACGGTTGCCGACGCGGCGGTCGAGGCTGCCGGTCGTCTCCGCCGCTTTGGTCGCGTACTTGGCGATGTAGGAGGCGACGGCCTGTTCGGTGATGTCGGAGCCGTCACCGAATGCCTTGACGGGCCGGATGTCGAGCTGGGTACCCCAGCGGAGGCGGCGGGCGGGGTGATCGCCGGCGGCGGGGACAGCGATGGTCGTGTACGCATGGATGGCGGCGGCGTGGATGGCGTCGGTGAGGTGCTCGGTGGTCGCCCACGACGGCGGCGGGGAGTCGGGACCGTCCGGGCCGTCGATGCGGACGACGGCGTGGAAGTGGACGGCGCCGCGCTTCTGGAACTCGGCGACCTTCCCGTAGGAGATCCGGGCGACTGCCTTCAGCTCCCGCTGAGAGAGGCCGACCGTGGCGGCGATCTCCCGGCGGAGGCGGTTCGTGAATCGCTGCCAGAGCTGCCCGGAGTGGTTGTTGAAGAGGACGGCAGCGGCGTAGTCGTACGACTCGGGGGCGAGCGGCGTGCCGAGGACGGCGTCATCCTCGGCGTGGCGGACGCCGCAGCGGCAGGGCCGGGTGCCGGGACGGTTGTGGACCGGCCCGAAGGACGGGGCGGTGAGGGTGAGGAAGACGCGGGGGTGCTCGCGGACGGTGGCGGGGATGTCCCGGGCGTTGTCTCCGGCGAGGCCGGCGCGGATGAGGTGGAATGTGTCGCCCGCGTAGGTCCAGGCGCAGGCGGGGCAGCGGGAGGCCCGGCGGTTGCCGCAGGCGATCCGGAGCCGGGAGCCCGGTTCGGTGTCGGTGGAGTAGCGGTGGAGGGTCTCGCCGGTGGTCTTGTCCCGGGTGAGGGTCCAGCCCTGGAGGTGGATGGGGTGGGAGCAGCCGCCGGTGCGGTGGATCTGCTCCTTCCAGCGGTCGAAGCCGGGGGACCCGGCCACCCGGAGCATGTCGCCCAGGGTGGCGGTGTCGAACCCCGCCGACGAGGCGGCTGGGACGGTCATCATGGAGAGCTTCCTTCTGGTTCTGCGAGCTGGGTAGGGGCGGGGCTTCCGGGCGGCGGAGACTTGGCGGTTGAGCCGCCCGGAAGCCCGATTAGCGGCGCCGGTGCTGGCCGTTGAGGAGCGAGCGCAGGACGACGGCGCACACGGCGACCGAAGCGGCGGTGACGGCGACGGCGAGCAGCATGGAAACCAGGACCGTGCCGACGACCAGGACGGCTCCGGCACCGCCGGCGACGACAACGGCCAGGCCGGCCGGGGTGAGGCGGGCGACGGAGGACGGCGCCGGGACCGGAACGGGTGCCGGGGCGTGGTGGTGGTTGCAGACCACCGGGGCGGCCGTTTGGTGGGGCGCGATGTCGGCGGTGAAGGTCGGCTGGACGAGCGGGGTGACGATGCCGGTCGGGAGCGGGTTGACCGGGATGCGCGGCTGGAACATGACGGTTCTCCCTACCTGTTGATCGTGTTGTCGATGAGCGGGGCGAGGACGCTGTCGGCGAGGAGGAAGCCGCCGAGGAGGATCACGGCGACGAGCCACCAGGGCGGGCGGATGAGCTTGATACCGAGACCGCCGACGACGATCAGGGCGAGCCAGAGCGGGACGTCCATGACACGGGTCTCCTTCGAGGTCAGCGGGGCTTGCAGCGATGGGTGCGGGCGGCGAGCTGGGCGGCCGAGGAGCTGGAGTACTCGGCGGACCAGCCGCAGCCGTCGGCCGTGCACACCGCGGCGTACTTGGTGCGGCCGTGACGGTCGCGGCGGGTGCCGATCTGCACCGGGCCGATCCGCATCACGGAGTGGAAGTGGTCGCGAGCGGCCATCGCTCAGACCTCCCGGGTGAAGTCGTCGGCGTGGTCGATGAGCCACTGACGGATCTCGGCCGACTCGAACTCGTCGGCGGCGGTGATCACCGGCTCGGCGGTGGCCATGGCGTCCACCAGGCGGTTGTTCCGGGTCAGCTCTGCGGCGCGCTCCAAGGCGTGCCGGGTCGAATCGCGCATGGTCGATGTCCTTTTCAGGCGAGTTGGGCGGCGATGGCGTTGGCCATCAGGGGCGGGACGCCGAGGCGAGCGCGGAGGGTGTCCGCGTCGATCGGGTAGCCGGTGCGGGCGCGGTAGTCGTCGGCGACCTTCCGGGCGTGAGCGATGAGCGCCGGCGGTACGGAGACGGGAGCCGGTTCGGGCTCCGGTGCGGGTTCCGGGACCGGCTCCAGTTCCGGGGAAGGGAGGGCCGGTGCGGCGTCGATTTCCGGCTCAGGCTCGGCTACGTCATCCCGTTCGATGACGGCTTCCACGGCCGGGGGCTGTTCGGTGGCCGTGTCGGGTTCGACTGGTGCCACCGAGTGCCCAGGTGAGTGGACAAGCAGCGTGCCGCCGAGAAACGCGAGAGCGGGCCAGCCCGCAACGAGGATGCGCAGCCAGGCGGGAACGTGGTCGAGGTCGAGGAGACCGGCGGTGGCGACGTTCGCACCGAGGGACGCGGCCAGGGCGACCATGAACCACGTCCAGGCCGAGCGGGCAGGCTCACCGGCGGCCCGCGAGGTCCGCAGCCGATGCCAGGCGGCGACGAGCAAGAGATCCACGGAGACCGGGTAGGCCCAAGGCTTCCAACCGGACTGTCCGGCAGCCGCAGCCAGGTCGTGGAGGTGAGCGAAGGACAGGGCGCCGGCGATCACGGCTTGTACGAGGACGGCGTCCGGTCGGCGGATGGGACGCATCGGGGGTCCTCCTTCCGGTTTCGGGCATGGGCGGGGTAGGGACCTGGCGTGATGCGGTCACGCCGCCGTGGAGCGAGGGGATTCAGGCGATCGCGGGAGCCGTGACGGTCGAGGGCGCCGCGGCTTTGACCAGGGGCGGCAGGACGGGCCGGAAGGCGGCCAGCGCGGGGATCTCGGGCGTGCGGTGGGCGTGGGAGTTCGTGATGTTCACGGCCCGCCGGAGCGTGAGGAGGGGAGTACGGATACGGACCCACCCGCCAGAGGAGTCACCGGCGACAGCCGTACCGGGCCGGTCGGTACGGATCTGGACCGTGGCGAGGACGGCGTCCGGGGCGATGTCGCCGAAGGCCATGTTGGCGGAAGTCTCGTCGTTGACGCGGTGAGCGGTCCGGCCGGTGAGCTGGGCACGGAGCATGGTGATGCCCTTGCCGAGCTCGGATCCGAAGCGCTGCCCGCAGATCTCCAGGTAGATACCGGCGGCGCGGCCGAGCTGGGCGAGCCGGACGAGGGAGGTGATGATCCGGTCGCGGCGCTTCTCTTCCTCCTTCGTGGCGTAGAGCGCGAGCTCGGCGACCTCGTCGACCAGGAGCACGATCGGGGTCGGCCGCAGGTGGTCGGGCAGGTCCCAGATGTCGGCGGTGATCTCCGCATCCGGCAGGTCTGCACTCAATCTCTGCTCGCGGCGAATCAGTTGGTAGACCTCGTCCATGTGCTCGACGAGCGCGTCGAGGAGATCGGCGGCAGCGTCAGGGTTGTCAGCCAGGGCAGTGAACCGCCTAGCAAGCGGGGCAAGTTCAACGCCCTGCTTGCAGTCGATCCCGACCAAGGCGACGTCCAGCGGAGCGAGCGCGGCAACAAGATTGCGCTGGTAGACGGACTTCCCTGACTGTGTGGCACCGACGTTCAGCGCGTGCGGGGTCTGGCGGTAGTCGCGGTAATAGACCTCCCCGTCCTCCCGCATGGCGACCGGAACCCGCATCACCCCACCACGGGCAGCCGCGGGCATCTGCACCCGCTTGAGGACGTCGTACCCGGTCATCCGCAGTTCGACGACACCGGAGCGGATCTCCCGGGCGGTGACGTTCTGCATGACGAACGAGTGCCGGAGCCGGTCCGAGGCGGCGGAGAAGTCGAACGCGTCCTGCCCGGGTCGCAGCTTCACCCGCAGTGCGAGCCCGGTACGTGTCGGCCGCAGCCGCAGGATCCGGGGTGCCCGCGAGTCGGGGATGGGCCGGCCGGTCATCCGGGCCACCGCTAGACGCCAGCGCGAGGGCGGGACGGTCAGCCCACATGCGTCCATGACCGACGCATACCGGGCGAGGATCCGCACCACGGCGAAGACGACGCCGAAGCTCATCCAGTACCAGGCCGGACGCTGCCACCGCAGCAGCAGTGCGGCCGTGGCGACCAGAGCGAGGGTGACCGTTAAGGCGGTCATGGGTCAGCCGACCTTCGCGGCGGCGAGCGAGGTGACCGCGACGGCGCGGAAGCTGATGCCGTGGCGCTTCTGGCCGTTGAACTCGTTTTCCCACGGCCGGGCGACGACGCCGGTCAGGGCGACCGGGGTGCCCATGGACAGCTCCTCGGAGATGCCGGTCTTGGGCACGGTCAGGTTGAGGATCTCGGCATTGCCGTCCATGACGAACATGACGTCGACCGTCATCAGCGGGGCACCGGTGTCCCGGTCGGTGGCGATCTCGCCGGTCTGGCGGTTGGCAATCTTCGGGGCCGGCGGCTGGGCCACCATCACCATCGCGGCGGAGGTGTCGACGGGGATCTGACGCACAGTGGATCACTCCTCTATAGAGGTTGGACTCATTCACTCCTGTATAGGAGTGACATGAAGAAGAGTGCACCACTCCTGTACATGAGTCAACCCGCCGCGGAAAGAAACTGCAGCGGGCTGAGGGGAGTTGAGCGAGCGTCAGTCGGTCGCAGGGATCCGGTACTGGAAGACGAACTGGTCAGCGGCCATGAGCGTGTCGCAGACCTCCACGACCCGTCCCTTCTTCGTCACGGCGTCCCGGAGCAGGTGCACCACGGGGGCACCAGGGCTGAGAGCCAGCTCCGAGGCTTCCGCCTTCGCGGCCGGCCGAGCCTGAAGGGTCTCCACGAACTCGGCGAAGGCGTGGCCGTGGTCTTCGAGCCGGGCGTAGATGCCACCAGGGCCAGGGTTCTCGGCGAACAGCTCGGGGATGTCCTTCACCGCGTCCCACGGCAGGTACGACGAGGCGGTCTCGACGGGCGTCCCGTTCCGGAAGTACAGCCGCCGCCGGGCAAGCACCTGCGTCCCCACCTCGACACCGAGCCGTTCGGCGATGTCCGCCGGCGCCTCCATGGGCCCGATGTAGAGAACGCTCACCTTGGCCGTGGCGCCGGACTGCTCGGACTCGGCGAGGTAGGCGGCCTTACCGCCCCGCCGATGAGAAGCGCGGAAGCGATCCGAAGACCGAAGCCGTACGGGAGGCCGATCCTTCACGATCGAACCCTTGCCGTGCCGGGTCTCGACGAGCCCGCTGGCCCGAACCTCGACCATGGCCTTCCGAATAGTCCCCCCAGCAACCCCGTACCGCTCGACGAGCTCCGACTCACTCGGAACCATGTCGCCGGCCTTGAGGACGCCAGACCGGATCTGCTGGACGATCTCGTCCGCGATCTGCACGTACCGAGGCACGGCCCTGCCAGCTCCTGCTGGAGTTCCCACAGTCCTACCCACTCTCATATGCTCCTGTACATGAGTAGTGGGAGCGCGGGAACAAAGTCAACGCCGCTGCATTCCGTGTCCGTGGCCGGAGCGGTAGTGCGCGAAGACGGCCGCCTCCTGGCCATCCGCCGAGCGGACAACGGCACATGGGAGCTCCCGGGCGGAGTCCTCGAACTCACCGAGGCGCCTGAAGCGGGCGTAGCCCGCGAGGTCCTGGAGGAGACGGGCATCCACGTCGAGGTGGACGAGCTGACGGGCGTCTACAAGAACACGACGCGAGGCATCGTGGCCCTGGTCTTCCGCTGCAAGCCCTCCGGCGGCACCGAGAGAACCTCGGACGAGTCGACCGCGGTCGACTGGCTGACGCCGGCCGAGGTCGAGGAGCGCATGGCCGAGGTCTATGCGATCCGCCTCCTGGACGCCCTGGACGGAAACGGCCCCCACGTCCGCAGCCACGACGGCCGCCGCCTGACCGGCAGCACTCACTACCGGGAGCACGGGTGACGACCACAGTCCCTCTCAGTTTCGAACGCCTGGACATGAGAGGCGACCACGATGACCTCTGCTTGCGCCTCGGGGCTTACAGCCACACCTGTGACTCGTACTACTTCGCGATCGACGACTCCCCCACAGCATCACCAACCCTCGGAGCGGACTTGGCGCGCCTGCTGGAGCAATGGCGGGATCAGGTAGACGAGCTGAGGGGTAAGGGCGGCACTGCCTACCTGCCCTACGACTTCTCGGACCAGTGCACGGCATGGCTACGCGTAACATCCGCAGACGGGCGCGATGCAGAGATGAGCGCTGGATGGAGCGGGGTAGAGGGTTGGAGCATCAACCCCTCCAACTACGTTGAGACAGCACCGGAGATCACGGACTTCAAGCCGCTCCCTGACGCCCAGATCGAGTGCTCCTTGGACGACCTGTCCCAGCGCATCGCCTTGAACGCCGAGGCTCACGCGGCATCGCAGCACTAGCGCGGTAAGACTTTCTCTACTTCATCAAGGCACCCGCCGCGCACGGCGCGGCGCGCGCGGCCCGTCGCCCGGGCCTGCGCTCCTGTCTCCGCCCCGCTCCAGCCCGGCCGCCGGCCGCACGCCTGACAGCTCGGGTTGATGGGTGGCGAACCCACGCCGTGACCGGGGGCGGTACGCGAGTGCGGCTCAAGACGATGCCTCCGGCGGGGGCGCTCAGGCTCCGGGATGGCGGGGCCAGTCTGCGGGTGCCGGCCGGTGGGGTGTGGTGGCGGGGACCCCCATCCCGTCTGCCGTCGACCCAGGCAGAGCCGAGCAGACACGGCACCGGGCGTCCAGGTCGTTCGTACAGTGGCGCGCTCCACCTGGACGCCCGGCACCGCGCCTGCTCCACGGTGTGTGGGTCGACGGCAGACGGGATGGGAGTAAGGGGCGAGTGGCGGGCAAACTAGCGGGTCGATGACCTTGATTCGAGACCAAGTTTGGCTAACTGCCCATAAAACCCAACGCGCTACGGCACACTATCAGTATCGATAATACCGGGAGGGAACAATGCGCTATCGAAGCCTGCGTCCAGCGCTGGAATTTGAAGACTTGATCCGATCGATTATCGGCGATCTGAAACTCGGAAACGTGACCCCTGAAGAAGAAATGCGCGCATCAGACGCCGGGGCCGACATTGAGTTCTCGAATGCCGCAGGGCTGCATCTAGTTGAATGCAAGATTCCCGGACCCCAGACCAGTCATCGTGTCCGAGTAACGATCGAACAACTCACCGCCATGAGTGGCGTCGTGAAGCGGAGAACAGGGCGATCATCCCGAATGATCCTCGCAACTCCGGCGAACCTATCCAAGGATACTTTCAACGTATTCGCTGCCGCCGGAATCGAGGTTTGGGATCGCCAGTGGCTGGCCAAGAACGCGGCGAAGGTCGGACGGCAGAGCCAGGCCGCCCAATTCTTGGGGGATCCTGAGTCGACTCCGAGCGAGCCAGTGGAACACCGCTCCGACGAGCTACTAGCTCGCCTTTCGGGCATCGCGCCAGGCCCAGATTGGCATAATTATCAGAAACTCTGTCAAGAGATTGCCGAGTTCCTTTTCTGTCCTCCCCTATCGAAAACGCTTTGGGAACGACGAAACTTCAGCGATGTGAATAGACGGGACATAATCCTCCCGAACTATGCCCCCGATGGGCTATGGCAGTATCTGCGCACTCGTTACCAGGCAGACTATGTGGTAATCGACGCGAAGAACTATAAAGAGTCGATCAAGAAGGAAGAGATCCTGCAGATTGCCAACTATCTGCAACGTAGTGGCGTGGGACTCTTCGCGCTCATCTTTACTCGCCCAGAGCCAGACCCGCGGCTCTTGTATACCTTGCGTGAGCAGTGGGTTCTGTACGAAAAATTGATCATCGTGCTGAGCGATGCAGATGTGCAGCAGATGCTTAGCGACAAAAAGGCTGGAACAGATCCCGCAGAACTAATTCGCCAGAAGATCGAAGACTTCCGGCTCAGCATCTAAGGCGGCGCTGCCCCAGCTCACCATCGGCCTCAGATCGGCCCGAGCGAAGTAGTCTGCGCTGGGCCAGTGCTGGGCCGTGGTGAACGCTGACAACCTGGGGCCTGCTCGGCAGGGCAGGGTTAGATCGCGAAGAAGGGGTGTAGGTCGAAGACCCACGCCCCTCACTTCTTCAGTAGAGCGCGGCCCGACAGCGTGCTTGCCTGGCAGATCCATTAAGTGCCCCACTCCAGAAATTATGGGGCCTTTGTTGTGAAACCTACTGGCGTGCCAAGAATCCGGCCAACTGCGCGTGCCGCTTTAGGGTTACGCGGATTGCATCCTTAATGGATGAAGGCCTCGTGTTTTCCGTCGAGTACGCCTTCAATTCCACGATGACAGAATCTTGCTGACTTTCCGGACGCTGTACCAGGATGTCTGCCCTGACTCTACTGCTAGGCGTCTTGATCTCCTGTTCGGGCTGCGCTTCAAATCCGAGTGCGCGGAGACACAATGCGATTCGAGTGCCCAGTTGAGTCGGCTTAGTGGTGACACTCTCGTACCATGTCCGGGCATTCGTGGCTCTTTCGGATTCACGCTCGCGAAGGGGGCTGTACGTAGAGGGATCCCAGTTCTCTCCGACGATAGAAGCGAAATGGGACTTTTCGAAGCGCTCAAGGTAGGAACGACTCGGTGTCACATTAGGTTGATCGAGGTCACGGCACAGAGGGTGAAGGTCCGCTGCGGCGATAGGTACCAGTCGCACATCAAAGTACAAGCGAGCCCTATTCAACTCTGACAAGGGCAGGGTTTGGCGGTCGTCCTCGTTCAGCTCTCGATAGAACGCATTCCAGTCCAGCTTGTAGCCATCCCGGGCATTCGTGAAGCCGGCAACCCGGGTGATTCGGAGACCGTCCGTAACGGGCCACAACATCACCACCTGGTAGCGTGAGATGTCGTGCAGCTTTGTGGTGTACGAGGCCAGCCTTTCAGCCACGAACTCAATGGAAGCGCCGATCGTGGCAGCTCGATCTGCAATCTCGTTAACGTCGGTGGTAAGCACTTCGAAGTCGGCCAGCGGCTGATTCTTGTTGTGGAACGCGAAGGTCTCTTCGAGGATTTCTGCCCAATCCTCCCGCGGTGGCCCTGAGAGTTCGAAGTTCGAACTTAGTAGAATTCTCTCGTTTCGCGAAGTAGCCTTGGCGAGGTCAGCCTGAAACTCCAGGCTTGTTGTCAGCCAGATGAAAAGGACCGGCCTTTGCCGGAGTTCTCCTCTGTCGAGGAGGCTCAGTCGTTCTACAAACTGAGAAGGCAGTGCTGTCTTTTCGGCTACTCGCTCCTCGAATTGATCCACGACGGCGATTATCAATTTGGTTTTGTCGCGGTATCCGTCGACATCACGCAACTCCTCTAGGAGCGCAGCCTCGGACGCGATTGCAGCACGTGACAGTTCAACGACCTTGCACTCAGGAAGATGCGTGGCAAGCTCTCGGGCCGCCGAACTCTTCCCGGATCCACTTCGCCCAAAGATGGGTAGGAAACGGATGCCGCCGGTGATCTGCATGCTCGCGTGGGCGCGCTGCACCTGTTCTAGCAGTTGCCTGTCAGGACGAAGTCGTCCACGGAAGGCTGGATCGAGGTCTTCATAGCGTGATGGGAGGCGGGCCAACATGACGGGAGTCTATGGGCTCAGACCGCAGAGGTGTGGGCTACTGACTGGAAACTAACCGCCTGTAGGAAACCAGCAGTGAAGCCCCGGACTCTGGCCCGGGGCTTCGACCTGTTTGACGGTACGTGGCTGCTAACCGAAGGCCGCCGCGGGCAGCCGAGGGGCCGCGTCTTCTTCTCCGGGCACGGCGGAGGGCAGAGTAGGGAGGCGGTGGCCGCGGCTCACGGCCACGCGGAGCGTGTCTCGCAAGGTTTCCGTGAGATCCCTTGCCAGGACGCGGAGTTCTGCCGGATCCGACTCCGCGTCGGCCATGACCTCCATGGCGTGCTCCAGGAGCTCTTGCCCGGCTTCGAGTTGGGCGGCTTCGGTGGTGTCGGCCAGGCGGGACACGGGGCCGTCGTTGCTGTCGGTGCTCAGGTAGCAGGGCTTGCCATCCGGGCTCGACCACGGGAGGAGTCGGAGCTCGTTGTGGGGCGTCATCCTTCTGCCGTCCTCTCTTTGGTTGTGGGGTGGGTGGTGAAGACCGCGTCGGCGCGGTCGCCCGGAAGGATCAGGAACGCCGCCTCGACGATGTGGCCGGCGTTGTCGGTCGCCACGCGGGTGACTTCCAGGACGGCGAGGGTCGAGCTGATCCGGAGCGTTGTCGCTTCCATGGGCGTCGGGAGGCGGGCGCAGACTCTCTCCTGCACTTCGGCAAGTGGCGGGCTGGGCTTGGCCAGCAGCGTTGCCAGCTCCTCGGGCCCAGTCGACTCGCCGGGTACGTCGGCCGACGCCAGGTCGCGGGGGATGTAGACGCGGGTCAGGCTGTGTGGCGACTTTCCGTCGTGACTCAGGCAGAGGAACTCGGTCAGGGGGCTGCCTGCCGGTACCCGCAGCAAGGTGGCCAGGTGTCCGTGCGCCCTCAGCTTGGTGGTGCGGATGGTGACGTGCAGAGCTGCGTTCGCCCGTGTGAGGCCGCCGCCGATGTACGTGATCCTGCGGAGAGGGTGGCGGACGAAGTTGCCCTTGCCGTGGACTTTTTCCACAAGCCCTTCGGCCTGGAGCAGCGCCAGCGCGTTACGCAGGGTTGGCGTGCTGACCGTGTAGCGGGCGGCGAGCTGGGCTTCCGAAGGGAGGCGGTCGCCGGCTTTGATGTGGCCTGTCGAGATCTGGGCCCTGAGGTCATCGGCGATGACGTGTCGGCGCGAAGCCACGGCGCTGATCACCCACCCTCTGCATCCGGAGGGCGATGAGTCGGCTTCGGGCGTGCAGGGTCAGGAGTTCGCCCGATTCGAAGTGGAGTCGCTTGGCCCCGCCGGGCATGTGGAAGAGGTCGGCGACGCGGCACGGCTGGCCGCCTATCTGGATGACGTCGCCGCGCTGGACGGTGGCGGCCGTGATTTCGATCGAGGCGGCCATGGCACTGCTGGGTACCCAAGCGCTCATCGGTTACCGCCCGTCGGTGAAGTCGTGCGGTGGCACGAGCAGGTGCAGGACTCGAAGATCACCGGGATGTCCACAGGCGCCACGGCAGGGCTCGCGTGCTCGCACTCGTGGTGGGAGCCGATGCGGCACGTGTTGGAGCGGTACGGGGCCGAAGCCCGGTCGTTCGGCACTCGCGTGCGGCGGGGCGTCATGGTGTGACCTCCGTCGGCGCCCAGCAGCCGATGCCCACAGGCGTGGCCGTGCCTGCCATCGTGCGCCTCGCCTGCTCCTCGGCCGCCACCACGTACGGGCGGACGAGTGCCGTTTCCTCCCCGTCCAGGACGTCCCAGTTCCATGCGCCGAGCCGTTGGACCGCTCGGCCGAGATGAATCACCGTAGGGCGGGGCGGAATTGCGGGGTGCGCGAGGCGCCGGCTCTTCGTTCTCCGGTGCTGTGCTCTGGTGCGGCTGAGAGCGCCGCGGATACGGTTGAACATGCTGATCAGCTCCTCAGGGCTGATGGCCGTGCCCCCGGACGGCGTCCACCGTCGCGGGGGCTTTGTCGTTGACTCCGGCCCAGACGCTGCGGCCGTCCGCGCTGCTGTCGACGAGTCCGAATGAGTCGGCCACCGCCAGCGTTGCGAGGAGCTCTTGCCATTGCTCGGGAGCGAGGAGGTGTGGGACGTGCCCCTCCACGTGGATCCAGCCCTTGGTGCGCGTCACGGCGGAAGTGACGCCCAGGGCGGCGAGTCGGGTGGTCATGCGGTCGACGCGACTCTCGGGGGATAACGCGAGGCCCTCCCTCTGCTGCACCTGACCCCCTCCGCAAGCTAGATAGCTAAGAGCAAGCTAGTTATCTAGATTAGAGGTAGTGGTCTAGGTTTTCCATATGCGTGAGCAGCCGCCGTACCTCCACATCGCTGACGTGCTACGACAGCGCATCGCCGATCAGGAATGGACGCCGGGAGACCGGCTGCCGTCCCGTGCGCAGCTGGCGCAGGAGTGCGGAGTGGGCGAGGCCGTCATCCGGCGGGCCCAAGAGACGCTCATCGCGCAGGGTTTTCTGGAAGGGCGGGCGGGCTCCGGAACCTACGTCGCGGAGCCGCGGGAGCGGCTGCGCATGGTTCGCTCGCGGCAGCAGGAGCACACCGATGGCTCGCTGTTCCGCGCGGAGATGGCTGCGCTCGGCAAGAAGGGGACTTGGGAGAGCCGCAGCGAAGCGATGGTGCCGGCCCCGGTAGACATCGCCGCGCGTCTGGACATTCCTGAGGCGGACTACTGCGTGCGCACGTCGTACGAGTACTTGGCCGACGGCAAGCCCGTGCTTGTGTCGACGAGTTGGGAGCCGTACAGCATCACGTCCGGCACGCTTGCGGTTCTGCCCGAGGGCGGGCCGTACGCGGGGATGGGCGTCGTGCGCCGCATGGCGGAGATCGGAATCACGGTCAGCCGCGCGGTGGAGCAGCCGGAGCCGCGGCAGGCGTCTGCCGAGGAGGCGTCGCTCCTGGGTATCCAGAAGGGCGCTCTCGTCACGCACATCCGGCGGACCTACTACAGCGATCAGGGGCAGCCCGTCGAGACGGCGGACATCGTCGTGCCGGCAGCGCTGTGCGAGATCGTCTACGAGGTCCCCATCAATCTCTAGCAGCCAGTGCCACCGCAGAGGGAGCTGGCACGATGCCGAGCATGGATTTGGCCTTGAAGACCCTGGAGCATGAGTTCCATTCCGAACCCGGGAGTTTCCTGCTGGGACTGCGATGCGATCTCGTCTGGGATCGAGAGGCATTCTCCAGGCTGGAGAGGGCCATGCGCGCAGTGTGCGAACACCTGAAGGATGCTGAGCACCTTCCGCGGTGGCTGGCAGAGGGGTACTACCAGGTAGCGACCGAGGTTCCCTCGTGGACCGCCCACCCCAACTTCCCGAGGCCAGAGCCTGAGGACTACTACGCGTCCTGCATCGAGCGGTTGACGGACTTGGCGGACTGGTTCTTTCGAGGCTGGCATGCGTACTTGGAGCCACACGTCTGGACGGATCTGTAGGAAGCGTTCGGGATTTTCCGGGGGAGGTAGGCAGACGCATGGAATCGGTCGGCGATCTGGCCGTTGCCCTCGTGTTGGGCGTACCTGTGGCAACGCTGTTGATGGGGGTCTGTCGCGGGTGCTGTCGTGAGATGGCGGCGCAAGGCCATCACGGCTTTGGAGCGTGCCGAGCAGGATGAGGGCGTACAGCAGCTCCGTACCGCAACCCCAGCAACCGCCCCCGTCCGATAGCCCCTCTCCGAGGCTTCAGAGCGGCCGGTATGGCCATCACTGACCGATCCCGCCAGAGCTACGGATCAGAAGGTTGCAGGTTCGAATCCTGCCGAGTGCACATAGACAAGAGGCCCGGACGAGAGTCCGGGCCTCTTGCGTTCGTCTCGTTCTTTCCGTCGCGCCGGACGGTTCGCCGGTCGCGGTGCCTGTCTCTTTTTTGTGCGCCGGCGTGCCTTGGGCGTGGCCGTGGTGGCAGCCGATCATTTCGTTCATGAGATCCGAAGTGCAGACGCCCTCATCGAGAGCGGCCCGCACCCCGTCCTGGCCACCGATCCCGGACCGGACTCCAGCGAGTGGCACCAACGGCTCTACCGCCGTGCCGTGAACGGCGGACTCATCCCCTGAACGGGCCCGGCCCGGCCCGGTGGGCGGTGCGGCGGACCGAAGGGCCGGGCGGCGTTGTGTGTGAAAGTCCTGGGACTTCGGGGATGGGGGGCGGTTAAGGTCGGATGATCGTTTTTTCTCTTTGAATGTGGGGGTTGGGGCATGGCGCTCTTCGGGAACGCGCACGCGATTGATCCGGCGCAGGCGCAGCAGGACTTCGCGCGGCTGCTCGGGCCGGGGGAGCAGGTGCACGCCGCGTACCTGCTGATCCGCGACACGATCTTCTTCACCGACCGGCGACTCGTGCTGGTCGACAAGCAGGGCATCACCGGCAAGAAGGTCGAGTACCACTCGATCCCGTACCGGAGCATCACGCACTTCGCCGTCGAGACCGCCGGCACCTTCGACCTGGACGCCGAGCTGAAGATCTGGATCTCCGGCAGCCAGCTGCCCGTGCAGAAGACCTTCACCAAGGGCGTCGACATCTACGAGGTGCAGGCGATCCTGACGCAGTTCGTCGCCAAGTAGCCGACGGCTCGGGCCTCGCCGTCGGCCCGGCCCGTCGTGGGCCTGGGGCGGGGGCGTAGGTGTGGGACAGGTGTAGTCGTAGGGGAGGGATTTCGGGGGGTATACCCGGGAATCCTTCCCCTTTTGGGTGAACCTGTCTGATTTGCATGTCAGTTGAATATGCCCTCGGCCTAGCTTGCGAAGCGGAGGTGATGATCGATGGACGCGATCGACATCGATGACTTGGTGCGCGCCGCCACCGGTGCGCCCCTGCGGCGGCTGGCCGGGCCCGACGGGACCCACTGGTTCCCCGTGGTGGACGTGGCGAAGAGGCTGGGATACGCGGGGACACGGGAGGCGCTGCGGACGGTGGCGCTGCCCGGGACGTGCCTGGCGTCCGCCCGGGAGCTCGCCGGAGGCGAGGAGTTCCTCGGCCGGAGCGGGATCAGGGCGTCGACACGGATGGTGAGCCTCCAGGGGCTTGTCCAGCTCGTCGGGGCGTGCCGGAGGCCGGAGGCCGAGCCCTTCCGGACGTGGACGGCCGAGGTCATAGCGGCGATCCAGCGATACGGCGGGTACGGGCTCGAACCCTCGCCCGTGCACGCCGGGTTCGTCCTTCCCCCGGAGCTCGTGGACGTCCTGGTCCGCCTGGAGGGGCAGTTCGACGAGCGGGCCGCCGCGTACACCGAGCACACCGAGTACGCGGAGCTGCTCCGCGAGACCAGGCGGAGTCTCTCAAGGGTCGCCGAATCCCTTGAGCGGCTCGCCGTGCCCCGTCAGCGCACCGGCGCCGCCGTCGCGCTCACCCCGCAGGAGCTCGTCGAGTCCTGGGCCATCACCGGGGACGTGCGGACGGTCGCGACCTGCCTCGCCCCCGGGCTGGTCAGGGGCGGTGTCCGCTACCGGACCCAGGACGTCGTCCGGCGCACCGGTCTCTCCCGCGAGCGGGTCCGGGACTGCGTACGCCTGCTCCTCGACCGCGGCTGCATGCGGGAGGTGGGCGAGCCCGACGAGGACGGGGCGCGGATCTACGTCCTGCCCTGAGCGGTCGGCGGATCCGCCCGCCGTGCCCCCGGAAGGACGACGGGCGGCGGGGTGCCCGGCGGGACGGGCGGTGCGACCACCACCTGGTAGGCGTCCGCGTAGACGATCCTGCCCGGGTTCGCCGACTCCAGCCGTACACAGGGCACCCCGTGGTCGCTCAGGATGCGCAGGTACGGGGCGACCCGGGCCAGTGCCTCGGTCGCCGTCGGGCGGAACCAGGCGGCCGCGCCCGGGTTCACCTCAGGGTCGTAGACCGTCGGGTCGACCGTCGACGGGTTCGGGAAATGAGCGTCGTACCAGTCGTTCGAGGCGCGCCAGATCGCCCATTCCCCGGGGGAGAGCCGCCCCTCCCGGGCGAGCGCGTTGGCCAGGCCGAAGACCCCGGGGTGGTGGCCCCGGGGGCTCCGGGTCGGGGACTGGAAGCGGATGTGCCGGAGACTGGACATCCGAGGAGCATAGGGAGGCGCGGGCGTGGAGTGGCGGTGCCGGAGGATCACCTGGAGCGGTGGTGTGCCCGGGCTCGGATGGAGCGGCGGGAGGGTCAGCACGCTCGTGTACGGCCGGCGGCTCGCCTTTCGGGCCGTGGGAGCGCGGCGGTGTTCAGGCGCCCGGGGGAATCCCTGCCCGGTGGAGGCGGTCGTGCCCGGCCGGGCCACCGGTGGGCGGTGCCCGGAGTGCGCGCGGCTCGACCGGACCCACTCCGTGGCCGCCGACACGTTCCTGGACGACCCGCAGCCGTACCGCGTGTATCTGGCGTGGTTCGGGCCCGGCATGACCAAGGTGGGGATCACCGCCGAGGCGCGGGAGGAGACCCGGCTCCTGGAGCAGGGCGCCGTCACGTTCAGCTGGCTCGGGCGGGGGCCGCTGATGGCCGCCCGGCGCACCGAGGAGGTGCTGCGGCAGGCGCTGGGGGTGCCCGACCGGGTGGCCTACGAGCGGAAGCGGGCCGCTCGGCACGCGCTGCCGTCGGCCTCGGCACGTGCCGGGGAGGTGGAGGAACTGCACCGGCGTGCGGGGGAGATCGGTGGCTGGGCGGAGACCCTGGAGCCGCTGGAGTTCGTCGCGCGCGACCACGCCGAGGCCTTCGGTCTCGACGGGCTGCCGCCGCTCGACGGCACGGTGTCCGAGCTGGTCGACGGGGGTGTCGTCACGGGGCGTCTGCTCGCCGCCGCGGGCCCGGACCTGCACCTTCTCGATCCCGATGGGCGTTGTCTCGCCCTCGACACCCGGCTGATGGGCGGGTGGGTGCTCCAGGGTGCCGGGGAGGGGGAGGCCTTCTCCGTGCCGGTCGCGCACACGGTGTCCGCCGTCGACCCGAGCACCCAGGGGGAGCTCTTCTGAGGGGCGGCGGTCGCTTCGTAAAGTCTTGGATCCCTTTCCCCTGCGGCCGTGGACATCGCCGCCCGGCCCCGGCGAGGGTGATCACATGACCCCCAAGCTGGTGGCGGACATCGAACCGCCCTACTACACCGCTGTGTTCACTTCCGTCCGGACCGAGAGCCCCGAGGCTTCCGAGGGCTATGCCGAGACCGGCGTCCGGATGCGCGAGATCGTCGACGGGATCCCCGGCTTCCTCGGTTACGAGTCCGCCCGCACCCCCGGCGGGATCGCGATCAGCATCGCCTACTTCCGGGATCTGGAGTCCCTCGACGCCTGGCGCCTCGACAGCGAGCACCGGGCGGCCAAGGCGCGCGGGCGGGAGCACTGGTACGACAGCTACAGCGTCCACATCGGCAAGGTCGAGCGGAGTTACAGCTTTGAGCGAGAGTGACGACATCCGGGCTCTGCTCGACCGGCTCGGGATTCCCGGACTCGTCGATGTGCACACCCACTTCATGCCGCAGAACGTCCTCGACAAGGTCTGGGCCTACTTCGACGCCGTCGGTCCCCTGACGGGTCTGGAGTGGCCCATCACCTACCGCGAGGAGGAGGAGCGCCGGCTCGCGCTGCTGAGGGGCTTCGGGGCGATCGCCTTCACGGCCATGCTCTATCCCCACAAGCCCGGCATGGCCGCCTGGCTGAACTCCTGGGCCGCCGACTTCGCCGCCCGTACCCCCGACTGTCTGCACACCTCGACCTTCTTTCCCGAGCCGGGCGCCGACCGGTACGTCCGCGAGGCGCTCGACGCCGGTGCCCGTGTCTTCAAGGTGCACCTCCAGGTCGGCGGCTTCGACCCGACCGACGGCCGGCTGGACGCCGTGTGGGGAACCCTCGCCGACAGCGGCACCCCCGTCGTCGTCCACTGCGGCTCCGGGCCCACTCCGGGCGCCTTCACCGGCCCCGGGCCGATGGCGCGGCTCCTCGCCCGTCATCCCCGGCTGCGGGTGATCGTCGCCCATATGGGGATGCCCGAGTACAGCGACTTCCTCGACCTCGCCCAGCGGTACGAGGGCGTCCACCTCGACACCACCATGGCCTTCACCGACTTCAGCGAGCGGCTCGCGCCCTTCCCCGAGGCGGAGCTCAAGCGGCTCGTGGACATCGGCGACCGGATCCTCCTCGGCTCCGACTTCCCGAACATCCCGTATCCGTATCTGCACCAGCTCCAGGCCCTCGAACGTCTCGGGCTGGGGGACGACTGGCTCCGGCGTGTCCTGTACGAGAACGGTGCCGCGTTGTTTCACGTGAAACCTTCCCGGGACCTCTGAGCCCTTTCTCAGGGAATTCACAGGAAAGGGAAAGAGGCCTCTCAGCGGCGGCCGACAGCGTGGGTCCATGACCGTCACCACACGCCGTACCGGCACCCGCGCCGACCTGCTCCGTGCCGACGGAACCGCCGTCCGTGTCCTCGTCGTCGACGACGAGGCCTCGCTCGCCGAGCTGCTCTCCATGGCCCTGCGCTACGAGGGCTGGCAGGTCCGGAGCGCCGGGGACGGGGCCGCCGCCCTGCGTTCCGCCCGGGAGTTCCGGCCCGACGCCGTCATCCTCGACATCATGCTGCCCGACGTCGACGGGCTGAGCCTGCTCGGCCGGATCCGCCGCGAGCTGCCCGACGTCCCGGTGCTCTTCCTGACGGCGAAGGACGCCGTCGAGGACCGGATCGCCGGGCTCACGGCGGGCGGCGACGACTACGTCACCAAGCCGTTCAGCCTGGAGGAGGTCGTGGCCCGGCTGCGCGGACTCATCCGCAGGTCGGGCGCCGCCCTCGCGCGCAGCGAGTCGCTGCTCGCCGTCGGGGACCTCACTCTCGACGAGGACAGTCACGAGGTCACCCGGGGCGGGGTGTCGATCCACCTCACGGCGACCGAGTTCGAGCTGCTGCGCTATCTGATGCGCAATCCGCGACGGGTGCTCAGCAAGGCGCAGATCCTCGACCGGGTCTGGTCGTACGACTTCGGCGGCCAGGCCAATGTCGTCGAGCTCTACATCTCGTACCTCCGGCGGAAGATCGACGCCGGGCGCGCCCCGATGATCCACACCCGGCGCGGGGCCGGCTACCTCATCAAGCCGGGGGAGTAGCGGCCCGTGTTCCGAGGTGCAGGGCGGCGGTCACGCTCACGGACGCGATCACGGCGCGTACGGGGGCCGTGGTCGCTGCGGACCCGTCTCGTCGTCTCGGCGGTCGCGCTGATCGCGGTCGTCGCGGCCGTCATCGGCACGGTCACGACGATCGCCTTCCGCTCGTACCTGTACGACCGGGCCGACGAGGAGGTCCGTTCCGTCTCGAACCGGGCCGCCGGGCCGCCGGCCGACATGGTCGGCATGCCCGGACCGGACCGGGCCGGGAAGGACCCGCTCGGCTTCGTCGTGGGGCCCAGCGTTCCGACCGGCACCTTGGGCGCGGTCCTCTCCGACGGCGCGGTCACCGTGGCCGGGTACTCGGCGGAGGCCGAGGACAGCGGGGTGTACCGGCCGAACTTCCGGATCAAGACGCTCGACGAGGCCCAGCGCGCCGCCCTGGCGGCCGTCCCGCGTGACGGGCACCCGCACACCGTCGAGCTCCCCGGCGGCCTCGGCTCGTACCGGATCGAGTACGCCTCCGGGACCAACGGCGCCTTCCTCACCGGCATCCCGCTGGCCTCCGTGGACAAGGCCCTCTCCACCCTGATCCTGGTCGAGCTGAGCGTCACCGGCGCCGGGCTCTTCGCCGCCTCGCTCGCCGGAACCGTACTCGTCCGGGTCGCCCTGCGGCCGCTGCGCCGGGTCGCCGTCACCGCACGGCAGGTCGCCCGGCTGCCGCTGCACAGCGGCGAGGTGGCGCTCCATCAGCGGGTGCCGGACACCGAGGCCGATCCACGGACCGAGGTCGGTCAGGTCGGCGCGGCCATCAACCGGATGCTCGACCACGTCCACTCGGCCCTCGACGCCCGCCAGCAGAGCGAGACCCGCGTCCGGCAGTTCGTCGCCGACGCCAGCCATGAGCTGCGCACCCCGCTCGCCTCGATCCGGGGATACGCGGAGCTGACCCGGCGCGGCCGGGAGGAGTGCGGGCCCGACACCCGGCACGCGCTCGGCCGGATCGAGTCCGAGGCGACCCGTATGACGGGCCTGGTGGAGGACCTGCTGCTGCTCGCCCGGCTGGACGCCGGGCGCCCGCTCTCGTCCGAGCCCACCGATCTCGTCCCCCTCGTCGTGGACGCCGTGAGCGACGCCAGAGCCGCTGGGCCCGGCCATCACTGGACCCTGGAACTCCCCGAGGACGGCGGCACTCCGGTACGCGCGGACGGCGCCCGGCTCCAGCAGGTCCTCGTCAATCTCCTCGCCAACGCCCGTACGCACACCCCGCCGGGGACCACGGTCACCGCGCGGGTCAGGACCGGGCCGGACGCGACGACCGTGCAGATCGAGGACAACGGACCCGGCATCCCGGCCGCGCTCCTGCCCGCCGTCTTCGAACGGTTCGCACGCGGTGACGCCTCCCGCTCCCGCAACGCCGGATCCACCGGCCTCGGGCTCGCCATCGTCCGGGCGGTCGTGTGCGCGCACGGGGGCGAGGTCGACGTCGAGAGCACCCCGGGCCGGACCGTCTTCACCGTCGTGTTGCCCGCCGCGGCCCCGGTGGAGTCCCACTCACAGGCAGGGCACAGGCTCATCACACAGCCGTGACAGCGGCCCCGGCGAGGGTCGTCGTCATGCGAACCCCAACGATCGCGGGGCCCACCTCCGGCGCCCTCCCCGCCCGGGAACACCTGCCGGTGAACATCGCGGGACGGCCCGTCCTGGACGTGGTGATCCCCGTCTACAACGAGGAGAAGGACCTGGAGCCGTGCGTCCGCCGGCTCCACGAGCACCTCTCCCGGACCTTCCCGTACGGCTTCCGCATCACCGTCGCCGACAACGCCTCCACCGACACCACCCCGGACGTCGCCGCCGGCCTCGCCGCCGAGGTGCCCGAGGTGCGCTCCGTACGGCTGGAGCAGAAGGGCCGCGGCCGGGCGCTGCGCACGGTGTGGTCGGGCTCGGACGCGCCCGTGCTCGCCTATATGGACGTGGATCTGTCCACCGACCTGAACGCCCTGCTCCCGCTGGTCGCGCCGCTCATCTCCGGCCACTCCGACCTGGCGATCGGGTCCCGGCTCGCCCGCTCCTCGCGGGTGGTGCGCGGACCGAAGCGGGAGTTCATCTCCCGCGCGTACAACCTGATCCTCCGCGGCTCGCTCGCCGCCCGGTTCTCCGACGCGCAGTGCGGGTTCAAGGCGATCCGGAGGGACGTCGCCGAGCGGCTGCTCCCGATGGTGGAGGACACCGGCTGGTTCTTCGACACCGAACTGCTCGTCCTCGCCGAGCGGGCCGGGCTGCGCATCCACGAGGTGCCGGTCGACTGGGTCGACGACCCCGACTCGACCGTGCACATCGTGAGCACGGCCACCGACGACCTGAAGGGCGTCTGGCGGGTGGGCAGGGCCCTCGCGACGGGTTCGCTGCCGCTGGACCGGCTGGCCAGGCCCTTCGGGGACGATCCCCGGGACCGCGAACTCAGCGGTGTGCCGGGCGGACTGGCCCGGCAGCTGGTCGGCTTCTGTGTGGTCGGCGTCCTGTCGACGCTCTTCTACCTCGCCCTGTACTCGCTCTTCCGGCTCGGCGTCGGCCCACAGGTCGCCAACGCGGGCGCCCTCCTCGTCTCCGCCGTCGCCAACACGGCGGCCAACCGGCGCCTCACCTTCGGGGTCCGGGGCCGTGACCGGGCCGTCCGCCACCAGGCGCAGGGGCTCGTGGTCTTCGCCATCGGCCTGGCCCTGACCAGCGGTTCGCTGGCCGCCCTCGGCGCGGCCACCGGTGATCCGGCGCACTCCACCGAGCTCGCCGTCCTGGTCGTCGCCAACCTCGCCGCGACCGTACTGCGCTTCCTCCTCTTCCGGCTCTGGGTCTTCCCCGAGCGGTCCACCTCAAGGAACGACCCAAGGAACGACCGATGACCTCGACCTTCCCGGAGATCTCCCCGGCCGCGTCGGCCGGCGCGGCCCATGCCGCGGCGGCCCGTGGCGGCCCGCTCACCCGGCTGTGGCGCGGACGTGCCGAGGACGCCCCCTGGGTCCGGCCCGCGTTCCTCGGCCTGCTCGCCGTGACCACCGCGCTCTACCTGTGGAACCTGAGCGCCTCCGGCTACGCCAACTCCTTCTACTCCGCAGCCGTTCAGGCGGGCGGCGAGAGCTGGAAGGCCTTCTTCTTCGGCTCGCTCGACGCGGCCAACGCCATCACCGTCGACAAGCCGCCGGCCGCGCTCTGGCCGATGGCGCTCTCCGTCCGCCTCTTCGGCCTCGGGTCCTGGCAGATACTGGTGCCCGAGGTCCTCATGGGCGTGGCCACCGTCGCCGTGCTCTACGCGGCCGTACGGCGCCGGTTCGGCGCGGGCGCCGGTCTGATCGCGGGCGTCGTCCTGGCGCTCACGCCGGTGGCGGCGCTGATGTTCCGCTTCAACAACCCGGACGCGCTGCTCGCCCTGCTCATGACCGTGGCCGTGTACTGCGTGCTGCGCGCCCTCGAACAGGACCGGGGCGCGGCGAAGTGGCTGGTGTGGGCAGGGGTGGCCTTCGGGTTCGCGTTCCTCGCGAAGACCCTCCAGGCCTTTCTGATCCTGCCGCCGCTGGCCCTCGTCTACGGGGTGTGCGCGCCGGGCGGGATCGGCCGCAGGCTCGGCCGGCTCGCCCTCGCCGGGCTCGCGATGATCGTGTCGGCGGGCTGGTGGGTGGCCCTGGTCGAGCTGTGGCCGGCGTCCTCCCGCCCGTACGTCGGAGGCTCGCAGAACAACAGCTTCCTGGAGCTGACCTTCGGCTACAACGGCCTCGGCCGCATCAACGGCAACGAGACCGGGAGCGTCGGCGGCGGGGGAGGCGGCGGTGGCGGCGGGGGCCGCTGGGGCGAGACCGGGATCGTCCGGATGTTCAACGACTCGGTCGGCGGCCAGATCTCCTGGCTCCTCCCGGCCGCGCTGATCCTGCTCGTCGCGGGTCTCGTCGTCACCTGGCGGGCGCCCCGTACGGACACGGCGCGCTCCGCGTTCCTGGTGTGGGGCGGCTCGCTGCTGATCACGCTCGCCGTGTTCAGCTTCATGGCCGGCATCTTCCACGAGTACTACACGGTGGCCCTGGCCCCGTACCTCGCGGCGCTGGTCGGCATGGGCGCGGCCGTGCTCCGGGAGGAACGCACCCGGCTGCTCGCCTCGGCGACGCTCGCGGTGACGGTGGCGGTGACGGCCTGGTGGGGCTGGACCCTGCTCGGCCGTACGCCGGACTGGCTGCCGTGGCTGCGCTGGACGGTGCTGGTCGCGGGTGCGGTGGCCGCGTTCGGGCTGCTGTTCGCGGGCCGGGTGGACCGGCGGCTCGGGCTCGGGGTCGCGGGCCTCGGCCTGGCGGCGGGCCTCGCGGGTCCGTTCGCGTACACCCTGGCGACGGTGGACTCGGGCCACCAGGGCTCGATCGTGACGGCGGGTCCCGCGGGCGGCGCCATGGGCGGCCGGGGACCGGGCGGCGGCATGCGGATGACGGAGGGCGGGGGCTTCCCCGGCGGCGGCCCGGGCGGTCAGATGCCCGGTGGCCAGGGTGGCCAGGGTGGCCAGGGTGGCCGGATGCCTGGTGGGCCCGGTGGCCAGGGCGGTCAGCTGCCGGGCGGCCAGGGCGGCGGTCAGCTGCCCGGGGGTCAGGGGCAGGGCCAGATGCCCGGCGGCACCCCGCCGCAGGGACAGGGCATGACCCGGGGCGAGGGCCCCGGTGGCGGTGGCGGCGGCATGGGCGGTCTGCTCAACGGCGCCAGTGTCGGTACGGAGGCGAAGACCGCGCTCCTCGCGGACGCCGGCTCCTACACCTGGGTCGCGGCCACGGTCGGCGCGCAGAACGCGGCCAGCTACCAGCTCGCCACCGAGAAGCCGGTCATGGCGATCGGCGGCTTCAACGGCAGCGACCCGTCCCCGACGCTCGCGCAGTTCAAGCAGTACGTCGCCGAGGGGAGGATCCACTACTTCATCGGCAGCGGCGGGACCGGCGGCGCCGGTGAGGACGGCGGCGGCCGCATGGGCGGTGGCGGCGGTCCGGGTGGCAACTCGGAGATCTCCACCTGGGTCGCGGAGACCTTCGAGCAGGTCACGATCGGCAACGCCACCTTCTACGACCTGACCGCCGAGAAGGCCTGACCGACGAGGAGACCTGACCGACGAGGAGACCTGACCCGCCCGGAAACGGATAAGCGCTATACAGCGTACGAGAGCCCTTGTACGGTGTACGAGACCCAGTCCCGTACACCGTACAAGGAGTGCTTCCCATGACGGCGACGACCGCCGCGAACGACAAGGCCGCCACCGGCGGCCACCCGCAGCGCTGGCTGATCCTCGGCGTCATCTGCCTCGCCCAGCTCACCGTGCTGCTCGACAACACCGTGCTCAGCGTCGCGATCCCCTCGCTGACCTCCGAACTCCACGCGACCACCTCCGACATCCAGTGGATGATCAACGCGTACTCGCTCGTCCAGTCCGGCCTGCTGCTCACCGCCGGCAACGCCGCCGACCGCTACGGCCGCAAGAAGCTGCTCGCCATCGGTCTCGCGCTCTTCGGCCTGGGCTCGCTCGCCGCCGGACTCGCCGACTCCACGGCCCAGCTGATCGCCGCCCGCGCGGGCATGGGCGTCGGCGGCGCGCTCCTGATGACCACCACCCTCGCCGTCGTCATGCAGATCTTCGACGACTCCGAGCGGGTCAAGGCCATCGCGCTCTGGTCCACCGTCGCCTCGCTCGGCTTCGCCGGCGGGCCGCTGATCGGCGGCGTGATCCTGAACCACTTCTGGTGGGGAATGATCTTCCTGATCAACATCCCGGTCGCGGTGGTGGCGCTCGTCGCCGTCCTCAAGCTCGTACCGGAGTCCAAGAACCCGCAGGGCGAGCGGCCGGACCTGCTCGGCGCGCTGCTCTCCACCATCGGCATGACCGCCGTCGTGTACGCGATCATCAGCGGCCCCGAGCACGGCTGGGTCTCCGCGCAGGTCCTGGTCCCGGCCGCGATCGGGGTGCTCGCCCTCGGTGCCTTCGCCCTGTGGGAGCTGCACACCCCGTTCCCGATGCTCGACATGCACTTCTTCCGGAACCAGAAGTTCATCGGCGCCATCGGCGGCTCGATCCTGGTCGTCTTCGGCATGGGCGGCTCGCTCTTCCTGCTCACCCAGCACCTGCAGTTCGTGCTCGGATACGAACCCCTGGAAGCCGGTCTGCGGATGGCGCCGCTCGCGCTGACCATCGTCGGACTCAACCTCACCGGCATCGGCCCGAAGATCGTCATGAAGCTGGGCACCCCGCCCACCGTCGTCCTCGGCATGACCCTGGTGGCCGCCGGCCTCACCTCGATCTCCCTGCTCGGCGGCGGCACGGACGGCAGCTACGCGGGCATGCTGCTCGGCCTGGTCCTGATGGGCGGCGGCATCGCCGTCTCCTCCCCGGCCATGGCCAACGCGATCATGAGCTCGATCCCGCCGGAGAAGGCCGGCGTGGGCGCCGGAATCAACGGCACCCTCGCCGAGTTCGGCAACGGCCTCGGTGTCGCCGTCCTCGGCGCCGTGCTCAACGCCCGCTTCGCCGCGCTCGTCGCCGTCACCGCGACCTCCCTCCCGGCCGCCCTGGCCGCGGCCGGGAGCGAGGCCGAGCGGCAGGAGATCTCCGACGCCTTCGCCTCCGGCCTCCAGACCAGCCAGCTGGTCGGCGCGATCGCGGTCTTCGCGGGCGGTCTGGTCGCCGCGGCCCTGCTCCGGCGGGCCGAGCGCACGGAGGCCAGGGCCGCGCGGGAGCGGGCGGAAGACATGGGAGCGGCTGCATAGCATGGTGACGAACCGCTGACAGACGGAGGAACGCGATGGTCAAGGCAGCCGACCGGGCCAAGAACCCGGCGCGTTCCAGCGTCTGGCTGGAGGACAGAACACCTCGCGGCGGCGGCGGTCCGGCCGGGCTCGACCGGGACCGGATCGTCGTCACCGCGATCCGGATGCTCGACGAGGAGGGCCTGACCAAGCTGTCGATGCGCAAGCTCGCTGCCGAGCTGAACGTCACCGCGATGTCCCTCTACTGGTACGTGGACACCAAGGACGACATCATCGAGTACGCCGTCGACACGGTCTACGGGGAGATCGACCTCGCCGCGGTCGACGCGGCGGGCGAGTGGCGGGACCGGATCCGGGTCCTCGCCCTGGACTACCGCCGGATGCTGGTCCGCCATCCGTGGATGTCGCCGAGCGCCGGGCAGTACCTGAACATCGGCCCGCACGCGATCGCCGTCGGCAGCAAGATCCAGGAGGCGATCCGGGACACCGGACTGCCGTTGGACCGTCAGCCCAGCGCGATGTCGGCCGTCTTCCAGTTCGTGTACGGCTACGGGACGATCGAGTCGCAGTTCGAGCGGCGCGCGGCCCAGGCCGGGATGTCGCAGGACGACTTCTACGGGGAGTCGATCAAGGCCTTCCGTGACGAGCCGGCGTTCGCCGAGGTCCTCGAACCCCTCGGGGACCTCCTCGACGAGCGGGCCTCGCACGGCAACGTGACCGAGATCTGGAACCGCGACTTCGACTACGCCATGGATGTCCTCGTCGCCGGCATCGAGACGATGGTCTCCCGCGAGACCCGCGCCCGCGAGACCCGCCGGACCCGCTAGGCCGGCGGGACCGGCGGGTCCCGCGGGACCCGCCGGACCGGCCGGCGACAGACATGACGGAGCGGCGGGCCGTCCCCTGCCCGCCGCTCCGTACTCGACCCGGCCGCGCCTCCGCTCGAAGCGCGGCCGGGAGTATTTCTAGGCCTCCGCAGCCACCGGCTTCTCGTCGGAGTCCTTCACCGAGCTGCTCTTCAGGGCGACTTCCTTGATGAACAGGGTCACCACGAAGGCCAGCAGCGCGAACGGTGCCGAGTAGAGGAACACATCCGCGACACCGTGCCCGTACGCGTCCTCCATGACCGTACGGATCGGGGCCGGCAGCTTGTCCATGTCGGGGATGCCGCCGCCCGAGCCGCCCTGGCCCATGGCGCCCGCGGCCTTCGGGCCCAGCTCGGCCAGGCCGTCCTTGACGTAGCTCGTGACCCGGTGGGCCATCACCGCGCCCAGCGCCGAGACACCGATCGCACCGCCCAGGGAGCGGAAGAAGGTGACGACGGAGGAGGCGGCGCCGAGGTCGGCGGGGGCCACCTGGTTCTGGGTGCAGAGCACCAGGTTCTGCATCATCATGCCGAGGCCGAGGCCGAGGACCGCCATGAAGAGCGCGATGTGCCAGTACGCCGTGTCGTAACGGATCGTGCCGAGCAGCCCGAGTCCGCCGGCGGCCAGGGCGCCACCGCTGACCAGCCACGCCTTCCACTTGCCGGTCTTGGTGATGACCAGGCCGGAGACGGTGGAGGAGACGAACAGGCCCGCGATCATCGGGATGGTGAGGACGCCGGACATCGTCGGCGACTCGTTCCGCGCCAGCTGGAAGTACTGGCTGAAGAAGACCGTGCCGGCGAACATCGCGACACCCACGAAGAGCGAGGCGAGCGACGCGAGGGTGATCGTGCGGTTCCGGAAGAGGCGGAGCGGGATGATCGGCTCGCTCGCCTTCGACTCGACGAGGACGAAGATCCCGCCGAGGGCGATCGCGCCGAGCACCATCGCGGCCGTCTGCCAGGACATCCAGTCGTACTTGTCGCCCGCGAAGGTGACCCAGATGAGGAGCAGCGAGACGGCTGCGCTGATGAAGAAGGCACCCGCCCAGTCGACCTTGACCTGACGCTTCACGACGGGGAGCTTGAGGGTCTTCTGCAGGACGATCAGCGCGATGATCGCGAAGGGCACGCCCACGTAGAAGCACCAGCGCCAGCCGAGCCAGTCGGTGTCGGTGATGACACCGCCGAGCAGCGGGCCGCCGACGGTGGCGACGGCGAAGGTGGCACCGAGGTAGCCGCTGTACCGGCCGCGCTCACGCGGGGCGATCATCGCGGCCAGGATGATCTGGGAGAGGGCGGTCAGACCGCCGACGCCGATGCCCTGCACGACACGGCAGGCGATGAGCATGCCGGTGCTCTGGGAGAGACCGGCGACGACCGAGCCCGCCACATAGATGACCAGGGCTATCTGGACCAGCAGCTTCTTGGAGAAGAGGTCCGCGAGCTTGCCCCAGAGGGGGGTGGTCGCGGTCATCGAGAGAAGTGCGGCGGTGACCACCCAGGTGTAGGCGGACTGGCCGCCGCCCAGGTCGGTGATGATCTGGGGGAGGGCGTTGGAGACGATCGTCGAGGACAGGATGGCGACGAACATGCCGAGCAGCAGCCCGGAGAGCGCCTCCATGATCTGCTTGTGCGTCATCGGGGCACCGCCGGAGGCGGTGTCCCCCTGCTGGGCGCTCCCGCCGCGCACACCGGTCTCTGGTGTGGTGGTCGTAGCCATCAACTTCCTTCGTTCTCAAGCGTGGTGGGCCCGGCAGTCCCCGAAGGAATCGCGGAGGCGGGCGAGCAGGGTGGTGAGCAGTTCGACGTCGTCGTCGGACCACTCCGCGAGGGTGCGGGCGAGCATGTCGGTCAGCCGTCGGTCGAGGACGGCGAGCATGTCTTCGCCCGCCCGTGTCAGGTGCAGGATGCGGGAGCGCCGGTCGTCGGGGTCGGGCAGTCGTTCGACCCATCCGCGGTCGACGGTGTGGGCCACATGGCGGCTGCTGACCGACATGTCGACGGCCATCAGCTCGGACACCCGGCCCATCCGCATGTCGCCGTGGTGGTTGAGCAGGGCGAGGACGATGGCGGATCCGCCGGGGCACTCGGTGGGCAGGACCCGCGCGAGTCCGCGCTTCACCGCTCCGATGGCGCTCACCTGGCGGGCGAGGTTCTCGTATCGATTGCCTCTGTCCATCGGGCACTCCAGAGATGTTGTTGCTTAGGGCAACCATAGAGATGGATGGTTGCTCCAGGCAAACTAAATCGGTCAAACGGCGCTAAAGAATCGGCAAAGGAGGCCCAGGGGCCCCGAGCCGCCCCCCGGAGCCGTGACCGGGGGAGCCGGGCTTGGGCCCGTCACCCCGACTTCGCTAGGGTCCTGGCCCATGGCACACAACCCCCAAGCACCGTACGGCCAGGGCCAGAACCCTCAGGGTCAGGGCCCCGAGGGTTACGACCCCGCCGGCAACACGCAGATGTTCCGCGCCTTCGTCGACGAGGGCGCCCCGCAGCAGCGGCAGCCGCAGGCCGCGGCCACGTCGTCGGGCGGCCCGAAGGTCGGCCTGATCGTGGGAGTGGTCGCGGTGATCGTCGTCCTGGCGGCCGTCGCCTGGCTGGCCCTGGGCTGACCGCCCCGTCCCCCCTCCAAGCCCCGGGTGGGCCGGATCCGCAGCGAGCGGACCCGGCCCACCGTTCTTTTCCCGCCCCTCACTGCCAGTCGGCGGAGACCTTCCGGGTGTCGATCCGCATCCCCAGCGGCACCCGCCACGAGTCCACGCACACGGTGAACGTCTGCGTCCGTGCGGAACCGGCGGCGATCGGCCCGGGCAGGGGCTGGGTGGAGACGAGGGTCGCCCAGTCGACGCCGAGGGCGCCGATGACATGGGTGGCGAACGTGACCGTGCCCGAGCGGGCCGCCGTTCCCCCGCTGTTCCGGAAGGTGACGGTCACCCGCTCGCACCAGCGCCGGTCCCCGTCCGCGAGAACGGGCGCGGAGACGGTGAGGACGGCGGGGCCGGGCGCGGTCGTGGCCGGAGGGGCCGGGGTGGGGGTGGGCGCCGGTGTACCGGTGCCGGGCGCGGGCCCGGAGGGCGGTGCGGGGGTACGGGGAGGGGTGCTGCCACCGGGGCGCGGAGCGGAGCCGCCGGTGCCGCCCGGCGCGGAGGGTGACCCCGTACCCGTACTCGCCCCCGTACTCGCCCCCGTACCCGTACCCGTACCCGAATCCGTACCGGAGGCCCCGGAGGTGCCCGACGCGCCGGAAGTGCCGGCCGCCGACGACGGACCTGGGCCCGGGTCGGGACTCCCGTCCGGATCCGGGGTGGGCGCGGGTGACGAGGTGCTGGACGTGGTTCCGCTCGCCGTGGGGCCGTCCAGGGGGATCAGGGCGACCGCGCCCGAGGGGGTGGCCGCACCTCTCGGAGAGGGGCCGGCGCCCACCGCCGCGTACCCCTCGCCGTCTCCTCCGCCGCCACAGGCGGTCAGCGCTCCGCCGAGGCAGAGCGCCACCGCCACGAGTCCCGGCTTCCTTCGCCTCATGGCCGCCAGTGTGTCTGACGAACCGTCAACTAGGGAGTCCTTCGCGGAAGTCAGTCCGCGATGAGGCCCTCACGGAGCTGGGCGAGGGTGCGGGTGAGCAGCCGCGAGACGTGCATCTGGGAGATGCCCACCTCTTCGCCGATCTGCGACTGGGTCATGTTGGCGAAGAAGCGCAGCATGATGATCTGCCGCTCCCGGGGCGGGAGTTTGGCGAGCAGCGGCTTGAGCGACTCGCGGTACTCGACGCCTTCGAGCGCCGTGTCCTCGTAGCCGAGGCGGTCGGCGAGGGAGCCCTCGCCGCCGTCGTCCTCGGGCGAGGGGGAGTCGAGCGAGGAGGCCGTGTACGCGTTGCCCACCGCGAGGCCGTCGACGACGTCCTCCTCCGACACCCCGAGCACGGCGGCGAGTTCGGGGACGGTGGGGGAGCGGTCGAGCTTCTGCGCGAGCTCGTCGCTGGCCTTGGTGAGGGCGAGGCGCAGTTCCTGGAGCCGGCGCGGGACGCGGACCGACCACGAGGTGTCGCGGAAGAAGCGCTTGATCTCGCCGACGACCGTCGGCATCGCGAACGTCGGGAACTCCACGCCCCGTTCGCAGTCGAAGCGGTCGATCGCCTTGATCAGGCCGATGGTGCCGACCTGGACGATGTCCTCCATCGGCTCGTTGCGGGAGCGGAAGCGGGCCGCCGCGTACCGCACGAGGGGGAGGTTGAGCTCGATGAGGGTGTCGCGGACGTAGGTCCGCTCCGGGCTGTCCGCGGCGGCGCCTTCGGTGTCGAGGGCGCGCAGCCTCAGGAAGAGGGAGCGCGAGAGGGTGCGGGTGTCGAGGGCTCCCGACGTGACGACCATCGGCGGCGGCGTGGCCTCCGCGCTGTCGGTCGCGGTCGGCGCCGTCGTCTGCGTGGGCACGGGAACGGGCGAGAGCGTGAGCACCTTCGAGCTGCCCAGTTCTGTGGACATGCCACCCCCTTGAGGTCGCGGACGGTCGCGGTGGCCGCGACCATCTGAGGAACGCAGCCACCACCTGAATACCGGCGGAGGGGCTGCGGCAAACTCGGTTCCAGCAGAATGTCACATGTCGGCAACACGCTGTAGTGACTTGTCGACAAGCCGAGGGTGCATATCCGCAGGAAACAAGGGGTGCAAGGCATTTGGGGCGGCGCGGAACTGCTCCGAACCGGTCTACCCGTTCCGGTTACGCCTCGATTCTGTTTGCGGATCTCAAACGCGCGAAGCTGCGGGCGAGGAGCCTTGACACATGCATCTGGGAGACGCCGAGTTCCTGACTGATCTGGGACTGGGTCAGATTGCTGTAGTAGCGCAGCATCAGGATCCGCTGCTCCCGCTCGGGCAGTTGTACGAGCAGATGCCGGACGAGGTCGCGGTGCTCCACACCGGCCAGGGCGGGGTCCTCGTAGCCGAGCCGGTCGAGCAGCCCGGGCAGCCCGTCGCCCTCCTGCGCGGCCTCCAGGGAGGTCGCGTGGTACGAGCGTCCGGCCTCGATGCAGGCGAGCACCTCGTCCTCCCCGATGCGCAGCCGTTCGGCGATCTCCGCCGTCGTGGGGGAGCGGCCGTGAGCGGTCGTCAGGTCCTCGGTGGCCCCGTTCACCTGGACCCAGAGCTCGTGCAGCCGGCGGGGCACGTGGACGGTGCGGACGTTGTCGCGGAAGTAGCGCTTGATCTCGCCGACGACCGTCGGCATGGCGAAGGTGGGGAACTGCACGCCCCGGTCCGGGTCGAAGCGGTCGATGGCGTTGATGAGGCCGATGGTGCCGACCTGGACGACGTCCTCCATCGGCTCGTTGCGGGAGCGGAAGCGGGCCGCCGCGTACCGCACGAGCGGGAGGTTGGCCTCGATGAGGGCCCCGCGCACCCGGTGGTGCTCCGGAGTGCCCACTTCCAGGTTCTTGAGCTGCCCGAAGAGCACCTGGGTGAGGGCGCGGGTGTCGGCGCCGCGGGTGCTCTGGGGGCGGGGGCGCGGGGTCTCCGCCTCGCCTGCCTCGTGCTGGGGCGGGACCTGAGGCGCTGTACTGGCCGGCACGTTCACGCCACCCCTTTGGCTGGTCTTGCTGGTCGACTGGGTCAACTACGGTCAACTCATCCGTCAAAAGCGGTCATAGCATCACAAGACATGTCCACTGTGTGCAAGCACCGCATAGCCACGTGTTGAGGGCATAGTGGCGGAAAAAGGGGAGGTCACGCACGGAGTCACGCACGAAAAAGGCCCCCCACCTCGATGGCGGAGGGCCCAGTCGGTGTCCTGGGGGCGGAACGGCCTAGAAGGCGTAGTCCGCGATCACCCACGTCGCGAACTCGCGCCACTGGGCGACACCGGCCTGGTGCGCGGGGTGGTCCAGGTAGCGCTGGAGCGCGCCCTTGTCCTCGACGGCCGAGTTGATGGCGAAGTCGTAGGCGATCGGCCGGTCCGTGATGTTCCAGTCGCACTCCCAGAAGCGGAGCTCCGGAATCTGGTCGCCGAGAGCGCGGAACGCCTCGACACCGGCGACGACACGCGGCTCGTCGCGCGTGACGCCGTCGTTGAGCTTGAACAGGACCAGATGGCGGATCACGAAAGGGCTCCTAGTTGATGAGTTCGGTCATGAACTCGCCGACACCCTGGGCGGCGCTGGAAATGCCCTCGAACCCTACCTGCACGAGATCGGCGGCCCGGGCCGGGGACGTGACGATCGTGTACAGCACAAAGACCACGACCGCGTACAGCGCGACCTTCTTCGCTTGCACCATTGCCCAGCCCTCCCCAGTTCCCCCGCCGTACGACCGCGCCACTCTAACCGAGCCTTTATGGACCAAGGGCCCGGAGATCGAGGCCTTTTGCCGCCCCCCGGAAGGGTGACGGCCGAGCAGGATGGATGTCGAGCCCGGGGGATCTGGCAGGAATCCCGAGGGCTCGTCGGAACCGGCCCGCACTGCGGGGTCCGCGTCGCGCGCTTCCCCCCTGAGCGCGGCGCAGGACTTGGAGGACCGGTTCTCATCGGGGGGAGCGGCTTGTCCCCCCGATGCCGCTCCCCCCGTCCTACGGAGAAGGCCCCGGCCGCGCCCCGAGCGCGCCGGGGCCTTTCCCGTACGGGGCGGCGCCGAGGCGGCCGGGGGCCGTCGGGGCGGCGGCCGAGTGCGGTCGACGGCGGGGGAGCGGCAGGGGAGCCGCAGAGAGCCGAACGGGATACGCCGAAGGGCCCGACGCTGATGCGTCGGGCCCTTCTGAAGCGGTAGCGGAGGGATTTGAACCCTCGGTGAGTTTCCCCACACTCGCTTTCGAGGCGAGCTCCTTCGGCCGCTCGGACACGCTACCGAGAGAGAGCTTAGCCGAAACTCGCGCTGCGATGAAATCCGTATCCCGCAGCAGGTCAGCGGGTGCGGAAGAAGGCCGTCAACTGCTCCGCGCACTCGTCGCCGAGGACGCCCTGGATCACCTCGGGACGGTGGTTGAGCCGGCGGTCCCGGACGAGGTCCCAGAGCGAGCCGGTCGCGCCCGCCTTCTCGTCCGGTGCGCCGAACACCACCCGCTCGACCCGCGACTGGACGAGCGCGCCCGCGCACATCACGCACGGCTCCAGCGTCACGACCAGCGTGCAGCCCGTCAGACGCCACTCCCCGGTCGCCGCGGCCGCCCGGCGCAGGGCGAGCACCTCGGCGTGCGCGGTGGGGTCTCCGGTGGCCTCGCGTTCGTTGTGCCCGCGGGCGAGCACCGCGCCGTCGGGGCCGAGCACGACCGCTCCGACCGGTACGTCACCGGCCGGCACGGCCGCGTCGGCCTCGGCGAGGGCGAGCCGCATGGCGTCCCGCCAGGGGTCCCGAACGGGGTCGGGAACAGGTACGACAGGTACAGCGCGTGCCACTAGCGGACGGCCTCCAGGACCTCGGCGGCCCCCAGCGCGTCCGCGATCTCCGCGAGTGCGTCGCTCTCGAGCGCCATCAGATCGGCCGGCGGCATGCCGAGGTCCGCGAGGATCAGCCGGTCGCCGACCGGAGCGGCCGGCACGGCCTCGGCGGCGACGCCCGTCTCCTCGTCGTCGTCCGTGTCGTCGGCAAGCGGCTCTCCGTCCTCCGTGCCGTCCAGGTCCAGCGACTCGAGCTCGTCGACGATGTCGTCCAGGTCGTCGCCGAGGATCTCCCGGGTGAGGATCTCCCCGTACGAGGAACGGGCGGCGGCGGCGCCGTCCGAGACGTAGATGCGAGGGTCTTCCTCACCCTCGATCCGCACGATCCCGAACCACGCGTCCTCCTGCTCGATGAAGACGATCACCGTGTCGTCGTCCGAGGACTCGCGGGCGAGCTCGGTCAGATCCGACAGGGTCTCCACGTCGTCGAGCTCCGTGTCGCTCGCTTCCCACCCGTCTTCGGTGCGCGCGAGCAGTGCGGCGAAGTACACCTGACTCTCTCCCACTGATCAGAGGTGTGACGATCCGGCGGTGCGCTGCTGACGCCCCGCCCAATCGGCATCGTGACAGAAACGACGCCGACAGGAGAGGTCTTCGGCTCTTGCGTCGTGCATCAGTCTGAACGACCCCGCGATCGGGTGGGCGTGCGACCCCGGCGCACTCAGGGGGCGCACAACGGGACGGGCCCGGGACGCCGGGCGACCGGCCGGGTCCGGGCCAGGGACCCGTACGGCGGCGGCCGGGGCACGCCGGGGACGCGGGCCGAGGACGGCCGGGGACATGCCGGGAGTGCGGGCCGAGCGCGGCCGGGGGCACGCGCCGGTATCCGGTCTGGGGCCGATACGGGCTGACACGGGCCGACATGGGCCATGAGGCCGTGGACGGGCTGACACGGGCTGACACGGGCCGATGGGGGGCCGATACGGGCCCGGGACGGCCGCCGGTGGGGTCCGTGCGGGCCGGGGGCGGCCGTGGTGCGGTCCGTGCGGGCCCGGGTTGGGCCCCCGGCGGCCCTCTCACCAGCGGAAGGTCCTCATCCGCATGGCCTGGCGCATCCGGGCGGCTCGCGCGCGCCTCGGCTGCACGCGCTCGCGCAGCGCCTTGGCCTCGTTCAGTTCGCGGAGGAACTGGGCGCGGCGCCTGCGGCGCTCCGCGTCGGTCTCCGGTGCCGGCTTCCGGCCCGCCCCCTCGGCGGTGCCCTCGGCCGGTTCTTCCAGGTCGGGCATGGGTCACTCCGCCCCATCGCTGGGTCCCTGTGCCCCCACCTTCCCCCAGCGGCGTGGGTCGACGCCAGTGCTCGGCGGGCTACTGTTGAGTCATGCGTCTCCACGTCGTCGATCACCCGCTGGTCGCCCACAAGCTCACCACGCTGCGCGACAAGCGCACGGATTCCGCGACCTTCCGTCGGCTCGCCGACGAGCTGGTCACCCTGCTCGCCTACGAGGCCACCAGGGACGTCCGGACCGAGCAGGTCGACATCGAGACCCCCGTGACGCCCACGACCGGCGTGAAGCTGTCGTACCCGCGTCCGCTGGTGGTCCCGATCCTGCGCGCCGGGCTCGGCATGCTCGACGGAATGGTCCGGCTGCTGCCGACCGCCGAGGTCGGCTTCCTCGGCATGATCCGCAACGAGGAGACGCTCGAGGCGTCGACCTACGCCACGCGGATGCCGGAGGACCTCTCGGGCCGCCAGGTGTACGTCCTGGACCCGATGCTGGCGACCGGCGGCACGCTGGTCGCGGCGATCCAGGAGCTCATCAAGCGTGGCGCGGACGACGTGACCGCGGTCGTGCTCCTCGCCGCCCCGGAGGGCGTCGAGGTCATGGAGCGGGAGCTCGCGGGCACCCCGGTCACCGTCGTGACGGCCTCGGTCGACGAGCGCCTCAACGAGAACGGCTACATCGTCCCGGGCCTCGGCGACGCGGGCGACCGCATGTACGGCTCCGCCGAATAAGACACGGCCGGCTCCGCCGAATAAGGCACAGCCGGCTCCGCCGAATAAGACACGGCCGGCTCCGCCGAACAAGACACCGCCGGCTCCGCCGAGCAGGCCTCAGCCGGCCCGGCGGATCAGGTCCCCTGCGGGGACCTCGGCGACCCTCAGCACTTTCCGGTCGGTACGGGTGCGGGCTTGGTCAGGGCGACCAGGGCCGCGTCCGCCGTCGTTTTCGGCGCCAGGTTCTTGAAGGCGGTCCCGATGATCAGGTCCACGTCCGCCGTGCCCCGGGTGTCGGTCTTGGTCGTGGCGCCCTTCAGCTGGGTGCCGAGGACCGGGAAGGTGCCCTTGGTGGCGGTGGTGGCGCCGAGCAGCAGGCCGGTGCCGGGGACCTTCTTGTCGTAGGCGGTGGGCGCGTTCCCCACCTTGCCGATCTTGAAGCCGCGCTTCTTGAGCTCGTCCGCGGTCGTCTTGGCGAGGCCGCTGCGCGGAGTCGCGTTGTAGACGTTGACCGTGATCTGGGCGGGCTTGGGAAGGGCGGCCGCGGGCGGGGCCGTCGGCTTGGGCGCGGGTTTGCAGTCGGCCTGTTTGCCGGCCGTCGCCTTCCTGCCCTCGTCGCCCGAGAAGACGTCGACGAGCTGGAGCGTGCCCCAGCCGGCCGCGCCGAGCACGACCACGGCGGCCGCGGCCGCGAGGACGATCCTGCGACGGCGCCGCGGGCGGCGCATGCGGGGGTAGGTGTCCCCTGTGATGCGGTACTTTCCGCCCATTCCGGGGGGAGTGAGCATGCTCATGAACGCAGCGTAATGCCGCCCGTCGGCGATGCCTACTTGATGATCATGTGATCGCGTCCGGATGGGGGCGAACTGACCCCGAAAGGGTCAGCGGGAACGGGCCCGGTCGGGCGCCGTCTCAGTCCATTTCCAGGACGCGGGCGTGCAGCACCTGGCGCTGCTGGAGTGCCGCGCGGACGGCGCGGTGCAGTCCGTCCTCGAGGTAGAGATCGCCCTGCCACTTCACGACATGCGCGAAGAGGTCGCCGTAGAACGTGGAGTCCTCGGCGAGCAGCGTCTCCAGGTCCAGCTGGCCCTTGGTGGTGACCAGCTGATCGAGGCGGACCGGGCGCGGGGCGACGTCCGCCCACTGCCGGGTGCTTTCCCGGCCGTGGTCGGGATACGGCTTTCCGTTTCCGATGCGCTTGAAGATCACACGGAAAGCCTACCGGGCGAGCGGCTCCCGGCGCAGCCATGCACGGGCAGTGCGATGCTGGTGCAAACCGTGACATAACCGGAATCGGGGTGCCGAGATGAGCGCGAGCGAGCAGCCGCCGGTCGCTGCCGGAGGAGCCCAGGAGGCCCCGACGGCCCAGGCGCCGGGGGCCGTCGGGGAGGCCCCCGCCGCCGCGCCGGCCGCGCCGGCCGCCGATCTCGTCGGCCCCGCCGCCGAGATCGCCGCCGGGTACGCCTTCGAGGGCGCGGCACTCGATCTGGGGGCTCTGCTCTGGGACGGCGGATGTCACCCGGACGCGCCGGTCCGCATCCCGCTGCCCGTCCTCAACCGCCACGGGCTGGTCGCCGGCGCGACCGGCACCGGCAAGACGAAGACGCTCCAGCTGATCGCCGAGCAGCTCTCGGCCAACGGCGTGCCCGTCTTCCTCGCCGACATCAAGGGTGACGTCTCCGGCGTCTCCGCCCCCGGCGAGGACGGCGAGAGGGTCCGGGAGCGGGCCGCCCAGGTCGGCCAGGAGTGGCGGGCGACGGGTTTCCCCTGCGAGTTCTACGGGCTCGGCGGGACCGGCCCCGGCATCCCGGTGCGCGCCACGGTGACCAGCTTCGGCCCCGTGCTGCTGTCGAAGGTGCTCCAGCTCAACCAGACGCAGGAGCAGTCGCTCGGCCTGATCTTCCACTACGCCGACTCCAAGGGCCTGGAACTGGTGGACCTCAAGGACCTCCGGGCGGTGGTGGCGTTCCTGGTCTCGGACACCGGGAAGGCCGAGCTCAAGGGGATCGGCGGGCTCTCGACGGTGACGGCGGGGGTGATCCTGCGGTCGATCACGGCCTTCGAGCAGCAGGGCGCGGGAGAGTTCTTCGGCGAACCGGAGTTCGACACGGCGGAGTTCCTGCGGACGGCGGCGGACGGGCGCGGGATCGTCTCCGTCCTGGAACTGCCGGCCGTTCAGGACAAGCCGCAGCTCTTCTCGACCTTCCTGATGTGGATGCTGGCGGACCTCTTCAACGACCTGCCGGAGGTCGGCGACCTGGAGAAGCCGAAGCTGGTCTTCTTCTTCGACGAGGCGCATCTGCTCTTCAACGGGGCGTCGAAGGCGTTCCTGGCGTCGATCACCCAGACGGTGCGGCTGATCCGCTCGAAGGGGATCGGCGTGTTCTTCGTGACGCAGACGCCGAAGGACGTGCCCTCGGACGTGCTGGCGCAGCTCGGCAACCGGGTGCAGCACGCGCTGCGCGCCTTCACACCGGACGACGCGAAGGCGCTCAAGGCGACGGTGCGGACCTTCCCGAACTCGCCGTACGACCTGGAGGAGGTGCTCACCGGGCTGGGTACGGGCGAGGCGGTGATCACCGTACTGAGCGAGCGGGGCGCCCCGACCCCGGTGGCGGCGACCCGGTTGCGGGCCCCGGAGTCGCTGATGGGACCGATCGACGCGGTGGCCCTGGAGGCGGCGGTGAAGGGCTCGCCGCTGTACGGGCGGTACGCGGAGGCGGTGGACCGCGAGTCGGCGTACGAGAAGCTGACGGCCGAGCAGCAGGCCGCGGAGGCGGAGGCGCTCCGGGCGGCGGCCGCCAAGGAGGCGGAGAAGGCGCAGAAGCAGGGTGGAGGGAGGGCTCCGAAGCCGGAGCCCTCCCTCACCGAACAGGTGGTGGGCAGTGGGATCTTCAAGTCCCTGGCGCGCTCGATCGGCACCCAGCTGGGCCGGGAGATCAGCCGCTCGATCTTCGGCACCGCCCGCCGCGGGCGGTAGCGGTCCCGCGGGTGGTGGCGGTCCCGCAGGTGGCGGGGGTCCCGCCGGCGGTGGCGGGACCCGGAGCTACCGGACCGACTACTCGCCGACCTCGTCGTGGTCGTTGTGCAGACCGCCGCCGCTGCTCTCGCCGCCCGTGGTCGGCACGGAGTCGACCGGCTTGCGCAGGGACGAGATGTCGTGGGCGTAGGTGCCCACGGAGTTGGCGATGACCTTGATGTTGGCGTCGAAGGCCTTCATGTTGACGTTCTTCAGGTCGTCGCCCTTGGCGTGGTAGTTCACGTCGTACGCGACGCCCGCCGTACCGCCGAACTTGGCGGCCTGGGCGGCGGTCTTGATGCCCTCGGCGCCGGTGAAGGTGCCGCCGGAGGGGATGCCGACCGCGATGAACGGACCGTAGTCGGAGCGGCCGGAGAAGTCGGTGCCCTCGTGCGGGAGCCCGCGCTTGTCCATGAAGTCGGTGATGTCGCGCTCCAGCTGGGCGGAGCCCGTGGGACCGGCGCCCTCGCCGACGTTGTCCGAGTTGTCGCCGTCGTAGACGAACAGGCCGTAGTTCGGCGAGGCGATCATGTCGAAGTTGAGGTAGAGCTTGATCTCGCTCTTGTCGAGCTCCGTCAGGTTGTCGACGTAGTGCTCGGAGCCGAGGAGGCCGTTCTCCTCCGCGGACCACCAGGCGAAGCGGACCTTGTTGCGGACCTTGTCCTTCGACTTGGCGAGTTCCAGGGCGGTCTGGAGGAGACCCGCGGAGCCGGAGCCGTTGTCGTTGATGCCGGGGCCGGCGGTGACGGAGTCGAGGTGCGAGCCGAGCATCACGGTGTTGGCGGCGTTGCCGCCCTTGGTCTCCGCGATGACGTTGTTGGTGACGCGCTTCTCCTGGAGCTGGCGGATCTCGAAGGAGAGGTTCACCGCGCCCTTGGCGAGGTCGGCGGCGAGCTGCTCGCCCTCGGCCTGGGTGAGGCCACCGGTCGGGATCTTGCCCGCGGCGGGGTCGCCGAGCGTGCCGGACAGGACGCCCGCGACGTTGTTGTAGACGAGCGCGCCGGCGGCGCCGGCCGCGGCGGCCTGCTGCTGCTTGATCGCGAAGGAGCAGCCACCGCGCTTGATGAGCGCGATCTTTCCGGTGAAGGTGCCCGAGGCGTAGTCGCCCGGCTCGCAGCCGGTGGTGCCGTCGGCGTCGACGGGCACGGCGGCCAGGTCGGCCTTGATGCCGCCGACCGGGGTGGACTTGGTGTACGTCATCGCCTTGACGTCGAGGGCGCGGGGCGCGGGCGAGACGACGGAGACCTTCTCGGCGAGCGTCTCGGTGTAGAGGAAGTCGAACTGCTCGTAGGAGACGTTGTAGCCGGCCTTCTTGAGCTGCGTGTAGACGTACGCGGCCGAGGCGTCGTGTCCGAGCGTGCCGGCCGCGCGGTGGCCGCCGGCCGAGTCGGCTATCGCCTGGAACTTCTGCAGGTGCTTGTAGGCGTCCTGGCCAGTGGTTTCGCGAACCAGCTTCTTCGCCAGTCGGGCGGCATCGCGGGCGGGTGCGGCCGTGGGGTCCTTCACCGCGGTGGCGGGGGAGGCAAGGACCAGCGGGGTGGCGAGGGCGGCGACGGCCAGAATGGCCGCGGCTCGACGCTGGGTGGCGTTCACAGAAGTCCTTCCCGTTACGGACGAGGTTGAGGGGAAGTTAGCGATCTGCAGGGCGTTCTGTGAACCACTTCTCCACAATTCCTGTCACATTGAGCAGGATTGAAATCTGGAATTCTCAATTCCCCGCGCTTTTGGGTTCTTTGGAGCCTTTAGAGTCATTAGCCGCTTTCGCCGCTTTCGCCGCCGCCTTCATCTCCTGCTTGTGGGCCCGTACCTTCGCCAGCGACTCCGGCCCCGTGATGTCGGCGGCCGAGCGGTACGAGCCCTGCTCGCCGTACGCGCCCGCCGCCTCCCGCCAGCCCGGGGGCCGCACCCCGTACTGCTTGCCGAGCAGCGCGAGGAAGATCTGCGCCTTCTGCTTGCCGAAGCCGGGCAGCGCCTGGAGCCGCGCGAGCAGCTCCTTCCCGCTCGCCGCGTCCGCCCAGACGGCCTCGGCGTCGCCCCCGTACTCCTCGACGAGGAAAGAGCACAGCTGCTGCACACGCTGTGCCATCGACCCCGGGTAGCGGTGCACGGCGGGTTTCTCGGAGAGCAGCGCGGCGAACTCCTCCGGGTCGCGGGCGGCGATCTCGTGTGCGTCGAGATCGTCCGCGCCGAGCCGTGAGGCGATGGTGTACGGCCCGGAGAACGCCCACTCCATCGGAACCTGCTGGTCGAGGAGCATGCCGACGAGCGCGGCCAGCGGGGACCGGCCGAGCAGCGCGTCGGCGTCCGGCTGCTGGGCCAGACGGATCTCCGGGGGCTCGGCGGACGCGGGGCTCTGGGACGCGGGACTCATCCTTCGATCATGCCGCCCGTGCGGGCGGCTCGCCCGGTGGATTCACCCGATCGTCCCGCCCGTGCGGGCGGGACGCCCGGTGGATTCACCCTCCCGCGAGCTCAGGGCTGCGCCCGAGCAGGGGGGACCCGCGTCGCGAAGCCGTCGAGGGCGGTGAGGATCAGCCGCGCGGTCTCGTCGCCGCCCAGGTGGCCGGCGTTCCCGACCACGTGCAGCTCGGCGTCGGGCCAGGCGCGGGCCAGCTCCCAGGCGGTGTCGAGCGGCCCGCCCATGTCCAGCCGGCCGTGGATCAGGACCCCGGGGATGCCGGCGAGCCGATGGGCGTCGCGGATCAGGGCGCCCTCCTCCAGCCAGGCGCCGTGGGCGAAGTAGTGCGAGCAGATCCGGACGAAGCCGAGCCGGACGTCGTCGACCCGGTCGGTGTAAGGGGTGCCCTTGCCCTCCGTCGAGAGGACGGCGTCCTCCCAGGCGCACCAGTCCGCGGCGGCCCGCTCCCGCACGGCGGGATCGGGGTGGTTCATCCGGGCCGCGTAGGCCCCCACCAGGTCCTCCGCGCCCCCGGCCCCCGCCCGGAAGCGTTCGTGGGCCTCCGGGAAGAAACGGCCGACGCCCTCGTACAGCCAGGCCGTCTCGGAACGGCGGGTGGTCGTGACGGCCGCGATCACGATCTCCGTCACCCGCTCGGGATACGTCTCCGCGTACGCCAGGATCAGGGTGGAGCCCCAGGAGCCGCCGTACAGCAGCCAGCGGTCGATCCCGAGGTGCTCGCGCAGCCGCTCCATGTCGGCGATCAGATGCGCGGTGGTGTTCACGCCCATGTCGGCGGCCGGGTCGCTCGCGTGCGGGGTGGAGCGGCCGCAGCCCCGCTGGTCGAAGAGGACCAGGCGGTACGCCTCCGGGTCGAAGAAGCGCCGGCTGCGGGGGGAGGAGCCGGAGCCCGGCCCGCCGTGGACGACGAGCGCGGGCCTGCCCTCCGGGTTGCCGGAGACCTCCCAGTGGATGCGGTTTCCGTCGCCCACGTCGAGCAGGCCCTGGTCGTACGGTGCGGTGCTGTCGGAATACATCCGGTCGAGCCTAGGGGGTGTCCGGAGGGTCCCGCCCGGCTTCAGCGACCCTTCACCCGCGCGCCCGGGTTCTCGCACCAGTCCAGGAGCGCGGGCCATTCCCCGTACCCCGAATCGGGGTTGAGGTGCTTTCCGTCCGGTACGTGGTCCAGGTCGAGGCCGAGCGGGAGCCCGTAGTGCACGTCGGCGCCCTCCGGGCAGTAGGGGTCCCCGTCGCCGTACACCAGGCGTGCCTCCAGCCCGGTCTCCGTGAGGTCGAGGCCGTCGGCGAAGGCGGCGATCCCGGGGATCGAGGCGGTCACCCCCGGCGAGGGCGGGGCGACGAGCAGGACCCGGTCGGCGTCCGGCCTGCGGGCTCCTGCCCGCAGCCAGAGCAGCACCGACAGGCTGTGCGCGAGGACCACGAACTCGCCCCCGGCCGGGCGCTCCCCGTGCTCCTCCAGGGCCGCGAGCCAGTCCGCGAGCACGGGCGCGTCCGGCTCGGGCAGCTGCGGGTAGCGGACCTCGTGGCCGCGTGCCCGCAGCTCCCCGGCGAGCCAGTGCTGCCAGTGGCCGGGCGGGCGGTCGTTCTGGTAGCCGTGCAGGATCAGATACGTGGTCATGCCACGATCCTGCGGCCGGCGCCCGCCTCCGGTCCACCGCCGTCCACGGAACGGGCGCCCTTCCCCACGCCCGTACCGCCCACGGGCGGGCGCCCGTCCGTACCCCCGCACCGCCCACGGGCGGGCGCCCGTTCTCACCCTCGTACCCCCGCACGGTCCACCCATGGGGTGCCCTGCGGTGTACTGCCGCGGCTCAGCCGCCCACGTACTCCTTGAGGTGGCGGGCCGTCAGGGTGTCGCCCTTCTCGACCAGTTGGGCCGGAGTGCCCTCGAAGACGATCCGGCCGCCGTCGTGCCCCGCGCCCGGTCCGAGGTCGATCAGCCAGTCGGCGTGGGCCATGACGGCCTGGTGGTGCTCGATCACGACGACCGTGTTGCCGGCCTCGACGAGCCGGTCGAGAAGGGCGAGGAGCTTGTCGACGTCGGCGAGGTGGAGGCCGGTGGTCGGCTCGTCGAGGACGTAGACGGCGGCCTTCTCCGCCATGTGGATGGCGAGCTTGATGCGCTGGCGCTCGCCGCCGGAGAGCGTGTTGAGGGGCTGGCCGAGGCGGAGGTAGCCGAGGCCGACGTCCTTGAGGCGGCCGAGGATCGTGCGGGCCTGGCTCTTCGTCGTGAAGAAGTCGTACGCCTCCTCGATCGACAGCGACAGGACCTCGTGGATGTTCTTGCCGTTCAGCCGGTACGTGAGGACCTCGGGCGTGAACCGCTTGCCCTCGCACTCCTCGCAGACCGAGGCCACGCCCGCCGCGATGGCCAGGTCGGTGTAGACGAGCCCGAGGCCGTTGCAGCGGGGGCAGGCGCCCTCGGAGTTGGCGCTGAAGAGGGCCGGCTTGACGCCGTTGGCCTTGGCGAAGGCCGTACGGATCGGGCCGAGGAGCCCGGTGTACGTCGCCGGGTTCGAGCGGCGCGAACCGCGGATGGGGGACTGGTCGGCGACGACGACCCCCTCGCGGCCCGGCAGGTTTCCGTGGATGAGGGAGGACTTGCCGGAGCCGGCCACGCCCGTGACCACGGTCAGCACTCCGGTCGGGATCTCGACGCTCACGTCCTTGAGGTTGTGCTGCGTGGCGCCCGTGATGCCGAGGGCGCCGGTGGGGACCCGTACCTCCGTGCGGAGCTTCGCCCGGTGCGCGAGGTGGTTCCCGGTGAGGGTGCCGGAGGTGCGCAGTCCCGGCACGTTCCCGCTGTAGCAGATCTCGCCGCCGGCGGTCCCGGCCCGCGGCCCGAGGTCGACGACGTGGTCGGCGATCTCGATGACCTCGGGCTTGTGCTCGACGACGAGGACGGTGTTGCCCTTGTCGCGCAGCCGCAGCAGCAGGTCGTTCATGCGCCGGACGTCGTGCGGGTGCAGTCCGGTGGTGGGCTCGTCGAAGACGTAGGTGACGTCGGTGAGCGGGGAGCCGAGGTGCCGGACCATCTTCACGCGCTGGGCCTCGCCGCCGGAGAGCGTGCCGGAGGACCGGTCGAGGGAGAGGTAGCCGAGGCCGATCTCGACGAGCGAGTCGAGCAGCTCGCGCAGGCCCGCGAGGAGCGGGGCGACGGAGGGGTCCTCGATCCGGCGGACGAACGCGGCGAGGTCGCTGATCTGCATCGCCGAGCACTCGGCGATGTTCACCCCGTGGATACGGGAGGACAGCGCGGCCCGGGTGAGCCGGGCGCCCGCGCACTCGGGGCAGGTGCGGAAGCCGACCGCCCGGTCGACGAAGGCCTTGATGTGGGGCTGGAGGGACTCCCGGTCCTTGGCGAGGAAGAGCCGCTGGACCTTCGGCACGAGGCCCTCGTAGGTGAAGGAGTTGCTGCCGACCTTGACCTTGCAGGACGGCTTGTGGAGGAAGTCCTCCCACTCCTGCGCGGTGAAGTCCGCCAGCTTCCGGTCGGCGGGGTAGAAGCCGGACTCGGCCATGATCCGCCAGTACCAGGAGTCCACGGCGAAGTTGGGGACGGTGATCGCGCCCTCGGCGAGGCTCTTCTCGCGGTCCACGAGCTGGTCGACGTCGATGTCCGAGATCTCGCCGGAGCCCTCGCAGCGCGGGCACATGCCCTCGGGCAGGTTGAAGCTGAACGCCCCCGAGGTGCCGATGTGCGGGGTGCCGAGGCGGCTGAAGACGATCCGCAGCATCGTGTACGCGTCGGTGGCGGTGCCCACGGTGGAGCGGGAGTTGGCGCCCATCCGCTCCTGGTCGACGACGATCGCGGCGCTCAGGTTGTGCAGTCCGTCCACGTCGGGGCGGGCGAGCGACGGCATGAAGGACTGCAGGAAGGCGCTGTAGGTCTCGTTGATCAGGCGCTGCGACTCGGCGGCGATGGTGCCGAAGACGAGGGAGGACTTGCCGGAGCCGGAGACTCCGGTGAAGACGGTGAGGCGGCGCTTGGGGAGGTCGACGTCGACGTTCCTGAGGTTGTTCTCCCGGGCCCCGCGGACCTGGATGACGTGGTGGCTGTCCGCTGCGACGGGGTGATTCATGCGTGCGCCCTCCGATGGTTGGCCTGCTTCCAGGAAAGGCTACTCTATACAGTGTATAAAGTAAGCTGAATTGGCCCTGACCTGCGAGAACGGAGCGATACGGTGGCAGCGAAAGAGAGCAACAGCAGCGGCGCCGGTGACCCCGCGCGCACCCTGGAACTCCTGTGGCGCGACGGCTCGGCCGCTCCCGCCGGGCGGCGCGGGCCCCGTCAGGGCCTCACCGTCGACGCGGTCGTCGACGCCGCCCTCGCCCTCGCGGACGGCGGCGGCCTGGACGCGCTGACCATGCGCGCGGTCGCCCAGGAGCTCGGCGTGACCCCGATGACGCTCTACACCTACGTCCCCGGCAAGGCCGAGCTCCTCGACCTCATGCTGGACGCCGTCTTCCTGCGCATGGACCGGCCGCCGTTCGGCCCCGACGAGCCCTGGCGGACCCGGGTCACGGCGATCGCCGACGCGAACCGCGCCCTTTTTCCGCGCCACCCGTGGCTGGTCGAACTCCGCATCGTACGCGCCCCGTTGGGGCCCGGGGTGATGAACAAGTACGAGTACGAGCTCGCGGCCTTCGAGGGGCTCGGCCTCGACGACGTGGCCCGCGACTCGGCGCTCACGTACGTCCTCGGCTTCGTGCAGTCCGGCGCGCGGGCGGAGCTGGACGCGCGGGCCGTGGAGCGCGAGAGCGCGATGTCCGACGGGGAGTGGTGGGACGCGCACGAGCCGCTGCTCGCCCGGGCGTTGGACGAGTCGAGGTTCCCGCTGGCCACACGGGTGGGTGAGGCGGCGGCGATCGCGTACAACGGTCTCTACGACGCGGCACACGCGTACCGCTTCGGCCTGGCACGGGTGCTGGACGGGCTGGCGGCGCTGGGGGCGCGCGCCGAGTAGGGCCGCCGGTCTCCCGGATCCGGATTCCGGCCCGCCGGCTTCGGGTCCGCCGGCTTCGGGTCCGCCGGCTTCGGACCCGGAGGCTTCCGGCCCAAAGGCTTCAGGCCCGCAGGCGGAGCAGCTCCCGTACGCCGGCCTTGAGGCGGTCCGCCGAGAGCTCCTGCTCGACCGTCAGATGGTGCATGACGTCCGGCGAGAACGGCGCGAGCAGCAGATGCGCCAGGAGGGTGCTGTCGGTTCCGGGCCTGAGCTGCCCGATGAGCAGGGCCACGTGCGTGTGCATCACGCCGTACGCGCCGCCGTGGTAGCGGGCGCGGGGCGCCGCGGAGTGCGCGGCGAGCAGGATCTCGCGCTGCTCGCCGACCCGGTCGACGAGCGCGTCGAGGAAGGCGTCGAGCCGCTCGGCGGCGGGGGCGCCCGGTCCGAGCGGCGGCGGGCCGCTCATGTACGCCTCCTGGAACTGGCGCTCCCGGTCGTCGAGGAGTGCCCACAGGAGCTGTGCGACGTCGCCGAAGCGGCGGTAGACGGTGCCGACGCCTATGCAGCTGGCGTGCGCCACCTGGTTCATGGTGACGGCGTCCGGGCCCTTCTCGGCGACGATCCGGGCGGCCGCGTCGAGGATCTTGCGCCGGTTGCGGGCGGCGTCGGCACGCTCGGGCGCGGGGGCGCCGACGGTGGGGAGCAGACCGAGCAGCGGCGCCGTCGCCGAGCCTCCGACCTGCGGATTCTCCGTGCTCATCTGCCGACTCCCTGTTCCCGGTGCGCTCTGATGCGCGCATTGTTCCCTGTCCGCGTGCCGTCTCCCCGTTCCGGTCGCCCCTCATGTGAGCATACTCGCCGCCCTTGCCAACCGGATAGGAATCCGTTTAACCTCGGAGCGTTGAAGCGGAAAGTAATCCGGTTGAGGAGATCGTCATGTCCGTCAAGGTCGCCGTCATCTACTACTCGGCCACCGGTGCCGTCCACCAGCTCGCCCAGGCCGTCGCCGAGGGTGCCGAGAAGGTGGGTGCCGAGGTGCGTCTGCGCCGGGTGCCCGAACTCGCCCCCGCGGCCGCCATCGACTCGAACCCGGCCTGGCGCGCCCACGTGGACGCCACCGGCGACGTGGAGGTCGCCACCCTCGAGGACCTGGAGTGGGCGGACGCGTACGCGCTCGGCTCCCCCACCCGCTTCGGCAACGTGTCCGCGCAGCTGAAGCAGTACATCGACACCACGGGCGGCCTCTGGCAGCAGGGCGTCATGGCGGACAAGCCCGCGACCGCCTTCACCAGCGCGCACAACCTGCACGGCGGCAACGAGTCGACGCTGCTCGCGCTCTACAACACCTTCCACCACTGGGGCTCGGTCATCGTCTCGCCCGGATTCACCGACCCGGCGGTCTACGCGGCCGGCGGCAACCCGTACGGCACCGCGCACCCGGCCGCGAACGGCGCCCCGGAGGAGAACGTCCTCGCCGCCGCCCGCTACCAGGGGGCCCGCCTGACCACCTTCGCGAAGCGCCTGAAGGGCCTCGCGATCGACTGACCCGGTCCGCGGCACCGCGCGACCGCGGCGACCGCTCCGCTCGACCGATGTGACGTACCCCCGGGGTTGGATACCCCCGGGGGTACTTCTGTTAGGGTCTCGGAGTATCGCCGATATACCCCCGGGGGTAAGGAGAGGAGCGCGACCGTGCCGCTCGAAGTGACCGTCGACGCAGCCCACCGCCCCGGCCCGGACCGATGCTGATCGCCCTCGCGGCAGGAGCCGTCGTCGGGCTCGCGCTCGGGGCGCTGGGCGGCGGAGGCAGCGTCCTCGCCGTCCCCGTCCTGATCTATCTGCTCGGCTTCGCCCCGCCCGCCGCCGCCACCGCGAGTCTCCTGATCGTCCTGGCCACCTCGGCGACGGCGCTGTACGGGCACGCCAGGGACGGCCGGGTCCGCTGGGGGACCGGCGCGCTCTTCGCGGCGGCGGGACTCGTCCCCGCCATGCTCGGCGGCCTTCTCGCGGCCAGGCTTCCGGAGGTGCTGCTCACGGCGGGATTCGCGGTGGTGGCCGGGACGGCGGCGATACGCATGTTCCGGCCCCGGAGCGGTGTCGAGGGGGTCCGCAGATCCGCCCCGGCCGTCGCGGGCGCGGGCGCCGGGCTCGGCGCGGTCACCGGTGTGCTCGGCGTGGGCGGCGGATTCCTCACCGTGCCCGCCCTCGTCCAGGTCGTCGGCCTGGGGATGCGCACGGCGGTCGGGACCAGTCTGCTGGTGGTCGCCGCCAACGCGCTCGCGGCACTGGTGGCCAGGGCGGGCACGGCCGGCGCCCTGGACTGGGCGGTGATCGCCCCCTTCGCGGGGGCGGCGATCCTCGGGGCCTGGGACGGCCGCCGCCTCGCGGCGAAGGTCTCGGGCGACACCCTGCGCCGGATCTTCGGCGCGGCACTGCTCGCGGTGGCGGTGCTGATGCTCGCGGACACGGTGTTCTGAATGCCCGGTCCCACACCCCGCCGCCCGGGTCCGCGCCCCGCCGGCCGGTTCCGTGTCCTGCCGCCCGGGGCCGCGGCCCACCGGTGGCGCCTCCTGTCGAGGCCGCGACCTACCGCTTCTGCGGCCCGCCCGCTCCGTGCCCCACCGGCCTCGCGCCCCGCCGGCTCCGTGGCTACGCGAGCGACAGGAAGAGCTTCTCCAGGCGGGCCCGCATCGCGTCACGGTCCTCGCCGTTCCGCTGCCCGTCCTCGACATCGGTCAGACACTGCTGGAGCCCGGTCGCGATGATCGCGAACCCGGCCCGGTCGAGGGCCCGGGAGGCGGCGGCCAGCTGGGTGACGACCTCCTCGCAGTCCCGGCCCTCCTCGATCATCCGGATCACGCCGGCGATCTGGCCCTGAGCCCGGCGCAGCCGGTTCAGTACCGCCTTCAGCTCCGCACCCGCGAGATCCAGTTCCACAGCGACTCCTCCACAGATACCCCAGGGGGTAATTTACTCCCCCGCACGGGGTCCCGTCGAAGACCAAGGATGACACCTGCCATGCACGCACCCCTCATGCTCGACCCCGACCAGGCCCGCACCCGGCTGACCGAACTGACCGTCGTCGACGTGCGCACACCCGGCGAATACGCCTCCGGGCACGTGCCCGGCGCGCTCAACGTCCCGCTCGACCGGCTCGACCGCGCCGTCCCCGCACTGAGGGAGGCGGCGGCGAGCGGCACCCTCCTCCTCGTCTGCCAGTCGGGCAACCGCTCGGCCGGCGCCCGCACCCGGCTCGCGGACCAGGGCATCGCCGCGTACGACCTCGACGGCGGTACGAGCGGCTGGGCGGCGCGCGGGCACGTGCTGGAGCGCCCGGCGGGCGGCCCGGCGAAGCCGGCGTGGGCGATGGACCGCCAGGTGAGGCTGGTCGCGGGCTCGCTCGTCCTGCTCGGCCTCGCGCTCGGCCTCCTGATCCACCCCGCGTTCCAGCTGCTCGCGGCGGGCATCGCGGGCGGCCTGGTCTTCTCGGCGCTCACCAACACCTGCGGCATGGCCCTGATGCTGGGCAGGCTGCCGTACAACCGGGGGAGTGCGTGCGCGGTGGACCTGGAGACCACCCTGACCCGGCTCCGTCAGGGGGCGGGCTCAGGGTCGGGACAGGGCTCGGGCTCGGGCCGGGGGCCGGTCCCGGGGGCGTAACGGCGGAGGAACATCTCCACCCCGTCGACGACGAGCCGGTCGCTCAACTCCTCGCCCAGCTCGGCCCCGTACTGCTCGAACACCATCTGCGGGAAGACGAGCAGCGAGTAGAGCTGCAGGACGGCGACCTCCAGGTCCGGGACATCGAGGAGGCCCCGCTCCGAAAGGGTGCGCAGGGCGTCCGCGACGGCGGGGTGATGACCGGTCGGGCCGTGCGCGCGCCAGGCGCGGCCCAGCTCGGGGAAGCGGTGCAGTTCGGTGGCGACGAGGGTGCGCAGGGCGCGGCCCTCGGCGTCGGTGCGCACGGCCCGGCCCCAGGCGCGGCCGGCCTCGGTGAGGGCGGCCGCGAGGGCGTCGGGCCCGTCGGCGGCGGCGAGCCGCGCGAGATCGGGGCCTTCGCTCCCTCCGTCCCCGGCCAGGGGCTCGTCGAGGACGCCCGCGACGACGGCGGTGAAGAGGGCTTCCTTGCTGCCGAAGTGGTTGTAGACGGTCACCTTGGAGACCCCGGCCTCGGCGGCGATGGCGTCCATGCCGACGCCGAAGCCCTCGCGGAGGAAGAGATCGCGGGCCGCCCGCACGACGGCCTGCCGTTTGCGGGCGGCGCGGGCGCCGGCGGGGGCCGCCTTGGCGGGCCGGCCGGGTGCGGCGGGCGTCGCGGGCTCAGCGGGTTCGGTGGGCCGGCCGGGTGCGGCGGGCGTCGCGGGGTCGGTGGGCTCGGCGGGTCGGCCGGGCTGGGCGTCCATGGCCTCACCCTACCAACGCAACTGTACCGTTGAGTTCAACTGTACTGTCCCGTACAGTTCAGTTATGCCCACCCCTGCCGCCGTACCCTCCCCTGCCCCTGCCCACCCGGCCCCCGACCCGCGCCGCTGGACGGCCCTCGCGCTGATCTGCGCGGCCCAGTTCATGCTGGTCCTCGACGTGACGGTGGTGAACGTCGCCCTGCCCGCGCTCGCCGCCGACCTCGACCTCGGGCGCACCGCCCTGACCTGGGTCGTCACCGCTTACACCCTCTGCTTCGGCGGACTGATGCTCCTCGGCGGACGCCTCGCCGACGCCCTCGGCGCCCGGCGCGTCCTCCTCGCCGGACTCGCCCTCTTCACCGCCGCGTCCCTGGCCTGCGGCCTCGCGCCCGACGCCGGCGTTCTGCTCGGCGGCCGTGTCGCCCAGGGCATCGGCGCCGCGCTCCTCTCCCCGGCGGCGCTCGCCCTGGTCACCACGGTGTTCCAGGGCGCCGAAAGGCCCAAGGCGCTCGGCGCCTGGGCGGCCGTCGGCGGTACGGGATCGGCGGTCGGCGTCCTGCTCGGCGGCGCCCTCACCGCGGGCCCGGGGTGGCCGTGGATCTTCTACGTGAACGTCCCCGTGGGCCTTGCGGTCCTGGCGACACTGCCCAGATACGTCCCCGAGCCGACGCCGACGCCCGTGCGTCGGAAGCGCGGCGGCGGCCTCGACATCCCGGGCGCCCTCCTCGTCACGACAGCGACCGGCGCGCTCGTCTACGCCCTGGTCCAGGCGGGCGACTCCGGCTGGACCGGCGCCGCGACCCTTCTGCCGCTCCTCGGCGCACTCGCGCTCTACGGAGCCTTCGCGGCGGCCGAACGGAAGGCCCGCACCCCGCTGATGGACCTGCGGATGCTCACCCGGCGACCGGTCGTCGTGGGCTCGCTCCTGATGCTGGTCGCGACGGCGCTCCTGATCTCGTTCTTCTTCCTGGGCTCGATGCAGCTCCAGCGCGTCCACGGCCTGGATGCCCTCCGCACCGGACTCCTCTTCCTCCCGGTGGCCCTCACCACGGCGATCGGCGCCCATCTGGGCTCCCGCCTGGTGACCACCGCCGGCCCGCGGGTCTGCGCGGCGGGCGGTCTGGCGGTCGCGGCCCTGGGCTGCATGCCCCTGGTGTTCCTGCGCCCCGACGCCGGCCCCTGGACCACCCTTCTCCCGTCCCTCGCGACGGCGGCGTTCGGTCTCGGCGCGGTCTTCGTCACGGCGACGACGACGGCCCTGGGCCTGATCGACCCGCACGAGGCGGGCCTCGCCTCCGGCATCGTGAACACCTTCCACGAGCTGGGCGGCTCCATCGGCGTGGCGATCGTCTCCACCCTCGCCCTGACGGCCACCGCCCCCACCCCGACCGGCCTGACGACCGCCTACACCGTCTGCGCCCTCACGGCGGCGGCCGCGGCGCCGGCGTCCCTCGTGCTGATCCCCCGGGGCCGGCCCCGTTCGGCGGGCGGCCCGCACGGGATGCACTGAGCCCCGCCGCCGGTGCGCCTTCGTGCCGGTCGTGCCGGGGGGTCAGAGCGGTGTCAGCACCATCAGGACCTCGTCGCGGTCGTCCCCGGGCGCCAGTCGGAGGGCGCCGGGCCACCGGCCGATCTCCTGCCAGCCGAGACGGCCGTAGAAGGTCTCCAGGCCGACACCGCCGCGTGCGGCCAGACGGAGCTGTTCCAGCCCCATCCCGTCACGGGCGATCTCCCGTACGTGGCGCATGAGGGCGGCCCCGATGCCGCGGCCCCTCAGCCCCGTCCGCGTCTGGACGTGGTGGAGCGTCCCCCAGTGGGCGACGAGCGGGAAGGACTCACGGCGGACGTTCAGCCAGCCGGCGAGTTCGCCGTCGAGCGAGGCGATCACGAGGCGGCTCGTCCACGGTGCGAGGCCCTCGACGAGGGTGTCGACCGCGGGGGCCGCCGTGCTCGCGTCGATGGGAGGGAAGGGGAATCCGGCCGCCCCACCGGCGTTGGTCACCTCGATCCAGCAGTCGACGAGCTCCTGGCGCAGCTCGGGGGAGACGTCGTCCGGAGAGGTGATCTGCCGCAGGCCGAGGGGTTCGCTGTCCACGCGGGGGATCCTCGCACCCGGCACGGACAGTGCGTGCCGGGCGCGGGGCCCGTGCTCCCGTCCCACCCCCCGCCTCGTCCTCCCGCCCCCGTCCCCCCCGTCCCCGCCCGTCAGTCCTGACGCGGGCCGATCTCGTCGACCGGGCGGATGACCACCGGGTAGGCCGGGGCGCCGGCCGGCTGCGGGCAGCGGGCCACCTGGGCGGCGATCTCCGTCACGCGTTCCAGGGAGGCGCAGTCGAGGAGCCAGTAACCGGCGATGACCTCCTTGGTCTCCGCGTAGGGGCCGTCCGTGACGACCGGCCTGCCGTCGCCGTCCACCGTCACGAAGCGGGTCGTGGACGGGGCGGCGAGGCCCTGGGCGTCGATCATCTCGCCGTTGGCCGCCAGCTCCTTGTTGATGTCGTTCATGTGATCGAACATCGTCTGGATGTCCGCCTTGGTCCAGGCGGGGCTGTCCTCGCTCGGGCGGCCCACCATGGCCTCGTAGTCGGCCTGCGCGCCCTCCACCATCACCAGGTACTTCATGACGTCCTCCTCGCTCTCCGCGGGTCTCCGCGGCTCCCCGCGGTTCTCTCCACGGGTCCACCGCCTCTCGCAGAACAGTCGGAGCCGCGCGCCGGTTCTCGACACCGCGCGGGCACCGGCTCGAAAAACGGGAGAAATCACCCGACCGCACCATGATTCCGGTGTGAACGCCTTCAGCTTCTCCGCCGCCTTCATCACCTTCTTCTCCGTCGTCGGCCCACCGAAGGTCCTCCTCGCCTTCGCGGGCCTCGCGCAGGTCCATCCCGTGCGCCAGCTGCGGACCATCGCCCTCATCTCCTCGGGCGCGGCCGTCCTCGTCGGCCTGGTCATCGGCAGCACCGCCCCGTGGCTGCTCAACGTCTTCCACATCAGCACCCCCGCGCTCCAGCTCGCAGGCGGCGTCATCTTCTTCATCTACGCCGTCGGGCTCGTCCTCGGACTGCACCTGGGCTCCGACACGGCCCAGGAGGACGCCCCCGACCTGGTCAGCGGTGTGCGCGAGCTGCTCATGCCGTACGTCGTGAGCCCGCTCGCCATGACCGCCGTACTCATCGAGGCGGCCGCCCGCGACTCCTACAGCTGGCGTTCCACCGTCGTCGGCGCGTACGTGTCCGTCATCGCGCTCGACCTGGTCTGCGTCCTGCTGCTCGCCCGGATCCTGCGCCGGACCCACCACGCCACCATCGAGCTCCTCGGTCGTCTCCTGGGCCTGCTGCTCGCCGCGGTCGGCGTCGACCTGGTCCTCGACGGCCTCGCCGACCTGGGGGTCCCGGGCGTGTACCTGCGTCACTGAGCCGCCGGACCCGGCCCCGATCAGGCGCCGAGCTCGCGCTCCAGGGGCGTGCGGAACCTGGGCGTCACCCGCACGTCCCCGACCCAGCCCGCCAGCCGCTCCGCCTCCACGCCGATCGCCCGAACGGCCTCCGCGCCCACGTCCGTCAGGAGCCGGTGGGCGATCTCGCCGTCCGGGCGCTGCGCCCAGCCGCCGACGATCCGGCCGTTCCACCAGACCGTCGGCCCGATGTTCCCGCTGCGGTCGAACAGCGCCGCCCGGTGCTCCGGGTCCAGATACCAGTCACGTCCCTGCCAGCCCATCGGCGTCGGATCGAGCGCGGGCAGCAGAGCCGCCCAGGGATCCGGCCCCGCGCCCTCGGGGGGTACGGGTTCGAGGTCGTCCGGCAGCACGAAACCCGTCCCCTCGTCGAGGGCCACCGGCGCCGCCCCCACGGCGGCGAGCGCCCCGCGCACCTCGGTGACCTTCCATCCCGTCCACCACTTCAGATCCGCCTCGGTCGCCGGCCCGCAGGCCCCGAGCCACCGCCGGATCAGCTCCGCCCGCGCCTCGGCCGGGTCGAGCGCGGGGTGGGGTACGGCGGGCGCCCAGCGGAAGCGGCTCGACGTCCACGAGCCCTGCGGCCGGCCCCGTACGATCCGCCCCTCCATGCCCAGTACCCGCAGCACTCGGCTCGCGACGGACTGCACCCCTTCCTGCCGGGTGCCCTTCCCGTACACATAGGTAGACCTCAACGCCGGTACGGCGTCGCCGAGTTCGGCTCCGGTCGCCTCTCCCCGTACGGCCAGCTCGGCGAGGACGAGCCGCTCGGTCTCCGCCAGCCATGTCGCGTCGAGGGGACTGCCCGCCGCCAAGTGCTTCAGCAGCGCGGCGCGTTCGCGGACGGCGGCCGGGTCGGTCGTCGAGGCCTGTACGGCGGCGGCGAGGGCGGACGGGAGGACGAAGACGGTGTGCCGCATCCCGTGCATCCGGACCAGCGACCGGTCCTCGTACAGGGCCCGCTCGACGTCCCCGACGGGCCCGGCGCCTCCAGTCGGCCCGGCGACCCCGGCTGCCCCGGCGTCCCCGGCCGTCCCGGACAGCCGCGCCCCCACCGCGAGGAACACGCTTGCCGGGTCCGTCCCGTGCAGCGCCACGAGCCCGTCCACGACCTCCTCCGCCGACCCGGCCCGCGCACCCCCGGCCAGCAGGTGCCGCACCCCGAGCCGGGCCCTGCGCTCGGCGGCGCCGATCGCCCTGGTCTCAGCCACCTGACCTCGTCCCACCCGTGCGGCCCCGCCCCACACCCGTGCGACCCGGCCCCGCGTTCGTACGTCCCGGTCTCACACCCGTACGTCCTGGTACACCCGTACGTCCTGGTCTCACACCCATGCGGCCAAGCATGGCCTCAGACGGGCTCCGACACGAGCAGGTCCGACCGGCGGGAGCCCGCGCCGAGGAAGTCCGTCACCGTCTTCACGAACTCGTCCTCCTTCTCGAAGAAGACGACATGCCCGGCGTCGATCTCCGCGTACGAGCTGCCGTCGATCGCCAGGTGCAGCATCCTGCTGTTCTCCACCGGGACGGTGGCGTCCTGCGCGCACCCCACGACCAGCGTCTCCGCCGCGATCCGGGGCAGCAGCGCGCGGATGTCGACCTCCAGGTCGAGCGCCACGTGCCGCAGCGTGCCCGGGGTGGGCGGCATGTTCGGGATCAGAGCCTCGACGCCCTCGCGGCCGATCGAGTTGAGGAAACCGCGGCTGAACCCGGTCATCGTCACACTCCGGCCGAAGCCCGCCGGGTCGAACTCCCCGAGCCGCTGCCACAGCGTGAACAGGTTCCGCAGGTACTCGTCCCCGTCGGTGTGGGCCCACCCGGCGACCAGGACCAGCCGGTCGACCAGGTCGGGGCGGCGGGCGGCGACGGCCGCCGAGACCGGTGAGCCCATGGAGAAGCCGAGGAGGTCCACGGGGCCGGTGCCCGCGTCCTCGATCACCGCGATCACCTGGTCGGCGAGCGAGTCGACGGTCAGCGGACCGCCGTCGTCGACGGTCCGGTCGGCGCCGGACAGGTCGAGCGTGACGACCCTGCGGTCGGAGGTGAAACGGGGCGCGGTCTGCCCCCAGTTGACGACGGCGCCACCGGACCCGGTGCCGTGGACGAGAAGGAGGGCGGGCCCTGAGCCCGAGCCCTCGATGTCGTAGCGGACGTGGGCGGTGCCGACGGTGACGGTGGCCATGATCGCTGCTCCCGGTGCTGGTGGATGGGGTGTCGTTGGCCGACGTCGAGGACTCTGCCGCCCACCGGGAACCGTCGGGAGAGCCCTTCCGATCCTGGGATCGGCAGTCCCTGGATACGCCCTGGAGGAGCTGCGGGAGCTCCGGCAGGATGAGCCGTATGACGATCGACCGCCGTGGACTCGCCGATTTCCTGCGCCGCTCCCGCGACCGGGTCCGCCCACAGGACGCGGGCCTCACGCCCGGCCCCCGGCGCCGTACACCCGGTCTGCGCCGTGAGGAGGTCGCCGGGCTCGCCGGCATGTCCGCCGACTACTACATCCGCCTGGAGCAGGCCCGGGGCCCGCAGCCCTCGCCGCAGATGCTCGCCGCGCTCGCCCGCGCGCTGCGGCTCGACACCGACGAGCGGGACCACCTCCACCTCCTGGCGGGCCACCGCCCGCCGGCGGGCCCGGTGGCCGGTGACCATGTCTCGCCCGGCCTGCTCCACCTCCTCGACCAGCTGGAGACGACCCCCGCGCAGGTCCTGAGCGACCTCGGGGACGTCCTCGCGCAGAACGCGATGGCCCGCGTGCTGCTGGGCGGTGTGTGCACGGTGTCGGAGCACGGCCGGAACGTGGTGTGGCGCTGGTTCGCCGACCCGGAGGCCCGTACGGCGTACCCGATCGAGGAGCACGCCCACTACAGCCGGCTCCATGTCGCCGACCTGCGCGCGGCGTTCGGCCGCCGCTCCGGCGACCCGGCCGCGACCCGGCTGGTGGAGCGGCTGCACGGGGCGAGCGAGGAGTTCGCGGAACTGTGGGAGCGTCACGAGGTCGGGGTCCGTCGGCACAACCGGATGCGGGTCGCGCACCCCGTGATCGGACCGGTGGACCTGGACTGCCAGGTGCTGCTCGCCCCGGAGGGCGACCAGCGGCTGGTCCTCTTCACCCCACCGCCGGGCACGGACACGGGGGAGCGACTGGCGCTGCTGCGGGTGGTGGGCGGGGAACAGTTCGCACCGACGACCTGAGGACGCGCCCGGTCGGACCGCGCCCCCTCGTCGGACCGCGCCCGCCCGCGGGGTGGGTCAGATCGTGGGTGAGGCGGGTTGGACGGCCGCGGCCCGCTGCTCCAAGGGGCGCCGCCGGAGGGACGGTTCGGTGAGGGCGGGCGGCTGCCAGACGCCGTCCGCCCGGTAGAGGTTCGTCCCCGGCGGCACGATCGCGTCGATCCGGTCGAGGGCCTCGTCCGTGAGGACGACGGGGGCGCCCTTCAACAGCCCTTCCAGCTGGTCCATCGTCCGGGGGCCGAGGATGACGGAGGTCACCGCGGGGTGCGCGGCGGCGAAGGCGATCGCGAGATCGGGAAGGGAGCACCCGATCTCGTCGGCCAGCGCGACGAACTCCTCGACGGCGTCGAGCTTGGCGGCGTTGCCGGGCAGGGCCGGGTCGAAGCGGTGCGGGGTGAGGGCGGGCCGTCCGCTCGTGAGGTCGACGGGCCGACCCTTGCGGTACTTGCCGCTGAGGAAGCCGGAGGCGAGCGGAGCCCAGGTCAGCACGCCCATGCCGTACCGCTGCGCGACGGGCAGGACGGAGGTCTCCACGCCCCGCGCGAGCAGCGAGTACGGCGGCTGCTCGGAGCGGAAGCGGCGCAGCCCGCGCCGCTCGGCGACGGCGTGGGCCTCGACGATCTCCTCGGCGGGGAAGGTGGAGCAGCCGAACGCCCGGATCTTCCCCTGCGACACGAGGTCGCCGAGGACGTCGAGGGTCTCCTCGATGTCCGTGCGGTGGTCGGGCCGGTGGACCTGGTAGAGGTCGATCCAGTCGGTGCCGAGCCGCTTGAGGCTGTTCTCGACGGCCCGGGTGATCCAACGGCGGGAGAGACCGCCCCGGTTGGGGCCCTCGCCGCCGAAGGGGAAGTACACCTTGGTGGCGAGCACGGTCTCGTCCCGCCGGCGGGAGTCGCGCAGCGCCTTGCCGACGATCTCCTCGGACTCGCCGGCCGAGTACATGTCGGCGGTGTCCACGAAGTTGATGCCCCGGTCGAGGGCGGCGTGGATGATCCGTACGGACTCCTGGTGGTCCGGATTGCCGACGGCGCCGAACATCATCGTGCCGAGGCAGTACGTACTGACTTCGAACCCGGTCCCGCCGAGTACCCGATAGCGCATGCGCGCACTCTAGGAATTCGAGTGCGCTCCAAGGCAAGAGGGAGAAAGCCGGAGAGCCGGGGGGGAGCCGGGATCGGGGATCGGCGGTCAGCGATCCGGGGATCCGGGGATCCGGGGATCGGGGGATCGGGGGTCAGCGGTCCGGGGATCGAGAGTCACCGATCCGGGAATCGGAAACGCCCCCGACTCGCTCAGATCGCCCGAGTGTCCCGGAGGAAGTCGACGATCAGCCGGTGGAGGGTCTCCGGCCGCTCCAGGTGCACGTCGTGACCGGTGCCTGGCAGGCTGGAGCCGTGCAGCGCGGGCCGCAGCCGGACCATCTCCGCGTACTCCTCGTCGCCGATGATCCCGCCCCGCTCGCCCTGCCCGAGAACCGCGAGGGTGGGGCAGGAGACGGCGGCCCACTCGTCCCAGAAGGCGCGGGTGGCGTTCTCGTCGAGGGAGCGCACCATGACGTCGGGGTCGAAGCGGGGCCAGAGCCCGTCGGCACGCTCTTCGAGCCCGCGCGCCCAGCCCTCCCCTACGGGTTCCGAGCCGTTGCCCAGGTACGCGGCGGCCGCCTCGCGCGACGGGAACGGCACCGGCCAGGCCCGCAGCCAGTTCCCGATCTGCTCCTGGACGGCGGGGTCCGCCCCGCCGGGACCGGCCTCGACGACGACGAGCGCGCGCGGCAGCCCGGGGTGGGCGGCGGCGGTGAGGAGGGCGGTGCTGCCGCCGAGCGACTGGCCGATCAACACGGGCCGTTCGAGACCGAGTTCGTCGACGACGGCGACGACGTCGGCGACGTACGCGGCCCGTGAGACGTCCCCGGGGTGCCGCTCGCCGGCGCCGTGCCCCCGCTGGTCGAGCGCGACGACCCGATGGCCGGAGTCCCGCAGCAGCCGGGCCGTGTCGTCCCATTCGCCGGCGTGCCCGGCGAGCCCGTGGAGCAGCAGGACATCGGGCCCGGAGCCGCCCCAGTCGCGGCATGCGAGCCGCACTCCGTCGCGTGTCACGACCCGCTCCGACCAGGAGAAAGATGTCATTCCCCGATGATCCCCTACGGGTTGAGGAGCTGGTCGGCTACGGCGGTGCGGGCGTAGAGGACGGAACGGCCGCTGCGGTGGGCGGTGACCAGACCCGCGTTCCGCAGGGCGATGAGGTGCTGCGAGACGCCTGCGGCGGACAGGCCGCAGTGCGCGGCGAGCTGGGTGGTCGAGGCGGGGGTGTCCAGCTCGGTGAGGAGCAGGGTCCGGGACCGCCCGAGGACGGCGGCGACGGCCTCGGAGGCGTCGGCGGTACGGGGCTCCCAGACGGTTCCGAACCCCCGGGCCGGATAGGCGAGTTGGGGCGGATCGGGGTGAACGGAACGGGTGAGGACCCGGGGCCAGGCGAAGACGGAGGGGACGAGCAGCAGCCCCGAGCCGGCCTGGTCGCGACGGAGCGCGCAGTGCCGCCGTACGAGCCGCAGGGTGCCGTCGTCCCACCGTACGGTCTCGTGGAGCTCGCTCAGGACCCGCGCGGATCCGTGCTCGGCGACCTGCCGGGCCCGATGGAAGACATCGGCCTCCAGGACCTGCTGGATCCGGGCCCAGTAGGGGGCGAGGGCGAGCTCCCAGTAGGTCTCGATCTCGTCGACGACCTTGCGGAGGGCGACCGGCGGATCGTCCCGCAGCAGCCGGAGCCTCGCCTCGGGTTCCCCCTCCTTCGCCAGCATGACGAGGTCGTTCCGCACCTGCTCGGCGGAGGTGCGACGGATGGCGTCGAGCTCGTCGTCGAGGGTGGGGAAGGGGCCGGAGGGGGTGGGGTTGAGGAAGTCGGCGAGGTAGCCCTGGGCGGGAACGAGCGCGGCGAGCCACCCGCGGTCGAGACCGGCCCGCGCGATCCGGGGCCGGACCTGCGCGGCCCAGCGCCGGTGGGGAACGGAGTCGGGCCGGCCGACGAGAACGCGGTAGCTGGTGACGACCTCCCACATGGGGGAGACGGCGAAACGGGTCTGGGCGAGGTCGGCGGCGGAGAAGCTGAGCCCGGATTCCAAAGTTCCACGTCCTGGGTTCACAGAGGGAGCGATTGATGAGAAGGAGATTGGATTCGGCCAGAGCTTAATCAATGGAAGGCCCGACGGAGTTCCAGCAGTCTCCTCGCATGCCCTCCTCGATGCCTTCCCTGGTGCCCTCCTCGTTCCGGGGACTCCCGCCCGTCGTCTGGACGATCTTCGCCGGAACGATCGTCAACCGCCTCGGCTACCTCGTCACCCCGTTCCTGGTCTTCTTCCTCGCCTCGCGGGGCGTGACCGGCGCCGAGACCTCGTACGTCCTCGGCGCCCTCGGCGCGGGCAACCTCCTCGGCCCCGCCGTGGGCGGCATCCTGGCCGACCGCATCGGCCGCCGCCCCACGATGCTCATCGGCCTGGTCGGTGCGTCGGCCGCGCAGGGCGCGCTGTTCCTCGCTCCCGGGGTGTGGACGATGGCCGCGGCGGCGATGCTGATCAGCGCGGCCGGCAGCACGGTCTCCCCGGCGGCGTACGCACTCCTCGCCGACGCCGTCGACAGCGAACGACGCCGGCGCGCGTACGCCCTCTTCGGCTGGGGCGTGAACATCGGCACCGCGGTGGCGGGCATCCTCGGCGGCTACCTGGCCGCACAGGGCTACTGGCTGCTCTTCGCCGTCGACGCGGGCTCGATGCTCGTCTACGCACTGGTCGTGGCGGTCCGCCTGCCGGAACCGCGGCGCACGAAGCCCGCAAGGAACGGACAGAAGGACGGCATCGGCTACGGAGTGGTGCTCCGCGACCGCCTGGCCCTGCTCCTGCTCCCGCTGTTCGGCGTGCAGCTCTTCGTGTACTCGCTCACCGAGGTCGCGCTGCCGCTCGCGATCCACGACAGCGGACTGTCGCCCGCGGTGTACGGGGCGATGGCGGCGGTCAACGCGGTCCTGGTCGTGGCGCTCCAGCCCTTCGTGACGGCCTGGCTGTCCAGGTTCCCCCAGCTCGCCGTGCAGGGCGCGGGCAGCACGCTGATCGCCCTGGGCGTCGCGCTCACCGGCCTGGCCGACGGGATCGCGGGCTACGCGGTGTCGGTCGTCGTCTGGTCCCTGGGCGAGGTCGTGGTCGCGGGCATCGCCGCGGGTGTCGTCGCCAACCTGGCCCCGGCCCACGCCCGGGGCCGCTACCAGGGCGCGTTCAGCTGGACCTGGGGCGTGGCCCGCTTCGCGGCCCTGACGCTGGGAGTCGCCACGTACACGACCCTGGGCCCGTCGGTGCTGTGGTGGACGGCCCTGGTGGCCGGCACGGCCACGTCGCTGGCGACGGTGGCGCTGACGGCGAGGGTGAATGCCCGCACGGCCCACGAACTCGCGGCGTGAGCGGCGAGTCCCCCTGCTACTTCCCCTCGGCAAGGGTGTGGGCCACGAGCGCGTTCGCGTGCCCGTGGCCCAGCCCGTGCTCGGCCTTCAGCCAGGCGACCAGCTCCATGTGCTTGGTGAGCGGCGAGGAACGGACGAGCTCCTGCCACTCGGAGATCGGGCGCCCGTACTTCTTCTCGATGGAGGGGAAGTAGCTGGCGGGTCCCTTGACGACGTTCTCGGCCATGGCGGTCTCCTGAGCCTCGGGTGTACGGGGGCGACTACGAGTACGACCCCCACTCCACCGGGAACTCATCGGTATCCGCAAGATCAATCCCGCCGGATGTGCTCCGGGTCGACATGGCGCCGCACCATGGGCACGGAGGCGAGCGCCGCGACGAGCAGCACGCCGAGCGCGGCGGCGAACAGCAACGGCAACCCGTCCCAGTCCCAGTGCACCGCGCCACCCCCGGTGATCAGATAGCTGGACTCGGCAAGCCACCCGGCGACGACGGCAGCGCCCAGCCCCACGACGAGGGGCATCAACACCTGCACGACCTGCACCACCCGCAGGGTCCCGGCCCGAGCCCCCAGAAGCGCGAGCGCGGTCACCTGCCCCCGCCGCTCCATGGCCCGATCGGCCACGGACACGACGAACGCGGCCACCCCGATGACAAGCCCGAGCACCATCCCGACGGCGAGCAGACTCCGGATCACGGTGAGCTGGGCGAGCGAGTCGATGACGATCCCGACGGGCTCGACGGAGGAGGTGGGCGCGACCGAGCCGATGCCGTCGAGGACGGAACGGACGGTGGCGGGGTCGGCGTCACTGACGAGAGTGAGGGTGCCGTCCGCGTCCGCCAGGGGGGACGGGAGGAGGTTCGGGGGGACGAGAAGGGTGCCTGAATCGAAGACGGACAGGTCCCAGGGACGCACGTCGACGCGCTCGCGAGGCACGGTGAGCGCAGTCTTCCCACTGTCGTTCAGCGTGAAGCGGTAGGACGTTCCGGCCTTCGGGTCGTGTCTTGATGGTGTTCGTGCATCACGCAGTTGCATGATCTTGCCGTCGACGCAGCCCGTGGCTCGCTGCGTCGACGCGGCGAGTTGCGCGCAGGTGGCGACCACGAGGTCGGCGTAGGGCACCTCACTGCCGTGCAGTGGTTCCCAGGAGCTTTGCGAAGCCACCTGCGTTCGCACCTCCGGAATTTTCGCAAGTGCCTCCTGCTGAGCAGGGCTCAACCCTTTGAGGCCGATGTTGTACTCCTGAAGGGGAGCCGTACGGCGGCTCACCTGGTCCAGCTCGATGAGCACGCCCTGAGTCAGTGAGGCGCCGAACACCAACAGCACGAGCCCGGTCGCCACCCTCAGCGAGGACCCGGGATCGACCTCCGTACGCCGCATCGCCAAGGCCATCGGCAGCGACCTGGCCATCCCGGCGAGCCGCCGTGCGAGCCACGCCGTGATGGGCGCCAGTCCGAAGACGAGGCCGGCGCCGGTCAGCAACACGGCACCGGGCATCAGCAGGGAACTGGCGGATCCCCCGGAGGGGTCCCGCCCCATCAGGCTGAGCACGCAGTACCCGACGATGACCCCGAGCCCGGGAATCAGCAGCAGCATGCCGAACTTCCTCGGGGGCGTGCGCTCCCCGGTCCGCCGCACACTGATCGGCGACAGAGCGGCTCGCCGTGCACTGAACTGCCCCACGACCCACGCGAGCGCCGGGCATCCCAGCAGACACAGGGCGAGCGTCTGGCCCGAAGGCCTGCCATCGGCCGGATACCAGTGCAGCCCGGGCAGCCCGACCCGGGCCATGACCTCGTTGATCGCGAGATACCCCACGACCCCGAGCACGGCCCCGACCGAAGCGGCGGCGACACTCTCCCCGGCGTTGACCCGCAGCGTGTCCTTCACGCTGAGCCCGACGAGCCGGAGGGCGGCGAGCCGACGGGCCCGTGACTCTCCGGAGAGCCGTGCGCAGACGGAGAGGAAGATGACGAGGGGGAGCAGCACGATGCACCCGAGGGTGAAACGAAGGATGTTGAGGGTCGAGGGATCGACGATCTGCCGCCACGACCGACCGGTGCCGAAGCTGCCCAGTTCGACGGGCTCGGTCAGCTCGGCCGGGGTGGTGCCGATGTAGGCGTACAGATCGTTCCTGTCTCCCAGCCCCTGGGGAGCGATCGTGCCCGTCACGCGACCGGGAACAAGGCCGGCTGCTCTCGGATTGGCGGCCAGGATCTCAGCGAGCTTCGGCGAAACGATGGCTTCACCGGCATCGGGGAGCTGGTCGATTCCCGGGGGTAGGGGAGTGGTGCCAGGGCGCGTCCGTGCGAGAAAGACCCGATGGAATGGCTGCGACCCGTAGGGATCCCGAAACTCCTGGTAAAGGTGGCTACTCGTACCTGGGCTCGGCTCACGGGCGGCCGTGCGCGAGTCATGGGCGGTGAGGATCGCCGGAATGGTGAGGACGGCGGCCAGGCACGCCACACCGAGCGCCGAGCCGAGTGCCATCAACAGGAAGCGCACCCGTCCCCGGCGCCCGCTGCCCCATAGCAGGCGCAGGCCGAGGACGAACGCGTTCACACCGCCACCCGCTGGGCCAGAAGGCCGTCCGTCATCGTGTACTGCGTATCGGCCCTCGCGGCCACGTCCGCGTCGTGCGTGACGATGACGACGGCCGTCTTCTGCCTCCGCGCCAGCCGAAGGAACTCCTCCAGCACAGCCGCCGCGTTGGCACTGTCCAGCGCCCCGGTGGGCTCATCGGCGAAGACCACGTCAGGCCGGTGGACCAGAGCCCGGGCCACCGCAACGCGCTGACTCTGGCCACCGGACAACTTCGATGTCCTTCGCCGCAGCAGATCACCCATCCCGAGGCGCCCCAGCAACTGGCCGGCCATCGCATGGGCATGGGTCTTGCTGATCCCGGCGAGTCGGAGGGGGAGCGCCGCGTTCTCCTCCACGGTCAGTTCGGGGAGCAGCTCCCCGTACTGGAAGACGAACCCGAGACGGGTACGACGCAGGGCGCTCAGCTCCCCGTCGGGGAGCGTCGAGAGCTGTACGCCGTCGAAGGTCACGGTGCCGTTGGTCGGCGGCAGAACCCCCGCGAGGCAGTAGAGCAGCGACGACTTCCCCGACCCGCTACTGCCCATGATGGCGGCCACCTCGCCGCGCTTGAGCGTGAAATCTGCGCTGCTCACGGCCTGTTCGGTGCCGTATGAGAGATCCACGCTCTCGGCGCGGAGGATGACATCCATCGTGATGCGCTCCATGGGGAGGGGAGCCGCGCGTCGGCGGCTCCCAAGAATGGTGACTACTTCCGCGAGAACAGCCGCTGCTTTGAGCAGTGGTCAGGCCGCAAGGAGCCCCGGTCGAGGCACACCTGCATGCGCACTTCCTTGGTCTTGAGTACGGCGCCGTCGGTGTAGACCTTGTTGACCTTGAGGTCCCCCCTCTGGATGCCCCTGAGCTCACCCCACGCGTACTCCTCGACCTTGACGCGGAGGTAGACGTTATGGCCGTCGTTGTCGCTCTCGTCTCGCAGCTCGCCCTCAACGTGAAGCCCGCTCGGCACCTTGGTCGTGGGCTGCCACGCGTAATTGCCGACGAACGCAACGCCCGGCGTCCTCATGATCAAGTTGTTTGCCGAGTCCGCCACCGCCACCCCCATCCCCCCGAAGAAAAGCCCCGCGGCCACCACCGCCGTCGCCAACTTCCTCATCGATAACCCCTGTTTGGTCGAGCCGACTGGTCATCACAGAAAGTATCGGCATCACTACACATCGCTTACCGCAGTAACGTCCCTCCCTCACATCACCCCCCGATCCGGTGAACGGGTCTCCCGAAGGTGATCGCCGGGGGTGGGCGAGAAGGTCGAGGCACAGGAGGCAGGTGATCGACGCGTAGACCCGGAGGGCCGGACCGCATGCGCGGTCCGGC
>NZ_BNBZ01000039.1 GCF_014656215.1 Streptomyces zaomyceticus | reverse complement strand
GCCGGCCACGAAGAATCGTGGCCGGCCCTCTCGTCATGTCCCGGAACGGGGGTACGGGCCCGGGGCCCGGGTCAGCCCGCGAGGCGGTCGAGCGCGTCGGTGCGCAGGTCCAGCAGGGCCATCAGGATCGGCGGGTCGAGCGCGTCCAGCGGGCGGAGCGTGATCTCGGCGGGCATCAGCAGGGTGTCCTCGTGCGCGGTCACCGGGCCGTAGCTGCCGACCGAGACGACGTCCGCGTCGCCGGTACCGGACGGCAGGTGCTCGAGGCCGTAAGGGACGGAGTGCACGAGCACGTACCAGGTGCCGACCGGCACGTCGCGCAGTTCGAAGGAGCCTGGGCCGTCCAGGACGGCGCAGCACACCGGCTGTCCCTGCGGGACGGGGGTGGGGAAGAGACCCACGAAGCAGTGGCCGGGCTCCCGGCCCTCCGGCAGGTGCAGCCGCCCGCGCAGCGCGCCGTGCACGGTCGGGACCCCGGCCGCGTCGGCCGGTCCGGATCCGATCTCCGGGGTGAATCCGTCCAATTCCCGGAACATGCTCGGCGAGACGCCGACACAGGTCTTGAAACGGGAACTGAAGGTGCCGACGCTGCTGTATCCGACCTGGCTGCTGATGTCGGCCACGCTGAATTCGGTTTCGAGCAGGAGACGCTTCGCCTCCTGAAGTCGCAGGGCGGAGAGAAAGCGACCGGGGGACGTACCCGTCACGTCCCGGAAAACCCGGGTGAAATGGAACTTGCTGAACATGGCGGTGCGGGCCATGTCGTCGATCGTGAGTTCCTGGCCGAGATTCGCGTGCATTTCATCGATCACCCGGAGGACAGCGGCTTCGATGGCGGTGGTGGTCACCGTTTCTCCCTGTCGTTGAATCATGCTCCCTGCCGAGAGGCGGAAGCCGCGTGCCGTGACGGATCGGGGGTGGCGTCGGTCAGCCGCCGCCGGGCGAGGTCCTCGGCGAACCTCTTCCATGCGTGGGAGCACTGGAGGGCCAGTTCCGCGACGGTGTCCGTGCAGTGCGGGGGTACGGCGGCGGCCTGCCGCCGCCAGGCCTCGTCGACCATGACGTGGGTGTGCAGCCAGCGAAGGAAGTGCCGTCCGGACTCCGAGTGCCGCAGCGACGGGTCGCCGGCGAGCCGCCGCAGCAGCTCCATCGAGCCGCGGGAGCCGCCGTTGCCGGCCGCCGGGGCGACGGCGGTCGCCGCGGCCGGCGGCGCGGGCGCGGGGGAGTGGCCGGCGTGGGTCCGTCGGGCGGGCAGCTCGGAGGCGGTGGGCGCGGTGGACACGGCGAGTCCCGCGGCGGCGCGGCGGGCGGCCGCGGTCCGGCGGCCCTCGGGCACCGGGGCCTCGCCGCGCAGCAGCCGTCGGCGCACGTCGTGCGCGGTGCCGAGGGAGAGCCCGGTCTCCTTGACGATGGCCCGCAGCGGCAGGTCGGGGTGGCGGGTCATGAGCTCGGCGGCGCGCAGCCGCTCGGCCGTGCGGTCCAGCGGGTGGGCCCGGCCGTCGGCGCCGATCCGGATGTTCGAGCGCGGATCGTCCGCGGTCGAACGGGGACGGATCGCGGCGACCGTCTTGGAGTCGAGTCCGGTGCAGGAGGCGACGGACCGGTCCGACAGGTGGGGCCGGGAGCGCAGGATGCGCCCGGCCGCCGCCTTGCGGTCCGCCACGGAGAGCGGAAGGCCGTGGGCGATGTTGGCGGTCACCGAGCGAAGAAACGCTTCTTCGTCAGCGCCGTCGAAGTACCGCACCTCCACCGAGGTGAGCCCCTGGTGCGCGGCGGCCGCGACCCGGTGCATGCCGTCGACCACGCGCAGCGTGGTCCGGTGCACGAGGACCGGCGGCAGCGAGGCGTAGATGCCGGCCAAGTGCCGCACGTGCTCCTCGTCCAGGCCGTTCAGGCGGGGCGAGTCGGCGGGCAGCAGAGCCTCGATCGGCAGCCGGTGGGTGAAGCGGGCCGGCAGCGTCAGAGTTCTTTCGTCGCGGTCCACCTCTCCCCTTCCCCTCCGGCGAGATCGAGGTGTGTCCGGCCGTCCCCCAAAACTCCATGGAAAAGGCCCGGACCACCGCGGAGAACTGTGCATTCGGGACGAGCATAGTGAACGACCTCTTTTTTTCGGCGGGCCCGCACGGAGACAATGCGACTCCGGTTAGTTGCGTCAGAGGACTGACGTTCGGGCGAACGCGGGTCGGGTTGGTTGTTTGAAAAGACTCGATGCTTCTAGCTTTCTTCTCACGCCACCAGGAACCCCACCCACCGGAGGACGAGTTGCACCGAGCACGGAGAATCCCCGAGCGAAGGGTCGACATCGGGGAAGAAGCCACCCTGACCCTCGAGGCCTATGCGGACACCATCGTCCCGGGCGAGAAGCGCTGGCCCGGTGACCGGGCGATCGCCGGTGTCAGCACCGGCGGCGGCGCCGTCACCGGCGGCGCGCTCGACCTCCTGCGCTGGGACGCCACCGGCATCCACGACGGCCTGGAGGACCTGGCCAAGCTCGTCAACGAGCACGCCGTGGTCTACGCGGCCAGGACCGGGCTGACCCTCGACACCGACGTCCCGGCCTTCGTGGCCCTCGGCTACGACGACCGGGTCGCCCTGATCGTCGAGCTCACCGCCATCGGCCACCCGGAGAAGGACTTCTGGGTGCTGCTCTCCCTCTTCTGCAACATGGCCTTCGACTCCGCCGCCCACGTGCACACCGACGACGCGCTCGCCGCCGGTCACCCGGGCCTCACCGCCATGGGCATCACCGCCCCGGACGCCGACGGACTGTGGCGCTTCCAGGAGGCCGGTTACGGCCGGCAGCTCGCCGCCCTCCACCCCGACACGACCCCCTCCGGGAGCCCAGCATGAGCACCACGATCGAGAAGACCGACGTCCTGGTCATCGGAAGCGGTTTCGGCGGGGCGATCGCCGCCTACCACCTGGCCGCCGGCGGTGCGAAGGTCACCGTCCTCGAGCGCGGTCCCTGGCTGAAGAACGACGAGTTCGAGCACGACTACAAGCTCGGCTCCTCCTACACCCGGATCTTCGACTTCGTCGTCGGCGACGGCATGAGCGTGCTCGGCGGCAACTGTGTCGGCGGCGGCAGCGTGGTGTACTTCGCGGCCATGCCGCGGGCACCGAAGTTCATCTTCGACCGGCACGGCAGCATCGGCCGCCGGATGTGGCCTGAGGCGGTCAGCCGGGACACCCTCGACCCGTGGTACGACCGGATCGAGGAGTCCCTCTCGGTCAGCAAGCAGGGCTGGGAGGACGCCTCCTACGCGGGCGGTCTGTGGGCCGCGGCCTGCGACCACGCCGGGCGCACCGCCAACCCGCTCGCCGCCGCGATCGACAACTCCAAGTGCGTCAACTGCAACTTCATGATGGCCGGCTGCCGCTTCGAGGCGAAGCAGTCCCTCACCGTCAACTACCTCCCGGCCGCGCTCGCCCACGGCGCCGAGATCCGCCCGCTGCACGAGGTGCAGCACCTGGCGCGGACCCCCGAGGGCGACTACCGGGTCCACTACAACATCGTCGACGACGAGGACTACCGGCTGCAGACCGGTTCCGGCGTCATCGAGGCCAAGATCGTCGTGATGGCGGCGGGCGCCGGTGCCACCCCGGTCATCCTGCAGCGCAGCGAGGCCCACCTCGGCACCATGCCGCACGCGGTCGGCCGCTACTTCTCCGGCAACGGCGAGCGCCTCAACACGGCCATCATCAACGAGGACAGGGCCGCCGAGATCCTCGGCCTGACCCGCGGCGACGGCAACCTCCCGTACGGCGCCAACGCGATCGGCAAGGGCCCGACCGTGGCCAGCTGGGACAAGCTCGACGGCTCGCTGCCCGAGTACTCCCGCTACTCCCTGGAGCAGCTCTACTTCCCGCCGGGCCTCGGCACCATCCTGGCCCAGGTGCCGGACGCCTCCGGGCCGACCTGGTTCGGCAAGGAGAAGAAGGAGATCCTCAAGAACTGGAAGTCCTGGCTGACCATCTTCTGCATGACGGAGGACGACAACGAGGGCGTCTTCGGACCGCCGCCCGCCACCGGCAACTCGATGCGCATCTCGCAGCAGATGCTCGGCCGCGGCAACCTCTCCTACAAGCCGACCGAGAACACCTGGAACGGCTGGAACCAGGCCGACGCCGATGTGAAGGAGATCCTGGAGAAGGACGGCCTCGCCAAGGTGATGCCGTGGACCAACGACCTGGTCGGTGCCTACACCGTCCACCCGCTGGCCTCCTGCCGGATGGGCGACGACCCGGACACCTCGGCCCTCGACGACACCAACGAACTGCGTGGCCACTCCGGCATCTTCGTCACCGACGGCTCCGCCGTCCCCGGCGCCCTGACCGTCAACCCGGCGATGACCATCGCCGCCCTCGCCGAGCGCGCGGTGCCGCACATCGTGGCCGCCGCCCAGGCCAGGGGAGTCGCGGTCACCTACGGTGCCCCGGCCCCCACCGGCTACAAGAGCGGACGCAACGGCGTGCTGCCGCTGCTGAAGCAGAAGCGCCTGGTCACCGTGTGATCCGCTCGGACGGCTTTTCGCCGGCCAGTGAGTTGTTTCAAAAAACCAACCCCATGACCAGTGGGTTGCACCACGCAACCCTGATGCGCAGAAGGAGGCGGCGATGCGACCGCTCGTACGACTCATGCTGAAGGGCTCGCTCCGGCAGATCCGGCACATCGCGGCCGTCCCGCCCGCCCGGGCCGACGACACCGTCGCCGAGGTCTACGCCCAGGCCCGCCGCGAGTTCGGCGTCGTCGCCCCGCCGCTGGCCCTGCACTCCCCGGCCCCGCAGACGCTCGCCGCCTCCTGGCTGCTGCTGCGCGAGACCCTCCTCGCCGAAGGCCGGGTCTCCCGGGCCGCCAAGGAAGCCGTCGCCGCCGGGGTTTCGCGGGCCAACGACTGCTCCTACTGCGTCGAGGTCCACGAGGCCAAGCGGGCCACCCTGCCCGGCACCGACACCCACCGGCCGCTCGCCGTCTGGGCGATGGACGCCACCACGGCACGGTGGAACCAGGAGCAGCCGCCGTTCGACGCGGCCGACGCCCCCGAGATCCTCGGCACCGCCGTCACCTTCCACTACCTCAACCGGATGGTCCGGCTCTTCCTGCCGGACTCACCCGTCCCCGACGCGGCCCCCGCCGCCGGCCGCGGACCGGTGATGCGTCTGGTCGCCCGCGCCATGCGGGCCGACCGCGGCGCACCGGTGACGCCCGGCGCCGCCCTGGGACTGCTGCCCGCCGCTCCGCTGCCCGCCGGACTCGACTGGGCGAAGCCCAACCCCACCATCGCCGAGGCCCTCGGCCGGGCCGTCGCCTCCGTCGACCACGCCGCCGAGCGCTGGATCCCCGAGGCCGTCCGCGAACTGCTCCACACCGTCCTCGCCTCGTACGACGGCGCTGTGCCCGGCCCCGGCCGCGGCTGGCTCGCCGAGGCGACCGCCCCGCTCGCCGAGGCCCACCTGCCCACCGGGCGGCTCGCCCTGCTGATCGCCCTCAACCCCCACCAGATCACCGACGCGGACCTCGCCGACTTCCGCGCCGCGCACCCCGGTGACCGCGAACTGGTCGAGCTCGCCTCCTGGGCGGCGCTCACCGCCGCCGTCGACATCGGCACCCGGCTCCCCGCACCCGGCGGGACGCCCCGCCCCGCGGCCGCCGCCGCCCACTGAACCCGCGCCACCGCCGTACCCCGCACCGCCCTTCCCGTACCACTTCCCTTTCGCTTTCCGTCCGAGGAGACACCACCATGAACGCCACGAACGACGTCCTGAAGGCCCTCGCCATCGACATCGAGGAGACCGCCCGCCTCGTCGAGGGACTGGACGAGCAGGCCTGGCACACCGCGACCCCCGCCACCGGCTGGAGCATCGCCGACCAGATCGCCCACCTCACCTTCATCTTCCACCTGGCCGGCACCGCCGCCTCCGACCCCGACGGCTTCGCCAAGCTCGCCGCCGGTGCCGCGGGCGACTTCGACGGCGCCGTCAACGCCGCCCTCAAGCAGTTCAACGGCTTCCCGCCCGCCCAGCTCCTCGCCCGCTTCCGCGCCCTCGGCCAGAACTCCGTCGACGCCCTCGCCGCCGTCCCCGAGGGCCAGGTCGTGCCCTGGCTGGTCAACCCGCTCCCGGCGGCCGTCCTCGCCTCCGCCGGAATCATGGAGATCTTCGGCCACGGCCAGGACATCGCCGACGCCCTCGGCGTGCGCCGCGAGCCCACCGAACGCCTGCGCCACCTGGTCTTCTTCGCCTTCCTCACCCGGGACTTCGGCTACCTCTCGCGCGGTCTGACCCCGCCCACCGAGCACTTCCGCATCGAGGTCACCGCCCCCAACGGCGAGCTCTGGGCGTACGGCCCCGAGGACGCCACCGACAAGATCACCGGCCCCGCCGAGGACTTCTGCCTGCTCGTCACCCGCCGCCGCCACCGCGACGACCTGGCCCTGGTCGCCACCGGCGCCGAGGCCGACCGCTGGCTCGACATCGCCCAGGCCTACCGCGGCCCGGCCGGTGAAGGCCGCACCCCCGGCCAGTTCGCCCACGCCCACTGCGAGCACTGAGCGGACATGACCGCACGACCGGCGGCCCCGTGCCGCACCCCGACCGCCCTGCCACGAGGCCCACCAGGCACCGGCCCGACCACCCCCTCCGCCCCACCCGCCAGGAGTCCCCATGACCACCGCCACGCTGCGTACCGCCGTCGTCATCGGCTGCGGCACCACCGGCACCTCCGTGGCCCTCGCCCTCACCGGCGCGGGCGTCGAGGTCACCCTCCTCGACGACGACCCCCGCGCCACCGCCGAGGCCGTGGCGCTCGGCGCCGGGACCGCCTGGACCCCCGAGCGCCCGCCCGCCGACCTGGTCGTCGTCGCCACCCCGCCGTCCGCCGTCGTCGACGTCCTGTACCGCGCGCAGAGCCAGGGCCTGGGGCACGTCTACACCGACACCGCCGGAAGCAAGGACATCATCAGCACCGACGCCGAACTGCGCGGCTGCGACCTCAAGGGCTACGTGCCCGGCCACCCGCTGGCCGGACCCGACGCCCCCGGCCGGGCCGGCGCCGACGCGGCCCGCTTCACCGGCCGCGTCTGGACCCTGTGCCCGTACGAGACCACCCCCGAGTGGGCGCTGCGGACGCTCGACGCGCTGATCGAGGCCTGCGGAGCACAGCGCCTCGACCTCTCCCCGCAGATCCACGACCGGGTCGTCGCCGAACTGTCGCACGCCCCGCACCTGGTGGCGGCCGTCCTCTCCAGCCGCTTCGCCGACAGCTCCTCGGCCTTCCTCGGCCTCGCCGAGCAGAGCCTGCGCGACGTGGTCCGCACGGCGGGCGGCGACCCGTGGGTATGGGGCGACGTCCTCGCCCACAACGCCGGACCGGTCGCCGACGTCCTGGACCGCATCGCCGGCCAGCTCACCCGGGCCGCCGCGATCCTGCGTGAGGGCGACGAGTCGGCACCGCTCGAACTCGCCCTCACCCTGGAGGAGGGCAGGCGCGGCCAGGCCGCCCTGGACGGCACCGGCGACGTGCGCACACCGAGAGATGCGCCGGCCGCCGGACGGGTGTGACGGTCGCGGCGTGACCGTCACCACGTCCTCGCCCCCGCCCGAGCCGCGACGCGGCGGCGTGCTGCGCCTGCCCGCCCCCGCCCTGCGGCTGGCCAAGCGCCTCTTCACCTCCGCCTACTGGTCGCTGTCCGACTACGGCTGGGTGTGGATCGGCGTGACGCCCGCAAGCGTCCCGCTCGACCACGGCACCGCCCTGCAGGGACCGCCCCCCGGCCACCCGGAACGGCTGGCGCCCTTTCCCCTGACCTCCGTCGAAAGAGCCCTGGAACGGCAGCTGACCGACGACTGGGACCCGGCCACCGGCAACTCCGCAAACCAGGAGATGACCCGGCCATGATCCGCCGGACAGGCTCTGGGCACGACCGCCGCAGGAGGAGCCGTCCATGTCGGAAGAGAACCGCGGGGTGACCGTCACCCCGCAGGACGACCGGTACCCCGGTCTGGTGGAGGGATACAACCACCGCTTCACCGGGCGACCCGAAGCGGTCCGCCTCGCCGCCACCACCCAGGACGTCGTCGACGCCGTCCAGGACGCCCTCGACACCGGCCGCCGGATCGCGGTCCGCAGCGGCGGCCACTGCTTCGAGGACTTCACCGCCTCGCCCGACATCCAGGTCCTCATCGACCTCTCGCCGCTGTCCGCCGTCTCCTACGACGAACGGACGGCGGCCTTCGCCGTCGGCGGCGGCACCCGTCTCGACCGCCTCTACCAGGAGCTGCACGACGGCTGGGGCGTGACCGTCCCGGCCGGCACCTGCTTCGAGGTCGGCGTCGGCGGCCACATCTGCGGCGGCGGCTACGGACACCTCTCCCGACGCGACGGCCTGGTCGTCGACCACCTGTACGCCGTCGAGGTCGTCACCGTCGACGACACCGGCCGGGCCCGGGTGGTCACCGCCACCCGCGAGCCGGACGATCCGCACCACGACCTGTGGTGGGCCCACACCGGAGGCGGCGGCGGCAACTTCGGCGTCGTCACCCGCTTCTGGCTGCGCTCCGCCGGTCCCCGGCCGACCGCCCCCGAGCACGCCCTGCCCCGTGCCCCGCGCCGGATCCGCCGCGCCGACGTCGTCTGGTCCTGGGACACCCTGGACGAGCAGGGCTTCACGGCACTGCTGCGCGCCTACACCGACTGGCACGAGAAGAACAGCGCGCCGGACTCCCCGGGACGCCACATCTGGAGCAACCTGATCGTCCTGCACCGCTCCGCCGGATCGATCGTCCTCAACTCCGTCGTCGACGACGACGTGCCCGGCGCCGCCGAGCTGATGGCCGAGCAGCTGGCCGCGCTCACCGGCCCCGGCGGCGCCGCACCGGCCCACGTCGAGGAGCAGGTGGTGTCCTGGATGGACACCTGGATGCCCTCCTACAGCTGGCCCAGCGACCCGCGCGGCCGGTACAAGAACAAGGCCGGATATCTGCGCGCCGGCTTCACCGACCACCAACTGGACGCCGTCCACCGCCACCTGACCGACCCCGGCTACGACAACCCGATGGCCTGTCTGGTGCTCACCGGCTTCGGCGGCCAGGTCAACGCGGTCGCCCCCGACGCCACGGCCGTCCCCCAGCGCGACTCCATCCTCAAGGCGTCCTACTCCGCGGGCGCCTGGACCGCGCCGGAGGAGGACGAGCTGCACATCGCCTGGGTGCGCCGCTTCTACCAGGACGTGTACGCCGAGACCGGCGGCGTCCCCGAGCCCGGCGACGTCAACGACGGCTCGTACATCAGCTACCCGGACGTCGACCTCGCCGACCCGGCCTGGAACACCTCCGGCACCGGCTGGGCCGCCCTCTACTACAAAGAGAACTACCCGCGCCTGCAGCGGGTGAAGAAGCGCTACGACCCGCGGAACGTCTTTCGCCACGCGCTCTCCGTCGCACCGCCCTCCTGACCGGCCGGCGCCGCCGCGCCCGCGGCGGCCCGCAGCCGTCCCCACCCATCGGAACACAGGGAGATCCCACATGACCGCCACGACCACCGCCACCGCCCTCGCCGAGGACACCGCCGCCGTCGCCGCCGTGCCTCAGCGCATCGTCGCCGCCTGGGCCGCGCACGACGGCGCCGCCTTCGGCGACGTCTTCACCGAGGACGGCACGATGGTGCTGCCCGGCGTGCACGAGACCGGCCGTGCGCGCATCGCCGGCTTCATGACGCAGGCGTTCGCCGGACCGTACAAGGGCACCCAGGTCACCGGCACGCCGCTCGCCGTCAAGTTCCTCTCGCCCGACAACGCCGTCGTCATCACCCAGGGCGGCGTCCTCGCCCCCGGCGAGACCGAGCCGGCCGCCGAGCGCCAGGTCCGCGCCATCTGGGTGCTGACCAAGCAGGACGGCGAGTGGCTCATCGCCGCCTACCAGAACACCCCCCGCAACACCCCGTGACCGGCGCCGGCCCGAAGGAGGAGAACACCGTGGCCCACACAGCCGCACACGTGGCGGTGGTACTCGGCGGCAGCATGGCGGGACTGCTCGCCGCCCGCGTGCTCGCCGACACCTACGCGGAGGTCCTGCTGGTCGACCGCGACCGGCTCGTCGACGTCTCGGGTCCGCGGCGCGGCGTGCCCCACGGGCGGCACGCCCACGGCCTGGTGGCCCGCGGCCAGCAGATCCTGGAGGAGCACTTCCCCGGGCTCACCGACGACCTCGCGGCCGCCGGCGCTCCCCCGGACGACTTCGGCCACGCCTGTCACTGGTACTTCAACGGCCGGCGCATCGCCCCTGCCGACACCGGTCTGATCTCCGTCCCCGCGGGCCGCCCGGTCCTCGAGGAGCAGGTGCGCCGCCGCGTGCAGCAGCTGCCCAACGTCCGCTTCCTCGAGGAGCACGACATCCTCGGGCTCACCACCACCGCCGACCGGACCCGGGTCACCGGTGCCCGGGTCCAGCCGCGCCACGCGGGCGGCGAACCGCGGGAGCTCGAGGCCGACCTCGTCGTCGACACCACGGGCCGCGGCTCGCGCACCCCGGTCTGGCTCGCCGAGCTCGGCTACCCGGCCCCGGAGGAGGAGCGGGTGGAGATCGACCTCGCCTACACCACGCGCCACTACCGCCTGGACCACGACCCGCTCGGCGACGCCCAGGCGATCATCCCCGCGGCGACCCCCGAGCACCCGCGCGGCGGCCTGTTCTATCGGCTGCCCGGCGACGGCGACGTCTACGAGCTGTCGCTCACCGGCATCCTGGGCGACCACGCGCCCACGGACCCCGAGGGCTTCGAGGCGTTCATGCGCTCGCTGCCCATCCCGCACCTGTACGACGCCGTGGCCGACGCCGAACCCGTCGACGACCCGGTCAAGTTCCGCTACCCGGCGAGCGTCTGGCGCCGCTACGAGCGCCTGACGCGGTTCCCCGACGGACTGCTCGTGATGGGCGACGCCGTGGCGAGCTTCAACCCGGTCTACGCCCAGGGCATGACGGTGGCCGCGCTGGAGTCGCTGGCGCTGCGCCGTCACCTGGCCGCGCCCCGAGGACGGAAACCCGCCGCGTACTTCAAGGACGTCGCGGACGCCGTCAAGGCGCCCTGGGAGCTCGCCGCAGGTTCCGACCTCGGCTACCCGGGTGTCTCCGGGCGCCGCACACTCAAGGTCAGGATGGCCAACGCCTACGTCGCACGCCTCCAGGCCGCCGCCGAGCACGACCCGGAGCTGAGCAACGCGTTCATCCGCGTCGCCGGTCTCATCGACCCGCCGCAGGCGTTGATGCGCCCCCGCCTGATGCTGCGCGTCCTGCGGGCCTCCCGCGCCTCCCGGCGCACCGGCCCCGCCACCCCCGCACCGCGCCGGCAGCCGCAGGCCGCCGCCGCACCCCACTGACGCCACCGCGCCCGCTCCGGCACGCGCACCACGAGAGGCTGCCATGCGCCCCTTCCGCATAGAGATCCCCCAGGCCGACATCGACGACCTGAACGAGCGCCTCGCGCGCACCCGCTGGCCCGAGGGCGAGATCCCGGACGCCGACTGGTCGCGCGGCGTCCCGGTCGAGTACCTCAAGGAGCTCGCCGAGTACTGGCGCTCCGGCTTCGACTGGCGGGCCGCCGAGGCCAGGCTGAACCAGTACCCGCAGTTCATCACCGAGATCGACGGCACCGACGTCCACTTCCTGCACGTCACCTCGCCGGAGCCGACCGCGAAGCCGCTGATCATCACCCACGGGTGGCCGGGCTCCTTCGCCGAGTTCCTCGACGTGATCGGCCCGCTCACCGACCCGGCCGCGCACGGCGGCGACCCGGCCGACGCCTTCCACGTGGTCATCCCCTCGATCCCCGGCTACGCCTTCTCCGGCCCCACCCGCGCGTCCGGCTGGGACACCCGCCGGGTGGCCCGCGCCTGGGCCGAACTGATGAGCCGCCTCGGCTACGACCGCTACTTCGTGCAGGGCGGCGACTGGGGCATGCCGATCTCCCTGGAGCTGGGTCTCGCCGACCCGGAGCACGTCGCCGGTGTGCATGTGAACATGTTCGTCACCTTCCCGCCGCAGGACCCGGCCGCCTTCGAGGGACTGGACGCCACCGACCTGGGCCGCCTGGAGTTCGCCGGGCGTTTCCAGCAGGACGGGATGGGCTGGCAGCGCATCCAGTCGACCCGGCCGCAGACCCTCTCGTACGGGCTCACCGACTCGCCGGTCGGCCAGCTCGCCTGGATCGTCGAGAAGTTCAAGGAGTGGACCGCCGCGGACAAGGTCCCGGAGGACGCGGTCAGCCGCGAGCACCTGCTCACCAACGTCTCGCTCTACTGGTTCACCGGCACCGCCGGTTCCAGCGCCCAGCTCTACTACGAGTCCGCGCACGGCGACGAGGCCTTCGCCCGCACCTGGGGCGGCCCCTGGCCGCTGAAGGCTCCGGTCGGCGTGGCCGTCTTCCCCGAGGACGCCGCGCTGCCGATCCGCCGCTGGGCGGACCCGCTGCTGCCGACGCTCACGCACTGGACCGAGTTCGACAAGGGAGGCCACTTCGCCGCCCTGGAGCAGCCCGCGCTGCTCGTCCAGGACGTCCGCGCCTTCGTGCGGCCGCTGCGCCAGGGCTAGTCCCGCACGAGGTCACCGGGGTGGCCGGCTCCTTCCGGAGCCGGCCACCCCTTCGTCGTACCGGCGGCGCGGCCGTACGGCGGGTACGACGAAGGGGTGCCCCCGCCATGGCGGCGGAGGCACCCCCGGGGCCGTACCGGTGGATCAGGCGGAGGTCAGGACGCCCTGCTCCGACGAGGACGGGGAGCCGCCCTCGGGGCCCTTCGGGCCGGACGCGGACACCTCGTCCTCGCGGCTCTTCGAGCGGCGGTCGAAGAGGCCGCGCAGCTTCTTGTTCAGCGGCTCCTCGATGACGTAGTGGCTGGCCAGCGCGGCGACGAGGGTGCCGAGCAGGACCAGGCTCACCATCTCGGCGAAGCCGACGGTACCGCGCAGCATGCCCGAGTTGACCGCGGACTTGCCGAACATGCTGCCGTTGTGGAGCACGACGTGGATGAAGAACACGTGCCACAGGTAGATGCCGTACGAGATGCGGCCGAGGAAGGCCATCGGACGGTTCGCGAGGACCAGGTCCATGGTCTTCGAGCGGGCACCGGGGGCCACCAGCGGGATCACGACGCACATCGAGAAGACGAAGAACAGGGTGTGCAGCACCATCTGCTGGGTGAGCGCGCCCCAGTCGCCCATGCCGGGCTCGCCGAACGGGTGCGGCACGTTGGCGAGGTAGGCGATCAGGGCGACCAGCCAGAAGCCCATCGGCCACTTGGCGGCCCAGCGGAAGAGCGCCGGCCGGCGCGGTGCCACCTCGGCGTAGGAGAGCATCACGGCCAGGGCCATGCCGCCGGCGAAGTAGCCGACGTAGCCGAAGGGCCAGAAGGACAGGTACCAGACGTCGGCCGTCATGGACGGCAGGAAGCAGTAGGCGGTCCAGGCCATGCCGATGAGGACCAGGGCGACGAGCGGGACGAACATCCGGCGGGCGCGCTGGGCCGGGGTGGCACCGCGCACGGCGAACTTGTGGATGATCCAGGCGATCACCGGCAGCGCCAGGTAGAACAGCATCTCGGTGGGAACGGTCCAGGTCGGCTCGATGCCGGTGATCCACTCGGCCCGGGTGAAGAAGTGGATCATCAGGAGCGGCCGCAGGAAGAACCAGACGCCGTCGATCTTGTCGTAGTCCAGGAGCAGGATCGAGGCCAGCACCAGCGCCCAGAACGCGGGAACGATGCGCACGAAACGGCGCCAGTAGAAGGAGGCGACCCGCGGGGTGGCGCCCTCGGCGGTCACCGTGCGGCGGGCGAAGGGCCGGTAGAGCATCAGGCCGGACAGGACGAAGAAGGGAGGCAGGAAGACGCCCATGCCCTCGGTGAGATAACCCCACAGGTTGGCGCGCGGGTCCGCGAAGTGATTGCTCACACCGGCCGTGTAGGCGACGTGATAGACGAGGACTGCGACCGCGCACAGTCCGCGCAGACCGTCGAGGACGGGGACTCTGCGCTTCTGGGGGGATTCGGCGGCGCCTGTTCGGACATTGCGAGATGCCACGTTTCGCGCTCCCTTGGAAGTCGATACCTGATGGGCCGCGAGTCATGCTGGCGTCGGCGCCGCACCGCCGCACCTTCAGAAGTGCGGTGTTTTCAGGGAAGGTTTAGACGCGGGGATCACCCGCGGACGTGGGCCGGCCCGCCACCCCGGGTGGCGTGCCGGCCCACGTCGCGGCGGGATCGGGCGGTGTCGGTACGGACCTCGGCGCGGGCCTCAGACCGTGGAGAAGTAGTCGAACTCCACGCCCTGGCCGTCGAGGGCCGTGCGCAGCTCGGCCAGGGCCATGGTCACCGCGGCGCCCACCGCGGGCACCCGGCAGTCGGCAGACAGCTCCTTCAGGGCCGTGTAGGCGCCGAGCAGCCGGGCCTCCTGCTCAGGGCTGAGAAACGAGTGCGCGTTCGTCACTGAGCCTCGCCGCCTTCCATTCCTGCCGGGGCAGAGTGCCCTCGGGGGCCAGCTCCACCTCGGGCCGTATCCCGATCTCGCGCTTGAACTCCTCGGCGATCCGCCGGGTCAGGGTGGTCACGTCGCCGCCCGGCACGTGCCGCGGCTCCACCCGGACGAAGACGGTGTCCAGACCGCGCACCGAGCTGATCGACGTCGAGAACTCGCTGACCTCGTCGAAGCCGCGGACCACGTCCTCGATCATCACCGGGGTGACCGACACTCCGCGGATCTTGCGCATGTCGTCGACCCGCCGGATGATCCCGCCGTCGTAGAAGTCCCAGGTCCTGCCGCAGCCGCAGGCGGCGGCGGGCCGCTTGACGACCACGTCCTCGGTCCAGTGCCGGAACAGCTGCATGCCCTCGCGGGACAGTCCGGTGGTGACCCGGACCCCCTCCTCGCCGTAGCCGACGGGCAGCTTGGTCTCGGGGTGCAGCACCTCCTCGATCGTCGAGGGCTCGATGATGTGACAGGCGCCCCGGCGCGACGGGCACTCGAACATGAAGACGCCGCCGAACTCGGTGGTGCCCGCGGCGTTGAAGACGCGCGCCCCGAAGGCCTCCTCGATGGTGCGCGTGGTGAACTTCGACCGGGGCTCGGCGCCCGCCAGAATGATCTTGACGTTCGCCTCCTTCGCCAGATCGACGCCCATCTCGCGGGCCGTCTCGATCAGGCGCATCGCATAGCTCGGGGTGAGCCCGACGACCTCGATGCCGTAGTCGACGAGGAGCTTGATCCGCGTCCGGGAGTCCAGGCCGCCGGCCGGGACGACCGTGCAGCCCATCCGCTCCAGGCCGTAGTGCATTCCCCAGAAGCCCATGAAAAGGCCGTATCCGAAGGCGACCATGCCCTTGTGGTGCGGGCGCACGCCCATCGCGTACAGCGCCGTGCAGAAGGTGTCCGTCGACCAGGTCCAGTCACCCGCCGTGTCGATGGTGCGTACCGGCGGATTGCCGCTGGTGCCGCTGGTCTGGTGGTGACGGATGCCACGGGCCGGGTCGATCGACGGCCAGGTGCCGTACGGCGGCGCCTGCTGCTCGGCGGCGAGCAGGTCCGCCTTGTGCAGCAGGGGTACGCGCCGGGCGTAGTCCTCCATCGAGGTGATGTCTCCGGGCAGCCGGTCACGCCAGAAGGGCGAGCGGGCGCGGGCGTTGAGGAGCGCCCGTTGTAGCCTGCGCCACTGCCACGCCTCGAGCTCGTGGCGTGGCATGGTTTCTGCCTTGGGGTTCCAGTACTCCACTTCGCCTCCGTCGCCGGTGGGGTCCCCCCGGATCCTCGTCGGCGCGCGCACGTCGCCGCATCTCCTGGCGTGCTCACCAGAAGGCACCGGAGGCGGCCGGGTCAGTCGGCGGTGATCACCACCTTGCCGATGTGGCCGGCGGCCTCGAGGTACCGGAACGCGGCACCGGCCTCCGAGAACGGGAACTCCCGGTCGATCACCGGCCGGATGCGCCGCTGCTCCAGGGCGCGGTTCATGGCCCGGAACATCTCCGCGCTGCCGACCTGGACGCCCTGTACGCACAGCACCTTGCGCAGCAGGGGAACCGGGCTGATCCCGGCCCCGCCGCCGAGCACACCGATGACGCTGATCCGGCCGCCGACCCGGGCCGCCGTGATCGACTGGCGCATGGTGCCGGCCCCGCCGACCTCGACGACATGGTCGACGCCGCCGCCGCTCAGTCCGGCCGCGCGCAGGCCCCATTCGGGCTCCCGGGCGTGGTCGATCACCTCGGCCGCCCCCAGCTCGCGCAGCCGCTCCAGCTTCGCCGGGCTGCCGGAGGTCGAGATCACCCGCGCGCCGCCCGCCGCGGCGAACTGCAGCGCGAACACCGACACGCCGCCGCTGCCCAGGGTGAGCACCGTCTGGCCGGGGTGCAGACCGCCGAGCTCCACGACCGCCTGCCACGCGGTGAGCGCGGCGCACGGCAGGGTGGCGGCCTCGGCGAAGTCGAGATGGGCGGGGACGGCGACGACCGCCTCCTCGTCGAAGACCACGTACTCGGCGAGGACCCCGTCGACGGACCCGCCGAGGGCCCGGTCGACTCGGGGGCGTCCCGAGCGCCAGCCGGGCAGGAACAGCCCGGCGACCGCGTCCCCGGGCCGCCAGGCCGTGACCTCCGAGCCGGTCTCGACGACCTCGCCCGCTCCGTCCGACAGCGGTACGAGGCCGGGCACGACGTCACGGCTGTAGCGTCCGTGCGCGATCAGCAGGTCACGGTGGTTGAGGGACCAGGCCCGCATCCTGACCAGCACCTCGCGAGGGCCGGGCCCGGGGATCTCGCACTTCTCCTCGTGCAGCGAGGCCGGGCCGTCGAAGCCGGTGAGCCGGTAGCGCCTCACGCGGCGACGCCGCGGTCCTGCCAGGACGGGAACGCCGCGGCCGCGCGCACAAAGTTGTGGATCATGCGCATGCCGCCCTCCGTCCGGATGGACTCCGGGTGGAACTGCACCGACTCCACCGGCAGCGTCCGGTGCCGGAGCCCCATGACGTAGCCGTCGTCGACGGAGGTCGCACTCACTTCCAGGACCGGCGGAAGGCTGTCCTCGACCACGACGAGCGAGTGGTAGCGGGTCGCCTGGAACCCCTCGGGCATGTCCTCGAAGAGGCCGCGGCCGTCGTGGCTGACCCGACTGGTCTTGCCGTGCATCAGGTGCTCCGCCGGCACCACGGACGCCCCGTAGGCCCGCCCGATCGCCTGGTGACCGAGGCAGACGCCCAGGATGGGCAGCCGGCCCGCGAAGGAGCGCACCAGCTCCACGTGCCCGCTGATGTCCGGGTGGCCGGGGCCCGGGCCGAGCAGCAGCGCATCGGGCCGCAGCTCCACCACCTGTTGCTCGCTCATGGTGTGGGACCGTGCCATGACCGGATCGGCCCCGGCGGACATCAGGTACTGCCGCAGGATGTCGACGAAGCTGTCGAAGGCGTCCACGACGAGGATCCGGGGCCCGGGTCCCGGCCGTTTGACGCCGCTGTTCAGGGCGGTCACGCTCACAGCAGTCCCTTTCCGGTCACCGCCCAGTAGGCGGCGCTCATCTTCGCTAGCGTCTCGGTCCATTCGCGCTCCGGAACGGAGTCGGCGACCACCCCTGCGGAGGCCCGCGTGCGGTACAGGCCGTCCTCGTGGAACAAGGTGCGGATGCACAGGGCGAGGTTGGTGTAGCCGCCGATGTCGATCACGCCGATCGCGCCCGCGTACAGACCTCGGCGGCTGCGCTCGATCTGCTCGATGATCTCCATGGCCCGGATCTTCGGCGTTCCGGTCATCGTGCCCGCGGGGAACAGCGCGGCGATGATGTCGTAGGTGTCGCGGTCCGGCTCGGCCTCCCCCACCACCGTCGAGACCAGGTGCAGCACGTGCGAGTAGCGCTCGACGATCAGCTCGTCGGGCACCTCCAGGGTGTCCGCGCGGCAGATCCGGCCGATGTCGTTGCGGCACAGGTCCACCAGCATGATGTGCTCGGCGATCTCCTTCTCGTCGGCCAGCAGCCGGGCGCCCGCCGCCTCGTCGTCGCCGTCGCGCGGGACGGTGCCGGCGATCGGACGCATGGTGACGGTGCGGTCCTCCACCCGGACGAACAGTTCCGGGCTGGCGCCGAGCACGGTCTGCCCCCGCACGTGCGCCAGGTACATGTACGGCGAGGCGTTGTGGGTGCGCATCCGCTGGTAGACGTCGATCGGATCGACGGCGCTGCGGATGGTCAGCTCATGGCCGAGCTGCACCTGGTAGATGTCGCCGACGGCGATGTGCTTCAGGGCCCGTTCGACGTCCCGGCGGTACGCGTCGGGGTCGGTGTCGTCCGAGGCGGCCGAGGCCGGCACGGGACCCGCGGGGGGCACCGGATGGTCCGCCTCGGCCCGCGCGAGCAGCGCCGTCACCTCGGCCGGGTCGAACGCCCGCCAGTGGTCGGACTCGTGCAGGAGAAGCTCCCCCTCGCCGCTGTCGAGGTCGGTGACCACACAGCCCTGGTGCAGCACCAGGTGGACGTCGGGCAGCGGGGGACGCTCGTCGATGACGTACGGCAGGTCCTCGATGTAGCGGACGGTGTCGTAGCCGAAGTAGCCGAGGAAACCGAAGCGGAACCGGTTCGGCGAGCCCTCCGCGTCGAACAGCGCGTGCAGCTCCCGCAGGACCTGCCACAGGTCGCGCCGGGCGCGCAGCCGCAGGCCGCCGGCCGTCTCGTCGAGCAGCGGGGCGATCCGCCGCAGCAGCGCCTCGCGCAGGGACGGTTCGCCGTCGAGGCTGACGACGCTGTCCGTGACGGACAGCGAGAGCAGCTCGCCGAAGCCGACGAACTGGTACTTGCGGTCGCGGTCCGGTCCCGCGGCCGACTCGAGCAGGTACACCTGCTCCTTGCCGAAGCGGTGGGCGAGCGCCTGGTGCACCGGGAGCGTCGGGTACGACGGCAGGACGTCGCGGCGGGTGGTCACCCGGATCGCGGCGGGCTCCGGCCTGGGGTCGGGCATGGTGGGTCCTCTCCGCTCAGGTGGTGATCGCGTACCGGTGAGCGACCTGACGCGCCACCAGCACCGACGTGTCCAGGGGGCCTCGGTCGTCCAGCACGCGCGCCGCCTTCCAGCTGACGAAGGATCCGGTGTGGGTCACCGGGTCCAGCTCGTCCTCCACGACGACCGTCGTGTCGAGGCCGGTCAGCGCGCGCAGCCGGGCGGCGACGCCGGCGGTGGTGCCGTCCCGGTCGGGGTGGCCCGGCAGCAGGTCGAGCCGTACGGTGACGCGGTCGCCGCCCGCCTCGTCGCGGTCGATGACGACCTGGTAGCCGAGGCAGCCGGAGACCGTGTCCAGGACCGCGGTCTCGAGCTCGGCTGGCTGGAGCACGGAGTGGCCGAGCCGGATGCGGTCGGCGGCCCGGCCGACCACCTCGACGACATCGCCGGGCAGCGGGGCGCCGGGCGGCGCCGCGGTGATCCGGACCAGGTCGCCGGTGCGGTAGCGGATCAGCGGCTTGATGCCGTCGACCAGCATGGTCAGGACGAGTTCGCCCTCGCCCCGGGTGCCGAGGAACTCCCCGGTGTCCGGGTCGACCAGCTCGAAGAGGTAGTTGGGCTGCGACAGGTGGAGCTGTCCGGTGTCGGCGCCGGTCGCGATGCACAGCGACTCCTGGGAGCCGTACAGCGTCGGCCGGACCTGGGCGTGCGGCCACACCGTGGCGACGTCGGCGGCGAACTCGGGGGTGCAGATCTCGCCCAGCACGAGGAACAGCTTCACCGGCAGCCGCGCCAGGTCGTAGCCGTAGTGCAGGGCGGCCTTGGCGAGGCTCAGACAGAGGGCGGGGGCGCAGACGATCACCTCGACGCCGAGGTCCTCGATCAGGCGCAGCGCCTTCTGGAAGCCGACGCGCGGGGACTCCGGCCAGATCTTGACGTGACAGGCGCCCAGCGCGGCGGTCACCGAGGTGAACACGTCGCCGAAGGCGTACAGCTCCGAGGGCCCCATCAGCCCGACGACGGGCATCCGGTCGCCGAAGTGCGCGCGCAGCACGCGCCGCCAGGACTCCTCCACGGCCGCGTTGCTGGTCGCGATGTCCCGGGGGCCGCGCGGGCAGGGCGTGGACGGCCCGGTGGTGCCGGTCGTCTCGTAGAAGACGGCGGCGTCGGCGGGACTGCCGGAGAGCACGTCGTACATCTCGCGGCGCAGGTCGTCCTTGGTGGTGAAGGGGAGTTCGGCGAGGGTGTCCGGGGTGACCCGGGTGACGTCCACGCCGGCGAGGTGACGGCGGTAGAACGGCGAGCGCTCGGTGACGTGCCGCAGGACGGCGGTCAGCCGCTCGGTCCGCCAGCGCTCCATGTCCTCGTCGGCCAGGGTGCCGTCGTGGAAGGCGCGCAGCACCGGCTCGTACGACTCCCAGAAGGCGGGCAGGCCCGGGTCGCCGGAGGAGAGCGGGGCGGTGGTGCTCATACGGCGTCCACCAGCTCGTTCAGAGGCAGACCGACCCGCTCGTTGCGGTCGCCACCGGCCAGCGCGTCACGGCCGGTCAGCTCGCGGTGCTCGCGCAGCAGCGTGATCATGTCGGACATGCGGTCGACCAGGCGCTCGACGTTGCGCAGCCCCTCGTCGTCCTTGGCGGCGTCGCCGCGGTGCAGCGCGTGCACGGTCGCCGGGAAGCCGCTGCCGACCAGGATCATGCGGTTGAGCAGGGCGTTGACGGTCAGCTGGGCCCACACCTCGCCCGCGCTGTAGCGCCGGGCGACGGAGATGATGCCCGCGACCTTGTTGCTCAGCGGACGGTCGAAGCGCAGATAGCCGACCCCGGCCCGCTCGATGAAGGTCTGCATGAGGCTCGCCGTACCGAAGCCGTGCACCGGGGCGGCGAAGACGATGCCGTCGGCCTCGATCATCCTGCGCACCACGGAGGGGATGTCGTCGCCCACGGCGCAGACGACCGTGCGGTCGTTGCAGTCGCCGCACGGGCCGCACCGCTCCATCCGGACGTTCCGCAGGTCGACGACCTCGAACTCGACACCGAGCGCACGGGCGTGCTCCGCCGCGTGCCGGAGCACGTCCGCGGTGTTGCCATCCCGCTCGGAGCCGTTGATGGCGAGGATCTTCGGTGCTGCGGTCATGGTGGTGCCTCCTAGGAATCGGGCGGCGGTGACGGGGTGGGCAGCGCCGAGCGCTGCCGGGCATCGCGGGGGCACGCGCGCACCGGTCGTGACGGCCGCACCGGACCGGTCGTCGGAATCGTCGCGGCTCGGGACAGACCGCGCATCTCCTTGCGTGCTTGTTTGAAACCGCGCCCCACAAGGGAGTTGACGCACCGTCAGCAGGCATGGCCGAGGGGCGCGACGCGCTCGGCGCCGCGCCCCTCAGGCGTCGTTCTCAGACCCCGGTGCGCTCCGCGGCGGGTGCCCCGGCCGTGGCTTCCGCCCCCGCCGGCTCCGTCGTGCCGGGCTCCTCCGCCGGGCTCCTCTCCCGCAGCTTGAAGGCGACGGCGACGGCCACGGCGGCCACCGCCGCGGACGCGACCCAGCTGACCGTGTGCAGCGAGCTGGTGAAGGCGTCACGGGACGCCGTCACCAGGTCCTGCCCGGCGCCGCCGGACAGCTCGCGGGCGGCGGCGGTGCCCCCGGCCACGGTCTCCTGGGCGGCCTCGGCCAGCGGGGCGGGCAACGAGGCCGGAATCTGCCCGGCCATCTCGTCCCGGTAGAACGCGGCGCCCAGAGTGCCGAGGAAGGCGAGACCGAGCGTCGAGCCCAGCACGTTGCTGCTCTCGGACAGCGAGGCCGCGGCGCCCGCCTTCTCCACCGGCACGGCGCCCACCACGAGCCCGGTACCGAGGGCGAACAGCGGACCGACACCGAAAGCGACGAGCGCGATGCAGACGACGACCCCGACGACCGAGCCGTCGCCGCCGACCTGGGTGAGGGCGAGCAGCGCGAGGAGGGAGACGCACAGCCCGCCCACCATCGCGGTCACCGGCTTCATCCAGCGCAGGAACAGCGGGGCGAGCAGCACGCCCGCGGCGATGCCGCCGCCCGTCGGGGCCTGCCAGAGCCCCGCCGCGGTCGGGCTCAGTTCCGCCACGGTCACGATGTACTGGCTGGTGAGGAACGAGGTTCCGGCGAAGGCACCGGAGGCCACGGCCATGCCCGCCAGTGCGACGGAGAAGGCCGGCCTGCCGAACAGCCTCAGGTCCACGAGCGGGTCGGCGAGGGTGCGCTGGCGACGCAGGAACACCGCGCCCGCGCCGAGCCCGACGGCCAGCGACAGCAGAGCCAGCGGGGTCGAGCTGTGGGCACCGCCCGCGGCGAGCTCCTTGACGCCGTAGATCACCGGGAGGATCGCGAACAGGGACAGCGCCACGCTGATCAGGTCGAGCGGGCCGCTCGCCCTGCCCGTGCGGTACTCGGGGAGCAGCAGAGGTCCGGCCACCAGCAGCACCACCATCACGGGGACGCCGAGGAGGAAGACCGAGCCCCACCAGAAGTGGCCCAGCATCACCCCGCCGACCAGCGGACCGACGGCCGCACCGCCGAACTGGCAGGTCGCCCAGAGCGAGATCGCGAGGCCGCGCTCCCGGTCGTTCCGGAACATGTTGCTGATCAGCGCGAGGGTGGAGGGATTGAGCGTGGCACCGGCGACGCCCAGCAGGGCGCGGGCCGCGATCAGCATGCCGGGGCTGCTCGCGTAGGCGGCGAGCAGGGACGCCGCGCCGAACGCGGCGGCACCGATCAGCAGCAGCTTGCGCCGCCCGATCCGGTCACCCAGGTTTCCCATGGTGATGAGGAAACCGGCGAGCATGAACCCGTAGATGTCGGTGATCCACAGCTGCTCGGTGCCGCTGGTACCCAGGTCATCGCTGAGCTGGGGCAGCGCGAGGAACAGGACGCCGATGTCGAGTGCGATCAGCAGGGTCGGCAGGGCCAGAACGCCGAGGCCGATCCACTCGCGTCGTCCCGCCTTCGCCCCGGCGACGGCCTGGGCTGCGTTCGTCATGACGGACACCTCTCTGACTACGGCCCGTTCAGGCTCCGGCGACGGCCTGGGTGACGATCTCGCTGACGCGCTCGAAGGCGCTCGCCTCGGTCGGGTTGAAGCGGTTCTTGGTGAGGGCGAAGGCGACCTTGGTACGGGTGTCGGCGTAGGCGCCGCTGCCGCCCATGCCCTGGGCGCCGAAGACGTTCAGGGTCTGCTGCGGGTCGCTGCCCGGGCGGCCGAGGAAGTAGCCGAGGCCCTTCGGGGACGGCGCGAACACGACCTGGTCGAGGTCGTCGACGGCCACCGCGCTGATCTGCTCCAGGCGCTCCTGCGAGACGAGGCGGACCCCGTCCACCTCGCCCAGCAGAGCCGCGTACATCTTGGCGACACCGCGGGCGGTCATCGTGCCGCCGGCCGGGATGTCGGAGGCGAGGATGTCGGAGCGGTTGCCGTAGGAGGCGCTGGGCATGATGGCCGGCGGCGCCGCCTTGAGCAGCGGGAAGTCCTCCGGCATGTCACCGAACGCGGCGGGGTCGATCGGCGCGTCCTCCAGGCGGGCCAGCAGGCCCTGCTCGGCCTGCGGGACACCGAGGTAGAGCTCCTTGGAGATACCGAGCGGGGTCGAGACCTCCTCCAGCAGCACCTGCGAGATCGGCTTGCCGGTCGCCCGGCGGACGATCTCGCCGACCAGGTAGCCGAAGGTGACCGCGTGGTAGCCGGTCTGGGTGCCGGGCTCCCACCAGGGCTCGGCGGACGCGACGATGGACGTCATCTTGTCCCAGTCGGTCAGGTCGTCCGGAGTGATGTCGCCCGGCAGACCGGGGACGCCCGCGGAGTGGGTCAGGGCGTGCGCGACCGTCGCGTTCTCCTTGCCGTGCACACCGAACTCGGGCCACAGCTCGGCGATGCGGGTGTCGTAGCCGAAGAGGCCCTTCTCGACCAGGGTGTGCACGACGGTGGCCGTGACGCCCTTGCCGGTGGAGGCGCTCCAGAACGGGGTGTCGGAGGTGACCGGGCGGCCGGTCTCCGGGTCGGCGACACCGGAGACGGCGTCGACGACGAGCTCGCCGTCCACGTAGACGGCCGCCTGCAGGCCGGTCTCGGCACCCGACTCGGTCAGCTCGTCCAGCACGGTCTGAACGTGCTTCTGAAGGTCGCTCATGTCTCTCTTTCCTCGTGTGCGTGATGCGGGGTGGGGGGAAGGCCCGTCAGAGGAGGTCCGACGTGCCGGTCATGGCATCGGGCCGGAACAGCCCGTCCGGGTCGTACGCCAGACGGACGCGGTCCACGGCGGCGATGTCCGCCGCGTCCAGATGGCCCTGCGGCTGGTCGGGACTCTCCACGAACCCCGGCGCGGTGCGACCGGTGTCCCAGGGGGCGAGCGCGGCGCGCAGACGCGCGCAGCGCTCACGGATCACGGGCGCCGGATGCAGGCCGGGAAGTCCCGCGGCCATCACCGCGTAGGCGGCCGGCAGATGGTCGAGGACACCGCCGCGCGGGTCCGGCTCCGCCAGCGCGCCGCCGAGCTGCCGCAGTTCGGCGGCGACCAGGGGGGACGAGGACTCCGGTCCGACCACGTGGAGCAGGGCCTCGGCCCCTTTCCCGCGCAGGTCGCCGACGAGCAGGTGGTCGCCGAGCACCTCCACCGGACCCGGCGGGTCCTGGTGGGCCTGCGCGACCGCCGGGGTGGCGCCCGGCGCCCAGCTGTCCTCCAGCGGGGCGGCGACGGCGCGCAGTGGCCCCAGCAGGTCGTCGGCCCGGCGTCCGGCGGTCGCCAGATCGCCTTCGGCCGGGGCGAGCACCGCACCGGCCACGCACACCACGGGCCCCGAGCGCAGCTCGACCGGGATCTCGGGCACCGGCGGCAGGTTCATGACCCGCAGCGAGGTGGACACCTCGCGCGGAGCGTCGGCGGCCCAGTCGAGCCATCGTTCGAGCAGCCGCTCGGCGTGCCGGCCGGCCCAGAAGGCCGCCCCGGTGACCACCCCGGCGGCCGGGAACAGTTCCAGCTCCACACCGGTGACCACACCGAGTCCGCCACCGCCGCCGCGCAGCGCCCACAGCAGCTCCGGCTCGTGGCCGGCGTCGACCCGGCGCACCTCACCGTCGGCGGTCACGACCTCGACGGCCGTCACCCCGTTGGCCGCGATGCCGGTCCGGCGGCCGTACAGGCTCACCCCGCCGCGCAGCAGATAGCCGACGGCGCCGACGGTCGGCGACGTGCCGTGCGCGGCCGCCAGGCCGTGCCCGGCCGCCGCGGCCACCACCTCGGCCCAGCGGGTGCCGGCCGGGATCCAGGCGGTGCGGCGCGCGGGGTCGACCCGGACCCCGCCGCCGAGTTCGGTACGGATCAGCAGCTGGCCGTCCATCGGCCGGGCCGCCCCGGCGGAGTGGCCGGTGGTGTGCACCCGGACCGGCAGGCCGGCGGTGCGCCCGTACCGTACGGCCGCGCGTACCTCGGCGACCGTACGGGCGGTCAGCGCCGCCGCGGGGCGGGCCGGCGCGGCCTCGTTGAAGACGGCCGCGGCACGCGCGTACTCCGGCTCGCCGGGCAGCGCGGGCCGGATGCCCGTGGCGGCGGGGGCGGTCACGAGTGGGCGCCTTCGGCGACGCCGAAGCGGACCCTGGCGTACTCGCGGGTGGCGACGCTCTGCAGCAGCACGCCGATCCCGGCGTGGCTGTGCTGGGTCGACATGTCGCGCCAGATCCGCTCGATGCGCTCGCCGGAGCGCACCGCGCTCGACCCGGCGGTCGGGAACAGATGCCGCTCCACCGCGCCCCAGGCGAGCTTCAGCACCTCGCGGCAGATGGTGGCGAGCCGCAGGTCCTCCTCACGGGTGAAGTCCTCCGGCGCCCTGGCGCACAGCTCCTCCCACTGGCGCACGGCGTGCAGCAGCGCCGCCTCGGCGGTCGCGACCATGCCCGAGGCGTGCCCGTACCAGTACTGGTAGTCGGGGTCCTCGGCGCGCGAGGTGCCGGTGAAGATGGTGGTGCGCGAGCGCATCAGCTCCTCGTAGGCGTCCAGCGCGCCCTGAGCCATGCCGACCGCCACGGCGGCCGACTCCAGCAGCATGAAGCTCAGCGGACCGCCGCCGTACTGCCCGTTGCCGTGCAGCGCCCGGCCGGGTGTGCCCGCGCTGACGTCGACCTCGCTCAGGTGGGTGGCCTCGATCGCGTAGTGCGCCGGGACCCGCCCGCCCTGGAAGGAGACGCTGTGCGAGCCGCTGCCCTTCAGTCCGAGCTGACGACCCCAGTCGTCGAGCATCGTCCACTCGGAGCGCGGCGCGACGAACAGCAGCAGCTTCGGATCCGCGCCCTCGCCGGACTCCTCGTCCTCGATGACGGTGTGCCCGATGAAGTGCGTGGCGTAGGGGGCGCCGGAGCAGTAGGGGAAGGTGCCGTCGATGATCCAGCCGCCGCCGGGGGCGCGCCGCGCGGTGCCGGCCGGGGTGATGGTCGCCGGGCTGATGAAGTCCCCGTCGGCGAACAGCTCGGCCTGCGTGCGCTCCTCGAACAGCGAGGCGACGGCGAGGGAGTGCGCCGCGCCCAGGCAGTACATCCAGCCCGTCGACGGGCAGCCCCGGGACAGAGCCATCGTGACCTTGAGGAAGGTCTCGGCGCCGAACTCGTACCCGCCGTACCTGCGGGGCACCAGGATCCGGTAGAGACCGGCCCGCGCGAACTCCTCGTGGGTGTCGGACGCGTAGTAGGTGCGCTGTTCGGTCTCCGCCTGCCGGTCCACGAGGCCGGCCGCGAGCCGCTCGGCGCGGCGCACCACCTCCTCGGGGGTGAGGCCCGGCTCCGGCGGCGCGACGCCGACGCCCGGTACGTCCGTGGCGACGAGGGTGGTCATGGGGGTGTCCTTCCCGTGTGGGCGCGTCAGGCCTGCGCGTGCGGAGCTACGTTGGCGTTGCGGGAGAACACGTTCTCCGGGTCGTAGGCGTCCTTGACCGCCCGCAGCCGCTCGTACGTCTCCGGCGGGTAGACGGCGGCCAGGTCGTCGGCGTCCAGCTCGCTGAGGAAGCCGCTGTAGGCGCCCTCGGTGAACGGGGCGAGCGCCGACCAGAACGCGGTCAGCTCCGGCAGAGCGGCCTCGTTGTCCGCGCGAGAGCCGAGCTTGGCCGTGTTCACCATGACCTCCGCGTCGCGGTGTCCGAACGCGGTGGCGCCGGCCGGTACCCGGCCCAGCGCGCCGCCCAGGCTGCGCAGCTCCACGAAGAGGTTGTCGAAGGCGGCCGCACCGGTGAGCAGGGTGTCGACCAGCTCGTCGGAGCACTCCCGCGCGAAGCGGTTGCGCACCATCGGCTCCCAGTCCGGCGGGAGCTCGCCCGCCTGGTCGAGCACGTCCGGGTAGGCGACCAGGTTGATGTCCTTGCTCTCCAGCGTGCCCAGTTCGAGCAGCGGGGCGATGGCCGCGCTCGCGGCGGCGATGTCGTCGCCCGCGTAGCAGACCAGGATGTTGACCGGCGCAGGGTCGCCACCGAACGACGGGAACAGCTGAACGTGCGAGGTCAGCTCCTCGGGCGCCTCGCGCAGCGCGCGGGCCCAGCCCTTCACCACCGGGGCCGCCTCGGCCGCGGGGTAGACGATGGACCCGAAGTGCACCTTCGGCAGCGGCTTGGCGGCCACCTCGAAGGAGGTCACCACACCGAAGTTGCCGCCGCCGCCGCGCAGCCCCCAGAACAGGTCGGCGTGCTCGTCGGCGGTGGCGCGCAGCACCCGGCCGTCCGCGGTGACGACCTCGGCCGCCACCAGGTTGTCGATCGCGAGACCGGTGGCGCGCACCGTCCAGCCGATGCCGCCGCCGACCAGCAGGCCGCCCACCCCCACCTGGTCGGTGTCGCCCGAGGAGAAGGACAGGCCGTGCGGCGTCAGCGCCTGGGCCACCTGACCCCACTGCGCGCCGGGGCCGATGCTGACCAGGCCGCGCTCGGCGTCGAGGACCTCCACGCCGTTCAGCGGCGAGACGTCGACGACCAGGCCGCCGACGTCGGTGCTCAGGCCCGCGTTGCTGTGGCCGCCGCTGCGCACCGAGACGCGCAGGCCCTGCTCGCGCGCGAACGCGAGGGCCAGACGCACGTCCTCGGCGCCGTGACAGCGGACGACGACGTCCGGCTGCCCCTTGTGGACGAAGATGTCCTTCACGTCGTCGTAGGCCGGGTCGCCCGGCAGGACGACCTCGCCGATGACGGACTCGGCCAGGGCGGTCGCCGCAGCGCTGTTCATGGGGTCTCCCGTGGTGGTTCGAGGTGGGCTGGTCGCGTCCCGGCAGGGACGACCGGGTCAGTGGTGGAACTCGCCGCCGTTGACGTCCAGGCACTGCCCGGTGACGGCCCGGGACAGGTCGGACAGCAGGAACAGGACGCTGTCGGCGATCTCCTGCGGCTCGGGCAGCCTGCGCAGGTCGAGATCGGCCGCGACCTCGTCGTACACCTGCTGCTCGGGGACCCCGCGCTCACCGGCGAGGTAGGCGAAGTAGCCCTGGAGGGCGGGCGCCCAGATGTATCCGGGAGCGACCGTGTTGACGCGGACGCCCTGCGGGCCGAGTTCGCTCGACAGGCTCTGGGCGAGCGCCAGCAGGCTCGCCTTCGCCATCTTGTACGTGCCGAAGAGCGGCTTGGAGTGCCGGATCGCCACCGAGTTGATCATGACGACGGAGCCCTTGGCCTCGGCGAGCGCAGGGGCGAACAGCCGGGTCAGCCGCAGCGCCGCGTAGACGTTGGTCTCGAAGCCGGAGCGGATGTCGTCGATGGCCACGTCGGCGAGCGGCGCCATCGGGGGCAGCGCGAAGGCGTTGTTGACCAGCCCGTCCACCCGGCCGAAGGTGTCCACGGCCGTCTTGACCAGTGCCTCGACGGCGGCCTCGTCGGTGATGTCGGTCGGTACGGCGAGGGCCCGGCGGCCGGTCTCCTCGACGGCCGCGGCGGTCTCCGCCAGCACGGAGGCGGTCCGCGCCGCGAGCACGACGTCGGCGCCCGCACGCGCGGCGCCCAGCGCCAGTGCCCGGCCGAGGCCGGGACCGACACCGGACACCACCACGACCTTGTTCTTCAGCAGTTCGCTCACTTGGATCCTTGTTCCTTCTGTCCCTCGGGTCGTCGTCCGCGGCGGCGGGCGCTCAGACGATTTCCTTCAGCGGACGGTCGGCGGTGCGGTTCAGCCACCACTGGACGAGGAAGAGGTTGATGACCCAGCCGAGCCACGGCGCGGTGCCCGCGACCTGCGACCAGATCGCCTGGTTCTGCACGCCGAGGCTCATCAGCAGGACGACGAAGACCCGGCCCCACACGATGTTGATGGCGAAGGCGAAGCTGTAGAGCATCCACATCCGGTGCGCCTGGACGCGCCCCTGCACCGCGCGGGTGAAGCCCATGCCGGTGGTGAACAGCCACAGCACGCCACCGAGGGTGGTGCCGACCGAGGGGCCCATCGACAGCGGTGTGATGAAGAAGGCGAGCAGCGCGGAGGGCAGGACGCCCGCGAAGACATAGGCCCGGCCGATCAGCCGGTGCGCGGCGGGGTGCCGGCGGCGGAGCCACGGCCACAGCTGCAGCACGACCGTCACCAGCGCGATCGTGCCGGTGGCGATGTGGGCGACCAGCATCGGGTAGTGCTGCGGGGCTTCGGGCCGGATGGGTATGAGCGAAGCCTTCGGATCCAGGCCCAGGTACGGCGGCCACACGAAGCTGAGGAACGCGAACACCACGACGCCGAGCGGCAGCACCCACGGTCGCCGCCACCACACCGGGGCGGCGGACCGCTTGGCCGCGGGGCGCGGCTCCACCGCGTCCGGGGCCGGCCTCGTACGGGGAGCCGTGTCCAGGTTCTGCGCCACTGTGTTTCCTCCAGAGAAAAGTCCTGTGCGGGCCGGGTTGATCAGCCGACCCGGAAGCGGTGCGGCCCGCGCTGACCGGGCATCAGGCCCAGGCAGTGGGCGTTGTGGTCGTCGAGGAGGCGCTGTGCCTCGGACCTGGCGAGGGCGAACCGCTCGGCGGGGTCGGCGCCCGCCGTGAGCACGTCGTGCATCGCCGCGGTCAGCGTGTCCTGGATGCCGACGAAGTCGCCGACCAGCGCACCGTCCGCGGCGGTCGCGCGCTCGCCCGCGGCGAGCTGGTCGAGGGCGACCCGGTGGTGGGGGTTCGCCTCGAACCAGCCTTCGTCCTCCAGGAGTGCCCGGGCGGACTCGGTGACGGGGATGAAGCCGCTCGTCTTGTGGCGTTCGGCGGCGTTACGCGGGGTCAGGAAGGTCAGGAGGAAGGCGAGCGCGGCGTCGCGGGCAGCGGGTTCGAGCCCGGCCGCGAGCCACAGCGAGTCGCCCCCGATGACGTTGCCCGCGTAGGGCACCCCGGCGCTGTACGGCATGGGCGCCGCCACGACCTCGAAGCCCCCGTCGTGGCCCGCCTGCACCATCCGGTCGGCCTCCACGGAGGTGCTGAGCACGAACGCGACCCGCTGCTCGGCGAACGCACGGTAGTTGCGCTCCCACGCCGGGTAGGTGTCGTCGCCCGCCGACCGCAGGCCGGAGTAGAGGTAGTGGCCGTCCGCGTGCAGCCCCTGCCACCAGCGGGCGAAGCGCAGCACCGCGGGCGAGTCGGCCTCGACGGCGGTAGCGCGCTCCGTCCGGCCGTTGCCGGGTGTGGCGAGCAGGGCGCCCTGCTGGGCCACCGCCTGCTGGAACAGCCAGCCGTGGTTGGGCCAGGTCACCCCGTGCGAGGGTCCGCCGTCCAGGCGCGCCACCGCCGCGCAGGCGGCGGTCAGTTCCTCCCAGGTGCGGGGCACGGAGCGCACCCCGGCGGCCTCCAGCACGGTGGTGTTGGCGTACAGCAGGGTCGTCGACGTCAGCGGGGGGAGGGCGAAGAGCCCCTCGCCGTCGAAGGTGTAGTAGTCGCGGGCGGCCGGCACCAGGTCGTCCAGGCGCGCGGGCACACCGAGGATCTTGTCGCGGCCGTCGACGGCCCGCTCCACGGAGGTGAACAGTGGCGAGCCGTCGGACGCGAGCAGATCGCGGGAGAGCTGTGTCGAGGTGTAGAAGCTCTGCACGATGGCCGGCGGACGCCCCTCGCGGGCGGCGCGGGCCACTTCCTCGGGGAGCTTCAGATGGTCGACCCCGCGGACCTGGACCCGCACCCCGGGGTGGGTCCGCTCGAACTCCGCCGCCAGTTCCCTGGTCTCGCTCAGGAACAGCGGAACGACCGGGTAGTCGTTGAGCCAGACGTCGAGAACGACCTGGTCGGACATGGGGTTCGGCCTCCGCTCGGGGGAACTGCGAAAGACAGTCGGCGCTCATTCTTCGTGAGCGGAATGCGCACTGCATCTTCTGCCGTGCTCTCAAGGCGGCAATCTGGGATAAGGCCCCGCCGGGTCCGTGGTGCCAGACTCGCTGCCCTGGGCGAGGAGAGGAACACCATGCCTGAAGAGCGCCGCAGGACACGCCCGTTCACCGGCGATGAGTACGTGGAGAGCCTGCGCGACGGCCGCGAGGTCTTCATCTACGGGGACAAGGTCAAGGACGTCACGACGCATCCGGCCTTCCACAACCCGATCCGGATGACCGCCCGCCTCTACGACGCGCTGCACGACCCGAAGCGCCGGCCCGTCCTCACCGCCCCCACCGACACCGGCAGCGACGGCTACACGCACCGCTTCTTCACCACGCCCCGCTCGGTCGACGACCTCGTCGCCGACCAGAAGGCCATCGCCGAGTGGTCCCGGCTCAGCTACGGCTGGATGGGCCGCAGCCCCGACTACAAGGCGGCGTTCCTCGGCACGCTCGGGGCGAACGCGGACTTCTACGGCCCGTTCGCGGACAACGCGCGGCGCTGGTACCGGGAGTCACAGGAGAAGGTCCTCTACTGGAACCACGCGATCGTCCACCCGCCGGTCGACCGCAACCTCCCCCCGGACCAGGTCAAGGACGTGTTCGTGCACGTCGAGAAGGAGACCGACGCCGGCCTGGTGGTCAGTGGCGCCAAGGTGGTGGCGACCGGTTCGGCGCTCACCCACTACAACTTCATCGCCCACTACGGGCTGCCGGTCAAGGAACGTGAGTTCGCGCTGGTCGCGACCGTTCCGATGGACGCGCCCGGGCTCAAGCTGATCTGCCGCCCGTCCTACTCCGCCACGGCCGCTCTGGCCGGCACCCCCTTCGACTACCCGCTGAGCTCGCGCCTCGACGAGAACGACACGATCCTCGTCATGGACAAGGTGCTCATCCCCTGGGAGAACGTCTTCATCTACGGGGACCTGGGCAAGGTCCAGATGTTCACCGCCAAGTCCGGCTTTCCCGAGCGGTTCACCTTCCACGGCTGCACCCGCCTCGCGGTGAAGCTGGAGTTCCTCGCCGGGCTCCTCGCCAAGGCCCTGGAGGTCACCGGAACCAGCGAGTTCCGCGGTGTGCAGAGCCGCCTCGGCGAGGTGCTCGCCTGGCGCAACCTGTTCTGGGGTCTCTCCGACGCCGCCGCCCGCAACCCCGTGGAGTGGAAGAACGGCGCCCTGCTGCCCAACCCCGAGTACGGCATGGCCTACCGCTGGTTCATGCAGATCGGCTATCCGCGCATCAAGGAGATCGTCCAGCAGGACGTCGCCAGCGGACTGATCTACGTCAACTCCAGTGCCGACGACTTCGCCAACCCCGAGATCCGCCCCTATCTCGACAAGTACGTGCGCGGCTCGGGCGGCACGGACGCCGAGGGGCGCGTCAAGGTCATGAAGCTGCTGTGGGACGCGGTGGGCACCGAATTCGGCGGCCGCCACGAACTGTACGAGCGCAACTACGCGGGAAACCACGAGAACACCCGCGTCGAGCTGCTCTTCTCACAGACCGTCAGCGGCCAATTGGATCAGTACAAGAGTTTCGTCGACGATTGCATGAGCGAGTACGACCTGGACGGCTGGACCGTCCCGGATCTCTCCTCCTTCGACGAGCTCAGGAAGACCAGGAACGAAGCGTTCCGTGACTGAGGAGAACACACCCGTGACGAACAGTGTCGAGGAGACCGCCACCCGCATCTGGACGGACATCCTGCGTCCGGCCGCGGGACAGGAGGATCGCTCCTTCTTCGCCCTCGGCGGCCAGTCGGTCTCCGCCGTGCGGATCGTGGCCCGGGTCGAAGCGGAACTCGGTGCCGAGCTCGACATCCGCGTCCTGTTCGAGGACCCGGACCTGGCCGCCTTCCGGCAGGCCGTCGGCGAGGCCGTCGACGCGCTTGCGGAGAGCAGGGCCGCGTGACTGTCGCCGACCTCGCGCCGGCCGAAGGATTCCCGCTCGCGGTCCAGCAGGAGTTCCTGTGCCTGTGGGACAAGGGCGACGACATGGGACCGTTCGGCCCCCGCTTCCACATCGTCGACGGCTGGCGGGTGAGCGGCCGCATCGACACCGCGCTGCTGCAGGCCGCCCTCGACGACGTCGTCGTCCGGCACGAGGCGCTGCGTACCACCGTCGTCCGGGACGCCGAGCCGCGCCACCAGCGGATCCTCGCCCCCGCGCCGGTGCCGCTGGAGGTCCGGGAGCTGCCCGTGACCGACCCGGCCGACGAGGAGGGCCGTCACCTCGCCGGCGAGGAACTGCTCAACGAACTCGCCGCCGACACCATCGGCGTCCGCCGCATGCCGCTGCTGCGCGCGGTCCTCGGCCGCTTCGACGACGAGGACGCCGTCCTCGCGCTGATCGCCCACCACACCGCCGTCGACGCCTGGTCGATGCAGGTCATCCTGCGCGACCTCGCCGCTCTCTACGCCCGGCGCGCCGGAGCCGACCTGCCGCCGCTCGCCCCCGCGCCGCAGTACCGCGAGTACGCGCACTGGCAGCGCTCCGACGAGGCCCGCGAGGCCGAGCGGACCGCCCGCGCGTTCTGGCGCACCAAGCTCGACGGCGCCCGCGCCCTCGCGCTGCCCACCGACCGGACCCGCAGCGAGGCACCGGAGTTCTCCACCTCCTGGCACCGGTTCGGCTGGGGCACCCGGCTGCGCGAGCAGGTGACGACGCTGGCCGCGGGTACCCGCAGCTCGGCCTTCATCGTGCTGCTCGCCGCCTTCAACGTCTTTCTCAACCGGCAGACCGGCGACACCGACCTCGTGGTGCCCACCTTCACGCCGGGCCGTACCCAGGCCCGCTTCCAGGACGCCGTCGGCTCCTTCTTCAACTTCCTGCCGCTGCGCACCGACCTGACCGGCTGCGCCACCTTCCACGACGTGCTCGCCCGCACCCGCGAGAGCTGCCTGGACGCCTACACCCGGGAGATCCCGCTGGCGCACGTCCTGGACGAGGCACCCGACCTCATGGCCAGGGTCGGCGTCGACGGCCTGGCGTCCTGCGTCTTCCAGGTCATCCAGACCCCGTTCACGATGGCGGGGGAGCGGATCGGACCGCTCGCCTACCGGGCCGTGCGCCGCAAGGTGCTCTCGCAGAACGTCGGCTCGGACATCCCCGACGGCACCCTGCTGTGCCTGGAGGTCTCCCCGACCGGAGAGCTCATCGGCGAGCTCGGTTTCAGCAGCAACCTCTACGACGAGAGCACGGTCCGGCGCCTGGTCGCCGACTTCCGCGACGTCCTGAGCGAGCTGATGGCCGACCCGCTCGCCCCGCTGCCGGCCCCCACCGATTTCCCCCCAGCCCCGAACCAGGAGTGACGACAGGTGAAGTTCCTGCTCATCATGCACATGAACCCCGTCCTGTGGGACAAGCTCTCCGAAGCGGAGCAGCAGGAGGTGTTCGACGGCCACGACCGCTTCCAGGAGATCATCCGCGGCAGCGGTGAGATGGTCGGCACCAAGGCCCTCGACGCCCCCACGAACACCGTCACCGTGACCGTCGCGGACGGCGCCGTGCAGTCCGTCGAAGGACCGTACGTGCCCGGCGAATCGTTCCTGTGCGGCTACTACGTCGTCGACGTGGCCTCCAAGGAGCGTGCCGTCGAACTCGCGGCGCTCATCCCCGACGCCAAGCTGACCGCCGTGGAGGTCCGCGAGGTCGTCCACGACGACGGCGCCGAGTAGCTCCCGCCGGAGACGACGAAGGGGGCCCGCCGCGTGAGCGGCGGGCCCCCTTCGCGTGTCCCGCGTCACGGGACGGCGTATTCAGACGCGAGGCCTGCGGACCGTGACGATGCTGTACGCGACGCGCTCGGAGCCCGGGCTGAAGAAGTCGGCCATCGCCTCCTTGAGTCCGGCGACCGCCTCGTCGCCGAAGGCCGCGCGCAGCGTCTCCCGCTCCTCCTCGGCGGCCTCCACGTACTTCGGACCCATGCCGAACACGCGCGGACCGCACTGGGTCCACTCCTCGACGTGGAAGCCCGCCGCGCGCAGCGCCACCAGCCACTCCTCGACCGGCTGGAGCAGCGGCAGGGCCAGCTTCTCGGCGAGCGCGTTCCGCTCGTCCGGCGGCACGCCCGGGGCCAGCGTGTAGTCGGTCATCGTCAGGGCACCGCCCGGACGCACCACCCGGAACAGCTCGCCGAGCGCCGCGGCCAGGTCCGGCGCGTACTGCAGCGACTCCATCGCCATCACGGCGTCGAACGAACCGTCGGCATGGTGTCCGAGCTCGGCGTAGCTGCCGTGCTCGAACCGGAGCCGGTCGGACAGGCCGCGCGCGGCGGCCTTCTCCGTACCGGCACCGGCCTCGAACCCGCTGACCGTCACGCCCGTGACATCGGCGCCGGTCTCCTCGGCGACCAGCAGCGCCGGCCCGCCGGGCCCGCAGCCCGCGTCGAGGACCCGCTGACCGGCCCGTACGCCGAGCACGTCGACGACCTTGCGGGTCAGCCGGCGCGACGCCTCCGCCATCGGGGTGTCATCGTCCGGACCGAACCAGTAGCTCAGATGGGCCTGGCCCTCGTTGAAGACGTCGGAGACCGGGGACGACTGGTCCCAGCGCTCCCCTTCGCGCATCGCCTGCGCGGTCGTTGTGCTCATCTCTCCTGCTCCTGGCGGTGACGGCGGATCGGTGACGGATCAGTAGGTGACGACGGCCCGGAACCGGACCTCGCCCTTGGCGGCCAGGGCGACCGCCTCGGCGATCCGCTCCTTCGGGAAGACCTCGACGATCGGGTCGACCTTGCCCTCGGCGACCAGCCGCAGCGCCTCGGTGAGCTGCTCGAGACCGTTGTGGGTGGCGCCGATGATCTGCTGGCGCTGCGCCCAGACCGGGCTGGTCGGCCCGATCGAGAAGGACCCCTCGGGGTCGATGGTGGCGAGCACCAGACGGCCGTTGGGGCGCAGCCCCTGCAGCGCGTCGGTGGCCGCCTCGTACGAGGTGCCGGTCACCAGGATCACATCGGCGCCGCCCGCGGCCGCCAGCTCCGCGCCGTTGGCCACGACGGTGGCGGCCCCCAGCTCGCGGGCCAGGTCGTGCTTGTCGGGGGAGCGGGTGATCGCGACTGTGTCGAAGCCGCAGGCCCGGGAGAACTGCAGCGCCAGGTGACCGAGGCCGCCGATGCCGAGGACAGCCACCCGCTCGTGCGGCTTGGGGTCGGCGGCACGCAGTGCGCTCCACGAGGTGTACCCGGCGCACAGCACGGGCGCCGCCTGCACATAGCTGACCTCGTCGGGCAGCAGCACCGTCGAGTCCGCGAGCACGGTGACGTACTCGGCGTGGTGGCCGGGGACGGTCAGGCCGCTCATCACGGGAGCCGCGCAGTTCATGCCGGACTGGCCGGTCAGCGGCAGGTTCAGCTTGCAGTAGTCGCACGTCCCGCAGGTGCCCTGCACCCAGGTCGCCCCGACCCGGTCACCGACCGTGCGGTGGGTGACGCCGGGGCCCACGGCGACGACGTCGCCCGCCGCCTCGTGACCGACCACGACCGGGTCGAACCCGGGGAACGGGAAGTGGCCGTCGGTCAGCCAGAGGTCGTTGTGGCACAGGCCGCTGGCCCGCACCCGGATCAGCACCTGGCCGGGGCCGGGCTGCGGCACCGGGACGTCCCGCAGCTCCCAGGTGGCACCCACCTCGGGCACCACGGCGGCCTTCATGGTCGTCGGGCGGGCGTCGAGCAGCACAGGCAGCTCGGCCACGCCGTTCATGATGAACGTGCCCTGCGGGGCGATGGACTCGGCCGGCACGGCCAGGCCCAGGTGCGGGAACCGCTCGAACAGCGCGGCCAGCGCGATCTCGGCCTCCAGCAGGGCCAGCGGCTGGCCGATGCAGCGGTAGATGGCGTGCCCGAAGGAGAGGCTCTCCTTGTCGGCGCGCGTGATGTCGAAGCGGTCGGCGTCCGCGCCGTGCACCTCGGGGTCGCGGCCGATCGCCGCGTAGTTGACGAGCACCGGCTCGCCCTTGGGGATGGTGACGCCGCCGATCTCGACGTCCTCCACGGGGAAGCGGAACGGCAGGTGCGCCACCGGCGCCTCCACCCGCAGCGTCTCCTGGATGACGTCCTGCCAGGTCGCCGCGCCGGAGCGGACCAGGGCGAGCTGCTCCGGGTGCGTCAGCAGGGCGAGCACGGCGTTGGCGATGAGGTTCTTCACCGGTTCGGTGCCGGTGGCGAGCATGATGTGCAGCGTGCCGACCAGCTCGTCGTCCGACAGCAGCGCGCTGTCCCCCTGCTGGGCCGCGACGAGGTCACTGGTCAGGTCGTCGCCCGGCGAGCGCCGCTTGGAGTCGACGAAGTCGAGCATCTCCTGGTGCCAGCGGGCCACGTTGGCGGCCGCCTCCTCCGGCGAGATGCTGGTGTCGACGTTGACCTCGCCGCCGCGCAGCATCTCGGCGCGGGCCTCCGCGGGCACCCCGAACAGGTCGCAGATGGCGCGGGCCGGCAGCGGGTGGGCGAACAGGCCCTTCAGGTCCACCGGCTCACCGGCCGGAAGGGCGGCCAGCTCGTCGAGCAGTTGGGTGGTGATCGCCTCCACGGCCGGCCGCAGCGCTTCCACCCGGCGCGGGGTGAAGGCGTGCGCGCACGGCTTGCGCAGCCGGGTGTGGTCGGCGCCGTAGGCGGTGGTCATGTTCTCCATGAGCACCCAGCCGATCAGCGGGAAGTCCTCGCCGACCGTGCCGTCGACGTAGGCGTCGAAGTGCCGCCTGCCGTCCTTGGAGAAGCGGTGGTCGCTGAGGATCTCCCGGGCGGCGGCGTGGCCGGTGACCGACCAGGCCTTCACACCGCCCGGCAGCTCGATCCGGGCCACCGGTCCCTGCGCCCGTATGCGGGAGCCCTCGGCGTGGATGTCGGCGCCCAGGGGGTCCAGGGCGACAGGGCAGCGGCTTTCCATCGGGAAGTCCTCCGGCGGATCTCGGGTGGGCCTACAGGTAGACGGTGTTGGGCTCCTGGCCGCAGACGATCCGGCCGTACAGCTCAAGGTTGGTGTTGGGGTGGAGGATCGCGTGCAGGTTGATGGTCTGCACGTCCCGCTCGATGCGCTGGATCGGCACCGAGCTGTAGATCGAGGAGCCGCCGCTCGCGGTGTTGAGGAGGTCCACGGCCTCCTTGGCGCGCTGGGTGACGGCGCCGAGGTCGAGGCGGACCCGGGCCCGCTCCTCCAGCGTCCACTCCTCACCCGCGGCACCCTTGGTGTCGACCATCGCGGCGGCGCGGTGGGCGTGGAAGTCCGCCTCGTCGATCTTCACGGTGGCCTCGGCGACCTGGAGGTGCGTCAGCGGGGCCTCGGCCTGGCTCTCGTACGCGGTGTACGTGATCTTGCGGCCGGGCAGCCGGTCCAGGAACGCGTCCTTGGCGGCGCGGGCGAGACCGAGGGCCGGGGCGGAGATGGTGGCACAGGCGGTCGGCATGAACGGCGCGCTGTAGAGCGGGGAGCCCGCGTTGAGCACCGAACGGTGCTGACCCATGAGCACCGGCACCATCGGGAGCACGCGCTCCTGCGGCACGAACAGGTTCTCGGCGATCGTGCTGACGCTGCCGCTGCCCCGCAGACCGGCGGTGTGCCAGTCGTCCACGATGGTCAGGTCGGAGACCGGGATGGCCACCATGATCGGCTGCGGCTCGCCGTCCTCACCGATGAGGATCGCGGCGTTGGTGTTCCAGTGGCTGTGCCGGACACCGGAGTTGAACGACCACTTGCCGTTGAGCACGATGCCGCCGGGGACCGGGGTGGCCATCGCGGTCGGGCTGAGAATGCCGCTGATGCGGACGTCGGGGGTCGAGAAGACCTCGTCCTGGACCTCGTCGGGGAAGAGGCCGACCATCCAGGAGCTGATCGCCCAGACCGAGGCGGTCCAGGCGGCGGAGCCGTCACCCCGGGCGAGCTCGGCGAGCGTGTCGACCACGGTGCGCATGTCGGACTGGTAACCGCCGTAGCGGTGCGGCACGCGCATCTTGAGGATTCCGGCCTCGGTGAGGGCCTCCACCGTCTCCTGGGACAGGTTGCGGTTCTCCTCGCCGACCGGAGCGTTCCGCTGGAGCAGCGGAATCAGGTCCGTCGCACGGCGGACGAGTTCTTCGCGGGACGGCGCCTCGATGGTCTGCATGAATTCTCCTGAATCGGTCACCGGAGTTGGGCCGAAAGGATCGTTTCACCGAGCAAAGGGCGGTTCCATATTCAATGTTGCTCAGTGCGAATTCCGGTGCTCGGCGAGCCCATGGGGCCTGCCGAGCACCGGATCATCGGGAATTTTCCATGCTTTCCGGGAATCTCCGGACGTGCCGTCAGCGCTTTTCGGCGGTGATGATGACGAAGGTGCCGGGACCGGTCTCGGCCACCGGGGAGAGCCCCGCCTCGTCCAGCCAGGCATGGACCTGCCGGGTCTCGAACAGCTTGATGCCGTCCGGGCTGCCCGGGAACGCGTGCGAGCCCTGGAAGTAGCGGTAGACCGGGTCGGACGCCCAGCGGAACGTCAGCAGCGTCAGCCGGCCGCCCGGCCGCAGCGCGCGACCGATCTCGGAGATCGCCTTGCCCGCGTCCGGCAGCGCCTGGAGCGCGTTCCAGCAGTTGACCGCCGCCAGCGAGGAGTCCGCCACCGGCAGCGCGAGGGCGCTCGCCCGCAGCGTCGCGATCTCGGGCAGCCGGGCCCGCAGACCGGCCAGCATGGGCGCGATCAGGTCCAGGGCCAGCACCCCGCCGTCCGCGGCCGCCTCGGCGACGACGGCGGTCCAGCGGCCCGCCCCCGCGGCGACGTCCAGGACGGGACCCTCGACGGCGGACAGCTGCTCGGTCAGGTAGTCGTCCTCGTCGACGGGGCTGACGGCCCCGCCCCAGTTCTGGCCCATCACCCTCAGGAACGCCGGACGCAGCACGTTCTCGTAGTGGAAGCCGATGCCCTGCAGACCGGCCGCGTTCTGCAGCACGTCGTCCTCGTCGTGCTCACCGGCGCCGGCGGTCAGGTCGAGCACACCGTGCGGCAGCGCGTAGCTCCGCTCGCACCCGGTGCAGGACGCACCGGTGGCCGCGAACGACAGCGTGGCGCGGCAGGCGGGGCAGCGCAGCACGTCCGCGAAGCGGCTGAACTCCTCGATGCGCGGGGCCGGCGGCTCGGCCGGCCGGGCGTCGGCGTGGACGCTGGTGTCGCGGACCACCGTCGGGCGGCCGTTGCGCAACGCCCACACGGCCTTCGCGCCGGTGTACGCGAGCACCGACCGGGTGTCGCTCGACCAGGTCGCCGCGAGCTGCTCCGGCGTCAGGGCGCGGATCCAGTCCTGGTCGAAGGCCAGCTCCTCGGCGCCGAGCTGCCACTCGTACGGCGAGGGCCAGACCCGGCCCAGCACGACGTCCTCGGGGGCGAGCGGCTGCAGGCAGCGCTCCAGCCGGGTGCGGTCGTCCGGAGTGAGCTCGGTGCCGGCCGCGGCGGCGAGGATCCCCTCGCGGTCACCACCGAGGTGGGAGAGCAGGTACAGGGCGGCGAGCTGGGTGGGGCCGCCCGGCTCGGATCCGGTGAGCAGCGGCAGGTAGTCGGCGAGCCCGGCCCGTACGGCTTCGGTCAGCGGGCCGCCGCCCGCGGTGTGCTCCGTCTCGGCCAGCAGCCCGAGCAGCAGCGCGAGGTACCCCTGGCGCAGCTCGTCGGCGCCGGACAGGGCGGCCACCAGCCGGGGCACCTCGGCCGGCGCCCCGTCCGTGGCCACGCCGTCCTTCCACAGCGCGTCGGTCAGCCGCAGGAACTCCTCGTCGGCCCGTTCGGGCGAGGCGGTGAGCAGGGCGTGCGGAAGGGCGTCGGTCGGCGGGGCGACCGGGGCGGCAGTCATGGGGTGCGGGGTCCTTTCGGGCAGCGGGCCGGGCAGAGGGCGGGGCGGGCCGGCCGCGGTCTGCGGCCGGCCTCGCGTGCCGTGGATGAAGGGCGCCGGGTGTCCGGCGCGCCGGATCAGCGCAGGACGACGTCGGTGTGACGGTCCAGGGCAGCCAGGAACTCTCCGCGCGACAGGGCGGCGGCGACCAGCTCGATGTCGTCGGCCATGTAGCGGTCCACGCCCAGCGTCGGGACCAGCGCGCGGACGGCGTCGTACGTGGCCTTGGCGGCCGGGCTCAGGCCCTCGAAGCGGCCCGAGATGTCGACGGCCTGCGCGGCGGCGAGGAACTCGACGGCGAGGATGCGGTTGTTGTTCTCGAGGACACGGCGGGCGTTGCGGGCGGCGATCAGACCCATGCTGACGACGTCCTGGTTGTCGCCGTTGGACGGCACGCTCTGGGTGCTGGCGGGGCCGATCGTGCGGTTCTCGGCGACGAGCGCGGTGGCCGGGTACTGGGCACCGGCGAAGCCGCTGTGCAGACCGGGGTCGCCGGCCACCAGGAACTCCGGCAGGCCGTAGCTCAGGTGACGGTTGAGCACCCGGTTGACCTGGCGCTCGGCGAGCACGCCGAGCTGGGTCAGCGCGATGGTCACGAAGTCCATGGCGAACGCGATGGGCTGGCCGTGGAAGTTCGCGCCGTGGAAGATCTCGTCCTGGCCCTCGAAGAACAGCGGGTTGTCGTTGGCCGAGTTGAGCTCGATCTCCAGCTTCTGCACCGCGTGGTAGAGGGTGTCGCGGACGGCGCCGACGATCTGCGGGATGGCCCGCAGCGAGTACGCCTTCTGCAGGTAGATCTCGGAGCGCTGGACGTCCTTGTCGGTGTCCTTGTCGGCCTCGAGCTCGCGGCGCAGGTCGGCGTGCTCGACCGTCAGGTTGCTGCCGTCCATCAGCGCGCGCATGTTGGCCGCCGTGTCGATCTGCCCCTGGTGCGGGCGGGCGATGTCGTGGCCCTCGGCGAGGAACGGGCTGGTGGAGCCGCGCAGCGTCTCGATGAGCAGCGCCGTGACGATCTCGGCCTGGCGGGCCTGGGCGAGGGCGCGGCCGACCACGAGCGAGCCGAGACCGGTCATCGCCGAGGTGCCGTTGATGAGGGCCAGGCCCTCCTTGAACTTCAGCTGGAGCGGCTCGATGCCCAGCTCGTCGAGGACCTTGCGGGTGGGCACCCGCTTGCCGTCGCGCAGCACGTAGCCCTCACCGATCAGGGTGCTGGCCACGTGGGACAGCGGGGCGAGGTCGCCACTGGCGCCCAGGGAGCCGATCTGCGGGATCGCCGGGGTGATGCCGAGGTTGAGGTAGAGGGCGAGGCGCTCCAGGATCTCCGGACGCACCGCGGAGTAGCCCTTGGCCAGCGTGTTGAGGCGGGCGGCGACGATGGCGCGAGCCTCGTCCTCGGCGAACAGCGGTCCGACACCGGCGCTGTGGCTGCGGACCAGGTTGGTCTGCAGCTCGGTCTCCTTGGACTTGTCCACCTGCATGTAGATCATCTCGCCGTAGCCGGTGGTCACCCCGTAGATCGGGATGTTCTGCTCGGCGATGCCCTCGAAGATCTCCCTGCTCCTGCGGGCCTTCGCCATCGCCTCACCGGGGACCGCGGCCTGCGCGCCCTCCTCGGCGACCTGACGCACCGAGTCGATGGTCAGGCTCTCGCCGTCGAACGCGACCGGAATGGCGGAAATCTCGACAGTCGTCAACGTACTCACTCCCAGTGGAATCGGATGAAGGCAGGTGATACGGGGTCAGGCCGCGGCGGTCGCCGCCCGCAGATGCGAGCGGTCCACCTTCCCGGCGGCGTTGCGCGGCAGGCGGCCCGGCGCCTCGTGGAACGTCGCGGGCAGGCTCAGGGGGCCGAAGTGGCCGCGCAGGTGCGCCCGCCATTCGGCGGGGGCACCGAGCGGCCGGCCGTCGGCGTCCCGGCGCGGCACGACATGGACGTCGAGCCCGCGCACCAGGCCCGACACCGGTTCGGCGACCGGCACCACGGCACACTCCAGGACGGAGGCGTGCGAGGCCAGCGACCCTTCGATCTCGGTCAGTTCGACCCGGTTGCCGGCCAGCTTGATCTGGAAGTCCTCGCGGCCCCGGTACTCCAGGGTGCCGTCGGGCAGCCGCCGCCCGAGGTCGCCGGTGCGGTACCAGCCCCCCTCGGCGCCGGGCGTGTCCAGCCACTCCACCGGGCGGAACGGGGTGCGGTCGGCACTGCCCAGGTACCCCGAGGTCACATAGGGAGAGCGCACCACGATGCTGCCGGTGACTCCGACCGGGCAGGTCAGGTCGTTCTCGTCGAGGACGAGGAGCTGGCGGCCCGGGATGGCCCGGCCGATCGGCACCGGGCCCTCGGTCAGGCCGGTGACCTCGTGCCAGGTGGCGGCGACGACCTCGGTCGGCCCGTACAGGTTGAAGACGCGCAGCGCCGGCAGCTCCTCGGCCAGGCCGCCGAGCAGCTCCGGCGGCAGCGCCTCGCCCATCAGCAGCAGATGGCCGAAGGCGTCGAGCCGCGGCCCCGCGCCGGTCCGGGCGATCACGTCGAGGAGGTCGCGGGCGAAGCTGGGCACGGTCTGCAGGTGCGTGATGCGGTGCTCGGCCAGCCACGGCACCAGCAGGTCCGGGTTCACCCGCACCTGGTCCGGCACGACGTACAGCGTGCCGCCGGTGGCGAGCGTCGCGCCGACCTCGGCGAGCGCCGGATCGTGCTCGGGGGAGACCCACTGGGCCACCCGGGCTCCGGGGCCCATCGCGAACCGGGTGCCGAACCAGCTGCTGAACTGGGTGAGCGCGGCGTGCGTCTGCGGGATGCCCTTGGGGCGGCCGGTGGAGCCGGAGGTGAAGGCGATGTACGCGGTGTCGGCGGGGGTGACGACGGGCTCCGGGGTCACGGGCGGGACGGCCGCGTCGGCGGCCACGTCCACCACCCGGCCGCCGAACTCGGCGCGGTACCAGTCGAGCAGTTCGTCGGCGCCGTCGCCCTCGACGACCACGCAGGCCGGCCGCAGCGACGTGAGCACGGAGCGGCCGCGCTCACCGGCGGGACCGGGGGCGAGCCAGCACAGCTCGGCGCCGTGGGCCAGGACGCCGAGCAGCGCGGCGATCCGCGACGGCCCCGGCGGCATCCGGACCACCACGGCGTCGCCCGCGGTCACGCCCGCGGCGGCGAGCCGTCGGGTGACGTCGCGGGCCGCCGCGTCCAGCGCGGCGTAGCCGGTGGTGCGGCCGTCCCAGACGACCGCGGGCGCGTCGGTGACGGCGTGCGCGGCCACCTGCATGGGCAGGGGTTCGGTGTGACCGACCGGCCTGAACATCGGCAGGGCCGCGTAGCGTTCGATCAGCGCGGCGGCCGGCAGCAGCGGCGGCAGCGTGTTGACCGGCGTGTCCGGTGCGTCCAGCGCCGCCGCCAGCAGGGTGCGCAGGCCGTCGAGCAGGTGCGCGGCCGAGTCCGGGTCGTAGAGCGCGGTGCGGTACTCCAGACGGCCCGAGAGCCGCGGAGTCCCCTCGTCGGCGCTGTCGTCGATGGCGTCGACGACGAGAACGAGTCCGGTCGGCACCACCACCCGGTCGGGGACGACGGGCCGGGCGCGCAGGCCCGCGACCCGGTCGACGACCGGCGCGGCGGACCGGTCGGCGAAGACGGCGTCGAGCTGCGGAAGGTCGCGGTCACCGCGCAGCGGGTGCGGTTCGAAGCCGAGCAGCGCGCGGAGGGTTCCGTCGCCCGCGTGGCCGCCGTGCCGCAGCAGCAGCGCCCGCAGCGCGGCGAGGACGACACCGGTCGGGGACGCACTCTGTTCCGCGGCGACCTCCGCGACCCGGCGGGCCAGCTCGCCGTTCCACACGAACGGCAGCGAGGCCCCTTCGTACCGGTGGATCCTGGTCCGGAGGGTGCGGACGACCGCCTCCCGGGCCGCCGTCTCCTGGGCCGTCGCCGCCGCTTCCGCTTCCGGGGCCGGTGCGCCGTGGCGCTCGTGCGCGTACGCGGCCGACAGCGTGTCGACCAGCCGGGAGACATGGGCCTCGTCGACGGCTCCGTCCACCGTCACGAACAACAGCAGGTCCGCCGGGGTGATCCGGGCGGCGTGCAGCCGCGCGTGCGGACCCGCCGTGGAGGGCCGGGCCCCCTGGGCCTCGGTGGCCCACCGGCCGCACAGTGCGGCGGCCAGCGCGTCGACGTCGTCCACCGCCACGGCGGTGAGGTCGGTGAAGCACAGTCGCTCGGCCGTCGCGGCGTCGCCGGGCCGGGTGCTCACCGTCGTGTCCCAGGCCCGGCGCAGCGCGGCCAGGTCGAGGCCGCCCGCCAGCCGGAATCCCGCACATCGGGGGGACACGGGAGGGTGCACCGGGGGTCTGTCGCCCGAGTGGTTTGCTGCCGCTTCGAAGTTCACGGGGGACATTGTTCGACCGGGCGGCCGGGCCGTGCTTCTCCTGGAGTGCGGAGGTGGCCGTGCACCCGCTCTCCGGGCGGTACGGCCGCGAACACCGTGGTTACTTCGCCATGTCGGGCCCCCGCGGACCCGGAGGGCCCCGTCCCCGTCCCCGGGTCAGTTGTCGCCGGGCTCCGCCCTGAACCAGAGCCCCGCCTTGAACCAGGCCTCCGCCGCCCGGATCCGGGCCTCCGTCTCGCTCCGGTCCGTGCCGGTGACGACGAACGCGGCGAGGAAGTCCCCGGAGTGCGAGGCGTCCTGGACGGTGTCGCCGACCTCCGCGTACGCCGTGTACTTCACGACGCCCTCCGGCAGCGTCGCCGGGTCCGGCAGCGCGGTCAGCACCCCGGGCCGCTTGGTGAAGAGCAGCTGCCCGGCGAGCTGCGCCGGGTCCGCGCGCTCGCCCGTCGGGGCGGGCAGGCCGAGCTGGCGGCGGACCGGGTACTCCATCGGGTCGAAGCCGAACAGCGCACGCTGCACGTCGCGCACGCCCGCGCCCCCGGCCCGGGAGGCCGCCTCGCACAGCACCAGTTCGCCGCCGGTGGTGTGGAACACCTCGATGTGGAAGGCGAAGTGCTCGGGGCCGCCGAACGCCTCCAGGATCCGCTCGCCGAACGCGACGAGCCGTCGTGCCAGCGGGTCGGCGGTGTCGAGCGCGATGTCGACCCGCCCCTTGCGGTCGCGGAAGTCGGCCAGCGCGTACTGGTACTGCGACGGCCACATCGTCGCGATCCGGCCGTCCAGGACGGTGCCGTCGATGTGGCACATGGAGCCCTCGACGAATGTCTCGGCCAGCCACTCCGGTTCGCCGTCGGGGCGCAGCAGCTCGGCGTCCCGCGCCCAGCCGGCGAGCTCCTCGCGGGTGCGCAGCACGGACACGCCGACGGACAGCAGCCCCTGACGGGGCTTGACCACGACCGGCAGGCCGTGGGTGTCGGCGAAGGCGTCGAGCTCCGCGGCCGAGCGCAGCAGTACGTGCGCGGCGACCGGGATCCCGGCGGCCGTGGCGAGCTTCTTCATCTCCCACTTGTCGCGGTACACCAGGGCCGACCCGGGCCGCTGGCCCGGCAGCCCGAAGCGCTCGCGCAGCGCGGCCGCCCGCAGGATGTCGAACTCCTGGCAGGCCACGATGTCGGTGACCCCGAACTCCTCGACGAGTTCGGCGGCCCGCCGCTCCACATGGTCGCCGGTGTCGTAGTCGGTCAGCACCTCGGCGTGCAGATAGGGGGCTTCGGTGGGCAGTTCCTCGCCGAACAGGGCGAGCTGTTCGGCCGAGCCCAGCAGGACGATCTTCTCCCCGTGGCCGGCGAGCCACCGCTCGTACGGGTTGGCGCGCAGCGAGCCGCGGTGCAGGACGAGCGTGGTCATGCGGAGGTCCCTTCGTTCCAGATGCTGACGTAGCGTTCGCCGGTGTCCGGCAGGATCGTGACGATCGTCCGGCCCGCGTAGGCGGGATCCCGGGCGAGCCGGAGCGCTCCGTGCACGGCGGCGCCCGAGGAGAGCCCGGCGAACAGCGCCTGTTCCCGGGTGAGCGCCCGGGCGGTGCCGAGCGCCTCGTCGTCGGAGCAGGTCAGCACCCGGTCGATGAGTGCGACGTCGGTGGTGGGGGAGACGAAGCCGCCGTTCAGACCGGGGATCCGGTGCGTGCCGGCGTATCCCTGGGAGAGCACCGGCGAGCCCTCCGGCTCCACCGCGACGATCTCCACGGCGGGGTTGCGCTCGCGCAGGAAGCGCCCGGCGCCGGTCAGGGTGCCGCCGGTGCCGACCCCGGCGACCAGGACGTCGACCTGACCGCCGGTGTCCGCCCAGATCTCGGGTCCGGTGGACTCGTAGTGGGCGCGGACGTTGTCGGGGTTGTCGTGCTGGCGCACGTACCAGGAGCCGGGCGTGGCGGCCTCGATCTCCTCCGCCTTGGCGATGGCTCCGGCGAACCGCTCGGCGCTGGGCGTCTGCACGATCTCCGCGCCGAGCGCGGCCAGCAGCCCGAGCCGCTCGGGGGTGGCGCTGTCGGGCAGCACGACGATGCAGCGGTAACCGCGCAGGGCGCTCAGCGCGGCGAGCGCGATCCCGGTGTTACCGGAGGTCGCCTCCACGACGGTGCCGCCCGGGGCGAGGTCTCCGCGCTGTTCGGCGCCGCGCAGCATCGCGAGCGCGGCCCGGTCCTTGATGCTGGCGAACGGGTTGGTGGACTCGATCTTGGCGAGGACCTCGGTGCCGGGCGCGGCGTCGGGGACGGAGAGCCGGACCAACGGGGTGTTGCCGACGAGTTCTTCGAGGCCGGCGGCGACGCGCCGCCCGGCGGGTGCGATGAGGAGATCGGGGGTCACCGGAAGGCTCCAGGAGTGGGGGACGGGGGAGGGGAAGAGGACGGGGCGGCCGCGGGGGTCACCAGGAGCCCGCCGAGGCGAGCTCCCGTACGGCGTCGGACACCGACAGCGGCGGCCGATCGCCCACGGAAGCGCCCACGGGCCCGCCGGGCCGGGCGGCGACGGGCGGGACCCCGGGACCGGCGGCGCCCGTACGGGCCACCGGCACCGGGCCGGCCACGAGCGGGGGCACCGCCCGCGGCCCCGGCGCGGGACGGACCACGGAGCGGGCCGCGTACACCCGGGCGCCGGGCGGCAGGTCCTCGGTGACCGTGGCCATCGCCCCGACCAGGGCGTGGTCGCCGATGGTCACCGGGCCGAGCACGGTCGCGTTCGCGCCGAGGATCACGCCGTCGCCGACCACCGGGTGGCGGCGGGCGCCCGGCGGGCGGTGGTTGTCGGCCCACCAGCCCACCGCGCCCAGCGTCACCTGCTGGTAGATCGTCACGTCGTCACCCACGACGGCGGTCTGGCCGATCACCACGGACGCGCCGTGGTCGATGAACACCCGCCGCCCCAGCACCGCGCCGGGATGAATCTCCACCCCGGTGCGTCGCCGGGAGATCCGGGCGATCGTCCGTGCCGCGGTGCGCATCCCACGGCCGTACAGCCGGTGTGACACACGGTGGGCCCACACGGCGGACAGGCCGGTGTGGCCGAGCGCCTCGCGGCGGCTGGTGAGGGACGGGTCCCGGGCGACGACGACGGAGAGGTCCTCGGCCAGGGTCCGCAGCAGTCCGGTCTCCTCGGTCATGGGGTCGGCTCCTTTCGCCACGGCCGTCGCTCAGGCGGCCAGGGTCGAGGCCGCCGCGGCGGCCGGTTCGACGTCGATCCGGATGGACTCGCGGACCAGCCGCTCGCACAGCGCGACCGCGCCGTCGGTGTCGGCGGCCGTGACCACGACACTGCCGAGCCGGTCCCAGTTGTCGCGCAGCGGCCGGACGGTGTCACCCGGGCCCACGTTGACCTGCGCGGCGAGCACGTCGGGCCGGGCCCTGACCTCGTCGACGCCCGCGACGGCCGTCACGGTGCCGGGCTCGCGCAGCACCACGCGCATCACCGCGGCGCCCTTCGGCTCGGGGGAGGCGGCGAGCGGCTCGACCAGGCCCAGCGGCCAGGCCGTGCCGTACGCGATCATGTCGATGCCGTACGCGGCCTCGACCAGCTCCACGATGTTGTCGCCGCCCAGCCGGTTGTGCGACTCGATGACGAGGGGCCCGCGCGAGGAGAGCCGGATCTCGGTGTGGCTGGGGCCGTCGGTGACGCCCATCCCGGTCAGGAACTCCTCGACCGCGCCGGTCAGCGCCGCCCGGTCGTCCGCGTCGAGCCGTGCGGGTACCGCGTGCCCGAGCTCGGCGAAGTGCTCCTCGCTGGTCAGCTTCTCGGTGACGGCGACGACGACGTGGCGGCCCGCGAAGCTCAGCGCCTCGACGCTGAACTCCGGTCCGTCGATGTACGACTCCATCAGGAAGCCGTCGACGGTGAACATGGTGGAGCCGCGGTCGGTGCGGCCGCCGTCCATCTCCCGGATCCGCGCCCACACCCGGTCCAGGTCCGCGCGGTTCTCCGCGCGCAGCAGGCCGAAGCCCGCGGTGGTGGACACCGGCTTGACGATGAAGGGGTAGCCCGCCCGCTCGCCGAACGCGTCCAGCGACTTCCGGCCCTCCACGAGCGCGGCGTGCGGCACCGGAAGCCCGTTCTCGGCGAGGTGCCGGCGCATCAGCGACTTGTCGCGCATCCGACGGCTCACCTCGTGGCGCCGTCCGTCCGTCAGCCCGAACAGGTCGCCGAGGCGGCCCGCCGGGGTCACCCCGGGCTCGGTCAGCGACACGACGGCGTCCACGCCGTACACGGCGCGGGCGGCCTCGGCGAACGGCCGGACGGTGTCCCAGTCGGTGTAGTCGACGACGAGCAGCACGTCGGCGGCGCGGGTCTGGTACTCGGTGACCTTGTCCGGGTGCTGGATCAGCACGGTCGTGACGCCGAGCGCCGCATAACGCTCCACATGGGCGTCGACGCCGCCGATCAGCAGCACGGTCTTCCGGCCGGTCGGCGCGACCGGGACCGGGGCGGGGGAGGGGACGGGGCCGGTGTGCTCGGTGGTGGTCATCGGTGGGTTCCCTTCGGGGCGGCCAGGGCGGTCTCGCGGACGTCGACGCGCAGCAGCCCGCGGACGCGGGCGATCCGGTCGGCGGCCTCGGCGGGCGACTCGGCGTCGACGACGACATAGCCGTGGCGCGTGAACGAATTGGTGGTGGGCGGCAGCTCATCCCCGGGGGAGTGGGGGAAGTGCAGCGTCTGGACGTAGGGCAGGGCACGGATCGCGTCGAGTCCGGTGACCGACCGCAGCTCCCCGGCGGGCAGCAGGAAGAAGCCGACGGACGCGGTGTGCTTCGGCCGCGGCGGTTCGACCGGCTGACCGGCCAGCGTCCGGAAGATCGCGGCCTCGATGTCGTAGTCGGAGGCGGTCTCGACGAGCAGCGGGATGCGGTCGCCGCCCAGCCGGGTCTGCGACTCGACGACGCGCGGACCCCGGTCGGTGAGGATGACCTCGGTGTGCGCCGGGCCGAAGCGGTAGCCGGCCAGGTCGAGCAGGCCGATGACGACCGCGTGGATCGCGGCCCGCTCGGCGTCGGCCAGCGGCGCCGGGTGGACGTGCGAGGTCTCCACGAAGTACGGCGCGCCCGTGGTGTGCTTGGCGGTGATGCCGATGACGTGGTGCACCCCGTCGGCCGAGAGGGTCTCCACGCTGAACTCGGGTCCCTGCAGGTACTCCTCGATCAGGTACGGGCCGGGCAGCCCGGCCGCGGTGACCCGCTCCGTCCACTCGTCGAGGTCGGCCGCGTCGCGGATCAGCGCGACGCCCCGGCTGCCGGAGGCGCGGGCGGGCTTGACCACCACGGGCAGCGGCAGGCCGGCCAGTGCGCCGGACACCTCGCCGGCGGTCGCGACGGAGGCGGAGCGCACCGCCGAGAGACCGTGCGCGGCGAGCAGTCCGCGCATGGCGGCCTTGTCGTTGAGCACCCCGATCGCGGCCGCCGGGTTGGGCGAGACACCGAGCGCCTCGGCCTCGGCGTAGGCCGGGGGCATCGACTCCTCCGCGCCGAGGTGCAGCACATGGCCGATGCCGTGCGCGCGGACCGTCGCGGCGATCAGGGCGCGCAGCCCCTTCTCGTCGGAGAAGTCGGTGAGCAGCAGCTCCTGGGCGTGCTCGGCGACCTCGTCGAGGTACTTCCGCTCGCGCAGCGAGGGGTCCCAGATCGCCCAGACCTCGAAGCCCGCCTCGGCGGCCTTGCGGACGAACTGGCTGTAGGGCATCACCATCAGCAGCCGCTTGGATGCGCCGGTGGGGGTCATGTCGGGGACTCCGTTCTGGGCCTGGTCGGTGACTCGGCACGGGGCCGTCGCCGTCCGACGGGGACGGCGACTTCACGAAGAAGCGCCGAGTCCCGGCGGACGTCTTCCGGCACGGGGGCGGGTCGGTATCGTCGTGTCAGACATCGGGACGGCTCGGTCGGGAGCGCGTCCCAGCAGTGGTCAGGCATCCGACGGCCGCGGGGGGCGTCCGCCGGAGGAGGTCAGGTGCCGCTCAGCCGGAAACGGATGAGGGAGCGTGCATCCGTCACCGTGAAGACGGGCAAGAGCGCCCCGGCGCCGTGCACGTCGCCCGTCTCCAGCGTGGCCAGGGCGCGTACGGCGCCACGGGCGCGCAGTTCGGCGAGCCCGGCGGTCAGCAGGGCGAGGCCGATGCCGAGCCCGCGGAAGGCCGGGGCGACCGCGGCCTCCAGGAGCCTGCCCTCGTTGCCGGATCCCTGCGTCAGGACATGTCCGGCCGGACGCCCGGACACCTCGAGGAGCAGCGCCGCTCCACCGTTCTCCCGCGACCGGCGCAGCGTCGCGGCGAAGACAGCCGCGTCCTCGGTCCTGGGGCCCCGGACCGCGCACCGCAGATGCAGCGCGTGCAGGGCCGCGAGGTCGCCGGGGTCGTCGAGGTCGGCCGCGCGCACCGAACCGCCGTCGGGCAGCACCATCGGCAGCGGGTCCGTCGTCAGGTCGATGTCGTACTGGCCGGTCGTGGCGCCGCGGACGAAACCCGCCTCCTTCAGCACCACCGGGACCACCTCGTCGCCGCGCAACACGCCGCCGACGGTCACCGAGTACGGTCTGCCGTCCTCCGCCGTGAGCTCGTCGGCCCGGTCCAGCAGCAGGCACAGCAAGGTGCGGGCCGCGCTCACTCCGTGCCGGCCGGGCAGCGCGGTCAGCACGGCGTCGAGCTCGTCGCCGCGCGGGGTCAGCGCCGCCCAGGCGAGCACTTCGTCGCCGGGGCCGGTCAGACACCAGCTGTTCTCCTCGTAGCCGGGGTGCCCGGCCGCCCGGAGGACGTCCTCTCGGGTGTACGTGGCCACTCCGGTGAGGTTCTTCTCGTGCGTGCGCATCAGGCGGACCAGGCTGTCCGGCGGGATGTCGGTCGGGCGTCTGACGGTGAGTTGCCCGTGCGGGGTCATCGGTGCCTCCCGTCCTTGGGGAGTCGGGTCCGGCGGTCGGGCCGGAGCGTCCGGGAGCCCGTGGCGGGCCGCTGTCGGCGGCGGCCCCCCACCGGGCGGGGCCCGGAACCCGGTACAGGCAGGGAAAGGGACGCCGTGAAACGGAATTCACCGGTATTCACAGCGCTCCTCCTTATCTCTGACCGACCGGATTCCGGCGCCGGCACGGGGGGGGTCCGGCGTAGTGCGAGATGCTACGTGCCCAAGCTGTGCAGTCCTTCTCTGAGAATGCTCGGTGACCCTCTCCGCGATTGAACACGGCCGAACGCAGCACGAACCAAGATGCGTCCACGCGGCCGCCCACGAGACGCTTCGGCGAGCAAACCCGAAGGTCAGGGACGGGTGCGAAGGGGTGGTCGCATGCACGGCGGCGTCATCGAGGCGAGCGTGGACCCACTCACGCCGCAGCACCACGGTCGAACAGCCGCTTTCCCGCATCCGGTTCGCACCGGTTCGGAGGACATCGTTCCGAAACTCGTCGACGTACTTGTGCAGAACCGCGACGAATTGCTCACGGCGCTCACCGAAATCTCCACCGCTCAGGCGGCGGGTGACGAACTCATGCGCTCCGTGAAGGCGCTGGCAGGTGCTCCCTGGGAACTGCTCCGCAATTCCCCCCGGCGGCTCGCCCGCCTCGCCACGTTCCTCCCGTCGAACAACCTGCTCTACTCCTACGTGCTGTTCGGCGTCGTCCCCTCGCTCTACACCGACGAGATCCGGCTGCGCCCATCGGCCCGGGTCGCCCGCGCCGCGCTCGCCGTCCACGAGATCCTCGGCCCGCCGCTGCGCCGGCTCGGTGCCGGACGGATCGTCATGACCCCGTGCACCCAGCGGGAGTTCCTCGCCGACTGCGCCCGCTCCGACGCCGTCGTCTTCACCGGCCGCCCGGAGAACGGGGCGGCCGTCGCCGCCCGGCTGCCGGCCGGGACCCTGCTGCTCTCCTTCGGCTCCGGGCCCAACCCGGTGGTCGTCGGACCCGACGCCGATCCCGACACCGTGTGCCGCGCTGTGCTCGACGCCCGGCTCCACAACTCGGGCCAGGACTGTCTGTGCACCGACCTCGTCCTCGTCCACCGCTCACAGGTCCGCGCGCTGGTGCCGCGGCTCGCCGACGCGCTGGCCGGGATCCGGGTCGGCGACCGGCGCGACCCCGCCACCCGGGTCGCCCCGCTGGTCTATCCGGACGCCGTCGAGGACGCCGCCGCCTTCCTCGCCACGCACCGCGAGTTCACCGTCCGCGGCGGCCGGACCGACCTCGCCCGGCACACCGTCGAGCCGACGCTGCTGCACCTGCCGTGGCAGGAGGACTTCCACCCGCCGGAGTTCTTCTCCCCCGTCGTCCTCACCATGGCGTACGACGCGCCCGGCCAGGTCGACCGCTGGCTGCGCTCCGCCGAGGAGACCGCCCGCGGCATGTACGTCTCGGTGTTCGGGGAACCGGCCCTCGCCGGAAGGTCCCGCATCGCGACCAGTGTGGTCTGCGAGGAGCGCGTCACCTTCGACGTCGAGGACGGCAACCGTCCCTTCGGCGGCTACGGCCCGCTGGCGGGGAACGTCCGCCGCCACGGCATCGTGACCGGCCGCCCCCTGCTGCTGTCCGCCGAGGCGGGCCCGTCCACCGCCGGCCCCGGCGTCGGCCCCCGCTCCCGCGGCCGCACCGGTTCCTGATCGCCCGCCTTTCCGGCCACCCCCGTGCGCCGGTCGCCGCGACGGCCCCGCAGCTGTGCCCGCGTACCCGCGTACCCGTACGTGCGCCCCGTATCACCGAACCGATGAGGAGCTGCCCCGTGAGCGTGACCATCGAGAACCATGCCTGGCACGTCGTCGCGGGGACCCTCGCCGACGCCGGATGCGACCTCGTCGTCGGCCTGCCGTCCGACGAGCCCGGCCTGATGGACGCCGCCAGGACCGTGCCCGGGCTGCGCGTCGTCGGGGTTCGCGACCAGCGGGCGGGCGCCTGCGCCGCGATCGGCCACGCCGCCGTCTCCGGACGGCCCGCCGTCCTCGCCGTCAACTCCGGCCCGAGCTTCGCCAACGCCCTCACCGGCCTGCTCGAAGCGGACTCGCTGGGCGCCCCGGTCGTCGTCGTCACCACCCGCGTACCCGCGCTCGGCATCGGCCGCGGCGCCTTCCAGCACACCGACCAGGCCGCCATGGCCGCACCGCTGACCAAGTGGACCTTCCTGGTGGAGGACCCGCGTCAGCTGACCTGGGCGTTGCGCCGCGCCGTCCACCTCGCCGTCAACGGCGCCCCCGGCGTGGTCCTGGTCGAGATCGCCGACGAGGTGCTGCGTGCCCCGGCGCCCGAGCCCCGCCCCGCCCCACCGGTGCGCCGCCTGCGCTTCGCCGCCGACGCGGAAGAGGTCCGCCGCGCCGCCGCGCTGCTCGCCGGCGCACGTCTCCCCGTCGTCGTCGTGGGCGGCGGCTGCAAGCCCGCGGGAGCGGGAGCCGCCGTGCGACGGCTCGCCGAACTGCTCGGCGCACCGGTCTTCACCACCGCCGCCGGGCGGGGCGTCCTCGACGAGGAACACCCGCTCGCCTGCGGCCTGGTGGGCCTCTACACCACGCCACCGGCGGACCGGCTGCTCGCCGAGGCGGACGTCGTCCTCGCGATGGGCTCCCGCCTGGAGGAGACCGCCCGGATGGGCTGGGACGGGCTCGACGACAAGACGCTCGTCCATGTCGACGTGGACCCGGCCGTGTTCCTGGCCGCCCTGGAACCCGAGGCCGCCCTGCTCGGCGACGCCGCCGTGGTCGCGGGCCAGCTTGCCGACGCCCTGACGACACAGCCCCCGGACGCACCGGCCCTGGCTGCCCGCAGAGCCTCGATCGCCGCCGTACGGGAGGAGATGCGCGCCCGCCACACGCCCGGCGACCCGGACGGATCCGGTCTGACCGTGTCCGAGGCGCTGCGGCTGCTCCAGGAGTCGGTGGGCCGCGACGCCACCCTCGTCCAGGAGAACGGACTGCACGACATGTGGGGCTACCACTGGCCGGTGGTCTCCGTCGGCGACGGGGCCCGGGTCGTCACGCCCGGCGAGCAGACCATGGTCGGGTTCGGGCTCCCGGCGGCCGTCGGCGCGGCCGCCGCCGACCCGGCCCGCAGGACCGTCCTGGTCTGCGGCGACGGCGCGTTCGAGATGGGGTTCGCCGCGCTGCCCACCGCGACCGAACTGAAGCTCGGCCTCACCGTCCTCGTCCTGGACAACCGCGGCTACGGCTGGCCCCGGTTCGTCCGCGTCGAGGAGCGGGCCCCCGACACCCTCACCCGCTTCACCGCCCCCTCCCACACCGACGCCGCCGTCCGCGCCCTCGGCGGCGACGCGGTGCGCTGCACCACGCCGGCGGAACTCGCCACCGCGCTCGCGGCCGCGGCCGAGGCGCACACCGAGGGCCGGCTCACCGTCATCACGGTCCCCGTCCACGACGCCGACGTCCCGGTGGGCGTACGCCGGGTCTTCGCCGATCCCGCGACCCCCGAGCCCTCGTCGTCCGGAGCGGCAGCATGACCCCCCGCCCCGGGACCCACCCACTCCCCGGCCCGGCCACCACCGGAACTCCCGCTCCGGTCCCCGGTGGCTCCGCCGCCGCGACCACCGGCCGGTCCGTCGCCCAGGTCCCCGCCCCGGCCGCCGGACGACCCGCCGCTTCGGCCTGCGGCCCGGCCACCGCCCCGGCTCCCGGCCCAGCGGCCGACCACTCCGCCCGACCCGCCCCGCGCCCGACGTCCCGACCCGCCCCCCGCCTGACCGTCGACGGCGAAGCCGTCCCCGCCGGCCGGCTCGCCCGGCTGGTCGACGGGACCTCCCGGGGACTGGCCGCCGCCGGGGCGGGGCCCGGGCGGGCGGTCGCACTCGCCTGTGACCATCCGCTCGCCGCGGTCGTCGCCGCGCTCGCGGCCGAGGCGGTCGGTGCCCCGCTGCTGCTCGACGGCGCGGCCCCCGCCCGGCACATCGCCCCGGCGGCCCAGATCCGCGCCACCGGCTCGGGGGTGCCCGTCGTCGTCGCCGGTGCCGCCCGGCCGTTCGACGTCCCGGACCGGGTCGCCGCCGTGTTCTGGACCTCGGGCAGCTCGGGCGACCCCAAGGCGGTCGCCGTCCCGGCCGCCGCCCTCGACCACCAGGGGCGGGCCACCGCCGCCCGGATGCGGGTCACCGACGCCGACCGGCTGCTGCTCCCGCTGCCCCTGCGGCACGCCTACGGCTACAGCGTGCTGCGGGTGTGGCGGGCCACCGGCGCCCACCTGCACGCGGAGTCGGGTTTCCACCTGCGCACCACCCTGACCCGGATCGCGACCGAGCGCATCACCTCGCTCGACGGGGTGCCCACCATGTACCGGATGCTGGCCGCCGAGGCCGCCCGTGACCCGGAGGCGGCCCTGCTGCTCGCGGGCCTGCGGATCCGCGGCTGCGGCGGCGACGTGCTGACACCCGCCCTGTACGACGATTTCCTCGCCGTCACCGGGGCGTCCCTGCACGACGGGTACGGCCTCAGCGAGGCGGGCCCGAACGTTGCCCTCAACGCCCCGGGCGACCTGCGCCCCGGCACCGTCGGGCGGCTCCTCGACGGCGTCGAGGCCCGGCTCGGCGGCCCCGACCGGGAGATCCAGGTGGCGAGCCCGAGCCTGATGCTCGGTTACCTCGACCCGGCCACCGGCGGCCTCGACCGCACCCCGTTCACCGACGACGGCTGGCTGCGCACCGGCGACACCGGCGCGGTCACGGCCGACGGCTGGCTCACCGTCCGCGGCCGGATCAAGGAAGTGCTCGTGGTGCACGGCGAGACCGTGGCCCCCACCGTCGTCGAGGATGCGGTACGGGCCGCGGCCGGAGTCCTGGACGCGGCGGTCGTGGGCATCCGGGGCGGCGGTGACCGCGGCGACCGGGGCGACACCGTCTGGGCGTTCGTGGAGAGCGCGGATCCCGACCACCGGGCGGTGGCCGCCCGGGTCGCCGAGGCGTGCCGCCGCAGGCTCCCCCCTCACGCCCGCCCGCGTGCGGTCCGCGTGATGCCGCGACTGCCGCGGACCGGAAGCGGAAAGTTCGACCGGGTTCGGCTGCGCGGCTGGGCCTCCGGCACGGCGGCGACTGTCGCCGCGTAGCCGTAGGGCCCGATTACATGGTGTTTTGAGTGAGTTTCATGAAGCAACCTGGAAGATGTGACGGTCCCTCAAGATCGCTAAATTCATTGGTGGCTGCCCGGAAGAGGAGCGGCCGCTTCCCCCTCCTTCGAACCATGGAGTTCTCGCATGACCGTCAAGAACACGTTCGGCCTCATCGCTCGCGTCGGCGCCACCGCCGCCCTCGCCACCGGCCTGGCCGTCGCCTTCCAGCCCGCCGCGATGGCCGCGGCCCCGGTCGTCTCGGTGACCCCGGCCGCCGGCCTCGCGGACGGCGCCACGGTGACCGTCACCGGCACCGGCCTGACCCCGGGCGCCGTCTACCACGTCGCCCAGTGCGAGATCGTCGCCTCCGGCGACTACGGCTGTGACCCGGCGACCGTGGTGGACGTCGCCGCGGACGCCCAGGGCAAGCTCAGCACCCAGTTCACCGTGCACAAGGTCTTCCAGGCCGTGAAGGGCGCCGCGGGCACCCCGTCCGGCACGGTCGACTGCGGCGCCACCGCCTGCCAGGTCGGCCTCGGCGACTCCCAGGGCGTCGGCGGCGGCCAGCGCATCACCTTCGCCTGAGCACCGGCCGGCTGACGACGTCGCGCGGTCCGTGGCGCCGCCGCACCCGACTCCCCGTCAGGGAGCCTGGCTCCCTCTCGGGGAGGGTGCGGCGTCGGCCAGGACCACCGCGACCGTCTCCGGCTCGAAGTTGACCGCGCTGGACCAGCCACCGATCGCCAGCCGGAACCAGATCGCGCTGGTGATCACCCCGTCCCGGTGCTGGTCCTCCACCACCTCGTCACCGGGCGACCAGCCCTCGGCCTCGTAGCAGTCGGCCGCGTCCGGCAGCAGCAGCCGGGTCACGGGGCTCTCCAGGGACGGACCCGACCGGACGTTGGCATCACGCCACACCGGCCCGAGCAGGGCGGGCAACGGATGGAACCCGCCGGACTTGGGGGACGACGACATCGGACCTCTCCTTCTCTCTGTGTTTCTCTTCGGCTTTCTCGCCGCTCCCGGCCGCTCCGGCCAGGGAGTCCTCCTCGCCCGCGTACCGACTCAGGCGACGGCCCCCAGGACCGTCTTCCTCTCGGCGGCCCGCGTGCCGCCCAGCCACACCACCTGGGACACCATCTGCAGCAGCCGCGCCGTGTCCGGCGCGGGCTTCTCACCGGTGGTGTCGGCCGTCGGCACCCGGTCGACGGCAACCCCCACCGGCGTCGGCCAGCCCCGCAGCGCGTGCCCGATGGTGCGCAGCGTCGTCAGTGTCGACACCGCGCCCTGCGCCGCCGCGCCGACCGCGACCGTGCCGATCGGCCTCCCCTCCAGGTACGGCACCGGACCGCCGATGTCGTTGACGTAGTCGAGGGCGTTCTTCAGCAGCCCCGAGACGGTGGCGTGGTACGTCGGCGACACCAGGACGACCCCGTCGGCGGCCCGCAGCTCGTCGAGGAACCCGGCCACCGCCGCGTGCGAGGTGCCGAGGCCCGGCCGGTACGCCGGGAAGTCGATCTCCGCACCGGTGAACACCCGCGCGGAAGCACCCTGCTCGGCGCAGCGCTCCGCGCACCAGTCGGCCACCCGGTCGCAGGTGGATCCCTGGCGCAGCGATCCGCTGATCAGGACGATGTGCGGTGCCGGCATGGCGGAGGGCCCTTTCTTCGGACGGAGGGTGGTCGGCTGGGTGGTCGGCTGGGCGGTCGTCGAAGAGGTCGGACCGGCGGCCCGTTCGGGGCCTTGGGCCCTGGGCCGCCAGCCCAGGACGTCGGTGAGTGCCACGTCCTTCCGGCCGGCGGAACGGACATGGGCGTTGCGGCGCTCCTCGGCCGCCCGGTCGGCGCCCTGGTCGAGGGAGCCCTGACGACGTGAGGCGAGCACCACGGCCCCGGCGCGCGGCGCGCGCTCGCGGGCGTAGTCGGCGAGCGCGTCGGGCACCTCTGCGGCCGAGGCCAGCGCCTCGGCCAGCACCAGCGCGTCCTCGAGGGCCATGTTCGCGCCCTGGCCGAGGGCCGGGACCATCGGATGGGCGGCGTCGCCGAGCAGCGCCACCCGGCCGTCGACCCAGCCGTCGACGGGGTCGCGGTCATGGATGTCGGTGACGACGATGTCCTCGGGAACAGCCTCGCGCACCAGGTCGACGACCGGCGGGTGCCAGCCGTCCATGGCCTCGAGCAGCGCCGCCCGGGCGCCGTCCGGGCCCAGTGCGGGCCACACCCCCGGCGGCGCGGTGATCTTGGCGGTCCAGTACAGGGTGTCGCCGCCCACCGGGGCGACGAACAGCTGGATGCCCCGGCCGTTGACCACGTGCCCCCGCGCACCGAGCGCCGAGCCGCTGGTCCGGCCGCGCACCGAGGTGTAGCCGCGGTAGTGCGGCGGCCCGTCGCCCAGCATCTGGGCCCGGACCGCCGAATGGATGCCGTCGGCGCCGATCAGCGCGTCGCAGTCGACGGTGTGCCCGTCCGAGAGGACGGCGGTGACCTGATCGGGCCCGGTGATGTAGCCCGTCACCGCGGTCGAGAGGCGGACGGCGGCCCCGGCGGAGAGCGCCTCGTCGAGCAGCGCGCGGTGCAACGCCGTGCGCAGCACCGGGATCTGCGGAGCGCCCAGCGCGGCCGTCGACGTGCCGACCTGCTCCTCGGCGAGCACCGTGCCGTCCGCCTCCATCACGATCCGCACCTCGTCGCGCCGCGTGACGTGGCCGACGTCGCGGAGCCGGGCCCCGAGACGTCCGCTCAACGCGTCGACCGCGCGTACCCCGTTCGGGTACAGGACGAGCCCCGAGCCCCTGGCACCGACCCGTCCCGCCCGTTCCACCACGGTCACGTCGAGGCCGCGCGCGGCCATGCCCGCGGCCGCCGCGAGCCCTCCGATCCCGGCGCCCGCCACCACCACGGACCGTTTTCTGGTCATGTCATCCCTCCCGCGCGGCGAACGCCGCCGTCGGTGTCGTGTCCCGGGTCGTCGCGGACCAGAGGCTCTTGTCCCCGGGGTTCGCGTCCCCGGCCGCCGGAGCCGCCCCGAGCAGCCGGCCGTCGTACGCGCCGAACCTCCCCGACGCGGCGTCCCACACGGTCCGCCCGGCCCGCAGCGTGCGCTCGACCCGGCCGGTGAACGTCCAGCCCTCGTAGGCCGACCAGCCGCACTTGCTCTCCACGTCGTGCGCCGAGAGCATCCACGGCGTGTCCGGCGCGAAGATCACCAGGTCGGCGTCGGCGCCCGGCGCGATCCGCCCCTTGCCCGGCAGCCGGAACAACTCGGCGGGCAGCTGCGACAGATGCCGCACCAGCCGGGCCACGGCCACGTCCGGATCCTCGTCGGGACGGCGGCGGCGCATCCCCGTCCACACGGCGACCGCCAGCTCCTGCACGCCGGGCAGCCCCGGCGGCGAGTCGGCGACCGACCGGGTCTTGTCCTCGACGGTGTGCGGCGCGTGGTCGCTGCCCAGCGTCGCGGCCTGCCCCTCGACCAGCGCCCGCCACAGCCGGTCCTGGTCCAGCTGGCCGCGGATCGAGGGCGAAAGCCGGGTGCGCGCCCCCAGCCTGCGGGTGTCCTGGTCCGTGAACGACAGGTGATGGCCGGTGACCTCGAAGGTCACCGGGTATCCGGCGGCCCGCGCCGCGCACACCAGGTCGGCCTCCTCGGCGCTCGACAGATGCAGGATGTGCGCGGCGGTGCCGTACCGCCGGGCCAGCTCGACGACCTTGGCGACGGCGACGATGCCGCCGGTGCGCGGGCGGCGCCGCTCGTACTCCAGATAGCTGCCCGGATCGCCCCACCAGGCGTCGAGCAGCGCGAACAGTCCGTCGTCCTCGGCGTGCAGGACCAACTGGACCCCGCCCTCGGCCGCCGCGGCGAACGCCCGCTCCAGCACGGCAGGGTCACGCACCACCGTCGGCGCCGTGTGGTGGCCCGCCATGAACACCTTCGCGCTCGTCGCCACCGCCGGATCGAGTTCCGCCAGCAGCTCGGGCCTGGCCGGGTCGAGCCCGATGTGGAAACGCAGGTCCACCAGCGAACGGCCCGCCACCAGCCGGGCCTTCTCGGCCACCGCGGCCGGGTCGAGCGTCGGCGGCACCGTGTTCGGCATGTCCATCACGGTGGTGACACCGCCGCGGACCGCCGCCCGGCTGCCGTGCTCCCAGTCCTCCTTGTACGTCAGACCCGGCGTGCGGAAGTGCACATGGGAGTCGATGAGACCGGGCAGCACGTAGTGGTCGCCCGCGTCGATCCGCTCGACGTGTGACGGGGCGGTGTCGGCGCCTGTCACGGCGGTGATCCGCCCGCCGGCGATCAGTACATGGCCCGCCCGCACCCCGTCCGGCGTCACCAGCCTGCGACCGCTGACCACGAGGTCGGGCACCGCGCTCAGCCCGTCCATGACGCCGCCACCAGGTCCCGGCACAGGTCGTTGGTCGGCCCCATGAACGCGATGCCCCGCGCGTCGGACAGGAGTCGCCCGATCCGCGCGCCGTCGTGGTACCCGGCCGAGCCGAGCATCCGCGCCACGTCGAGGCAGATCTCCTCGGCCGCCACGCTCGCGTGCAGTTTGCTGTGCAGCGTCGTCAGACCCGGATCGGCCGAGGTCCGCGCCCCCGCCCGGTCCACCACGGCCCGCGCCGCCTCGAGCCGGGTCGCCAGATCCACCAGCCGGTGCCGCACGGTCGGCAGCGCGAGCAGCCCGCGGTGCTCCGCGTGCCGTACGGCCACGTCGAACGCGCCCTGGGCGATGCCCACCGACACCGCGCCCAGGCTCGCGCCCGACTCCCGCACCCCCGCGATCACCGAGGCGGCCCCGCCGACGGGCCCGAGCAGGTCGGCGTCCGCGACCACACAGCCGTCCAGCGCGACCAGGCCGGTCGCCGAACCGCGCATGCCGGCGAGTCCGAAACCGAGTTCCGGGACCACACCCGGGGTGTCCGCCCCGACCAGGAAGAAGGTCTGCCCGTCCGCTCCGTACCCGCCCGGCACCACGGGCGGCGCCTCGGAAGCCGTCCGCACCAGCACCAGATAGATGTCGGCGACTCCGGCGCCGGTCGCGAACGCCTTCGAGCCGTCCAGCCGCCACCGGCCGTCGGCGAGCCGCGTCCCCGTGCTCGACAGATTTCGCTTCGCCGCCCCCGCGCCCGTCTCGCTCCACGCCGAGGCCGCCAGCACGCTGCCGTCGGCGAGCCCCGGCAGCCAGCGCTCCCGCTGCTCCTCGGTGCCCCACTCGGCGATCCGGGCGCTCACGGCGAAATGCTGGAACGCGACGATCGCCACCGACGGATTGACGGCGGCGAGCTCCGCGACGATCCGGTTGACCGCCACCGCGTCCCCGCCCGCACCACCGTGCCGGACCGGCACGGCCGTGCCGAGCAGACCGCTCGCGCGCAGCTGGGCCAGCACCTGACGGTCCGGCTCACCCGCCGGATCGGTCGTGTCGGCGGATTCGGACAACCGGGCGCGCAGCTCGGCCGTCAACAGCGGTCTCATGCCGCCCCCGACAACGCCAGGCATTGGGCGACCTCCTCGAATTGCAGATGGCTCAGGGGCGTCAGGACGAACGAACCCTGGAAAGTGACGCTCTTGCGTGCGACGGTCGCCCACAGCAGGGCGCCCTCGCCGTCGGCCGCGCCGGGCGTCGCCGTGACCGCCGTGACGGCCGTCCGGCCGCCCGTCGTCGCGATCTCCAGCAGCCCGGTGTCGGCACCGTTCTCGCGGGCGATCCGCCACGGCACGGTGCCCGGAATCCGTACAGCCGTCCCCAGGCACACCACCCCGGTCAGGGCGATCGACGGGTGCCAGCCCGGCACCGTCACGGCCCGGGCCGCGATCCCGCCGTCCTCGGCGGGCAGCACCGCCGCGATCTTCGGGAATGCCCCGTCGGCCGGCCAGCCCAGCCGGCCGGCCGCCGCCGCGCGCAACGCCTCCAGCCGGCCCAGGAGTTCGTCGCCCGCACCGAACAGCGCCGCCTGGTCGGGCACCCCGAGCTCGCGGGCGTCCACGAAGGCGTACGCGTTGGCGCTCGCGACCAGCGACACCTCGGTCCGGTCGGCGCCCGCCACCAGTGGCGTACGGGGCGCCCCGGAGGGCAGCAGCTCACCGAACGGCACCGGCGCCGACTGCACGAAGGTCACCGTGAACGCGGCCCCGTCCCGCTCCACCCGGTCGACCTCGCACACCACGCTGTCGCCGTTGTTGAGCACCTGCACCCGGATCCGCGCCCCCGGCACCAGCCGCGGCAGCATGCCCGAACGGGCCGCGGCCACCACCGCCGACAGGATCGAATGACCGCACGAACCCCGCAGGTCGAACCGGTCGGGGGCGCCGGGCAGCGCCTGCACGAACCGGTAGTCCAGATCGAACATCGGGTGCGCGGACGGCTCCACCAGAGCGATCTTCAGCACATGCGCGCCGCCCGCCGACACCAGGTAGCGGCGGGCCTCGGCGAGGTGCGCGAGCAGCGCCTCGTCGTTCCGCGGCAGTCGTCCGGCGTCCAGCACGAAGGTGGGGCAGGGACTGCCCGCCGCGTACGCGAGATGGCCGATCACGCCGCCACCGCCAGCGTCCGCGGCCCGTCCGGCGCCACCGGCGCGATCCCGGGGAGGGTCACCGGCCGGCGGAACTGCTCGTGCCACACCTCGTAGGCGAGCAGCGCCCACAACGCGAGCGCGGCGCCGTCGTCCGGCCGCTCGGCCTGCGCCGTGAAGAGCGCCTCGACCGCCGCGCCGTCCAACTGTCCCCGCTCCGCGAGCCGGTCCGCCGCCAGCAGGTCCCGGGCGTGCTCCCACAGCGAGGTGCCCGGCCGCAGCATCGCCGTCACCGGCAGCGTGAACGGCTGCTTCGGGCGGGCGAGCACCCGCTCCGGCAGCAGCCCCGCCGCCGCCGCGTACAACGTCCGCTTGACCTGTCCGCCCTGGATCCGCTGGTGGTCCGCGAGCGCCCGGCCGAGCGCGACCACCGACCGCTGGCAGAACGGCACCCGCGCCTCCACCGAGGAGGCCATGCTCAGGTGGTCGACCCGGCGCAGGTGGTAGGCGGGCAGCCGCTGCTCCAGCTCGAACCGGGTGATCCGGTCCAGGACCGTGCCGGGACCGTGGAGCAGCTCGGCCAGGACACCGGCGGGCAGCGCCGGATCGGCCGCGACATGGGCCCGGTAGTCGGCGGTGTACAGGCGCGCCCGCAACGCGGCCGGGGCGGCGGACAGCGCGTCCAGATACCCCGCCGACCACTCCTCGCCCGCGGCGGACCGCTCGGCCGCCACCCGCATCCGCTCGTACCCGCCGAACACCTCGTCGGCGGCGTCACCGGTCAGCGCCACCGTGAAACCGGCCTCGCGCACGGCCCGGAACAGCGCGTACGTGCTCAGGGCGATCGGGTCGGCGTTCGGCTGGCCCAGATGCCACACCGTGTCCTGGAGGAGCGCGGGGAAGTCCGCCGGGTCGATCTCCACCTGGTGGTGCGCCGCCCCGGCCCGCTCGGCGACCTCACGAGCGAAGTGCCGCTCGTCGAACGGCCACGCCCCCCGGTAGGCGATGTTGAAGGTGTCCACCGGACCCTGCTCGGCGGCGAACGCCGTCACCAGGCTCGAGTCCAGACCGCCGGAGGTGATCAGGGCCACCGGCACGTCCGCGACGAGCAGCCGGCCCACCTCCGTGCGCAGCGTCCTGCGCACCCGGCGGGCCGCGCTGAAGCCGTCCGGGACCGGACCCTCGGCCCCGTCGGCGGGCCGCCGTCGCACCCGGGGGGTTCCGCCGAGCTCGCACACCCAGGTGGTGCCCGGCTGGAGGACGTCCACGTCCTCGTACACGGTTCGCGTGCCGAACGGCGTCCTGGTCGCCAGGTACGCGTCGAGTGCCGACTCCCGCACCCGGGCGCCGATCCCGCTGAAGCCCAGCAGCGCGGGCAGTTCGGAGGAGAAGCGCAGGGAACGCTCCGCCGCGTCCCAGCGCAGGTACAACGGCTTCATCCCGATGTGGTCGGTGGCGAGCAGCAGCCGCGGCACCGGGCCGCGCTCGTCGATCAGAGCCAGCGCGTACATGCCGTCGAGGTGGTCGGCGAACTCCTCGCCGTACTCCAGGTACAGCGCGGGCAGCACCGAGCCGTCACAGCGGTCGGGGATGTCATGGCCGCGCGCCACCAGGCGGGCACGCAGTTCCTCGTGGTTGTAGATCTCACCGTTGAACACGACCCGCACCCGGCCGCCCCGGCCGTACGGCTGCTCGCCGCCGTCCAGGTCGACCACGGCGAGCCGGTTGCTGCCGAGGCCCCAGCCGGGGGCCCGCGCGGTCCGGGTGGCGTCCGGGCCCCCGTGCCGCTGGAGGGCGGCGACGGCGCGCATCTCGTGCGGCGTCGCCGCCGCGTTGAAGTAACCGAAGATCCGGCACATGTCTGCCTGTCTTTCGTGAGGAGACGACGGATCAGCGGGCCGTCGACAGATAGCGCTCCCCGCTGTCGGGGAAGACGGTGACGACCGTCGCGTCCGCCCAGCGGGAGCGGCCGGTCACGGTACGGGCGGCCCAGGCGGCCGCCCCGGAGGAGACACCGACGGGCACGCCGGTGGCGCGGGTGATCTCCCGGGTGGTCGCCGCGGCCGCCTCGTCGGTGACCGCGACGACCTCGTCCACCAGGGACAGGTCGGTGATCTCGGAGACGTATCCGGCGCCGATGCCGGGAATGCCGTGCGGCCCGGCCTCACCGCCGGACAGCACGGCGCTGCGGGCCGGTTCGACGGCCACCACGTGCAGCGCGGTGCGCTCCTTCAGATAGCGGGCGGTGCCGGTGAGGGTGCCGCCGGTGCCGACCCCGCACACCAGCACGTCGATCCGGTCGCCGAGGGCCTGCCAGATCTCCGGTCCGGTGGTCGCGTAGTGCGCCGCCGGATTGGCCGGGTTGCGGTCCTGGTGCGGCACCCACGAGCCGGGCACGGTCCGCTGCAGCTCCTCGGCGTACGCCCAGGCGGCCATCAGCCCGTCCCCGGCCGGCACGAGATGCACCTCGGCGCCCAGCTCGCGCAGGATCAGGCGGCGTTCCTCGGTGGCGTTGTCGGGCATCACGATGAGACAGCGGTGGCCGCGCCGGGCGCACAGCGCGGCCAGCGAGATGCCGGTGCTGCCCGACGAGCACTCGATGACGGTGCCGCCGGCCGGCGGCAGCAGCCCGGCCTCCTCGGCCGCCCGCATCATGAACAGCGCGGCCCGGTCCTTCACGCTGGACAGAGGGTTGGCCATCTCCAGTTTGGCCAGCAACCGCACCGACGCGCCGAGTCCGGGCAGTCGCACGTCGAGCAGCGGCGTCCGCCCGACCAGGTCGTCCACCGACCCGGCCGGTGCGTCCACCGGCCCGGCCGGTGCCCGCGTGCTGAGTTCTGTCGTCACGGTTTCCCCTTTCCGGTCCCGCGCGGTCAGACCGTGCCGAGGCCGCGTGCCGCGGCCAGATGCGCGGCGGCGGCCTGCTGAAGGTGGGTGATGTCGCTCGAGACGGTGGCGAAGGTGAACCCCTCGGCGAGGCGTTTCGCGGCGTTCTCGCCGTCCAGGACGTGGATGCCGCAGGCGATGCCGTTGCGCCGGGCCGCGTCCTTGATCCGCACCAGCGCCTCCTCCAGCGCGTCCGCCGCCGCCGGGTCGCCGAAGAAGCGCGCGCCGAGCGCCGCCGACAGGTCGGCGGGACCGACGTACACCGCGTCCAGACCCTCGGTGGCGCAGATGGCCTCCAGGTCGTCCAGCGCGGCCGCCGTCTCGATCATCACGACGCAGGCGACCTGCTCGTCGATCTCGGCGGGCACCGAACCGAGCCGCACCTCGGCCCGGACCGGACCGCCCAGGCTGCGGGTGCCCACCGGATGGTGCCGGCAGGCCCGGACCACGGTCCTGGTCTGCTCGGCGCTCTCCACCATGGGGACGATCACGGCGCGTGCCCCGGTGTCCAGGGCGATGCCGATCGCGACCGGGTCGGGCGACGGCACCCGGATCACCCCGGCGGACCGGCCCCGGGCGTCGACCGCCAGCATCGCCGACTGCCAGCCGGGCTGATGCAGCACGCCGTGCTGGCCGTCGACACCGATGTAGTCGTAGCCGAGACCGGCGATCCGCTCGGTCCCGGCCGGGTTGTCCAGCGCGATCCAGTAGCCGACCAGCGGCTCCCTGCGGCGCAGCCGCGCGGCGAACTCCTCCGGCCCGGGCACGGACACAGGCGCGTCGCCGGGCCCGGCGTGCGCGGTCGCGGGCGCGGTGTTCACTCGCCCTCCCGCAGGGCGTAGCTGCGCTTGCCGTCGAGACCGACCGGCACGTCACCGTCGACGGACACCCGGTGCAGCACGCGCTGGTGGCGGTCGTAGTCGTTGACCGCGTAGTGCTGGGTGCTGCGGTTGTCGAAGATCAGCACGTCACCGGGGCGCCAGGACCACCGCGCGGTGTTCTCCGGGCGCCGCACGTACGACTGCAGCACGTCGATGATCGGCCGCGACTCGCGCGGGGTCATCCCGACCAGCCACTGCGCGAAACCGCCGAGGAACAGGCTCGGTTCACCGGACTCCGGATGCACCCGCACCACCGGGTGCGCGGCCTCGAACCGGCGGGCCAGGAACGCCTCCCTGACCTTCTCCCCGCGCTCGGTGCCGAGCCGCGGCTGCTCCGCGTGATTGGTGTGCACGGCCCACAGGCCGTCCGCTATCGCGCGCAGCTCCGCCGGCAGGTCCCGGTACCCGGCGGCCGCGTTCGCGACCATCGTGTCCCCGCCGTAGGGCGGCAGCACCACGCTGCGCAGGCTCGTGCCCAGCGACGGGGCGGTGGTGAAGCTGACGTCGGTGTGCCAGTGGTCGGCACGCTGGTCCTCCCCGTCGACCGGGAGCACCTGAGGGGTGCCGTCGACCGTCCGCATCATCGGGTGCGGGGCGGTGAGCGGGCCGAACCTCGCGGCGAAGGCGAGCTGGTGGGCGTCGTTGATGTCCTGGTCACGGAAGAACAGGACCTTGTGCTCCAGGAACGCGTCGTGGATCTGCCGGAAGACGGCGTCCGACAGCTCGGTGGAGAGGTCGACGCCCGTCACCTCCGCGCCGATCCTGCCGCCGATCCTGCGTAGGCCGAAGAGGGACACCAGCATTCCTTCCGAGCGGGTCGGGAGCCCTGTGCTCCCGTGACGGGCTGGGCCGCGCGGGCATCGGGCGCGCCAGGCCGTCCCGTCACGGGAGAACACCCGGCGGCGGTCGGACGGGACCGGCCGGGCAGGACGGCGCTGATCACACCACGGCCGGAAATCGACGGCAAGACATCCTGGAATTGCGTCGCGACTTCACCAACTCGCTGTCGGCGACCCCGGAAAAAGGGCCCGGAAAAATCCACGACTTGTTCAAGTCGTGGCGCTCGTCCGGCCATCGCTTGCCGACCCGCCGACAGCGGGAGATTCTCGAGCCGCCGCGCCTGTGCCCGCACCCCGGAAACGAATTCCGCGCTCTTTGCCGTCTTCTGCAGAAAAGGACCGCTGACATGCCGGTGATCACCGTCAACTGGTGGCAGGGCAACGACCGAGAGAGCCGCAGAGACCTCGTGGCCGGCATCACCGATGTCGTCACCCAGGTCTCCGGCTGCCCCGACGAAGCCGTCACCGTGATCATCCGGGACGTGGACCCCGACCACTGGGGCAAGGGCGGCCGGCTCGCCGACGAGATCCGCCCGCCGCGGAGCCTGCGATGAGCACGGCGGAGGGGAAGAAGGCGACGGACGACACCCGGACCGCCCTCACCCTGCGCTCCCTGCACCCCAACATCCGCCTCCGCCTCGGCGTCGGCTTCGTCCAGCGGCTGCTCTCGATCATGCTGATGCCGCTGCTCGTCATCCACCTCGCGGGCCTGTACGGCGCCGCCGTCGCCGGCGCCCTCACGGTCTGCGTGGCGGCGGCCGGCATCGCGGCCAACTTCCTCGGCGGCCACCTGGCCGACGTCCACGGCAGACGCCCGGTCATGGTGGCCGGCGAACTCGGCGCCACCCTCACCTTCGCCCTCCTCGCCCTCGCCAACTCACCCTGGTGGAGCTCGGGGCCCGCGACGTTCGGACTGTTCCTGCTGAACACCTGCTGCTCGCAGCTGGCCACCCCGGCGGCCGACGCGATGATGGTGGACGTCTCCACCCCCGAGAACCGCCCGCTCGTCTACACGATCAACTACTGGTCCATCAACCTGGCCTTCACCGTCGGCGCGCTCCTCGGCGGCTTCCTGTACGACGGGCACTTCCTCCAGCTGCTGACCGGCGCCGCCGTGCTCTGTCTCCTGACCACGGCGGTGATGTGGCGGTGGATCAGCGAGACCGCGCCCGCCCCCGGCGCCCCCGGCGCGTCCGGCCCGGCCGCCATGGTCCGCGGCTATCTCGCCGTCGCCCGCGACCGGGTCTTCCTGCGGCAGCTGGCCGCCGCCACGCTGATCGCGGCCGTCGAGATGCAGATCGGCTACTACATCGCCGTCCGGCTCGCCGACGAGTTCCCCCGCCAGACCCTCCTCACCCTCGGGTCCTTCGGCCTCGACGTCGACGGCACGGCGATCCTCGGCGTCCTGCGCGCGGTCAACGCCGCCCTGGTCGTCGCCCTCATCCTCGCCGCCAAGACCCTCCTCGGACGGGTCGGCGAACGCACCCGGCTGTACGGCGGCATCGCCGTCTTCACCGTCGGCTACATGATCTGGGCCGTCAGCAACTCCGGCTGGGTGCTGATCGCCGCCGCCGTGCTGCTCACCGTCGGCGAGATCGCCAGCGTCCCGGTGCGCCAGGCCCTGCTGGCCGACCTCGTCGACCCCGAGGCCCGCACCAAGTACATGGCCGCCTACGCCCTCAACGCGCGCGTCGGCCTGCTCGTCGCGGCCCTGTGCGTCACGCTCGGGGCCTTCGTCCCCGCCGTCGGCATGAGCCTGCTCTACGCCACCGCGGGCATCGCCGCGCTGCTCCTCTACCGGTCCCTCCTCGGGGTGCGCACCACCCGCGAGGCCGAGACGAACCTCGTGAAGGCTGCCTGACATGACCCGCACCGCGACCAGACGTCTGTTCACCTCGGAGTCCGTCACCGAGGGCCATCCCGACAAGATCGCCGACCGGATCAGCGACACCGTCCTCGACGCCCTCCTCGCCCAGGACCCGCAGGCCCGGGTGGCGGTCGAGACGCTGATCACCACCGGTCAGGTGCACATCGCGGGCGAGGTCACCACCACGGCGTACGCGCCGATCGCGCAACTGGTGCGCGAGGCGATCCTGGAGATCGGCTACGACTCCTCCGCGAAGGGCTTCGACGGCGCGTCCTGCGGGGTCTCGGTGTCCATCGGCGCCCAGTCGCCGGACATCGCGCAGGGCGTCGACACCGCGCACGAGGCCCGCGTGGAGGGCGCCGAGGACGCCCTCGCGTCCCAGGGCGCGGGCGACCAGGGCCTGATGTTCGGCTACGCGTCGGACGAGACCCTGAACCTGATGCCGCTCCCCATCGAGCTGGCCCACCGGCTCTCGCGCCGGCTCACCGAGGTCCGCAAGAACGGCACCGTGCCCTATCTGCGCCCCGACGGGAAGACCCAGGTCACCATCGAGTACG
>NZ_BNBZ01000038.1 GCF_014656215.1 Streptomyces zaomyceticus | reverse complement strand
CCGCCCCGCCGCTCGTCCGGCGGGCCGGCTCATCCCCGCCAGGGCCAGTTCCAGGGCCAGGACTCGGGCAAGGGGCAGGGCCGGTGCCAGGGGTCGGGGCGCGAGGTCCCGGCCCTCGGCTCGGGGCGCGGTCCGGGGCGGTGAGTCGCGACCGCGGTCCGGTCAGCGGGAGTGGACCCGCAGCAGGGTGTGACCGGCGACCTCCTCGGTCACGCCCCACAGGGTGGGGTGGGTGGTCAGACGCTCGGCGAGGCTGTCGCGCAGGGCGTCCGCCGGGCCCCACGTGCCGTACAGCTTGCTCTCGGTGAGCACCACGGGCCTGAGGCCGGTGGTGAGGACCGCCTCCCAGGTGGCCGCCGCGACCCCGGGGGTGTGGGGGCTGCGGAAGTCGTCGAGGGAGACCACGCCTTCCCCGGTCAGCAGCTCGCGGGCGGAGGCGATGTCGGCGCGGACGTGGTGGTACAGGTGCGAGGCGTCGATGTGCACGAAGCGGCAGCTGTGGGCGGGCACTTGGCCGGTGATTCCGGAGGAGGATCCCTGGATCACGGTGGGCAGTCCACGGTGGAAGCGCAGATAGTTGGCCTCGAACACCTGGCGGGTCAGGGTCGGGTAGTACACCCGCATCTCGGCGGCCGTGGAGTCGTCGGGGGCCTCGCTCGCGTCGAACAGGTCGCACACGGTGAACCGTTCGCCGTCGGCGGCGTGGTAGCCGATGAGGATGGCGCTCTTGCCCTTGTACACCCCGAGTTCCAGCAGGTCGCCGCGGACGCCGTGGTCGCGCTGATGGGTCAGGAGCCAGTCGAAGAGGAACCGGTCGGCGTCGAAGAACCACCCTTCGACCTCGTCGAGCCGGTCGGGTGCGAGGAGGGGCTGGGCGGTGTCCTGTGCGGTCATGGCGGGTCCTCATGTCGGGGCGTACGCCGTCGGGGCGGCCCGAGACTACGGTCCCCACCGGCATCCGGCCCGGGCTCCTGCCGCGCCACGCGTGACGTCCACACGACAGGCGTAATCCCGTCGGGGACTGAGGTCGCGATTCGCGGGAAGGCGAGGAGCAGCCGCCCGTCACGGAGCGAGCAGCCGCTCTCCGGACCGGCAGCCGCTCTCCGGAGTCGAGAAGCGGGCGGGCACGGCGCGACGCGGTGCTCTCCGTACCGCCTTTCCCACGCAGAGATCAGGAGTGAGTGATGTCCCCCGTGATCACCCTGGCCACCGACGCCGCCACCGACCCCGCCGCCGCACCCGCCTGGTTCCACATGACGGTGATGGCGGTCGCCCTGCTCGTCCTCGTGCTCAGTCTCAAGCGTCGCCGCAACTGAGTCGGCGGCACCCCGGCGGTCTCCTTACGCGATGTCGACCCGGCCCGCGGGCCGGCTCGCGTCGGTCGGGGGCCTCACCGGTCACCGGTTGACGATCTTGCGGACGTTCTCCACGGTGCCGCACTCCGAGGCCAGTTGCCTCGCGCGCTCCTCCCGGAAGGCGACGGCCAACTCGGCCCTGCGCTCGTCGGGAACGTTCTCCCTGGCTCCGTTGAGGATCGTGCGTTCCTCCTCGTCGACGTGGTGGGAGACCGCCTCCACCAGGTCCTCCAGACGCGAGTCCCATGCGTCGGAACCGACGTCCTCGACCTCGAGCAGGGCGAGAAGCGCCTCGTTCCCCTCGGCGTGCTCCTCCGTGCCGTGCTCCACCTCCTCGTTGTCGATGTCGCGGAAGCGCTTGAGCGCTCCGTAGACCTCCGCCTCCTCGGCCTCGCCGTGCGCGACGAGCAGCGCCGAGAACTCCTTCAGCGCGGCCGCGCGATCGGCCTCGACGCTCCGCATCCTGCGGAACAGCTCCTCCATGGTGCGGTGGTCCTCGAGAATGACCGCCACGACGTCCTGGTCCTCCTTGCCGACGGTGCTCACTTTCGTCCTCCTCGCTCGATGTCCGCGGTCGCCGTTCCCGGCGTGGATGTCGTTCGCATGGGCGCCTACCCCCGTATCCCTTCCCCATTTCTCCTTCGTTTTCGAATGAGTGTGTGTGCACGGAAGAAGTGGGGGCATGCGGATGATCGGAGGTTGATATTCATGGTTCCCCTGCTTCTCGTTCTTCTTCTCGCCCTGCTTCTCTTCGGCGCTGGATTCGCGTTGAAGATATTGTGGTGGGTCGCGATCTTCGTGCTGGTCCTGTGGCTGATCGGCTTCGTGGCCCGCCCCAGGGGCGGCAGCGCGCGCTGGTATCGCTGGTAACACCCGCTCCACCCCGTTCCACCTGTTCTACGCGCTGCGGCGGTGGCCCGCCCCTCCACGGAGGGGCGGGCCACCGCCGTGCCTGCGGGGGAGACGGGGCGACGATCCGGCCCGGGGAAGAACGACTACCGGCATCCGTACTCCGTCGATGGACGGATTCGGTCGGCCGCACCGGTCTCGGAGTCTCGTCGGACGACATGCGGCGGCCGTGCATACATGCAGGAAACGCGGGCAGTCGCAGGAGCACGTCTCGCTCGGAGTCGTATGGAAAAAGCCGTGGGAAGGTGACAGGAATGGCCGGAGGCAAGAAGGCCAAGAACATGGGGAAGACCGCCAAGGGCAAGGTGAAAGAGACGACAGGAAAGGCTGTCGGCAATGAGCGCCTGGAGATGAAGGGCCGTGCCGAGCAGGCCGAAGGCGACGTGAAGCAGGCGACGGAGAAGGTCAAGGACGCGTTCAAGCGCTGACCCCCGGGTCGCTCGCCACAGGCCGCGACCGCCGTCGTACCGAGGCCGAGGGAGCCGCCGGCCGTGAGGCGCCGGCTCCCTCGGCCTCTGCGTGTGCGCGGGTCGTGAACAGCCCTCCGACCGCCCTCCGACCGCCCTCCGACCGCCCTTCGGACGGCCCGGCCGGAGCATATGTGCGCGGCATAGACTCGCCCCGCCGGTTGCCGACGCGCAACGAGCCGGACCTCTCTTCACCCGTCTTCCCGGAGGATGCCCATGTTCAAGGTCAACGAGTACTTCGACGGCACGGTCAAGTCGATCGCCTTCACCCAGGAAGAGGGCGCGGCGACCATCGGTGTCATGGCTCCCGGTGAGTACGAGTTCGGCACCGCCGCCCCGGAGATCATGCACGTGGTCAGCGGTGCGCTGACCGTCAGGCTGCCCGACGCCGGTGACTGGGAGACCTTCGCCGCCGGCAGCCGGTTCTCGGTCCCCGGCGACAGCACGTTCCAGCTCAAGGTCGCGGTCGACACCGCCTACCTCTGCGAATACCGCTGACGCGCCTCGTGACCCGCTGACGCCGGCCCGGGCCCGGTCCCGCCCCGGGGCCGGGCGGCGTGCGCATCGGGTGCGGACGTAGGAGCGTGGTGGTGTGGTGAAGGCGAGGAAGGCGGCAGCGGGCGCTTACCGGCGCAGCTGGTTGCACGGTGCCCCGCCACCCCGCTGGGTGCGGGTCCTTCCCGTGCTGCTGCTCGTGGGTGTCGGCGTGGTCGCCCTCACCAGCTCCACGCCGCTGGACATCGGCTTCCTGCTCGGCGCGGTGCCCCCGCTGGCGGTGCTGGCGTACGGGCCGTGGGCCACGGCCCTGCTCGGCGCCGCGACGATCGTGTTGCTGACCGTTCCGGCCTTCCATCTCAACCGGCCCGGCGACACCGATCTCTTCACCCTCGGCTTCGTCGCCACCCTGAGCATCTTCGTGTCGTTCGTCCGAGGGCGCCGGGACGCACAGCTCGACCTGGAGCGGACCGTCGCCGAGACGGCGCAGCGGGCCATCGTCCCGGAGGTCAGCCCGCGGGTCGGGCCCGTGCGCTGCGCGAGTCTGTACCGCGCCGCCGAACGCGGCACCCTGGTGGGCGGCGACTTCTTCGACGTACGGGCCGGCCCCCACGGTGTGCGGGCGGTCCTGGGCGATGTGCAGGGGCACGGCCTGTCGGCCGTCGCGACGGTCGCCTCCGTGCTGGGGGCGTTCCGCGAGGCCGTCCTGGACGACGCGGACGCGGAATCGGTCGCGGCGCGCCTGGACCGGAGGCTCGTGGTCGACTCGGCGCGTACGGAGCACGCGGAGCTCTTCGCGACGGCCGTCCTCCTGGACTTCGCACCGCACGGGCGGGAGGTCCGCGTACTGGCCTGCGGTCATCCGCCCCCGGTCCTGCTGCGCGGCGCGACCGTCCACGCCCTGGAGCTCGACCCCGGACCGCCTCTGGGGCTCGGCCTGGCCGACATCATGCCCGGCACCGCCCGTACGGTGTCGCTGATGCCGGGGGACAGGCTCCTCCTGGCTTCGGACGGCGTCCTGGAGGCACGGGACTCGAGCGGCACGTTCTACCCGTTCGTCGAGCGTCTGGAGCGCATGACCGGTACCGGTCCCGACCGGCTGCCCGACGAGATCTGGGACAACCTGATCCGCTTCGCCCCCAGGATCCAGGATGATGTCACCCTTCTGATCCTCACCTTCGACGGGTCCGGACCGCCGTGACCGCGGCTCGGCGTCGAGGACCGGTGGGCGGTGGAGCGGGCCGGGATGCCCGAGGGCACCGCCTCGGGTCGGGCGCGGCGGCCGGTCACCTTCAAGAGCGAGAACCGGCCAGAGCGCCATGTCACGACTTTCCTTAAGTCGTGGCCTAAGTGACTCGCTCCCCTCCGCTCGCCGATCTGCGACAACACGCCCGTCCCGTGGCGGGCGATCGGGCCGGACCCCGGAACCCGCCCGGCGGCCGTCGTCGCCACTTGCCTGACAAAGCCGGATAATCACCCCGGGCCCAAGGCGGCGAGAAAGTTGGTGCAATTCCGCGCCGTGGGCACATACGTTTGCGGTCGTGGCGAGAGATCAAGAACCCGATCGCCTCCGATGAAGACCACGCGGCCGTCGACGAAGTGGACCGGGAGATCCACTGCCAACCCCTCCCGAACAGTTCGACGGAGCCGTTCGCCGGCCCCTGCCCGGAAATCACTTCCGGGCCTCGGTACGGCGATCGAGAAAGCGGTTGCGGCACGTATCGGTGGGTCCCGCCGTCGAAGTCGGGATGTGCACCGCTTTCTCCGTACCGATGTCCTCGGGTCCGGCTCATGGAATGCACCCCGAGGCTTTCCTGGATACACGGTGGCCGTCTGGGCCGTCTCTTCCGGATCTTGCCCGACCCGAAAGAGACGACCCAGCGCCCTCCGACGGCGCGCCGCGTGCGGTCGACACCCACGACACAGGAGGCACCTGAATGGAGCCCAGATCCGCGGCGGCCCGCGCCGCGGTCTTCGGATACTTCGGCATCAACGGCACGGCCCTGGCCCTGTGGGTGGCCCATGTCCCCGACATCAAGCGGGACCTGGACCTCAGCCCCCTGCAACTCGGCGCGGCACTGCTGGTGGTGGCCGGTGGGGCGCTGGTCGCCATGCAGGTCGCCGGCCGGCTGATCGACCGCGTGGGCTCGGCCGCCGTGACCAGGATCAGTGGTGTCCTGCTCCCGCTGACCCTGGTCGGACCGGCCTTCGCCCCCTCACTGATGTGGCTGGCCGTCGCGCTCGCCCTGCTCGGCGCCGCCAACGGGCTGATGGACGTCTCCATGAACGCGCAGGCCGTGGAGGTCGAGCGGCTCTACGAACGGCCCATCATGTCCGCCTTCCACGCCGTCTTCAGCGTCGGCGGGGTGGTGGGCGCCGGCCTCGGCGCCCTCCTGCTGAGCCTCGACGTCTCCCGTGAGGTCTCCCTGCCGGTGGCGGCCGTGCTGCTCGCCGCGGCGGCCGCGGCGACGGGCGGCAGGCTGCTGGGGAAGGCGGAGCCCGCGGACGCCGGGGACGTCACGGAGCCGGGTGCCGCCGGCCGGCTGCCCCTGCTCGCCACCCTCCTCGGCTGCGTCGCCTTCAGCAGCATGGTCGTCGAGGGCGCGGCCGCGGACTGGGGCGGGGTGCACCTCCAGGAGACGGTGGACGCGGACACCGGTGTGTCGGCCCTCGCCTACGCCGCGTTCGCCGTGGCCATGACCACGGGGCGGGCGCTGGGCGACCGCGTCGTCGCCCGGTACGGATCGGTCTCGGTCGTCCGATGGGGCGGTGCGACGGCCGTCGCGGGCCTCGCCCTCGTCGTCTGGTCCGGGAGCCTGGTGCCGATCCTGCTGGGCTGGCTGCTGGCCGGCGCCGGAGTCGCGACCGTCGTGCCGCAGATCTTCACCGCCGCCGGCAACCTCAGCACCGACCAGTCGGGGGCGGCGCTCGCCCGCGCCGCCACCCTGGGCTACTTCGGCTTCCTCGCGGGCCCGCCGCTCGTCGGCTGGCTGGCCGATCTGACGGACCTGTCCACCGCCCTTCTGATCCCGCTTCTGCTCGCCGTCACGGTGGCCCTCAGCGGTCCCCTGGTCCGCCGCGCCACCGCGACCGGGACCGTACCGGCGCAGCCCGCCGGGGCAAGGGACGCCGGCGGTCTGTCACCTGCGGGACACCGCACGAACGAACCCTCGGGGGAGAAATGACCACGACCGACAACCGGCCACCGGAAGGCATGTACTACCCGGTCTCCGACCACAGGATGACCGGCGGAGAGGGCGTCTATCTGTACGACGCCGAGGGCCGCGACTACATCGACTGCGCGGCCGCCACCTTCAATCTGAGCCTCGGCTACGGCCATCCCGAGGTCGTGGCCGCGATCCAGAAGCAGGCCGAGCAGCTGATCCACGTCACGTCGAGTTTCCAGACCGGACCGGTCAACGAGCTCGTCGACCGGCTGGTGTCCGTCTCGCCGAAGAACCTGACCAAGGTGCACCTCAAGGTCTCCAGCGGCTCGGGCGCCAACGAGGGCGCGATCAAGATGGCCCAGGCGGCGACGGGGAAACGGGACGTCATCACCCTGTTCCGCAGTCATCTCGGCCAGTCGATGATGATGGCGTCGCTCTCCGGGAACGCCTTCCGCAAGGCGCCCTTCCCCTCCCTGCTGCCCGGTGGGCTGCACGTCCCCGACCCGTACTGCTTCCGCTGCTTCTACGGGCAGACTCCCGCGACCTGCGGAATGATGTGCGTCGACCGGATCGACGACTTCATCGAGTTCGCCAGCACCGGCCAGGTGGCCGCGGTGATGGTCGAGCCCATCTCCGGCAACGGCGGCAACATCGTGCCGCCGCCCGGCTACTTCCAGCGGCTCCGCGAGTTCTGCGACGAGCGCGGGATCGTGCTGATCTTCGACGAGATCCAGACCGGCATCGGCCGCACGGGCCACATGTTCGCCGCCGACCACTTCGGCGTCGAACCGGACGCGATCACCGTGGCCAAGGGTCTCGGCGGCTCCGGCGCGCAGGTGGCGGCGATCCTCACCAACGACCGACTGGCCGGCCTGGACGTGCACCACCACTCGTTCACCTACGGCGCGAACGTGATGGCCGCCGCCGCGGCCAACGTCACCCTGGACGTCATCGGCCGCCCCGGCTTCCTCGACAACGTCACCGCCGTCGGCGCGTTCGTCACCCGGCGGCTGCACGCGATGCAGGAGCGCTTCCCCCAACTCGGCGACGTGCGCGGGGTCGGGCTCATGATCGGTGTCGAGATGGTGGGCCCCGCCGGAGAGCCCGCCGTGGACCTCGCCAACGCCGTGGCGAAGCGGGGCATGGACCACGGGCTGATCATCCGGACCTCCCGGTACGGCTTCGGCAACGTCTTCAAGATCAGGCCGCCGCTCACCATGACGCTCCAGGAGGCGGAGCTGATGTGCGACCGGCTCGACGCGCTCCTGACGGAGGTCCTCTCGTGAAGGACCTGCTGATCGGCGCGGCGAACGAGATCCGCGGCGCCCTGAGGGCCGCCGGCCCCGCCCAGCTGTCCCGCCGGGTGCTGGGCGTCTCTCCCGGCGGTGACGCCCAGTTCGACATCGACGCGGTCGCGGAGGAGGCCGTGTGGGAGTACCTGCTGGCCCACGCGCCCGTCCCGCTGGCGGTGCTGACCGAGGACCACCACCGCCGGGACACCGGCGACGATCCGCGCCACCTCCTCGTCATCGACCCCATCGACGGCACCCGGCCGGCGTCGGCCGGCCTGGAGATGGCGATGATCTCCATCGCCGTCGCCCCGCTCGACACACCGGACCCCACCATCGGGGACGTCACCCACGCCCTGCTGATGGAACTCAAGTCGGGCGCCTGGATGTACACGGGACCGGAGACCGACGGCGTCGAGGCCGGACATCACGACGCGCCCGTTCCCTCGCTCAGCACCACCGTCGATCCCCGGCACATGTTCTGGTCGCTGGAGTTCAACGGACACCCCATGCACCTGATGACCGAGGCCTACGCCCATCTGGTCGACGCCTCCGCCAACACCGGCGGCGTCTTCGTCTTCAACAGCGCCTGCTACTCGATCAGTCGCATCGTGACCGGTCAGCTCGACGCCTACGTCGACATCGGCAACCGCATCCTGAAGGACCGGCCCGAGACCGAGGCCGAGTTCCGCAGGGTCGGCGGCGGTGACGTCCTGCACCTCTTCCCGTACGACATCGCGGCCGCCGTGCTCCTGGCCCGCAAGGCCGGCGTGGTGATCACGGACGCCTACGGCGCGGGCCTGGAGGACACGGCGCTGCTCGATCTGTCACCCCTCAACCAGCGCTCGTGCGTCGCCGCCTCCAACGAGGAGCTGCACACACGCCTGATCGACACCATCCGCTGGTGAATTCCCGTCCCGAACACGGAGGTTCCATGCGCGCGCTCACTCTCGACCACGACGGCACCCTCGTCCGCACCACCCGCCCGGACCCCCCGCTGACCCGGCCCGACGACGTACGGGTCCGCGTGGTGCAGACCGGGATCTGCGGCACCGATCGCGGCGTACTGACCGGCAAATTCCCGGCGGAGGCCGGCGTGGTCATGGGCCACGAAGCCGTCGGCCGGGTCGAAAGCACGGGGCCGGACAGCCGGTTCGCTCCGGGCGACCGGGTCGTGATCAACCCCACCCTGTACTGCTCGGACTGCCACCAGTGTGCCGCCGCCCGGTTCCAGCACTGCGTCAACAAGGCGGGCACCGAGGTCGGACTGGACCGTGACGGATCCTTCGCCGACTACATCGTCCTCCCCGAGCGGTTCGTCCACCCGCTGCCCGAGGACATGAGCTGGAACCGTGCCGTGGTCGTGGAGCCGCTCGCCTGCGTGCTCAACAATCTCGACGCCGCGTCCGTCGTCCCCGGCGAGGCCGTGACGATCCTGGGCGCGGGCCCCATCGGACTGGTCACCGCGATGGCGGCCCTCCACCTGGGCAGCGGCGTCGTTCTCGTCGAGACGGACCCGCTCCGGCGCGAGCTCGCCGGGAAGATCCTGCACGACCTTCCGGTGTCCGCGCCGCTCACCGTGACCGATCCTGACGGTGCCGTGCTCGCCCCGCGGTCCCGTACGGTCGTCGACACCGTCGGGAGCCTGCTCGACACCGCGCTGGAGCTGGTGGACATCGCCGGAACGGTCGTGATCATGGGCTTCGACGACCGCTCCCGGGTGACCGTCCAGCCGCTGGACATCCTCCGCCGCGGCCTGCGCATCGTCGGCGCGGGCGACTACAACGCCCCGTCCTTCCCCCGTGCCCTCGCCCTGGCCGAGCACCTGCCGCTGGAGCGTGTCGTCACCCACCGCATTCCGCTCGACGAGTACGAGCGAGCCCTCGAGGTCATCGGCGTCACCGGCCACGGCTATCGAGGAGCCAAGGTCGTCATCGTCAGCGACGACGAGCAGTGAACATCCCCCCACACACGAAGGAGTGCGCAGATGAACAGGCCAGGCGCGAAGTGCCGTACGCAGGCTCGGCCCTCCCGGGCGCGAGCGCCGATCGCCGCCGCCGCGTCGGCGGCCGCGCTCGCCCTCGCCGCCCTGACACCCGCCACCGCCCACGCCGCCCCGACACCCGCCACCGCTCACGCCGCCCGGTCGGCCGACTGCCCGTCCGGTGCGCTGTGCCTGTTCTCCGGGCGGGACTTCGGCGGTGACCGTCTTCCCCTCTCCTCACTGACCGGCGGCGGCACCTGCGTCAGCCTCGTGGACCACGGCTGGGCCGGGCGCGTCGAGTCCGCCGTCAACACCCACACCACCGGCGCGGTCCTCTTCCCCGGCGACGACTGCCTTGGCGGCCCGTACCAGGTCGCCGCCGACGCCGGCGTCGCCGACCTCGGCACCTTCGTCCCGCTGAGCGCCTGGGTGCCCGGCCGGACGGCCTGACCAGCTCCGCGCAGATCGCCTCCTGTCGCACACCAGCTCCCCGCACCAGGCACAGAGCCTCCTCGCGTGACGACCGCGGGACACCCATCCCGAGGGTGGAGGCCATCCGACCGGAACGGACGCACGAGAGGAACCTGATGATCGACAGCAGCGGACCGGACACCGACGATCACGGAACGGTCACCCGCCAAGTCGCCCGGTGCGTCGGGGAGATACGCCGCTCACCCGTGGTGCAGGTCCCCGTCGGCGCACTCCTGCTGGCCGGGTCACCGCGGGTGCGCGGCGAGGATCCCGGCCATGTGCGACTGCTCGGGGAGCAGGAGAACACGCTGCCGCCGATCGTGGTGCACCGGGCCACCATGCGGGTCGTCGACGGGGCGCACCGGGTGCGCGCGGCACTGCTGCAGGGGTTGTCGCTCATCGGTGCCCAGTTCTTCGACGGCGGGGAGAACGAGGTGTTCGTCCTGTCCGTCGCACTGAACGCGGGGCACGGACTTCCCCTGTCCAGGACCGACCGGACCAGCGCAGCCCGCTCCATCCTGACCTCCCACCCGTTCTGGTCGGACCGGAGCGTCGCCACCGTCGCCGGGGTGTCCGCGGCGACCGTGGCACGGCTCCGGAAGGGCGTCGCGGGCGCCACCACCGGCACCCGGATCGGACACGACGGGCGGGCCCGGCCCGTCAACTCCACCGAGGGCCGGGCCCGGGCGAGTGAAATGCTGCGGCGGGACCCGACCGCCTCACTGCGGCAGGTCGCCCGTACGGCAGGGATCTCGCCCGCCACGGCGGCGGACGTCAGGGACCGGCTGCTGCGCGGAGCCGACCCGCTGCCCGACCGGCTGCGGCGCGCGGTGGAGTCGGAGCGGCGGACCGCACACCGCTCCGCCGAGGGGGCCGGGGGAGCCGCCGGCGACGTGCTGCCCTCGCCCGAGGTGCTCACCCAGCTGGCCGAGAGCCTGCGCCGGGATCCGTCGCTGCGCCTCACCGAGAGCGGCCGGGAGATCCTGCGCCTGCTCGGCGTCTGCACCGCCGCGATGCGCGAACGACGGCGCAACGGCACGTCCGCCGTGCCACCGCACTGCCTCGACCCCCTCGCCAAGCTGATGCGCGGCTACTCGGAGATCTGGCAGTCCTTCGCCGCCGAGTTCGAACAGGCGCACCGCGCGAGGACACGGGACCCCGTGGCATGACCCGCGCGCCGCAGGCGCGCACCCGGGGCGATGAGCGTGCAGGAACCACGTCATGGGCCGCCGGCCGCCGCGGCGGCCGGCGGACAGAGAGGGGAGAGGTGCCCGAGAACCGGACGGAAGCCGACGTACGGAACGAGAAGGACCTGATCGACGTCGACCGGGTGGTCGACGCCTACCACGCGCTGCGTCCCGATCCGGGGGAGCCCGGCCAACGCGTCGTCTTCGGGACCAACGGACATCGCGGCGCCTCCCTGGACGCCGCGTTCAACGACGACCACATCGCCGCCATCAGCCAGGCCGTCGCCGAGCAGCGTGCCGCCCGCGGCATCACGGGCCCCCTGTTCCTCGGGAGGGACCCGCACGCACTGTCGGAACCGGCCCTCGCCACCGCCCTGGAGGTGTTCGCCGCCAACGGGGTCACCGTCCTGCGGGACGCCCCCGGCGCGTACACGCCGACCCCGGCCGTCTCCCACGCGGTGCTCGCGCACAACCGGCGGCACGGCCGGACGGCCCCGGCCGACGGTGTCGTGATCACGCCGTCGCACAACCCGCCCGGCGACGGGGGCTACAAGTACAACGAACCGCACGGCGGGCCCGCGTCCGCGACGACCACGGCGTGGATCGAGAAGCGGGCCAACGCCCTCGTCGCCGGCGGGCTCACGGAGGTACGCCGGATGTCCTCCGCCCGCGCCGAGGCCTCGGACACGACCGGGCGACACGACTTCCTCGGCGCCTACGTCGACGACCTGGCGTCCGTGCTCGACCTGGACGCGGTGCGCGCGAGCGGCGTACGGATCGGCGCGGACCCGCTGGGCGGCGCCTCCGTCGCCTACTGGGGGCGGATCGCCGAACAGTACGGACTGGACCTGACCGTGCTCGACGAACGCACCGACCCAACCTGGCGGTTCCTCGCCCCCGACAGGGACGGCAAGCTCCGTACGGACTGCTCGTCGCCCCACACCATGGCGCCGGTGACCGAGCAGCGCCACCGCTTCGACGTGATCGTCGCCAACGACGCGGACGCCGACCGGCACAGCGTCGTCACACCGGACGGCGGGCTGCTCCCCGCCAACCACTACCAGGCGGTGGCGGCCGCCCATCTGCACGCGCACCGGGAGCGCTGGCCCACGGACGCCGGGATCGGCAAGAGCGTCGTGACCACGGCGTTGATGGACCGGGTCGCCGCCGACCTGCGGCGGCCCCTGGTCGAAGTGCCCGTGGGCTTCAAGTGGTTCACCGAAGGGCTGCGGAGCGGGCGGCTCTGCTGGGGCGGCGAGGAATCGGCCGGGGCGTCGTTCCTGCGCCGGGACGGTTCGGTGTGGACCACCGACAAGGACGGCATCGTCCCCGCCCTGCTGGCCGCCGAGATCATCGCCGTCTCCGGGGCCTCTCCCTCGGCGCACTGGGAGGGGATCACCGAGCGGCTCGGCCGGCCGCACTACGTCCGGGCCGACGCCCCCGCCACGCCCCGGCAGAGGGCCGCGCTCGCCGGACTGTCCGCCGACCGGCTGCCGGGAGGGCGGCTGGCGGGCGAGGACGTCACGTCGGTGCTCACCCGCGCCCCGGGCAGCGGCACACCGCTGGGCGGCATCAAGGTGTCGACCCGCAACGCCTGGTTCGCGGCCCGGCCGTCCGGCACGGAGCACGTCCACAAGGTCTACGCCGAGTCCTTCCTCGGCCCCGACCATCTGGCACGTGTCCTCGAAGAGGCACAGGCGATGGTGGACAAGGCGATCAGGGACTGACCGCCCGCGCCGGGGAGGAATCCGAAAGGTGTTCAACCGCTTCGTCATGCGGTTGAACACCCCTCCGCGCCCCCGACCGAGGTGTCCGACTTGGAAATTGAGCACGTAGACGAAAACTGTCGTGCTTCGGAAGTATGAAGCCGTTCCGGGTACGACACCCACCAAGGTTTCGGAGAAATGAAGTGAACGAGCGGCCCATTCTCATTCACACACATGGAATCGGCACGATCGACTACAGTTCGATGCTCCCCGGTGAACTGCGCATGGTCGACGATCTGGCCACGGAGAACGGGTTCGACGTCGTCCCCGGAATTTTCCTCGGGCGCGACCACATTCCCGGACTGATGGATGTGATGAGCGCGTGGAGCGCGGACCGGGAGTCCTTTCCCTCCATTCTCGGATTCTCCGTGGAAGGCCCCCTCCTGGGCCGGACGGGCGGAGTGCCCCCGCGCGGGATCTGGTCGCCCACCGCCCGGGAGTGGGAGAGCATCGCGGCCCTGGGACGCCTCGGACTCCGGTACATCGTGATGGGCCCGGACATGGGAGACCTCGACGACGAGCTGGACGACGGCCTCACCTACCGGAACGTGATCGACCTCTGCTACGCCAACGGCGTCAAGATCGCGCTCGGACACTTCCAGCACGACGCACCCGAACGCAGCGCCGAACGCACCCGCGCGCTCATCGCGCACGTGCAGGACCGTTACGGCCCCGGTCCGGACGTCCTCCTCACCGACCATCTCTACAACGACATGCCCCGCGCGTTCCGGCACGTCTGGCGCACACCCGAGGAACGCTCGCGCCGGGCCGAGCAGTTGGCGCCGGTGCTCGCCGCCGACTGGGAATCGGCCGACCTCGACCGGCTGCTCGGGCCGGTGCCCGCCGCCCTGCTGCGCGCCGCCCGGGACGGAGACCTGCTGCCGTTCCTCAACTTCGACGGGGACCACGTCGACCTGGCCGTCTGCCGGCGGACCGTGGAGTACCTCGGTCCCGAGCGCCTGATCGGGATCACCGACGACACCAGCGTCCCGTTCCTCGCCGGTGAGAAGCTGCACCACCGGGAAGGCAGTGGCCTCTGGTACCGCGGAGACGGCATCGTGGCGGCCGGCTCGGGGGGCCTCGCCACCCAGCGGCGCAATGTCTCCGACATCGCCGACACCACGGCTTTCGAGCATCTGTTCCGGCACAACCCGCGCCGTGCTCTGACGCCGGTGCGGGAACTCGTACCGGCCTCCACGGCGACCGCGCCGACGGGCGCGGCGCTCACCGGTGAGGGGCTCGGCCGTGTCTGATCAGACCCCGACCCCGACCCCGGCCCAGACCCCGACCCCGGAGACGATCGCCCGCGACGCGACATGCGCGTACGTCAGCGCGTGCGATCCCGAAGCCGCCGTCAACGCCAGCACCTGGCAGGAGACGGAGAGCGCCCACTCCGCGGTCGGCGCGGCGCTGCTGTCGCACCCCTGGCCCGATCCTTCGGTCCCGCACGCGCTCAAGCGCCTGGCCGACGACCCCGCGGACGCCGCGGCGCACCGCCACGTCGAGTCCGCCGTGGCGGCCGAACTCACGCGTGAGCGCGCGTTCGGCGCCCTGCTCCCGCGACTGGTCGCCGAGGTGGCGCGCACCAGCGTCGTCCGCTACCACCTCGGCACGGCGTACGAGCGGCCCACGAAGGACGAACCCGCCGTCCCCGACACCCCCGAGGACGTCCGCGCGCTGCTCACCGACCGGATCGCGCGTCCGCAGGACGGGCCGGGTGCCGGCGACCCGATCGTGACGGTCGTCATCCCCGTCCGGGCCCACCCCTCCGACACCGGACGGGCCCGCAACGCAGTGGCCGCCGTCGCCTCCGCAGTGCGGCAGGACCTGGACCGGTCCGCGTACCGCGTCGTCGTCGTGGAGCAGGACGTACGGCCCCGGATGGACCAGTACCTCGCCGAGCTCGTCGACGCGTATCTGTTCCTCCCCAATCCAGGTGCCTTCAACAAGAGCTGGGCGCTGAACGCCGGAGCGGAAGCCTTCCCCGGAACGCGCCACCTCTGCTTCCACGACGCCGACATGGTGGTCGAGCGCGACCATCTGAGCAGGGTGGTGGCCTGCCTCGACGACGGACCTCCGGCGCTCCTGCCCTACGGCGACCTGCTCTTCCTCGACCAGGCCAGCAGCGGCCGGGCCATCCACTCCCGGCTGGCGGCCGGCGGCCCGGCGAGCGTCGACGCGGACCGGCTGAGGGGCTTCGCGCTCCGCGACGTGTGGGGCGGATACGTCTGCGTCACCCGGGACCTCTTCGAGACGGTGGGCGGCTACGACGAGCGCTTCCGCGGCTGGGGCGACGAGGACAACGAGTTCTACCGGCAGGTGCTCCGCCACACCTCGGTGCCCCGCTGGGAGAGGCCCCTCGCCCATCTGTGGCACCGCCGGCCGGTCATGGTCGACGCCGAAGGCCGGCGTGCCAACCAGCACATCGCCAGAACACCGCGGCCCGCCGACCCCGGGCCGCTCGGCGACCCGGGGAAGTACGCGCACGAGATGCCGCACGACACGAGGACGGACACGACGTGAGCGCGCAGAACAAGGGGCTGTCGGCCCGGTTCGGCATACCGCCTCTGACCGAGGTGCGCCGGACGACGGCCGCGGTCCTGGTGGACACCGTGGGAGTGGGGCTGATGATTCCCATCTCCCTGCTGTACTTCACCCTCACCACGGATGTCCCCGTCGCACAGCTGGGCGCCGCTCTCACGGCGGCCACCCTGCTGTCCCTGCCCGCCGGCCTGGCGGGCGGTGCGATGACGGACCGTCTCGGCCCCAGGGCCGCGATGGTGTCCAACAACGTCATCTCGGCGGCGGGTTACGTGCTGTACCTGCTGGCGGACGACGTGGTGGGGATCTTCCTGGCCATGCTGCTGGTCGCCGTGGCGGACCGGATGTACTGGGCCTGCTGGTCGTCGTACGTGCACGCCCTCAGCAACGGCCGCCCGTTCGAGCGCTGGTTCGCCTTCCTGGAGTCCATCAAGGCGGGGGCCATGGGTGTCGGGGCGTTCCTCGCCACCGCGGTGCTCGCCGTCAGCGCCGTCACCGGGGCACGCTGGCTGGTCGTCCTCAACATCGTCACATGTCTGGCGGCGGCGCTGCTCTTCGTCCTCCAGCCCATGGCGAAGACCACCGCGGGCAAGGCGTCCGCGACGGACGGGGACGACGAGGACCCCGAACTCCTCCAGGCCGTACGGGGCTGGCGCACCGTCCTGGCCGGCCGCACCAACCTTCTGTTCAGCCTCGGGCAGGTGCTGTTCAGCCCCGTGATGCTGCTGCCCTCCGTGGCGCTGCCGGTGCTGTTCGTGGAGCGCTGGGACATGCCGGTCTACGTGTCCACACTGCTCTTCGCGCTGAACACCGGGATCGCGGCCCTGATCCAGACCCCGCTCAGCCATGCGGTGCGCTTCCGCTCCCGCGCCGGGGTCATCTGCTTCTCCGCCGGACTCCTGTCGGCCTCGCTGCTCCTGATGGCCCTCCTCCCGGAACGGCAGTCCCCGCTGGCGTGGACCGTGGTGGTGTTCGTCGGCGTGGTCCTCGCGGTGGTCGACGCGCTGTACATGCCCGCCTCCAACGCCCTGATGACCGAGTCGGCGCCGGACGCCGTCCGCGGCCGTACCGTCGCCGTGTTCCAGACCTCGGGAGCCGTCGGCATGGCGGTCTTCCCGGTCTGCTTCGGCTTCGTCTTCCAGTACTCGGCGGCGCTGACCTGGGTCCTGCTCGCCCTCGTCATCGCGGCGGGCGGGCTGTGCTTCGCCGCCGCTTCGGCCCGGCTGCCGCGGGCGGTGCGCTTCCCGGAGTTCCGTGCGGCGGGCGGGCCCGTACCCTCCGACGACGACGCACCCGGCCCGGCCCCCCGGGCGCCCGAAAGCCGGGCAGGGGCGGAGTGAACCGGCTTCGACACGGCGCCGGGCCGACGGCGGGAGGGCCGGACGCCCCGGCGGGCGGAACGGACGGCGCCGCGGGCGACGCCCCGACCGTGCACCGGCTGGGTGTCCCGGCCGCCGCGGTGCGCGGACCGCTCGTCCGCGACGGAGTCCTCTTCCACATCGACGTACGCGACGGGCACGTGGCCGCCGTCGTCGACGGCAGGAGCCGGGTGGTGATGCCGAGCGTGCCGCCCGACGCCGTACTCTGCGCGATCGGCGACGACCTGGGGGTCGTCCACCCCGTGCCGGGGGGATTCGGGGGAGTCCTGTTCCACGTCCGTGACGGCATCCCCACCTGTCCCGTCCCGCTGGCCCTCCCGCCCGGCCTCCGGGAGCTGGTGCGCGCGGCCGCACCCACCGGTGCGGTCGAGCGGGAACACCGGCAGATCCGGGTCGAGAGCGCGAGGCTCCGGGTCGAGCTCTCGGTACCCGCCGCGGCCGGGGCGGACGGCCACCGCTTCCCCCGCCCAGGGGCGCGGAGCGTCGTCTGGCCCGTCAGGACACTGGTGCTGGAGCCGGCCGGTGAGGGGCGGTGCCTGGTCTCCGAGCACATCACCGGCTTCGTGACCGGGGCGGGACCGTGGTGACCCCGAAGGGCGGGGGAGCGGGTGAGCGGATCCACTGGCCGGGCGTGGTCGTCGTCGGTGCGGGCGTCACCGGACTGCTGGTCACCGAGCGGCTCCGACGGAGCGGCATACCGGTCCTCCTCGTGGAGCAGCGCGGTCTCGGCGCGGGCCAGACCGGACACTGCCACGGCTATCTGCACCGCGGATACATCTACCGCCGGCTCGGTGCGTCTCAGCAGAGCGCCCTGGACGGCTGCGCGGACTGGTGGGGGCGCCGGCTCGCGCGGGCGGGAGGGGAGTCCTTCGTCGGCGGGGAGAGCGTCATCGGGTTCACCGGGGACGAGGAACGGGAGGAGACCCTGGCCGCCTGGACCTCGCTCGGGATGCCCTGGAAGGAGGTCCGCGTGCCCGGACTGGCCGGTACCACCGGGACGTTCGCGGTGCCGGAGGCGACCGTGTCCCCCCGTGCGGCGGTGCGCGCCGTCGCCGGGATCGCGGAGTCCACCCCCCGGGTGCACGGCCGCGCCGTGCTGCCCCGGCTGTCCGGCCGGGCCGTCTCGGAACTGGAGATCCTCACCGACGAGGGGACGACGACGGTGTCGGCCCCCGCCTATGTGCTGGCCGCCGGGCTCGGCACACCCGGCCTCCTGGGGCCCTGGGCCCGCGCACTCGGCATGCGGACCCGGCTGTCGTACATGCTGGTCTGCCGCAGCGGCCGTGACCTGCCCGGCGCGTTCTGTCTGCCCGCGGACAGCGCGCAGGGTCTGTTCGTCGCCTCCCGGCCCGCCGGCCGGGACCGGGTGTACCTGCTGTCGACCTTCGTCAACTTCTGGCCGAGCGCCGAGGACGAGGACGCCCGCCGCTCCTGGCTCGCCGCCGCCGGCCGGGTGCTGGCCACCCATGTCCCCGCCCTGTGGGACGACCCCGACGCCCGGTGGGGTCTCTATCCGGCCGGAAAGATCGAGGTGGACCTCCCTGACGAAGGCGGCGGCCTGCCGGAAGGCGGCGTCCTCGACGTCGGCTGGGACAACGCGGTGGCCGTCCTGCCGGGCAAGTTCGTCCTCGCCCCCCTGTACGCGGACCGCTGCGTGGAACGGCTCGCCCGTCTCACCGACCTCGACCGCCTGCGCGGTCCCTCACCCGTGACACCGGAGTCCCCGACCGGACCGTACGGCTCCGGCGACTCGTCCTGGGCCGCGGAGGACTGGGAGATGACACCGCTGTTCCGTCGCGCCGAACTCTTCGACGGCCCGGGCCCGGCCCGTCGTGTCCCCGCACCATCACAGTGGAAGGAGACCGACCGGTGGAGTGCCTGATCCTCGGTGCCGGTGCCGGCAGCAGACTGATGCCCCTCACGGACCGGCTGCCCAAACCCCTGCTGCCTCTCGGTCCGACCACCATCCTGGGGCGTCTGATCGGCCAGGTGGCCTCGCTCGGGCCCGACCGGGTCCTGTGCAACCTGCACCATCACGCGGCGGCGGCCGAGGAGTACCTCGCCTCCGTCGAACACGCCCTGCCGGTGCTCACCCGCAGGGAGGAGCGGCTGCGCGGACCGTCCGGTTCGATGCTCACCTTCCAGGACGAACTCGCCGCCGCCGACACCGTTCTCGTGGTCTCCGGAGACCTCTACCTGGGCGACGGGGCCCTCGGGGAGCTGGTACGGCGCCACGAGGAGTCCGGGAGCGAGCTGACGGTGCTCGCCGTCGAGGTCGACGACGGATCGCGGTTCGGCGTCTTCCGGCTCGACGACCGCGGACGCCCCACGGCACTGGAGGAGAAGCCGGCCTGGGCCGCGGGCCGCCGGAGCTGGATCAGCGGCGGAGCCTACTGCCTCCGTCCCGAACTGCTGAAACGCGTGCCGAACGACCGTATCCACGACTTCGGGGCCGACCTCATCCCCGAACTCCTGGCCGAGCGGGCCGAGGTGACCCTCGCCCCCTGGCTGGGGAGATGGGACGACCTGGGGACCATCGACTCCTATCGGCGGGCCGTCCTCGACGACCTGGTGTCCGGGACTCCCGGCGGCGGTGACGCCCACTACGTCGCGCCCACCGCCCGCGTGCATCCGTCGGCGCGCCTCACCGGCCGTGTCCACGTCGCGGACCGGGCCGTGGTGGAAGCCGGTGTCCGGCTGCACGACACCGTCGTCCTCCCCGGCGCGACCGTTCCCGCACACACCACCGTGGCCGACGGCTGCGTCGCCTGACCCCGAAGCCGGACCCATCACGGAGACCGCATGCGCATCCTTGTCCTCGCCCCGGCCTACCACCCCCTGATCGGCGGCGCCGAGTCCTACATCCGTACGGTCGCCACCGGACTGGCGGCCCGTGGCCACGACGTGATGGTCGCCACCGACGGCGACCGTCTCGACGCGCCCGTCGACGACACCGACGGCCAGGCCGCGGTCCGGCGCCTGCTGGCCTACCGGAACCTGCTGGACGACCCGACGAAACTCCGCTGGGAGCAGATGCAGTTCAGCACGGCGGGGGAGCTCGCCGCCCTGGTCGACGGCTGGGGCACACCGGACGTCGTGTTCGCCAACAGCCACGAGACGGCCGTGCTCGGCAGCATGGTCGCCCTGACCTACGGCCGCCCCCTCGTGGCCAACTTCCACGAGCAGGAGCCCGAAAGAGGACCCCTCGGCCGGGGGAGGGCCCGCCTGGTCTACGCGGCCCTGCCGGTCAACGCACTGGTGGCGGGCAGCCGCTTCTACCACGAGAAGGCGCTCGCGTACGGCAGTCCGCCGGCGACCACCCACCACATCCCGCACGGCATCGAGTGCGAACGGTTCGCGACCGAGGGACCGAGGCGCCCCGACGGACGGTTCGTCATCGCGCTCAGCGGCCGCATCGCCCCGCGCAAGCAACAGGACTTCATGGTCCGTGTGCTGGCCCGGCTGATCTCCGGAGGACTCGACGCCCATCTGGTCGTCGCGGGCCGCGCCCACTCCTCCGACCTCGGCTACTACGAGCGGCTGCTCGCCCTCGTCAAGGAGCTCGATCTGGAGGACCGGGTCACGCTCCGCCAGGACCTTGCCCTCGACGACATGCCCGGGGTGTACCGGGAGTGCGACGTCGTGGTGCAGCCCAGTCTCGCCGAGGGCCTGGGACTGGCCGTACTGGAGGCGATGGCCGCCGGACGCCCCACGGTCGTCAGCGATGTGAGCGGTCTGCGCGAGGTGATCGGCGATCCTCACGTCGGGCTGCGGCTCTCCCCGCACGCCGAGGGTGCCTGGGCCGAGGCATTGACCAGGCTCGCGGCCGACGAGGAGCTCCGCGCACGGCTGGTGGCGAACGCCCTGTCCACCGTCCGCAGGGAGTTCAACGTGCGCCGCATGCTGGACCAGACGGAACGGCTCCTGGAAGGCGTGCGTGCGTCGTGGAGCCCGGACGGGAGCGATCCCGTCGGCTGACACGGGCGGGCGACCCCGTCGGGCGACCCCGTCGGGTGACACCGGCAGGAGACCCCGTCGGGTGGCACCGTCGCGCGACACCCGCGGCCGACCGTCGCCGCCCCCCGCCCCCGTCGCTCCTCCGGCCCGCCCTTTCGACGCTCCCCACCAGCCCTCCCCGGAAGGACACCCACGATGCACGTACAGAACGGCACCATCTGGCTCGACGGAGAGATCGCCGACTGGGACCGGGCGAGGATCCCCCTGATGTCCGACGCGCTGCTGCGCGGCCTCAGCGTCTTCGACGGCCTGGTCGCCCGGCGGCAGGACGACGGAACACTGGCGTTGATCGGCGCGGAACGCCACCTCGACCGCCTGGCGCGCTCCTGCGAGGTGCTCGGCCTGCCCCTGGAAGGCGGGCCCTCCGCACTGCTCGACGGCTGCCGGACCGCCGCCGCGCACGAGGCCGCCGACGACCCGGACTGCGAGGTGTACGTCCGTCCCATGGTGGTCGGCGCCGTCCTCACCCCGCGAGCCGTCACCGCCTCCGTGACCGTCGCCGCCTTCCGCCGGCAGCCGGCGGCTCCCGCCCCGGTCGCCCTGATGACGAGCGCCTGGCGGCGTCCTGCCGACGACACGCTGCCCCCGGCCCTGAAGGTGGTCGGCAACTACCAACTCACCCGCCTCGCCCGGCTGGAGGCGACGACGGCCGGCTACGACGACGCGCTGGTCCTCAACACCGCGGGCAGGGTCGCCGAGTCGGCGGGCGCCGCCGTCGTGCAGGAACGCGGTGGACGACTGACCACACCGCCCTCCTGGGAGGGCTGCCTGGACTCGGTGACCGTCGCGCTGCTGGCCGAGCTCGCCCGCGCGGAGGGCATCGAGTGGGCGCGCGAGCCCCTGCTGCGCACCACGGTGCTCGGCGCGGACGGTCTGGCACTGGCGGGGACGCTCGCCGACGTGGTGCCGGTGAGCAGGCTCGACCACCGGGAGTACGCCGCACCCGCGCCGCTGCTGGAACAGCTCGGCGTGTTCTGGGCCGAGGCGTCCCGGGGCGGCAAGCACGCGGGGCTGCTGGAGACGGTGGCGGTCTGATGGGGGAACGCGGCGCCCGGCCCGACGGCGCCTTCGACGTCCTGGCCAGCCGACGGGCCTACACCTCGCCGTACATGCGGCTCCGCGAGGACGACGTGCGCTTCCCCGACGGGTCCCTCGGCGTCTGGACGGTCATGGAACGGTCCGATTTCGCGCTCGTCGTGCCCGAGGTGGAGCCCGGACGCCTGGCGATGGTCAACCTCTACCGGCATCCGGTCGGCCGGCGCTTCTGGGAGTTCCCCCAGGGCGCGGCGGCGAGGCCCGGAGTCTCCCCGCGGGAGACGGCCGCCGGGGAACTCCGCGAGGAGGCCGGCCTCACCGCGGACACCTGGGAGCCGCTCGGCGTGCTGCACGAGGCGTACGGCTACGCGACCGGTGTGTGCCACGTCTTCCTCGCGCGCTCGCTGACGACGGTCGGGCAACGGCCGGAACCCGGCGAGGGAGACATCGGACCGGGGGTGTTCGACACCGAGGAGATCTGGCGGATGCACGAAACGGGCGACCTCACCGACGCCGTGACCGTCGCCGCGCTCGGCCTGTACGAGCGGGCGGGACGCGGCACGGATCCGCACCGGGGACGACAGGCCGGCACGGAACCGCGCACCGGACGACAGGACGGCACGGTATGAGCGGCGACGCGACGACACAGCAGGCCCGCGGCGGCCCGCGGCCGAGCGCCGGCACCCCCCGGCCGAGTCCCGGCATCCCGCTGCCCCGCGGCGGGAGCGTCTGGGGAGACAGCAGGCGGGCCGAGGAGGCGCTCGCCCTCGCCTCCACCGGCAGGCCCCGGAACGTGATCCTCTTCGTCGGGGACGGCCTGGGCGAGGACGAGATCACCATCGCCCGCAACTACCTCAGGGGCGCCGACGGGCGACTGGTTCTGGACAGGTTCCTCTTCACCGGCACCGTGACCAACTACTCGGTGGTTCCCGGCGACCCCACCCGGCACAACTACGTCACCGACTCCGCCGCCGCGGCCACCGCCTGGGCGACCGGGGTGAAGACCTACAACGGCGCCATAGGCGTCGACGCCCACGGAGCCCCGGTCCCCACCCTGGTGGAGCTCGCCGGTCAGCGGGGCATGGCCACCGGCCTCGTGACCACCGAGGAGGTCTGCGACCCCACCCCCGCCGCCATGGCGGCGCACGTCGCCGACCGCAGCGGCCGCGGACCGGACACCATGGAGCGGTGCCGGGCGCAGGCGACCGAGAACGGCGGGCCCGGCTCCATCGTCGAGCAACTGGTGCGCACCCGGCCCGACGTCCTGCTCGGCGGGGGCGAGCAGTACTTCCGCCAGACCGTCAGGGCCGGGGAGTTCCAGGGCCGTACGGTCCTCGACCAGGCCGCCGCCGCGGGCTACCGGCTGGTGACGACAGCGGCCGGACTGGCCGCCGCGGACGCCGACGGGCCCCTGCTCGGACTCTTCGGCGACGGTGCGCTGGCCCGCGCGTGGGTGGGGCCGAAGGCACGCACCGACCGGGGGCCCGCGGCCGTCTGCCGGGTCAACCCCGATCTCCCGGCGGACCAGCCGACGCTGGCCCGGATGACCGCGAAGGCCCTGGACATCCTGGACGAGCGGGCCGGGGGCCGGGGATTCCTGCTCCAGGTCGAGGCCGGGCTGATCGACACCGCGAGCCACGACGGCGACCCCTGCGGGATGATCAGCGAGGTGGCCGCCTTCGACGAGGCGCTCGCCGTGGGACTGCAGTGGGCGGAGGAGCACGGAGAGACCCTGGTCCTGGTCACCGCCGACCACGGCCACTCGGCGCAGATCGTCCCCGTCGACGTCGAGAGCCCGGGGGCCACCACGATGCTCCTCGCGCACGACGGCGAACCCATGCTGATCAACTACGCCACCAACCTCCCCGGCGAGATCCTTGTGCACACGGGTGCTCAGGTACGGGTCGCCGCCCACGGCCCGTCGGCCGCCGCGGTCCTCGGACTCGGCGACCAGACGGACCTGTTCCGGCTGATCACCGGCCTGTGGGAGGAGAAGGACGCGCATGCCGACGTCTGACCACCGGCCGTCCGGCACCGTTCTGGACGGGAAGGCCCGCGGTCCCGGGGAACTGGGCGTCACACGCTCCGCCGTCACGCGCGCCGTCATGCTCGGACCGGCCTTCGTCGCGGCCGTCGCCTATGTGGACCCGGGCAACTTCGCCACCAACTTCACCGCGGGAGCGCACTACGGCCACCGTCTGCTGTGGGTGGTGCTGGTGGCCAACGCGGCCGGTCTCTTCTTCCAGGTGCTGGCCGCCAAACTGGGTGTCGCCACCGGCCGGGACCTGATGCGGCTGTGCCGGGACCGATACCCGCGCCCGGTGGCCTTCGGCCTGTGGGCACAGGCGGAGGCGGTCGCCGTCGCCACCGACCTCGCGGAGATCATCGGCGGCGCGCTCGCCCTGCACATGCTCCTGGGCACGCCGTTGCTGCTCGGCGGCGTCGTCACGGCGCTCGTCTCGTTCGCGCTGCTCCATCACGACCGGCGCGGTCGCCGCAGGTTCGACTGGATCGTGGCCGGATCGCTGTTCGGTATCGCGGGCGCGATGCTCTGGCTCGCCGTGGCCGCCCGCCCCGGCGCCTCCGAGCTGTCGTCCGGCCTCGTCCCCGGATTCGCGGGCCGGGAGAGCCTGGTCCTGGCCGCCGGGATCATCGGCGCCACGGTCATGCCGCACGCCGTCTTCCTGCACTCGGCCCGGTCCGCGGAGCGGGCGGGGGCGCTGCGGAAGGCCGGGATCCTCCGCGCGGGTCACGACGAGCGCATGGTGCTCCGGGGCGTCCGCTTCGACGTGACCGTCGCCATGGTGCTCGCCGGGCTGGTCAACGCGGCGATGCTCGTGGGCGGCGCGCATCTGGCCGGCGGCGCCGGACCGCTGGTCGAGACGCTGGAGGACGTACGGGACGGGCTGCGCACCTCCCTCGGCGGCGGGGTGGCCCTGGCCTTCTGCGGGGCGCTGCTGATCTCGGGACTCGTGTCCTCGTCGGTCGGCACCTACGCCGGGCAGGTCATCATGACCGGGTTCCTGCGCCGTCGCCTGCCCCTGATGGTGCGCAGGGTCCTGACCGTGCTCCCCGCCCTGCTCATCCTGGCGGCGGGCGCCGACCCCACGGCCGCCCTGGTGTGGTCCCAGGTGGTGCTGTCGTTCGGGCTTCCCTTCGCCCTCGTTCCGCTGCTGCTGTTCACCCGCGACCGGGGGTTGATGGGTTCCCTGGTGAACCGCCCCGTCACCACGGCGTGCGGAGCCCTGGCGGGGGCCGCCATCATCTGTCTCAATCTCAGCCTTCTCCTGCCGTGAGCACGGCAGGATCTCCGCGGAGCGGCTCGACCGCTCCGCCGACGACAGCGAGAACTGGGACACCGCATGCACACGAGCACCGCGACCGGGACGGAACTGCCGGACGCCGGAGGGCGATTGCGCCCCGCGACCGCCGGGGACGCCGATTTCCTGACGGCCATGCTGCTGGAGGCGTTCAACTGGGACGGGCCGCGCACCACCCTGGAGGAGCTGCTGCGGATCCCGAGCATCGCGCACTACATCACCGGCTGGCCCCTCCCCGGGGACTTCGGCGTGGTGGCCGAGGACGGCACGGGCAGGCCCGTGGGCGCAGTCTGGGCGAGGAGGTTCCCTGCGACCGACCCGGGCTACGGCCACGTCGACCCGACGGTGCCGGAGCTGACCCTCGGCGTCCTGCCGGACCACCGGGGACGCGGCATCGGGAGCGCCCTGCTGGACGCGGTGGTGGACCTGGCGGCCCGTTCGGGCGTGGACCGGCTGAGTCTCAGCGTCGAGGACGGCAACCACGCCGCCCGCCTGTATGCCTCCCGGGGTTTCGTCACGGTGGGACGCGAGGGGGAGTCGGACACGATGCTGCTCCGGCTCACCGCCGCCGGGTGAACGACGCTCCGGGCTCCGCGGGGGAGGAGGCGGCGGAAGGCCGCTCCCGAGGGTGTTCCAGCCGGGCCGCCGTGTGCTCCAGGAGCATCTCCAGGACCGCCGGATAGGCGCTGTGCGGCATCCGCCGCGCCAGATGACCGGCCGTGGCCGCGATGTGGGGATGCGACGCGGCGGGCAGGCGCGCGTACGTCGACTGCCACATCGCCTCGTCCTCGGCGCGGGCCTGGTCCGTCAGGGCGAGCGAGCCCGCGTCCAGGGCGGCGAAGGCGAGGCTCTGGTCGATGAACGCGTGGTACGTGCGGACCGCCTCCGGATCGGCCAGACCGGTGCCCCGCAGGATGCCGAGGACGGTCTCGTCCACCGCGATCTCGCGCGGCCGGCCGCTCACCCGGCTCGCCGTGAGCACGGCTGCCTGCGGGTGCGCGAGATACGAGGCGTGGATGGCCAGGCCGAGGGCGCGCAGGTCCACCCGCCAGTCCCCGGTCGCCTCCCAGCCGTCGAGCGCCCGCCCCATCAGCTCGTCGCCGATGGCGCGCGTCAGATCGTCCATGCCGGCGAAGTACCGGTAGAGGGTGCTGGGGTCGGCGCCCAGCGCCGTGCCCAGACGGCGGGCCGTCAACCCGGTGCTTCCGTGCTCCCGCAGCACCCTCAGGGCCGCCCGCACGAAGTGTTCCTCGGACAGCACGGTGCCGCCCTGCGTGGGCCGCCGCCGACGGCGCGCCCCCTCCGGGACCACCTGCTTCGCCACGACACCCCTCTCCGTACGGTCGCATTCCGATGCCATTCCGGGTGAATCCGGTGACGACCGGTCGTGCTCCGCCCGCCTGCGCACGGGGCCGTCGGCGCGACACGCCTTATGCCAACGCCATTGACCTTAACCCCCGCCGTCCCGTTGCATCAGCCCTGCCCGGAGGCGTCCGCCTCCCGCAAGGAAGGTGAAAGACGTGCGAGTACTTCTCGTGGGCGCAGGCGGCGTCGGAACCGCTGTCACCCGTATCGCGGCCCGCAGGGACTTCCTCGGCCACATGGTGGTCGCCGACTACGACCCCGCCCGGGCCGAGGCCGCCGTCGCGGCACTGGGGGAGCGCGGCGGACGTTTCAGCGCGCTGCGGCTGGACGCCTCCGACGAGCAGGCGGTACGGCGGGTCCTCAGCGAGCAGAACTGCGACGTGCTGCTCAACGCCACCGACCCGCGGTTCGTGATGCCCCTCTTCCGCGCCGCCCTGGAGGCGGGCGTCCACTACCTGGACATGGCCATGTCCCTGTCGGCGCCCCACCCGGAGGCCCCGTACGAGGAATGCGGCGTGAAGCTCGGCGACGAGCAGTTCGCGCTGGCCGACCAGTGGGAGAAGAGCGGCAGGCTGGCCCTGGTCGGCATGGGCGTCGAGCCCGGCATGTCCGATGTGTTCGCCCGCTACGCCGCCGACGAGCTCTTCGACGAGATCGAGGAGATCGGCATCCGTGACGGAGCGAACCTGACCGTCGAGGGCTACGACTTCGCCCCGTCCTTCAGCATCTGGACGACCATCGAGGAATGCCTCAATCCGCCCGTGGTCTACGAGAGGGACCGGGGCTGGTTCACCACCGCGCCGTTCAGCGAGCCCGAGGTCTTCGACTTCCCCGAGGGCATCGGGCCGGTGGAGTGCGTGAACGTCGAGCACGAGGAGGTGCTGCTGGTCCCGCGCTGGGTGGACGCGCGCCGCGTGACCTTCAAGTACGGCCTCGGCGACGACTTCATCGCCAAGCTCAAGACGCTCCACGAGCTGGGCCTGGACTCCACAGCCGAGGTGACCGTGCCGGGCAGGGACGGGCCGGTACGCGTCTCCCCGCGCGACGTCGTCGCGGCCTGCCTCCCCGACCCCGCCACCCTCGGGGACCGCATGACCGGCAAGACGTGCGCCGGCACCTGGGTGAAGGGGACGAAGGACGGCGCGCCGCGCGAGGCGTACCTCTACCACGTGGTCGACAACCAGTGGTCCATGCGCGAGTACGGCTCCCAGGCCGTCGTCTGGCAGACGGCCCTCAACCCCGTCGTGGCCCTCGAACTCCTGGCCTCCGGCGCCTGGGCCGGGCAGGGCGTCCTCGGCCCGGAGGCCCTGCCGCCGCGTCCCTTCCTCGATCTGCTGAACGCGTACGGATCCCCGTGGGGACTGCGCGACGGGGCCGGTCGGTGATGTACCGGTCGGTCTCGAGGTACTCCAGGGTGTTCCCGGGCCGGAACGGCCGGCGGACGGTCCGGTGGCGAGACGGCACGGCTGCCGCTCGCGGACGCGGACGGCAGCCGTGCCGTACTGCTCCTGGGGGCTCAGCGGCCGGCGGGGCCGGTCACCTCCTGACCGTGTCGTCGGTCTTGAGCTCGTCGACGGCCTCGTCGAAGTCGTCGACCTTCTCGGGGCAGTAGACCTGGAGCACGATCCGCTCGGCCCCGATCGCCTTGGTGTCCGCGATGATGGGGCGCATACCGGGGCCGGTGGCGCCGTTCGTGAGCTGCTGGATGCGCTGGAGCGCCGTGGTCAGGGCGCTGCCGGGGTCCTCGCAGACGGCGCCGCCGTCCGTGCCGAGCACGTACTCGACGGTCTCCGTGTCGGGGGCGGGGTAGCCGGCCGCCACCAGGTCCTCGCTGAGCTGGTTGGCCTTGGCGGCGGTCTGGGTGTCCCGCTTCACGGTGCTGTACTTGATGAGGCCGGCGATCGCCATGCCGACCAGGATCACGATCGCGCCGATGTAGATCCACTTGTGCTCGGAGGCGAAACGGGTGGGGCTCATGACGGGCCTCCGGTGGACTCGGCCGCCGCAGTGCGCCAGGAGGGCTTGCGGAACTTGAGGAAGGCCCACGGGATGAGCAGGCCGAGGACGGTGAGGCCGCCGCCGATCATGAGGACGTACGACCAGACGCTGCCGGTCCCGAACTGGGACGGCGGGACGAAGCCGATCGCGAGCGCCGCGAGCGAGGACAGCAGTCCGACCGTGCACACCAGCCCGATGGCGGGTACCCGGTAGCCGCGCGGGTGGTCCGGCTGGCTCTTCCGCAGCCGCATCGCTGCGGCGAACATCAGCAGGTAGACGATCAGATACACCTGGGTGGTGATCGTCGAGAAGATCCAGTAGACGCTCGACACGTTGGGGATGAACGCGTACATCAGAGCGATCACGGAGGTGACGACACCCTGTGTGACCAGGATGTTCTGCTGGATCCCGTACTTGTTGAGCTTCTGCAGGAACGGCGGCAGGTAGCCCTCGCTGCGGGAGATCTCCAGGAGGCCCTTGGACGGGCCGGCCAGCCAGGTCAGCATGCCGCCGAGGGAGGCGGAGATCAGCATGACGGCGGCGATCGGGGTCATCCAGCCGACGCCGAAGTACGAGAAGAACGCGTCGAAGGCCTGCATCACACCGGCCGTGAGGCTCAACTGGTCGGCAGGAACCACCCAGCTGATGGCGAGCGCGGGCAGGATGAAGATCAGCAGCACGAGGCCCACGGCCATGAACATCGACTTCGGGTACTCCTTCGCCGGGTCCTTCAGCGAGGAGACGTGCACCGCGTTCATCTCCATCCCGGAGTACGAGAGGAAGTTGTTGACGATCAGGACGAGGCTGGCGAGGCCCGTCCACTGGGGCAGCAGGTGACTGCTGTCCATGGGCGCGGCCGAGGGGTTGCCCTGGCCCAGGAAGACCATGCCGAGCACGACGAGAACCGTGCCGGGGATGAGCGTCCCGATGATCAGACCCCAGCTGGCGAGCCCGGCGAGCGCCTTCGTGCCCCGGGAGGAGACCCAGACGCCCGTCCAGTACAGCACCATGATGACGATGGCGGTGTAGAGGCCGTTCGAGGCGAGGGCCGGGTCGATGATGTAGGCGATGGTGGAGGCCACGAACGCCAGCAGACTCGGGTAGTAGAAGATCGTCATGGCGAACTGGCACCAGACCGCGAGGAACCCCAGCGGCTTGGAGAGCCCCTCGGCCACCCAGCGGTAGACGCCTCCCGACCAGCCCGAGGCGAGCTCCGCCGACACCAGCGCCGTCGGCAGCAGGAACACGATGGCCGGGACGAGGTAGAGGAAGACGCAGGCGAGGCCGTAGACGGCCATGGTGGGAGCGGCCCGGAGGCTGGCGACCGACGAGGTCGTCATCAGGGCCAGCGTGACCCAGGTCAGGGTCGGAGTGGCGGCCGACCCGGCCCGTGCCGCGGCGGACGGCTGTTTCGGAAGATCCGCTGGTACGTCCATGGAACTCATTCGGAGACCCTCCCTTGAAGGGTGAAGGCGATGAGTCCAGGTTTCGGGTACGACGTACCACGCGCACCACGGGTCGGCCATGAGAGTGACCGCGGGACACCGAACGCCGGTGCCGGGGATGCGGTCCGTGTGGCCGTGACGTCTACTGGGGCGCACCGGCCGTCGCCTCCGGCCGTCGCCTCCGGCCGTCGCCTCCGGCCGTCGCCTCCGGCCGTCGCCTCCGGTCCCGGCCGGTGCGCGTCCCGGTCGTACGGTCTCCTTCGCGGGGCGGCTAGCGGATCGCCCCGCCTCCCAACTTGGCGATGTCCAGCGATCCCTTGGAGTTGAGCACCTTGCCGTCGCACTCCGGCAGGTCGCCCGTCACCTTGGCGACGGTCGTGGTGGGGACGTAACCGACGGGCTTGTCACCCTTGTCCGTGAGGTGCTTGACGAAGTTGCCGTCGTGCCCCGTTCCCAGGGCCAGCGTCCTGCTGCCGAGCAGCACGCCGTACCAGCGTGTGGTGATTCCCTGCCCCTTGTCGACGTCGTCGCCCACGCACACCACGGACAGTTCCTCGCCCCGGGCCGGATGGCAGCCGGGCTTGGCCTGGTTGCACAGATCGAAGTTGTCCTTCACCTCGACCTGCTCGCAACCGCTGTCGGAATCCCCCGGACAGGAGACCGGGTAGATGTTCAGCGGCTTCGCGGTCTTCCGGGGGGCGTCGGAAATCGTCACCCACGCGGCGGTGAGGGTCGTCTTCCTCGTGGGCGGCGTCGCGCAGGGATCGAGGGCGACGGTTCCGCCGAACCCTTCGTCCGGGACCCCTCCCTCCTCGATCTTCTCGGCACAGTCCTTCGAACCCGCGCCGCCGGAGCCGCCCGCGTCGCCCGTGCTGCGGGAGCCGTTCGGGGCGCCGGACCCGGTGGTCGTGCCGCCCTCGTCGGCGGGGGAGCCGCAGGCGGTGAGGCTCGACGCCAGGGCGACGGCCGCGAGGGTGGTGAGGATACGAATCCTGGTCGGCACCGGAAGTGCTCCCTGTCTCTTGGGCTGGTGAGGTGTCCTGCGGCTCTTCGGCAAGCTGCCGGCCCGGTGGCGTCCTGTCGCCCATGGGCGGCGGCGATCCTGCTCGGCAGAGCGTCGGCCCCGGCCACCCTGGCGGATCCCGGACACGGGAGACATCCGTGAAGTCACGTAATCGGATACGTATGAGCGTCACGCGGCGGCCGCCCCCCCACGGCCTTGGCGTTGCGCGGCCGGGCCGCGGAGCACGAACACGCCTTCCCCACGGGCCCGTCCGGGCGACCGTCCCCGCCGGCCTGCCCGGACACGGGGATCGCACGGCAGAACGCGGACCGCCCGGGGACCTCGCCGACGCCGTGATCAACCGTCAGCCTGCCCTCGGTCCACCCTCAGTCCAGGCAGAACTCGTTTCCCTCCGGGTCGGTCATCATGATGAGACCCTCGTTCACGCCGTCGGACTCGAGCCGGTACTGCCGCTTCGCGCCCAGCGCCCCCAGCCTGGTGGCCTCCAGCTCCAGCGTGGCCATCCGCTCGTCCCCGGTCTGGCCGGGTGCCGCGCGCACGTCGAGGTGCAGGCGGTTCTTCACCGTCTTGCCCTCCGGGATCCTCTGGAAGTACATCCGCGGACCCTTGCCGTCCGGATCCGTGATGGCCGCCCAGTCGGCGGGCTGTCCGTCGGATCCCTCGGGCCGCGGCGGGAGGTGGTATCCCAGCGCCTGGGCCCAGAACTCCGCCTGCGCGCGCGGATCGGCGCAGTCGTACGTCACCTGGAATTCCTTGGCCATGCCGCCTCCGAAGCTCGTAAGTTCCCCTGTCGTCGCTCCGGTTGCTCCGGAACGCGTCGACATCCTCGCACCGCGCCCGGACGATCCGCTCGCCGATTTCTCGCGGGTGCGGGTGCGGGCGCCGGTGTGGGTGTGGGTGTGGGTACGAGGGGCCGGGCTCCGGCCGGGATCGCGCAGCCGTCGGTGAACCTCCGGTAACTGGTGGGCGCACAGGGGTTGTCAGTGCAATTTCACATTACTATGTTACACCGCACACGGTCCGACGATCCTTCGTCAACCGCCGTGCGCACCACAACAGTTCTCGTCAGACCCCACTGACGTTCCCCCACCACTCATGGAGTTCTGTTGTCCATCCACCGACGCGTGCGTTCGTCCCTCCTCACCTCCGCCATCGCGGTGACCCTCCTGGCCTCCACCGGCCAGACCGGGGCCTCGGCGGCCGACACGGACGCCCGCGCCACCGCTGCCCCCGCCTCCTCGACCGGCGTCCCCACCGGTGCTCCCGCCCCGCGGGCCGAGACCGGGCACGGAACCAATCCCTTCGACGAGGTGGAGCGCCTCGCCACCGCTCCCCGCCAGACCTTCGGGCCCGCGCCCGCTCCCGGAGGCCTCGCCACCGGGCGCGTCCCCGGCCGCGCCCCGGTCGCCGCCTCCGCCGCACGGACCTTCGCCGCCGCCACCCCGACGACCGCCGCGGGCGTCCCCTGCACGCTGGACGGGATCACCGGGCTCGGCCCCGAGCAGTTCGCCGACTTCCTCGCCGACCCGGCGGTCCTCGCCGACGACTGTCTGCGCGGACTCGTCTGGACCTGGGACGCCCGGCTCGTCCCCGTCATGTCCGACGCCCACGTCCAGGCCGTCGCCCGCCGCATATCCGGCCTGGCCGCCGCCCACGACGGACGCAACTCCTCGCACCTGGAGGAGATGTTCACCTACCTGCACGCCGTCGCCTACCACGACTACTCCCGCGGCGAGATCGACATCACCGACGCGCCCACCGTGAACGCGATCCGCCAGGCCGTCGCCGACTTCGGCAACGCCGCCCGTACCTTCGACGTCACGAAGAACAACGCCAACACCCTGCGCGAAGCCCTCTACGCGGCCAGCGCCCCCGGACTGCGCCAGCATCAGCTCGGACTGATCAAGCGGGTCCTCGCCACCATGGACCCCTCGCACCCCGCCACCCACCTCGACACGGCCTGGGCGGGGGCCGCGCTCGCCGGGCTCTCCGTCAATTACCTGGGCGTCTACCCCGGCAACCAGGACGCCGCCTTCCACGCCGCGGCCGCCGCCGACCCGGCGTACCGCGCCGTCTTCAAGGCCTTCGCCGGCTACGGCCACCTGAAGGGCACCGCCAACGACTGGGTCGCCCGCGACGCCCTGAGCGAGTACGGCCGCTTCGGCGAGATCGGCAGCCTCCGGACGGAGATCACCGCCGGACTCGGCGGAGCGCTCGGCACGACCGTCAGCACCTTCGGCCGCGGCAGCCAGCAGTGGGCCAAGGTCGTCTCCTGGCTCAACTACCTCGACGCGTGCAAGCCGTACGGCGTGTGCAAGGCGGACATCGAGGCGCAGATCTTCCCGTACACGTACACCTACGACAACGGCGCGATCAAGGTCCGCACCGGGCTCGACCGGGCCACCGTCGACCAGCTCTACTACGCGAGCAAGCAGGTCAAGGCCCAGTTCCACCGGGTGCTCGGCACCGAGCAGCCGCTCGCCGGCGACCCCAACACCACGCTGAACATCGTCCTGTACGGCTCGCGGGCCGACTACGAGAACTACCACCCCATCCTGACCGGGATGGACACCAACAACGGCGGCATCTACATCGAGCGCGGCGCCACCTTCTACACCTACCAGCGCCGGGTCCCGCAGGACTCGTCGCTGACGCTCGAAGAGCTCTTCCGCCACGAGTACACCCACTACCTCAACGGCCGCTACGCCGTCCCCGGCTTCTTCGGCGAGGGCCCCTGGTACCAGGGCGACCGCACCACCTTCATGGACGAGGGCACCGCCGAGTTCTTCGACGGCGCCACCCGCGACGACGGCATCAAGGTCCGCAAGTCCCTGGTCCGCGGCATCATCAACGACACGGCCGGCGGCGGCCCCCGGATGAACCTCCGGCAGATCCTCAACGCCACCTACGACGGCGACGGCTTCCGCTTCTACAACTACGCAGGCACCTTCTTCGAGTTCCTCTGGAACGAGAAGCCCTCCCTGATCCGCGAGATGTACACCCACCTGCGGAACAACGACGTGGCCGCGTACGACGCCTGGCGGGTCCGTCTCGGCTCCGACAGCGGCCTCCAGAACGACTACAACCGCTTCCTCGACACCCAGATCGCACAGGTCGACCGGCTCTACGTCCCCAGCACCACGTTCACACCCAACGCCCAGCTGCGCGACGCGGCCCTGGCCACGGTGAAGTCCACCTTCGCCACCGCCACCTACAACACCCCCGACTGCGTCGAGAACGGCGAACCGGGCAAGCGCAGGTTCGTCTGCACCGGCCGGATCACCGCCAACCTGTCCGACGCCGGCAGCGCGGACCAGAACTTCAAGGACATGTCCGAGACGGTCGACTACTTCATCCTCGACCGGGCGGGAGCCGCCTCGAACAACCTGGCCGACATGAACTGCTCCTTCGGGCCGATCGACATCTGGTCCACCAGGGTCGCCGGCACGTCGAGCTTCAGCTGTGAGGGCCCCCTCCGCAGCTGACCCACCTGTCCGGTCCGGGGCCCTCCACGGGGAGGGCCCCGGACCGGCGCGCCGCCGGCGTCCGCGCCGGGGCGCCCCGCGCACACCCGAACCCCCTTCCCGGAGGCCGTACTTCGTGAGCACCACCCCGCACACGGTCCGCACCACCGACTACCACACCGCAGGCGAACCGTTCCGAATCGTCGACGAGGACCTGCCCCCCATCCCCGGCGACACCGTCGCCGAACGCCGTGCCACCGCCCTCGGACCCGGCGGATCGGGTACGGACCCCCGCCCCGGACCCCTCGACGACCTGCGCCGTCTGCTCTCCCGGGAGCCGCGCGGGCACGCGGGCATGTACGGGGGCTTCGTCGTGCCGCCCGACGACGACGGCGCCCACTTCGGCGTGCTGTTCTGGCACAAGGACGGCTACTCCACCGCCTGCGGCCACGGCACGATGGCCCTCGGCGCGTGGGCCGTCGACACGGGACGCGTCCCGGCTCCCGACGACGGCGACGTCTCCGTACGGATCGACGTGCCCTCCGGACGCGTCACCGCCGCCGTGCACCGCGCGGACGGCCGCACCACCGGTGTCACCTTCCGCAACGTCCCGAGCCGCATCGTCGCCCGCGACGTCAAGGTGACCACCACGCTCGGCACCGTCGACGTCGACCTGGCGTACTCCGGCGCCCTCTACGTCTCCGTCGCCGCCCGCGGGTTCGGCCTCGACGTCTCCCCGCCCGCCCTGCCCGAACTCGTCCGCCTCGGACGGGAGATCCGCGCCGCGCTCCCCGCCCACGACGTGTACGGCGTCATCCTGTACGAGGAGCTCCCCGACACCCCCGAAGGACTCCGGCAGCGCAACGTCACCGTCTTCGCCGACGGGCAGATCGACCGTTCCCCCTGCGGCTCGGGCACCTCCGCCCGCCTCGCCCTGCTCGGCGACGACGGACGCCTCGCCGTGGGGGACACCCTGCGGCACGAGTCCGTCGCCGGCACCGTCTTCACCGGGCGCCTCCTCGCGGAGGGGATCACCGAGGTCGGCGGAACCACCTTCCGCACCGGCACCCACGCCTTCGTCCTCGACCCGCACGACGAGCTGGGAGCGGGGTTCCTCCTGTGAGCGGGCCCCTCGTCCTCGACGCCGCGACCATGACCCGCCTCATGGGCCCGGCGGCGGTGACCGACGTCCTCGCCGAGGCCCTGAAGGCCGGAGTCGACCCCGATGCCGGGCCGGCCCGCACGGCCGTGCCCGTCCCCGCCGGTGAACTCCTCCTGATGCCCGCGGCGTTCGGTCCCTTCGCCGGCGTCAAGGTCGCCGGGGTCGCGCCCGCCAACCCGGCGCGCGGCCTGCCCCGCATCACCGGCTCCTACCTCCTGCTCGACGGAGCCGACCTCCAGCCGCTGGCCCTGCTCGACGGAGCCGCGCTCACCGAGCTGCGTACCCCGGCCGTCTCCGCCCTCGCCGTACGCCACCTCGCACCGGACGACCGGCCCCTGCGTCTCGTCCTCTTCGGGTCCGGCCCCCAGGCATACGGCCATCTGGAGGCCGTCCTCGCCGCCCGTGAGGTCGCCGAGGCCGTCGTCGTCGCGCGTCACCCGGCCGGCGGGCGCGCCCTCGCCGGATACGCGCGGACCCTCGGTGTCCTCGCCCGCACCGGCACGCCCGACGAGGTGGCCGGGGCCGACCTCGTCGTCTGCTGCACCACGGCCCGCGCACCGCTCTTCGACGGAACCCTGGTGGCGCCCGGCGCCACCGTCGTCGCCGTCGGCTCGCACGAGCCGGCCGCCCGCGAGACCGACACCGCGCTCGTGGTCCGGTCCGAGGTGTACGTCGAGGCGCGTTCCGCCGCCCTCCGGGAGGCCGGTGACCTGCTCGTCCCCCTCGCGGAGGGGGCGATCGGGGCCGAGCACGTGGCGGGCGACCTCGCCGATCTCGTGACCGGCCGCAGGCGACCGTCGGCCGGACGTCCGCGCTTCTTCAAGAGCGTGGGCATGGCCTGGGAGGACCTCGTCGTCGCCACCGCCCTGTACCGGGCGGCCGGCCGGTCCTGAACACACCGCTGCCCCGGTCCCGCGCACCTGCGGGACCGGGGCGTTCGCATGCTCGGGCTCAGGCCGGTTCGGGGAAGTGGCAGGCGACCTCGCGCCCCTCGCCGGGGACCAGCGTCCGCAGCGTCGGTGCGTCGGTCCGGCAGATCTCCCGCGCCTTGGGGCAGCGCGGGTGGAAGGTGCAGCCCGGCGGGGGAGCCGCCGGACTCGGAGGATCGCCGAGCAGGGCGATCCGCTCCCGGCTCCGCTCCGCCGCCGGATCCGGCAGCGGAACGGCCGACAGCAGCGCCCGGGTATAGGGGTGGGCCGGGGCGGCGTACACCCGTTCCTTGGCGCCGATCTCCACGATCCGCCCCAGGTACATGACGGCCACCCGGTCGCAGACGCGTTTCACCACGGAGAGGTCGTGGGCGATGAAGAGGTAGGCGAGCCCGAGTTCGCGCTGGAGACGCTCCATCAGGTTGACGATCTGAGCCTGGACGGAGACGTCGAGCGCGGAGACCGGTTCGTCGGCCACCACGAGCCGGGGGCCGGTGGCCAGCGCGCGGGCGATGCCGATGCGCTGCGCCTGGCCGCCGGAGAACTCGTGGGGGTAGCGGTCGACGTGCTCCGGGATGAGCCCGACCAGTTCCATCAGCTCCACGGCCCGCTTGCGCGCGTCGGCCGCCGAACCGCCCTGGACGAGCAGCGGGTCGGAGATGATCCGGGCCACGGTCTGCCGGGGGTTGAGGGAGGAGTGCGGGTCCTGGAAGACCATCTGCAGGTCGCGGCGCAGGGGCTTGAGCGCCCGCTGCGACAGATGGCTGATGTCCCGTCCCTCGAAGGAGACGGAGCCGGCGGTGGGTTCGAGGAGCCGCACGATGGTGCGGCCGGTGGTCGACTTGCCGCAGCCGGACTCGCCGACCAGGCCCAGGGTCTCGCCCGCCGCCACGTCGAAGCCGACGCCGTCGACGGCCCGGATCGGGGCCGAGCCCCTGCGGCGCCCGGGGAACGTCATCGAGAGGTCCCGTACGCGGAGGAGGGGAGGTGCGGTCGTGGTCATGGGGCGACGCCTTCGTACGCGGGGAAGTGGCAGGCGGCCGGGTGTCCTTCCGGGCCGCCGAGCGGCGGGCGTTCGGTCGCGCAGCGGGTCCGTTCCTCGGCGGAGCCGGCTGCGGCCCGGGGACAGCGCGGTGCGAACGCGCAGCCCGGCGCCGGTTCGAGCAGGGACGGCGGGCTGCCGGGGATCGCCCGCAGCGGGGCGTCGTCGGGGTCGTCGAGCCGGGGCAGCGAGTCGAGCAGCCCACGGGTGTAGGGGTGGGCGGCGGAGGCGAAGAGCGCGTCCACCGGAGCCTGTTCGGCGGCCCGTCCGCCGTACATGACGAGCACGTCGTGGGCCACCCGGGCGACCACCCCCAGATCGTGGGTGATCATGACCACGGAGAGGCCCCGCTGCTGCTGGAGGCGGGCGATCAGTTCCAGGATCTGGGCCTGGACGGTGACGTCCAGTGCGGTGGTGGGCTCGTCGGCGATGAGCAGGTCGGGTTCGCAGACGAGGGCCATCGCGATCATCACCCGCTGACGCATGCCGCCGGAGAACTGGTGGGGGTACTCGCCGGCCCGGCGCCGGGGTTCGGGGATGCCGACCTCGGCGAGCGCCTCGACGGCCCGCTCGCGGGCGGCGGCCCGGCGCGAGCCGAAGTGGACCCGGTGGTGCTCGGCGACCTGCTCGCCGACGGTGTAGTAGGGGTGCAGGCTGGACAGCGGGTCCTGGAAGATCATGGCCATCCGCCGGCCGCGGAGCCCGTTCAGCTCGCGGTCGGACAGACCGATCAGCTCGTGTCCGGCCAGGGTGACGGAGCCGGTGACCTCGGCGCCCGTGTGGAGTCCCATGACGGCGAGGGAGGTGACCGACTTGCCGGAGCCGGACTCGCCGACGATGCCGAGCGTCCGTCCTGGCAGCACGTCGAAGGCGAGGGAGTCGACGGCCCGGACCGGGCCGCGTCGCGTGGGGAAGGTGACCGTGAGGTCCCGTACCGACAGGAGGGGTGCGGAGTCGCCCATCAGTACCTCACTCGCGGGTCGACGACGGCGTACAGCAGGTCGACGGCCAGGTTGGCGACGACGATGAAGGTGGCGGCGAGCAGGGTCGCCCCGAGGATCACCGGCTGGTCCCCGGTCGACAGGGCGCCGTAGAAGAGCCGTCCGATGCCGGGCAGTCCGAAGATGGACTCGGTGATGACGGCGCCCGCGAGGAGCCCGCCGAGGTCCATCCCGAAGATCGTCAGGATCGGCGTCATCCCGGAGCGCAGTCCGTGCTTGACGACCACGGTGCGGCGCGGCAGGCCCTTGGCGCGGGCGGTGCGGATGTACGGCTCCGCCATGGACTCGATCATCGAGTTCCGGCTCTGCCGCGCGTACATGGCGGCGTAGAGGAGGGCGAGCGCCAGCCAGGGGAGCAGCAGGTTGGAGGCCCAGGAGAGGGGGTCGGTGCCGAAGGGGACGTACTGCGGGTAGGGCAGCAGGCCCGTGACCCGGATCAGCCCGTAGATCAGCATCACCGAGGTGAAGTAGACGGGGAGCGAGGCGGCGGCGACGGCGCCGACCATCAGGACGCGGTCGGTGAGCGTGTCCTTGCGCAGTGCCGCGGTGACGCCCGCGGAAAGTCCGAGGAGGAGCCAGAGCGCGGCGGCGCCGACGGCCAGTGACGCGGAGACCGGCAGCCGGTCGACGAGGAGGTCCCAGACGCCCTGGCTGTTCTCGTAGGAGTAGCCGAGGCAGGGGAAGTCGCACCGCAGGGCGTACTGGCCGGTGCCCAGCGTGCGGCCGGTGAAGATTCCGGTGACGAAGTCGGCGAACTGCCGCCACAGCGGGGTGTCCAGGCCCATGTTCGCGCGGATGGCCTCCAGGCGTTCGGTGCTGCACGACTTGCCGCAGGCCGCGGCGGCGGGGTCGGAGGGAAGGACGTGGAAGACGGCGAAGGTGACGGCGGCGACGGCGATCAGCACGCCGAGCACGCCGAGGAGACGGCGGCCGAGATAGAGGATCACGCGCCGCCGCCCCTCGGGTCGAGGACGTCGCGCAGCGCGTCGCCGAGCAGGGTGAAGGCGAGCACGGTGAGGAAGAGACAGACGCTCGGGACGGCGAAGTACAGGGGATCCGTCTCGTAGTAGGCGACGCTCTCGGCGATCATCTGGCCCCAGGAGGGCGTCGGCGGGCGGACTCCGACGCCCAGGTAGCTGAGGGCGGCCTCGGTGGCGATCATGCCGGGGACGATCAGGGTGGTGTACGCGACGACCGGCCCCGTGACGCCCGGCAGGATGTCGCGGACGAGGATGCGCACGGGGCCGGAGCCGCCGACGCGGGCCGCGTCGACGTACTCGCGGTGCTTGAGGGAGAGGGTCTGGCCGCGCACGATCCGGGCGATGCCCGGCCAGCCGAAGAGGCCGATGACGGCCGTCATGAGGACGATGCGGTTGACGTCGCGGGCCACCGACATCATCGCGATCATGAAGATGAGGGAGGGGAAGGACATCGTGAGGTCCATCAGCCGGGAGAGCACGGTGTCGGTGCGGCCGCCGAAGTAGCCGGCGGCGATACCGGCCGCCGTGCCCGCGACGACGACGATCGCCGTCGCGGAGAAGGCGATGAGCAGCGAGACCTGGGCGCCGTGCACGACCCGGGCGAACAGGTCGCGGCCGGTGACGGGTTCGACGCCGAGCCAGTGCTCGGCCGAGACGCCGCCGAGCGGCCCGATGGGCAGACCGCCGAGGTACGGGTCGACGGCGCTCTTGTCGAACTCGTCCGGGCCCCAGCCGCCGAGGGGCCCGATCAGCGGGGCGGCCGCGGCGAGGAGCGCGAAGAGGGCGACCACGCCGAGGGAGACGCGGGCGGCGGGGCGGCGGCGCAGCTCGGCGCGGACGAGCCGCCAGGGGCTCCGGGCGGTGGGTACGGAGGGCGGTGGGGCGCCGGTGGTCGCGGTGGGTGGCGAGGTGGTGGTCACGGGCGGCCTCAGTTCGCGCTCTTCGAGGGGTCCTTGAGGCCGACCGTCGCGTAGTCGAGCTGGCCGCCGAAGGAGGTGTGGCCGAAGGCGCCGGCGATGTTGGTGCCGATGAGGAGGGGCTTGCGCTCGACGACGACGGGTGCCGTGGGCGCCTTGGCGAGGATCTTTCCGTCGAGTTCCCGCCAGGCCTCGGCGGCCCGGGCGGCGTCGGCCATCGCCGCGATCTCGTCCATGCGCTTCATCGTGGCGTCGTCGCGGAAGAGCGAGTGGTTGCCGGAGTTGCCCTTCTCCTTGATGAAGCGGCCGTCGAAGACGAACGGCAGGAACGTCGAGCCGGACGGGTAGTCGGGGCACCAGCCGGTGTAGACGAGGTCGGTGCGGTTCTTGGTGTCGCCGATGGTGTCGTAGAAGGCGGAGGGGTCGACGGTCTCGATGGTGACCTTGATCCCGGCCCGGCCGAGGGACTGCTGGATGGCTTCGCCGACGGCCTTGTCGCCGTTGGAGACCGTGATACGGGTGGTGAAGCCGCCGCCCTCGCCCGCTTCCTCGAGGAGTTTCTTGGCCCTGGGCACGTCGCCGGTGAGCGGGATGCCGAGGGTGTCGGGCTGCTTGCCGCCGAACAGGAAGCCGGGCATGAGCGCGGTGGCCGGGTCGTTGAGGGCGGGTCCGCCGGAGGCGGTGAGGACGGCCTCGCGGTCCAGGGCGTACTGCACGGCCTGCCGGACCTTGACGTCGTCGAAGGGGGCTCGCCCGGTGTGCATCTGCAGCATCTCGGTACAGCTGGTCGACTCGGCGAGGAGGCGGGCCTTGATGTCCGGCTTGGTGAGCACCTTGGGGGTGGACTCCGGGCGGAGCTTGTCCCAGGGGACGGCGGAGGCGTCGGGGCCGGTGGCGGCGATGAGCCGGTCGTCGATCTGGTTGGCCTTGAGGCCCATGGTGACGACGATCCGGTCCGGGTACGCCTTGCGCACCTGGTCCGTCTCGGGGTCCCAGTGGGTGTTGCGGACGAGGACCAGCTGCTTGTCGCGGGCGTAGGAGTCGATCTTGTACGGGCCGGAGGAGAAGGGCCGGTTGTCGTACTGGGGTCCCTTGTCCTGGGACGGGGGCACCGGCGCGAAAGTGGGCAGGGTGGCGGCGAAGGGGAACTCGGCGAACGGCGTGCGGAGTTCGAAGACGACGGTGCGGTCGTCGGGGGTCTTCACCGAGGCGAGGTGCCTGCCGCCGGCCGGGCCCTGGTAGCCCTCGGCGCCGGCGAGGTAGCGGGCCGCGTAGTCGGGGCCGCCGGGCAGGTCGGGGGAGAAGGACCGTTCGACGTTGTGCTTGATGTCGCGGGAGGTGATCGGAGTGCCGTCCTCGTACTTCAGCCCGGGCTTGAGCTTGAAGGTCCAGGTTCTGGCGCCGTTGGAGGAGATGCCGAGGTCCTCCGCGAGGTCGGGGACGAGGTCGCCGCCCTTGGCGCCGGGCTCCGCCTTGTACGTGACGAGGGTGCGGTAGAGCAGGCGGGTGCCGAAGTCCATGTCGCCCATCACCCAGTTGCGGGCCGGGTCGAGATGGGTGAAGTCCTGGTTGGACAGGACGGTGAGGGTGCCGCCCTTCTGCGGTGTGCCTCCGAGGACCGCCCCGCTGTTGTCCGTCGCGGGGTTCTTGCCGTTCCGGGCGCCTCCGGACGACGTACCTCCGCCGGAGCAGCCGGTCACGGCGAGGGCCAGGGTCGTCACCAGGGCCGTGGCCAGGGTGCACGTGCGCTTGTTCATGCGGGTCACTCCGGGGAGCAGTCGGACAGCCGAAGGGCGGCTGGAATGTGACCGGTAACATAGTAATGTGAAATTGCACTGACAAGGCATCGGGAACGCCGTTACCCATCCGTGTCCGGAAGTCTGCGAAGGTGGGCCGGTGAGGGTGATGGATCTTGCCGGCGGATCCCGGCAGGGATCTCGGCGGGGGCCTCGGTGGGGTCTCCGCGGGGTCTTGGCAGGCGCAGTGCAATGTGAAATATTACTGCCGTGCCCACGAGAGAAACCTCGGACGTCATCGTCATCGGCGCCGGCGTGGTCGGCGCGGCCTGCGCCCACTACGCGGCCCTCGCCGGCCTCTCCGTCACCGTCGTCGACCGCGGATACGTCGCGGGCGGCACGACCGGAGCGGGCGAGGGCAACCTCCTGGTCTCCGACAAGGAGCCCGGCCCCGAACTCCAGCTCGCGCTCCTCTCCACCGCGATGTGGACCGAACTCGCCGACAGGCTCCCGCCGGCCGTCGAGTACGAGGCCAAGGGCGGCCTCGTCGTCGCCTCCGGGGGGACGGGGCTCGACGCCCTGCGGGAGTTCGCGGCCCGCCAGGAGAAAGCGGGTGTCGTCGCGCACGAGGTGTCCGGTGACCGGCTCCACGACCTGGAGCCCCACCTCGCACCGGGCCTCACCGGCGGCTTCCACTACCCCCAGGACGCCCAGGTGATGCCCGCCCACGCCGCCGCGCGGCTGCTCCACGCCGCCGGCGACCGGGTCCGTCTCGCGCCGGGCGAGGAGGTCATCGGCCTCCTCACCGGCGCGGGCGGAGCGGTCCGCGGTGTGCGGACCGCCACCCGTGAACTCCACGCCCCGTACGTGGTGAACGCCGCCGGCACCTGGGGCGGCGCCGTCGCCGAACTCGCCGGGGTCCAGCTGCCCGTCCTGCCCCGCCGCGGCTTCGTCCTCGTCACCGAACCCCTGCCGCGCGTCGTCCGCCACAAGGTGTACGCCGCCGACTACGTGGCCGACGTGGCCAGCGGCTCCGCCGCGCTCCAGACCTCGGCCGTCGTCGAGGGAACCCCCGCCGGGCCCGTCCTCATCGGCGCCAGCCGCGAGCGCGTCGGCTTCGACCGGACGCTCTCCACGGAGGTCCTCCGCCGGCTCGCCGCCGGAGCCACCGCCCTGTTCCCCGTCCTCGGTGCCGTACGCGCGATCCGCACCTACCCCGGCTTCCGCCCCTATCTGCCCGATCATCTGCCCGCCATCGGCCCCGACCCCCGGGTCCCCGGACTGCTGCACGCCTGCGGACACGAGGGCGCGGGAATCGGCCTCGCGCCGGTGACCGGACAGATCGTCGCGGCCTGTATGACCGGCGGCGAACCTCCCCTCGACCTCCACCCGTTCCGGCCCGAACGCTTCGACGCCACCGCGTCCTGAGACGCGCACCCATCGTCACGAGAGGAGGGCCCGTGGCCCGCACCCCCCAAGGCCTGGTCGGGGCAGAGCCCGATCCGCCGTTCGAGATCACCTTCGACGGCCGGAGCGTCCCCGCACTGCCCGGCCAGACCCTCGCCGCCGCCCTGTGGGGTGCGGGCATCCTGGCCTGGCGGACGACCCGGGACGGAGGCCGGCCGCGCGGCGCGTTCTGCGGCATCGGGCAGTGCTACGACTGCCTCGCCACCGTCAACGGAGAGCCCAACCGCCGCGCCTGTCTGGTCCCCGCGCGCCCCGGCGACGCGATCACCACCCAGGAAGGGCACGGCCATGACCGCCTCGCCGTCTGAACCGAACAACGAGGCAGGGGCCGCCGCGGCCCCCGGGCCGGACACGGACCGGCACTCCGGCGCGCCCTACGACCTCGCGGTCGTCGGCGCCGGCTCCGCCGGACTCGCCGGTGCCGTCACCGCGTCCGAACTCGGCCTCGCCGTGGCCCTGCTGGACTCCTCGCCGCAGTCCGGCGGGCAGTACTACCGGCACCCGGCCCCCGCCCTCGGCGCCGTACGGCCCGAGGCCCTCCACCACGACTGGTCCGCCTTCACCGGTCTGCGTCGGCGCCTCGCGGAGAGCGGCGTCGACCACCTGGCCGGACATCATGTGTGGTCCGTCGCCAAGGAGGCCGACGGGACCTGGACCGTGCACGCCCTCACCGGCCCGGACGGATGCGACGGCGCGCCCGTCCGGATCCGGGCCCGCGCCCTCCTTCTCGCCACCGGTGCCCACGAGCGCCAACTGCCCTTTCCCGGCTGGACCCTGCCGGGAGTCGTGGGCGCCGGGGGAGCGCAGGCCATGCTCAAGTCCGGACTCGTCCTGCCCGGCCGGCGCGTCGTCGTGGCCGGCAGCGGCCCGCTGCTGCTCGCCGTCGCCGCGTCGCTCTCCTCGGCGGGCGCGCGGGTGCCGGCGGTGGTCGAGGCGGCGGGGTACCTGCGGTACGCGCGCAGCCCCCGGGCGCTCCTCGCCAATCCCCACAAGGCGGTCGAGGCCCTCGTCCACGGGGCCGCGCTGGCTCGCCACCGGGTGCCGGTACGGCTCCGCCGGGCGGTGACCGAGGTGCACGGCACCGACCGGGTGGAGGCCGTCACGGTCAGCCGCCTGGACCGCGACTGGCGACCCGTGCCGGGGACGGGTCGCCGGATCGCGTGCGACGCGGTCGCCGTCGGTCACGGCCTCGTGCCCCAGATCGAGTTGGCCACGGGGGTCGGCTGCGCCACCCGCGCGCTGCCCGACGGCACGCTGGGCCTGGCCCTGGACGGGCTCCAGGAGAGCTCGGTGCCCGGTCTGTGGGCCGCGGGCGAGACCGGGGGAGTCGGCGGCGCCGAACTCGCCCGCACAGAAGGCGAGTTGGCGGGACGGGCGGTGGCCGCACGGCTGCTGGGCCGCCCCGGCGGCGCCGGCCCGGTCGCCGGGCTCCGGCGGCGCCGGGACCGTATGCGCGCCTTCGCCGACGTCATGTCCGCCGCGCACGCCCCCGGCCCCGGATGGTCCGGGTGGCTGACCGACGACACGGACGTGTGCCGCTGCGAGGAGGTCCCGGCGGGCCGGGTCCGCGAAGCGGTCGCCGAGCTCGGCGCACGCGACGCCCGGACCGTCAAACTCCTCACCCGGGCCGGTATGGGGTGGTGCCAGGGGCGGATGTGCGGCACGGCCGTGGCATGTCTCGCGGCCGGTGGAGCCACCCCCGAACCGTCCCCCGAACGCCGCCCGCTCGCCGTCCCCGTCCCGCTGTCGACGCTGGCCGCGCTCGACGGGGCGACGGATCGGTCCGTCGACTCCTCGACGTAGCAACCCGGAAGAGAGCCCTGCTGGGCGCTCTTGCGCTCTCATAAAATGTCACACTTTACTGAAAGGCTGTCGCGATGAACGCCACCTCCTGGACCACCGACCGTCCCTGGCGAGGCATCATGGTCGCCACCACCCTGCCGTTCCGGGACGACCTCTCCGTCGACTACGACGCCTACGCCGAGCACGTGGCCTGGCTGATCGCCAACGGCTGCGACGGCGTCGTCCCCAACGGCTCCCTCGGCGAGTACCAGACCCTCACCGCCGACGAGCGCGCCCGGGTCGTCCGCACCGCCGTCGAGGCCGCGGGCGACGGCGCCCGGGTCATGCCGGGCGTCGCCGCGTACGGCAGCGCCGAATCCCGCCGCTGGGCCGAGCAGGCGGCCGAGGCCGGCTGCGGCTCCGTCCTGCTCCTGCCGCCCAACGCGTACCGCGCCGACGAGCGCTCCGTCCGCGCCCACTACGCCGAGGTGGCCGGGGTCGGCATCCCGGTCGTCGCGTACAACAACCCCATCGACACCAAGGTCGACCTCGTCCCCGGCCTGCTGGCGAAGCTGCACGCCGACGGCGCCGTCGTCGCGGTGAAGGAGTTCAGCGGCGACGTCCGCAGGGCCTACGAGATCGCCGAACTCGCCCCGGAACTCGACCTGCTGATCGGAGCCGACGACGTCCTGCTCGAACTGGCCGTGGCCGGTGCGGTCGGCTGGATCGCCGGCTACCCCAACGCCCTCCCCGCGAGCTCCGTCGAGCTGTACCGGTCCGCCGTGGCGGGCGACCTGGCCGCAGCCCGGTCGCTCTACTCCTCGCTGCACTCCCTGCTGCGCTGGGACTCCAAGGTCGAGTTCGTCCAGTGCATCAAGCTGTCGATGGACATCGCCGGCCGCCGGGGCGGCCCCACCCGGCCCCCGCGCCTCCCGCTCACGGGCGCGACCGAGACCGCCGTACGGACCGCCACCGAGAAGGCCCTCGCCGACGGCCGCCACTGACGGCACTGCCGCCGGTCCGCCACCGGGAGCAGCACGGGAGTCGCCGTCGGACCACCGGCCCGGGGACGGGCCCGGAGGCCGGTCCGGCAACCGCCGGGACGCCACCGTCCCGGACGCCGCCCCGCACACCGGCCTGGCCAACCTGCCCGGACGCCGCCCCGCACACCGGCCTGGCCGACCTGCCCGGACGCCGGCCCTGTCACCGCTCCGGCCACCGCCGGGACGCCACCGCCGGGACAGTCACCGCCGGGCGGCCACCGGTGGCCGGGGGCGGCCCCGGCCACCGGCCCGGTCGCCCACCGACCGACTTGACCACGGGCCGACTCGACCACCGGCCGGCTCGCCCACGGGCCGGCTCGACCACCGGCCGGCTCGCCCACCGACCGGCTCGGCCACCGGCCGCACGCGCAGCCGGGACCGGTGTGCGCACGGCCCGACGCGACGCCGTCCGACGCGACGCCGCGCGACGCCGCCCGTGGGGCCGGCTCCCGCTCGACCCCGAACTCGTCAACGACCCCACCCCGGAGGTTTCCTCCCATGACCACCGACATGACCACCGACGTGACCACCCTCGTCTCCCGCAACCCCGCCGACCCTTCCGACGTGCTCGTACGCCTCCGGACCCCGGGCGCCTTCGCGGCCGCCGACGCCGTCGAGCGGGCCCGGGCCGCCCAGCCGGGCTGGCTGCGCGCCGGCGCCGTCGCCCGCTCGGCCGCTCTCGCCGCCGTCACCGCCGCTCTGGAGACCGCCGCCGCCGAGCTCGCCGCCCTCGCCGTACGCGAGGTCGGCAAGCCCCTCGCCGAGGCCAGGGCCGAGGTCGCGCGCACCGTCGCCATCTGGCGCTACTACGCCCAGGCGCCCTACGAGCCCGCCGGCGCCGTCCACGAGACCGCCGCGGGCCCCGGGCTGCTCCTGACCCGGCGCCGTCCCCACGGCGTGGCCGGGCTCGTCACACCCTGGAACTTCCCCTTCGCCATCCCGAGCTGGAAGGCCGCCCCGGCACTCGCCGTCGGCAACGCGGTCGTCCTCAAACCGGCCCCCGAGGCCACCGCGTGCGCCCAGCGGCTCGCCGAGATCGTCCGAGAGGCCCTGCCGGAGAAGGTGTTCACCGTCCTGCCGGGCGGCCCCACCGAGGGCAATGCCCTCGTCTCCGCCGCGGACGCGGTCTCCTTCACCGGCTCGACCCCGGTGGGGCGGGCGGTCGTCCGCGCGGCGACCGCGCGGGGCATCCCGGCGCAGGCCGAGATGGGCGGCCTGAACGCCGCGATCGTCCTGCCCGACGCGGACATCGGCCGGGCGGCCGCCCACATCGCCGCCGCCGTGGCCGGGTTCGCGGGCCAGAAGTGCACCGCCACCAGCCGGATCGTCGCGGTCGGTGCCGCGCTCGACCCTCTGCGCGAGGCGCTCTCCGAGGCCTTCCGGGCGGTCCGGGTCGGCGACCCGGCCGACCCGGAGACGGTGTGCGGGCCGCTCGTCCACGAGAGCGCGCGCGAGCGGGTGGCCGAGTCCTGGCAGGGGCTCTCCGCCCTCGCCGGTGCCACCGTCCCGGCGACCCCCGGCTGGTACGCGGCCCCCACCCTGGTCGAGAAGGTTCCGCCGGGGCACCGGCTGCTCAACGAGGAGGTCTTCGGGCCCGTCGCCGCCCTGCTCCCCGCCGACGACCTCGACCACGCGGTACGGATCACCAACTCCGTGCCGTACGGCCTCGTCACCTCGGTCCACACCGCCGACCTCGACACCGCCCTGTACGGACTCGACCTGGTCGACACCGGCATGATCCGGATCAACGCCCCGTCCACCGGCGTCGACTTCCACCTGCCGTTCGGCGGGGCCAAGCAGTCCGGCCACGGCCCGCGCGAGCAGGGCAGGGCGGCCCTCGACTTCTACACGTCCTCCCGGACGTACACACTGGCCCCCGCGGGCGCCGCGACGTGACATCGTACGGTGGTGACGCAGAACGAACCGAAGGGATCACCACCGCCATGGGGCACCTGACCCACCGCGACCTGAACGCTTCCCGCGAGCGGCTACGCGACCAGGTCGCCCACGCGCTGCGGGCCGCCCTGATCTCCGGCGAGCTGCGGCCGGGCGTGGTGTACTCGGCCCCCACCCTGGCCGAGGACTTCGGGATCTCCGCCACTCCCGTGCGCGAGGCGATGCTCGACCTGGCCCGGGAAGGGCTGGTCGAGCCCGTCCGCAACAAGGGGTTCCGGGTCACCGAGGTCGACGAACGCGACCTCGACCAGTTCACCGAGATCCGCGCGCTCATCGAGATCCCGACGGTCGGCCGCGTCACCCGGTCCGCCGCCCGCGAGGACCTGGAGGCGCTGCGGCCGGTGGCGCTGGAGATCGTCCGCGCCGCCCGCGAGCACGACCTCATCGGTTACCTGGAGGCCGACCGGCTCTTCCACCTGACCCTCCTCGGCCTCGCGGGCAACGAGCGGCTGGTCGAGACCGTCGGCGATCTGCGCAAGCGCTCGCGCCTGTACGGGCTCACCGCCCTGGACGAGAGGGGCGACCTCGTCCCGTCGGCCGAGGAGCACGTGGAACTCCTCGACCTGATGCTCGCGGGCGACGCCGAGGGCGCGGAGGCGTGCATGACCCGACACCTGGGACACGTCCGCTCCCTGTGGGCCAAGACCGAGGGCCCGGCCGAAGGCTAGGGGGTCTCTTCCGGCTCTCGCCCGCCCCGCGCCGCTACCGCGCCGGTGTGCTGGCCCGTACGACCGGCTCCGCCGGGAGCAGCAGACCGCCGGTGGGAGTGGCGGCGGGGTCCTCGACGGCGGTGATCAGCCGGGTGACCAGGGCGTGGGCGATGCCGGACAGGGGCAGGCGCACGCTGGTCAGGGCGGGCTGTATCAGTGTGCAGTGCGGCATGTCGTTGAAGCCGGCGACGGCGATGTCGGTTCCCACGGTGAGACCGGCCGCACGGACGGCATGGTAGGCGGCGAGGGCGAGCCAGTCGTTCGCGCACACCAGGGCGGTCGGGCGGTCGGGGCCGGTGAGGAAGCGCTGCAGCGCCCGGGAGAGCGCGGCCGGGTCGTCGTCGGGAACGCCGACCTCGAAGGCGCCCTCGGGTGCCGCGGCCGCGGCCTGCTGCATGCCGGCCCGCCGGTCGGCGAGCCACGGCAGCGAGGCGGCGGAGTTCACGTAACAGATCCTTCGGTGGCCCTGCTCCAGCAGGAGGCCGACCAGGGCGGCGGTGGCGGCGGCCGAGTCGATGTCCACCCAGTTCTGCGGGCGGCCGGGCGCGGTGCGGCCGAAGGCGGCGAACGGGAAGCCGGCCTCCGAGAGCACGTCGACGCGGGGGTCGTCGTGCACCACGTCGGAGAGGACGAACCCGTCGACCTGGCGGGCCGCGATCAGCCCCTGGAAGGACTTGGCGACCGCCGCGGCGCCCTGCTGGGGATCGCAGCGGAACAGCAGGATGCGGTGGCCGACGGCGTCCGCCGCGCTCACCAGTGCCTGGAGGAAGCCGCCCATCAGGGGGTTCGGATCGGCGGGGTTGTCGGCGGGAGCCGGATAGCCGATGACCTTGCGGGTGCCGGTTCGCAGACTGCGGGCCGACTGATCGGGCTGGTAGCCGAGTTCGTCGATGGCGGCGGTGACCCGGGCGAGGGTGGTGGTGCGCAGCCGGTGGGGGGCGTTGAGGGCGTTGGAGACGGTCTGGCGGGAGACTCCCGCCGCGCGTGCGACGTCCTCGATGGTCACCTGTCGAGCGGTCATCGTTCCTCTGGGGGCGGTGGTCGGAGGGGCCGGGGACGGCGGGCGGCCGTCCCCGGCCCCCTCGTCGTTCAGTGGCCTCGGGTCAGGGTGAGCAGCCCACCGGTCGGCACGGTCACCGGGTTCACCCCGGGGACGAGGTCGAGCACGGTCTCGGACAGGATCTCACCACGGCAGTCCTGTACGCGGGCGAGGGCCCGTTCCCGCCGGGTGGCCACCAGGAGCACCACGGGGTCGCGGTCAGCGTTGGCGACGAGCAGGGTCCGCGGGCCGTCCGTGCCGACCCGGTCGGGCAGGGCGACCGGCAGCGGCGCGTACCGGGCGACCACGGTGGTGCGGCCGTCGCTCGCGCCGACCAGGGGGTAGCCGAGTTCCGGGCGGGAGGGTTCCAGCTCGCCGAGCTGGAGGACGTCGGCGTGGCGGCGGAAGACGTCCAGCCAGAACCGCAGGGCGGCGAGCTGCCCGGGGGTCTGCGCCGCGAGGTCGACGGAGACCTGCGGCACCCCGAACAAGGCGTTGACGAGGTGAACGGCCACGGACTCGGGTGTCTCGCCGGAGTGCCACATGATCATGTCGGCGTGGACGGCGAGCGGTCCCGCCGTGAGCCGGCAGTCGATGATGCGCTGACGGTTCTCGGCGGGGCTCAGCGGGCAGTCGGTGGCGCGGACCATGGTGGCGTACGGCCAGAGGCCCGGGCTCACATACGGCTGGCGGTGTTCGACGATCACGTCCGGACGGGTGCGGCGCAGCCGCTCGTCGAGCTCGGCGAGGAGCCGGAGCACACCCTCGTGGACGGTCGTGCGGTCGGCGCCGGCCGGCGCGGGCGGCGGATCGGCGACGGCGAAGCGGTCGATGAAGTCGAGCTTCACCCCGTCCATACCCCACTCCTCGACGGCGCGCGAGACCTTGTCGATCAGGTGGGCGCGGACCTCGGGGTGGCGGGGGTCGAGGACGGCCGCCTCCAGATGCGGCTCCTCGCGGAGCACCATGTCCTTGAAGCGGTCCCAGGCGTCGTTGTACCGGCCGATGAACGGCAGCGCGTACCAGAGGAGATAGGAGAGGCCGAGCCGACGGACCTCGGCGACATGCCCCCCGAGGTCGGGGAAGGCCGCCGGGTTCGGCTCCCAGTCTCCGCAGTGGCCGTAGCCGCGGGTGCGGTCGGCGGTCTGCCAGCCGTCGTCGACGATGACGCTCTCGCAGCCGAGGGCGGCGGCCAGGGCGGCCTGCCGCTCGACGGTGCCGGCGTCGACGTTCTGATGGAGGCTGTACCAGGTGGAGTAGGCGGGCATCCGCGCGGCCGGGGCGACGCCCGGGTGGTCCACCCCCTCGGACCACCAGGCGGTGACGGCCCGCAGGGTGGCGGCGAAGTGACGGCCGCCGAGGTCGATCCGCAGCCGCATCGGAGGCCCCTCCGGGGTGAGCTCCTGCTCGACGGTGAACGCGAACTCCCCGCTCTCCTCCACGACGCCCGCGCCCACCCGCAGGGGCGCCGCGGTCTCTCCGGCGGCGGCGGTGCACAGGGCGCGGTCGCCGGCTCCGACCAGGCTCGCGACGGGCGCTCCCAGGGCGAGCGAGACCGTCCGGGGAGCGATCCAGGACGGTGGCAGCCAGCGGGAGGCATTGGTGTCCGGGGTCCAGTAGGCGGTGGCTCCGACACAGGGCACCCGCCATTCGGCGCGGACGGTGACGGCGTCCGCCGCCGCGACCTCGATCAGGGCCACGCCGTCCTCGACCCGGGAGACGCCGGTCTCCCACCGGTCGCTGCCGAACCCCGTGAGGTGGAGGGTGAGCGGGTCTCCGGTGGAGTGGTACAGACCGGTGGAGAGCTGCCGGTGGACGACGGTGTCGGCGTTCGCCTCGGCCGGCTCTCCGGGCCGCCAGGCCGGGACGGGCTGCTGCGGGGTGGTGATCACGGTGGTCACTCCTTGGTGGCCCCGGCCAGCAGGCCGGAGATGAACTGGCGTTGCAGGACGAGGAAGAGGGCCATCACGGGGACGGCGGCGATCGCGCCGGCGAGCAGGACCTGCGCGTAGTTGGTGGTCGACAGTCCCTGGAGGGTGGCGGTGGCCACGGGCAGCGTGTACATCTCGGGGCTGCGCAGCGCGATCAGCGGCCAGACGAACTGGTTCCAGCCGCCGAGGAAGACGAACAGCGCGAGCGCCGCGATGATCGGCCGGTTGACCGGGATGACGATCCGCCACAGCACGCGCAGTTCACCGGCGCCGTCGACGCGGGCGGCGTCCAGGAGTTCGTCGGGCATCGACCGCAGGGCCTGCCGCATCAGGAAGATGCCGAACGGGGTGACCAGACCGGGCAGGACGACGGACTCGTACGAGTCGATCAGACCCAGGTCCATCATCATCTGGAAGATCGGGATCAGCATCACCGTGTCGGGGATGACCAGGGTGCTGAGCAGCAGGACGAAGAACAGATTGCGCCCGCGGAAGTCGAACTTGGCGAAGGCGTAGCCGGCGAGGACCGAGACGACGACCGCGCCGACAGTCTGGAGACCGGCCACCAGGAGGGTGTTGAGGAGGACGCGGGTGAGGCCGATGGACTCCTCGAGACCGTGGAGGTTCTCCATGAGATGGCCGCCGGGCAGCAGCTTCGGAGGCCAGGAGAACACGTCCTTGTCGTCCTGGGTGGCGGCCATGGCGAGCCACCAGAACGGTCCGACGCAGAGCCCGAAGGCGCCCGCGAGCAGCAGCGTGAGCAGGGGACCGCGGAGCTTCACCGGCGCTCTCCCATCAGGCGGACCTGCAGGATGCCGAGGACGGACACGATCAGCGCGAGCGCGTAGGCGAGGGCCGAGGCGTAGCCGAAGTCGAAGTACTTGAAGCCGTTGTTGTAGAGGTACATGGTGACCGTGAGGGTGGCGTTGTCGGGGCCGCCGCCGGTGAGGACGTACGGCTCGTCGAAGAGCTGCAGGGTGCCGATGGTCGAGAGCACCACCGTGAGCAGCAGGATCGGCCGGAGCTGGGGCAGGGTGATGGAGACGAAGCGGCGGACCGGCCCGGCGCCGTCGACCATCGCCGCCTCGTACAGCTCCTTGGGGATGCCCTGGAGGCCGGCGAGGTACATCACGGCGTTGTAGCCGGTGTAGTGCCAGGTGATGACGAGGACGACACCGACGCGGGCCCAGAACGGGCTGCCGAGCCAGTTCACCCGGTCGACGCCGAACAGGGAGAGGACCCAGTTCAGGAGTCCCGCGTCGTGGTTGAGGATGACGGAGAACATCACACCCGCGGCGACCAGGCCCGTCAGCGAGGGCACGAAGACACCGAGCCGCCAGAGCGGGCGCAGCCATACCTTGGTCGAGTTCAGCCCGAGGGCGACGAGCAGGGCGAGACCGAGCATCAGCGGAACCTGGACGACCAGGATCAGCGCGGTGTTCTTCAGGGCGGTCCAGAACAGCGGATCGTCCAGGAGACGCCGGTAGTTGGCGAGCCCGGAGAACCGGCGGGCGTCACCGTTGCCGGTGGTGAGACTGATCCAGAACGAGGCCGCGATGGGGTATGCCTTGAAGATCGCGAAGCCCAGGACGGCGGGCATGATCAGCAGGTACGGGACGGAGGCGCGGGTCAGGAGCCGGCCGTGGCCGGGGCGTGCGCGACCGGGGCCGGGGCTGCCGGGGCGGCGGCAGACCCCGCGACCGGCGGGGGCACCGGTCGCGGCGGCAACGGCTCCGGCGGGGGCGCTTTCGGACGGGGCGAGGGACATGGTCAGGCCGCCTGCTGCCGGCCGGTCTGCCGGGCGAGCTGCCCGGCCGCGACCTTCAGCGCCTCGGCCGGATCGGCGCCCTTGATCAGCACCTGGCTCTGGGCGTCGGCGGCGAGCTTCAGGGCGCGGCCGTAGTCACCGGTGAAGTTGGTGGCGCCCGATCCGGAGTCGAGCGAGCCGACGAAGGACCGCAGCACCTGCTGGCCTCCGTAGAAGGGGTGCGGCGCGCTGAACCTCGGGTCGGCGTAGGCCGACCTGAGGGCGGGGAAGACGCCGCCGGAGGCGAACATCCGGTTGATCTCGGTCGGCTTGGTGAGCGCGTACTCGATGAAGCGCCAGGCCGCCTTGCGGCGCTTGCTGGTGGCCGAGACGGTCAGATAGGTGGAGTTGACGACGGCGCCGCGCCCTCCGCCGGGGACGGCGGCGGGCGGCTGCATGACGCGCCACTTGCCGCTCTGCGCGGGGAACTTGGTGGCCAGGTACTCGATGGCCCAGGCGGGGTAGGGGGCGGTGGCGAGCTTCCCCTGGCCGACGAGCCGCTTCCAGGTGCCCTGACCGGCGGTGTCGGCGAGGAGACCGGCGTCGTTGAGCCGCTTGATGACGGTGAGGGCCTGGACGGCCTGCGGGGAGGCGAGCGTGACCCTGCCCTCGGCGTCGAAGTAGAAGGCCCCCTGGAGCTGCATCAGATTCTGGAAGAAGTCCATGTCCTGGGTGGTGCCGGGCTTGTCGAGCCCGAGCAGCTGGGCGCCGGTGGCGGCACGGATCTTCGGCCCCGCGGCGATCAGGTCGTCCCAGCTGGTGACGGAGGCGGGGTCGACACCGGCCTTCTCGAAGTAGTCGTGCCGGTAGAACAGCCCGAGCGGGTTGACCTCCCACGGGAGGGCGTGGACGGCTCTGTCCTTGCCCATGACGGTCGGCCACAGTCCGGCGACGAACGCGTCCTTGTGCCGGTCGGCGCCGAGTCTGGACAGGTCCGCGAGGCCCTCGGGGAACTTCTCGAGGTAGCCGGGCAGGTAGTCGACACCGATGTGGAGGACGTCGGCGAGACCCTTGCCTCCCGAGGCGAGCCCGACGGTGATCTTGTCCCAGATGGCGGGGTTGCCCACGTCCTGGACGTCGACCTCGATGCCGGGGTTGTCCCGCTCGAAGGAGGGGACGACCCCACGCAGGGCCTCGGCGGCGGTGGTCCAGCTCCAGACGGTGATTTTCCCGCTGTCACCGTCGGCTCCGTCGGTGCCGCCGGCCGATCCGCCGGAGCCACAGGCGGCGAGGCCGAGCCCGGCGGCGGAAGCGGTGGCGAGGTGCAGGATCTGGCGGCGGGTCAGCTGGTGGGACATGGGGACTCCTGGGCGTCGGTGGGGGTGTCGGTGGGGGCGTGGGCGTGGGCGTGGGCTTGGGTCTTGGGGTGGGTACTGCTTTCGGTGCTGGTGCTGGTGCTGGTGCTGGTGCTGGTGCTGGTGCTGGTGCTGGTGGTGGCTCTGGTGGGGCCGGGGGTGCCGACGCGGGTGTCGCCGTTACCGTGGGTCGTGCGGCGGGCGAGGGAGCGCAGTGCCTCGGCGAAGAGGTCCACCGCGGCGGCGGGGGTGGACGTGTGCGGGGAGAGGCGGATCCACTCGTCCCGGCGCGTGGTGATCACCCCGGCCGCTTCGAGTGCGCGGTGGACGCTGTCCGGGGCATGACCGGGGAGGCGAAAGGAGCCGATTCCGGCGCGCTCCCTGGGGGCGAGACCGTCCGAGAGGATCTCCGCGCCCGCCCGCCGCGCGCGGTCGAGCAGCTCGGCGAGCGTGGACCGGATCCGGATACCGGCCGCGGCCGGCCCGCCCTGTCCGAGCAGGTCGTCGACGGCCGCGCCGATCGCCGCGGCGGCCGGGAAGTCCGGGTTGGTCGCCAGGTGGGCGGCGGCCCCGGGCAGTGACGGCGCCGGATGACGTACGGCGAAGGGGTCCGTGACCCCGGCCCAGCCGCCGAGCCCGGGAGCCAGCCGCTCGCCGCACCGGTCCCGGATCAGCAGCAGGGCGGCTCCCCAGCCGGCCCGGAGCCACTTCTGGCCGCCGCTGACGAGGACGTCGGCGGCGTCGGTTTCGAGCGGCACGGCACCGAGTCCCTGGATGGCGTCGACGATCAGGAGCCGGTCCGGCCCGAGGATTTCCTTGAGTGCGGCGAGCGGGGCGAGATGGCCCGTGAGCGAGTCGGCGGCGCTGACGGTGAGGGCGGTGACGTCGGGACTGAGGTGACGGCGCAGCAGGTCGGGGGAGATGTGGCGTGGCCCGTCGGGGTCGAGGAGGCGGACGTCCGGGCCGCCGCGACCGGCGAAGCGGAGCCAGGGGTAGACGTTGGCGGGGAACTCGCCACGGGGCACGAGCACGGTGCCGGGGCCGTGGAGTGCTGCGGCCACGGTGAACAGCCCGTTGCTGGTGGACGGGACGAGGGTGATCTCGTGGGGCCGGGCGTCGAGCAGCCGCGCCGCCGAGTCCCGGGCGGCGTCGCCGAGGGCGAACAGCCGGTCGAGGTCGGCGGGGTCCGCACGGCCGGCCAGCGCGGTCGCGGCCGTCAGCGCGGCGGCGGCGCGGCGGGACAGCGGGCCGATCCTGGCGTGGTCGAGATAGCCCGGCAGGGGGCCGCGGGCGGAAGCCGGATCGGGCGGTCCGGCAATTGGAGCGTTCAAATTTCATCCCTCTGAGAGGTGCAGAGCATGAGAATTCATGAGGATCTCGAGATTTGAAGGTTCACATTAGAGAGGCGTTATCGCCCCGGCAAGAGGTCTGACGGAGGTCGTTGCCCGTTTCTGTCGAGCGGTCGAACCGTGAAGGGGGCGGCGTGCGGGGCCGGTTCCGCGCGGAGGGTCCTGGCGGGCGGCGCGTAGAGTGTGCGCGGGCGCGGCGAGATCACGAGGAGTGTCTGTGACCGCGGTCAGCCTTGAACACGCCACCGTCCCCGCCGACGCCGGCGAGGTGACCCTGCTGATAGCCCGCCGGGTGGAGCCCGGCCACGAGGCCGCGTTCGAACGGTGGGCGAAGGGCATCCTCGACAGCGCGGCCGCCTTCCCCGGTCATCTGGGGTACGGCCTCTTCCGCTCCTCCGGCGGCGACGCCCCGTGGTTCCTCGTCCACCGGTTCCGGGACGCGGAGGCCTGTCGGGCGTGGCAGGACTCGCCCGAGCGGGCGGCATGGTTCGCCGACTGCCGGGGGCACCATCACACCGAGGTCGCCCGGCGTGAACTGACCGGCATGGAGACGTGGTTCGCCAAACCGGGCTCGACGCGGCCCGCGCCGCCCCGGTGGAAGATGGCGATCAGCGCGACGCTGGCGATCTACCCGATCTCCGTGCTCGGCAGCCTCTTCCTCGTGCCGCACCTGGCCACGCTTCCCCTCCTGCTGAGCAGTGCGGTCGTGGCCTGCGTCTTCAACGTGCTGATGACGTACGTGGCGATGCCGGCGGTGAGCCGCCTCCTGCGGGCCTGGCTGACCCCGTAGAGCCTGACTTCGGCGCGGCGGGCGCCGACACGCGAAGACCGGCACACGCGAAAATGGCCCGACCGGGGTCGGGGCCACTTCGGTGCGACGGGGTCAGGCGGGCTGCGGGGCGAGTGTCGCGGGAGCGGCGGCCGCCGCGCGGGTCTCGCGCATCAGCAGCAGGCCGTTGACCACCATCAGTGTCGCGGTCAGGGCGTGGACGCCCAGTGCGGTGGCCACGGAGCCGTGGTGGGTCAGCACGGTGGTCATGTCGCCGAACGCCGCGAGGGACTCCACCAGCAGTGCCCAGCCCAGCGCCCGGCGGTGCCCCGTCACCAGCAGGATGCCGAGGACCAGGGCCATGACGACGTCGCGGATTCCCTTGACGACCAGGAAGCCGCCGCCGTCGCCGGCCGGGATGCCCGGCAGCCCGAAGCCCGCCGCGGTCGTCTCCGGGCTCAGGATGTACCCCGTCCCGAACCAGAGGATGAAGAGGATGAAGGTGGCGGCCAGGACGGTGTTGATCTTCTTCAGCGGCATGGTTCTTCTCCTTGGCGGTCTTCGTGGTCCGGATGGAGGCCGGGGAGCCGGCCGGGGTGTGGCCGGACGGCGCCGGCGCGGTCGACGCGGGGTCCGGCAGGGCCCTCGGGGGCTGCGGGTGGGCCCGCAGGGTCAGACGAGCGCGGTGACCAGCAGGGTGAAGGCGGCGATGATGACGGCGACGCGGGCGTAGTGGAAGCGGTCCCAGCGGTTCATCTGCTGCTTCCAGTCGGAGGGCCGGTTCTCGGGGGTCCACGTCTTGCCGCGGTTGTTGATCGGGACGAGCAGCAGGATCGACATGATCACGCTGACGATCAGCAGCCCGCCGGCGGTGACGACGAGGCCGGTGCCTGCGTGGTCCCGTCCGGCGACGGCCCAGACGGCGGTGAGGACGAGCGAGCCGATGTACCAGACCGGCATCACGGCGCCGAGCATCCGGCCCCCGTGGGCGCGGCCGAGTTGACCGCTGTCCTCGGGGAGTGCGTTGAAGATCGGGTTCATGACGAAGGCGACGGAGAACTCCACCCCCACCATCAGGCCGACGACCACGGTGGTGAAGACCTCGAGTGCGTTGAGCATGTGCCCCTCCTGGGATCTAGCGCCGCTAGGTGATGTGGCAACGCTAGTACTACTGCCGCTCGATTGTCTAGCGGTGCTAGGATCGAATCATGTCGGTACAGGAACGCAAGCAGCGCGAACGGGCGGACCGTGAGCGCCTCATCGTGGAGACGGCCCGCGAACTCGCCGAGCAGCAGGGCTGGGACGCGGTCACCACGCGCCGGCTCGCCGAGCGCATCGAGTACAGCCAGCCCGTCCTCTACAGCCACTTCCGCGGCAAGCGGGAGATCATCGGCGCCGTCGCCCTCCAGGGTGCCGCCGAGCTCGCCGCGGCGGTGCGGGCCGCGACCGCCGCCGCGGACGGCCCGCGCGCACGGGTCGCCGCCCTCGCCCGCGCCTACCTCGATTTCGCCGAACGCCATCCGGCGGTCTACGACGCCATCTTCCAGCTCGACGGGGGTCTCCCGTACGCGCGAGAGGACACCCCGGAACCGCTCAAGGACGCTTTCGCCGCGCTGCTGGAGTGCCTCGGCGAGGTGGCCGGGGACGGTGTCCACCCCGGCCTGTTCACCGAGACGTTCTGGGCGGCGCTGCACGGTGTCGCGACCCTCACCCGGGCGGGACGGCTGCCGCCGGAGGACACCGGGCTGAGGCTGGAACTGCTGGTGGAACGGCTCTCCGTGGTCTGACGGGCGCCGTCCCGGCGGGCGGTGAGTGGCCGGGGAGGGTCGATCTCGGGGGCGAAGGCGATGTGCCGCCCGTCCGGGGCCCTGGCCGGGCGCATGCGGGTGTACACCGGCGCGGCGCGAACACGCGCGGGAACGGAACGGATCCGGGGTCGGTCCGGTGGCGTCGGCGCTGCCGGCCGTGCCCCGAGAAGTCGGCCTCAGGTCATTTCATCTTCCGTACATGGAAACGGAGTTGGGCCCACCATAGTGTCGTGCCCATGGCAGCAGGAATCCTCACTGCCCGTCGTCACGTCGACCACGGGCACGCGGCGAGCGCCCTCTGTACGGTCTCCGAGGCGCGCTGAACGCCTCCCTCCCCGCGGGATCCCCACCCGGCGCCCTCGCCCGGGTCCCGCCGTGCACCCCTTTTCCCCGCAGCCCGGCCGACGACCGGTGGCCGCCGGCCGTCGTGCCCCCGTACGCCGACGCACCAGGAGGAACGCACACCATGAGTGAGAACCGACGCCCACCGGTGGTGAGCCGCCGCGGATTCCTCGGCGGAGCCGCCGCCGTCGCCGCCGCCACCGCGGTACCCGGCCTCGCCCAGATCGCCGGAGCGGGCCCCGCCGCTGCCGCCGCCCGCCCCAACATCCTGCTGATCGTCACCGACGACCAGCCCAAGCAGACCGAGTGGGCCCTGCCCAAGACCGTCGGCTGGCTCGCCGACCAGGGCGTACGGTTCACCAACGGTCATGTCACCACCCCGCTGTGCTCGCCCTCGCGCTCCAGCGTGTTCTCCGGCCGGCACGCCCACAACCACGGCGTGCGCAACAACAAGGCCTCGTACGAGCTCGACCAGAGCACCACCGTGCAGAAGTACCTCAAGCAGGCGGGCTACCGCACCGGGCTCTTCGGCAAGTACCTCAACTCCTGGACGCTGGCCGACAACCTGCCGCACTTCGAGGAGTTCGCCCTGCTCCAGCCGGGATTCGTCGACCGGCAGTGGAACGTCGACGGCACGGTCCGGACGATCAGCGGCTACACCACCACGATCATCAGGAACCGCACGCTGGACTTCCTCGACAAGGCCGCCGACGACCCCCGCCCCTGGTTCGCGTACGTCACCCCCTACGCCTCCCACGGCCCCCGCACACCCGAGCCCAAGTACGCCGACACGACCGTTCCCGCATGGAACGGCAGGCCTTCCGTCCCCGAGGACGATCGCAGCGACAAACCGGCCTACATCAAGAACGCCACCGGCACCCTCGCCGACGGCCGGCGGATCCGCGCCGAGCAGCTGCGCACGCTGCTCTCCGTCGACGACGCGGTGCAGGCGTTCAAGGACAAGCTCCAGGAGTTGGGCCAGCTCGACAACACCCTCGTCATCTACATCGGCGACAACGGCTTCGGCTGGGGCGACCACGGCTGGACCGCCAAGTCCGTGCCCTACCGGCAGGCGCACGAGGTGCCGTTCCTCCTCTCCTGGCCGGCCGGCGGCCTGGGCGCGGGAACGGTGGACAACCGCATCGTCGCGAACATCGACATCGCGCCGACCATCCTCGACGCGGCGGGCATCAACCCGAGCGCGCCGCAGGACGGCACGTCCCTGCTCTCCTCGCACAGCCGCGACCACCTGCTGGTGGAGTGGTGGAAGCAGGGCACGGGCACCGGCGGGGCGCCGACCTGGTCCTCGTACGTCGCCAAGGACAAGCAGTACACGGAGTACTACGACCTGACGACCGACGGGAACGGAACGGTCTCCGGCACCGGGCAGGTGAAGTTCCGCGAGTACTACGACCTGGCGAACGACCCGCACCAGCTGACCAACAAGCTGTACCAGGCCACCCCCGCCCAGGAGCAGGCCCTCGGCATTCCCGCCCTGGCGGCCCGGCTCGCCGCCGACCGGGTGTCCTGACCGCCGCTACGACACCGCCCAGGACACCGCCTGCGACACCGCAGGTCGGGCGTCGCAGGTGCGACCCCTGCCGGCCGGGGTCCCGTGCGAGGACGCACGGGACCCCGGCCGCCCCCGTTGGCCACCCCGTCGACCGGTTCTGACGTGCCGCCACCACGCCCGCGTCAGGACCCCAGTACCTCCACGTGATCACCGATCGCGACCACCAGGACCCGCGAGCCCGGTTCGGTCGTGCGCCAGCGGTGCCGGACGCCGCCGGAGAGCAGCAGGGTGTCCCCGCGCGCCAGCCGGTGGATCCGGCCGTCCGCCTCCACCTCCGCCGCGCCGTCCGCCACGTACATCAACTCGTCGTTGCGGTGCCGGAACTCGCGGTCCGCCTCGTGCTCGCCGACGAACTCCAGGGCGTGCAGCTGATGGCGGCCGCGTACCACCGGCCGGACGCGTGCCTCCCGGTCGAGGCCGCTGTCGTCACCGGCGCGCACCATGTCGACCGTGCGCGTCTCGTCCGAGGCCGCGAGCAGCTGGACCGCCGTCGTGCCGAGCGCGTCCGCGATCCGCTGCAGGGACCGCATGCTCGGGCGCGCCCGGTCGTTCTCGATCTGGCTGAGGAACGGCGAGGACAGGCCGCTGCGTTCGGCCACGTCGGCGAGCGTCAGATCGAGCGCCCGTCGCCGTCGGCGTACGGCGGCGCCCACCCGGGGTGTGTTCACGGCCTCCATGGATGTCCCGTCCTTCCCCCGCCCCACGGCGTCGTTCTGCCTGGTCGACGGCGCCTGACGGCACCTTACGCGGCTTGCGCCGGGAACCCGGAGACGGTTTCGCACTGCCGACACACGCCCGTCACACAACAGCTCTAGCGTCAAAGTCGATTGATGGTGTCAAAGAAACTTTGACGACTCGACCGACGACTGACGACTGGAGTTCCGCCGTGCCCCCGATCGACCAGAACTCACGCCGCCGACGCCCCACCGGCCTCATCGCCTGCGACGAGACGGCCGTGTACGACGGCTACACCCTCTACGCGCCGCTCACCGGCACCGGGGAGGTCTACCTCGTCGACATCCAGGGCCGCACCGCGCACCGCTGGGACCTTCCCCACCGGCCCGGCCGCCACGCCCGGCTGCTCGCCGACGGAAGCCTCGCCTACAACGGCGTACTCCCGGGCGAGCCGGCCCTCTTCCCCATGTGGCACAAGTACCGGGGCGGCGTCATGCTCCGGGCGGCATCCGACGGCACCGTCCTCCGGGAGCACCGGGACCCCCTCCAGCACCACGACGCCCACCATCTCGACGACGGCCGCATCCTCTACACCGCCCTGGAGCCCCTGACCGGCGCCGAGGCCGCGACGGTACGGGGCGGGGTGCCCGGTTCCGAAGCCGCGGACGGCGTGGTCTGGGCCGACACCATCAGGGAGGTCGGCCCCGACGGCGAACTCCTCTGGTCCTGGCGCGCCGCCGAGCACCTCGACCGGGAGTCCTTCGCCCTCCACGAGGCGTACGCCCGCGAACACTGGCCCCTCATCAACAGCGTCACGCCCCTGAGGGACGGCAACATCCTCGCCAGTCTGCGCAGCGTCTCGGCGGTCGTCGTCATCGGCCGCGACACCGGCGAGATCCTCTGGCGCAGCCGGCCCGGCACGGTCAGCCAGCAGCACGCGCCCACCGAACTGGACGACGGACGGCTGCTGGTCTTCGACAACGGCGTCTTCCGCCCCGGACACGACGTGCCGTACTCCCGCGTCGTCGAGATCGACCGGGCAGGCGGCGACGTCGTCTGGGAGTACCACGACCCGGCCCGCGAATTCTTCTTCGCGCCGTTCATGGGCTCCGCGCAGCGCCTGCCCAACGGCAACACCCTCGTCACCGACTCCCCGTCCGGGCGGCTCTTCGAGGTGACGAAGGACGGCTATCTGTGCTGGGAGTACGTCGTCCCGCACTTCGGCGGATACGGCGAGAGCGAGGTCCGGGGCCTCTTCCCGTCCGAGCCCAACGCCGTCTTCCGCGCCTACCGTTACTCCGCGGCCGAGATCCCGTGGCTGGAGGAGACGGCGTGACGACCACCCGAGACACCGATCCCGGCTCCGCCCCGCCGCCCCGGTCCGTCGGAGCCGCCGAAACCGAAGACTCCGCCGAAGCCGTCAAAGCCACCGAGCCCGATGAGGCGCCGGTTCCGCTGCGGCGGCTCGTACCGCTGGCCGCCCAGCACGTCCTGGCGATGATCGCCGCCCCCGTCTCCACCGTCTTCCTCGTCGCGGGCACCCTGAAGATGCCGCCGGGAGCCACGGCCTCGCTGCTCAGCGCGGTCCTGCTGCTGTGCGGCGCGGGCGCCCTGCTCCAGTCCCTCGGAGTGTGGCGGATCGGCGGCCGTCTGCCGTTCGTGATGCTGCCCGGCGGCGCCGCGACCGCGCTGTTCCTCCAGATCGCCCAGGAACACGGGGCGCCGACCGCCACCGGTGCCGTCCTCCTGGCCGCGGCCCTGCTGCTCTCCGTACTGCCCCTGTACGCCCGTGTCGTACGGCTCTTCCCGCCCCTGGTCATGGGTGTGACCGTGCTGCTCATCGGGATCGCGATGATCCGGGTCGCCGCCCGGCTCGTCACCGGGCCGGACGGCACCGGCGAACCGCGCGCGGTGCTCCTCGCCGCGCTGACGGTGGCGGCGACCGTCGCCGCGTACGTGTTCCTGCGCGGAGTCTGGCGCCAGACCTCCGTCCTCATCGGGATGGCCACCGGAACCGTCGTGGCGGTGACGACCGGCCTCGGGGCCTTCGCCCCGGCGGTCGGCAGCGGCTTCGCCCTGCCGGACCTCCTGCCGTTCGGGTCGCCCCGGTTCGACCTGGTCGCCGCCCTGCCCCTGCTCGTGTTCAGCCTCACCACCCTGGCCGAGATCACCGGGCAGACCGTGCTCAACAGCGAGACCGTCGGCCGGACTCCCGCCCCCGAGCGGGACGTTCCGCGGGTCGCCCGGGCCGACGCCCTCGTCTCGATGGTGGGCGGCCTGTTCGGCACGTCACTCATGGTGACCAGTGCGGAGAACATCGGCATCGGCCGGCTCACCGGAGTCCGCAGCCGCTTCGTGACCGCCGGAGCGGGCGTCCTGCTGGTCGGCCTCGGTCTGGCCACGCCGGTGTCCCGCGCGCTGGCCGGCATACCGGAGGCCGTCGTCGGCGGCGCGGCCCTCGTCGTGTACGCCGTCATCGCCGTGATGGGCGTCGAGATGCTCCGCCGGGCCGATCTGTCCGGCACGGGTCCGGGCAGCCTGACGGCGGCGCTCGCGCTGACCGCGGGACTGCTGCCGCTGCTCAGCCCGGACCTGTACGCGGGGTTCCCCGCCTGGGCCCGTACGATCCTGGGCAGCGGCGTCGTCGCCGGCACATTGACGGCGGTCGTCCTCACCGCGCTCCTACGGCCCGTCCGCCGTGACCGCGAACACGGCACCGACGCGGGAAGGACGGCCCCGCCCTCGTGACCCGCGTCGGATCGCACGACGGCGTGAACCGCGCCGGGCCGGACGACGGTGTGCGCGGTCGACGTACCCCTCCGAGTCGAACTCGGCCGCCTCTGCGGATACTTGACCCGTGATCTTCGAACGGGTCGTGCGGTGAACTGGTCCTCGGGTCTGCTCGGCTTCGCCGCCGGGCTGGTGATCTCGGTGGTGACGGCCCCCGCCGGGGTCTCCGGCGCGGTGTTCCTGCTGCCGGTGCAGGTCAGTGTCCTGGGTGTGCCGTCGCCCGCGGTGACACCCACGAACCTCCTGTACAACGTCGTCGCCGGTCCCGGCGCCCTGCTCCGTCATGCCCGTGCCGGGAGGCTCGGCGGCCCGCTCACCCGCCTTCTGCTCGCCGGAACCGTGCCGGGGGTCGTGGTCGGCGCGGTCGTCCGGGTGTTCGCCATCCCCGGCCCGACCGTCTTCCGTCTGCTGATCGCCGCCTTCCTCCTGCCGCTCGGCCTGTGGCTGTGCGCGCGGACCCTGCGACCGGCCGCCGGGGAGCGGCCGGTCCGCGGGCTGTCGGCGCGGGCGACCGGCGGTCTGGCCCTGGTGGTGGGCACGGTCGGCGGGATCTACGGGATCGGCGGGGGCTCCCTCCTCGGGCCGATCCTCGCCGGACGGGGGGTGCCGGTCGCCGAGGTCGCTCCGGCCGCCCTCGCGTCCACGTTCGTGACCTCGGTCGTCGGGGCGGGCACGTACGCGCTGCTGTCCCTGGCCGCCGAGGGCTCGATCGCCCCCGACTGGCCGTTGGGGATCGCCTGCGGACTGGGCGGCCTCCTCGGCGGCTACCTCGGAGCCCACTTCCAGACCCGCCTCCCCGAGACCTTCCTGCGCCTCCTCCTCGGCACCCTCGCCACCGCCGTCGGCGCCCTCTACGCCGTCCAGGTCCTCGGCTGATGCCGGGCCCCCACCGGGCCGGGGGCGGGGCGGGGCCTGAGCCTCAGCCGACGACGCGCAGGCGCGTGACGCCCGGGTCGAGTGCGCCTCGGACATGGCCGTTCGGCGCCGCCGCGGTCCGCCGGAGGAAGTCGACGACCTCGGCGGTGACGACCTCGCCGGGCAACACGTTGGGGATGCCCGGCGGGTACGCGGCGAGGGTGTCCGCGGAGATCCGGCCGACGGCCTGTTCCGCCGGCACCACCCGGCTCGGGCTCAGGAACGCCTCGCGCGCGGTGAGTCGCGTGGACCCGGGGGCCGGAAGCTCCAGTACGGTCCCTGCCGCGGCGGAACCGGCGAGCGGTGAGGGCAGGGTGTGCAGCGCGTCGACGAACCGGTCCGTGTCGGGGACGCGTCCCGCGCCGATCACGGCGACGATCGCCGCGTCGGTCGATACCTCGACCATGACCTGATGGTCGCGGAAGAGCAGCCGCCGGGCCTCGTGGCCCGTGATCCCGCCGACGCGGGTGTCGAGGGCGATCCGCAGCGGATCGACGCCGACGATGTCGGGGAAGGCGCGGAACCCGTCGCTCACCACCTTGAAGCGGCCTCCCGCACGGACCGCGCGCCGCACCGCGTCCGCGGCCTCGACCGAGGCCGCCGTCGCGTCCCCCTCCGTGACCAGACTCCTGCGCGCCAGGTCCAGCGAGGCGGTCAGCAGGGAGCTGGCGCTGGTCGACTGCACCAGCCGGAACGCCCGCTCCACGAGCGGTTCCAGCCGGTCCGCGAACGGCCCGTCGGCCAGGTGCAGCATCGCCGACTGCGTGAGGGCGCCGCCCAGCTTGTGCGTACTCGACGTCACGAGATCCGCGCCCGACGAGAGCGCCCCGGAGGGAAGCGCGGGGTGGAAGCCGAAATGGGACCCCCACGCCTCGTCGACGACGAGCGGAACTCCCGCGGCATGGGCGGTGGGGGCTCCCGCTAACGTGCCGGTATGGCCAAGACCGTCACGTATCTGGAGATGACCGACCGCGGTGAGCTGAGGCCGGGGAGGGACGTGCCCTCGCTGGACCTGCGGCGTGAAGAGGGGCTTTCGGCGCTGGTGCGTTCGGTGCAGGCCCGGGTCGGAGCGGCCCACGGGTGGCGCAGTTCGTCGCGCTCCGACCACGAATGGGACGAACTGGCGCGGGAGCATCCGCTCCGCCAGTACTGGCTGTTCGCACTGGCGGGCGAGACGGCCGGGGTCACCGCGCTGGAACCGTGTCCCGGCGGCGACGTGGAGATCCGCACGTTCGGGCTGCTGCCGGAATACATCGGCAGGGGACTCGGCGGGCATGCCCTGACGCTGGCGCTGCGCCAGGCCTGGGCGACCGAACCGCTGGGGGCGGAGGCAGTCCGCAGGGTGTGGCTGCACACCAACTCCCACGACCACCCGAGCGCGCTGGCCAACTACCTGGGTCGGGGGCTGCGTGTGTACCGCACGGAGGTCGAGGAGTAGCGCAGGCCCGCACCGGGACGGCGACCCTCACGCGGCCGTGGGGGCCGACGTCGGCGGAAGCCGGGGTGGCGACCTCGTCGTTCAGCGTCTCGCGAACGCGGCGCGGAGGACGATGTCCTCGATCTCCTTGAAGACGCCGGCGTTCTCCGGACGGCTCCGGGCGCCGGAGCGGGCCCGCGAGACGCATCGCGGAGTCGGGGCGGCGCCGCGGGCGAGCAGATGGCGGACCGTGTCGGGGTCGGGAGTGCCGGCCACCCATTCGAGAGCGGTCTCGCCCCTCATCGAGCGGTCCTCCAGGTCCGCGCCGAATTCCAGGAGCACGTCGATGAGGGGAGCCCGGTCCTCGGTCGCGGTGGTGGTCGCGGCGATGACGAGGGGGAGCAGGTGCGCGTGCCGGGACTGGATGCCCGTGGCGGCTCCGGCGGCGAGGAGAAGCCTCATGACGTCGGTGTGCCCCCACGACACCGCTTGGCAGAGCGGCGTGAGTTCCTCGTACTCGCCGGTGTACTGGTGGGGGTCGGCGCCCGCGTCGAGGAGCACGGAGACCACCTCCGCGTGGCCCGCGTCGACCGCCGTCTCCAGAGCCGTGGGCCGGCGCCCCTCGTGCGCGTCCGGTGCGACGCCGGCGACGAGGAGCTCGGCGACGAGAGCCGCGTCGCCGTCCTCGGCCGCGCGGAGGAACCGCTTCACCTGTTCCTGGGGATCGTCCTCACGATGCATCGAGTGATCATGCCAAGAGCGGTCGCGCGGCGCACAGGGGGAGAACGGCTCTCCGAACGCCCCCTGCGCAACGGCCTGGGCGGCCCGGGCAGCACTGACGGTCCGGACAGCCCGGGCGGCCTACACGGCCCGGGTGCCGAGCCGTTCGGGTCGCGGACCGGCGCAGCGGCTGCGCCGCGCCGGCGCCGGGGCGATCGGCCTGCACCTGCCCCCCAGACCGCGACACGGTCGCCCCCGCCGACACCTCGGCCGGGCCGCCGCCCTGCCCGCCGCCGCCGGAACCTGGGGCCGCACCCACGGGGTTCCGGTGGAGATCCGCACCGCCGCCTTCGCTGCCACCGCGCACGAGGCCGAGCAGGCCACCCTCGCCCTCCTCGCCGCGGACCCGGAGATCGACGCCGCCGTCCGAGCCCCCGACGGCGCGGCCCCGGGCGTCCTCCACGCGGCCGCCGCGCTCGGGCGGACCGTGGGGCGGGGCTTCCTCGGCGCCTCCTGCGCCGACGGCGCCGCGGCCCGTAGGCGGCGATCCGTCCGTCACCGCCTTCGATCTGCGCCCCGCCGCCTACGGCCGCGCCTGCGCGGAACTCCTCTGCGACTGCTCGCCGGCCGTACGAGCCCGGACACGGTACGCCGACACGCATGGGCCCCGGAGACGCGCGCCTCCACAGCCGGACCGCTCCGGACCGTGCCTACAGCCCGGCCGGAAGCCGTTCCAGGACGCCCGCGAGGTCCGTACCCGCCGGCAGTGTGCCGAAGGCCAGACCCCGGTCGCCGGCCAGCCGCGACGCGCAGAAGGCGTCCGCCACCGGGGCGGGGGCGTGGCGAACGAGCAGAGAGCCCTGCAGGACGAGCGCGAGACGCTCGACCAGACGGCGGGCGCGCAGCTCGGCGTCCTCCGGCCGCGCCAGCTCGCCCCGTACCTCCCGCCACGCGGCGTCCAGTCGGGCGTCCGCGCCCGCCGCCGCCTCGACTTCGGCGCGGAAGGCCTCCAGGGACTCCGGTTCACGGCCCAACGCGCGCAGCACGTCCAGGGCGTTGACGTTGCCCGAGCCCTCCCAGATGCCGTTCAGCGGGGCCTCCCGGTACAGCCGCGGCATGCCGGACGCCTCGTCGTACCCGTTGCCGCCCAGGCACTCCAGGGCCTCGGCCACGGCCGACGGCTGGCGCTTGCACACCCAGTACTTGCCGACCGCCGTGGCCAGCCGGAGGAACGCCCGCTCGCCGGCGTCGCCGCGCTGGGCGCGGTCGGTCGCGCCCGCGACCCGCAGGGCCAGCGTGGTGGCGGCCTCCGACTCCAGGGCCAGGTCCGCCAGGACGTTGCGCATCAGTGGCTGGTCGATGAGCTCGGCACCGAACACCGAGCGGTGGCGGGCGTGGTGAGCGGCCTGCGCGAGCGCGGCGCGCGTACCGGAGGCGGAACCCAGGATGCAGTCCAGGCGGGTCATGGTGACCATGTCGATGATCGTCCGCACGCCCTTCCCCTCGTCACCGACCAGCCAGGCCACGGTGTCGTCGAACTCGGGCTCGCTGCTCGCGTTGGAGCGGTTGCCGAGCTTGTCCTTGAGTCGCTGGATACGGAACGTGTTGCGGCTTCCGTCGGGCAGCACGCGCGGGACGAGGAAGCAGGACAGACCGCCCGGGGCCTGGGCCAGGACGAGGAAGAGGTCGTTCATCGGGGCGCTGGTGAACCACTTGTGGCCGCGCAGCCGCCAGCTGCCGTCGGCGGCCTCGACCGCCGACGTGGTGTTGGTGCGGACGTCGGTGCCGCCCTGCTTCTCCGTCATGCCCATCCCCGCGAGGATTCCGCGCTTGCCGCCCGGCGCCCGCAGCCCCGGGTCGTACACCCTGCTGGTCAGCAGCGGCTCGTACTCCGCGGCCAGCTCGGGGGAGTTGCGCAGCGCGGGCACCGCGGCGTACGTCATCGACACCGGGCAGCCGTGCCCCGCCTCGGCCGAGCTCCACACCATGAAGCCCGCCGCGCGCGCCACATGCGCCCCGGGGCGCTCGTCCGCCCAGGGCGCGCCGGCCAGGCCCTCGCTGATCGCGACGTTCATCAGCGAGTGGTACGAGGGGTGGAAGTCGACCTCGTCGACGCGGTTGCCGTAGCGGTCGTGGGTCCGCAGCTCGGGCTCGTGGCGGTTGGCCTCCTCGGCCCAGCGCTGGACCTCCTCGCTGCCGGTGCGACGGCCGACCCGGTGCAGGTCGTCGAGGTACCACTCGGCGCCTTCACGGCGTACGCCCTCCAGCAGCACCGGGTCGTCGGCGACGTCGTGACCGACCAGCGGGGGAGTCTGGTTCGTCACCTCGTGGGTGCGCGCGGTGGGATTGCTGACCGGACGGTTTCCGGCGGTGGTGGTCATGATGGTGTCCTTCGGCGTCGTCGCGGTGGAGCGGTCGGAGGGTGGTGCGGTCGTGGTCCGCGCGCGTCAGGTCGGCCCGGTCGGTCCGGTCAGCCCGTCGATCCCCGCGCCGCGCCCAGGCAGCGCAGCGACATCGCGGTGAGTTCGCTGATCAGCGGGTCGGCGAAGTCGCCGTCGGCGGCGCCCAGCGGGTCCGCCAGCACCTCGCCGACGGCGCCGGTCAGGGCGGCGGCGGTGATCTCGGGGTTCTGCGCCGGCAGGACGCCGGCCGCCACGCCCTCCCTCACGACCTCGGCGAACAGCGCCCGGTACTGGCGCCGGTACTCCAGGCGTTCGGCGCCCACCGCGGGCTCGGCGGGCGCCGCGAGCAGGGCGTAGGCCAGACCCCGGCGTTCGAAGGACCGCCGGGCGAACACCTCGACTCCGCGCGTGAGCCGCTCCACGGGGTCGCCCGGGCTGCGCAGCACCTCGCCCAGGACCTCGACCTCACGGCCGGAGGCACGCCGGAAGACCTCGACGGCCAGCGCGGCCTTGGAGGGGAAGTGCTGGTACACGGAGCCGGCCGCGATGCCGGCCGCGGCCGCGACGGCGTTCACCGAGGCCTGCGCCCAGCCCACCTCGGCCACGACATCGGTGGCCTGCTGGATCAGATGCTCCCGTGCGCTGCTGAGCCGTTCCAGCTCGGCAGGCGTCTTGCGGTATGCCATGGAAGCAGTGAATCACCGTTCAGACCTTCACGCCAGACACCGGTACGGCCCGGCCGGCACGCGTTCACCGCCGTGCGCGGCGCCGGGCGATGAAGAGGCCGAGGACGATGCCGACGAGGAGGGTCACGGTGAGGACGATCCAGAGCGGGAGCGTGACGTTCGGAATCCACAGTCGGACGGTGACCGAACCGGTGTTGGCCGCGATGAACCAGATGGCCAGCGCGGCGAGAACCACGAATCCGATCGTCCGCAGACGCATGTCGCGTCCCTTGACCGTCAAGGTCGACGGGTCGTGCGGCTTCTTCGTCGTATTCCTGGCCATGCGTTCCATTATCGACCGGTATGGTCGCCCGGTCGACTCAAGGGGCGGCGGACGGCGAGCAGGGCCATGTCGTCGGAACGCGGACCGACGGTGAACCGGCGGACATCGGCCACGAGCGCGTCGAGAAGGCGGTCCGGTGACGCGAAGGTCCGGCCGCTCAGGTGGGCGGCCGGGTCGTAGAAGACGTCCTCGGCGTTCCGTGCCTCGGACAGCCCGTCCGTGTAGAGCAGCAGCATGGACTCGGGCGGGAACGCACGCGTCGTCACCTCGCCAGGACCGGGGGCGAGTTCCCCGAGCCCCAGGGGGAGGGAGAAGGCCCGCGGCGTCAGCCGGTCGACCGTCCCGTCCCGGTGGAGCAGGAGCGGCTCGGGATGCCCCCGGTTCAGTACGCGCAACTCCTCGTGTCCCGGGGGGATCTCCACGAGGGCGCAGGTGGTGAAGCCCTCCGTGTCGTCCAGGCCCGTGCGGCGCGTCCCCTCGCGTGCCAGGGCGTGTTCCAGGCTGCCCGCCACCCCGTCGAGGGAGTGCTCCCGGTCCGCCGCCTCCCAGAACGCGCCGAGGATGACGGAGACCGTCTCGATCGCCCCCAGCCCCTTGCCGCGGACGTCGCCGATGAGGAGTCGTACCCCGTGCGGGGTCGAGAGGGCGGCGTAGAGATCCCCGCCGACGAGGGTGTCCCGCTGCGCGGCCTCGTAGCGGGCGCCCAGCCTCAGGCTGCCCACGCGCCGTCCGGGCATCGGGAGCACGGCCCGCTGCGCCGCCTCGGCGACGCCCCGCGCCGAGGCGAGACGGGTCCGCTCGCGGTGCACGACACGGTTGAGGAGGACCGCGATGGCGGTGACGAAGGCGAGGGTGGCCAGCTCCGTGACCAGGCCGTGGATCGCGGTGACACCGCCCATGTGCCCGGTGATCGCGTACTGCGCGCCGAGGGCGACCAGCCCGACGCCGCCGAAGAGCACGGTGGCCACCCAGGTGAAGAGGGGCGCCGAGATCAGGGGAGCCGCGGCGAAGAACGGCGTGCCGGTCAGTTCCCTCGGGGAGCTGAACTGGAAGGCCAAGCCGATCGCCAGGAGCGCCACGGGCAGCGTGCGGGCCAGTCGGCCGGCGTTGCCGGGGTGGGCGTCGCCGGGCGGCGGCCCGTCCGGGGTGCCCCGTGTGCGATTGTCCATGCGGCCCTCCTGGGAGGAGTCGGTCCTCACCCGTCCGCGGGCCGGGTGGTACCGCCGCGGGCGAGGACGCCGCTCCTGGATCCGGCTGATCGGCCGGGCGCCTGCCGGAAGGCCGGGCGCCTGCCGGAAGGCCGGGCGCCTTCCGGGAGGGCGGGCGCCCGCCGTGAGGCCGGGCGCCTGTCAGGAGGCCAGCAGCCTCGTCTTGGCCCGCTGGAACTCCTCCTCGGTGAGCGCGCCCTTGTCCTTCAGCTCGGCGAGTTTGGCGAGCTGCTCGGTGCTGCCGGTCGTACCGCCGTCGGTGCCCGTTCCCGCCGTCTTGCGGATGTAGTCCTGGAAGGCGGCCTCGGACGCCTGGGCCCGGCTCATGTCCCGCTTGGTCATGCCCTTGCCGCGGGCGATGACGTAGACGAGGACGCCGAGGAACGGCAGCAGGATGCAGAAGATCAGCCAGCCGGCCTTGCCCCAGCCGCTCATCTCGTCGTCCCGGAAGATGTCGGTGACGATCCTGAACAGCAGGAAGAACCACATGACCCACAGGAAGAACCAGAGCATCGTCCAGAAGACGTCCAGCAAGGGATAGTCGTCCATCGTCGCCTCCGTCGGGTGTGCGTCGATCAGCTGATGAGACGCAGCTGATGAGAATTATCGGCGCTTTTGTCCCTCCTTGCGAGCCGGGTGCCCGGGCCGGAGGAAACATCCGGAGGGGACCACCGCGTCCTGCCTCCACCCGTTTGCTCCCGCCCGCCTGGCCGGAACCGCCCGGGCGGGTTTCTCTGGAGCACAACCGCGAGGAGGCCCCCGTGCCGGAGGACGAGAACCCCAACGAACTGGCCGCGCTGCGCGCCCGGGTCGCCGCCCTGGAAGCGGAGGCCGCGGTCCGCCCCGCCCCGCGCCACCGCGCCAGGTCGTTCCTGGCCGCCGTCCTCATCGTGATCGGCTGCCTCCTCGTCCCGCTGGGCATCGTCGCCGCCTGGACCTCCGACATCGTCGGCGACACCGACCGGTACGTCGCCACGGTCGCCCCGCTCGCCTCCGACGAGGACGTCCAGGCCGCGGTCGCCAACCGGGTGACCGGCGCGGTCATGGAGCACCTCGACCTGGAGAGCCTCCTCGAGGGGGTCGCACCCGAGCAGCGTCCCCTGCTGGCCAAGGCGCTGGGCCGGCTCGGCGGGTCGCTGGAGAGCGCGGTCAGCAGCTTCGTCCACGACAAGACGGAGGAGGTCGTCGCCTCCGACGGCTTCGAAACGATCTGGACCGAGGCCAACCGCGCGATCCACACCTCGCTCGTCCGCGCACTCACGGGAAGCGGCGAGGGAGCCGTACAGATCAACAACGACACCGTCACGGTCGACCTCGCGCCCGTGATCGAGCGGGTCAAGCAACGGCTCGTCGACTCCGGGCTCACCGTCGCAGCCAAGATCCCCGAGATCCACACCGACTTCACCGTCGTCAGGTCCGACGACATCGGCAAGGTCAAGACCGGCTTCCGCCTGCTGCAGGTGATGGGACTGTGGCTGCCCGTCATCGCCGTCCTGCTGGTGGCCGCGGGAGTGCTGCTCTCCGCCCATCGCCGCCGCGTCCTGATCGCCTCGGCGCTCGGCGTCGCCGCCGGGGCCCTGTTCCTCGGCATCTGCCTGACCGTGTTCCGCACGGTCTACCTCAACGCCCTGCCCGACACCGTCTCCCAGGCCGCGGCCGCGTCGGTCTACGACGCGCTGATCCACTTCCTGCGCACCACGGTCCGCATGGTCGTCGTCCTCGGTCTGGTGCTCGCCCTCGCCGCCTGGCTCGCCGGACCCAGCCGCCCCGCCGTCGTCACCCGCCGCATGTGGAACTCCGGTATCGCCGCGACCCGCAGCGCCGCGGACTCGGCCGGTCTGCGTACCGGCCCGGTCGGCCCGTTCGTCCGGCGCCACCGCAAGTGGATCACCTGGATCCTGGTCGCGCTCGCCGTCCTCGCGTACGTCCTCTGGGACCATCCCACCGGCTGGGTCGTCGTCGGCCTCGCCCTGGGGCTGCTCTTCGCCTTCGCGGTGATGGGGTTCCTCGCGGCGGAGCCCTCGGACACCCACGACGAAGCACATGTCCAGGCGTAGTGGCGGATGCCGGGAAGAGGCCGGACGGCGGCGTGGGCGGCGCGGTGGCGGCGGCTGCGCGCCTCGGCCGAGACGCGGCTTCCCGTGCTGTCGGAGGTCGCCAACCGGCTGCTGGGCGGGAACCTGCTGGACGGCGGGACCCGGTTGGCGGCCCAGGCGTTCCTCGCCGCCGTGCCGCTCCTCTTCGCCGTCGCGGCGTTCGCACCGCAGTCGGTACGGGATCAGCTGCGCGACTCCCTGCGGGCGATGTTCGGCCTGAGCGGCCGTTCCGACGTCGAGCTGCAACAGATCCTGGGCGACTCCGCCGACGCCGAGTTGCGGGAGACGACGGGTGCGGTCGGCCTGGTCGTCGCACTGGTCTCGGCGACCAGCTTCAGCCGGGCCATGGCCCGGATCTGCGAACGCGCCTGGGCGCTGCCCAAGTCCAGGACGAGGGTCGCGGTCTGGCGTTGGGTGGTGTGGCTGATGGTGCTGGTCCTCGCCGTCCTGCTCCAGGGTCCCCTGCGCAACGGCTTCGGAGCCGGTCTGTGGCTCGGCGTACCCCTCTACTTCCTGGTCAGTACGGGGGTCTGGCTGTGGACGCAGCATCTGCTGCTCGTCGGCCGCGTTCCCTGGCGGCTTCTCGTGCCCGGCGCGGTCCTGGCCGCGGTCGCCACCAGCGCGCTGGGGCTGACCGCGCGGCTGTACATGCCCAACGCCCTCAACAGGGCGCTGGCCGAGTACGGATCCCTCGGCCTCGTCCTGACGCTGCTGTCCTGGCTGATCGTCGTGTGCGCGGCGATCACCTTCGCGTTCACCATCGGAGCGGTGCTGGCGCAGGAGCCGCCCCTGAGCCACTACCTGGAGACGAAGGGGCCGTCGGTTCCGGACCCCGACCCGCACGAGACGACCTAGGGCGTGTCCGCAATGTCGATCGGTCGTTACTCCGTTCGTGGTGCGACGTCATGAACTGACTGATCAGGCATGGGAAGTGATCGGGCCGTTGC
>NZ_BNBZ01000037.1 GCF_014656215.1 Streptomyces zaomyceticus | reverse complement strand
TGAAGCCTGCCGCGGCCCCGGCCGCGAAGCCGGCCGCCGCCGCGCCCGCCGCGACGAAGGCCGCGCCCGCCGCAGCCAAGCCCGCGGCCGAGCCCCCGGCCGGTCCCGAGCTGATCACGCTGCGCGGCCCCGCCGCCGCGGTCGCGAAGAACATGAACGCCTCCCTGGAGGTGCCGACGGCCACGTCCGTCCGCGCCGTCCCGGTGAAGCTGCTCTTCGACAACCGGATCGTGATCAACAACCACCTGAAGCGCGCCCGGGGCGGGAAGATCTCCTTCACGCACCTCATCGGCTACGCGATGGTGCAGGCGATCAAGGCCATGCCGTCGATGAACTACTCCTTCGCGGAGAAGGACGGCAAGCCGACCCTGGTCAAGCCGGAGCACGTGAACTTCGGTCTCGCGATCGACCTGGTGAAGCCCAACGGCGACCGCCAGCTCGTCGTCGCGGGCATCAAGAAGGCCGAGACGCTCAACTTCTTCGAGTTCTGGCAGGCGTACGAGGACATCGTCAAGCGGGCCCGCGTGGGCAAGCTGACGATGGAGGACTTCACCGGCGTCACGGTCTCGCTGACCAACCCCGGCGGCCTCGGCACCGTCCACTCCGTGCCGCGTCTGATGCCCGGACAGTCGGTCATCATGGGCGTCGGCTCGATGGACTACCCGGCCGAGTTCCAGGGCACCTCCCAGGACACCCTGAACAAGCTGGGCATCTCGAAGGTCATGACCCTGACCTCGACGTACGACCACCGCGTCATCCAGGGCGCCGCCTCCGGCGAGTTCCTGCGCGTCGTCGCCAACTTCCTCCTCGGCGAGGAGGGCTTCTACGACGACATCTTCAAGGCCCTGCGCATCCCCTACGAGCCGGTCCGCTGGCTCAAGGACATCGACGCCTCGCACGACGACGACGTCACCAAGGCCGCGCGCGTCTTCGAGCTCATCCACTCCTACCGGGTCCGCGGCCACGTCATGGCCGACACCGACCCGCTGGAGTACAAGCAGCGCAAGCACCCCGACCTGGACATCACCGAGCACGGCCTCACCCTGTGGGACCTGGAGCGGGAGTTCGCGGTCGGCGGCTTCGCCGGCAAGTCGATGATGAAGCTCCGCGACATCCTCGGCGTGCTGCGCGACTCTTACTGCCGCACCACCGGCGTCGAGTTCATGCACATCCAGGACCCGAAGCAGCGCAAGTGGATCCAGGACCGCGTCGAGCGCCCGCACTCCCGTGTGGAGCGCGAGGAGCAGCTGCGGATCCTGCGCCGGCTGAACGCGGCGGAGGCCTTCGAGACCTTCCTGCAGACGAAGTACGTCGGCCAGAAGCGCTTCTCCCTGGAGGGCGGCGAGTCCGTCATCCCGCTGCTCGACGCGGTCATCGACTCGGCCGCCGAGTCGCGCCTCGACGAGGTCGTCATCGGCATGGCCCACCGCGGCCGGCTGAACGTCCTGGCGAACATCGTCGGCAAGTCGTACGCGCAGATCTTCCGCGAGTTCGAGGGCAACCTCGACCCGAAGTCGATGCACGGCTCCGGCGACGTCAAGTACCACCTGGGCGCCGAGGGCACCTTCACGGGCCTGGACGGCGAGGAGATCAAGGTCTCCCTGGCCGCCAACCCCTCCCACCTGGAGGCGGTCGACCCGGTCCTGGAAGGCATCGTCCGCGCCAAGCAGGACGTCATCAACAAGGGCGGCACGGACTTCACCGTCCTGCCCGTCGCCCTGCACGGTGACGCGGCCTTCGCCGGCCAGGGTGTCGTCGCCGAGACCCTGAACATGTCGCAGCTGCGCGGCTACCGCACCGGCGGCACGGTCCACATCGTCATCAACAACCAGGTCGGCTTCACCGCCGCCCCGGAGTCCTCGCGTTCCTCGATGTACGCGACCGACGTGGCCCGCATGATCGAGGCGCCGATCTTCCACGTGAACGGCGACGACCCGGAGGCCGTGGTCCGCGTCGCGCGGCTCGCCTTCGAGTTCCGCCAGACGTTCAACAAGGACGTCGTGATCGACCTCATCTGCTACCGCCGCCGCGGTCACAACGAGGGCGACAACCCGCAGTTCACCAACCCGCAGATGTACAACCTGATCGACAAGAAGCGTTCGGTGCGCAAGCTGTACACCGAGTCGCTCATCGGTCGCGGCGACATCACCCTCGAAGAGGCGGAGCAGGCGCTCCAGGACTTCCAGGGCCAGCTGGAGAAGGTGTTCGCGGAGGTCCGCGAGGCCACCGCCGCCCCGACCCCGGCGCACGTGCCGGACGCCCGCGCCGAGTTCCCGGTGGGCGTCACCACCGCGGTCTCCGCCGAGGTCGTGAAGCGGATCGCCGAGTCGCAGGTCACCATCCCGGAGCGGATCACGGTCCACCCGCGTCTGCTGCCGCAGATGCAGCGCCGTGCCGCCTCCATCGACGACGGCACCATCGACTGGGGCTTCGGCGAGACCCTCGCCATCGGCTCCCTGCTGATGGAGGGCACCCCGGTCCGCCTGTCGGGCCAGGACTCGCGCCGCGGCACCTTCGGCCAGCGCCACGCGGTCCTGGTGGACCAGGAGACCGGCGAGGACTACACCCCGCTGCTCTACCTGACCGAGGAGCAGGCCCACTACAACGTCTACGACTCGCTGCTCAGCGAGTACGCGGCGATGGGCTTCGAGTACGGCTACTCCCTGGAGCGCCCGGACGCCCTCGTCGTCTGGGAGGCCCAGTTCGGTGACTTCGTCAACGGCGCGCAGACCGTCGTCGACGAGTTCATCTCCTCGGCCGAGCAGAAGTGGGGCCAGACGTCCGGCGTCACGCTGCTCCTGCCGCACGGCTACGAGGGCCAGGGCCCGGACCACTCGTCCGCGCGCCCGGAGCGCTTCCTCCAGATGTGCGCCCAGGACAACATGACGGTCGCCATGCCGACGCTGCCGTCGAACTACTTCCACCTGCTGCGCTGGCAGGTGCACAACCCGCACCACAAGCCGCTCATCGTCTTCACCCCGAAGTCGATGCTGCGTCTGAAGGCCGCGGCGTCCAAGGTGGAGGAGTTCACCACCGGCGGCTTCCGCCCGGTGATCGGTGACGTGACGGCGAACCCGGCCGACGTCCGCAAGGTCGTCTTCTGCGCCGGCAAGGTCTACTACGACCTGGAGGCCGAGCGTCAGAAGCGCGGCGACACGGAGACCGCGATCATCCGCCTCGAGCGCCTGTACCCGCTGCCGGGTGCCGAGCTCCAGGCCGAGATCGCCAAGTACCCGAACGCGGCGAAGTACATCTGGGCGCAGGAGGAGCCGGCGAACCAGGGTGCCTGGCCGTTCATCGCGCTCAACCTGATCGACCACCTGGACCTGGCGGTCGGCGCGGACATCCCGGCGGGCGAGCGCCTGCGCCGGATCTCGCGTCCGCACTCCTCCTCCCCGGCGGTCGGCTCGGCCAAGCGCCACCAGGCGGAGCAGCAGCAGCTGGTCAACGAGGTCTTCGACGCCTGATCGTCGCCCTCGGAGCTCGTACGGAGGCCCGGCACCCCACGTGGGGTGCCGGGCCTCCGGCGTTTCCGCCGGGTGTGCGGGCTCAGCCCAGGTTGGCCTCGAAGTCCCAGTAGGGCCGGTTGCGCTGCCGTGCCGACAGGGTGTGCGGGTGCTGGGCGCCCAGGGTGCGGGTGAGGGTGAGCAGGGCGTCCTCCTCCAGCTTCCCGGCCTCCTCGGTCTCCCTGAGTCCGCGCAGATCGGTGGCGAGGGCCACCTGGCACGACAGGGTGAGCGGGTGCTCGTTGCCGAGGGTGTGCCGGGCCCGGCGGAGGGTGTCCCGGCTGAGCTCGGCCGCGTCGTGCACCCGGCCGTTGAAGTTGCGGGCGGCTCCGGCGTTGAGCGCGCAGCCGAGCACCCAGGGGTGGTCGGCTCCGAGCGAGGAGGTCAGACCGGCGAGGGCGGCCTCCAGGATGGCCAGGGCGTCCGCGCGTTCGCCGGAGGCCTGGAGGACGAGGGCGGTGTTGGCGAGGACGCCGGTGGCGACGGGGTGCGCGGGACCGAGGAGGGCGCGGTAGCCGGCCTCGGCCTCGCGGCTGAGTTCGCGGGCGTGGTCGAGGTCGCCGTGCTCGCGGAGGTAGTTGGCGTAGTTGTTGATCGACGCGAGGGTGATGTAGTGGTCGCGACCGTGCACCTGCTGCATCTGTTCGAGCACGCTCGCCATGGTGGCACCGAGGTCCTGCGGGAAACTGCCCTCCCGCCGACGGCACAGGGCGAGCTGTGCCCGCGCGTACAGGGTCTGCAGGTGCTGGGGCCCCATGACCCGGACGTGCACGCGGACGTTGGCCTCCTGACGGGCCAGCGCCTCACGGTACTGGCCGAGCAGGCGCTGGTCCTGGGCGACGTTGTTGCCGAGGATGAGGGTCTGGGAGTGCAGGGCGCCGAGGGCGTTCTCCGCGCGCGTGAGGGTGGCGATGTCCTGCTCGTACGCCTCCTTGTAGCGCCCGAGCACCCGCAGGGCGACCCCGAGGTTGTTCCCGGCGACGAGGGTGAGGAACTCGTTCTCGCCGAGCAGGCGCCGGGACTCGGCGACGACGTCGCGCTGCATCCGCTCCGACTCCTGGTACTGACCGAGGAAGCGGAGGTCGCTGGCGATGGAGATGTCCGAACGGAGCGCGCCGAGCGGGTCGGAGGTCTCCGCCTCGTCGAGGCGTGCGCGCAGGGCGAGATCGAGTTGGTACGCGTCACGGAAGCGTCCGTAGTTGCGCAGGATGGAGCACTCCTGGTTGGTGAGCTCCTGCATCTCGGAGCTCACCGGGTCCATGAAGGTGGACCAGGTCTCCCGGATCCGCTCCGCGAGCCGGATGCCGGCCCGGTACTCGGCGCTGCGGAAGCAGTAGCGCAGACAGTTGAGGACGGCGGTCTGCACGCGCGGGTTCCGGCTGTTCAGAGCCCCGGACGGTTCCAGGTGCGGCAGGAGTTCGGCGTAGCGGGGCCAGTTCCTGCTGTCCATGGGGTTGCCGGGATCGGCCTCGGCGAGCAGGGTGCGGACGGCCTTGCGGTGGGCCGTGCGGTGTTCGCCGTCGGTGAGCCGGGCCACGATGTCGTGGACGAGCCGGTGCATGTGCACGGACTCCTGGTGGGGGCCCATCTCCCCGCTCGCGACCGGACCGCGTGACTCGCGGCTGAGGACGGAGTAGTTGACCAGGGTGTCCAGGGCCCGGGACCAGGCGGCGAGGTCGGTGACCATCCAGCGCAGGTCCTCGGGGAGGTCGGCCTGCGGATAGGCGCGGACGATGCCGAGCGGGATGCGGCCGGGGGCGAAGGAGGCGCACAGGCTGAGCACGTCGATGGCCTGCGGCTGGGTGCGTCGGAGCCGGTTGATCAGTATCGACCAGGAGGTCAGGGAGGCGTTGGGGATGCCGTCGCCGCCGGCCGGCTCGTCCATGGCGTTGATCCGTCCCTCGCGGACCATGCGCAGGTACTCGGGGACCTCCATCCGGGACTCGCCGAGCCAGGCGGCGGCCTGGACCAGCTGCAGCGGTACGTCGCCGAACTCGGCGGCGACCTCGTCGGCCTCGGGTGCGGTGATGTGCGGGGCGCGGCGCATCAGATAGGCCGTGGACTCGGCCCGGTCGAAGCCCCGGATGCTCAGGGTGTCCGTGAACTCGCCCCAGCCGCGGTTGCGTGAGGTGATCAGTACGTGGCCGGGTCCCTGCGGCAGCATCACGTTCGCGCCGTCGGTGTCGTCCCAGCCGTCGAAGACGACGAGCCAGCGGGAGTGCGGGTCTCCGCGGCGCAGGGCCTCGCGGACGGCCCGGATGCGTTCGCCGGGCTCGTTGCCGGTGGTCAGGCCGAGTTCGGCGGCGAGCTCGCCGAAGCGGTCGCGCTGCACGTTGCGGTCGTCGGAACTGACCCACCAGACGACGTCGTAGTCGGAGCTGAAGCGGTGGGCGTACTCGGCGGCCATCTGGGTCTTGCCGATCCCGGACATGCCGACCAGGGTGCACGCGGCGTTGCCCCGGCCGGCGTCCATGAGTCGCGCCTGAAGCTCGGTGAGCAGGTCGTCGCGGCCGGTGAAGCGCGGGTTGCGGCGCGGGATCTCGCCCCAGATCTCGGGGGGTGTGTCCGGGAAGCGGATGAGGGACCCGGCGGGCAGCCGGCGGCCGGCGGCCCGACGCGGATCGATGGCGAGCCGGCTGAGCAGGCGGGCCTCGGCCTCCTCCTCGCCGACGCCCCACAGGCTGACGGGTTCGAGGACCGCGGTGGCCGGGAGCAGGGGCCGGTTGGTGAGGTTGACCGCGGCGAACCGCTCGGAATGGGCGGCGACGAAGCCGCGGAGCACGTCGTTCCACTCACCGGAGGCCCGGGGGCCGAGCTGGAAGAACCAGTCGTCCAGGACGAGCAGCACCTGGCCCCGGGCGAGCAGGAGGTCGCCGAGCGAGTCTTCGAGGGGCACCTCGCGCGGAGGGTCCCAGCGCTGGAGGCTGGCGCGCACGCCGTGGGCGTCGAGTCGTTGGTTGACCCAGGTCGCCCACGGACGGTGATAGCCGGGGAAGACCACGAGGACGTGTTCCGGCCCGTTCATGGCCCCGTGGTCCGCCGCGCCGCCCGACCGCTGTTCCGCCATCTGTCGTGTCTCCCGTCCCGCTCCCGCGCAACGCGGTGTCATGTGCCGTGCGCACAGTGTTACCCAGCGACGAGTGGGGTCGCGCCGAGGCTCGCGTGGTGCTGCCGCATTTGATGCGCGAACTCCCGCCCCTCCGTAGTCAGTTCATCGGATTCAAGCAGGATCTTCAGCGCCTCGCCCACCTGATCGTGGAGCTCGTCGAACTGTTGCCCGGCGTCGGACCGCCAGGACTTCGGCACCCCCTCGGCGGTGGCGGCGCGGCGCCACAGATCGGCGAGTGCCAGATGCGCGTAGGCGCCGTGGAGCACGCCGGCGATGGGCCGGGGGTCCGGCCGCCAGCCCACCTGGTGCACGGCGTCCCGCCCGGGGCCGTACAGCGGCACGAGTTCGTGGAGCGTGGCCAGCTTGCTGTGGTGCAGCTCGTGGACGAGCGTCTCGGCCATCCCCCACGCCTCGTCGGGCAGCGAGGTGAGCACGGCTCCGGGAGCCGCGCTCAGGGTGGCACCGCGGTGGCCCGGCCCGCACGGGACGAGCGGGACGACGACACGGACCGAGCGGGAGACCTCGAAGGCCCGGCCCGGGTCGGTGCGCGCGAGCAGCTCCTGGGCCGCGCGCCAGCGGGCGGACCAGGCGGCGTGGTCGGTGTCGACATGGCCGACGGGGGTGCTGATGGAGCCGCCGGCCGTGCCCACCGGCACCCTGTACGGGTCGAGGTCGTCCAGACGCGCGGTGCAGCGGGGCAGCGCGCGCACGGGGCTCCAGTCGGGCCCGCGTCCCGCGAGCACGCCCCGGCGCCCGTCGACGAGGGCGAGGACGGTGGGCTCCGGATGCCGACCGGCGTCCGGATGAAATCGTACGGTCCGGTTGTCGGCCGTGATCCGGACGCGGTCGGAGGGCAGCCGCAGCAGGCCCACGCCCGGCAGGGAGAGCAGGCCGTCCGCGGTCTCGACAGTCAGGTCGAGCGGGTCGCCGCAGCGCAGGGCGGCGGTGAGCGCGACCATGTCGAGACGGGTCAGCAGACGGTCGAAGTCCGGCCCGGCGGGCGCGGCGAGCGCGGCGGCCAGCCAGACGCCGGTCGTCGGGTAGTCGAGGACGTCCCGGACCACGGCGGGACGGTGCCGCTCGACTTGTTCGAGCAGGTCCCAGGAACGCTCGAACCGGCCCAGGGCACCCGTTCCGACGGAAGCCCGCTCCCGGTGGACGCGCACCAGGAGTGCCTTGAGGAGCAGCAGTCGCCGTGTGTGCAGGGCGGACCGCAGCAGGGTCAGACCGGCCGGGGCGGGGCTGGTCCTGGCCAACTCGGCGAAGACGGAGGCGGGCAGGGGCGCGACGTTCATGTCCGCCCCCGTTCTCGTCCCCGCGCCGTGCCGCCGTCGACCGGCGGGCATCTGGCCGGAATCGGCCGGTCGGCACCGCCCCTCCCCCGGAGGTCAGCCGTGGGCCCCGTCCCCGTTGCTCTCCATCCAGGAGTCGCTGAGGTCCCGCGTCCGCCAGAACACCCGCTCGACGGCGGCCTCCAGGTCGGGATCGTCCATGAAGCGCAAGGTCCGCAGGTCCACGCCGGTGAGATCGGGCAGGCGCCGGGGTCGTCCTTCGGCCCGGTCGACGCCTGCGACCCGCTTCGTGTGCTCCAACACCCTCGGCTCCTCCTCACCGGCCCTTGCCCCCCACGGTCGTAGCGGCGGAGCGGTTCTTCCCGACGCCCCGGAGACGGAAACCCGTTCGACTCAACTGCGCCCCTGCGCGCCCCCGTTATCCAGCCGTTCCGCCTCCCCTTCGTGCCATGCCCACCAGGGCGGCGCGATCCGGCGCCGCTCCTCGCGGGAGAGGGCGTCCGGTCGCGGCCGGGGGTCGGCGCCGACCTCGGCGAGCAGGGTCCGGGTCCGCTCCACGTCCGCCCAGTCCACCGGCACCAGCATGCCGTCCAGGCGTCGCCACTGCTCGGCGGCCTCCCGCAGGACGGTCGCGGCGTGGCCGAGCCGGCCCATCAGGTAGAGCACCGTCCCCTGGGCGTGGAGCGCCCTCGCCAGGGTGACCGTGCCGGGGGTGTCGCCGCGGGCGGAGCGGCTGTCGTCGGCGGCGAGCCGGAAGGCGGTGAGGGCGTCGACGAGCTGCCCGTCCCTGGCCGTCTCGCTCAGCTGCAGCTGCACCCAGCCCAGTTGGAGCCGGACCTCGGCCCGGGTCGCCGCGTCGCGGGTGGTGCGGAGGGCCTCGTCGAGCAGATGACGGCTCTCGTACAGGTCCGGCAGGAAGCCCGCGCGGTCGAAGCGCAGCGCGAGCACGCTGCCGATGAGGATCCGGGCCCGCTCGCGGGCGGCGGCTCCGGCGGGGAGGCAGGTGAGGGCCTCGCGCAGGACTCCCTCGGCCCGGTCGACCGGCGCCGTGCCGGTTCCCGCGGCGGCCCGCCGCAGCAGCGATCCGCCCCAGGTGAGCAGGAGCGGTCCGCGCTGCTCGCTGTCGGCGGGTGCGAGCAGGGTGGCCTCCTCGTACGCGGCGTCGGCGGCGGCCCCGTCGCCCTCCGTGTCGTACAGCCGGGCGCGTGCGGTGGTGAAGCGCAGCCGCAGGGCGCGCGCGTCGCCGAGGAGGGGTTCGGCACGGTCCAGCACGAGCCCGATGCGGCCCGGGGCGGCCCCGGCGAGGTGGAGGGCGTCGGCGAGGTCGAGGAGGGCGGCGGCGCTCTCGTGCAGCGTGAGGGCGGCGGTGAGTTCGACGGCCGCCTCCTCGCCGTCACCGCGCGCGAGGAGCAGCCGGCCGCGCCGCAGACGGAGGGTGTGGCGGGCGGTTTCCGGCCAGCGGTCGGCATCCTCGGCGAGGGCGGTGAGGGCGGCGTCGAGATGGCCCGTCTCGCCGCTGTCCCGCCACAACGCATGGTGGACGACGGCCAGTTCGAGCCGCGCCTCGGCCCATGCCTCCCCGCCGGTCCTGGCGAGCTCCCCGGCCTGTACGAGCGTGTCGGCGGCCTTTCCGAGGAGCGCGGGGCGGCGGCCGGTGCGGCGGGCGGCGGCGGTCCCGGCCTCGGCGTACAGCGCGCGGGCGAGGACGATCCGGGCCTCGACCGGTTCGGCCGGGAGCGCCGCCTCGGCGCGCTCGCGTGCCCCGGCGAGAAGGGCGGGGTCGGACTGGGCGCGGCCCTGCGCGAGGAGGCGGCGGGCCTCGGTGAGGGGGTCGGGGGTGACGAGGTCGGGGTGGTAGAAGCGGAGTACGCGCGCGGGGATGCGGGCGAAGAGCTCGGTCTCGGGGCCGTCGGGGCCGAGGGGCTCGTCGGTCGCCTCGGTCTCCTCGGGGAGGTTCGTGGTCCGGCCGTGGCTCCGGCGGGTCGCCGGGCCGCCTCCGGTGTCGGTGTCGGTGTCGGCCCCGGTGCCCGCGAGACGGGCGGCGGCGAGCGCCGGGAAGTTGCGCATGCCCTGGCCGAAATTGCGCTCCACGTACGCGGAGCAGTGCTTGAGGACGAGGGCGGCGGCACTGGGGTCGAGCGAGCCGAGGAAGTGCTGCTGGATGCCGGGCGGATAGCTGAAGCAGGGGTACGGGGTGGCCCCGGGCAGCCTCCGGAGCAGCCCGCTGAGCAGCACCTCGGCGAGCTCCATGGGGCCGGTGTCGGGCAGCATGGCGCGCTGCACGAGCTGCATGACGGGCAGGGTCAGCGGCGCCGCCGCGAGGTGGACGGCGAGCCGGAGCGCGCCGGGTGACGCTCCGGCCCGGAAGGCGCGCAGGAGGTCGTCGTCGCGCCGGGGGGCGCGGGGGGTCCCGGCGGCGCGCGGCTCCACCGGTTCGAGGCCGAGGCGGGCGGCCCAGCCGCGTACGGCGTTGCCGCCGTGCCCGGTGTGGAGCCGGGTCCAGGAGGCGAATGCCTCGGGGGTGGGGGTGAGCACGGGGACGGCCCGGTGGCCGGGGACGAGGGGCCCCCAGGGTTCGTCGTCGGAGCGGAAGACGGTGTGGCCGCCGGGGGTCGCGGAGCGCTGGAAGGTGCCGGGTTCGGCGGGGAGCGCGGTACGGGGCCAGAGGCGCGGCGGCAGGGGCTGGACGAGGGCGAGCGGGGAGTGGCGGGGCCACTGGCGCAGGAAGCGCTGGGCGGCGCCGCGCTGCCAGAGGGGTCCGACGCAGTCGCTGACGACGAGGGTGAGCCGTCGGCCGGTGGGGTCGTGGAGCTGGTCGACGGGGCGCAGCCGGGGGCGGCCGTCGGCGCCGGAGGTGGTGGTGACGAGCGGGGGGCCTTCGCCGGTGTCGTACAGGCGGTGCACCTGGACGTCCCGGAAGGCGCCGGACTGCTGGCAGGCCTGACGGAGTTCCTCGACCATCCGGCTCCAGACGACCATGGCGGGTCCGGTGTCCATGAGGAGCTGGATGTCGGGGCGGCGGCCGGCGGCGGGGCGCATGACGGGGGTGAGGATGCCGGCGGCGGCACTGCGTTCGGCGGTGGCCTCCTCGTCGAGGACGCCCTCGCCTGGGCGGTGCGGTGCGCGGGCGTAGGCGCGGAGGGGCCGGAGGGCCTTCTGGAGGCCCAGGAGTCCGGGCAGGGCGTTGGCGCCGGGGGCGCGCACGGGCAGGGTCGCGCCCCGCTCCGTACGTCCCGGGCCGTCCTCGGACCGGGCCCGGGTGACCCCGTCGGAGCGGCCGGCGGGAGACCGGGTGATTCCGGTGGTCATGTGGAGGGAGACGGAGTCGCCCGCGCCGACGGGCGCGGCCCTCGTTCCCCCGCCCTCGCCCGTGACGCCGGCTCCGCCCCGGACGGAGGCCCGGTGATCGCCGGAGCCGTCCCCGGCCGGGCCCGCCCGGGGGCCGGTCTCCGACCGCCCGGCCCCCTCGGATCTCCCGGAGTCCCCGGAACCCGCCGCCTCGGGCCCTTCCTCCTCCGGGGCGGAGCCGGGGAGCCAACGGGACAGCCACAGGGCGTCCGCGATGTCCTCGGCGGTGGGGTCCTGGCCGCCGGCCCGCAGTCTGCGGGTGAGTTCTTCCAGATGCATCCGGTGCATCCGTCCGTCACCTCGGCTGATCGAGCGGTTGCATGAGCATGTCGGCGATGCGTTCCCTGGTGACCCGTTCGGCACGGGAGGCGTGCTGGGTCAGATAGAGGGCGTTGAGGAGCTGGTCGGTGGCGATGACCTCGCCGGGCTCCCGGTTGAGGAAGCGCTGCACCAGCCCCTGTTCCCCCTCGCCCGCGGCGGTCTCGGTCCCGAGGTGGGCCTCGATCATCGCGCGGAGCTGCTCCTCGCCGGGCGCTTCGAGTTCCAGCCGGATGCAGCGGCGCAGCAGGGCGGCGGGGAAGTCCCGTTCGCCGTTGGAGGTGAGCACGATGAAGGGGAAGGTGGTGCAGCGGACCCGCCCGCCGATCACGGCCACCTTGCGGCCGTCGTCGCTGAGCACCTCGACGACGGGCTCCCGGTCGGCGAGCCGCTCCAGCTCGGGGATGGCGAACTCGCCTTCCTCCAGGGCGTTGAGGAGGTCGTTCGGCAGGTCGAGGTCGCTCTTGTCGAGCTCGTCGATGAGCAGCACCCGGGGCTGGTCCGAGGGGAGCAGCGCGGTACCGAGCGGTCCGAGCCGGATGTACGAGCCGATGCCGGCCGGGGCCGCGGCGGCGGAGCCGGGCGATCCGGCCTGGGCACGCTCCAGTTGGACGTCCTGGAGGCGCCCGATGGCGTCGTACCGGTAGAGCCCGTCCTGGAGTGTCGTCCGGCTGACGATCGGCCAGCGGAGGACCCGCCCGAGGCGCAGTTCGTGGGCGACGGCGTGGGCGAGGGTGGACTTGCCGGTTCCGGGGTTGCCGGTGACGAGGAGCGGGCGCCGAAGGTAGAGGGCGGCGTTGACGGCGTCGGTCTCGGCGGGCCGGGGATGGTGGTTCTGGACGAGTCTGCGCTTGACGCCGAGCCGCCGGTCGGAACCTGCCAGGGTGTCGTCGGCGCTGCCGGTCGAGAAGTCGCGCCACGGCGGCGGGGCGGGCAGCCGCTGTATCTCGTCGTGCGGAAGACCGGCACCACGGTAGATCCGCCAATCGTTCACGAGTGACTCCTCCTGGCTGTGGTGTCGATGCCGGGCCCATCGACGGTACCGCCCGGGAGCGGGACCTGCCGATGGCCTAATCGGACGGATCGCGGGGCCGTCGTCCCGGTGGCCGCTCCGGTCACTGCTCCCCCTCCCCGAGCAGGGGCGGGGGTTCCAGACGGCCGCCGTGCGGCGGCCGGTCCGGCGGGTCGAACAGGAGGGCGACGCTCTCGGCCCACGCGTACGCGGCCCGCGCCTCGGGCCCGGCCGCCGGGTCCGTCGCACGGGTGCGCAGGGAGCGGACGGGGCCGCGTACGTCCCAGGCGGTGAGGGCGGCGGAGAGCAGCCGGTCGGCCCGTTCGTGGAACTCCGCGCAGTCGGTGTGGCCGTGGGCGCCGGTCCGCCAGAGGGCGAGGGGATGCCCGGCGGCGAGGGCCGCGTTCATCGCCATGAGGCCGTCGCCGCTGCCCACATGGGCGCAGTAGACGGGGACGGTGCCGCCCCCGGCCTCGCGGAGCCGGTCGTACGCCTCCGCCCAGGTCTCCCTGCGCACCCGCGAGGTGTGGGCGTCGGGGCCCGCGCCGGGCGCCTCGGCGCGCAGCGGGGCCGCGCGGAGCGGCCCGCGCTCCGCCGCCTCCCAGCGCTCGCGCCATTCGGGGGCCGGTTCCCTGTCGTGGCGGCGGGCGTCGCGGATGACGACGATCCGGCGCTGGCCGAGCGTGGGCGCCCAGGCGTCGTCGGAACCCTGGGGCGGTTCGAGCCGCCAGGTGTCGAGGGGTTCGTCGAAGAGTTCGCGCGGCAGCACCGCCTCCACGGCGGCCAGATGCGGTCCGCTGTCGCCGCGCCGCAGGGCGTCCGCGAGCGGTTCGCGCAGGGTCTCCCTGAGGCGGGCCCGCTCGACGCCCCGGTCGTCGCAGTGGAGGGGGCTGACGGTGTGCCCGTCGAGGAGGAGCTTGACCCGCCAGGGGTAACTCCGTCCCCAGCGGGGGGTGTCGATCTCCAGGAGGACGTCGGCACGCGCGCGGGGTTCGCGCACGGAGAGCGGTGCGGGCCTGCCGGGGCTGACGAGCCGGTCGATCTCGCGCCGCAGGTGCCGGTCGGCGTCGCCGGAGGCGTCGATGATCCAGCGGGTGAGTCCCGAGGTGTCGGCGCGCTCGCCGTACCGCCCGCCGACGTGCCGGACGACATGCGCGGCGTACAGCAGCACGGCGTCCAGGTCGAGGTCGCGGACGCCGTCCCTGCGGGGCGCCCGCAGGCCGCGCAGCAGCCCGGCGCCTTCGCTCCAGGTGCGCGGGTCGTCCTCCAGGGCGTCCGGCAGGTCGTCGTCCCTGATCCAGGCCTTGACCTGGTCGATCAGGTCCATGATCTCGCCGGGCGCGGTGGGTGCGGGCAGCTCGGCGAAGTGCCCGTACAGCTGGGTCCGCAGCCCGGGGCCGATGCCCTGGGCGCCGGCCGTCCGCCGCTGGGTCCTGGTCCAGTCGGGGCGGTCGTCCAGCGAGCGGTAGCGGGCGAGGTGGTAGCGGTCGTGGGCGCGCAGCGCCTCGCCCATCGCCTCACCGCCGGGGAGGTCGTGCAGCGCGCGCAGCGCGGTGACGGGGACGACGGCGCCGCCGTCCCGCCCGCGGCCCTTGTTGAGGCCGACGACGGCACCCTGCTGGTGGTCGACGACGGGGCCGCCCGAGCAGCCTTCGACGGGCATGACCCAGTCGGTGACGAGGGCCTTGCCGTCGCTGCCGATCAGCGTGCCGTGGACGTGCCGGATGCCGAGCTCGCCGGTCTCCCGGGACCAGCCGTGGAGTCCGACGGAGGTCGGCGGGACGGGCGGACGCTCGCTGAGACGCACACAGGACGCCTTCTGCGCGGTGGGCACCCGGACGAGCGCGAGGTCGGGGAAGGCCCATCGGTCCGGCGGGTCGTCGGGCCGTTCGGGGCGGGGCAGGGCGAGCACGACGGTGCCGGTGGTCTCCCGGGTGGTCTTGCCGTCCTCCCAGGTGATGCCGACGGCCGGATCGCTCCTCCACACCGCGCTTCCCCCCTCGGCCACGACATGGGCGCAGGTCAGCACCCAGCCGGGGGCGATGAAGAAGCCGGTGCCCCAGTACCGGTCGCCGTGCGGGTCATACCCGCAGCCGGGAGCGGCGATGCGTACGAGTGCGGGGCGCACGAGAGCGTCGAAGGCGCTCATGCCGTGCCATCGGCCGCCGGGTTCCGTTCCCGATCCTCACCGGGGGCCGGGCCCGGGGCGGGCCCGGAGGTCGGGTCCTGTGCGGAACCGGAGGTCTGCCCCGGTGCGGAGTCCGGCGTCGGGCCCGGTTCGGGGGCCGGTGTCGGGCCCGGTTCGGGGGCCGGTGTCGGGCCCGGTTCGGGGGCCGGTGTCGGGCCCGGTTCGGTCCAGGTCAGGGAGACGCTCACGGAGGCCTTGCCCGAGCCGTCCGCGAGGACGCCGATCACCTTGCCCGACTGTGCCGAGAGTTCGATGCCGAAGCTGACGGCGACCTCCACCGGCCCCTGCGGGTCGAGCCCGGCGCGCAGCGAGCCGACGACCCCGCGCACCACGTCCGTGAGCCCGCCCGCCATCGAGACCACCCGGTCCCTGACACCGGTGTCCTGGAAGCCGCCTCCCCTGCCGAGTTCCTGCACGTCACTGACCCGGGCCCACACGGGCGTGCCGTCGTCCAGCCGAATCCGAGCGATCCCGTGAGTCACAGCGCCCCCGCTCCCCGAAACGATGATGGGGAAGGCTAGTCGGTGGGACCGGAGGGCGACAGGGGACGTCGACAGGGACGTGAGGGGTACGGCCTATCCTGATCGCATGTACTTCACCGACCGTGGCATCGAGGAACTGGAGAAGCGGCGAGGCGAGGAGGAGGTCACCTTCGAGTGGCTCGCCGAGCAGCTGCGGACGTTCGTCGATCTCAACCCCGACTTCGAGGTGCCGGTCGAGCGCCTCGCGACCTGGCTGGCCCGTCTGGACGACGAGGACGACGAGGACGAGTAGGACACGCGGGGAGGGGTGCCCCCCGCGGGGTCACCCCTCCCGCAGCCGGTCGTAGACGAGGCCGAACGCGCCGTGGGCGACGAGCAGCGCACCGGCCGCCGCCCAGCCGCCACTGCGCCGGCCGATGCCCCAGAGGAGCAGAGGCACCCCCGCGGCGAGCTGCGCGCCACCCAGGACGCGCGCCCTGGGGCCGCGCAGGTACGGGCCGAGGGGACCGCCCTCCACGACGTCGAGCTCGGCACGTACGGCATCGCGCCAGCCCGCCCCTTCGAGCTGCTCGGCCCCCTGGGCCAGGGCGACGGAGCGGAGCCGGTCGGCGCTCTCGCCGGGGTGGAGCCCGGCCGGCAGGGCGAGCCCCGCACGGCCGAGGACGGCGACGACGCCGAGGAGCCGGCCGGGGGCGTCGGCGTCCGGGTCGGGCTCGGTGAGCGGTTCCAGGGCCTGTACGTCGAGGACCGGGTCGAGCGCGAGCCGGGCGGCGAAGGTCCGCATGGCCTCGTCCTCGCCGACGGGGGTGCCGCCCGCGAGCCAGGTGTAGCCGACCGTGCGGCGGAAGCCGGCGGCGAGGGTGAACCCCGCCCGGTCCCGGTCCCACCAGAACGCGACGACGGGCCGGCCTGCGGCCGGGACGGCGAGGGCGGTGGCCCAGCCCGTGACGACCTGTTCGACCGGCTCGCCGCCGTGGAGCCAGGGCTTCCCCTCCGGTACGAGCACGCTCCACTCCTCGCCCGCGGGGGCGAGGAGCAGCTGCTCCCCGAGCAGTCGGGCGAGCGGCCGGACCGCCGTGGGGTCGGCGCGGCAGAGGAGCAGGGCCCCGGTGGGGTGGGGGCCGGATGTCGCGTTCATGGCCCCTACGCTAGGTCAATTTGTCCATGTACGGCATTAATTGCCCCCACCCTGTCAGGGGAGAGTCAGGGTTGACTTCCCTTCACCGCGATATATCGTGTTCTTCGAGAGACGCGATATGTTGCGTTGCCGAAACGGGAGGTCAGCACCATGACAGAGTGGTCCGTCACCGAGCCGACGAAGCTGGCGCCTGCCGACCCCGTGACCCGCCTGCGGGTCCGCATCGTCAACGGCACGGTGAACGTGGTGGGGACGGACGAGAGTTCCGCCCGTGTGGAGATCTCCGAGATCGACGGCCCGCCGCTGCTCGTGTCCCAGGACGGCTCCACCCTGACCGTGGGCTACGAGGACCTCCAGTGGAAGAGCGCCCTCAAGTGGCTCGACCGCAAGGAGTACCGACGCCGGGCCGTCGTCTCCGTCGCCGTCCCCGCGGGCGTCGACGTCGAGGTCGGCGTGGTCGGCGCCGAGGCCGTGGTCACCGGCATCACCGGCCGTACGGAGGTGCGCGGCCTCTCCGGCGACACCACCCTCCTCCGGCTCGCGGGCCCGGTGCGCGCCGAGAGCGTCTCGGGCAACCTGGAGGCCCAGTCGGTCACGGGAGCGCTCCGGATCAACTCCGTGACCGGCGACGTGACGGTGATCGAGGGCGCGGGCGCCTCCGTGCGCGCCGAGACCGTCAGCGGCGACATGGTCATCGACCTCGACCCCGCCGAGCTCGACGGGCCGCCCGCCGACATCCGGCTCGCCAGCCTCTCCGGCGAGGTCGCCATCCGGCTCCCGCACCCGGCCGACGCCCGGGTCGAGGCGAGCACCACGAGCGGCTCCGTGTCGAACGCCTTCGAGGACCTGCGCGTGGCGGGACAGTGGGGCACCAAGTCCGTCACCGGCACCCTCGGCGCCGGCCGGGGCACGCTCAAGGCGACCACCGTCTCCGGCTCCATCGCCCTGCTCCGCCGCCCCGACCCGGCCGAGGACGGCGACTCCACCTCCTCCACCACCCCCTCCGCGACCGGAAAGGTGCTCTGACATGCCGCCCGTCTTCGCGCACGGCCGCCTCCGCCTCTACCTGCTCAAGCTGCTCGACGAGGCCCCGCGCCACGGCTACGAGGTGATCCGCCTCCTGGAGGAGCGCTTCCAGGGGCTCTACGCCCCCTCGGCCGGCACGGTGTACCCGCGCCTGGCCAAGCTGGAGGCCGAGGGTCTCGTCACCCATGCCAGCGAGGGCGGCCGGAAGGTCTACTCGATCACCGACGCGGGCCGTGCGGAGCTGGCCGGGCGCGGCGCCGAACTGGACGACCTGGAGCGGGAGATCCGCGAGTCGGTGTCGGAGCTCGCGGCGGAGATCCGCGACGACGTGCGCGGCGCGGCCGGCCGGGTGCGCAGCGAGATGCGCGCGGCGGCGGGCCGGACCCGCACGACGGAGTCCTCCTCGTTCGCCGACGCCAAGGAGGAGCTGCGCCGGGTCGGGCAGGAGTGGAAGGAGCAGGCCCGCCAGGCCCGCGCCGAGGCGAAGTCGGCCCGCAGTCAGGCGAAGGAGTTCCAGCGGATCGCCCAGCAGGTCCAGGAGGAGGTCCAGGACCGGTTCTCGCGGGGCGACTGGCCGAAGGGGGTCTGGGAGGGCCTCTCGGACATCACGGCCCAGCTCGGCGGTCTGGTGGCGGGCACGACCCACCCCAAGGCCGCCGGGCAGGAGTCGCCGTTCACGACCGCACCGGCCGGCGAGGGGCCGGAGTGGGCGCGGGACACGGAGGGCTCGGGCGACCCCGCCCGCGACCTCGACCGGCTCCTCGACCGCTTCCGCGACGAGATCCGGGACGCGGCCCGCGACCACGGCGTGAGCCGGGAGCAGCTGGCCGAGACCCGCGACCAGCTGTCGACGGCGGCGATGCGGATCACGGGCCTGCTGCGGTCGCGGCCGGGAGCGTGACCGCGGCCGCCCGGCGGGGACTCAGCCCCGGGTGACGGTCACCCCCACCCGGGCGCCCGGGACGGCGAGGACCCAGGCCCGGCCGGGGGACTTGCGGAGAACCAGTGCCCCGCCCCGGGCTGTCACCCTCCAGGCGCCGGGCGGCAGGGAGAGCTCGGTGACCCGGGAGCCCCGGCGCCCGGCGGAGTCGTACGACAGGCGGTAGACCCCGGCCGCCGGGTCGTAGGCGGCGGAGCGCACGGTGCCCGCGACCGCCTCGGCGTACGGCTCGGCGGTGAGCTCCTTGTTCGTACGGAAGGCTCCCGCGCCGTCCACGGCGCAGTAGCCGCCGCCGTAGCACCACTCCCAGCCCGCCCAGCCGGAGCTGTAGCGGCCGAGCGAAGCCATGGCGTCCCGGTAGAAGCGGTTCATGTTCGGCCGGGAGTTGTCGAGCGGCCCCCATTCGCCCACCAGTACCGGCACCTTGTACTCCTTCGGGTACAGGGTGACGGCCCGCTCGTAGTTCTCGATCCAGCCGGCGGCCGGGTCGTAGTCCCCACCGGCCTCCATGGCGCCGTTGTAGAAGTGCGGGGCGTAGACGACCTTCGGGTCGTCGATCCGGCCGAGTCCCGTGGGCACGCCCTCGCCCACGATGGGAGTCGGCTCGACGAAGATCCAGCTGTCCCGGTCGACCGACCGGATCGCGTCCGCGACGCGGTTGTACATCGGGGTGATCTGGTCCCGTTCGATGCGCCGGGCGGCGGTCGCCAGGTCCTCGCCCTCGCGCAGCTCGCCCATCGGCTCGTTGATCAGGTCGTACCCGAGGACGGCCGGATGGTCCTCGAAGCGGTCGGCGAGCACCCGCCACATGCGGGCCTGTGCCCGGCGCAGGTCCTCGTCCTCGTAGAGATGGGTGAAGGCGCGCTGCACCGCGGGCTCGAAGTACTCGGAGAACCAGTCGTCCGGGTGCGGTGTGAAGGGCATTCCGTCGGTCCTGGTCGCCCAGGCGGGCACGCCCCGGTGCCCGAAGGCGGGCCCGAAGACGTCCTGGTGGGCGTCGAGGACGACGTTGACGTCGTGGCGCGCGGCCCAGTCGAGAACCCGTTCGACCTTCTTGAGGTAGGACCCGCTGTAGCGGCCGGGACTGGGCTCCAGGTCGTCCCAGAAGACCAGCAGCCGGGCGAAGTTGAAGCCCTTGGCCCGCATGTCGCGGAAGTGCTTCTCGGTGATGCCGGAGAGGGCGGCGTCACCGCTGTGCGCCTTGTCCCCGACGTTCCAGCCGCGCAGCGTGAGGGTCCGGCCCCGGGCGTCGGTGAGGGCGGGTATCGCGCCCCCTCCGGTCTCCGCGCGCGCGGCGCCGGCCGGGACAGTGGTGGCCGGGGCGGCTGCGGTAGGGGCGGCTGCGGTACGGGAGGTGGGGGGTGAGGCGGTGGCGGTCGGGGCGGTGGGGGCGAGCAGCGAGGCGGCGAGGGCGCCCGCGACAAGGGCGGTTCGCCCCACATGAGTGGTGCGCGACAAGGGAGACCTCCGGCACGATGAAGTGAGCGTTGTTCACGTTTCACGTGCCGGAGATCCCATCAGCAGGACTGACGAGTCATCAAGAGGTCGTCACGAGGTCTTCAGAACGATCTTTCCGAAGAGTTCGCCGGTGGCCATCCGCTCGAAGCCCTCCCGCGCCCGGTCCAGCGGCAGGACCTGGTCGACGACCGGCCGGACACCCGTCGCCGCGCAGAAGGACAGCAGATCCTCCAGCTCGTCCTTGGAGCCCATGGTCGAGCCGACGACCTTCAGTTCCAGGAAGAAGATCCGGGTCAGCTCGGCGTGCGCGGGACGGTCGCCGCTCGTGGCGCCCGAGATGACGAGCGTGCCGCCCGGCCTCAGCGACTTGACCGAGTGGGACCAGGTGGCGGCGCCGACGGTCTCGATGACCGCGTCCACCCGCTGCGGGAGGCGGGCACCCGGCTCGAACGCCTCGACGGCGCCGAGCTCGACGGCCCGCTTGCGCTTCTCCTCGTCGCGGCTGGTGGCGAAGACCCGGAGGCCGGCCGCCTTGCCGAGGGCGATCGCCGCGGTGGCGACACCGCCGCCGGCGCCCTGCACCAGCACCGAGTCCCCGGGCCGTACACCGGCGTTGGTGAAGAGCATGCGGTACGCGGTCAGCCAGGCGGTGGGCAGACAGGCGGCCTCCTCGAAGGAGAGCTCCTTGGGCTTGGGCAGCACGTTCCAGCGGGGCACGGTCACCCGCTCGGCGAAGGTGCCCTGGTAGTGCTCGGTGAGGATGGACCGGGGCTCGTCGGGTCCGACGCCGTGGCCCGTCTGGCCGATCACGGAGTGCAGGACGACCTCGTTGCCGTCCTCGTCGATGCCCGCGGCATCGCAGCCGAGGATCATCGGCAGCTTTCCCTCGGGCAGCCCGACCCCGCGCAGCGACCACAGGTCGTGGTGGTTGAGCGAGGCGGCCTTGACGGTGACAGTGGTCCAGCCCGGCCGCGCCTCGGGTTCGGGTCGTTCACCCAATTCGAGGCCGTTCAGGGGCTGGTCGCGGTCGATTCGGGCAGCGTAGGCAGCGAACATGGCCCCGACCCTAGGGCGCGGCGGACGGGCAGCGGAACCACACACCGGTGTGACCCATGTCGCCGACCGGACCGACCGGCCCGACCGGCCTCCGTGCAGCCACCGGCTGGGCGAAGGGCCGGCTGCCGGGTGCGCGCAGGGCTCGCCGCCGAGTGGGCGAAGGAACCGGCCACCGGGTACACGAAGGGGTGCCGCCGGACGGGCGAGGGATCTCGCGCCCGAGTACACGCAGGGCTCGCCCCGCGTACGCGCAGCGCTCGCCCCCGGGCACGCCCAGGGCTCGCCGTCGGACGTCCGTCGGCGCCCGCCGCCCGCGTACGCGAAAGGGCCCCGTCCCGGCGTGCGGAACGAGGCCCTCGGGGTACCGGCGCGCGTCAGCGGCGGGCGACACCCTCCGCGCGGGCGGCGGCGGCCACCGCGGCCGCGACGGCCGGGGCGACCCGCTCGTCGAACGGCGACGGGATCACGCAGTCGGCGGCGAGCTGGTCGCCGACCACGTCCGCGATGGCGTTGGCCGCGGCGATCTTCATGCCCTCGGTGATCCGGGAGGCCCGGACCTGGAGCGCACCGGCGAAGATGCCGGGGAACGCGAGGACGTTGTTGATCTGGTTCGGGTAGTCCGAACGGCCGGTCGCCACGACGGCCGCGTACTTGTGCGCGACGTCGGGGTGGACCTCGGGGTTCGGGTTGGCCATGGCGAACACGAAGGCGTTCGGAGCCATGGACGCGACGGCCGCCTCGGGGACCGTGCCGCCGGAGACGCCGATGAAGACGTCGGCGCCGGCGAGGGCGGTCTCCAGGGAGCCGCTGAGGCCCGCCTTGTTGGTGAGGTCGGCGAGCTCGCGCTTGACCGGGTTGAGGTCGTCCCGGTCACGGCTGACGATGCCCTTGCGGTCGGCGACGGCCACGTCGCCCAGGCCGGCCTCGAGGAGGAACTTGGCGATGGCGACTCCGGCCGCACCGGCGCCGGAGATGACCGCGCGCAGGTCACCGAGGGTCCGGCCAGTCAGCTTCGCCGCGTTACGGAGGGCGGCGAGGGTGACGATGGCGGTGCCGTGCTGGTCGTCGTGGAAGACGGGGATGTCGAGGCGCTCCTGGAGCTTGCGCTCGATCTCGAAGCACCGCGGGGCCGAGATGTCCTCCAGGTTGACGCCGCCGAAGGACGGGGCCAGCCGGACGACGGTCTCGACGATCTCGTCGGCGTCGGTGGTGGCGAGCGCGATCGGGACCGCGTCCACGCCGCCGAACTGCTTGAAGAGGATGGCCTTCCCCTCCATGACCGGGAGGGAGGCCTCCGGGCCGATGTCACCGAGGCCGAGCACCGCCGTACCGTCGGTCACGACCGCGACGACCTGGGACTTCCAGGTGTAGTCGTTGACCAGGTCGGGCTGCTCGGCGATCGCGGTGCACACCTTGGCGACGCCGGGCGTGTACGCGAGGGACAGGTCGTCCTTGTTCCGGACGGGGACGGTGGCCTGAATGGCCATCTTGCCGCCCCGGTGGAGGGCGAAGACAGGATCGAAGGGCTCCTCCGGGGCTCCTTCGGTAGCACTGTCACTGCGAGGATTGACGATCTCCGCTGCCATTGGGTTGACCCCTTAAGTCTGCTTCATTTGAGGGTTGGCCGCTCCTGGTGTGGAGCGGTGGGCGGGTCCCGCGGCCGCCGTGTCTGGTAGCCGCGCGGGCGCGCCGCACAACGCGCCCTGAGCCCCGGATGAGGGGTGTAAGGATCCTTCTTACCGGACGGACGGCACCGGAGACGAGCCCATAAGCACTCGGTGACGCGACTCATACCGAGCGCATCCGGACACGGACGGAGGACGACACGTCACCCCATGTCCATATAGATGCTTCAAGCACCCGATTGGTGGCCTTCGGCTCGTCCGAATGGCGAGATCAACAGGAAATTCTTCGGTGGCGTGGAAGGGATCCAGCAGAAGATCCGGCCCTGATGTACCGGCCTGTTGGCATTCGGGGGTCACCCGTTATCCGATTTTGACATCCATGGCCGTCGGTTTGAGGCGGTCCGAATGGCAAGATGCCGTAATCACACGAGGTCACGACACTCGAAGAGACGTACGTGACCGCCTGGCAACTCCCTCAACGCCGGAGGAACCCGATCATGACCGCACGCTCCACGCGCAGCACGACCGCCAAGACCCGCACTTCCCGTCTTGCCGCGGTCGCCGCCGTCGCGGTCGTCGGCTCCGTGCTGCTGACCGCCTGTGGCGACCAGACCGAGGGCGGCTCCGCCACCCCGACGAAGAGCGGTGACACCGCGTCCGGCAACGCCAACGCCGCTCCGCTCTTCTCCAAGCTCCCCGCCGACATCCAGAAGGCCGGTGTCATCAAGGTCGGCACGGACGCCTCGTACGCCCCCATGGAGTTCACCGAGGGCGGCAAGATCGTCGGTGTCGACCCCGACATCGCCGCGGCCCTGGGCAAGCAGCTCGGCGTCGACTTCCAGTTCACCTCGGGCACCTTCGACGGTCTGATCACCTCGATCTACACCGGCCGGCAGGACCTGATCATGTCCTCGATGACGGACAACAAGAAGCGCCAGGAGGGCCTGGACGACAACGGGAAGAAGATCGGCAAGGGCATCGACTTCGTCGACTACTTCAGCTCCGGCGTCTCCCTCCTGGTCAAGAAGGGCAACCCGCAGGGCATCAACTCCCTCGACGACCTCTGCGGCAAGACCGTGGCCGTCCAGCGCGGCACGATCTACGAGGACACCTTCAAGGCCCAGGCCACGAAGTGCGGTGCCAACAAGCTGACGATCCAGGCCTTCGACACCGACGCCGAGGCCCAGACCCGCGTCAAGGCCGGCGGCGCCGTGGCCGACCTCAACGACTACCCGGTGGCCGCGTACATCGCGAAGACCTCGGGCGGCGGCAACGACTTCGAGGTCGTCGGCAGCCAGAGCGACGTCGGCCTCTTCGGCATCGGCGTCTCGAAGGAGAACACTCAGCTGCGCGACGCCGTCAAGGAGGCGCTCGACGCGATCATCAAGGACGGCACCTACGCCGATGCCCTGAAGAAGTGGGATGTCGAGGACAGCGCCGTCAAGTCGGCCACCGTCAACGCCGGCAAGTGACCTCCCCGCTCCACTGAAGGGCAGTCGTCATGACTGACAAGATCAACAAGGACCCGGCCGCCGCTCCGGCCGGGCCCGGCGCCTCGGGCTCCCCGTACGAGGCGATCAAGGCCATCCCCGTGCGGCACTACGGGCGCTGGATCAGCGCCGTCGTGGTCGTCGCACTGCTCGGCTGGCTCGTCTACGCCTTCTCCCAGGGCAACATCATCTGGGACACGGTGTGGGACAAGTTGTTCGACCCGTCGATCCTCGACGGCCTGGCGAACACCGTGATCATCAGCATCAGCTCGATGGCCCTCGGTCTCGTCCTCGGCATCGTCTTCGCCGTGATGCGGCTGTCCAAGAACCCGGTGACGGGCGCGGTCGCCTGGCTCTACATCTGGTTCTTCCGGGGCACCCCGGTCTACGTCCAGCTGCTGGTGTGGTTCAACCTGTCGCTGATCTTCGAGTACATCAACCTCGGGCCGATCTACAAGAACGAGACCGTCGATGTCATGACGCCGTTCATGGTCGCGCTGCTGGGCCTCGGCCTCAACGAGGGCGCCTACATGGCGGAGATCGTCCGCGCCGGCATCCAGTCGGTCGACGAGGGCCAGACCGAGGCCGCGCACGCGCTCGGCATGTCGCAGACGAAGACCATGGGCCGGGTCGTCCTTCCGCAGGCCATGCGGGTCATCGTGCCGCCGACGGGCAACGAGTTCATCAACATGCTGAAGACCTCGTCACTGGTCTCGGCCGTGCAGTACACCGAACTGTTGCGGGCCTCCACGAACATCGGCAGCACGGCCGGCGCCGTGATGGAGATGCTCTTCGTCGCCTCCATCTGGTACCTGGCACTGACCAGCGTGTTCAGCGTCGGCCAGTACTACCTGGAGCGTCGTTTCGCCCGCGGTTCGCTGCGGAGCCTGCCGCCCACCCCGTGGCAGCGGGTCAAGACGAACCTCACCACGTTCAAGCGTTCCCCGGAGGCATCGGCATGACCGGTCAGCCCATGGTCAAGGCAGAGGGCGTCCACAAGTCCTACGGCGCCGCCCACATCCTCCGGGGCATCGACCTGGAGGTCCAGAACGGTGAGGTCTTCTGCCTGGTCGGTCCGTCCGGCTCCGGCAAGTCGACCTTCCTGCGCTGCATCAACCACCTGGAGCGTGTCGACGGTGGCCGGCTGTCGGTCGACGGCCAGCTGGTCGGCTACCGGGAGAAGAGCGGCAAGCTCTACGAGCTGAAGGACAGCGAGGTCGCCGTCCAGCGCCGCGACATCGGCATGGTCTTCCAGCGCTTCAACCTGTTCCCCCACATGACGGCCCTGGGCAATGTCATGGAGGCCCCGATCCAGGTCAAGGGCGAGTCCAAGGCGGTGGCGCGCGAGCGCGCCGAGCGCCTGCTCGACCGGGTCGGCCTGGGCGACAAGATGGGCAACTACCCGTCGCAGCTCTCCGGCGGCCAGCAGCAGCGTGTCGCCATCGCCCGCGCGCTGGCGATGGAGCCCAAGCTGATGCTCTTCGACGAGCCCACCTCGGCGCTCGACCCGGAGCTGGTCGGTGACGTCCTCGACGTCATGCGGGACCTCGCCGAATCGGGCATGACGATGATCGTCGTCACCCACGAGATGGGCTTCGCCCGCGAGGTCGGCGACTCGCTCGTCTTCATGGACGGCGGCGTCGTCGTGGAGTCGGGCAACCCGCGCGACGTGCTCGGCAACCCCCAGCACGACCGGACGAAGGCCTTCCTCTCGAAGGTCCTCTAGCCGGAAACGGGGAAGGGGCGGTACGGGTCTCCCGTACCGCCCCTTCCCCGTACCGGGGCGTCGTTCCCCCTGCCCGGGAGACCGTTCCCGTACCGGGGAGACCTCCCCCGTACCCGGGACCGGCCCCCGGCTACTTCACGGCGAGGAGCAGGGTGTCGGAGGGCGAGGCCCAGACGGCCCTGGCCTCGCCGAAGCCGGCGGTGCGGAGGGTCTCGGCGTGCCAGCGCGGGGAGGGCATGTCGCCGTCGGCGTGCTCGCCGTAGATCTCGAAGCGGCGGGCGGTGGGCCCGGCGAGGACCGGGTCCGCGGCGGCGAGGGCCCACCACTCGGCCCAGTCCAGGGCGCCGCCGGTCCTGGCGCGGTCCATGACGGCGTGGCGTCGGGCGCGCTCGGCGGCGTTGATGCGGGGGGTGGCCTCGTCGATCATGTGGTCGGCGTTCATGAAGACGCCGCCGTCGCGGACGAGCCCGGCGACCTGGCCGTAGAGGGCCGTCAGGGGCTCGCTGTGGAGCCAGTGGAGGGCGGTGGCGGTGAGGACGGCGTCGTACGAGTCGTGGGGCAGCCGGGCGGCCCACGCGGGGTCCTTGAGGTCGGCGGTCACGAAGGTGACCCGCTCGTCGCCGGCGAAGTACCCCTCGGCGATGGCCAGGAGTGCCGGGTCGAGGTCGACACCGGTGGCGGTCGACTCCGGGAACCTCTTGAGGAGCCGATCCGTGATACTTCCCGTACCGCACGCGAGGTCGAGGACGCGGGGCTTCGGTCCCACCAAGGCCTCGACCATGTCGAGCATCACCCGGAACCGCTCCTCACGGTCCGGCATGTACCACTCCTGCTGACGGTCCCAGCTCTGCTGCCAGCCCGCCCAGTCGGTTCCGGTCATCGCCGCCCCTCCCCCTCTTCGTAATACCCTCGAAGGGGAAACAGCCGTTACCCCTTCCGACCGAGACACTAGCCCGCCGAAGTAAGGACTACAAGTGGAACTGGCCCATTACTCGGATTTCGCCGTACGTCTGGTCAACACCGAGGAGCCGGTCCGGAGCAAGGACTCCCTCACCTCCGTCGAGGTGGTCCGGGACCTCTTCGGCGAGGCCTCCCAGATGGCCCGGCGGGTCACGGAGGCGGACCTGCCCCGCTTCCGCGCGGTACGGAGCCGGCTGCGGGCGGTCTTCACACTGGCCGACGAGGGCGACCACACGGGGGCCGTCGACCTCCTGAACTCGCTCCTCCTGGAGTTCCCGGTCAGCCCCCAGATCTCCGGCCACGACATCCTCGACGAGAACGGCCGCCCCCGGTGGCACATGCACCTCGCCGACCACTCCTCGAACGCGACCACGGGTTACGCCGCGATCTGCGCGATGGGGCTGGCCTTCCATCTGACGGAGTTCGGCGCCGACCGGCTCGGCCTCTGCCAGGCACCGCCCTGCCGCAACGCCTACCTGGACACCTCCACCAACCGCTCCCGCCGCTACTGCTCGGACCGCTGCGCGACCCGCGCCAACGTGGCCGCCTACCGGGCCCGCAAGCGCCTGGAGGCCGACCGGTCGGAGCCCACGGGCCTCAGCGCCGAGAGCAGCCAGGAGAGCCTCACCCCCGGCGACCGCTGACGCCCCGGCGTCACCGGCCGGTAGCGCGCCCGCACCCGCCCGAGAACCAGCTCGGGCGGCACGGCCCCGAAGACCCGGCTGTCGCCCTCGGCGTCCGGGTTGTCCCCCAGCACCCACCAGCCGCCGTCGCGTCGCTCGATCAGCCGCTTCACGATGAGCAGATCCTGCTGGAGCGGATGTTTCAGCACGGCCACACAGCCCGGCCGCAGCCGGCCGCCGTAGTGCACGAGCAGCTGATCGCCGTGGAGCAGCGTGGGCACCATCGACACCCCCGTCACCTCGGCGATCCCGAACGGAGGCCCTGACTCCGTCGCCCGCTCGCGCCCCGATTCCCTCATCCGGCACCTCCCGGTCCGCCCGCGCGTCGACTCGTCCACTCGTACACGAGTCCCATGGTGACCCTGGACTTTTGACCTAAGCCCCAGGGGGCGCCCGCGAAAACGCCCTTCTCACCGAGTAATGTCCCACCTGAGAAGACGATCACGAGGAAGGACGGCTCAATGCTCTCCCGCCTGTTTGCCCCCAAGGTGAAGGTCAGCGCCCACTGCGACCTCCCGTGCGGCGTGTACGACCCGGCCCAGGCCCGCATCGAGGCCGAGTCGGTCAAGGCTGTCCAGGAGAAGTACCTGGCGAACGAGGACGCGCACTTCCGCGCCCGCGCCACGGTCATCAAGGAGCAGCGCGCGGAGCTCGCCAAGCACCACGTGTCGGTGCTCTGGAGCGACTACTTCAAGGCCCCGCACTTCGAGAAGTACCCCGAGCTCAACCAGCTGGTCAACGACACCCTGAAGGCCCTCTCGGCCGCCAAGGCGTCGACCGACCCCAAGACGGGCGAGAAGGCGCTGGAGCTCATCGCCGAGATCGACCGCATCTTCTGGGAGACGAAGAAGGCCTGACCTTCTCTTTCCCGCCCGAAGGGGTACGGCTGCCTGGCAGTCGTACCCCTTCGGGCTTTCCCGGTGTGAATACGGACGTAACCACAGAAGGGTGATCCCATGCGCGTCAAGGCTCTCGACCATCTGGTACTCAACGTGACCGACGTCGAAACGGCGCTCGCGTTCTACACCGGCCTCCTCGGCCTCGCGCCCGAGCGCGTCGAGGAGTGGCGGGCCGGCAAGGTGTCCTTCCCCTCCGTACGCATCGACGAGAGCACCGTCATCGACCTGTTCTCCCGCCCGCGGGGCGAGTCCAACGTCGATCACATCTGTCTGGTCGTGGACCCCCTCGACTGGCAGGAGGTCGTCGACTCCGGGACGTTCGACGTCCTCGAAGGGCCCGTTCCGCGCTGGGGCGCCCGCGGTTCGGCCCAGTCGGTCTACGTCAGGGACCCGGACGGGAACACGGTCGAGCTGCGCTGGTACCCGCAGGACGTCGAGGGGTAGCCGGATGTCGACCCCTCCGTCGCCCCGGCGGCTGACGCCGGAAGGCGCCCGAGCCCTCCAGGGCATGCTGCGGTACGAGATCGGGCCGGGGCTCGACGAGCGTGAACTCGACGACGTCGAGGCGCGGTTCGGATTCTCGTTCGCGGCGGATCACCGGGTCTTCCTCGGCGCCGGACTCCCGCTCGGGACGTCCTGGCCCGACTGGCGCGACGGCGACCCCGGACAGCTGGCCGACCTGCTGGCCCGGCCCGTCGAGGGAATGCTGTTCGACGTGGAGCGCAACGGCTTCTGGCATCCCTCCTGGAGCCCGAGGCCCTCGGGCACCGCCGAGGCGGTGCGGGTCGCCCGGGCCGAGTCGGCGAGCGTGCCGCAGCTCGTCCCCGTCTTCGCCCACCGCTTCCTGCCCGGCACGGCGGGCGAGTGGGGCCACCCCGTGCTGTCCGTCCAGCAGACCGACGTCATCTTCTACGGGAACGACCTCGCCGACTACATCCGGCGCGAGTTCATCGGAGCGTCGAGCGGCCTCACCGCCCACGCCACCGTCGACTTCTGGTCGTACTTCGTCGAGGACGGCGGCTACGACGCCACCGCGCCCACGCCGTACACCCCCTACGCCCTCAGCGCGCGGGAGGCCGTCGAGTGCTTCCGGATGCTGGCCCTCGAGCGCCTGATCGGCCGGCGGCACTTCCCCGAGCAGTTGATCGAGGCGGCTCTGACGGCACTGGTGCTCGACGTGGACACGGAGTCCGTCCCGCTGCTCGCCGGTCTGACCCGGGCGGAACACGATCGCGCCGAAGGCCTCTTCGAGAAGGTGATCGACGAGCTGGGTCTGGCCGACGGCCTCCCCCGGGACGACACGGGTCTCCCGTGGGAGGCCGCGCGGTGGGAACTCGTGCGCTGGTGGCTCCGGCTGATCGTGAACGGCTCCCTCGATCCCGGGGCCGGCGGCGATGTGATCATCCACGAGGGCTGGCGCCCCCTGTCCCGGCCGGCAGGTCTGGCGGCGCTGTTCGCCGGGGTCGAGGCCCACAACGACTGGACGGCGATCCGGGCGGGCACCCGCGCACGGCTCGCGGCGCCGATCGTCACGGAGGCCGAGCGGCTGCTCGCCGGGCCCTGGCCGCCACGAGGCTGAGGCCCACACGGGGGGCTGAGGCTCCCCCGGGCGGCCTGCTCCGGACGCCCCCTCAGTCCTCCACCGGCAGGCTGTAGCGGCGCTTCTCCTTCGACGTGGCGCCCAGCCGGTCGTAGAAGCGGATCGCGCTCTCGTTCCACGCCGGGGTCTGCCACTGGACCTCCGGCAGACCGAGGCGGCCCGCCTCCGCGCGGACCGCTGCCATCAGGAGCGGTCCCAGGCCGTGGCCCCGGGAGGTCTCGGTGAGGTAGAGGCAGTCCATGTGGAGGTACTCCGCGCCGTCCCACGTGGAGAGTTCCGGCGCGCACGTCGCGTAGCCCGCCAGGGTGCCGTCGGGGAGGACGGCGACCAGGCAGCGGAGGCGGGGCGGCTCCGGGCCGAAGAGAAGGCGGCCGAGCCGGTCGGCGAGGCCGGGAGCCGGCGGGTCCCCCTTCTCGTACGCCGCGTGTTCGGCGACGAGTTCCACGACGCGCGGCAGGTCGTCCGGGCGTGCGTGGCGGACCTCTGCCCGCGCCGGGTGTTCGCTCATGCCGTCATCATGCACGGTCCCACCGACAGCTCCGCGGCCGTCCCCTGGCGGCGGAGCCACTCACGGTACGGGGCCGCCCTCAGGGCCACCTCCCGGTAGGCCGAGGCGAGTTCCGCGTACAGCGTGTCCAGGGGCGCCCCGGGCCGCGCGTACAGCAGGAGCCGGACCGCCAGGGGGTCGCCGCGCAGCGGGCGGATCGCCATGTCCTCGCGCGGGGCCGAGGTCGGCTGGCAGGGCGCGACGGCCTCGCCGAGGGCGATGAGCGAGGCCGCCGTGTGGTAGTCGCCGTGCAGCAGCGGCGGGTCGATGCCGGCGGCTTCCAGGACCCGCCGGAGCCCGTCCCACTCGCCGTCCACGGTGGGGTCCACCATCCAGTGGTCGGCGGCCAGGTCGGCGAGGTCCACGACGGGCCGGGCGGCGGCCGGGTGGTCGCGGGCCATGGAGACGAACTGCGGTTCGCGGTCGACCAGGACCCGTCCGTCGAGCCCCTCGGGAACCCTCAGCGGGCAGCCCTCCACCTCGTGCACGAAGGCCACGTCGAGCTGGCCCGCGGCGACGGTACGGAGCAGCGCGTTCGCGGAGACGTCCATCCGGAGGCCGATGTCGGTGCCGGGCAGTCGCTGGCGGAGCCGGCGCAGCCAGCCGGGGAGGGCCCGGCTGGCCGTGGAGCCGACGCGGAGTCCGAGTCCGTCGGTGCGGGCGGCAGCCGCCCGGGTCTCGGTGACGAGCGCGGCCATGTCGGCGACGAGGGGGCGGGCCCGGCTGAGCAGGGAGCGGCCGAGCGGGGTGGGGCGGCAGCCGGTGCGCCCGCGGGAGAAGAGTTCGGCGCCGAGGGAGTTCTCGATGCGGCGCAGCTGGGTGGTCAGCGAGGGCTGGCTCATGCCCAGTTGACGGGCAGCCTTGTGCAGGCTGCCCGTGTCCGCGATGGCGCAGAGCGCGCGCAGGTGTCTCACCTCCAGCTCCATGCCCCGAGGGTAGGGCGGCGCCCTGAGTCGCACCAGATACCCGGAACTCCTCAATCACCTTTCATTACAAGGCAGTTGAGGGCGTTCCAGCATGGTGATGCGGTGGGGCTATCGGTGGTTGACATCATCCCCACACGCCCCGGCTCCCCCGAGACTCTCTCCATCCCCTACAGGAGGAGCCCCCCATGCGTCACCCCAAGGTCCTCACCTCTGTACTGACCGCCACCCTCGGTCTCGGTCTCGCCGTCTCCCTCGGTGCGGCCCCGGCCGGGGCCGTCAACACCGTCCCGGCGGGCAACACCGCCGTCGCGTACGCCGGTTCGGCCGAGGACGCCAAGGCCAACAAGGCCTTCTTCGACGCCGTCGTGAAGTCCGTGGCGAAGAAGCGGGCGGCCAACCCCGGCGCGGCGGCCGTCACCGTCGTCTACAGCGCCTCCAACGCGCCGAGCTTCCGCACCCAGATAGCCCGCTCCACCCAGATCTGGAACAGCTCGGTGGCGAACGTCCGGCTCGTCGAGGGCAGCAACCCCGACTTCCGGTACTACGAGGGAAACGACTCCCGCGGCTCGTACGCGAGCACCGACGGCCACGGCAGCGGCTACATCTTCCTCGACTACCGGCAGAACCAGCAGTACAACTCCACCCGGGTGACCGCCCACGAGACCGGGCACGTCCTCGGGCTGCCGGACCACTACAGCGGTCCGTGCAGTGAGCTGATGTCGGGCGGCGGCCCCGGCACGTCCTGCCAGAACGCGCAGCCGAACTCCCAGGAGCGCTCCCGCGTCGACCAGTTGTGGCGCAACGGGCTCGCCTCCGCCTTCAAGGGCTGAGTGCGCGAGGGAGAAACAGTGCGGCGGCGCCCCCTCCCCGGGGCGCCGCCGTCCTCGTTCCGGGAGCGCCGGAGCGGCTCCGTTCCCGGGCCGCCGGAGCGGCCCTCGGCCTCAGGCCGCCTGAAGCAGCCGGCGGCCGAAGTCGGCGCCGGGCGGAAGCTGGCGCCGGACCCGCTCCAGGGCCCCGTCGAAGTCACCTCCGGCGACACACGATTCGAATGCGGCTCCGCCGCAGTGCAGCGTCAGACTCAGGTCCGCGCGCTCACCGAGCGTCAGCAGACAGCTCAGCGTGGCCGGCTGGGTGGCGCCGTCGATGACGACGGGGAGCGGCAGGTCCCACTCCAGGACGCAGCCGGTGAGGGCCTGCCCGCCCTCGTCGGCCGCGCTGAGCGCGGCGAAGCTCTCGCCCGTGTACTCGATCCCCCTGATCCGGGTGGCCACATGCCGCCCGTCGGCCGTGATGACGATCGCTTCCGCGCCGCTGCGGTCCCGGTACCAGCCGGTCCAGACTTCTGTCGACTCCGATGACATGCGCGGACTGTAGCGGTATGACCGGCTCCGGCGCGCGTCCGGTCACCCTGGGGCCGGACTTCTCCCGATCTCGTCGTTCTTGCCGGTCACGTGCGTGCTCGTCGCTTCCGCACCCACGTCGGCGGTCGCTTCCGCGGCATCGCCGAGACCCGCCTCCGCGGCCTCGTGCAGCGCGCAGTCCGGGTTGCGGCAGGGCTGTACCTCCCACTCCGGCACCCAGGCCCCGAGGACCTTGTGCCGGGTGGCCATCGTCGCTCGCTGCTGCCCGCAGGCCGGGCACCTGTGCTCGGCCCGGGGGTCCCGCGTCGTGCGAGGCTCCTCGTCACCCATACGTCCAGGGTAGGACGGCTCGCACGGGAGCGCTTCCCGCCGTCACCGCTTCCTGGAGTACCTGCGGACGAACACGCCGTTGTCGAAGACGCGCAGGTCCTCCAGTGCGAAGTCGCGGGGCTCGAAGCCGGCGCCGAACATCGGCATGCCGGAGCCGTAGACCTGCGGATAGGTCTTGATGACCAGCTCGTCGATCTCCTCGATGAGTTCACCGGCGATCCCGGAGCCCCCGCAGAGCCAGATGTCGAGGGGGCTGTCCTCGGCCTTGAGCTCACGGACGCGGCCGACGAGGTCGTCGGCGATCAGTTCCACGTCGGGGTGGGGCGACTCGGCCAGCGAGCGGGTGGCGACGAACTCCCTCAGATGGCTGTAGGGGCTGGTGATGCCGACGTCCAGGGCGACCCGGTACGAGCCCGCTCCCTGGACGACGGTGTCGAACCGCTTGTTCTCGACGGTGATCCCGAGCTGCTCCCGGCCCTGGGCCGAGACGGTCTCCGGGTATTCGCCGGTCAGGAACGCCAGGAACTCGGCGTCCACGAACTTGTACATGGAGGTGGCGTCGCCCTTGGGGTCACCGATGAAGCCGTCGATGGTGCAGGCGATGAAGTACGTGAGCTTGCGCAAACCGGTCCTCTTCACATTCGGTGCGTGACTGCGATCGCAACCACGACAGTTATAGTGCTTCACCTGTAGTGGTTACGCAAGCCCTATTTTCGAAGGAGGAGGAACGACGACATGGCGAGAAACCCCGAACGACGCACGGCGCTGCTCGACGCCGCCATCCAGGTCCTGGCGGACGAAGGTGCCCGCGGGCTGACCTTCCGCGCGGTCGACGCCCGGGCGGGGGTCCCCACGGGCACCTCGTCCAACTACTTCCGCGACCGGGACCAGGTGCTCTCCGAGGTCGCCGCCCGGATCTTCGAACGGCTGACCCCGGAGCCAGGCGTAATCGAGGCCGCCATGCTGCCGACGCCGAGCCGCGCCCTGGTCTTCGAGCTCATGCGTCAGGTCGCCCAGCGGCTCACCGCCGAGCGCACCTGCTACCTCGGGCTCTTCGAGCTCCGCCTCGAAGCGGTGCGCCGCCCCGAGCTGCGGACCCAGCTCACCAAGGTGCTCCGGGGCGATCTGGAAGCGAACATCCAGGGGCACCTGGAGGCCGGGATGCCCGGGGACGCGGACACCGTCCGGCTGCTCTACTTCGCCCTCACCGGACTGCTGTTCGACCACTTCACGGTCCCGGACATGCACGGCGACCGGGACCTGGACGACCTGATCGAAACGGTGGTCACCCGCATCGTCCCCGAGGCGTGACGCGCCCCCCGGGCCTCACCGCGTACGACGGGTGACGAACTCCGCGAGCGCCAGCATGTCCCCCGCGGCCGCCGGGTCCGGCACCGCCTGCGCCAGATGCTCCACGGCGCGGCCCATCCGCTCGGCGGCCTGGCCCTGCGCCCAGTCGCGCCCGCCGGCCCGCTCGACCGCGTCCGCCGCCGCGCGCACCGCCGCCTCGTCGAGGACGGGACGGGCGTAGAGCTCGGCCAGCTCGTCCCCCGCCGGCGTGCCCGAGGCGAGCGCCGCCACCACCGGCAGCGACTTCTTGTGCGCGACCAGATCGGCCCCGGCCGGCTTGCCCGTACGGTCCGGGTCGCCCCAGATCCCGATGAGATCGTCGATCAGCTGGAAGGCGAGGCCCGCCTCCCGGCCGAAGGCGTCCATCGCCGCGACCTCCTCGTCGCCCGCGCCCGCGTAGAGCGCGCCGATCGCGCAGGAGGCGCCGAGCAGCGCGCCGGTCTTGGCGGTGGCCATCGCCAGGCACTCGTCGAGGGAGACGTCCCGGGGTGCGCGCCGCTCGAAGGCGCAGTCCGCCTGCTGCCCCGCGCAGAGCTCGATGATGCACGCGGCCAGCCGCGCGGAGGCGGCCGCCGAGGCGGGATGCGGGTCCTCCGCCAGCATCCGCAGGGCGAGCGCGCTCATCGCGTCACCGGCGATCAGCGCGTCCGGGACGCCGAAGACGGTCCAGGCGGTGGGCCGGTGCCGCCGGGTCACGTCCTCGTCGACGATGTCGTCGTGGAGCAGGGTGAAGTTGTGCGCGAGCTCCACCGCGGCCGCGGCCTTCACGGCTCCGGCCTCCTCCGCGCCCAGCGCGCGGGCCGCCGCGAGGACGAGAGCCGGCCGGATGGCCTTGCCCGGCTGTTCCGCGGCCGGTGTGCCGTCGGCGTGCTCCCAGCCGAAGTGGTACATCGCGACCCGCCGCATGGAGCCGGGCAGGGTCTCCACGGTCGAGCGCAGTTGGGGATTGACAGCGGTCCGCGTCCGGTCCAGGAGCCGCACGGCCCCCTGACCGTCGGCGACGGCATCCGCGCCGGTCATGGTCACGGTCACTTCCTTCGTATCCTCCGGGGCGATGCTGTGCGGCGGCGGGCCGGGAACGCCCGGGGGCGGGAGGGTTCGGTCCCCGCCCCGGGGCGTCGTCGGCTCAGCGCCAGCGGCTGACCTCGACGTTCTCCAGGACTCCGAGGGCGTCCGGGACGAGGATCGCCGCCGAGTAGTAGGCCGTGACGAGGTAGGAGATGATCGCCTGCTCGTCGATGCCCATGAAGCGGACGGAGAGGCTGGGCTCGATCTCGTCGGGCAGGCCGGTCTGGTGGAGACCGATCACGCCCTGGTCGGACTCGCCCGTACGCATGCAGATGATCGAGGTGGTCCGGGCGTCCGAGACCGGGATCTTGTTGCACGGGTAGATCGGTACACCGCGCCAGGTCGGGATGCGGTTGCCGTTGATGTCGATGGTCTCGGGCACCAGACCGCGCTTGTTGAGCTCGCGGCCGAAGGCGGCGATGGCGCGCGGGTGGGCGAGGAACAGCTTGGATCCCCGGCGGCGGGAGAGCAGCTCGTCCATGTCGTCGGGGCTGGGGGCGCCGTCGTGGGGCTGGAGCCGCTGCCCGTAGTCGCAGTTGGCGAGGAGGCCGAACTCCTTGTTGTTGACCAGCTCGTACTCCTGGCGCTCGCGGAGCGCCTCGACCGTGAGCCGCAACTGCTGCTCGGTCTGGTTCATCGGCTGGTTGTAGAGGTCGGCGACGCGGCTGTGCACCTTCAGCACGGTCTGGGCGACGCTCAGCTCGTACTCACGGGGCGAGGCGTCGTAGTCGACGTACGTGTGCGGGACGACGGCCTCGCCGACATGACCGGCGGAGAGGTCGATCTCGGCCTCGCCGTACTTGTTGGTCCGCTGGTGGGGCAGTGCGGCCACGCTCGCGAGGTGGGCGGCGAGGGACCCGGCCCGCTCCGCGAGGTTCCGCACGTCGTCCCGGGTGAGCTCGAGGACCGTGCAGGCGGTGGCGGCGCGGGCGGACCACTCCCAGGCGGCGTCGGCGTCGACGAGGGCGGCCTCGCCGAAGTAGGCGCCGTCGGCGAGGACGCCGAGGACGGCCTCGTCGCCGTACGGCCCCTCGCCGATCTGCTCGATCCTGCCGTGCGCGAGGAGGTGGACCCGGTCGGTCGGCTCGCCGGCGACGGCGATCACCTCGCCGGCCGCGTACTCCCGCTGGCGGCAGCGGGAGGCGAGCTCGGCCAGGGCCTCCTCGTCCTCGTAGCCGCGCAGGGCGGGGAGTTCGCCGAGTTCGGCGGGGATGACCGCGACACGCTCTCCGGTCTGGACGAAGGTGACCCGGCCGTCCCCCACGGAGTAGCTGAGCCTCCGGTTCACCCGGTACGTGCCGCCCTGCACCTGGACCCATGGCAGCGCCCGCAGCAGCCACCGTGAGGTGATCTCCTGCATCTGCGGCGCCGACTTGGTGGTCGTGGCGAGGTTCCGCGCGGCGGCGGTGCCGAGACTCTGCTGCGGGGCCTGATCCGCGCGGACCTCGTCGCCAACCGAACCAACGGACATGGAACTCCCTCTCGTATGACTGACTTGCGAGACGAAGCCTTTCAGCACGGAACGTGTCGGCGCCATTACACATTCGAGTGGGACTGTTCGACGATCTTCGGGGCATGTCACGTGATTTCCATCCGAACAGCGGAGTCCCGTCCGCCCCACGGCCCCCTGTCCGGATCGGCTCGCACACCGTCCGAACGGATGGCCCGGAGTGGCGGAATCCGGTACTCCGGACGTTCCGGTACTCCGGAAGCTGCCGGTCCGCCGGGAGCTCACCCCGTCCTCCGAAGGGAGTCGGTCATGTCCCACCCCATGTCCGCGAGCAGATTCCTCCACGCGCTGCGCGACGAGGGCCTCACGGTCGTCCAGGTCGGCGACTGGTCCACCCACAACCGCAACCACAAGGGCCCCTGGGGCCCGGTGCACGGCGTGATGATCCACCACACCGTGACCCGCGGCACCGCGAACACCGTCCGGATCTGCCGGGACGGCTACGAGAACCTCCCGGGACCGCTCTGCCACGGAGTGATCGCCAAGAACGGCACGGTCCACCTCGTCGGCTTCGGGCGCGCCAACCACGCGGGGCTCGGCGACGACGAGGTGCTCCGGGCGGTCATCGCCGAGCAGGGGCTGCCGCCGGACGACGAGGCGACCACGGACGGCAACCGGTACTTCTACGGATTCGAGTGCGAGAACCTCGGGGACGGCCTGGACCCGTGGCCGAAGGTGCAGCTGGAGGCCATCGCGAAGGCGGCGGCCGCGGTGTGCCGGGTGCACGGCTGGACGCAGCGCTCGGTCATCGGTCACCGGGAGTGGCAGCCGGGGAAGGTGGACCCCCGGGGCTTCACGATGGCGTCGATGCGGGAGCGGATCGCCGACCGCCTGAGCTGAACGCGCGGACGCTCCCCCGCGCGCGAAAGGCGCCGGGGACGTACGGAAGGCCTCCCGCGCCGGCCGCGCGGAAGGCACGGACAATGGCCGGGTGAACGCGTTCGACCTCTCCCGCCTGCGGCCCCGGCTCCCCTCACCCCTGGAGCCGGTGGAGGACGAGCGCTTCGCCCGCCGCGGACTCACCCTGCTGCTCAAGCGCGAGGACCTCATCCACCCCGACCTGCCGGGCAACAAGTGGCGCAAGCTCGCGCTCAACCTCGGCGCGGCGGCCGGGCGTCCCGTGCTCACCTTCGGCGGCGCGTACTCCAACCATCTGCGGGCGACGGCGGCCGCCGGCCGGCTGCTGGGCTTCCCCACCGTCGGGATCGTGCGCGGCGACGAGCTGGCCGGACGCCCGCTCAACCCCTCCCTCGCGCGGTGCGCGGCGGACGGGATGCGGCTGGAGTTCGTGGACCGGGCCACGTACCGCGCGAAGAACGACCCCGCCACGCTCGCGAAGTTCCTGGAGCGGGCCCCCGCGGGCGCGTACGTGGTCCCGGAGGGCGGCAGCAACGTCCTCGCCGTCCAGGGGTGCGTGGAGCTGGGACGCGAGCTTCTGGGGGCGGCGGACACGGTCGCCGTCGCCTGCGGCACGGGCGGCACCCTGGCGGGTCTCGCGGCCGGCCTGTCCCCCGGACAGCGGGCGTGGGGCGTCCCGGTCCTCAGGGGCGGTTTCCTGGGCGCGGAGGTCCGCGCCCTCCAGGAGGCCGCGTTCGGCGGGCCGCGCGGCGACTGGACGCTGGACGAACGTTTCCACGGCGGCGGGTACGCGCGCGTGTCCCCCGATCTGGAGGCGTTCGCACGTGACTTCGAGGCGCGGCACGGACTCGCCATCGAGCGGCTGTATGTGGCCAAAATGCTGTACGGCCTCACCACCCTGGCGGAGGAGGGCGCGTTCCCGGCGGGCACCCGGCTCGCGGCGGTGGTGACGGGCGCCCCGGACGGGTCTCAGTCCGCCGCCTCCTCGCGGTAGGCGGCGGCCTCCTCCAGGTCGAGCCGGCGGAGCAGGGTCCGCATCATCTCGTCGTCGATCCGCCGCGCGTCCCGCAGCTGGACGAAGACCTCGCGCTCGGCGTCGATCATCTCCCGCGAGAGCCGCCGGTAGGTGTCGTCCGCGGTCTCCCCGGTGACCTCGTTGACGGCGCCGAGTCGTTCCCAGACGGCGTTGCGACGCCGTTCGAGGACCGTCCGCAGGCGGTCGGCGAGGGGTTGCGGGAGGGCGTTGCGCTCGTCGGCGAGGAGCGCGTCGAGGCGTTCCTCGGCGGCCCGTGAGGCCTCGCTCTGGGCCTGCGCCTCGGCCAGGGTCTCGGCGTACCGGTCCCGCCCGGGGAGCTTCAGGAACCGGATGAGGGGCGGCAGGGTGAGGCCCTGCACGACCAGGGTGCCGATGACGGTGGTGAAGGTGAGGAAGAGGACGAGGTTGCGGGCCGGGAACTCGACGCCGCCGGTGACGACAGGGATGGAGAAGGCGATGGCGAGGGAGACCACTCCGCGCATGCCGGCCCAGCCGACGACGAGCGGCGCCTTCCAGTCCACCCCCGGTTCCCGGTTCCGGACGCGGCCGGAGAGCCGTGGCAGGAAGGTCGCCGGGTACACCCAGACGAACCGGACGACGACCACGGCGACGAAGACCCCGACCGCGTACCCGACGGCCTCCCCCATGCCGTACTGCCCGAGGCCCTGGACGACGTACGGCAGTTGCAGGCCGATCAGGGCGAAGACGGCGGATTCCAGGATGAAGGCGACCATCTTCCACACGGCCTCCTCCTGGAGCCGGGTCGCGAAGTCGACCTGCCAGGCGCGGTGCCCGAGGAAGAGACCGACCACGACGACGGCGAGGACTCCGGAGGCGCCGACCTCCTCGGCCGCCGCGTAGGCGACGAAGGGGATGAGGAGGGAGAGCGTGTTCTGGAGGAGGGAGTCGCCGAGGCCCCGGCGCAGCCAGTGGATCGGCACCATCAGGACCAGGCCGACGCCGATGCCGCCGAGGGAGGCCAGCGCGAACTCCCCCACGCCGCCCGCCCAGCTGATCCCCTCGCCGACGGCCGCCGCGAGGGCGACCTTGTACGCGGTGATGGCGGTGGCGTCGTTCACCAGGGACTCCCCCTGGAGGATCGTCGTGATCCGGTTCGGCAGACCCAGCTTGCGGGCGATGGCGGTGGCCGCGACCGCGTCCGGCGGGGCGACCACCGCGCCGAGCACCAGCGCGGCGGTCAGCGGCAGATCGGGGACCAGGACGTACGCGAGCCAGCCCACGGCCACGGTGGCGAAGAGGACGTATCCGACGGAGAGCAGCGCGACGGGCCGGATGTTGGCCCGCAGGTCGAGGTACGAGGAGTCGACCGCGGCCGTGTAGAGGAGCGGGGGCAGGATCAGCGGCAGCACGATGTGCGGGTCGAGGGTGTAGTCGGGAACCCCCGGGACGTACGAGGCGGCGAGGCCCACGGCGACCAGGAGCAGCGGAGCGGGCACCGGTGTCCTGCGGGCGAGACCCGCGATCGCGGCGCTCGCCGCCACCAGCGCCACCAGCTGCAGTGCGTCCATGCCCGACCCCGTCCAGTGCCGCAACGTAACCTGGCCATCATGAGCGAGTGCCCCCACGTTGCCGAAATGCCGCGCCCCGAACCGGTGCCGCTGGCCGACACCTGCCCGGAATGCCTGGCGGACGGCACGCACCCGGTCCAGCTGCGGCTCTGTCTGAGCTGCGGGCACGTGGGCTGCTGCGACTCCTCGGCGGGGCAGCACGCGACGGGGCACTTCTCCGCGACGGGGCACCCGGTGATGCGGACCTTCGAACCGGGCGAGGCCTGGCGCTGGTGCTTCGTGGACGGCTCGATCGTCTGAACCGCCGGGCCGGGGACGCCCGGACCGGGGTGCGCCGGACCGGAGTCGTCGGCTTGTCGGGTCTTCCGAAAGGACGACCGTCCGGGGATTCGGCCGTCCGAAGATTCGCCCGCCCCTCGGTTGGGTACGTCACCCCTCCGCCGGTCGCTCGCTTTCGGCCCCGCAGACCTCTACCCACCGTCCGCACCCATGGGCCTACCATGGGTGACGACCGGTGACAGGGGGGCCGGTGGGGGCGGAGGCTCACGGCGACACGGCGGGACGGATCGCGATAGCGTCACGGCGGACTGCGCAGCCCCCTGCGCACCGCCCGGTTCGGGGGTCTCTCCCCCCGAGCCCCGAATGAGCTTGTGCCACCTTGGAGGTGAGGGTGTCCCAGATCGCAGGCGAGCCCGGGACCCAGGACTTCGTGGAAGTCCGGCTGCCCGCTGCGGGTGCCTATCTGTCCGTGCTGCGTACGGCCACGGCCGGCCTCGCGGCGCGCTTGGACTTCACCCTCGACGAGATCGAGGACTTGCGGATCGCGGTCGACGAGGCCTGCGCCATCCTGCTCCAGCAGGCCGTGCCGGGGTCCGTCCTCAGCTGCGTCTTCCGGCTGGTCGACGACTCCCTCGACGTGACCGTCTCCGCCCCGACCACCGACGGTCGGGCGCCCGAGCGGGACACCTTCGCCTGGACGGTGCTGTCGGCACTGGCCGGGAAGGTGGAATCGTCGGTGGCCGACGACCGTACGGTCTCGATCAGCCTGTACAAACAGCGCGGCGCGGGGCCAGGCCCCGCGTGAGGCGCGGGGACGCGACGGCCGGCATCCCTGAGCAGCAGGCACGGCCGTATGAGGTCGCTACGGAGCAGGCGGACCAGATGAGCGAGCACGAGCAGCACCACGAGGTTCCCGAGACGCCGGGTGTCTCCGAGGCCCCCCGGGGCCCCGCGAGTGCGGAGGGCTCCTCCTCCCTGGCCTCCTCGGGGACCACCGGGACCCCCGGGACCACCGGGGTCCCCGGAACCGCCGACGTGTCCGCGCCCACGCCGACGGACGCCCCGGCGGACGGGACGGACGAAACCGACGGGACGGACGCGGCCGCCGCGGAGGCGGGGAAACCGGGGGACGACGAGGCCGACGAGGCCCCGGACGCCGCCCGCACCGCCCCGGACCCGCACGACCGGAGCAGCGCCCGCGCACTCTTCGTCACGCTGCGTGAGCTCCCCGAGGGCTCCCCGGAGAAGGCGGAGCTGCGCAACCAGCTGGTGCGGATGCACCTCCCGCTGGTCGAGCACCTGGCCCGGCGGTTCCGCAACCGCGGCGAGCCGCTGGACGACCTGACGCAGGTGGCGACGATCGGCCTGATCAAGTCGGTGGACCGGTTCGACCCGGAGCGCGGTGTCGAGTTCTCGACGTACGCGACCCCCACGGTCGTCGGTGAGATCAAGCGCCACTTCCGCGACAAGGGGTGGGCGGTCCGGGTGCCGCGCCGGCTCCAGGAGCTGCGGCTCTCGCTGACCACGGCGACGGCCGAGCTCTCCCAGCAGCACGGCCGCTCGCCGACGGTGCACGAGCTGGCCGAGCGGCTCGGGATCTCGGAGGAGGAGGTCCTGGAGGGTCTGGAGTCGGCGAACGCCTACTCGACGCTCTCCCTGGACGTCCCCGACACGGACGACGAGTCGCCGGCGGTGGCGGACACCCTGGGCGCGGAGGACGAGGCCCTCGAGGGGGTCGAGTACCGCGAGTCGCTCAAGCCGCTCCTGGAGGACCTGCCGCCCCGCGAGAAGCGGATCCTGCTGCTGCGCTTCTTCGGGAACATGACCCAGTCGCAGATCGCGCAGGAGGTGGGCATCTCGCAGATGCACGTCTCCCGGCTGCTCGCCCGGACCCTCGCCCAGCTGCGGGAGAAGCTCCTGGTGGAGGAGTAGGGCCGAGGCTCTACGGAGTGTCCTGGCCGGGGCGCCGGATGCCGAGCGCCTCGGTCGTGGCCGGGTTCACCAGAAGGACGAGCCCGGCGACGGCCAGGACACCGAGGACGATGCCGGCCGGGATCATCGCGCTGTTCGCCTGGAGCATCTGCCAGGCGACCGGCAGGGCGAGGATCTGGGTGATCACGGCCGGGCCGCGGCTCCAGGAGCGGCGCAGCCACAGACCACGGGCGGCGGCGAGCGGGATCATCCCGAGTGCGACGAGCGTCACGGCCCCGGTCAGGGCTCCGGTGAGGTCGCCGGAGGTCCCGGTGAGGGAACTCACCAGCATGTACACACCCCCGGCGACGAGTCCGAGGGCCTCGATACCGGCCACGGCCGCCGCGGCGGCGAGACGGGCGGGACGGGGGGTCTGCTCCGTACTGCTCATAGAGGGCAGGGTAACGGGGGCGCGACGGGACGGCCGAGGCCGGGCGGCCCCGTCCACGGACCGGGCTGGACTGGGCCCGGTACCGCCGGGTAGGTACCCTGGCGCTCATGCGCGCACTTCTCGTGGTCAACCCGGCAGCCACCACCACCAGTGCCCGCACCCGTGACGTGCTGATCCACGCGCTCGCGAGCGAGATGAAGCTGGAGGCGGTCACCACCGAGTACCGCGGACACGCGCGGGACCTGGGCCGGCGGGCCGCCGACTCCGGCAACATCGACCTCGTCGTGGCCCTCGGCGGTGACGGCACGGTGAACGAGGTCGTCAACGGACTGCTGCACGGCGGGCCCGATCCGGAGCGGCTTCCGGGCCTCGCGGTCGTCCCCGGCGGATCGACGAACGTCTTCGCCCGCGCCCTCGGACTGCCCAACGACGCCGTGGAGGCGACCGGCGCCCTGCTCGACGCGCTGCGTGAGCGGCGGGCACGCACGGTGAGCCTCGGTCTCGCCTCGGGGACGCCGGGCACGGACGACGAATCGGTGCCGTCGCGCTGGTTCACCTTCTGCGCCGGTCTCGGTTTCGACGCGAGCGTCATCGGCCGGGTCGAACAGCAGCGGGAGCGCGGGAAGAGATCCACCCACGCTCTTTACCTCCGCCAGGTGGTGCGCCAGTTCCTGGACGAGCCGCACCGCCGGCACGGCACGATCACCCTGGAGCGCCCCGGCGCCGAGCCGGTCGAGGACCTGGTCCTCTCCATAATCTGCAACACCTCCCCCTGGACCTACCTGGGCAATCGCCCGGTGTACGCGTCCCCGGAGGCGTCCTTCGAAACAGCGCTCGACGTGCTCGGACTGCGCCGTCTGTCCACCCCGGCGGTGGCCCGCTACGCCACTCAGCTGCTCACTTCGACCCCGGAACGGGGCCCGCGAGGCAAGCACGCGGTAACTCTGCACGACCTGACCGACTTCACCTTGCATTCGAAGGTCCCCCTCCCCCTTCAGATGGACGGAGACCACCTCGGACTGCGTACGAGCGTGACGTTCACAGGCGTTCGCCGTGCACTGCGTGTGATTGTGTGAGTGGAAGGGCCCAAAGTCCTTTCACTCGAACGTTTAGACGCGCATCCACCCCTTAGAAGTACGGCTGTGACCTAGCCGACACCGAGGAATCAAAAAAAACTTTCCGGAAGGGGTTGTATCCGTTGCTGGGGTTTGGGAGTCTCTTCTTGGCGATCGGGACGGCCCGCAACACCGGCCTCCACTGAGAGCCAGAACCCCTCCTCAGTCTTAGGACCACACCAGTTCACCTGGCAGTCGGCCCTTCCCTTGCGGGGGGATTCGTGAAAGCGTTCACATTCACAAGCAACCAGCTTGTAACACCCTAGAGAGGTAGCAGCCATGGACTGGCGTCACAACGCCGTTTGTCGTGAGGAAGACCCCGAGCTGTTCTTCCCCATCGGCAACACCGGTCCTGCGCTGCTGCAGATCGAGGAAGCCAAGGCCGTCTGCCGCCGCTGCCCCGTCATGGAGCAGTGCCTGCAGTGGGCGCTCGAGTCCGGCCAGGACTCCGGCGTCTGGGGTGGCCTCAGCGAGGACGAGCGCCGCGCAATGAAGCGCCGTGCCGCTCGCAACCGGGCGCGTAACGCCAGCGCCTGACGCCCACCGACAGCCTGAGGCAGGCGGCGCATACATCGCGTATGCAATCACCGCCCTTGAGCCGCAGCGCGCAGCAGTAACCCACAGCATTCGAGCCCCGGACCGATCTTCTTCGGTCCGGGGCTCGCTGCCGTGCGCCCCTCCCGGAGGAGCGCACGGCGGCGAGGCTACTTCTGCGGCAGCACGGGGATGTCGAGGACCACCTTCGTACCGCGCCCGGCACCCGGCAGCATGTCGAAGGAACCGCCCAACTCCCCTTCCACCAGGGTCCGTACGATCTGGAGACCGAGGTTGCCGGCCCGCTGCGGGTCGAAGCCCTCGGGCAGTCCGCGGCCGTCGTCCTGGACCGTGATCAGGAGTCGGGCGTCCGTCCTGGGCTCGCCACGCACGGCGGTGACCTCGACGGTGCCCTCGTCGCCCGGCGCGAACGCGTGCTCCAGGGCGTTCTGCAGAATCTCGGTCAGGACCATGGAGAGCGGAGTCGCGACCTCCGCGTCGAGAATGCCGAAGCGGCCGTTGCGCCGGCAGGTGACCCGGCCCGGGGAGATCTCGGCGACCATCGCGATCACCCGGTCGGCGATCTCGTCGAACTGCACCCGCTCGTCCAGGTTCTGGGACAGCGTCTCATGCACGATGGCGATCGAACCGACGCGCCGCACCGCCTCGTTGAGGGCCTCCCGGCCCCGGTCGGAGTCCATCCGGCGGGCCTGGAGCCGCAACAGGGCGGCCACCGTCTGCAGGTTGTTCTTCACCCGGTGGTGGATCTCCCGGATGGTGGCGTCCTTGGTGATCAACTCGCGCTCGCGGCGACGCAGTTCGGTGACGTCCCGGAGGAGGACGAGCGAACCGATGCGGGTGCCCTTGGGCTTGAGCGGGATCGCCCGCAGCTGGATCACCCCGCCGTTGCCCTCGACCTCGAACTCGCGCGGCGCGTAGCCGGAGGCGAGGGTGACCAGGGCCTCGTCCACCGGGCCCCGGGAGGGGGCGAGTTCGGCCGTGATCTGGCCGAGGTGCTGGCCGACCAGGTCGGCGGCGAGACCGAGCCGGTGGTACGCGGAGAGGGCGTTGGGCGAGGCGTACTGGACGATGCCCTCGGCGTCCAGGCGGACGAGTCCGTCGCCGGCGCGCGGCGAGGAGTCCATGTCGACCTGCTCGCCGGGGAAGGGGAAGGTCCCGGCCGCGATCATCTGGGCGAGGTCGGAGGCCGACTGGAGGTAGGTGAGCTCCAGTCGGGAGGGGGTGCGGACGGTCAGCAGGTTGGTGTTGCGGGCGATGACGCCGAGGACCCTGCCCTCGCGGCGCACGGGGATGGACTCGACCCGTACCGGGACCTCCTCACGCCACTCCGGGTCGCCCTCCCGGACGATCCTGCCCTCGTCGAGCGCGGCGTCGAGCAGCGGGCGGCGGCCGCGCGGCACCAGATGGCCGACCATGTCGTCCTGGTAGGAGGTGGGACCGGTGTTCGGCCGCATCTGCGCGACGGAGACGTACCGCGTGCCGTCGAGGGTCGGGACCCAGAGCACGAGGTCGGCGAAGGAGAGGTCGGAGAGCAGCTGCCACTCCGACACCAGCAGGTGGAGCCACTCGAGGTCGGAGTCGCTCAGGGCGGTGTGCTGGCGCACGAGGTCGTTCATGGAGGGCACGATGCGAGCGTACCCGCGGAATAAAGGGGCGGTGAACCTGGATCTCCGGCGCTCCGTGCTGGAGGATGGGCCAGGAACGACCGCGTTCCTGTGGATGGACAGACAAGAATGGTCTAGTCCACAATGAACGCAACAGAGCCTCCATCCTCCCCGCACAGGAGGATGGAACGAGGTACCCGACGCTCTCTGCCCTGACTGCGTCGAGACCTCCCATACGGCCGAGGGACCGCACACCCCCGGCCGGAGCAAAACTCCGGGCTGCGGTGCCGGGCGGGCTGAGGGTCCCGCCGGGCGCCGCGGCCCGCGGGTGTTTCCGGGGCCATTCTCTCCGTCGCGACTCATCACGGACCCACCGGAACCTCATCGCGGGTTCTCCCGGGGGGTCGGTACGCATGCCCCGAGGGGGCCCGTCACGAGCACGCAGGGCCGGGCGCGTGGCGGCCTTCCCGGGCCCCTGAGGGGGTGGGGTCGGGGTTCGAGTGGCTGGGGGGACACGGGCGGCCGACGATGGAGGCGGCAGGGGCGTCCGGGGGGCGGAACGGCATGAGGGGAAGGCCCCTCCTCTGCTAGATTTGCCTTTGATTGGTCTATACCACATGGCTCCTCACCAGCCCCTCACCAGATCGGCAGGCACAGCGTGGAAGTTGTCATCGTCAAGGACGCCAAGGCGGGCGGCGAGCTCATCGCGGACGGCATCGCCGACCTCCTGCGCCGCAAGCCCGACGCGCTGCTCGGCGTGGCCACCGGCTCGACTCCGCTGCCCATCTACGACGCCCTGATCGCCCAGGTCTCGGCCGGCTCCGTGGACGCCTCCCGGGCCCGGATCGCCCAGCTGGACGAGTACGTCGGGCTGCCCGCGGGTCACCCCGAGTCCTACCGTTCCACCGTGCTCCGCCAGGTCGTCGAGCCGCTCGGGCTCTCCCAGGAGGCCTTCCTCGGCCCCGACGGCTCCGCCGAGGACGTCCTGGCGGCCTGTGAGGCGTACGACAGGGCGCTGTCCGAGGCCGGTGGCGTGGACCTGCAGATCCTCGGCATCGGCACCGACGGGCACATCGGCTTCAACGAGCCGTGCTCCTCGCTCGCCTCCCGCACCCGGATCAAGACGCTCACCGAGCAGACGCGCGTGGACAACGCCCGCTTCTTCGACAACGACATCGAGCAGGTGCCCCACCACGTCATCACCCAGGGCATCGGCACCATCCTGGAGGCCCGCCACCTGGTGCTGCTCGCCACCGGCGAGGGCAAGGCCGAGGCCGTCGCGCAGACCGTCGAGGGCCCGGTGGCGGCGCTGGTGCCGGCCTCCGCGCTGCAGCTGCACCCGCACGCCACGGTCGTGGTGGACGAGGCCGCAGCCTCCAAGCTGAAGCTCGCGGACTACTTCCGTCACACCTTCGCCAACAAGCCCGCCTGGCAGGGCATCTGAACCGCCCCGACCTTCCGGTCGCCGCGCGGTGACGACGAAGGGGCCCGGCACCTGTTCAGGTGCCGGGCCCCTTCGCTGCAAGACCCCGTCGCAGGACCTTCGCCGTACGGGGTCGGAGGCGGTGGTCAGGCGCCGGTGCCGACGACGGCCTCCGCGGCCGCGCGGCCGCAGACCCGGGCCGCACCGTGGGTGGCGATGTGCAGGGCCCCGCGGGGCTCCGCCTCGTTGAGGCCCATCTCGACCACCACGGTGTCCGGACGGGCCGCGATCAGGGCGTCCACCGCCTCGGTCATCCACGGGTGGCGGTGGAGGTCGCGTACGACCGCCACGACCCGCCGCTCCCCCGCGGCGCTGAGGACCGCGTCCACGGACGAGTCGGCGTACGAACCGGTCTCCGTGCCGGGCAGCAGCCGCTCCAGCTCGGCGGCGATGCCCCAGGGGGTCTCGTCGCCGACCGCGAAGTTCGCGACGGGGGTGAAGGAGGCCACGTAGGGAGCGCTGGTCATCGGGGTGTACGGCCGCTCCCCCCGGGTCACCTTGAGGGCCCGGCGGGCGGCCACGAGTCCGATCTCGGCGCCGGGCGCGGTCCCCTCCTGCACTGCCGCGCCCGGCACCGATCCAGCCCCCCTGGCCCGGTGCGCCTGGGTCCAGGACGCCAGGGCGCGCACGCGCGCCGCGGCGTCGGCCAGCCGCTCCTCGGGCAGTTCACCGGTCCGTACCGCGTTCACCAGCGCGTCGCGCAGCTGCAGCACGGTGTCCTCGTCGCACAGCCCCCCGCCGACGCAGATGGCGTCGGCGCCCGCTGCGATGGCGAGGACGGATCCGCGCTCGATGCCGTACGTCGCCGCGACGGCCTGCATCTCCATGCCGTCGGTGACGATCAGCCCCTCGAAGCCCAGTTCCTGACGGAGCAGACCGGTGAGGATCTGCGGGCTCAGGGTGGCCGGGCGATGGGGGTCGAGCGCGGAGAGCAGGATATGCGCGCTCATGACTGCTTTGGTACCCGCGGCGACGGCAGCGCGGAAAGGTACCAGCTCACGGGCGTGCAGTGTGGCGAGGTCCACATCGATCCGGGGCAGCGCGTCGTGGGAGTCGACGTTGGTGTCGCCGTGTCCGGGGAAGTGTTTGGTGCAGGCCGCGACCCCGACGCCCTGGAGACCGTCGACGTACGCCACGGTGTGCCGGGCGACCAGGTCCGGGTCCGGCCCGAAGGACCGGACGCCGATGACCGGGTTCTCGGCGTTGGAGTTGACGTCGGCGGAGGGCGCCCAGTTGAGGTCGACTCCACAGGCGGCGAGCCGGCGGCCGAGCTCACGGGCCACGGCGCGGGTGAGCTCGACGTCGTCGACGCTGCCCAGCGCGTAGTTGCCGGGGAAGGACGACCCCTGCTTGACCTCGAGACGGGTGACGTCGCCGCCCTCCTCGTCGATGGCGACGAGGACGTCGTCCCGCTCGGCCCTCAGCTGCGCGGTGAGCGCGGCGAGCTGCTCGGGGCTGACGATGTTCCGGCCGAACAGGCCCACCGACGACAGGCCCTCACCGATCCGGCGGAGCAGCCAGTCGGGTGCGGTGGTGCCGACGAAGCCCGGCTGGAGCACCGTGAGCGCGTCACGGGTCAGGGTGTCCGTGGCGTGTACGAGTGTGGTCATGAGGAGCCCTTATCCCTTCACCGCGCCGGCGGTCATGCCGCCGACGGCCTTGCGCTGGAGGAAGAGGAAGACGATGAGCACGGGAAGTGCGAAGAGCGTGGAGGCGGCCATGGTGGCGCCCCAGTCGCTGCCGAACGCGGTCTGGAACTCGGTGAGCCAACGCGTCAGGGTCTGCGACTCCTTGTCCTTGTTCAGCATGAGGACCATGGCGAACTCGTTCCAGGCGGTGATGAAGCCGAAGAGCGAGGTCGACATCAGGCCGGGAGCGAGGAGCGGGAAGATCACCTTGCGGAAGGCCTGACCGCGGGTGCAGCCGTCGATCTGCGCGGCCTCCTCCAGCTCGACCGGGACGGCGGCGATGAAGCCGCGCAGGGTCCAGATGGTGAAGGGGAGGACCATCACGAAGTAGATCAGCGTGAGCATCGGGATGCTGTTCAGCATGTCGTTCTCACGGGAGATCATGTACATCGCGATGACCATGACCTCCCAGGGGGCCATCTGCGCCAGCATCACGGTCAGGACGATGCCCTTGCGTCCCTTGAACTTCATGCGGGCGATCGCGAAGCTCGCGGCCAGGGCCACGAGGAGCGCGAGCAGCACGGCGCCGAGGGTGACCAGGAGGCTGTTCTGGACGTACGTCCAGAACAGGTCGACACCGGTCGCGGTGGTGTAGTTCTCGAACGTCGGCGTGAAGACGAAGACGGGGTCCTTCGTCATGATCTCGTGCTGCGGCTTCAGAGAGGACGAGAACATCCAGTAGACGGGGAAGACGAACACCACGGCGAGGACGAGTGCGGTGAGGTTCTTGGCGATGACGCCGACCGTCAGCGGCTTCCTGGTGCGCAGCTTCTGCGGCGTCTCAGTGGTGGTGCTCACAGCTCCTCCTCCTGCTTCAGGATCAGGCGGAAGTAGAAGGACATGACCGCGATGAGCATCACGATCGTCAGGACGGAGATGGCGGCGGCGACACCGTAGTGGAACTGGCCGACACCCTCGATGTAGGCGAAGACGGGGAGCGTCTCGGAGCCTCGGTCGGGACCGCCCTGGTTCATGGCGTAGACCTGGGCGAACGCCTTGAAGATCCAGATGATCTCCAGGAACGTCGTGATCATGAAGAAGGACTTGAGGTTCGGGAAGACCACGGACCAGAAGGTCCGCCAGCCGCTCGCGCCGTCCATCTTGGCGGCCTCGTACAGCTCCGTCCCGACCGTGGTCAGGGCGGCGTACATGTTGAGGGCGACGAAGGGGACCGAGCCCCAGACGAGCAGGATCAGGATGATGACGAGGGTGGAGAAGCCCGTCTCGAACCAGTTGTGCTGCTCGTAGCCCGAGAAGCCGAGCGTGCGCATGAGCCAGTTGACGACACCGAACTGCTCGTCGAAGAGCCAGCGGAAGACGGTGACGGAGGCGATGATCGGCATGGCCCAGGCGAGCATCAGGGCCAGCGAGAGGACCAGTCGCATCTTCTTGCCGAGGCGGTTCAGCAGCAGACCGACGCCCGTGCCGATGGCCATGATCAGGGCGACGTTGACGGCGGTGAAGACCACGCTTCGGACGACGACCGTCCAGAACTGGGAGTCGCTCAGCAGGTCCGTGTAGTTGTCGAAGCCGATCCAGACCGTCTCACGGGTGATGAACTCTTTCCGGTTGAGCTGCTGGAAGGAGAGCATCACATTGCGGATCAGCGGGTAGAGCAGGAGCACCGCCATGGACAGCAGGGCCGGCGCGACGAGCAGATAGGGCAGCAGCCCACTCGGCAGCGAGCGTCTGCCGCGCGAGGGCTGAAGGACTTCCTTCGAGCCGGAAGGGGATGGCGGAGTCTGAGACTTCCCTGCCGCCCTCCCGGGCGCGTCCTGAGGAGCGGCGCTGGCCGTCCCCTGGGAGTCCACGGTCATGGTCTTATTCCTCGCGGTTCTGGGGCTCCCGCGCCCACCGGGGCACGGCCCGGGGGAGCGGGCCGCTGGTCACTGCGTGCGATGCGTCACTGCAAAGCGTCACTGCAAGCGCCGGTGGTGCGGCCGGTGCGACACCGGCCGCACCACCTGGCTACGGATTACTGCTGGTTGATGCGCTCGTTGATGACCTTGTCGGCCGCCTCGCCGGCCGCCTTGGCGTCCTCGCCCTTCAGGACCTTCGTCATGAAGTCCTTGATCGGGTTCGGCGCGGTCTCGACGTTCGCCCAGCCCGGCGTCACCGGGGTGACCTTGCCGGACGCGGACGACACGGCCATCGACTCGGCGAAGGAACCGGCGGCCGGCTTGAACTGCGCGCCGTCCTGGTTCGGGAGCAGCGCACCCTCGGTGGCCTTCGCGTACGTGGTCATGTACTCCTTGCCGGCGGCGAGGGCCAGCCACTCCTTCGCGAGCTCCTTGTTCTGGGAGCGCTCGGCGATGGCGAGGTTCGAGCCGCCGAGGAAGACGGAGCCCGGCTTGTCAGCGGTCTTGCCCGGGATCGGGAAGTAGCCGAAGTCGGCCGTCTTGCCGGCCTTCTTCATGGCGTCGATCGCGCCGCCGGCCTCCCAGCCGAGGCCGATCCAGGACGCCACGCCGCCCTTGGGGACGACGTCGGTGGACTGCTGCGGGGTCGCCTCGTCCTTGTCCTTCGGAGCGGTGGAGTAGGACGCCAGCTCCTTGTAGAAGTTCACGGCGTTGACGGCCTCGGGGGAGGACAGGTTGCCCTTCCACTTGTCGCCGTCCTTGACCGCGAGGTCGCTGCCCTCGTCCCAGATGAGGCCGGCGAGCACGTACCAGGACTGACCCGGCAGGTAGATCGCCTGCGACTTCGGGTCGGCGGCCTTGAGCTTCTTCAGACCGTCGATCCACTCGGCGCGGGTCTTCGGCGGGGTGACGCCGGCCTTCTTGTAGGCGGCCTTGTCGTAGATGACGACGCGGCTGGCGGCGTACCACGGAGCGGAGTAGAGCTTGCCGTCCAGCTCGTTGGAGGCGACCATGCCCTTGTTCCAGGCGTCGTAGCCGAGCTTGGTCTTGTCGCCCGTCAGGTCGGCGAGACCGCCGGTGACCGCGTAGCCGGCGGTCTGGGTGTTGCCGAGCTCCAGGACGTCCGGCGGGGTGTCCTCGGAGAGGGCGGTGGTGACCTTCTCCTGGATGCCGTTCCAGACCTGCTTCTCGACCTTGACCTTGACGCCCGGGTGCTTGGCCTCGAAGGCCTTGTTCACCTCGGCCATCCAGGCGTCCGGCGCGGAACCGTCCATGACCCAGACGGTCAGGGTCTTGTCGCCCCCGGCCGGCGCCTTGGCGCCGTCCTTACCCTTGTCACTGTCGGAACCACACGCAGCGATAGAGACCATCATGCCTGCGACGCCGATCGCCGCGATGAGCTTGCGCTTCACGCCACCCTCCTCAGGGATGCCTGCAACCCCTGCCCACCGCGCGAAGACATACGTCGGGTAGTGCTCGTGGGGCTGGGACCTGGTCTTTAATGGTTTAGACCAGTACCCGGAGCTTGGCCTAGACCTTTAGGGGTGTCAAGGGTGTATAAGAAGGGCAGTCGCGTCCGTTATCGGACCGACACCTGAGGGAGGGCGACGACCCGTGACCGGTCCGTGCCACCATGTGAGCCGCGACAGACGGAGGAGCCGGTGACGGCAGCAGCACAGGAGTCGGGAAGGCAGGCCATGGCCACGGACGCGGGCAGCACGGAGACGGAGGGTGGAGCCCCCACCCGTACCGCGCGCGTGCCCAAGTACTACCGACTGAAGCGGCATTTGCTCGACATGACGGAGACCCTGCCGCCCGGCACACCGGTCCCGCCCGAGCGCACACTCGCCGCCGAGTTCGACACCTCGCGCACCACCGTGCGCCAGGCCCTCCAGGAGCTGGTCGTCGAGGGCCGCCTGGAGCGCATCCAGGGCAAGGGCACCTTCGTGGCCAAGCCCAAGGTCTCCCAGGCCCTGCAACTCACCTCCTACACGGAGGACATGCGCGCCCAGGGCCTCGAGCCCACCTCGCAGCTGCTCGACATCGGCTATGTCACCGCCGACGACACCCTCGCCGGGCTGCTCGACATCACGGCCGGCGGACGGGTGCTCCGCATCGAGCGGCTGCGGCTCGCGAGCGGCGAGCCGATGGCGATCGAGACCACCCATCTCTCGGCGAAGCGCTTCCCCGCGCTGCGGCGTTCCCTGGTGAAGTACACCTCCTTGTACACCGCGCTCGCCGAGGTGTACGACGTGCACCTCGCCGAGGCCGAGGAGACCATCGAGACCTCCCTCGCCACCCCGCGCGAGGCCGGACTGCTCGGCACCGACGTGGGTCTGCCGATGCTGATGCTCTCCCGTCATTCACTGGACGCCCAGGGCGAGCCGGTCGAATGGGTGCGGTCGGTCTACCGCGGCGACCGGTACAAGTTCGTGGCGCGCCTGAAGCGCCCGAACGGCTGACCCTTTCTCCCTTTCCGTACGACTCCGTAACGACTCCGTACGACTATTTACGACTCTTTACGACTCCGTACGACACGAACGGCCGCACCCCACCGGGTGCGGCCGTTCTGCATTCCCCCGGCGAATGACAAAGTCACATCCGTTATGCGGACAGGGGTTCCATGGAGCGGAAGCGTCCCCTAGATTTCCCCAGCATTACCGAGGTGATCAGCGAGGGGACGGCAATCGCCATGTCAGATACACCAGATGCGACACAAGGGAAACAACCCACCATCACACCCCTGCGGGTGGTGATAGCCCTCTGTCTGTTCGCGCCGTTCGTGGCGATGCTCTGGGTGAGCTCCTACGCGAGGGTCGAACCGCTCCTCGCGGGCATCCCGTTCTTCTACTGGTACCAGATGCTCTGGGTGCTGATCTCCACCGTGCTCACCATGGTCGCGTACAAGCTGTGGCAGCTCGACCAGCGCGCCCGCAAGGGAGGTGACGCGCGATGAAGGACGGCGTGAACGGCGTCGCACTCGCCGTCTTCATCTTCTTCTTCCTGGCCGTCACGGTCATGGGATTCCTCGCCTCGCGCTGGCGCAGGGCCGAGAACGAGAACAGCCTCGACGAATGGGGCCTCGGCGGCCGGTCGTTCGGCACCTGGGTGACCTGGTTCCTGCTCGGCGGCGACCTCTACACCGCGTACACCTTCGTCGCCGTCCCGGCGGCCATCTACGCGGCGGGCGCGGCCGGCTTCTTCGCCGTGCCGTACACGATTCTGGTCTACCCGCTGATCTTCACCTTCCTGCCGCGCCTCTGGTCGGTCTCGCACAAGCACGGGTACGTCACCACCTCGGACTTCGTGCGCGGCCGCTTCGGCTCCAAGGGCCTCTCCCTCGCGGTGGCCGTCACCGGCATCCTCGCGACCATGCCGTACATCGCGCTCCAGCTCGTCGGCATCCAGGCCGTCCTGGACGTCATGGGCGTCGGCGGCGGCGAGAACACCCACTGGTTCATCAAGGACCTGCCGCTCCTCATCGCCTTCGGTGTCCTCGCGGCGTACACGTACTCCTCGGGTCTGCGCGCCCCCGCGCTCATCGCCTTCGTCAAGGACACCCTGATCTACATCGTCATCGCGGTGGCGATCATCTACATCCCGATCAAGCTGGGCGGCTTCGACGAGATCTTCGCCAAGGCGGGCGAGGCCTACGCGCAGACCAACCCGGCGACCGGCAAGCCGCGCGGCTCGCTCGTCCCCGGTGAGGCCGGACAGTGGACGTACGCGACGCTGGCGCTCGGCTCGGCGCTCGCGCTCTTCATGTACCCGCACTCCATCACGGCGACGCTGTCGTCCCGGAGCCGTGAGGTCATCCGCCGCAACACCACGATCCTGCCGCTGTACTCGCTGATGCTGGGCCTGCTCGCGCTGCTCGGCTTCATGGCGATCGCCGCCGGGATCCAGGTGAAGAACGGCCAGCTCGCCATCCCGCAGCTCTTCGAGACCATGTTCCCGGACTGGTTCGCGGGCGTCGCGTTCGCCGCGATCGGCATCGGCGCGCTCGTCCCCGCCGCGATCATGTCGATCGCCGCGGCCAACCTCTTCACCCGCAACATCTACAAGGACTTCATCAAGCCGGACGCCACCCCGGCGCAGGAGACCAAGGTCTCCAAGCTGGTGTCGCTCCTGGTGAAGGTCGGCGCGCTCGCCTTCGTCCTCACCATGGACAAGACGGTCGCGATCAACTTCCAGCTGCTCGGCGGCATCTGGATCCTGCAGACCTTCCCGGCCCTGGTCGGCGGTCTCTTCACCCGCTGGTTCCACCGCTGGGCGCTGCTCGCCGGCTGGGCCGTCGGCATGCTCTACGGCACGATCGCCGCGTACGGGGTCGCCAGCCCGACCCAGAAGCACTTCGGCGGCTCCTCGGCCGAGATCCCGGGCATCGGCGAGATCGGCTACATCGGTCTCACCGCCTTCGTCCTCAACGTCCTCGTCACGGTCGTCCTCACCTTCGTCCTCAAGGCCGTCAAGGCCCCCGAGGGCATCGACGAGACCTCCCCGGAGGACTACACGGCCGACGCCGGCGACCGCGGAGTCAGCACCGAGCTCCCGAAGGTCGGCGCCGACACGCACTGACCCCGGCCGCCCGCCGGCACCGCTCTCCGGTCCCGGCACCGCCGGACCTGACGAAGGCCGCCCCGCTTCCTTCCGAGGCGTGGCGGCCTTCGCCGTCCCCGGTGGACGGCGGAGCCGCCGACGACCCGTTGGGGGCCGACGGGCGAGCGGAGGCACACTGCCCTCATGGACTTCACGATCAGGGCGGTACGGCCCGAGGAGTACGAGACTCTCGGTGAGCTCACCGCGGGGACCTATCTGAACGACGGACTGCTGAAGTACGGGGCGGAGGACTCGTATCTGGACGTGCTCCGGGACACGGCGCGGCGGGCGCGCGAGAGCGAGGTGCTCGTCGCCGAGGACGGCGACGGGCGGCTCCTCGGCGGGGTGACCTTCGCCACCGGCAACACTCCGTGGGCGGACATCGCGGTCGAGGACGAGGCCGAGTTCCGGATGCTCGTGGTCTCCCGGGAGGCCCGTGGCCGGGGCGTCGGAGAGGCCCTCGTACGGGCCTGTGTCGAGCGCGCGAGGGCCCTGCCGGGGTGCCGGCGCATCGTGCTGTCCACGGACGCCTCGATGGTCTCCGCGCACCGGATATACGGCCGCCTGGGCTTCGTCCGGACCCCGGACCGGGACTGGGAGCCGATTCCCGACCACCGCCTGCGCACCTACGCCTTGGAGTTCTGAGCCGGGGGGCGACACAACATGTGGGGGGTGCGGCAAGCGACGCCCCCCACATGTATGCTCGTCCTCGCTGTCGACGCAGGGGAATCCGGCGCGAATCCGGAACTGTCCCGCAACGGTGTGCTTCGTACGGATACGACGAATTCGTACGACGTGAGTCCGACGACCTGACGACGGCGCATCCGGTCCGACCGTTCCGGGTGCCAATGACGTCCGGGCCTCGCGGAGTGGGCCGGTGGAAGCGTCGCGTCCCGTGCCTGGACGCCCGTCTGCCCGCCTTCCCCCGCCGCGGCCCCGAGCCGAGCGAGGGAGAGCCCCCACGTGACCATCGCGCCCGCCGATCCGGCTTCCGCCGAGGCTTCCGCGGTCGAGAGCGACGGCCCCGGGACCGTACTGCTGCGGACCCTGACCGACCTCACCGCCGATCTCCCCGACACCGACCCCGGCAAGGTCGCCGCCGCCGCGCTCCGCGGCCGCAGCGCCGTGGCGGACGAGGCGGAACTGCGCGAGCTGGCCACCGAGGCGTCCGCCGGTCTGATCGCCGACGACCCGGCGTACTCCCGGCTCGCCGCCCGGCTCCTGACCATCACCATCGCCGACGAGGCGGCCGGACAGGGCTCGTTCTCCTTCTCCGCCTCCGTCGCCGTGGGGCACCGCGAGGGTCTGATCGCCGACCGCACCGCCGAGTTCGTCGCGCTGCACGCGGAGCGGCTGGACGCGACGATCGACGGGGCCGCCGACGACCGCTTCGGCTACTTCGGTCTGCGCACCCTCTACTCGCGCTACCTGCTGCGCCACCCGATCACCCGCAAGGTGATCGAGACCCCGCAGCACTTCATGCTCCGGGTGGCCTGCGGTCTCGCGGAGGACGACAGCGTCCGCGCGCTCGACGAGGTCGCCGCGCTGTACGGCCTGATGAGCCGGCTCGACTACCTGCCGTCCTCCCCCACGCTCTTCAACTCCGGCACCCGCCACCCGCAGATGTCCTCCTGCTACCTCCTGGACTCCCCGCAGGACGAGCTGGACTCCATCTACGACCGCTACCACCAGGTGGCGCGCCTCTCGAAGCACGCGGGCGGCATCGGCCTCTCGTACTCCCGCATCCGGGCCCGCGGTTCGCTGATCCGCGGCACCAACGGGCACTCCAACGGCATCGTGCCGTTCCTGAAGACGCTGGACGCCTCCGTCGCCGCCGTGAACCAGGGCGGCCGTCGCAAGGGCGCCGCCGCCGTCTACCTGGAGACCTGGCACGCGGACATCGAGGAGTTCCTGGAGCTCCGCGACAACACGGGTGAGGACCAGCGCCGTACGCACAACCTGAACCTGGCGCACTGGATCCCGGACGAGTTCATGCGCCGCGTCAACGCGGACGCCGACTGGTCGCTGTTCTCCCCGGCGGACGTGCCCGAGCTGGTCGACCTGTGGGGCGAGGAGTTCGACGCCGCGTACCACAAGGCCGAGGCGGCGGGCCTGGCCCGCAAGACGATGCCGGCCCGTGACCTGTACGGCCGGATGATGCGGACCCTGGCCCAGACCGGCAACGGCTGGATGACCTTCAAGGACGCCTCGAACCGGACGGCCAACCAGACCGCCGAGCCGGGCACGGTCGTCCACTCCTCGAACCTCTGCACCGAGATCATCGAGGTCACCAACGACGGCGAGACGGCCGTCTGCAACCTCGGCTCGGTCAACCTGGGGTCCTTCGTGACCGGCGGGGACATCGACTGGGAGCGGCTCGACGCCACCGTCCGTACGGCCGTCACCTTCCTCGACCGGGTCGTCGACATCAACTTCTACCCGACCGAGCAGGCGGGCCGCTCCAACGCCCGCTGGCGGCCGGTGGGCCTGGGCGCGATGGGCCTCCAGGACGTCTTCTTCCAGCTGAAGATGCCGTTCGACTCCCCCGAGGCGCGCGCGCTGTCCACCCGTATCGCCGAGCGCATCATGCTCGCCGCGTACGAGGCCTCCGCCGACCTCGCCGAGCGCAGCGGTCCGGTCCCCGCCTGGGACAAGACCCGCGCGGCCCGCGGTGTGCTGCACCCGGACCACTACGACGTGGAGCTCAACTGGCCGGAGCGCTGGGCCGCGCTGCGCGAGCGGATCGCCGCCGTCGGCATGCGCAACTCGCTGCTCCTCGCCATCGCGCCCACCGCCACGATCGCCTCGATCGCCGGTGTCTACGAGTGCATCGAGCCGCAGGTCTCGAACCTCTTCAAGCGCGAGACGCTGTCCGGCGAGTTCCTCCAGGTCAACTCCTACCTGGTCGACGAGCTGAAGAAGCTCGGCGTGTGGGACGCGCAGACCCGTGAGGCGCTGCGCGACGCCAACGGCTCGGTGGCCGGCTTCACCTGGGTCCCCGCCGAGGTGCGCGAGCTGTACCGCACGGCGTGGGAGATCCCGCAGCGCGGCCTGATCGACATGGCCGCCGCCCGGACGCCGTTCCTGGACCAGTCGCAGTCGCTGAACCTGTTCCTGGAGACGCCGACGATCGGCAAGCTGTCGTCGATGTACGCGTACGCCTGGAAGCAGGGTCTGAAGACGACGTACTACCTGCGCTCCCGCCCGGCGACCCGGATCGCCCGCGCCGCCCAGGCGTCGACGGCCGCGGCCACCATCCCCGTCCAGCAGGCGACGCCCGACGCGGACGCCCTCGCCTGCTCCCTTGAGAACCCCGAGTCCTGCGAGGCCTGCCAGTAATGAGCACCAACGAGAAGAAGAACCTCCTCGACCCGGGCTTCGAGCTGACCCTCCGTCCGATGCGCTACCCGGACTTCTACGAGCGCTACCGGGACGCGATCAAGAACACCTGGACGGTGGAGGAGGTCGACCTCCACTCGGACGTCGCCGACCTCGCCAAGCTGACTCCGGCGGAGCAGCACATGATCGGCCGTCTGGTCGCGTTCTTCGCGACGGGCGACTCGATCGTCTCGAACAACCTGGTGCTGACGCTCTACAAGCACATCAACTCCCCGGAGGCGCGCCTGTACCTGTCGCGCCAGCTGTTCGAGGAGGCCGTGCACGTCCAGTTCTATCTGACGCTGCTCGACACCTATCTGCCCGACCCGGACGACCGCGCCGCCGCGTTCGACGCGGTCGAGGAGATCCCCTCCATCCGCGAGAAGGCGCAGTTCTGCTTCAAGTGGATGGACTCGGTCGAGAAGATCGACCGCCTGGAGACGGCCGCCGACCGGCGCCGCTTCCTGCTGAACCTGATCTGCTTCGCCGCGTGCATCGAGGGCCTCTTCTTCTACGGCGCCTTCGCGTACGTGTACTGGTTCCGGTCGCGCGGTCTGCTGCACGGCCTGGCCACCGGCACCAACTGGGTGTTCCGTGACGAGACGATGCACATGAACTTCGCCTTCGAGGTCGTGGACACCGTCCGCAAGGAGGAGCCCGAGCTCTTCGACGACGCGCTTCAGCAGCAGGTCACGGACATGCTGCGGGAGGCCGTCGAGGCGGAGCTGCAGTTCGGCCGTGACCTGTGCGGCGACGGCCTGCCGGGCATGAACACCGAGTCGATGCGCGAGTACCTCCAGTGCGTCGCCGACCAGCGTCTCCAGCGTCTGGGCTTCGCCCCGGTGTACGGCTCCGAGAACCCGTTCGCGTTCATGGAGCTCCAGGGTGTCCAGGAGCTCACGAACTTCTTCGAGCGCCGGCCGTCCGCCTACCAGGTGGCGGTCGAGGGTTCGGTGGACCTCGACGAGGACTTCTGAGCCTCCGAGGACCGGGGCGGGGAACAAGATCGTCCGCCCGGGCGGTGACGTGAAGTGTCGTGAAAAAGCCGGGCCCCGCTCCTTCGTGAAGGAGCGGGGCCCGGCCCATGTCCACGGCGATCAGGCGTTCGGCACCGTCTCGTAGCGCGGGGTGCCCTCTTCCATCTGGCGCAGGGCGTCCTTGCGGTCCCGCTTGGAGAGGCGGTCGATGTACAGGTAGCCGTACAGGTGGTCCGTCTCGTGCTGGAGGCAGCGGGCGAAGTAGCCCGTGCCGCGCACCTTGATCGGGTTGCCCTGGGCGTCCTGGCCGTGGACCTCCGCGTAGTCGGGGCGGGCCAGCTCGGCGTAGGCGGTCGGGACGGAGAGGCAGCCCTCGTTGGACTCGTCCAGGACGCGCAGCTCGGCCGGGATCTCCTGGAGGACCGGGTTGATCACGACGCCGGTGTGCCGGACGCCCTCGTCGTCGGGGCAGTCGTAGACGAAGACCTTGCGGTCCACACCGATCTGGTTCGCGGCCAGGCCCACGCCCTCGGCGGCCTTCTGGCTGGCGAACATGTCGTCGATCAGCTGCGCGAGCTCGGCGTCGAACTCGGTGACGTCCTTGCACTCCTTGTGGAGCACCGGGTTGCCGACCACCGTGATCGGGCGGGCCGTGCCGCGCTCACGGTGGGCGAGCTCACGCGCCTCGCAGTCCTCCGTGTCCACGACGAAGCCGTCGTTGATCGTCTGGTCGTCCGTCTCCTGCTGCGCCATGTCCGGCCGCGCCTTCCTGAAAACCCGATTCCGTCGGAGGACAGCCTACGGGCCCCGGCGGGAACGCTCAGCAGACCTCTTCGAGATCACGCCACTCACGGCTGTCCGGGCTGTCCGCCACCCAGCCGTCGAGGAGCCCGCGCACCAGACCCGCGGGGGCCGCGATGCCGCACTCCCGCTCCGGCACCCACAGCTCGCCCGGCGAGCGGTGGCCGAGCGGCCCGGGATGGCCCGGCTCGCTGTGGTCGTGCGGGTCGGAGTGCTCGCCCTCGCCCTCGGCGCTCGGCATGGTCGACTCGGAGCAGGCACGACAGAGCAGCCGCACGGAGGACGACCAGTCCTCCGCGGCGAAACCGGCCTCCGCGGCCAGCTGCTCCAAGGCGTCGCGGTCGGCCTCCGTGGCGGCCTCCAGGAGCACCACCCAGGTGGGGACCGGCGAGGGAGCCCACAGCTCGATCTCGTCGAAGACGGGGTAGGAGGGGCCCGCGGTGGTGGTCCGCTCGCCGTTCGGCACACCGTCGTGGAGGACGACCTCGCCCCAGCGGCGCCCCGAGGACGGCAGCGGGACGGAGAGGACCTCGATCCGGGCCGGGTCGAGCCGGCGGCCCCACACGACCTCGGCCTCGCCCTCCGGCGACAGCCGGACGGCGGCACTGCCGAGCTCCATGCCGGCGGGCTCACCGGTGCCGGCGGCTGCGCCGGGCACCTTCAGTCCATAGGCCTGCCAGGCACGGCGGGCCAGCGGCCAGTCCTGGAGCGCGGTGGCCGCGATCCCCACGTTCCACCAGTCGGGGGCCCCGGTCTCCTTGTCGAGCAGCGCGACCGCGCGCAGCCCGGCGGCCCGCGCCTGCTCCCAGTCGTGCCGGAACTTGTGCAGCAGCGCCAGGTTGAACCAGGACTCCGAGAGCCATGGCTCGAGATCGGCCGCGCGCGTCAGAAGTGCGCCCGCGTCCTCGTACCGGCCGTCGCCGATCAGCGTGAACGCGCGGTCGGTGGCCTGCCGCCATGAGGCGGAGGGCCGATGCCGTACCTTCCCGAAGATCTTCACGATTCCCGCCTGCCGGTCGCTTCACCCTCTTGTTCGCATCCAACCATGCCCGGTCGGACGCGCGCTCATTACCCATGGGTTACCCAGAGGCGACGGAGGTCACCCCAGCCGCTCCGCCCCGCGCCAGGACTCTGGCCAGGCATTCGACGACATCCGGGTGATAGTCGCGGGCGGTGCCCAGCCGGAGCCGCTCCAGGGCGTCGAGGGCGGCACCCGCGCCCTCGCCTCCCGCGAGGTCGTCGTAGGCGTTCACCGCGCGGACGATCCGGGCGGCCGTCGGCTGCTCCCGGTACGGGTCGGCCTGGCGCTCGACGACGACGGCGACGGCCTCGGGGACGCCGGTCCTGCGGACGACCTCGCCGCCCAGGAGCGCGATCCGGCGCTGCTCCTCGGCCGGCAGGAGGGCGGTGGCGCCGCCCGCGACCGGGTCGACGAGGGAGAGCTGTCCGATGTCGTGCATGAGCGCCGCGTGCTCCAGGACGGTCAGCTCGGCCCCGGGGAGACCCAGCTCCCGCCCGACGGCGGCGCTGAGGGCGGCGACCCGGTGGGCGTGCCCGGGCGGGGTGCAGCCGGCGATCTCGGTGGCCCGGGCGAGGGAGGCGATGGTCTGCCGGTTGACCGTGCGCACAGCGGCGTAGCGCCGGAAGGAGACCTGGGTGAGGAGGAGCGGAACGGCGAGGACGGGCAGCGCCCACAGCCCCGCCGCGGCCACACCGAGCGCCATGACGGTGCCGGTGGCGCAGACGGCCGAGCCGATGCCGAGGAGGGCGCGCAGTTCGTCCCGGAGGAGGGGGCCGTACGGGAATCCGGTGCGGGCCCGGAGCACGAGGGCGGCGAGCACCGCGTCGCACAGGGCGGTCAGGACGAGCAGCAGGACGAGGAAGAGGGCGTACGGCGGGCCCTGGCCGAGGTGCTGGACGACGGCCCCCGAGTTGTAGAGGGGCTGGAAGCAGAGCGCGGCGAAGCCGACGGTGAGGACACGGCGGGCGAGATGCCCGAGGCCGGGCTCCCGGCCGCGGGCGAGGTGGGGGACGATCCCGGCGAGGCCGGCGGCGACGACGACGGCGACGATCTGGAGGACGCCGTGGGTGGTGGCGGTCCCGGCGCTCGCCCCGAGCAGGGCATAGGCGAGGGCCCCGGCGGCGGCGAGCGGGGCGGGCTCGCGTTCGTCGGGTGCGGCGCCCCAGCGGGCGAACTCGCCGAGGACCATGAGGGTGCCGAAGGCGAGGGCGTTGCCTGGTTCGTCGACGCCGTACCAGAGGGTGGAGCCGACACCGGCGAGGCCCAGCAGCAGCGCGGCCCCGTGCACGGCGCCGACGGTGCGGGCGCCGGGCCTCACGCGCGCTCCCTGGACCGTACGTCCGGATCTTCGACGGGCGCGTCGGCCGCTCGCGCCGGGGGCGCGGCCGCCTCGCGCGGCGTGGGCGCCTTCGCCTCGCGCGGCGTGGGCACGTGTCCGCCGGGCGGGACGGACGGGGCGGTCGAGGCGGGGGAGGCGGTCGAGGCGGGGGAGGCGGGAAGGACGGACGGCGCGGACTCGTCGGCGGTCACCGCCGGCCGCCATCCGTGCCGGTCCAGGGCCCGGACGAGTGCGGCGACCATCCGGGGGTCGAACTGGCTGCCGGCGCACCGCTCCAGCTCGGCGACGGCCGTCGGCACCGGTCGGGCCCTGCTGTAGGAGCGGGTGGAGGTCATGGCGTCGAAGGAGTCGGCGACGGCGACCACGCGCGCGAACTCGGGGATCTCCTCGCCCCGCAGCCCGTACGGGTAGCCGCTGCCGTCCATGCGTTCGTGGTGGTGGAGGATCGCGCCCCGCGCCTCCCCCAGGAAGCCGATGCCCCGGACCATCTCGTGCCCGTACTCGGGGTGCAGTTCGATGACCCGGCGTTCCTCAGGGGTGAGCGGCCCGTCCTTGCGGAGCACCCGGGTGGGCACGCCCAGCTTGCCGACGTCGTGCAGGATGCCGGCGAACCGTACGACGTCGAGCCGTTCCTCCGCCATGCCGAGCTCACGGGCGATCAGGACGGAGGCGTGCCCGACCCGTTCGCTGTGGCCGCGGGTGTAGCGGTCCTTGATGTCGACGGCCTGGACGAGGGCGCGGATGGTGGCCTGGTGGGCGGCCCGCTCTCGGTGGTACTGGGCGAAGACCCAGCAGGAGATGTACATCGGAAGCAGGACGAAGAGCGCCGAGACCGGCCCGTACGAGCTGCGCCAGAGCACGGCCATCATCAGTCCGGCGAGCCCGTGCACGGCGTGCGGGGCGAGTGCCCGGCCGAGGAGCCCGCGCCAGGCGGTCCGCGGCGGCAGCCCGTCGGCGGTCGCCCGGATGCCGCCGTCGAGGGCGGTCAGGACCAGGCATAAGGTGAGCGCGGCGGCGCCCGCGGGCAGCAGCGCGTACGGGAAGTCGGGGGCGTCGGGGCCGTGTCCGAGGGCGGTGGCGCAGCTCAGGGCGTCGGCGGTCCGGGCGGCCGCCCAGACGGCGCGGACGGTGGCCGCGGCCCGCCAGGCGCGGCGGGGCGCGGCCGGGGGTTCGTCGACGCGGGCGAGGAGGCTGCCGGGCAGGGCGGTGAGCGCGGCGGCGGCGGGCGGCAGGAGGAGGGCGGCGGCGAGGAGGACGGGGAAGAAGGAGCCGGTGCCCATGGGGACGGAGCCGCCGAACGCGCGGCCCAGGACGCGGCAGCGGGCGGGCAGCTCGCAGAGCGCGTACAGGGCGGCGAGCAGCGCGACGGTGCTCCAGGGGGTGGCCGCGCCGGGGCGCAGCGCGGGCAGGGCGCAGGCCCCGGCGCCGAGCAGGGCGCAGCCGATGTAGACGCGGGCCGCGCGCGGAATCACCTTGACGCCCATCACGTCCGTCACGCTAGCGAGTCGGACGGCCCGGGACGGCGGGGTGGCGCCGATTCGCACCATCGGGTGATACAAGCTGATATACGAAGGAGGCCGCCGCGGGCGTGTCGCGACGGCCTTCTCTCCCGCTACGGGGCGGGTGTCACTCCTGGGGAGCCGGTGTCGCCGGCACTATCGGCGCGATCTCCTGCTCGGGCACCGGGTGTCCCGAGCGGATCAGGTCGATCCGGCCCATGACCTTGGACCGCAGATCGGTGGGGACGTCGTCGCTGCCGCAGCAGCGCTTGACGAGCTTCTTCACCGCCTGCTCGAGTCCGTACTTCTCCAGGCACGGGGAGCACTCCTCGAAGTGCACCTCGAACTTGGTGCAGTCGCTGTCGGGCATCTCTTTGTCGAGGAACTCGTAGAGATGATCCAGGACCTCTGAGCAATCCGTCTCGTGCGGCTCTCCGCAGCTCATGAGCCCGAGCCTTTCAGATCGTTCGACGACTCTCCGGCGCCCGCGGGTACCAGCCCGCGGTCGCGGGCGTAGTCCTCGAGCATGCCGCGCAGCTGGCGGCGGCCCCGGTGCAGTCGGGACATCACCGTACCGATGGGTGTCCCCATGATGTCCGCGATCTCCTTGTACGCAAAGCCCTCGACATCCGCGAGATAGACCGCGATGCGGAACTCCTCGGGGATGGCCTGGAGGGCCTCCTTCACGTCGGAGTCGGGAAGGTGGTCGAGGGCCTGCGACTCGGCTGAGCGCAGCCCGGTCGACATGTGCGACTCGGCGCGGGCGAGCTGCCAGTCCTCGATCTCCTCGGCGGCGCTGCGCTGGGGCTCACGCTGCTTCTTGCGGTACGAGTTGATGAAGGTGTTGGTGAGGATGCGGTACAGCCAGGCCTTGAGATTCGTACCCTCGCGGAACTGGTGGAAGGATCCGTACGCCTTGGCGTACGTCTCCTGCACGAGGTCCTCCGCGTCCGCGGGGTTGCGCGTCATGCGCAGCGCGGCCGAGTACATCTGGTCGAGGAAGCCGAGGGCGTCCCGCTCGAAGCGCGCGTTGCGCTCCTCGGTCGTCTCCTCGGGGCCGTCGTCGGTCCCTGTGTCGGTCCCAGTGACCGGACCCACCTCCTCCAGCGCGGCGGCGAGCCCGAGGGCGGACCCGCTCGTTTCGGAGGATAGACGAGGAACCGCTCCGCCCGCCGCCCGAATCTGGGCACCCTTGGGAGCGGGCAGCACTGTCCAGTCGAGGTCAGCGGCCTGCGCGCGCTCCGGGCAGATGGTCGAACCCATGCGACGGACTCCCTCTTCTTTGCTCTCACACCGACGCCCGGAACAACAGTGCTCCCCGGCTCGGCATTCCCGGTTCGTCAGCCGGTGCCGCGAGGCAGCGAGGAGATCCACTCGGCGACACCCTCGACGAGCAGTTCCATGGCCTCGTCCTGGCCGAGGGGGGCGCGCTTGGGCAGGGCGAAGCCGTGGTCCCCGTACGGGATCCCGACGAGGCCGTAGGAGCCTTCCGGGTACTCCTCGGGGCGTCCGAAGGGGTCGTTGCCGCCCTGGACGACGAGTGTCGGCAGCCCGGTGCCGAGGAGTTCCTCGGCGCGGGACTTCTCCGGCCTGCCCGGCGGGTGCAGCGGGAAGCTCAGCGCGAGGACGGCGAGCGCGCCGAGCTCGCGCCCGGTCCGGCAGGCGACCCGGGCGCCGGCGCTGCGGCCGCCCGCGATCACCGGGAGGCCGGGCCGCGCGAGGGCCGGCCAGAGGCCGCGCCAGCCGGTGTCGAGGGTCTTCGGGGCGGGCGCGACCTTCTTGCCCGCGACCCGCCAGGGCTGCTCGACGAGGGCGACGGTCACGCCCCGTGCGGGCAGGGCGCCGGCCAGGGCCTGGAGGTCGCGGGCCTCGACGCCGCCGCCCGCGCCGTGGCCGAGGGCGAGCACGGCCCACGGCCGCGTCCCCTCGTACCAGGTGATCCGGGCCTCACCGGCGTCGGTCGAAACGGTCTCGTACTGTGTCACGTCGGTCACGCCCCCATCCTGCCCCCACGGGCGCGGCGGACGGGGCTCAGAAGAGCGTGCCCTCCTCCGGGCCCTCCAGCTCCGTCAGAAGTTCCGGTCCGTTGTTGCGGACGTTGCTGACCGCGGTCGCCACCGGGTAGGCCCGCATGAGTCCCCCGGGCGGCGGGGCGAGCAGCCCGCGCAGCTCCTCCGGGTGGGTGCGCGCCGGGTCGAGCCAGGCGTCCCAGCGGTCCTCCGTGAGCATCAGCGGCATCCGGGGGTGGATGTCGGCGAGCGAGTGCGGGCCCTCCTCGGGGGCCACGCCCAGCGGACCGGTCTCCGCCTCGGTGGTGATCACCGAGCAGGTGACCCACCACGCGGAGGGGTCGGCGTCGGGCCGGGTCCGGTCCCGCCAGAACTCGTAGAGACCGGCCATCGCGAAGACGGAACCGTCGGCCGGGGTCACGAAGTACGGCTGCTTCCGGGGCCGCTTCTTCTTCCCCTCGACCTCCAGGTCCCGCTCCCCCGACCCCGTCACCCACTCGTAGTAGCCGTCGGCGGGCAGGATGCACCGGCGGGCGGCGAAGGCCCGCTTGAAGGAGGGCTTCTCGTCCACGGTCTCCGCGCGCGCGTTGATCATCCGGGCGGCGCCCTCCGGCGACTTCGCCCAGGACGGCACCAGGCCCCACTTCAACGCGCGCAGCTGGCGAACCGGACGCCGCGATTCTGCGTCTTTCAGAGGACGCTCCAGAACGGCCCAGACCTCTTTGGTGGGGGCCACGTTCCAGTCCGGGGCCAGAGTCTCCTCCGGCTCCCACTTCTCCACCCCGAAAAGGCCGACGAGGTCCTCGGGCCGCCGACTCGCTGCATACCGTCCGCACATACGTGCCACACTGCCACGATCCCGAACCCGACCGAGGAGCCGTCCGAGAAATGACAGAGATCCTCGGCACCCAGCCTCCTCCGGACGAGTGGATCGTCTACCTCACCGGCGGGTGCGCGCTGAGCCTGGTCGTCTTCCGCGCGCTCTGGCTGCCGGCCCGCAACGCGATCACCATCGCCCACGAGGGCGGGCACGGGCTCGTCGCCCTCGCCACCGGCCGTCGCCTCGAGGCGATCCGGCTCCACTCGGACACCAGTGGACTGACCGTGAGCCGGGGCCGCCCGACCGGCCTCGGCGTGGTCCTCACCCTGGCCGCCGGCTACCCCGCGGCCCCGCTGCTCGGCCTCGGCGGCGCCGCCCTGCTCGGCACCCACCGGGTCACCCTGCTCCTGTGGATCGCCACCGTCCTGCTCCTCGCACTGCTCGTGATGGTCCGCAACGCGTACGGGATCCTCACGGTCGTCCTCACGAGCGCGGCGTTCCTCCTCGTCTCCTTGCTGGGCGGTCCCGAGGTCCAGTCGACCTTCGCCTGCGCGGCGGTCTGGTTCCTGCTGCTCGGCGGGGTCCGCCCGGCCTTCGAACTCCAGGCGAAACGGCGCCACGGCGGCGCCCCCGACTCGGACGCCGACCAGCTGGCGCGGCTCACCCATGTGCCCGCCGGGGTATGGCTCTTCTTCTTCCACGCGGTCGCGATCTGCGCCCTGATCGGCGGCGGCCGCTGGCTCCTGGGCTTCTGACTCCCCCGTACAGTGAGTTCCATGACCGCAGCTGCTTCCGCGCACATCGACCCGCCCACCGACCTCTGGCCCGCCCCGTACGCCCGCGGCGCCGTCGACGCGACCGTCACCGTGCCCGGATCGAAGTCGGTCACCAACCGCGCCCTGGTCCTCGCCGCGCTGGCCTCCGAGCCCGGCTGGCTGCGCCGCCCGCTGCGCTCCCGCGACACCCTCCTGATGGCCGAGGCGCTCCGTACCCTCGGCGTCAAGATCGAGGAGGGCGTGGGCCCCGACGGCTCCGGCGAGGCCTGGCGGATCCTTCCCTCCCCGCTGCGCGGCCCCGCGACCGTCGACGTCGGCAACGCCGGTACGGTCATGCGCTTCCTGCCCCCGGTCGCGGCGCTCGCCGACGGCCCGGTGCGCTTCGACGGCGACCCCCGTTCCCACGAGCGGCCGCTGCACGGCGTGATCGACGCGCTGCGCGTACTCGGCGCCCGCATCGACGACGAGAGCCGGGGCGCGCTGCCCATGACGGTCCACGGCGCCGGTGGTCTGGACGGCGGCACCGTCGAGATCGACGCCTCCTCGTCATCCCAGTTCGTGAGCGCCCTGCTGCTCTCCGCGCCCCGCTTCAACCAGGGCGTCGAGGTACGGCACGTGGGCTCGCGGCTGCCCTCTCTGCCGCACATCCGGATGACGGTCGACATGCTGCGCGCGGTCGGCGCCCAGGTCGACGAGCCGGAGCACGGCGGCGCCCCGAACGTGTGGCGGGTGACCCCCTCCGCGCTGCGCGGCCGGGACCTGGTCGTCGAGCCCGACCTGTCGAACGCACAGCCGTTCCTGGCGGCCGCCCTGGTGACCGGCGGCCGGGTGACGGTCCCGGACTGGCCGGCGCGCACCACCCAGCCGGGTGACGCGCTGCGGGAGATCTTCACCGAGATGGGTGGATCCTGCGAGCTGACCGAGGCCGGTCTGACGTTCACCGGTACCGGCCGGATCCACGGCATCGACGTGGACCTCGGCGAGGTCGGCGAGCTCACTCCCGGCATCGCGGCGGTCGCGGCGCTCGCCGACTCCCCGTCGACCCTGCGCGGCGTCGCCCATCTGCGGCTGCACGAGACGGACCGGCTGGCGGCGCTCACCAAGGAGATCAACGAGCTGGGCGGCGACGTGACCGAGACCGAGGACGGTCTCCACATCCGCCCGCGCCCGCTGCACGGCGGCGTCTTCCACACGTACCACGACCACCGCATGGCGACGGCGGGCGCGATCATCGGCCTCGCGGTCGAGGGCGTGGAGATCGAGGACGTGGCGACGACGGCGAAGACCTTGCCCGACTTCCCGACGATGTGGACCGAAATGCTCGGGGCCTGAACCATGCGGCGTTACGGCAAGCACACCGACGAGGACGACATCCGCCAGCGGCCCAACCGCAAGGGCACCCGTCCCCGGACCACCATCCGGCCCAAGCACGAGGACGCCGTCGAGGGCATGGTCCTCACCGTCGACCGCGGGCGGCTCACCTGTCTGGTCGACGACCGGATCGTCACGGCGATGAAGGCGCGCGAGCTGGGCCGCAAGGCCGCCGTGGTCGGTGACCGGGTCTCGATCGTCGGTGACCTGTCCGGCGAGCGGGACACCCTGGCCCGGATCGTGCGGATCGGCGAGCGGAGCTCGGTGCTGCGGCGCACGGCCGACGACGACGACCCGTACGAGCGGGTGGTCGTCGCCAACGCCGATCAGCTGGCGATCGTGACCGCGCTCGCCGACCCCGAACCGCGCCCCCGGCTGATCGACCGATGTCTGGTCGCCGCGTACGACGGCGGGCTCACCCCGCTGCTCGTCCTGACCAAGTCGGACCTGGCACCGCCGGACACGCTCCTGGAGATGTACGGCGCGCTGGGCGTGCCGTATGTGGTGACCACCCGCGACGAGTTCGTCGACGGGGTCGCGGCCGAGCGGGTCCACGAGCACCTGAAGGGGCGGACCACGGCGTTCGTCGGGCACTCCGGTGTCGGCAAGACGACGCTGGTGAACGCCCTCGTCCCGGCGGACCGCCGGCGCACCACGGGTGTCGTCAACGCGGTCACGGGCCGCGGCCGGCACACCACGACCTCGGCGCTCGCCCTGCCGCTGAACGACAAGGAGGGCGGCTGGGTCATCGACACCCCGGGCGTGCGCTCCTTCGGCCTGCACCACGTCGACCCGTCCCGGGTGATCCTGGCCTTCCCCGAGCTCGTCCCGGGCACGGAGAACTGCCCGCGCGCGTGCAGCCACGACGAGCAGGACTGCGCGCTCGACGCGTGGGTGGCGGAGGGTCACGCCGATCCGGCGCGGCTGGTCTCGCTGCGCCGACTGCTCTCGACCCGGGAGCGACGCGAGGGCGACTGAGCCGTCCGCGTTTACGGACGACCACGACCGGTAAGTGCATAATCGCACCAAGTGAGACGAAGCAGTCACCGACGGCGTGGGAGGCACTGACGATGGCGTGGCTGCTGGTGGTGGTGGCCGGCTTTCTCGAGACCGGCTTCGCGGTCTGCCTCAAGCTCTCGCACGGTTTCACCCGGCTGTGGCCGACCGTCGCGTTCGCCGCCTTCGCCCTGGGCAGCTTCGGCCTTCTCACCCTCGCCCTGCGGAAGCTCGACGTGGGTCCGGCGTACGCGGTGTGGACCGGGATCGGGGCGGCCGGGACGGCGATCTACGGGATGGTCTTCCTGGGCGACGTGGTCTCCACGCTCAAGATCGTCTCGATCAGTCTGGTCATCGCCGGGGTCATCGGGCTCCAGCTCTCCGGCTCCGCGCACTGACCGCCCGCCCGCCACCCCTCCATGGAGGGGACCGGGGGCGCCACGACATGACTGAGGGCCAGCCGGACGACGAGCTCGCATCCGGTCGCCCACCCCTCGCCCGCGCAGGCCACGGTGGCCGCCACGAGTTCGCCCGGCGCGGGCGGTCCCTCGTCGCCGCTGCGCTGGGCGGGCACGGCCGCGGGGCGCGCTCCCGGCCTGGCCGGCCGGGGCGCCGGCAGCCGCTCGTCCCAGGCTCCGGTGAGCAGGGCCCGCAGCACGGGCCGGGCGGCGGCCCGGGTCACGATCCACTCCGCGACGACGACGAGGTTCCGCTCCGGCGGGGCCGGATCGGCCAGCAGCCGCCGGACGCCCTCGAGATAGGCGTCGGCCTCCCACCGCACGAGGGCGCGGGCGAGCCCCTCCTTGCTGCCGAACTCGTTGTAGAGGGTCTGCCGGGAGACCCGGGCGGCCCCGGCGAGATCGGCCATCCGCACGGCGGGCCAGGGCCGGTACGCGAGCGCGGCGAGCGCGGCGTCGAGCAGGGCCTCGCGGGCAGTCGGCATCGGCGCCTCCCGGACCGGGGAATCGTTTTCGTGCTCAGCGTCGGCAGGCGTCGGGGCACTGTCAAGGGCGCCGGTGGACGGTTCTCCGGACAGGGATCACACGGAGATAGAGTGCCGACCATGGCCGATTACCACGATGATCTGCGTCTCGCCCATGTCCTCGCCGATGCCGCCGACGCGGCCACCATGGACCGGTTCCAGGCGCTCGACCTCAAGGTCGAGACGAAGCCGGACATGACTCCGGTGAGCGAGGCCGACAAGGCCGCCGAGGAGCTGATCCGGGGACAGCTCCAGCGCGCCAGGCCGCGGGACGCGATCCTGGGCGAGGAGTACGGCGTGGAGGGCTCGGGCCCGCGCCGCTGGGTGATCGACCCGATCGACGGCACGAAGAACTATGTGCGCGGGGTGCCGGTCTGGGCGACCCTGATCGCGCTGATGGAGGCCGGCGAGACCGGCTTCCAGCCGGTGGTGGGCGTGGTGTCGGCCCCCGCGCTCGGCCGGCGCTGGTGGGCGGCGAAGGGCCTCGGCGCGTACACCGGGCGCAGTCTGGCCTCCGCGAGCCGGATCGGGGTCTCCAAGGTGGCCTCCCTTGAGGACGCCTCGTTCGCGTACTCCTCGCTGAGCGGCTGGGAGGAGCAGGGTCGCCTCGACGGTTTCCTCGATCTCACGCGCGCGTGCTGGCGGACCCGGGCGTACGGCGACTTCTGGCCGTACATGATGGTCGCGGAGGGCTCCGTGGACATCTGCGCCGAGCCGGAGCTGTCGCTGTGGGACATGGCGGCGGTGGCGATCGTGGTGCAGGAGGCGGGCGGCACGTACACGGGTCTGGACGGGCGGCACGGTCCGCACAGCGGCAACGCGGCGGCGTCGAACGGTCTGCTCCACGGCGAGCTGCTGAGCTATCTGAACCAGGAACCCGCGCAGGACTGACCGTTCCCCGCTCGACCGCCACCGGCCGTTCGTCGGTCGACCGCCTCCCGTCGAGCGCCGCCCGCACCCCCCGGGGGCGCCTCGCGCGCCCCCTTGTCGGGCCCCTCCCCCGGTGTCACTCTGAGAGTCCCCCCACTTGTGAACTTGTGAACTCGTTCTCGTTGAAGGCGGGAACGTTTCGCCAAGGAGGTGGCTCCGCCCATGCTCGTCCGTGATGCCATGAGCACCGTGGTCCTCACCATCGGCCCCGCCCACACCCTCCGACAGGCCGCCCGGCTGATGGCGGCGCGCCGCGTCGGCGCGGCCGTCGTCCTGGACGGGGACGCCGGACTCGGCATCCTCACCGAACGGGACATCCTCACGTCGCTCGCGCGCGACCAGGACCCCGACCACGAGACCGCCGACGCCCACACCACCCACGACGTCGTCTTCGCCGCCCCCACCTGGACCCTGGAGGAGGCCGCCGAGGCCATGACGCACGGCGGCTTCCGGCACCTCATCGTCCTGGACGACCGGGGTCCCGTCGGCGTCGTCTCGGTGCGCGACATCATCCGCTGCTGGAGCCCCCTGCACAGCGTCGCGAGCTGAACGGACCCCGTTCGCGCGCGGACACGCGAAAGCGGGCCGGACTCCCCGAAGGGAATCCGGCCCGCCCTCTCTACGGCAAGCGCCCTCAGCCGCGCAGGGCCTGGACCGCGGCCTCCAGCCGCTTGCCGAAGTCACCGTCCGCCTGGCGGAAGTTGTCGATCGCCCGCTCGGCGATGTCGTCCCGCGAGACCTTGGCGATGAAGCCCGCCAGGTTCCCGACCAGACGGCTCTTCTCGCCCTCCGACATCAGGCGGTAGAGGGTGCCCGCCTGCACGAAGTCGTCGTCCTCGGCATGGACCGGGGCGGCGTGGTCACCCGTCCCGCCGGAGACCGGGACGGACTGCCACAGCGGCCGGTCCGTCTGGAACGGGCCGCCGAAGGAGTTCGGTTCGTAGTTCTTCGCGCCCTTGTGGCGGCCGTCGTAGAGGTGGCCGTCACGGGAGTGGGTGCGCGCCTCGGTGGCGTGCGGGCGGTTCACCGGCAGGTGGTCGGCGTTGATGCCGACGCGGTAGCGGTGGGCGTCGCCGTAGGCGAAGAGCCGGCCCTGGAGCATCTTGTCCGGGGACGGACCGATGCCGGGCACGAAGTGCGCCGGGCTGAAGATCGACTGCTCGACCTCGGCGAAGATGTTCTCCGGGTTGCGGTTGAGCTCCAGCCTGCCGATCTCGATCGGCGGGTAGTCCTCGTGCGGCCACACCTTGGTGAGGTCGAACGGGTTGAAGCGGTAGGTCGCGGCGTCGGCCGCGGGCATGATCTGGACCTGCACGGTCCAGGTCGGGAAGTCGCCGCGCTCGATGGCCTCGCGGAGGTCGCGCTGGTGCGAGTCGGGGTCCTCGCCGGCGAGCCGGTTGGCCTCGTCCTGGGTGAGGTTCTTGATGCCCTGGTCGGTCTTGAAGTGGTACTTGACCCAGAAGACCTCGCCGGCCTCGTTGTTCCACTGGAACGTGTGCGAGCCGTAGCCGTTCATGTGGCGGTACGAGGCGGGGATGCCGCGGTCGCCGAAGAGCCAGGTGACCTGGTGGGTCGACTCCGGGGAGAGGCCCCAGAAGTCCCAGACGTTGTCCGCCTCCTGCGAGCCCGAGTACGGGTCGCGCTTCTGGGTGTGGATGAAGTCGGGGAACTTGATGGCGTCCTTGATGAAGAACACCGGGGTGTTGTTGCCGACGAGGTCGTAGTTGCCCTCCTCGGTGTAGAACTTCAGCGCCCAGCCGCGCGGGTCGCGTACCGCGTCGGCCGCGCCGAGGTTGCCCGCGACGGTGGAGAAGCGAAGGAAGGTCTCGGTCTCCTTGCCGACCTCGGAGAGGAAGGCCGCGCGCGTCCACCGCGAGACGTCGCGGGTGAGCGTGAAGGTGCCGTAGGCGCCCGCGCCGCGCGCGTGGACCACGCGCTCCGGAATGCGCTCACGGTTGAAGTGGGCGAGCTTCTCCAGGAGGAGCTGGTCCTGCACGAGGACCGGACCGCCGACGCCCGCCGTCTCGCTGTTCTGGTTGTCGGCGACCGGCGCGCCGGCCTCCGTGGTGAGCGGTCCCTGCGTCACGTGTGCCTCCTGCGTCCTGTCCTGCGCTGCCATGATCGACCCTACAATAGACATTGTCTAAGTCAAGTGAACTTCCAAAGTCACACCCGTTCGGGGAAGCCGGCCCCGGCTGTTAGGCTTCGCCCATGAGTGACCTGTTGGAACGACTGCGCGGACGCGGCTGGCGGATGACCGCGCAGCGGCGCGTCGTGGCCGAAGTCCTCGACGGTGATCACGTCCATCTGACCGCCGACGAGGTCCACGCCCGTGCCGTGACGCGACTCCCCGAGATCTCGCGGGCGACCGTCTACAACACGCTGGGCGAGATGGTGACCCTCGGCGAGGTCCTCGAGGTCGCCACCGACGGCCGCGCCAAGCGTTACGACCCCAACGCCCACCGGCCGCACCAGCACCTGGTCTGCGGCCGCTGCGGCGCGATCCGTGACGTCCACCCGGGCGGCGACCCGCTGGCGGACCTGCCGGACACCGAGCGCTTCGGCTTCACGATCTCGAACGTCGAGGTCACGTACCGGGGCATCTGCCCGAGCTGCGCCGGCACCGCCTGATTCGCCTCGGACACCTTTGTGAAGCCCCCGCTCCGGCGGGGGCTTCTTCATGAGCACGGCGCCATGAGCACGGCGCTCGACACCTGACGCACCCGCACACGACGAAGGCCCGGATCCAGTGAATGGATCCGGGCCTTCGTTGCTACTGAGTAGCGGGGACAGGATTTGAACCTGCGACCTCTGGGTTATGAGCCC
>NZ_BNBZ01000036.1 GCF_014656215.1 Streptomyces zaomyceticus | reverse complement strand
TCTGACGCCCGGGGTGGGCGTCGGCCGCTTCTCCTGCCTTTCGGGCTACTGCCAGGCGCAGTGGACGTGGTTGCCCTCGTCGAGGGCTTCCGTCGCGCCGTACGCGCGGCAGGCGCTGACGAAGGTGGCGTTGCTGACGGACATGTTGTCCGCGTCGAACGCGATGCCCTTGTAGTGGTTCGAGTTCGACGAGTGGTCGCCGCCGGCGATCTCGGTGACCAGGAAGGTGTAGCCCCGCTCCGTGGCCAGCTTCAGCATGCCGTTGAGCATGGCCGTGGAGAGCCAGACCTCGCGCTCGCCGACGTCGCTGTAGTTGCTGGTCTCGGCGGTGGTGCCGTTCTTCGTGTCGGTGATGTTCGCCTGGGCCGTGGAGTCGGCGTCGACGACCCCGCTCACGTGGTAGGTGAGCAGGGAGATACGGGAGTTGGCGTCGATCGACGCCGCGAGCTGGGCGCGGCTGGTGCCGCCCCCGCCGCTGCCGGAAGCGCCGACCAGGGCGTTCCAGGTGTTCGGGCCCACGATCCCGTCCGCCGTCAGGCCGTGCTTGGACTGGAAGTCCTTGGCGGCGTTGGTCGACGCGGTGCCGAAGTCACCGTCGACGACGAGGCCGTACCCGTACCGGTTCAGCTGGGTCTGGGCCGCTCTGGCGGCGTTGCCGGTGCTGCCGCCCTGTACCGTGGCGACCAGCTTGGGCCAGGTCAGCGGGCCCACCGAGCCGTCGGCCGTGAGCCCGTTGGCGCTCTGGAACGCCGAGACCTTCGCCTCGGTCGTGGGACCGAACTGGCCGTCGGCAGCGGTCGCGTACCCGCGGTGGTTGAGCAGGTGCTGGATCGTCGTCACCTGGGCCCCGCTGTCGCCGTTGGCGATGACGGGCCAGGTGGCGGCCGAGGCGGTGTTCGGCCCGAGCAGGACGGCCACCATCGCGGCGATGACCGCGGCGACCAGCGCCGGGAAGCGTCTGCGCATGTCTCTCCTTCGCGTGTTGCGCCGGCCCGCGTCAGCGGTAGCGGACGTGCAGGTGGTTGTCGTGGTTCGGGTACTGCGTGGTCAGGCCCTCGGAGATCAGCGTCGGGTCGTTGAAGTAGATGACCTCGATGTGCCCGGGGGCCGCCGCGCGGATCGCCTGCACGAGCTGGCGGGTCGCCGCCCGGTCGTAGGTGCCGGACTGCCAGGTGATCCGGCCCGCCGAGCACTGCGCGGAATCGGTGCGGATCGGCCAGATGTCGATGTCGAGCCCGACCTCGTGGCTGGCGTGGCCCGGGATGTCGCCGCCGTGTTCGAAGCCCGCGTCGCCCATCGGCACCTTGCCCTGGCCGGTCGAGGCGAACGACGCGGCTGCGGCCTCCAGCTGGCCGACGGCCGCGGCGGTGGCCCAGTTCGCGGTCGCGTTGCCGTCCGGGTTCTGGTCGCAGATGTTGGTGAAGTTCACCAGTTCGTAGTGCCAGACCAGGTTGCGCCAGGTGTCGGGGCCGACGACTCCGTCGGCGGACAGGCCCGCGTGGCTCTGGAAGGTCTTCACCGCGGTGGCGGTCGCCGGGCCGAAGTCGCCGTCGACCGTCAGGCCCGCCGAACGCTTGGCGTTGAGCAGGTACTGCACGGCCTTCACGGCCGATCCGTTGTCGCCCTGGCGCACCGTGGCGACGAGCCTGCCCCAGGTGTTCGGGCCGACGACGCCGTCCGCCGTCAGGCCCTGGGAGCTCTGGAAGGCCTTGACAGCGGTCGCCGTGCCGGAGCCGAAGACCCCGTCGGCGGCCACGGACTGGCCGTGCGCGCCCAGCAGGTACTGGAGGGCGACGACGTCGCTGCCTCGGTTGCCCGAGCTCTGCAGGTGGTACGCCGCTCCCGCGAACGCCTGGGCCGGGGTGCCCGTCTGGACGAGCAGGGCCGTGGTCAGGGCGAGGAACAGGGCGATCCGGGCGCTCTGCTTGCGCAGACCGGACGATCGGAGCATGGTGCGATCCCTCTCGTGTCGAATCATGTCGGGCTTGGTTGCGATGGGTTGTGGGTTGTGGGTTATGGGTGCGGGGTGCGGGGTGCGGGGTGCGGGGACGGGGGCAAGGCGCGGGTCACGTGCGCGGGGTGAGCCCGGCGCGTTCCCGTGGACGTCCTCGTGTCGTTGCTCAGGGGACCGGGTGCCCGAAGGTCAGGCCGTGCCGGTGCTCCAGTTCCCGGATGCGCGGCAGCAGGCCGCGTTCCAGCGCGCGGAGTTCGTCGTGGTGCGCCGCCTCGAAGGCGGTGCGGCGGGCGGTGCGCAGGGGTTCCCGGACCGCTTCCACCGGGGCCATGCAGGCGGCGTAGGCCGCCCCGAGGCCCCGGTCGGCGCGGGCGGCCTCCGCCCCGTCCTCGATACCCTGGACGGTGCGGTCGACGAGGGCGAAGAAGCCGTCCTCGTCCTCGACCTCGACGCCGTACCGCGTGAGGCAGCCGGGCAGGGTCCGCAGGGCCTCGCGGGCCCGCGGGTCGTCCCGGACCGCCGAGACCTCCGGCCACCACAGCGACTGGAGCGGCGAGTACAGGTCCTTGAACTCCTTGGCCGCGGCGCGGCCCTCGGTCTCGCAGCGCTGCTGCGCGGCCCGGTCCGTCCGGCCCGCCGCCCGGCCGCTCGGGGAGGCCGACGGCAGGGCGGGCACGCTCATCGTGAGGCCGTGCCGCCCGATGAAGCCCAGGTCGGGCAGGTCGGACCAACCGATGTACGCGGGGGGCGGCACCTCGGCGGGCCGCACGCCCGCCCCCTCCGCGCACTCCTGGAGCCGGGCGTGGCCCACCAGTTGGGCGAAGCCGTCGAGCCCCTGGGTCAGCCGGCTGTCCGTACCGGTCGCGGGCAGCACCATCGCCGTCAGGTCCCGCTCCGCCGGCAGGCCCCGCGCCACCGTCGGCGGCCGTACGGGGCCCGACGCCGTGGGGAGGGACGCCGCGGAGAGGCCGGGCGCGGCGCCCCCGCAGCCCGTCAGGGCGGCCGCCGCGACGACGGCGCCCAGGACCGCCGCGGTGATCGGCCTCTTCTTCACAGCGTCTCGTGCCTCTCGGTTGTCCGGGCGCCGCGGGGCCGTCATGCTGGTGGCCCCGCGGCGTACTGCCGATCCGCCGGGGAGCGGGTCAGTGGGTGATCTTGACCGTGTCGCCGCCGTCGAGCAGGCTGGAGACGCTGAACTGGGTGCCGGCGGAGAGGCCGGTGATGAGCCAGTAGGTCGAGTCGTTGACGCTGTGGTAGCCGTCGGACGCCTGGACGTACCGCTTCGATCCGGTCACCCAGCCGGACGACTTCTTGTAACGGCCGGCGTAGTGGTCGTAGGTGCGGCTGCCGGAGTTGTACGAGTAGGTCAGGTTCAGGTCACCGCAGCCACTGGAGGCCTTGGTGGCGATGGTTCCCTGCGACTCGTACTCACCGGTGGTGAGGGTGGTGACCGTGCACGCCTGGGCCGACGCGGACGCCGCCGGGGCGAGCGCCACGCAGGTGGCGGCGACACCGGCGAGGGCGAGGGCACCTGCGGTGAGGGTGGTGCTGCGGATGCGACGCATGTCGTGACTCCTGTGGTCGGATGGGTGGTGGGGATCGGTGGTGCGCGAGGGCCTGTTCCGGCCGCCGCCGTTTTCGGCCCAGCGGAATCCTGACCATGCCGACCGGCGAATGCGTAGGTCCCGTCGCCCACTCGGGACACTCCCGGGACGCGCGCCCACCGGGACGTCCGGGAGGGGACGCGCGGGGACGGGACGGGACCAGGGAAGGGACGGGGAGGGACGGGCAGCGCGAGGCCAGGCGCCCGGGGTGCGGGAGAGGGTGAGGCGGTCTCCCGCCTCACCCCTCTCCCGCACCGGGATACCGGCCACTCAGGCCAGCAGCCGGCTCCAGGTGCGGGCGTCCGCCACGCCGTCGGCCGGCAGGCTCGCCGAGGTCTGGAACGCCCGCACCCCCGCCTCGGTGCCCGAGCCGAAGCTGCCGTCGACGACCAGCGTCTGACCGCGCGCGTTGAGCTGGCCCTGGAGCGCCTTCACCCCGTCGCCCTGCGCTCCACGCGCGAGCGGGTTGGCGAGCTGGTGCCAGGTCTGGTTTCCGGCCACGCCGTCGACCCCGGCCCGGTTGGTCGTCTGGAAGGCCCGCACCGCGCTCTCGGTCGCCGGCCCGAAGGAGCCATCGGCCACGACCGTGGCGCCCCGCGAGTTGAGCAGGTACTGCAGCGACCTGACGCGCTCGCCCGAGTCACCGAGCCGCGCCACCGGCCAGCCGCCCCACGCCGGGCTGCCGCCGATCCGGGCGGCGACGTCGGCCCTGAGCTGCGGCAGCAGCGCGTACAGCCGGTCGCCGGGGCACTCGGTGTTGTTGAAGTCCCGGTGCCCGAAGATCTGGTAGGCGCGCAGCCCGTACTGGGAGCAGATGTACGCGCAGAGGTCCACCAGCTTCGCGTACTGCGCCGACCGAGGGTCCACCGACGTGTACGTGCCCTCGTTCTCGATGCCGACGGCGACGGTGTTCTGGCCGGTGCAGTGCGCCGACTCGACCTGCTGGGTACCGGCGGCCAGCGCGGCGACGCTGGAGTGCCGGCCCTCGGTGATCCAGCCGCCGCGGCTGATCGTGAAGTGCTGGCCCGAGTCGATCCAGCCCCGCGCGTCCATGTGGTCGGCCTGGATCGACCGGGACAGCGCGAAGGCGTGCGCCTGCGAGTAGTCGGTGCTGTTCGGGGTCGCGGTGTGATGGACGATGATCTTCTGGGGCCCGGTGGCCAGCAGCTTCACCGGGGTGCTCGGCCCGCGGGCGCCCCAGGCCACGCACCCGGAGATCACCGGTCCGGCGAGCGCGGCCCCCGCGGCGGCGCGCGCGGCCCCCGGCAGTGCGGTCCCCAGGACCGCTCCGGCACCGAGGGCGAAGGCCCCGGACAGCAGCGCGCGCCGTCGCGGACGCGGCATCGACAGGTCGCTCATCGTCTCTCCCCATGTGTTTCGGCAGCCGCCCCGCACAACGCGGAGCGGCGGCCGAATGCTATGAGCAACCCCCCTGTCCCATCAGGGAGTCCCGCTTCTCAGACTTGGGCGCGTCGGCTTCTCGGGACGCCCCGGGATCCCGCCGGGCGTCGCCGCCTCAGGGCTGCGGGGCGTCCTGCGAGGGGTCGCACTCCTGCTCCTTGACCTTCGGGATCACTCCGCAGATGGAGATGGTCGACAGGGGGTACTCGGCGACCGACAGCATCCGCGTATAGGTGTCGCGGTCCACCCGGATGGTGGACTCCTCCGTCCGGCTGCCCTTGTCGGTGATGATCACACCGTCGCCGATCGCCCCGTTCTCCAGCCGCCCCCAGACCGCCTGGCAGGCGGCGCTGTGCCGGAGCTGGATCCGCAGCCCGCGCAGGTAGAGGAGCCGGACGGTCTTCGCGTCCCACTGGCAGTTCATCGTCTGCGGTTCGCGCCCGAGGCAGGACTCCCCGGAGCAGCCGGGCAGGGGGTGGTCGGACTCGGCGCCGGGTGTGCGCTCGGCAGCGCCCTGGGCCGTCACCGCCGAACTCTCGCCGCTCGCCGTCGGCTTACCCGCGTCCGCCCGCGCGCCGTCCGGAGCGGACTTCACTCCGAGGACGGCGATCACGATCAGCGCACCCACGACCGCGCCGATCGCCATGTGGACGAGCGGCCGCACCCGTCCGGCGGGGCGGGGCCCGGGCCCGGCGACGCGGTCCGGATCCGGCGCGACACCCGGCGCGTGCCGCTCCTCCCGTACGGGTTCCCTCTCCCGTACGGGTTCCCTCTCCCGTACGGGTTCCCCGTCCCGTACGGGCTTCCCCCGGCCCGCCGGCTCCTCCGGCCCCGGCGTCGTCGCGCCCCGGCCCTCGTCCTGCCCCTCGCCCAGGCCCTTCGGGCCCAGGCCGTCCGTCCCCTCTCGCTCGACTGGCCCTCGCCGCTCCGGCTCCGGTTCCCCCTGCACCTCTGGCACGGCTCCCTCGCGTCTGCTTCTGCGGGCCAGCCTCTCGGCGTGTTCCCAGAGGGCGATCAGGGGCGTGGGGTCCTGCCCGACCACGTCCGCGAGCTGCTGGATCGCGGCGCGGCTCGGCCACTGTTTCCCGTTGAGGTAGCGCTCCCAGGACGAGCGGCTGTAGTGCGTCTTCTCGGCGAGCCGGCCGTAGCTCAGACCGAACTCCTCCTTGATCCGGCGCATCCCCGCCAGGACCCGTTCGCGGACGGCGCTGAGCTCGGCGTCCCGCCGACGCCGCTCGTCCCGGGCCTGCTTCTCGACAGCAGTCATTCGCAGTCTCTCCCCCGTGTTGAACCCCCCTTGTAGGCAAGGGAGTTGATGAACAACTTGCCGCTACCTGCGGCAGGACTTTGTCACACCGGGACACCCGCGACACGGCGGTCTCACAGACCTCCAGGGCCCGCGCGAGTGATCTGCGCCACAGGTAGCCGCGTGACACGAGTCGTCCCGCCCCGTCCCGTCCCGCACGCCCCCGGCGTCCCGCGCGTCCCGGTCCCGTCCCGTATCGCTCGCGGGAGGCTCCGAAGCAACCGCCCCGGCAGCACCATGACTTCGGCCGCTCCCCGATCCACCGCGAAGACAAGGACTCCGAGTGATATCCACCCGAACGCCGGACCTCCGGCGCCGCCTGCCGCTCGCCCAGGCGGCGCTCGTGCTGGCCGCCGCCCTGCTCGCCGTGCTGGTGCCCTCCGCCCCCGCGCACGCCCTGGACTCCACCACCTGGATCCAGCGCAACCTCGCGGGCATCGGCTATCTGCCGACCGGCGGGATCGACGGCGTCTACGGCGCGCAGACGACCGCCGCGGTCCGCTCCTTCCAGCAGGACAACGGGCTCGCCGAGGACGGCGACTACGGCAGCCGCACCGAACTCGCCCTGCACAACAAGGTGAAGGAGGTGCAGCGCAAGGCCGGCGCCACGGCCGACGGCGCGTACGGCGACGGCACCAAGTCCAAGGTGACGTCCTGGCAGCAGGCGAACGGCCTGTCCGCCGACGGTGTCGCGGGGCCCGCGACCATGAACGCGATGCGGGTGGCCCGTACCGTGAAGATCACCGCACAGTGGAAGATCACCGAGCACGGCTGGTCTGTGAGCGGCCAGTTCGGCTGCCTCGACAACCTGTGGATCCGCGAGAGCACGTGGAAGGTGTACGCGACGAACCCCTCGTCCGGCGCCTACGGCATCCCGCAGTCCCTGCCCGGCGACAAGATGGCTGCGGCGGGCCCCGACTGGCAGACCAACCCGGCCACCCAGATCGAGTGGGGACTCGACTACATCAAGTCCCGCTACAGCACTCCGTGCGCGGCGTGGTCCTTCTGGCAGTCCCACAACTGGTACTAGAAAACGAGGAGTTCACCATGGCATCGGCATCCGACCTGTCCCGCCGTTCACTGCTGCGCTTCGGCGCCGGCGCGGCTGCGGCCACCGGTCTGGCCGTCGGCGGCGGTCTGGTCCTGGCTTCCCCGGCCGCCGCGTACGGCTGGCCCTCGCAGCTCGCCCAGGGTGCGAGCGGCGCGGCCGTCACGGAGCTCCAGATCCGGATCGCGGGCTGGGCGGCGAGCTCGGCCCAGCAGACGTACGTCACCGTCGACGGCCAGTTCGGCCCCGGTACCGGCGCGGCGCTGCGCCGCTTCCAGGCGGCGTACGGGCTCTCCGCCGACGGAGTGGCAGGGCCCCAGACCTTCAGCCGCCTCAACGCGCTGGAGAGCTCCGACGGCTCGACCGCGCACTTCGAGTTCTCCGAGTTCCAGAGCAAGGACGGCTCAGGCTTCTCGGGCGGCAAGGTGGGCGCGGCGACCGTGAAGGAGAACGTGCGCCGCAACATGTACAAGCTGGAGGCGCTGCGCAAGAAGTGCGGCGACCGGGCCGTCACGATCAACTCCGGCTTCCGCAGCATCTCCCACAACTCCTCGGTGGGCGGCGCCTCGAACTCCATGCACCTGTACGGCATCGCCGCGGACGTCGCCATCTCCGGGCTGTCCACGAAGAGCATCTACCAGAAGGCCGAGACCTGCGGATACTCGGGTCTGGAGACGTACACGGTGTCGTGGCAGCACGTGGACTCCCGGGTCGAGTACGCGTACGGCTCGCAGTCGTGGTGGTGGGAGGACGGCGTGGCCTGAGCCCGGACGCGTGCCCGCCACGGCGGGCACCTGAGGTGAGACGTGGATCACCGTCACAGGTGGTGCGGAGTGGAACCGGATATGCGCGCTTCCCCTCTCCATGTCTCGTCATGCCGTGCGGGCCCACCCCCCGGGTCCGCACGGTTCCTCCGCCCCGCCCTGTTCGTCGCGTCCTGCTCCCAGGGCGACGGGCACGTCCGCATCGGCGACAAGCCGGGCGCCGGCTCGGCCACTTCCTGCCGCTGCCGTGGCCGACGTGACACGACCGGCCGCACAGCACGTGCCGGACGTGCGCGGGCAGGGCCGGTAGTGGTCGGGCAACTCGGCCGCGACCTCCAGGGGCACTCCCCGTGCGGAGTTTCGGTACGCACAAGACCCCTCCCTCGGCAAGGCGAACGAGAGGCGCCTGACGGGCGAAAGCCCAGGTCAGGCGCCCCTTTTCGGGTCTCTAGAAGAAGCCGAGTTTCTTCGGCGAGTAGCTGACCAGCAGATTCTTCGTCTGCTGGTGGTGCACCGAATGCACCCATGCTGACCTGGCAAAACGGCGCTTCGTAGGGCTCTCGGGCGGGGGTTGGTCCGGAACTGGTCCGGATCTTGGTCATTGGGGGACGGGCCCGTGGCCCGTCGGGCCTTTGGCGTCGCCCCGAAGCCGCCCGGCGCCCCCGAGCGGGTGGAAGGGGCGGGGCACCGGGCCCCGCCCGCATCCGGGGGCCCGCGATCTACGCGAGCAGTGCCACGGCCCGCAGGTCGGGCTCTGTCGGGGTAGTGGCACGGCGCTGCTGCGGTACGGGACGGTCGCGTTCGACTACGGACTTCTCGGTGTCCGTGAGGAGTGCCATGAGTGATGAGCGGGCGCGGGCGACGCGGGAGCGCACCGTGCCGATGGGACATCCGACGGCTTCGGCGGCCTCGACATAGGGGAGACCCAGCAACTGGGTGAGGATGAAGGCCTCGCGGCGGTCCGCCGGGATCGTCGACAGGAGTTCGGCGAGGGCGATGCCGTCCTCGAATCCGGGGAGTCTCTGGGGCTGTTCCTGTTCGGCGGCGGTCTGCCAGTCGTGGCGGTCTGACAGGCGCGGCCGTGCGGCGGAGCGGCGGATGCTGTCCACGACCGTGCGGCGGGCGATGGACAGCAGCCGGGGCCGGGCGGAGGAGCGGCCCTCGAACCGGGGGAGTGCGGGGAGGGCTCGTACGAAGACGTCCTGGGTGAGGTCGTCGGCGGCTTGCGGGTGCGCCGCCCCCGGCGGCCCGGCGCTGGCTCGCTCGTCTGCGCGCCGCCGGCGGCCCGGCTGCAGATGAAGTTGCGCCGGCCGTGGCCGGTTCGCGGACCTGGGTGGCCGGGTCATTCCTCGTTCAGCCAGCGGCATACGCAGTACTGCTGGTCGCGGTCCGCTCGATGATCCATTGGTTGAGGACGTCGTCGGCGAGCTCCCCTGTCTCGGGGTCCCTTCGGGTGATCTTCGCTTCCACGCTGAGCTGGTCCATGCCCCGGGGGGATCTCGCAGGAAGTCGCGCTCGACGGCCTGGCGGTTGAGGAGGGTGGGGGTGGGGGCGGGCCGGCGCGTGAGGGTGGGACCGAGGCTGGACGGGGCAGCCGTGGTGGGTGCGGGAGGGGAAGGGGTGACGGGCTGGTGGGTGGGAACCGGTCGCGCGGGTGCGGCCTGCGTCGTCGCCGGTGGATCTGGATTCCTGTACCCACCAGGGGCATGGCGGCCAGGGCGGCCACGACGGCCGCCGCCAGCGCGCCCAGCAGGTACGCCCGCCGCCGGTCATGCTGCGCCGGGTGCCGGTGAGGACGGGCCCCGGGTACGGGGAAGACCCCGACCGCAGTCGCGGTCGGGGTCTTCCTGTGGCGATGACGTTGCCGGTACGGAGTCCGGTCGGGTCAGTTGGGGTCTCGGAAGGAGATGGTCTGCTGCCTTCCGGTTCCCCAGACGTCGAACTCCTGTGCAAGACCCACCTCGTGTAGGCGGGCGTACTTGCCGAAGTCGTCGCCCAGCGGCTTCAGCCAGTCCTGCCCCGAGAGGTTCTCGCCGTGGTCGAAGTTCCAGTTCTTGTAGATCTGGAGCCGGTAGCTGACCTGGCCGTCCTCCACCGTCCCGCTCGCCCGGTACTGGAAGCTGCGGAAGGCCAGCATCCAGTCCGGGTGGTCCGTGCCCGCGGTGACGCCGATCCAGCCGGAGTCGAAGGACACGGTCTCACCGGGCTTGGAGTTCCGCTCCGCGGATGCGGCCCTCTCCCTGAGGTAGTTCTTCAGCGGACCTTCCGTGACGTCCATGACCAGGTCGTCCACGTCGTCGGGAGCCAGGATGTAGTCCTCGCCCCACCCGTGCGTGTAGTGGTGCAGCAGCGAGGAGAAGTTCGGGAGCCACGGCATCACGTTCCAGTTGATGGCGAGGAGCTGCGCCCTCGCCGCATAGTCGCGGTCCTCCTTGGTCAGGCTGTCCCAGCTGGTCGTGTTCCTGCTGGGCTTCGGGTCGCCACCATCGCGCGTGCGCGTGAGAGAGCTGTACCAGGGCTGGCTGGTGCCGGGGTAGTAGCAGGTGCCGCCCGCACAGCCCGGACCGTGGGACGGGTCCCACGCCGAGTTGTCCTTGTTGGCGCTGCAGCCGTCGCAGAAGAGGCCGCTCTTGTCGGTCCAGTTCACCGGGTTGCTGCCGCTGTACGCGTAGCCGTTCCACTGCTGCGGGTCGTTCGGGTCGATGATCGGGTCTGGGTTGAGGAACCGGCCCGCCACCGGGTCGTACTGGCGGGCGCCGACGTACGTCAGGCCGGTGTTGTCGTCCTTGGTCCCGCCGACGAAGCCCTTCTGGCCTCCCCAGACGCCCGCCGCCGGCTGACTGCCGCGCGGGTTGCCGAAGGTGTCCATCGTCCGGCGGGTGACCGCGAGGGTGTTCGCGTCGATGGTCAGGACGCCCGAGCCGTGGTGGTCGGCCTGCTGGATGGTCAGGCCGCCGGTGCCCACGCGGACCATGGTGAGACCGCCCGGGATCGGGTAGTACCGGGTGCCGGTCAGGGTCTTGGCGACCGTGTCGTAGGTCAGCTCGTCCTCGCCGAGGGTGACCGTGGTCTTCCCGGGGCTGCGGCGGACGATGGGGCTCCCGTTCGCGTCGTACACGTACGAGGTCGTACGGTCCGTCGCCGTCCACTTCTGGCCGGCCGGGACCGGGGTCCCGCAGTCGGCGAGGAGCACGTCCACGCTGTTGGTGGCGACGTCACCGGGAACCCCGATGCAGCGCCCCGACGCCGGGTTGTGGAGCGTGCCGTCGGCGCGCCGGTTCCAGGTCTGCGCGGCGGAGCCGTCACAGGGCTGGTTCTGGATCACGGAGCCGGCCGTGGTACCCATCGCGGTCACGCACTTGTTGAACACCTTGAGCACGTCGCCGGTGAGCGAGTACCGCTGACCGCCGCCCGAGTTGCAGGTGTAGATCTGGATCGGCTGCCCGTTCGCCGAGCTGGCGCCCTGGACGTCGAGGCACTTGCCGCCGACGCCGGTGATGGCGATCGCCTGCGTGAGCGTGTCCATCCGGTTGTCCGGGGTCCACGTCATGCCGGTGGTGCCGGTCTTCGACGTGTACTGGTCCACCGGGTTGCCGGAGCCGTCGTAGCGGTTGCTGCCCGACTTGTTGGCCGTGCTGCCGGTCTTGGTGGTGCTGGAGGTCAGCGCGTGCGGACCGCCCGCGCCCGCACCGTTGTTGACGGTGCCGGCGGCCGGGTAGGCCTGCGTGGTGGTGACGTCCTTGGTGGTGTCCCCGGTCAGGTCCTTGCTGGTGAACGCCGTGCGGTTGCCCGTCACGTCGTACGAGAACTCGTGCCAGTACGGGTTGCCGCCGCCGACCGTGGCTGCCGACGGGGTGGTGTTGGCGCAGGCGCCCTGGTCGGAGGTCTGTCCCGCGCCGGGAGCGGTCAGGCCGCCCTTGTCGGTCCAGGCCGCCGTCATCCGGCCGAGGTGGTCCAGGGTGAAGCACTCCCGGTCGCGCGCGGCCGGGGTGTTGTCCGGCGTGTTGGTGACCGAGGTGATGCGGCCGGACTTGTCGTAGGTGTACGAGGTCTGCTGCACCGCGCCGGTGACCGAGGTCTGCTTGTCCAGCAGCTGGCCCTTCAGGCGCCCCGTGGCCTGGTCGTAGTCCACGGTGGTGACGACCTGCTTCTCGAACGGGTTGACCGTCGAGCGGATCGCCCGGCCGAAGGCGTCGTACTCCGTCTGCACGTCGTACGTGGTGGCGCCGGCGTACTTGTAGAGCTGTCCGTGGTCGTTGTACCAGTAGTTCATGTCGTCGGCCGGCAGGCCGCCGACGGCCGGCAGCAGCGCGGTCTTGCGCTCACCGGTCAGCTTGTCGAAGGTGCTGGTCGCCGTGTAGGTGAAGGTACCGGTCTGGCCGATCTCGCTGCCCGGGATGCTGGTGCGCATGCCGGTCGCGCGGTAGCCGTTGTCGTAGCCGGTGACGGCGTTGGTGTAGGCCTGCCCCCCGGTGCCGCCGACGTAGCGGGTGGACGAGGCCGGCTTGGTCTTGCCGTTGGTCACCGTGTCGTACGTCCAGGCGATGAGCTGCTTGGCGCCGCTCACCGTGCCGTCGTAAAGGCCGGTCTGCCGGTCCATCAGGTCGTACGTGCGGACCAGGACCTTGCCCCGGCTGTCCCTGGAGGACACGACGCGCCCGGCGGTGTCGTAGTCCTGGGTGGTGGTGCCCGTGTCCGGCTCGGTGGCTGTCACCTGCCGCCCCCGGACGTCATACCCGTAGGACCAGGTGTTGCCCGCCGCGTCCTTGCGCGTGGCCGCCTTGCCGTCCGGCGTGTAGGTGTACGTGGAGACCACGGCGTCGGCGGCGGTGCCGGTCACCGCGGGGGTCCGGTACTGCCAGCGGGCCGTGGTGCGGCCGCGCGCGTCGAGGTGGACGCTGCTGGGCCAGGACCCGGCCGGCGGCACGGTGTCCGTGCGGTCGGCGCCCGGGTAGGCGGTGGTGGTACGGCTCTGCTCGACACCGAGTGACCACGTGGCCGCGGCGACGGTGCGGCCCATGCCGTCGTACGTCGTCCTGGTCTGGTTCGGGATGGCGGACTCCGCGGTGGCGGCGAGGGTGCGCACCGGCCCGGAGGCGCTGTTGTACCAGCTCGCGTTGGCGACCCGGACGCGGCTCTGGGAGTCGTACAGCTTGTCGGTGATCAGGCGGCCCGAGTACGCGGGGTTCGCGGGCGAAGCCTGGGTCTGCCGGTCGCGGCCGAAGCCGTCGAGGATGTTGACGCTCTTCAGGTAGACCGGGGTGGTGCCGTCCTTCTTCAGCACGGACGTGGTGACCGCCGTCGGAACTCCCGCGGCCTGCGACAGTGCGTACTCGAACGTCATGTCCGCGTTCGCCTCGGTCGACGGGGCCCGGCCGGGCTTCCACGCCGCGGTGAGGCGGCCGAGGGCGTCGTAACGGAGGGTCTTGGTCTTCCCGTTGGGGTCCGTCACCGTCAGCGGCAGGCCGCGGCGCGGGTCCAGCGTGGTGACCGTGTCCCAGGTGGTGGTGGACACCTGGCCCGGGGCCGGGGCGGACGAGGTCGAGGTGGCCGGCAGCTCACCCGTGGCCGGGCTGTACGTGGTGCGGGTCAGCGCGCCGGACGGGTGCTCGGCGTCCTTGCGGGTCGGGTCGGTGACGGTCAGGACACGACCGTAGGTGTCGTACGTGTTGACGGTCGTGGTGGTGAACTGCGGAGTGCCGTCGCCCGCGTACTGCTCCAGGACCTCCGTGCCGGTCGGGTTGCCGGCTGATCCTGCCTGGCCGTGGGGCTTGCCGTCGAAGAGGACGCGCTTGCGCTCGATGGTGTTGGCCGCGGTGGCCGGCGCCGTGCAGGCGTTGGCCCCGGATACCTTCACCGACTCGGAGACGAGGTTGGTGCGCCGGGGATCCGTGCCGACGGCGTAGACCGAGCGGGTGCAGATGTCCTCGGTGCCGTCGGCCTGGTCGAGCTCGGTCTCGGGGCGGCTTCCGTTCGCCGCGTCCATGACCGTGGTCCGGATGGTCTTCGCCCACGAGCCGTCGGTCTTCTTGAGGCTCGCGGTCTCGGTCCTGGTGGTGAAGGGAACCCTGGCGACCAGGTCGGGGAGGCCGGTACCGCGCGACTGGGTCGCCGTTTCGACCTCGCCGCTGACCCCGGTGACGGAGTGCGCGGCCACGGAGCCGCCGGCCTGGTCGAAGGTCTCCGTCTGGAGCACCTGGCCGGAGAGCCAGTCGTGGTCGGTGACCGTGCGCCCGAGGGCGTCGGTGTAACTGGCGGTGCGAGTGGTCCCGTTCTTGCGGGTGTCGCCGTTCATGCCCTGCCGGTAGGTGGTCCGGACCTGGGACTTGGGGCCGTCGTTGCCGCTGCCGGTGGTGGTGGTGACGGTTGCGAAGCCGCGGAACTCGCCCCAGGTGCGGGTATCGGCCTCGGTGTACTGGTTGTCGTCACGGTGCCAGGCGGCCGGGCCGTACGCGTAGGCGGTGACCTTCTGCGGGGCGTCGGTCGCCGTGTCGTTCTCGGTCAGCGACTTGACCGTGTGGTGGAGGAACCAGTCGAGGACCGGGGTCGCGTCGGCCACCGAGCCCGGGGGCAGCCACCGCACCGGGTAGCAGGCCAGGGTGTTGTCGTCCTCGGCCGGCGGCATCACGTTGTTGCTGCGCGAGCAGGCGGGCAGGTTGTAGTCGACGTTGAGGACGCCGCCGGTCTCGTTGGCGATCTGCTGGATGCGCGGCCGGTTCATGATCGGCGGTGCGGGGACCAGGTCGGTGCCGTCGACGCGGTTCTTCAGCATCACCGGGGTGAACTTCACCGGCGGCAGCGGAACGTTGGGCGTCTCCGTCAGGCCGGTGCGCTGGACCGAGTCGAGCCAGAGGGCTTTCTGGCTGGTGGTGTCCTCGGGGTCGGGGAAGGAGTGCTTCAGCTGGTAGGAGTCGACGCTCTTCCAGACGCCGCCGACCCGCACCTCGGTGAGGACGGAGGCCAGCCGCTTGGTGGTGAAGTAGGTCGGCGCGTACTTGGTGCAGGTGCCGGTGGACTTGCACTCCTGGTCGACGGGCACGTCGGGCCAGTTGTCGCTGTTGGCCGCGGTGCGCTGCGAGGGGTCGCAGGTCGCGGCGTTCTCGCAGCGCTCCAGGGTGGTGAAGGTGACGCGGGCGGCGGGCTGCAGGGTGCCCTTGGCCGCGACCTGCTCGTCGAGCTTCTGGCCGTACTTCACCGAGGCGAGGGCGGTGGCGCGGGTGTACGCGGTCTGCGTGCCGGTACCGTTGTTCTGGGCGCCGCCACGGTTGTACCAGTTGGTTTCGGGGGCCCAGGTGTAGGCGGTGAGGTTCCCGTTCGGGTCCACGACGTGGTCGAGGGAGAGCCGCTGCCACATCAGACACTGCGAGGCGTTGCCCTTGGCCGAGTCGTAGCAGGGGTCACCGCTCTTCGGCGAGTAGACGGGAACGCTGGAGACCGAGTTGGTCGCCGGATCCGTCTTGTCACCGCCCGGCAGGTGGTTGATGCCGAAGTAGTAGACGGTGCCGGCCGGATCGGTGACCTTGGCGTAGGCGCCGTCGCGCACCCCGTTGGCCGCGCCCGACCCGAACTCGACGCGGGTGCCGTCGTCGTTCTTCAGGCGCCACACGCCGGTCGCGGCGTCGCTCGAGGCTCCCGAGGTGGCCACCCGGACCAGCGGTCCGGAGTGCACGCCGAGGGAGAGCGAGGCGTTGTATCCGGACCAGCACAGGTCGCCGGACTTCTCGATGCCGGCGTTGTCGCACATCTTGTACGTCCGCTCGATGAAGCCGGGGTTGAGGTCCCAGCCGTCACCGATCCAGGAGGCCTGTGCGTTGGTGGCCGAGGTACGGCCGTCCACGGTGGAGGAGTCGTAGGCCAGTGACAGGTCGGGGGCGGTGCCGCCGAGCGCGGGCGGTACCTGGATCGGGTAGCGGTACGTCAGCGCTCCCGAGGAGCTGCCCGAGGCCCAGGCCGAGGAGGGGCTGAGGGAAGTGGCCGTGTAGTCGCCGCCGCCGCCCTTCTGCTCGGTGTCGACGGCCAGCAGCAGCGGTGCGGGCGCTGCAGTGGCGGAGAAGGCCGAGCGGGCTCCCGCCGGCGCCGCGGGGGCGCCGAAAGCCGAGACGGTGACGTCCGTGGTCAGCCTGCCGGTCGCCTTGTCGTAACGCGTGGCGAGGGGGGTCCGTACCCGGCAGGAGGTCAGGTGCGGGGTGGTCGCGGCGCAAGCCGGCAGGGTCACCAGGCGTCCGCGGGAGGCGAACCGGCCACCGGTGGCCCGCTGGAGAGCCGCCGTGTCGAAGGCGACGGTGACGGGCGTCCGCGTACCGGTGGCGCCACCGGAGGCGTCCGCGGTCAGGGTGAAGAGGAGTCCGTCTGCTCCCGCCGCGCGGGCGGCCTTCGCGTCACTGCGTACGACCGTGACCGGGGGCGTCGCGCCCTTGGTGCGGCCGGACGGGGCCACCCAGACGGGCAACGCACCGGCGCGGACAGCGGACTTGGCGCTCGGACGGGCCGTGCCGGCGAGACGGGTGATCGGTGCGGCGGGTGCGGATACGGCGTTGCGGGCCGGTTCCGGGCGGGGCGGCTTCACCTTCGCACGAAGGGACTGGGCCTTGAGCCGCACGGAAGCGGTGTGCGGCAGTGGCGTCTTGGGCGGCTGCCAAACCCGGTCGAAGTCCGGCCCGGCCGCGCCGGCCGGCGGGACCGCCAGAAGTGATGTGGCCAGGGCGAGGACCAAGGGAACGGTGACCCGTCTCCACTGTCTCCGCCCAGAGCGGCGCATGCCTGCGTGCGGCATCGCTCGATACCCCCCGAAGTGACTGCCGTTGATCCTGATGATCATCGACTCAAGCGGGGGAAAGTAGCAGTCAACACGACATGCCGTCATCTTCAGCCAATTCGCAAGACGAGTGGCGAGTATCACCCCCTGGCGCAATTGTTGATCTCTCGACCCAAGAGGGACGGAATCGATGGTTCCGCGTTGGAGTGACCGACGAATTCCTGCCAGAGTGCCCCGATCTCTGCGCACCTCGCTCAGAGGCGTACCGCAAGGGGGAGTGGGCACAGGCATGTCCAACGCACGAAGAGCCGGCTCGACGAGGCCGTCTCCGTCAGGTGTGGTCGGGGGGCTCGTAGCCGTGCTGCTGCTGGCCGCGCCGTACACGACCCAGGCCGCGACACCGGGCGGGACGAGCGCCGCCGAGGCGGCGCCGACGGCCGCCGGGCACGCCCGGCCGGCCGCGCAGGAGGCGACGACTCCCGCCGAGAAGGCCCGGGATCAGGCCATCCAGTCTGGAAAAGACGTACCGGTCGCCGAGTTGACGACCGAGCGCAGCACGACGGTCGCCACGCCGCGGGGCACCCTGCGGACCGAGATCCATTCGCTCCCGCAGCGGATGAAGGGCGCGAAGGGCCGCTGGACGGCCCTGGACGACACCCTGGCCGTCCGGGCCGACGGCAGCATCGCCCCCAGGGCCGCGAGTTCCGGCCTCGTCATCTCCGGCGGCGGAACCGGCCCGCTCGCCACGATGACCACCCCTGACGGCAAGAGACTCTCCGTCTCCTCGCCGTTCTCCGGCCCCCTGCCCAAGCCCGTGCTCCGTGGCAACGACGCGGTCTTCGAGAACGTGGCCCCCGACACCGACCTCCAGGTGAGTGCCACCAAGTACGGCGGCTACACCACCGTGGTGGTGCTGCGTACGCCGGCTGCCGCGGCCGACGCCGCCGTCCGGAACCTGGTGTTCCCCACGGCCACCGAGGGCCTGACCCTCAGCAAGGACAAGGACGGCGGCCTGACCGCGGCCAGCGGTTCGGAGCCCGTGTTCCGCGCCCCCGCTCCCCTCATGTGGTCGGGCGGCGAGGCCCGCGAGCCGGGCAGGCGCGGCTCGCGCTTCGCCGACGTCGACGCCCCCACCTCCTCCCCCGCCGCCGACGCGCAGCGGAGCACCGCGGACGGCCCCGGCGCCGGCGCCTCCGTGGCGCGCATCCCCGTCACCTCGGCGAAGGTCGAGGGCGGCAAGCACGCCGAGGGGCAGATCGCGCTGGCCCCCAGCGCCGACCTGCTGGACGGCGCGAACACCGCGTACCCGATCTATGTGGACCCGTCGTGGTCCGTGGACGGCCGCGGCAAGACCCACCACGCATGGGTGCAGCAGGCCTACGACACGGGCAACTACGACCGCACCGGATCCAGCGACCGCGACAAGCCGGGCGTGGGCTACCAGGGCTGGGAGACCCAGAAGGGCATCGAACGCGCCCTCTGGCAGTTCGACCTGAACGGCTACGCGGGCGCCACGATCAACTACGCGAACCTCCGCGTGAGCCAGTACATCTCCGCCGACTGGTCGTGCACCAACAAGTACCCCGTGCACCTGTACCGGGCGGCGGCCTTCAACTCGTCGGTCAAGTGGAGCAACCACACGATCCGCGAGTGGATCCAGAACCAGAGCGTCGGCGGCAACGGCAACAGCGGCGACTGCTACGGCGACATCCCGGTGGACTTCAACGTCACCAACGCGCTGCGCGACGGGATCAAGAACACCTCCACCCCGCTCGCCTTCGCCCTCACCGGCCAGGAGGGCACCGGAGACAAGATCGCCTTCAAGCGGTTCGCGTACAACGCGGTGCTCAGCTCCGAGTACGACTTCCCGCCGCGGGTCCCGGAGAACCCCCGGACCGTGCCCGCACCGCACCGCGAGGTCGCGGGCGACACGCAGGCCTGCGGTGACGTCCCGGCGGACCAGTTCGGCTGGATCTCCACGTCGAGCACCGCCTTCGTCTCCAAGGTCAGCAGCCCCAACCAGGGCCAGCTCACCGAGTGGGTGAACATCTGGGACCACGACACCGGCACGACCCACCACCAGGGCTGGTCCGGCTTCGTCGCCACCGGCACCGACGCCTCCTACACCGTCGGCGGCCTGCAGGACGGCCGCAGCTACGGCTGGGCGGCCCACGGCGACGACGGACTGCTGCGCGGGCCGTCGACCGCCTCGTGCCACTTCTCCGTCGACAGCACCCCGCCCCTGCTGGAGTTCGGCCAGTTCACCGACCCGGCCACCCAGTACCCGCCGGCCGGCAGCGGCCAGGTCTCGAAGCTGGGCCTGGGCGACACGGGCACCCTCCCGATCGTGGCCTCCGACCCGAGCCCGGGCGCCGGCCTGCGCACCTCCGGACTGGCCTGTGTCGAGTGGGGATTCGACCCTCAGCTCTCCGGCGCCCAGCGCACCTGCGGCAGCCCGCTCACCGCGAACAGCATCAGCGTGACGCCCACGCACTGGGGCACCAACATCGTGTACGCACGGGTCCTGGACGAGGCGGGCAACTCCTCGCCGACGCAGTCGTACGCCTTCTACGTTCCGTGGAAGAAGGGCGAGGTCGCGTTCGGTGACACCAGCGGCGACGCCCGGCCCGACATCCTCGTCCCGGACACGGCGGGCAACCTCGTCGCCCATGGCCGAGCCACTGACGGCACCTTGCGCAGCATGATCCCCAGCGGGACCGCCGCCAGCGCCCTCCAGGCCCCCGAGGTGCCCTCGGGCCGCACCTGGAAGGACTACCGGACCGTCCACCGCGGATCGCTCGACCCCGGACGCAACGTCGACGACCTCTTCGCCCACCGGGAGCCGACCGCTCCGGGCGCCCTCGGCGGCGCGGAGTTGTTCGTCTACGACAACACCCTGTCCGACCCCGGCCGGTTCACGCTCGGCACGAAGGGCACGCTCGACAAGCCCGAGTGTGACCCCGCGTACACCAGCTCTTGCAGCGGGTACCACAACGAGGCGACCTGGCAGTACTCCAGCCAGATCACCCCGACCGGCCCCGCGCGCACCACTCGGACGCCCAGCCGGCAGGTGACCGACGCCACCGGCCTGCTGGCCGTTGAGTCCGGTCACCTGTGGTTCTACCCGGTCAAGAGCAACCAGACCCTGGCCGCGCCCACTCTGGTGGACGCGTCCGGCACCTGGGACGACAAGGACCTCATGGTCCCGGGCAACGCCGTCAACATCGGCACCACCGCCGACACCGCTCCCGCCCTGTGGGTACGGAACCGGACGAGCGGCGACATCTTCCAGTACAAGCTGACCACGGCCGCCCGCGCGCTCGACGGGTACCTCGTGGTCACCGGCGTCACCCAGCAGCCCGCAGCCCGCATCGGCTACGGTGTCAAGGGCACCGACTACCCCCGCGTCGGCTCCGAGGGCGATGTGACCGGCGACGACGTGCCCGACTTCTGGGCGGTCGACAACGCCGGCACGCTGCACGCCTGGGCGGGCACCTCCACCGGCATCGCGGTCACCAGCCTGGGCGGGTACCACGTGCGCGGCAACGCGAACGCCCCCACGGTGCAATGGCGCCTGGACGGTGACACGAGGGGCATCCCCGCCAAGAACGCGGCCGGTGTCTCGAACGACGCCACGGCGGCCGGCGTCACGTACGCCACCGAGACCGTCGACGGCCGGGCGCGCAAGGTCGCCGTTTTCGACGGCCCCACCAAGTCGGTGGTGACCGGCCCGGCGAAGCCCGTCGACACCCGGCAGTCCTTCACCATCAGCACGTGGGTCCGGATGCAGACCGTCGGAGGCGTGGTCGTCAGTCAGGACAACGTCCGCGCCAGCGCGTTCATGATCTGGGCGGACGCGGCCAGCTGGCGGTTCGGTCTCGGCCGTGCCGACGACGACACCTGGCCCTACGACTACACGACGACGGTCAATCCGGCCAGCACCTTCAGGCCGGGTGTGTGGACCCAGCTCACCGCGACGTACAACGCCACGACGGGGGCGATGAGCCTCTACGTGAACGGCACGCTCGCCGGCAGCGGCCACCACTCCGCGGCGAGCAGCCCGGCACCGAGCGGCACACTGGTCCTGGGCCGGTACAAGTCCCAGGGCCAGCCGAACAGCTGGCTCACGGGCGCGGTCGCCGGACTGGCCGTTTACCAGAACCACACGCCCCAGGCGACCGCACAGGACCTGCCGATCCGCTACGCGGCCTCCCCCGACTGGTGCCAGGACGCGCCGGAGGGCATCGTGTCGAACGGCACCAGGCCCCAGCTGTGGACCTGCAACGGCACGGACGCGCAGAAGTTCAGCGTCAACGCCAACGGCACTCTGACCCAGAAGGGCCAGTGCGTGGCGGCGAGCGGAAACGGCACGGCCGAGGGCACGGACCTGCTCTTCTGGCAGTGCCTCGGCGAGGGTGGCCAGCAGTGGCAGCCCCGCGCCGACGGCAGCATCTACAACCCGCAGTCCGGCCGGTGTCTGGACCTGTACCAGGCCAACCGTACGTGGGGTACGCAGTTCAAGCTGTGGAGCTGCAACGGCTCCGTCGCGCAGCGCTGGAGCATCCCGACGCTGCTGACCCCGGCGCTGCCGGTCGTTCCGTAGAGCTCACCCGGAGCACTGCACGTCCGTCTCAGTACCTGCACCGCACCGAGGGCCCGCGGCCGAGCCGCGGGCCCTCGGCGCGTGGGCGGTGGATCACTGCGCTGCCCGACGGCTTGTCGTGCACGGGGGCGCGCCCCAGCGCGAGACGCTCAGCGGGGAGTAGAGGAGGAAGAAGGCCGCGCCCCAGAGGGCGGCGGTGGTGCGCCAGATCACACCGGCGTCACGCGCCGCGTTCGTGTTCTCCGCCGCCGCGGCCCTGTCCTCGGCGCTGGTGGTCCAGCCCGCGTCGGCCACCGACGGCGCCACCAGCGTGTGGGGACCCACTGGCGCGCAGGACAGCTCGACGTTCAAGGTCTCCACCAGCTCGGTGCTGTGCCCGGCGGGGATGTCCGTGCAGTCCGCCCGGCTGCATCACCGGAGGCTTCCTTGTGATTTGCACCTGTGTAGCACTTCCTGTCCCCGACTGAAAGGAAGAAATGGCTCGTCCCCCTGCGCTGAAACTCGCTGAGGTCCTGGCGGAGATCCGCATGAGTCCGTCGGCGTTTTACCGTCTGCGTGCCCGCAACCAGCTCCTCGAATGATCAAGCTGCCGAACGGCGAACTCCGCTGCCGCGGGAGAGGCCGAAGCGTCGCAAGCCGTTCGAGGTCCGATGGACGGTCAACGGTCGTGAGCGGTCGGAGTCCTTCATTACCAAGGGGCTGGCCGAGAGCCGTCGCGCGAAGCTCATGACGGCTGCGCGCGACGGTGAGGCGTTCGACGAGCAGACTGGTCTGCCGGCCTCCGAGATCCGCGCCATGAGGCAGCGGACCACCTGGTACGACCTGGCTCATGCCTACATCGATGAGCGATGGGACCGAACGCCTGGCAACACCCGTCGTACCCTCGCTGATGCACTCGCCACCATCACGCCCGCGCTGGTGAGGCGCGAAGCGCGCTACTCGGAGCCGAGGGTTCTGCGGCGCGCGCTGTATTCATGGGCATTCCCGTCAGTGAGCTGATGGAACCAGACGTCGTGCGCAGGGCGTTGGACGCGCTCGGCCGGAAGATCGACGGAGAGTCCGCCGCGGCGAAGACCGCCCTGCGGAAGCGATCGGCCTTCAGCGAGGTCCTCGGAACTGCCGTCGACGAGGGATACTTCGCGGAGATTCCGCTCGCAAGGGTCAAGTGGCAGGCTCCTGGAGTGAGCGAGGAAGTGGACCCGGCCTGCGTGCCGAACCCGACCCAGGGTTTCGCAACGCGTCCGGCGGCTACGTCGATGCAGCGGCCTACGGCAAGACGTGGGAGCGGCCCGTATGAAGGTCCTGGCTCCCCATGAGAAGCCGACGTTCCTCGCCAAGAGGCCCTATGATCTCCGGCACGCCGGGATCTCGTTCTGGCTGCACTCCGGCGTGGATCCCGCCGAACGCGCGCGCCGGGCCGGCCGGAGCATCCAAGTGCTCCAACCGGCTCATCGAGGAGTCGATGCAGGAGTGGAGCCGGCGCAGCGAGGACAGCAGCCCCAGGGGCTGAGCCGCAATCTGGCCCGTGTATGGCCCGGAACTGCTGGTCAGGACTGGGATACGGGTGGGATGAACTGGAAGAAGAGGGGTATTTCGATGCCTCCCCCACGGGAAGGCTCGAGCGCTCCAAGAAGGCGCCTGACCCGGGGAAAACCCCAGGTCAGGAGCCTTCCTTCGTGCCGCTAGAAGAAGCCGAGCTTCTTCGGCGAGTAGCTGACCAGCAGATTCTTCGTCTGCTGGTGGTACGCGCCTCGCGCGGCCGCTGACCAGCGGAAACGGCCACGACTCGGCCAAGCTGCAGGCGGCTGGTCCGCGTATGGCCCGGATCTTGGTCAGCCTCGTCCCGACGCTGTGTCCGATAGGTCGCGCGACCTGCCCCTGGTGGATCGTTTCGGTCGTTGTGACGGGGTGATCTCTCGGATGAGGAATGGGCTGGGCTGGAACTGCATCTGGCGCGGGGCGGGGTGGGCGGTGGTAGCCCCCTTGCGGCCAGCTATCCGCCCGGCCCGCAGTCTCGCGGCGCCGGGCGGCTGTGCTTTGAACGGTCGGCGGCCGTGAGTATCGGTGAGAGAGTGGGGCCGGTCTCACGCACGCGTGGGGACGCGGGACCGGCCGTGGGCGCCCGTCCTCCAGGGGGTCCGTGACGACTGTACGGCGGCGCGGAGTGGGGTGTGCAGGTCCGGGGCCGCTGTCAGAGGTCTATTGGCCGCCAGGATGAGGTACGTCAGCTCACCGAGGATCCCTCAGCCGCCCGGCGAGCGTGAGGCATCAAGAGCCGTCCCCTGACGATGCCGTGTCCTGGGGATAGGCCGCTTTCAGGACGTCAGCGAGGCGCCGGATTTCTGCCGGGTCCTCCGTTCCCGACACGGCGATCTTTGCCGTACCCAACTTGATTTCGACCGCCGCTGATGCCTCGCCACGCGATTTGAACCAGGTGGAGATGACTTGGACGAATCCAGGAAGTGCCAGCGTCCCGGAGATCGCGAGGGTCAGTACATCGAGACCGTCCCCGAGAGTGCCGGCCGCCGGTTCGGTGTTCCTCAGCTGGAACCTTCCCATCGTGCGCGTGCTGGGATCGCGTACGAGGAACCTCTTGAGGTCCTCAAGCTGTCGCCCTCCGTCGGCCTGACGGATCTCGATGGTTTCAGTCATTATTACCCCCATCTATTGGCCATGATTTCTACTTTGTCACCGTCGCCGCCGATCTGGCGTCCGGGTGTGGGAATTCCGCGAGCCTTTGCGACGCGCTCAATATAGCGGAACAGCGTATCGGCGTTGATCACTGGCGGGCCTTGAGGAATGCCGTTGCGCAGCGCGTCGACGAGGTGTCCGGTGAAGGTGGTGAAACGCTCGCCGGCGGGTGCGAGCGCTGGTGTAGTGGCGTTCGCCGACGTCAAGACGTAGGTGCCGTCTATGGCGGCTGCGCTAGCGAGGTCTTCGGGTTGCCCGAGGATGTCCAGTGCGGCGCCGCTGTAGCAGCTGTCGAGGATCACGATTCTTTTGCCGATCTGGCTGTCGGCGATTTGATTCCGTAGCTCGTTGAAATTGAGTGCGGACCATGAACGTGCCTTTGAGGATCGGACAAGACCAAGCAGAAGCCTCCCGCGGGCGTCGGTCCAGCCGTGCCCGGCGAAGTAGACGAGCAGGGCGCCGCCTGTCGGGTCGGCGGCCTCGGACGCCAGATCGATGGCTTCGTGCACTTCTGAATCGGATTCCGGGTTCTTCACTGCGAAGACGTTTTCGCTGGGGATCCCCATGCTGCTGATCATGATCTCTTGAAGGGAATCAATGTTGTTTGCGATGGACGGCACAGGGGGCAATTTCTGGTAGTCGGAAACGCCGATCAATACCGCTGCACCCTTCTGCCAGCAGGGAAGAGCCAGATGCGTTGAATCACCTCTAGCTTGAGTGCCCTTCGTGACGTTCTGCGTAAGCGGCACGTATAGGGTGCCGCCGTTGCGTCGCAGCATTTCGAGTTGCTCTTGTGCCCGCCAGATCTGCATTTCTCCGGCGGCTTCTGCTGTGTTGTCGGGTGCGTCTGAGCCTGCGGGGCCAAGGAGGCTGGCGCTGACTGGTTCGTGCTCATACGACATGTATGCGAGGGTGTTTGATGGATGCGCGTACAGATTGCTGTCAGCGACTCCTCTGCCGATGTATCTACCGCTGGTCAGGTTGGCGTACTGGGCCGCGTTGGTTTCGACGATTTTGCAGGTGAGGTCGAGGTAGTCGTGGATGGTGTCTGCGTCGCGGTACTGGAGGACGCTGCGGGTGATCTCGCGTTTCCACTCGCCGGCGGAGGTGGTGCTGCCGTTGCCGGTGTTGATGGCGGGTTCGTAGGACAGCAGGTCGGGCAGGGCGGTGACGAATGGTGGGCGCAAGTCCAGTTGTGAGGCGAGCTTCTTGGAGCTGAGGTATGCCTTGCCGGGGTCGCTGGGGGTGACGGGCTTGTTGTCCCAGAGGTCGATCATGTGCTTGAGGACGCGGATGAAGGGCTTGCCTGCCCATCCCGCCATGTCGGGTATGGCGTAGCAGGCGGCGAGGGTGAGCCGGATGGTGTCGTTCTCGTCTATGGGGCGGTGGTCGGCGACGGCGGTGGTGTAGCCGTAGCCGGCGCCGAAGGGAGTGTGGTTGCCGATGCGAGGGAGGGCGCGCAGGAGGGCCTCAGCGTCGGTTCTGCGTTTGGTGTCGAAGTAGTGCTGCACGTAGCCCCAGAGGGGCCACTGGCCCTTCTCGTGCCAGGAGCTTCCCAAAAGCATGAGAAGGAGCCGCTGATCGCTGGTGATTTCCGCGTCGCGCAGTGCGTTCAAGGGGACCTCTTCTAGGGTGCCGTGCGGGTGGCTTCCCGGCCCGTATCCGGGGTGCGGGCACTCTATCGATACGCCCCAAGTCCGGTGATCGAACTTTACGGAACAGGCAAGTCGTCCTCAGCCCACCACGCACCGCAGGATGCGGGACCCCGCCCCGCGCTCCCGCATTTTCCCTTCGACCCCAGCCCGAGGCGGCAGGAGGGTCGAGGTAGCTTGCCTGTTCCGTAAAGTTAAAGATCTCGATCACGAAGCTCTTCGCGCCTGGCCGCGCTGCGCAGCGGGGGAGTGGTGGGAGTCGTCCGGATGCGCTGCGCCAGCCGCAGCCGGACAGTGGAGACATCCGCACCATCGGGAGCCGCCATGTACAAGGGCTTGCAGCCTCCCAGTACCGACCTCGACGACGTCAGCGACGACACCGAGCTCAGCCAGTACGGCGACGTCATCTACTTCAAGGACGCTCCACACGCCGGATCCGGCGTGTGGTGGGGCCTGAGCCTCTGGACTGACCACCTCAGCGTCGACGAACTCGCCCGCCGCGTACGCAGAAGGCGAGCGAACGGAGCTGACCGGGCTCGCTACACCACCGCCGGCGCTCTACGCGAGGCCCAGTTCTGCATCTACCACAGCCGGGACGAGGGCCACGTCACCGTCATGCGCAAAGCCGCCGCCGTACCCTGGACGCAGGAAGACCGCGACGCGTTCAACGCCGCCTTTACTGAACCCGAACCGGCAGGAGGCACCCCGTGAACTACATCGCCCGGTGGCTCCTCAAGCCGCACACAACTATCACCACCCTCGACGCCTGGGACGCCGGCCCCGCCGCCGCCCTGCTCAAACACGACGATGACCGGACCGAACTCCTCTGGAAGGTCTGGGACCTGCCCGAAAACGAGGTCTGGCTCCGCACCCCCCTCCCCGACCACCTCGCCCGCGACCTCAAGAAGAACCCCGACCTCCTCATCCCCGAAGTGCTGAACCAGACGCCAAGCGCCGAGGGCATCATCGAGGTCTACTCCACACACTCCCGGGCCGTCATCATCACCCTCCCATACGCGTCCGGCAGAACCGCCTCACCTGAGGTCGAGATCGCCACGCATGTTGCGGAGTACGCCACCCAGTACCCCGCCATCGCTCTCCACATGGCCCAGCTCGCCGCCGCATCACCGCTGTTCCGACGCACCTTCTGACGGTGACGCAGGTCACGCGTCGATCGAGGTTGTACCGGGAACACCTCGGCCCCAACCGGTCGTTGGGGCGTGTGGTTCCCGCTGGTGTTCGAAGGGGACCGGTCTCCTGAAGTCTGAGGCACCGGTACAGGTTCGTATTCGGGCGATGACACAGCAGCCAAGCCGTACTGAGCGTGAAGGCCAGCAGCGCCCAGATAGACCACCTGTCATCAACGGCAGGGTGGTCAGGCTGGGCTGCCACCGTGGCATCGGTCTGACCCCCTGTTTGTGGGGAGGAACCCGGTGCAGATCAACAAGCTCCTGGCCGTCATCGTCGTCGTCCTACTCGCTGTCATCGTCGCGTTCGTCGCGGAGCGCATGGTGTCGCGGTATGGCGCCCCGAAGCGCGTCGCCCTGCCGACCAGCGGCGCGGCTTTCCTGGGTGCGGCGGGACTGGGGATGGTCATCCTCGGCTACCTGACGCCCAGCTGAGCGGGCTGGGTGCGGTGCGACAGCTGGGTCCCACCGCACCCAGGCCACCAGGACGAACGTCTACGTCCGGCCGTGTGAGCACTGCCCCGACCCCCGCGCCGTCCTTGACGCCTAAAGGGTGTTGCAGAAGGTCGGCTTCGAGCAGGCCTGAATAGCGCTTGGCCTGCTGGTTCACCGGGTCATGGCGAGGTTGTGCATGGCGGCGACGGCCTGGACGGCGTGGTGGAGGCCGTCGCCTCGTTGGCGGCAGTCGCGCAGGATCTTCCAGTTCTTCATCCGGGCGAAGGTGTGCTCGACGCGGGCTCGCACCCTTCGGTGCTCGGCGTTGTCCTCCTCCTGCCCGCGCAGGAGGGGACGGCCGGCTCTCTTGCGGTGCGGGACGATCAGGCCGGTGCCGAGGTAGGCGCCGTCCGCGATGACCGTCGTGCCCGCCGCCAGGGCGGGCAGGTCCGACTCGCGCCAGACATGTGCGTCGGCCTTGTTGCCTGGCGCCGGCCGGGCCGCCGCGATGACCAGGCGTGTGTCGGCATCGATGATGACCTGCACGTTCGCCGAGAACCGGTAGTTGCGGGACGAGGCGCCGACCTTCCGGTCGCGGACCGGGATCAAAGTGCCGTCCACGATCCACAACCGTTCGGTGTCCGCCACCGGCCGCGGAGCCCGCTCGAGCGCCAGCAGCGGGCGCAGCCGCTGGATGACCCGGCACACCGTGGCCGGCGAGATGCCGAACAGCGGCGCCAGCTGCCGCATGGTGAGGTTCGTGCGGTAGTACACGGCCACCAGCAGCACCCGGTCCGGCAGCGGCAGACACCACGGACGGGCACCACCGGGCCCGTTCCCGCCCCGTTCGCGCACCGCCTTCACCAGCTTCGCGAACCGATCCATCCGCAAGCCCGTGAACGTCTCCACCCACACCGGCTCAGCCTGCAACACCCCACCCATACAGGCAAAATGCCCAGAACTGAGCCTTCTGCAACACCCTTTAGCTTGATCTTTAACATGCGCCGTCGAACGGTGCGTCGTACTTGATCACCCGGTCCGGTATCCGCCGTACATGGAGGCGGCCTTCGTCTGAACATGTGCTCCGACCAAGGAACACACACGTCCAGCACGAAGGCCGTGAGGATGAGTCTGCTGCATCACGATGCCCTGCGAGAGCCGCTGGCGGAACTGTCACGCTTCCGGGGCGAGTTCTACTCCTGCCTGACCGCTCGTTCGGACGCTCTGTTCGAGCTGGCGGACGCGGTTCTGTGTGGGGACGGGCCGGTGAGGTCGCTGGTCGAGCTATCGCTGATGGGCGAACACCGCCGTGGTCACGGCAGTCTCTACGCCGCCCTCGCCCAGGGCCGCATCGATGCCGACCGGATGCGACAAGCCCTGGCCTCGGTGACGTTGCCACGAGCCGCCGACGGCCGGCTGGTCCTGGCCGTCGACGTCACGTGCTGGCTACGGCCGGACGCCCACACCTCACCGCAGCGGATCCTGTGTCACACCTATGGCCGCGGCAAGGACCAGCACATCCCCGTTCCCGGCTGGCCCTACTCGATCATCTGCGCTCTGGAGCCCGGCCGCAGCTCGTGGACCGCACCGCTGGACGCGGTGCGTCTGGCACCGGGGGACGACACCGCCAATGTCACCGCCCAGCAGTTGCGCGACCTGGTCGAGCGGCTGATCACCGCAGGTCAGTGGCAGGCGGGCGACCCTGATGTCCTCGTCATCGCGGATGCCGGATATGACGCGCCCCGCCTCGCCTTCCTGCTGCGGGACCTGCCGGTGCAGGTGCTGGCCCGGATGCGCTCGGACCGTGTCCTGCGCCGGCCGGCCCCGACGCGGCACCCTCACACCAGGGGTCGTCCGCCCCGGCACGGCGGCGAATTCGTCTTCGGGCACCCCGACACCTGGGGCAACCCGGACACCGAAACCGTCACCGCGACCCGCCTTTACGGCACCGCCCTGGCCCGGGCCTGGGACCGCCTCCACCCCAAGCTCACCCACCGCTCGTCCTGGGCCGCGGCCGACGGCACCCTCCCCATCGTCGAGGGCACCGTGATCCGTCTGGACATCGAGCATCTGCCCAGCGGAGCCACCCCGAAGCCGGCCTGGCTGTGGTGGTCGGGCACCGACGCCACCGAAGCCGACACCGACCGGCTTTGGCAGGCGTATCTGCGGCGCTTCGACATCGAGCACACCTTCCGCCTGTTCAAGCAGACCCTCGGCTGGACCCGCCCGAAGATCCGCACCCCCGAGGCAGCTGACCGCTGGACCTGGCTGATCCTCGCCACCTACACCCAACTCCGTCTCGCCCGGCCGCTGGCAGCCGACCGCCGCCGCCCATGGGAGAGGCCCGTCTCCTCAGACAGGCTGACCCCGGCACGTGTCCGCCGCGACTTTCGGCACATCCGCCCGACAGCCGCCTGCCCAGCCAGAGCACCGAAACCCTCCCGCCCCGGCCCAGGCAGGCCACCAGGCCGCAAGAACATCCGACCCACCCCACGACACGACGTCCACACCCCTCGCAAGACGGGCACCACCACGTCCCGGAACAAGAAGTCGACCACCCCACGGCCCCGCCGCACAGACCAAAGGGCAAGTCAGTAATCCGGACGTTGAGGCACACACCGCACTCGTTGCATCTAGCCCCTCTAGACGAATGAATCTAGCGGGGATAGACTTTCCGTCATATCCCAACGGAAGGCGTCGAGTATGGATCTGCCTAAGATTGTGGCCCACCGGACCGAGGGCGGGTGGATGCTCGAAGCAGAGGGCCTCGCCCCCGCCTACGTTCGCCGCCTGAGCGAAGCGGCAGATTGCGGATATGCGCTGATGAAAGCCGCCAACGTGCCCGGGGCCGATAACGGCATCCAGCTCACGGTCGACCTTGGCGACGAGCTCAACCAGCGTGTCAAGGCTGCAACCCAGGCGACGGTTGACGCCTACAAGGCGCAACTTCAGGCAGCAAGAGAACTCCGGCGAACGGCGTCAGCCCTCAAGAGCCAGGGCATGACCGGCCGGGACATCGCTCACGTCCTACATATCTCGCCTCAACGCGTCTCTCAACTACTCGCTCAGTCCGTCACCGTCGAAGGTTAAAGATCAAGTTAGGCCGGGTTGTGGCCCTGCTGGCTCGCCTCTCGGACAAGCAACGTGATCGGATGCTGCATGCTCTGGACGGTCCGTCCCGGCGGGAGCCTTCGGTGAGTGCCCCACGGTTCGTGCCCCTGCTGACCAGAGCGGGTTCGTCCTCGGTTGTCGTCCGTACATGCATCGTGGATACCTGAGATGTACCCCAAAGAAGTCTCACCGGTTCGCTGGCGGGCTTCTTCTTCGTCCTTCGTCGGCTCGCTCGGGTGCAGCTGGATCAGAGTCTTGCCGCGGTGCGAGGCTCGGGGTGAGGTTGGGGGACGAAGGCGGTCCTTCATGTCATGCCAGCGCGGATACGAGCGTAGAGGTAGTGGTCGAGCGGGTGGGGGCGTCTTGAGGGTGAGATCGGGGAAAGGGGTGCTGGAACTTCCCAGCGATGAAGGCATGGGCGGCGGCGTACCACCGGTCGACTATGGCGGCCTGCTGCTCGATTGCGTAGGAGGACCACGGCTTGGCCGCGTCGCCCGCACCGCAGGTGAGCCAGGGCGAGCAGGGCCTGTCTCGAGGCGGGGAGAAGACGCCAGCGCGTCCCGATCCCCTGCTGTCTGGCCTTCAGCCGCCCGGTCAGGAGCCGCAGGATGCGATGGGGCACATCGACCGAGGATGGGTGTACGAGCACGCGAAGCTCCGGGCGGGCACGGGTGATCTTGGTCGAGATCCGTCTATCAGGAGCTTCGCCATTGCGCAGGCATGTCCAGCTCGCGGTCAACACCGCCAGTTTGGCAAAGGTTCAATGTCAGACCTCGGTTATAGGGTCCGTACGGTGAGGTGCCTGGGCGTGTGACCCTGCGCTGTGTCGGGGAGGACACATGGCTCTGTTGACTTCGGCGCTGCTAGCGAAGGCAGCCATGCCGTGGGCTGGCAAGCTCGCGCTGAGCGGGTTCACGAAGGTTTTTCGCAGGCCCAAGGTGGCGCGTGCCGCGGCCAAGCGGGCGACTGAGGCCGGGATTCCAGTGAGGGCGAAGTCGCTGCGAGTCTGGCTGGCGCGTAAGGACACTGGCGAACAGCTGCGTACATGTACTGAGGCATCACTCGACCAGGCGGCTGGACGCCTCGCTTACATGATGCCTGGCGGTAGCGCTGAGGAACGCCGTCGTAATGCGCTGCAGGTGCTGTGGATGGTGATGGAGGAGTCGGTGCGTGCTGCCGATCCCTCGCAGGCGGCCCTTCTCGTCGGTACCTGGGGGCTGCAGACCACGAAGGAGGAGGGACAGAAGACCCGGGACCAGATCCAGGAACTCCGTCAGGATGTGCGAGGCCGCGACGGTCTTGAGCAGGCCGTGAGTACGCTCAGTTCCTGGGCAGCCGAGGAAGCCCGCCACCTCGCCTCGTCGTGGCCAGGAGTGATCAAGTGCATGGGCATTTTGCACACCCTGGGGCGGCAGCGCGGAGATGTCCTGCGGCAGTGGGCGGATACCCATCCGGCCTGGCTTGAGGACGCCCCAGCCGGCGCCTACGCCTGGCTAGGACATCTTGCGGCCGACTATGACGTTGCTGGTGCGGCCCGGCATTTCTTCGATATGTGTTTGCGAGAAGGGGGGCATCCCCGGGACTACTACACGGTGCTGGCGGCGCTCCACCCGGAGGACGGGACGGAGGAGGATGCACGCGCCTACCTTGCTACACACGGGGAGGGGAGCTCGTCCCCTCTCCTGGCAGCGTTCCGTGGTTTTCTCGACGGCGCGTGGGAGCAGGGCTTGGTAGACCTCAGACGGTGGGAATCACACGATGCGCGATCAGCGGCCATCAAGACCCACTTTGAGGCCAAGGCGCTGCTCAACCTCCAGCGATTGGAGGAGGCACTGGCAGTACTTCGAGGGGCCGACGAGTCCGCCAGCGGTATCGGATTGACCCTGGCCGCCACGCTCTTGGAGCACGCCCGCAGCAGCCGGACCACGAATAGGCTCGGTGCCGGCCAGGAGGCCCTGGCCGTGGCCCTCCGCGCTAGGAACAACCGTCGGAGCTGGTCGGGCGACAGCACCGAAGCAGCTGTGCTGGCCGTACAGGCGGCGGTGGTGAGCGAGGACTTGGCCCTGGCGTGGAAGCTTGCCCGGCCGGTGCCGGAAGGGGAAGCCGAACCGCATGAGGCCGAAGACCCCCGCATGGGCATGCAGACCGCCCTGGTTGCCGCGATGACGGGACGGTGGCGGGAGGCCGAGGAACTGGTGCAGTGCATGCCACATGGGTTCGCGCGTGCGCATGCCTCGGCGGTTCTCGCGGAATCGAGGGAGGGACGCGGCACGAACACCGCGGAGGTTCAGCGGTTGTGGCAGGAGGCATGGGAAGTCGCTGGCACGGAGAGCGAACAGTTCACGGCTGCGGCTGGCCTGGCCTCCAGCGGTGCGGACCTACCCGACCTAAGCCACCTCGAACCCCTCTTCGGCGAGCGCGTTGGGGAACTCGAACTTCTCGCCCGGGCCCTGCACGCTGAGGGGAGCGATCCGCTCAGCCTGCTGCGTGCCAACGTCACCAGGAGCCCGGCCATCGTGGTCGCACTTGCCGAGCGCTACCACCGTGCCGGCGATATCGCTCTGGCTGCCGAGACTCTCAGAGACGGTTCCGCCGAGTGGAACGACGCGCGGCTGATGGCCATGGCTGCGGGCCTGTTCCTGGAAGCCAAGGACCACCGGCAGGCTGGTGAGTGCGCACAGGAAGCACTGCGGATGGCCGGACCGCGCTGGGCCGGGCAGGGACGCATGTACGCGCTCCTCGTTGAGGCCGAAGCCGCCGACGGGCGCTACGACCGCGCTACGGATGCGGCCCTGCGCCTTCTCGAACTCGACCCCTTGGACATCGACGCCCGCTGGGCCCTGGTCAAGTGCTACGCGCTCCGCGGCCTGCTTGACCTGGCGTGGCAGGCTCTCACCACCGGCGGGCAGGGGCAGCCCCTCGACCCGCGCAGCTCGGACGAGACAGCCCTGTGGGTCATGCTCGGGGCACGCTCCAGCGTCGACCCGCACTTCACCGGGCGGGCCCTCACACTGACGCAGCGCTGGCGCGATGACAGTGACCTAGTCGGAAAGGTCCTGGCCAACCTGCATTGGCGTGCCGTCCAGCCTGCGCTGTCCCTCTCCGAACATGACGGAGAGCAGCTCCGCACCGCCACCGCCGCGTACCTGGAGCGCTTCCCCGAAAGCACTGTCTTTCGGGCCGTCCAGATCGGACCTGAGGACGATCCCCTCAAGAACATTGCCGACGAACTACGTCGTTCCCATGAGAACACTAAGGAGCTCCACCGCAGGACCGCCGCCGGCGAACTGCCCGCTGGCATGCTCGTCCTGTCCTCCGGTCGCAGCTACGCCGAGATCCTGCTGCGCCCCTCCGCCGAACGTCCGCACGTCTACGCGGCTGACGCCGTCACCCACCCGGCGGAGGCCGCAGCCGTGCAGGCCGCTCGCTCAGGACGAGTGGCCGTGGACACCAGCGCCGCTGTCACCCTCGCCCTCCTGGAACCGGGCGTCGCCGAACGACTCATGGGTCACCCCCGATCACTCGTGACGACCGACCAGCTCTTCACCGACGCACTGCACGCGCAGGAATCACTCGCTCTACGTTCCGACATGGTGCTCACCTGGGACGAAGGCGATGCCCGTCCTGCCGTCCGTACCACCTCTGCCGAACAGCTCACGCAGATGCGGACCACCTCGGCGCGTCTCGTCGAGGTGGTGCGGGCAATGCCTCGCGTGCCTCGGCCTGAACTACGCAGCCTGCGGCAGCTGCCTGTCCACAGGACCAACACACAGTGGCTGACGGCTCTCGATTACGCCAAAGAGCACGGTCTCGTCGTGTGGTGCGACGACCGGGTCCTACGGGCCGTCGCGCGGTCCGAAGGCGTGGGGACCTTCGGCACCCTCGCGCTCCTCGACGCCCGTGTCGACGCTGGCTTGACCACGCCAGAGGAAGCTGTGCTGACTAAGGCGGAGCTGCTGCGGAACCACTACGTCGACATCCCCTTCTCCGCCGGCCTCTACGACGCTGCCGCGCTGGCCGACGGCTGGCAGGCCGGAGCCGTCGCCATGGCCCTCTCCCGTCCCTCGGCCTGGACCGACGCAAAGGCAACCGCCGCTTTCGCCCTCGACGCCGCCTCCCGCGCCATTGGCACTCTGCCGCACGAGGCCACAGGATGGATCAGTGCCGCGTATGGCGGTCTTCACCGAGCCACGCTCCTCAGCCACCGGCCGCGTAACCTCCAGGCGTTCTCGCTGCAGGTCCTCATGCAGCCCTGGATCTCATCAGCAACCCTTCCCTTCGCATGGGCAGGGCTGCGCGCTGGCGCGGAAACTGTAGGCGACAGCGGTACTTCTCTGGAAAAGGCACTTTCCCTTTACTACTGTGCCCTCGCCGAAGAGTTGACCCCCCTAGTTGCCGCCGGCACCTTGACCGCCATGTTCGTCCATACCGATGAAGCGGACCGAGCCATGGCAGCCCGCGTAGTGCTGACCTCCCCCGAGCACTGATCGGTTTCCACGCGGCCATTGATCGGGCCAGAAGCCGATCGCTCATCCGTGGCGCCGACTGAGGCCGGCGCCGACTCCTGCCGAGGAGTCCGAGCGTGATCTCGACCTGGCGGGTGATCGGTGACGTCGGGCGAGGACGAGCTAGGCAGGGTCGTGACCCTGCTGGCTCGCCTCTCGGCCGAGCAACGTGATCGGATGCTGCATGCTCTGGATGGTCCGTCCCGGCGGGAGCCTTCGGTGTGCGCGCCGCGGTTCGTGCCCTTGCCGACCAGAGCGGGTTCGTCTGCGGTTGTCGTCCGAACACGCATCGTGGAGGGCTGAGCCTGCAGATGAAGCAGGCTGGATATCGGGTGAGGCGCTGGCGGTTACCTCACCCTAATCACGCCTCAGCACTGTGGCCCTGGTCGCCTGCTCGCCCACTCCCTCACTTGCTTGATCGTCTCGTCCGGCGTAGGCATCGCCGAGTACACCACAAACTCCGCGTAGTGGCGACGGCCTGGACTATGTCACTCATGTGATCGCGGCGGCCGAGGGGGACGGGTCAGCGCCCGCCGGTTCTTGAGGTGGGCGATGCCGTGCCTGACCCAGATGCGTCGGGAAGAGTACGCCGTGTGCTGTCGCTCCTGGGGGAGAGTGACTGCAGTGGTGATGGTCATGCGGTTAGGCCGCATCAGCGGACGTGAATGCGGGAGCTGCTGGGTGCGCCAGACGGCAGTCCCGTGCTCAGGCTCGTCTGACGAGCCTGAGCACGAGACGGCGCGGTCCGGACGATCAGACTGCCTTCGGCTGGGAGTCGGCGAGGTCGTTCAGCACCGCGTTGACCACGGGCCAGCACATGTCCAGGGTGTCGCGGTCCGGGGCGTGAGCTTCCCGGATCTCAGCGCGCGGATGCACGAAGTTGCGGTACTTGCGCAGCTCGTGGCAGAAGCGTTCGACGTCGGCCCCGATCCAGCCGGCGTCGTGACAGGTCTTGATCAGGGAATCCAGGCTCACCCTGTCGGGGGAGGTGCGGCCGAGCAGGGAAGCGTCACGCTCGTGAACGACGTGGACAAGGACGCCTTCGAGGAGGCTGCCGAGCATGATGATGGCGGCCACGTGGGCGCCGTTGGCGTAGCAGGTGTGGGCCTCGTCCAGACGGTGTTGGAGGAGGCCGGCCATGTTCTTGTCCGTGATGAGGTCGGTCATGGTAGCTCGGAGTTCGACTGGGCCCTGGCTGCCCGGATGGGCGAGAGAGGGGTCGCAGGCGACGAGGCGGGGTCGGCCGCCGGGGTTCTCCAGGCGTACGCCCTCATGGATGAGGAAGGCGTTGACGGCGGAGATGACGGCGGGGAGTTGTTCGGGCTCGTCGAGGTACTCGCGTGGGTCAGCGAGCCGGAGCAGGACCCTCTCCAGCTCGGTGGGGTCCTCGCGGCGCCCGATGAGCTGTGCGAGGGCCCACTCCATGCGGTACTCGCCGTCGTACTCCGGCACGCGCTGCCAGCCGGCGTGTTCCAGGAACCGGGCGATCTCGTAGCCCTTGCGGTAGTAGAGGTGTTCGTCGCCGCAGATGACGCGGGCCAGTTCCTCCAGAGTGTTGGCGTCCAGGATGCCGAGAGGGGAGTGCGGGGTCATGCCGAACCTTCCGTGATGCCTTCGAGTTCCTCGTCCTCGGCCGTTTGCAGGACAGCGAGGGGATCTGCTGCGTCGGTGGTGTCCGCGGCTTCCGCCGTGTCCTCGGTCAGGTCCTCGTCGGAGGAGAGGTCGAGCGGGGTCCACTGCACAGCGGAGGGCGCGGTGGATGGTGTGAGGGAGCGGGCGTCGTCGAAGATGGCCGGATGGATGCCCAGCCGGTTCAGCTCCGCCCACAGCCCGGTCAGCGACTCGTCGGGGTCGAAGCGGAACTCGCTCTCTCGGATACGCCAGAACGTCCAGCCCACCCGCTGGAGTTCACGGTCGCGTCGTTGGTCGCGCCGGATCTGCTCGGGCGTGGAGTGGAATCGGTCGCCGTCGCATTCCACCGCCAAACGGCTGCGGGCACCCACCACCACGAGATCGATGCGCCTGTTCCCAGCGGGGAACTGCGGGATGACGTGGTAGCCGCGTGACTTCAGGCGCAGGTAGACCTGCTGCTCGAAGAGGGACTCGAACGGATCCTGTGGGATGTCCGCCGAGACATCGCCGATCTGGTCGGCGGTCGCCAGAACGGCGGGCGGGTTCTCCATGTAAGCGAGGAGATTGAACCGGAGGTCTTCGTTCTTCAGGCGGTCCGGCGGAGTCGAGTAAAACAGCCGCATCTGGTCCTGAGCCCGGGAAGCGGCGACGTTGTACGCCTGCCGTTCGCTGCGTGCACCGCCCGCGATGCGTGGCGGGTTCGTCGCCACCATCGACAGCAGGATGACGTGTCGCTCGTCTCCCTGGAACGAGGCGGGATTGCCCACCCGAATCTGGTGGCGTTCGCGTACCGGCGCCGGAATCCTCTCGTTGATCAGCTGTTCCAGGAGCTTGACCTGCCCCACCGGGCCTTGCAGGGCGATGACGCCCATGGTCTTGTCCTGGTAGGCGGGATCCTCGACCAGCCGGGCCAGACAGTCGGCAACGGCCTCGGCTTCCTTGGGGTTGCGTAGGCGGCTGTCGCGGCCCTGGGTGACGGCTCCGTCGACGAAGTGCGTCGCGAGCGGGTCGAGGCGCTCGCCGCCGAACTGTCGAAGTGGTTGCAGCTTGTCGTTGTAGAAGGTCCGGGAGGACCAGCCGATGATCTCGGGCATGCAGCGGAAGTGTTCTTCCAGCCGGATCACCTTCGGGAAGAACGTGGACAGCAGCTGGTAGAGATTGGTGGCAGGGGTGTAGAGCTGGCGCAGCATGGGCGGCATATCCGGCAGGTGCGTGAGGAGCCGGTCCTGGATCGCCTGGAGTCGGCCCATGCCGCTGACCGGGGGCGCGCACTGCTTGTCGTCACCGACGACAATCACGCGGGGAGCGAGCCACAGCAGGAACAGCGCGTCCATGCCGGCCTGGCTGGCTTCATCGACGATGACGACGTCGAAGACGTCGCGCTTGGGCGACACCATCTCCGCCACCTGAGAGATGGGCATCACCCATGCGGGCACCGCTCCCTGCGCCGTCCGCATGGCGTCGTGCGCTGCGGCACGGTAGCGGCCCGCGTTGCGCCCCTTGCCCTTGCCGTACGAAGCCATGTGATTGCGGTATGCCTGCAGCGCCGAACGCTGCTCCTGCGTCATGCGCTCCAGGCAGTGCAACCTGCCCCATGCGGCCGCAAGATCGCCGGTTAGGGCCTCCAGACGGCGCTCGCACTCACCCAACTCGCCTTCCAGCTGACGTTCCCTACCCGGCGTGCGTAGGCGCTTCACGAACGCGGAGGCCGTCGCCCAGGCCCATGCCTCGGCCAGGGAGCCCAGTCGCTTTTCCCAGGTCGGGTTGTCGGAATCCTCCGTCAGCTGGTCCGCGAGCAGCGGGTGTGCCCGGCGCAGACTGTCCAGGAGCACAGCGCATCGTCGCTGGCGGTGCTCGCGCCGATGCGCCTCCCGCAACGCGTCAAGTTCCTTGGCATAGCGCTCGGTGTCCTGTTCCTGGATGGCGTGTGCTGCGGCCAGTGCCTCGGGGGCGGGACGCGAACCCTCCGACGGTGTACGCAACTGCGCTTCCCACGTGGCCAGTCGGATCAGTGCCTCGTCCGCGGCCCGCCGATCCGACAACGCTGCCAGTGCGTCGGCGAAGTCCTGCCAGGCCATGCGTGAGGTGAGATCGATGTGCAGGCCGTGGCGGACGAGGACGTCGTCGATGCGCTCGCGGGCGGCACCGAAGGCGTCGACCTGCCTCAGGCGCGTGTACGCCTCCGTCAAGGACGCCAGTCGGAGTTCCAGAGGACCGTCGGAGAGGGGGGCGTCTACCTGCGCCCACCGGTGCGCGATCGCGTCCACGATGGAGAGGGCCTGCAAGTGTGCAAGGACGGCGTCGAGTTCGCTCGTCGTACCGGGCGAATGACCGTCGACAGAGCAGACGTCGAGGAGGTCCTGGGCATCCTTCTGCGCCTTCGAGGCCAGGAGGCTGCCGCGCTTGCGTAGCCTGCCACCCCCAGCGATATGGGCTCGGGCAGCGCCGGCGGTGCTGAACGCGTCGGCCTGCTGCCCCGTGAGCGCCTGGGGCAGGACCACGCGCCGTGTCACAACGGCTTCCAGCTGCTGTGACACCTCGGTGAGCTGGTCGTTGAGAGCGTCCACCTGACGCCACATGGCGAAGTTTTCGCGTGACAGACGGTCGGACAGGGCTTTCGTCGTCCACTTGCCGGTGTCCCACTGCTTGGCGCTTGACGGCAGGCCGAGGTGGTGCAGGGCCGTACGGCAATCGCTCGCGAGCGAGGCCAGTTCGTCGGTGACGGAGGTGTCGAGTTGCGCGAGACTGTCGCGGATGCCGACCGCCTCGAGGGACAGGCCACCGTCGGTGATACGTCCCGCCTCAATAGCCTGACTCAGATCCTCGGGAGAAGGGAGGGTGTCAGGATCCGGCAAAGTACCCCCGGCCCGGGGTTCCGCGGCGCCCTCGCGCAGCAGGCTCAGCAGTTCGGCTGCCTGAGCGGGTGACAGCGGAGGGAAGTAGGGCGCCGGATCGCCCTCCGGAACCAGGCCGATCCAGGAGTGGTGCTCGGCGTTGTCGCGGACGCGCTGCACGATGACGGCGAGAACACCCCCGTACCCTGGAGCGATCTCCGGGTGCCGGTACACCTCTGCCTCCCGCAGTGAGATCACCTCCTCGGTGAGCGTGGCAATCCGTTCACGTACCTCCTCGCGCTGCCCCGCAAGCTGGCGGATCTCGTCCCGCAGCTGCTCCGGATCGCTGGCAGCGACCTGGTCAGTCAGGGCGTTGATCGTCCGCTCCAGTTCGTCCGCCCCGTCCTGGCGGGCGGAGCTGAGCAGGAGGACGCACAAGTCGCGTACAGCAGGAGGAAGTTTGTCCCGCAGGACGGTCAGGGCCTGGTCCCGGGCGCTGGTCACCAGGACCCTCTGCCCCTGGGCCAGCAATGCCGAGACAAGGTTGGCGATGGTGTGCGTCTTGCCGGTGCCTGGCGGACCCTGCACGACCACGCCGGTGTCGTGTTCCAGGCGCCGCAGCACACTGCGCTGGCGTTCATTGGTCTTGCCCGGGAAGAGCGGGTCGTCCCCGAACAGGGGCGGGATCTCTCGCCCGTCCCAGTTCGCACGAGCCTCCGCGTCCAGGGGCAGCACCAGCTGTGCCAGTGCCAACGGCGCGTGCGCCTCGGAAGCCACGCTGTCGGCGATCCGCTCATAGAAATTCAGCAGGGCGTTTCGGTCCCGGGGACGCAACACCAACGCCGGGGCATACGTGAGGCGAGCCCCCGGCTCCGGCTCGCGAGGAGGCTGCCACTCGGCGCTGAACGTCACAGGACGCTGCAGTACACGTTCCTGCCACTGTGCCAGGTGCTCCAAGGCTTCCGAGCCGAGGAGATGCAGCGACTGGGCCGCGATCTCCTCGGCGAGCGCGGCCGACCGCTCGGGGATCCAGCCGTCGTCGGTGTCGAGAAACGCCTGGTCCTCCAGCCGTACCGCTCCTTCGGCCGTCAGCCGGACAGTGAGCCGGGCGGTTTTGCGGTCTACCGAAGTCTCCACCCGGTGGGTGAGGATGTGACGATGAACGGCGTCGCCGCGTGGGTCACTCCAAGTCAACAGACCTGTGACTAAGACAAGTTCGAGCTGGTCGTCCTGCTGGGTCAGTTTCTGGTGCCAGTGGTAGACCTGCTCGTACAGCTCCCGCAGGGCCCGCTCGGCGCGCTCCCGCTCGGCCCAGCGTCGCCACCGCGCCAGCCACGGTCCGTAGGCCCGTAACACCTCGGCTGCGTCTTCGCGGCGGACACTGTGGTCGTCGGCCTCCTCCAGCCATTGGCGACCGTCCTCGGCACGCACCAACTCCTTCCCCGGTCCCTCGCCCGCGAGCGGCGGATCCTCACCGTCCGCATCCCGGCACAGTTCAGGGGACACCCACCCGTCCAGCACCTCCGGCAGCGGCGGCGGGGCAGCCTGGGGCACGTGGTCGAGGGTGAGCAGGATGCCGTCGGGCCGGTCAACGGGGCGCCGTACAGAGGCCGGCAGACTGGCGAGCCACAAACGCTCCCGCGAACGCCGGTCGTCCCGTAGACGCTGGTGGCTGCTTTGGACGACCTCTCGCAAGAAGCCGATCAGCCCAGTGGTGTGCCCGATGACATCAGGGCTGTTCGCGGCGTACCGTGGCACCTTTACCTGTCTCCCCTCAGCTGGTGACGAACGTTCCAGAATCGGGTGACTGAGGAGGCACGACAACATGGTCCGGGAGAATGGCGTGATCCACACGCTGTATAGGCTTGATTGACGCACTGTAATTGGACGGCGAGGGGCTCACTTCTGAGGGGACCGCGCAGAGCGTGGGGCCGTTGCGTAGCGATTCAGGTCCTTGCACCGCCCTCCCTTTGGGGTCCTTCTCGCGTTGTCGTCCGGGCACGCGTTGTGGAGAGCTGAGCTTGCAGGGGGAGTCGCGCAGTGCCCGGCGGAACTGCGCGGCCAATGTCGGTGGCAACGTCTAGAGTCCGGCGCATGTCTGCTTCGTCAACTGAGCTCAAGGCTGAGGAGCCCCTGGCTCCGGTGTACCCCTTTAATGCGCCAGGGGAGCCGATCACCCTCTATGACGGACCCATGGGACCGGCCGGGGCTGAGGCGCCCGGGGTTGTCCAGTACGACTGCTCCCCGAAGCCCGGGATCTCTTGGCGGTTGCGTACCGAGGACTATGACCCCACCTCTATGGACAGGACTGAGCTGAGTCTGCTCGACCTCGGCATCGAACTACCGGTGTCCGCCAGAGACGCTGTGAGCGGTTGGTCCAACGGCACTTCCTACGGAGACCCCACCACCCCGCTCGGCCGTGTCGTTGCCCACTGGTTCAATCTGCCCCGATGGCGTGGATCAGCCCACCTTGAGGCGCATGTCACTGAGGGAACGCCGCGATTGGTGTCGGCCGGGCGCAGTGTGTACGAGGCGGACGGATGGAGGATCACGCTCGACGTCCGCCCCGACCACGAGGCCGTCTTCTCTGACGTGCGCCAGGCCGACGTCTACGTCATGACCCATGTGATGGAGATCCGCCGGCTGGACGGAACCACGTTCACGTCCGCCGAGGTCACCCCGGTTCTCAGCGCCCTGCACGTCGGACTGTCCTTCGCGCTCGGCCGGTGGGTCGCCCCCGCCCTGCCCGTCGGCCTGAACGACCAGGAGCATACGGTGTGGGGCCAGTGGGGCCCGATGCTCTGCGACCCGGCACGCCGCATCAGCTCCGGCTGGTGGTACCTCGAAGACCAGGAATCCTTGGCAGATCTGCTGACCTGCCTCCTGCCCACCTTCCGCGATCCCCACACAGGACCGGCACTGCGCCTGCAGATGCAGTACGCGATCACTGCCATTGCCGATCGAGGATTCGTCGAGCAGCGGATCATGAGTGGAGCTGCCGGACTGGAGCATGTGATGTGGCAGGAACTCGTGCTCAGCGGTCGGCTCACGGAAGCCGAGTACGCATCCCGCGCACGGCCGGCTCATGACAAGCTGCGTACGCTCCTGACAGAGGCCGGGGTCGATCTGCGGGTGCGCGCAGACCGTCTGCCGGCAGCCGCTGCCTATGTGGCCAGACAGCAGGTAGACGGCACTCGGCCGGCGGACGGCGCCGACGTCGTTACCCGAGTCCGTAACCGTCTCGTGCATCCCAAGGAGACACAAGAGCCCGTCTACGGGGTCAAAGGACTGGTCACCGACACCTGGCTCCTGACCCGCCACTACCTCACGCTGCTGGTGCTCCGCTCCATCGGTTACGGAGGTTCCTATCAGGACCTCTCCAGGACCAACGGATGGGTCGGTGAGACCGAGCCCGTCCCGTGGATTTGAGATTTGCATCCGGCTTTCTCGACGGCCGTGACCACTCTGCGGTGCACCTGGGACGTTGCGGTCCGCTACAACCACCAGGTGAGCGGGCCAGACGCGGCACCTGCGAAAGTGCGACGGCAATCGGCTGGTCCGCCTCCATGGAGGAAGCGGCCTTAAGACCGTGTCCTATGTGGTGAGGCGATCGTTGGGGTCATCATGGGGCGGGGTACGTGGAGTTGGATTGTTCCGGACGGGCTGTGGGAGATTGCGAAGCCGCTGATCCCGCCCTCTCGGGTGCGGCCGCAGGGCGGCGGGACGCAGGACACACCTGATGAGACGCTGTTCGCCGCGATCATCTACGTGCTGGTCAGCGGGTGCGCCTGGCGGGCTCTGCCCCCGTGTTTCGGGGTCTCGAAGTCAACCGCTCATCGCCGGTTCCTGATCTGGTCGCGGGCCGGCGTGTGGGGCCGGCTGCACGAGGAGATCCTGCATTGCCTCGACGATGCCGGCCTGCTCGACCTGTCCCGAGCGGTCCTCGACTCCGCCCACGTCAGGGCGAAAGAAGGGGCGAACTCACCGGACCGAGCCCCGTGGACCGGGGCAAAGCGGGCTCCAAGATGCACGTCCTGTCGGACGCGAACGGGCTGCCCCTCCTTGTCGGCGTCTCGGCCGCCAACACCCACGACAGTCAGGCGCTAAAGCCTATGGTGTTGGGTCACCAAACGAGACACGACCCCCCTCGAGGCCGTCATTTCAAACCCCAGCCACTGCACGCCGACAAGGCCACGACATACCTGAACTGCGGAAATGGCTCCGCGGGAAACGTATCGGCGTCCGCATCGCACGCAAGGGCATCGAGTCCAGCGAACGACTCGGGCGCCGCAGGTGGGTGATCGAGCGGACCATGTCCTGGCTCTCCGGCTACCGCCGGCTCAACCACCGCTACGAACGCCATCCCCGCAACTACCTGGCCTTCCTCGGCCTCGCCGCAGCTATCTGCTGCTACAAACGACTCCTCAAACTCACCACATAGGACACAGTCTTAGAAGTCGTCTCATTTGGCGGCTACGTGTGGGGAACCCGCGACAAGTTGAGCCATCTCGTTCAGGTGGTGCCAGTACTCAGGGGCGTCTGCTTCGCCGAGTATAGGTATGACCCGGTCTAGGCGGGCGATGCAGCGCAGCAGAATGCTTCGACCCCGCGCTTCGAGCTCGCCGCCGTTCTTGATCCACGTGAAAACGCAGCCTGCGGTGTCCGAGTCCAGCATCACCAGGTCGAAGCCGGCCCGGTCCGCTCCAGCCAGTCTGGGAGGAAACGGCCATTCCATAAACTCTTGGTACAGGCGCGATACGGCCTCAAGCGCAGTCTCTTCACTCACGCGGGCCATCATGACGCAGCGTTCACGCCCCATGGAGTCGTCTTGAGCCTGCGGCAGCAGATGAGGGTGCAGGCGATGCTGGTGAAGGCGAGGAAGTGGTCGGCTTTGCGTTCGTAGCGTCGGTGCAGGCGTCGGCAGCCGGCGAGCCAGGCCATGGTGCGTTCGACGGTCCAGCGATGACGGCCCAGCCGCTGCGAGGACTCGACACCCTTGCGGGCGATGCGGTGGGTGATACCGTGCTCGCGTAACCATCGTCGCAGGTGAGAGTAGTCGTAGCCCTTGTCGCCGTGAAGCTTGCCCGGCTTGCGCCGCCGGGGCCCGCGGCGGGACCGGATCGGCGGTATGCCCTTCACCAGCGGGATCAGGGCCTGGCTGTCGTGCAGGTTCGCCGCCGAGATCCCGACGGATATGGGCAGACCGGTCCGCTCGGTGATCAAGTGGATCTTCGACCCGTACTTGCCCCGGTCAACAGGATTCGGACCTGTCAGGTCCCCCTTTTCAAGGCCCGCATGTTCACCGAGTCGATCGCGCAGCGGGACCAGTCCAGCTCGCCTCGGGCCCCGAGTTCGTCGAGGACCAGGCGGTAGAGCTTGGCCCACACCCTGGCCTTCGTCCACTCGGCGAAACGCCGGTGGGCCGTCGCTCCTGACGGTCCGAACGACGCGGACGGCACCTGCTGCCACGTGCAGCCCGACGTGGCCACGAACACGATCGCCGCCAGCACCTCCCGGTCGCCATGCCGACGCCGGCCACCACCCTGAGGTCGCGAAGGAGCCTCCGGCACCACCCGCTGGAACAGCTCCCACAACTCGTCCGGCACCAGCCGCTCAACAATCCCCACCACGGCCCGCAGCCTAGATCAGCCAAATGAGATGACCTCTTAGACCACAGTGTCTTTACGTGAGGTAGGGCACCTCCCTTGCTGCGGCACGCCCGATCGGTCAGCACCTCATGCTCTGAGACCTGGCCGTACGACGACGATCAACCCGGGAGAGAGCGGATCCAGTCTTCACAGCTCCGATGGAGCTTCCCATCTTCAGTATGTCCGTCCTCTCGTAAGAGAGGCGTGTCGGGCCAGCTCCACGCAAGGTACTCACCGCCGGTGAGCGAGCAGCTCTGCAGCATGCTGGAATCCAGCAGTTCCTGAGCGGTGGCGAGGAGCCGACGCAGGAACACGCCGCACATCCGGGTCAGTCGGCCCTACTTGTAACGCCTCAGCAGTGATTGAGCCTCGGATTCACGCCGAGCCAACCTGCCTGCTTCGATGATTTGTGTGCGGGTCATAGAGGGGGCCATGGCGATTGCCTCATGGATTCCATCACCATTACCCCGGTCGAGCATTGAAAGGAACCATCGGACTGCCTGGACGGGATCTGGGTCGGTACCTGCCCCATCTCGAAAGCGAACCCCTGCCGCAAACATGGCTGCCGCATGGCCGGATTCTGCTGCCTTTACGTACCAATTGAGTGCTTCGGTTTGATTTCCGCGTTCCGCCAACTGGTCGGCAAGTACAGCACACGCCTCTGGGATACCCAATTCGGCAGATTTTTTCAGCCAGTGTGAGAATTCTCGAAAATTGCGTCGCACTCCAATTCCGTTGTAATAGTTCACTGAGAGATTGAATGCGGCGTATCCGTCACCGGATTCAGCTGAACTGCGGAAGAGATTACTGGCTCTCTCCGGGTCGCTGGGCATTCCGATTCCATTCATCAGCATGAATCCAAGCTCACGCTTCGCTGAGGCCGACCCGAGATTGGCGACTTCGCCGAACAGATCTGCAGCTCGTTGCGGATCTCGACCCTGGTCTAGCAGTACGGCAGCGACCAGCTCTTTCGCCTCCATATCCCCTAGGCTGGCAGCCGCCTCCAGTTTGGGAAGAAGCTCGCGGATTTCCTTTTTTGCCTCAGGTGTCCCGCGACGCTTGGCGTGGAAATACCAATTTCCAGCACCAATCAAGTCGCCCTGTTCGAGTGCCTCTTCAGCAAGCCTCAGCAGCTCTGGTGTGGGGATCCCCGCCGGATAGGTTCGCCAATGTGCCATTTCGTCCACCTTTTGCGACCAGTCGATTGCTGGTCGACTCTATCGCGTGGGCTAAGTGCGGTCCCGCAACTCTGAAGGTTGCTTGCCGGTGTCCGGTTGGGTCATGTTGGCCAGGTCACCGTCGTGACCGTGAGTCGGGGGGTCGGAGTCGGGCCAGGTGATCCGGCGGTGGTGACCGGCTGGTCCCTGCACCGAGTTACGGGACAATGCTTAGCTGCGCGCGGAGGTGAAAATGCACTCGTGTCTGAGGTCAATGATCACCCCATGGTGGGTAATTAAATGAATCCCATCTCCCATTCGGGCTGAAAACGTGAATTACGTTTGGATCTGACACGTAAAGCGGCACCCCAAGCTGTGATGCTCTCTCTTGGAACCAAGGGATGCAGTCGTCGCACATTGCTCGACTTACTGAAATGGGAACACCGGGGTTAAGGGTAGAGGCTTGCTTTTCTGCGTGAGACAGGAAGTATGCTCCGGCGCCTCCGGAGTTATCCATAAATGGATGAGGTGTTCGGGGGATAGGTAGTGCATCGTGCACTGCCGTGGGCATGGCCCTATCGTACCCATCGGGGACGTCGGTCGCGTAACCGCTGGCAACTGTCAAGGATCCAGCTTTGCTGGCGGTTTTTGATGTCAAGTCTACGGATGAGGGAAAAATGACCGTGCTGGGGTGCGGAGCTGCCTTGAGAGCCGCTGATGTGGGGCACTCATTGTGCACAAGGACCGGAGTTGTTCCCGCAAGAACGTAGAAAGTGTGGAGCTGGTCTACGGTCAGGTTGTACCTGGTTGCTGTGCCTGCCGAGTGGTGGACGGTGACGACGAGGATCCTGCGGCCGTCGGTTGAGGTGAGTGCGTGGCCGGGGGTGAGGCCCGCGGCGGGGGTCCAGCTGTGGCTGGTCTCGTCCCAGAAGGGGTGTTCCGCCGTGGTGTGGATGGTCTTCTTAGAGCCGTCGGTGAGCTGGACGGTGAGGTCGATGAGGTCGCTGTCGTCGTGGGCCCAGGTGGCTACGACGGTGCGGGGGCCTTCGTCCTGACCGGTTTCGGGGTTGGCTGCTTCGACGTGGTCGCCGGCGGTGATTTCGGCAATGGGTTTGGCTGTGCCGTCCTGCATGAGGACGGGTGTTTCGGGTGAGAAGCTGCATGTGGTGCCGGAGTTGCCGGTGCTGGGCTCGTCGGCGTGGGCTGCGGCGCTTGCTGAGGATTGCGCTGCGTCCTGGACGTTGGTTTTCTTCGGGGCCGCTGCGTTGCCGCCTACTGCGTCGTGGGCGGCTTCCTTGGCTGCGCCGCCGACGGTGGCTGCGCCCTTGGGGCCGGTGACGTGGGATTCGGCTGATGCTTTGGCGCCGCCTTGCCTGAAGAGGCTTGTGGTGGCACCTGCTCTTCTGAATCGGGCTTTGTAGGGGCTGGTGATTTCGGGGCCGGGTCCGCAGTCGCCCATGATGGCGCCGCAGCTTGCCACGAATGCGGTGCCTGCGGTTTCGGCGCATGCCGGGGTGAGGTATCCGAGGCTGCCGTCGGTGCAGGCGACTACCGCGCCGGCCAGGACGATGACGACGACGGTGACGACGACGACCTCGGCAACGTCTTCGACGACATCTCCTGTATCGTCCCAGCCCCATCCGGAGTCGCCGTCGCCGGAGCCACCGCCGGAGCCGCCGTCGCCGCCGCCGTCACCAGAGGAGGTGGTGGTAGTAGGGGCGGGGGCGATGGGAGAGGATGCTGTGTTCTGGCCGTAGCCGCCGCACAGGTCCTTGGGGCAGTTGCCGCTGGGGTCGCTGGTGCTGGCGGGGTTGTCGGCGGCGTAGGTGTAGCCGCCCATCTGGTTGGGGTCGCCGGCCTGGAAGATCGGGTCGGGGCTGAGGAATCGACCGGTTGTGGCGTCGTAGTTTCGTGCTCCGAGCAGGTTCAGGCCGGTGATGCTGTCGAGGGGTTGGCCCAGGAAGCCGCGGTTTTCGTCGGGGGAGACCCATGAGGTGGGCTTGGGGCCTCGAGGGTTGCCGTAGGGGTCGTAGGAGCGGCGGGTGGCGAGGAGGGTCACCGCGTCGACGGAGGTCGTGGATGTGCCTTGCGCGTTGGGGACCTGGTAGCTGACGGAGCCGGTGCTGGTGCGGGTGATGGTGGTGCCGTCGGGGCCGGCGTAGTGGCGCAGGGCGGTCCAGGTCTTCGCCGTGACGTTCAGGGTGATCTGTTCGGCGCCGCCGAACAGGTACAGAATGCGGGTCTTGTCCGCGCCACCGACTGCGCTGGTCTGGATGAGCAGGTTGCCGTCGGCGTCGTACAGGTACTTGCTGGCGTTGCTGGTGGTTCCTGAGGGGGTGGTGACCGAGGCGGTGTGGCCTTCGGTGTCATAGGTCAGAGTCTGAGTCTGGCCGGCCGGGAGGGAGCCTGTCGGTGTGGTGGTCCATATTTGGCCTGTGCTGCCGCAGGTGGCGATGGTCAGCTGGGTGCCCTTGGTGGCATTGGCCGCTGGGTCGGTCAGGCAGACGGCGCTGTTGGCTGCGTTGACCAGCGTTCCAGTGGAGGTCGCCTTCCACTTCTGGGTGGCGTCCGTACTGCAGGTGTCGATGACGACCAAGGCGCCCGTGGTCGTGGCGTTGGAGGCGGTGTCCAGGCACATTCCGAGGACCTTGACGGTGCCGTCGGTGCCGATCGTCCATTTCTGGGCGGTGCTGGTGGAGGTGCAGGTGTTGATCTGGACCTTGGTGCCCGGCGTGACGGCGCCGCCGGCGTTCTCCACGCAGAGCTTGCCGCCGCCCGTGAGGGCGAAGCCGGTGGTCAACGGGCCGGTCGTGGTGACCTTGCGGGTCATGGTGTTGCCGGCGTTTTTGTTGCCGTATGCCGGGTCGCTGTAGGTGTTGGTCCAGGTGGCTGTGCCGTTGGCGGGGTTGCTGTTGGTGGTTGTGCCGGCCTGGTTGGGCAGGTTCGCCGTGGTCGTCCCGTCGGTGCCGGGGTAGGCGATGGCCTGGGTGGTGTCGGCGAGTGCGTTACCGGTGGGGTCGTGGTTGACCTGGCCGGTGCGGTCTCCGAGCTGGTTGAAGGTGTAGGTCTGCCAGTAGGCGGCGGGGCCACCGACCGTGGTGGTCTTGATCTGGCCGCTGCTCGTGGTCTGGACCCGGCCGGTGGTGCAGCCGCCGACGGCTCCTACGGGTGCTGCGGAGGGCGAGGTGATGCCTGCGGTGTCCGTCCATGCCTGGGTCAGGCGCTGGAAAGAGTCGTAGGTGAAGCACTGGGTGTCGTGGGTGGTGTTGTTCTGCAGGTCGTCGATCGCGGTGATCTCGCCGACCGGGTTGTACCGGTAGTTGACGACGTCGAGGGCGGTGGCGGATGTCTGCGCCATGCTGGAGGTCTGGGTGACCCGGCCGGTGGTGGCGTCGAACTGGGCAAAGGTGGCCAGCTGCTTTCCGGCAGGACCGTAGTTGGTCTGCTGGATGCGGCCGAAGGGGTCGTGGACGGTGGTGGAGAGGTAAGCGGGTGTGTTCGCCGAGTTGATGTATCCGCCGAAGGTGTCCAGGTTCCCCTGTTGGGTGTATCCGTAGTCGACGTCTTCCCTCGGCAGGTTGCCGTCGGCCTGGTAGTGCGTGGTGGACAGCTGTCCGACGGTGGGGGTGTAGTCCACCGTGGTCTTGTAGGTGACCGTTCCGCTGGCCGGTGCGGCGCTCTGACCTGCGGCGGCGAAGCCTTCGGCGGCAGGGATGGTCAGGGTGCTGCCTAGGGGCTGGTAGGCCGTGTTGTATCCGGTGACGACCTTGGTGTACGCCTTGCCCGCTGTACCGCCGACGTAGCGGGTCGAGGAGGTCGGGTACCCCTTGACGAGGGTGTCGTACGTCCAGCTGGCCTGCTGCTTGGCGGAGTCAGGGGTGGCAGACCACGCACCGGCATAGGTCCCCGTGCGGCGGTTGCTCCAGTCGTAGGTGAAGGACAGCACCTGGCCGCGCGGGTCAGTGGTCTGCAGGAGATTGCCGGCGAGGTCGTACTTGTCGAAGGTCGCGGTTCCGGTGTTGGGGTCGGTCTGCGCAACCTTCTGCCCGAGGAAGTTGTACGCGTAGGACCACGTATTGCCTGCGTTGTCCTTGACCGTAGCGAGCTGGCCACTAGGGGTGTACGTGTACTGGGTCGTCGCGTTCGCTGCCGGAACCGCGCCGGAGGTGCCCTGCTTCCACAGGACCGTGCTGTTGTCGGCTGCCAGCACGACCGCGGTGGAATCGGCCCTCACCTGGAACGTGGAATTCGTCGAGGCCGCCAGGCCCGTGGTCCACTTCGCGACGCCGGCGGTGGTGTAGACGACCAGGTTGCCGTCCGTACCGAACTTGGCGTACGCGCCGGCGTTGCCGGCGGTTGCGCTGGACCAGATCGTCTTTCCGGTCGCGAGCGCGCTGAGGACCAGGTTGCCGTCCGGCTGCATGCTCAGACGCACACTGTCGGAGGACAGGGAGGTCCCGGAAGGAATCACGTCTCCGGCGCGCAAGGTCACGGTGGCGTCCGTGTTCTTGACCACGGTGCGCACTGTCTGGCCCAGCGCGTTCACATAGGCCGCGGTGCTCCGCCCGCCGGCCGGGGCAGTGACATGCGTCTGATCCGCGCCCGGATAGCTGGTGGAGGTGTGCCATTGCTCGATCGCCTGGTGCCACAGGGTCGAGGTGATGGTCCGTCCCTGGCCGTCGTAGGCCGTGGTGGTCTCTGACGGGATCTGGTTCTCGTTCGCGGCGAAGAGGGTGCCGGAGGGCTGGCCGCTCGGCTCGTAGTAGGGGGCGTAGGAGGTGACGGGCCAGCCGTGCGAGTCATAGAAGGTGTCGGCGATGATCCGGCCGGTGTCGCTGTCGCCTTGAGAGTTGCTCTGTGTCTGGCGCGGCTGGAGCATGCCGTCATAGATGGCGACGCTCACCGCGTAGGAGCCGTCCTCGCGCAGCGTCTTCGTCGTTACCGAGGTGGGAGCGCCCGGTTGCGTGACCGTTCCGCCGGGAGCCGCGACGGCGCCGGGGTTGATGGAGTAGCTGAAGATCCGGTCGGCGCTCTGGCCCGCGCCCTTGTCACGGCCCGGAAGCCACACCGCCGTGCGCCGGCCCAGCGCATCGTAGGTGACCTCGGTCTTTCGGCCGTTGGCGTCGACCGACTGTGTTTCCAGGCCGCGCAGCGGGCTGTGCGTGGAGGTGACGACCCAGCCTTGGCTGTTGGTGGTGGCGACCGTTGTGGGGGTGGTGTTGTTTCCGGCCGGGCTCCATGCGGGCGTGAAATCGGTGTGGGTGTTCTGTCCTGTCGCATCCAGGGCATCGGTGACGCGGCCCACGCCGTCGTACTTCATGGCAGCGGTGGTCTGCCAGTTCTCGGTGGTCCCTGTGAAGCCGGTGGCGATCTGGGCTCCGGTGGTCGTCCCTGTCGCCGAGACTTCGCCGAAGGCGCCGAGTCCGGAGAGAGTGCCGTCGCCCTTGTAGTAGACCTTCTGATCGGACAGCAGCGTGGTGGGGCTGACCGCGGTGCCGCAGGGGCCAAGAACGGTGGTCACCTGCGAGGGGTAGGACTCCATCCGGGGGTTGAAGGCCGGCGGGCTCGCGTATGCCGTCGTGGTGCACTTCTCCTGGCTCGCATCGCTCACGTCACCGTGGACGTCGACGGTAGAGGTACGGCCTTTCGCGTCGTACGTCGTGTCGGTGCGCGTGTGACGCCAGCTTCCGTCGGCAAGACGCGCGTAGGCGTGCCCCTGTGCGCTCTGCAGTCGGTAGGAGGTCAGCGGGGGCAGGGCGGACAGCGCGGGCCGGGTCTGGCCCGGGTGATCGGCCTGATCCCAGCTGCTCCACGGCGTCTGAGGGGCGGATGCGGTGCTGGTGAAGCTGAAGGGAGAGTTGACACTGGTGGTCGCGATGCTGCCGCCGGCAGCGGTGTACACGTCCTTCTGCAATTCCGTGCCGGCCAGGTGGTCGGAGTCGGTGACGCTCTGTACCACCGTTCCGCCGACCTTGGCCTGGACCGTGATCGCGCGCCGTGTGCCGTCGGCCTTGTAGTCGCCGTCCATGCCCTGCAGGTAGGTGGAGACGGCCTGCGTGACCGGTTCGGGAGCGCGGCCGGTCTGCACGGTCACCGTGCGGAATCCTCGGAACTGGCCCCAGGTGCGGTGTTCGTCGTCGGTGGTGGGCGAGTCGTCGCGGTGCCAGGCAGCTCCGGCGTAGTTGTAGGTGGAAACGCGGGAGGACGAGCCTGCGGGTGCGGCTGTCCCGTCGGGCTTGTGGGACGCGGCGATGGTCAGGTCCGACGTCGTCACCGTGTGAACGGTGATCTTGTTGAACCAGTCCTCGAGGGGCTTCGAGGCTCCGGGCACGTTCCAGTACACCGGATAGCAGGAGTTGGTATTGGAGTCGGCCGTGGAGAAGGACAGTGTTCGGCCCGCACACGGGTCGAGGTTGTAGTCGACCGCGATCGACTGGCCGGTCTCGGTCTGGATGGAGGAAATCCGGGGGTGGTACAGCGGTGGCGCGGAGGGCATCACGTCGTTGACGCGGTTGTCGATCTCCGTGCCGGTGAACGCCACCTTGTTCAAGGTGATGTCGCTGTTGCCGTTGTCGTAGGTGTCCTTGGCCGTGTGCTGAATGGTCTGGAGCCACATGACAGCCTGGAGGAAGCCAGAGTGCTCCGGGTCCACGGAGGTACCCGTGACCGGGTCGGCGGTGCCGCCGGCGTCGGAGAAGACATGGCCGAGCTGATAGGAGTCGACCGGTATCAGTTTGTCGGTCGCGTTGTCTTTGACGTGGACGAGTGTGGTGATGCTGTCCAGGCGGGTGGTGGACCAGAAGGTCGGACCGGCGATGACGCAGACGTCCTTGGGGACTGTCGTCGCCCCTTCCGGGATGGTGGTGGTGTCCGTGGCGTCGCAGTGCAGATCCCACGGGGTGTCCGGCCAGTGCGGAGAGTTTTCGTCCGTGAGGTTGCCGGCGGAGCAGTCGGTGAACGTGGCCGTGGGCTGACAACGCTGCTTCGAGTGGAAGACGACCTGCGCGGAGGGAGTGCGATCGGCCAGTTCGTCGGCGAGCGTGTACCCGTAGGAGATCGAGGTGAGCGTGCCGCCCCGGACATAGGAGGTCAGGGTGCCGAACTCGCCCTCAGCTGCCTGGCCGCCTCCGAGGCTGTAGTAGTTGGACTCCGTGGAGTAGTCGTAGCGCTGGATCAGGCCGTTGGGCGAGACGACGAAGTCGAGATTCCAGCGCCACCCTTCGGGCTTGGCACAGCGAGACGCCTTGCCCTTCGTGCTGTCGAAGCAAGGATCCCCGGACTGGGGGTGGAAGACCGGCAGGCCCCACGCCGCGTGGGTAGCGCCATCGGTCGGGGTACCCGCCTGGGGGAGAGCAGCGGTGCCGACCCCGGCCGGTGCGTGGTTGGCACCGAAATATGCGGCGGAGCCGTCGTTGGTCAGAACGCGGAAGTAGACCCCGTCTTCAAGACCATTGGCGGCTCCGGACAACTCCTGGACGATCGTGCCGTCGTCACCGCGGAGCCGCCACTGCCGTACGAGTCCGGGCACAGCCGGATCCTTGGCATCCGGCACGAGCACACCGGAGTGCGGGCCGAAGGAGATCTGGGCGTTCGCACCGCTCCAGCAGTCGTCGCCGGAACCCTTGAGGATCTTGTCGCCGTTCGCGTCGCGGAAGCTGCCGCAGGGACGGTAGGTGCGCTCGACGAAGCCAGGATCGTAGTTCCAGCCGTCGCCGATCCATGAGGACTGGGAGTTGCGCGCCGAGGTCTCGCCGTCCACGGCCTGCGAGTCGTAGCCAAGTGCCACGGACGGAGCGTTGCCTCCCACACCGGCAGGCACAGAAACGGGGTACGAATAGGTGAAGGCCCCGGTTCCACTGGCCTGCCAGCTGCCCGAAGGGTTCAGGGACGTGGCCGCGTAGTCGCCTTGCGAACCGCCACTGCCGGACGTCACCGCAAGCGCCGTGCCCTCCGAGGCAAGCGTGGCCCCGGCCGCCGGCGACGCCCCGTCGCCACCTCCGACACCAGTCGAGCCCATGCGGACGGTGGCGGTCAGCTGATCTGCGGTGGCGCGGTTGGTGAATACGAGCGGGCTGCGCGTACGGCACTGAGTCAACTGTGGGGTGCTCAGCGCACAAGCCGGCATCTGGACAAGCTGGAGACGTGAACCGAAACCGCCGCCGTAAGCCTTGGCGAGTGTGCCGTAGTCGATGACGACCTGGACCTCGCCGCCGGCTGCCGACGGTCCAGAAGGCGCCAACGCGATCAGCATGCCGTTCGCGCCGGCCGCCCTCGCCCTTTCCTGCGAGGCCACTTCCACGGTCACCTCGCCAGCAGACTCAATCCCTCCGGCAGCACCGCTCGAGGATCTCTTCGTGGAGGCAGCCGGCGCCAGCCAGACGGGCAGCGAGCCTGCCCTGACGAAGCCCGTCCCGGGCCGGCGGACCGCCTCACCGGAGCGGACGCTGCTGCCGAGCCGCACGGTGGCAGACCCTGCCTTCGGCCAAGAAGGCTTAACCGGCCGGTAATTCTTCAGGGGGCGCTGCTGGCCGGAATGCCCCCGTACCGGGCCGCTCGACAACTCATGGCCACCTACGCCGACGGCCGCGGGCACCTGTTTGGGATTCCACAGCTCGCCCTTGAACGTGTGATGTCCCGCCTGGCCTCCGCGGCTCTCCCAGTCATCAGCGCGCTCGATTCCGGGTAGAGCGAGGCCGCGCCCCTGATCGACCGCCAGGGGTGCGATGAGTACCAACGCGCCGAGAAGCGACAAAGACAGAAGCGGGTTGCCGCCCCACAGCCATGATCTCCTGCGCGCACGGTCGCGACGCCGTCCAGCCACCTGATGCCCCCCACCCGCCCGGCAGCCTGATCAGGACGCCGCATCTCACGACCACGCGCTGTGCATGATCGTCGGGAGGCTATTGATGTTCACAGGATCTAATCAATACCGTGACTCGCCCACCAGTTCGACCTTGGTGAGGTGCACGCAACGACGCGCTGTGCCCCGCTTTGTAGGGGACGAACAGCGCGTCACACGCCCAAAACGTCATCCCTTCATGACGCGGTCCTGCATCTCGCATCGGCCGCCCATGGGGGAATCCATTCTTCCGATCACTCATTCTTGCGAGGAACTTGACCCATGCATTACCAACCTGTCCGTCATGCGAACAGGCGGATCCGCCGGAGACCGCTTCACAAACTGTTGTCATCCGCGATCATTGCCGCACTTGCCGCACCTGTACCCGCATGGGCCCAGGAACCCCTACCCGCGGCCGCGAACAGCATGCTCAGCGCCCAACAAGAGGCCATCACCAAGGGCCAAGAAGTACCCATCGACGCGCTCACCACAGAGACAACCCAGATCGTTGCCAACGCCGACGGCTCCTTCACCAGCACCACCACCCTCATGCCCGTCCGCGTCCGCAAGGACGGCAACTGGGTACCGGTCGACGCCACCCTGCACTCCAACGCAGACGGCAGCTGGTCGCCCACGGCCACCCCGCACGGCGTGTCCCTGTCCGGCGGAGGCACCGGGCCGGTAGTCCGTCTCCACCACGACGACGGCACCACACTCGCCCTGACCATGCCGTTCCCCCTGCCGACTCCGACCGTGTCCGGAGACACCGCGCTCTACCGCTCCGTCCTGCCCGGCGTCGACCTCTCCGTCTCCGTCACCGACCAAGGAGGCTTCAGCGACGTACTGATCGTCCACGACGCGGCCGCAGCCTCCGACCCGCGGATCAAGGAACTGAGCCTCGGCGTCACCACCCAGGGCCTCGCGGTTGGACCGACCGACTCAGGGGGCATGGAGGCCAAGACCGCCGGCGGGACCCTGAACTACATCTCGCCTCGTCCGATCCTGTGGGACTCCGCTCAGCCCGCTCAGGCACTGGCCGTCCCTACCATGGCCGCAGCACTGATGCGGCAGACCGAAGCGTCCCCCGACCAGAGACTCGCGACCGACTCCGATACTCCCTCCGCGGATCCCCCTGGTGCCTCCTCGGTAGACGGCCCAGGCACGGGAGCCCTGGTCGACCCGGTACCCATGACGGCCACGCCGTCCACCGTCACCCTGCGCCCCGACCCGGCCGTCCTCGCCGACCCGGACACCGTCTACCCGATCTACATCGACCCCTACACAAACCCGGTCTCCAGCAAATCCGGCCACTACACCGAGGTGTATTCCAGCTCCCAATGCGCCGACAGCCCCCAGTACGACAAACCGCAGTCCAACGGGGAAGGCGTCGGCTACCAGCGCTGGGGCGGTGCCTGCGGCACAGGACTGGAACGCTCCTACTACGCCATCAACACCAGCGGCCTCGCCCCTGAGATGGTCGTCTCTAAGGCGATCATCTCCATACCCTCGACCTATGCCGCCAGCTGGGACTGCACCAAGAACCAGCCCATCACGCTGCACACGACCGGCGCCATCAGCGCATCCACCGACTGGAACAGCAAGCCCGCCACCCTCGACGGCACCTACGCCGCCGTCAGCACCACCATCCCCAGCGCCGCCAACTCCGGCAGCAGCTGCAGCAACCACACCGCCAGCTTCACAGTGACCACTCAGGCACAGAAAATCGCCGACTCTGGCACGGACTGGTGGACTGTCGGCCTCTTCGGCGACGAGTCCCTCTCCAGCAGCAACGACAACTACCTGCGGCTGTCCACAGTGATCACGCTGATCACGACCTTCGACATCCCGCCAAACAAGCCGAGCAACCTGTACACGACCCCCTCCGCTGCAGGTGCTTCCGGCCCCTGCGTCACCAGCACGGTTGGCTGGATCGGCGCCACGACTTATTCGGCAGCAGGAAGCAACCTCCAACTGCACGCCACGATGACGACGAACCTCGTCGGTGAACTGGCCAACGCCAACTACGCGGTGTGGGACCGCACCGTCCTCACCAACGGAAACTTCGCCGTCGTCTCATCACCCACCAGCCCCTACCTCGCTTCCGGCACCGACGCAGACGTCCCCATAGGCGTCACCCTTAAGGACGGCCACGAGTACGGCTGGGACGTCTACGCCAAGACCAACTCGGCAGCTCACCTCACCTCACCCGTCTCCTCCCATTGCTGGTTCCGCACGGACTTCAGCCCCCCACGAACCCCGGATGTTGCCGCCAACGCCTCATTCCCACCCGTCGGCAACGGACCCGGAAACCCACTCGTCTACGCCGGGCCCGGCCGCACCACCCAGTTCAGTGTCTCCGCAGCAGATCAGGCACCTGCCGCGACCTGCACCCCCGGACCCTGCCTCAGCAGCGGCATCGACCACTTCACCTGGCGGCTCGACAGCCAGCCGACCCCCCAGACAGGCACAGACGTGCCAGTCAGCAGCACCGACGGATCGGGAACCTCAACAGCCAAGATCACCATCCCCCTCACCGCCTGGGGAGTGCACACCCTCTACGTAGCCGCCGTCGACAACGCGGGCAACCTCTCCCAAGCCCCCACCAGCTACACCTACACCGTCCCCTGGAACCCCGACACCAAGATCGCACCCGGCGACGTAGGCGGCGATGGCATACCCGACCTCCTCGCCACCACCCGCACCGGCGACCTCGTACTGCTGCCCGGCAACACCGATTCCGCTCAAGCAGTCACCCCCGCCAAGACCGAACCGCTCACCGACCCCACCACCCCGGCCGGCGGGCCCGCAACTGTCTCCACCCCCGCCAAGTCCCCAGACGGCACAGGGTGGAACAACTACCTCATCGCCCACCGCGGCAACCTCCACGGCGCCGACGTCGACGATCTGTTCGCCTTCAACAAGCAAACCCACCAGCTCTACACCGTCAGAAACGACCTCGACCCGGCTGCCGACAGCGGCTGGCCCAGCACGCCGTACTCCACTTACGGCGGCTTCATGGGTAAGCGATCCAGCGTCATATCCAAGGAACCCTGCGAAAGTGCCGAGTGGGTCGAGGACAGCACACGCTGCCGAACCGCCGGCTACAACGCCAGCACCTGGAACATCGAGCAACTCGTCACCCCGGGCAATCTGTACGGCAACACCACCAACTTCCCGGCAGTGATCACTGTCGAGGACAAGCAGCTGTGGATCTACCAAACCGACGGCGGGGGACACTTCAAAAACCCCCTGCTACTCGGTGACGGCGACTGGTCCGGCTACACGCTGCTCGGACCAGGTACGGTCGGCGGCGTCCTCACCACAGGCACCGACGGCAAGGGCGCCATTACCGGCGGATCCCCCGTCCTGTGGGCCCGCGATGACACCAGCGGCACCATGCACACCTTCCCGATCGCCATCGACCCCAACACCCTCATCCCCACCCTCCTCCACGCACCGGTACGCACCACCTTCACCTCTGTCATCACCGTGCCGGGGGGAGGTAAACTCTGCCTTGACGCCTACGGCGGCGGCTCGACAAACGGAACCAAGGTCCAGATATTCGGCTGCCACGGCCTCGGCTCGCAGCAGTGGACACTGATGTCAGACGGCACGATCCACGCACGGGGCGGCGGATGCCTCGACGTCTACGACGGCGGCTCGGCAAACGGCACCAAGGTTCAGATCTGGACCTGCCACGGGCTCGGCTCCCAGCAGTGGACCGTCGGCGCCTCCGGCAGCCTGGTCAACCCGAACTCCGGCAAATGTCTGGACGACCCGGCCGGCAGCACCACCGCAGGAACACAAATCCAGATCTACACCTGCAACGGATCAGCGACCCAGAACTGGACCACCGCAGCTGTAACCGGATGGCAAGCCCACCCGGCAACCCCCCTCGCCCCCGTCCTTCCACAGGCCAAATACCCCGCGGTCATGTCCCCGGGCGACCTCAACAGCACAGCCGGCGGCCCCGACGGCCACCCTGAGCTCTACGCCGTCGACACCTCCGGCCAGCTTGTGGAATACACCGGCGCTGTACCTCAAGGCACGGTCGCCGCATTCACCGCACCCACCTCACTCGGCGCGGTGGCTAACACCGCCACCCACGGATGGCGCCTCCAGGAAGGCGCCGGTACCACTGCAGCCGATGACCCCGGCAACCTGCCTGCCACTCTTGCAGGCGCATACACATGGACAAATGACGCCACACGCGGAAAGGCGCTCCAGCTCACCGGTACCACCGGCTATGCGGCCACCACCGGCCCCGCGGTGAACACTTCAGGCAGCTTCACCATCTCAGCCTGGGTCAAACTCGGATCACTGACCAGCAACTCCACCTTCGTATCCCAGTCAGGCTCAGCAGGGGCCGTGAGCGGATTCCAGCTCTACTACTCCTCTGGCGCCAAGGCATGGGCTTTCGGACGCCACACCGACGGCACCGCAACGGCGTCCTTCTCCGCCGCCTACGCGCTCGGGACACCGGTCGTGGGTGGTCGCTGGACCCACCTGGTGGGCGTATACGACGCCACGACGAACCAGATGTCGGTGTACGTCGACGGTCACCTCGCAGGGACACACGCATACGCGGGCGCCGAGTGGAACGCAGACAGTGCAGTGCAGATCGGCCGCAAAGTCTACAACGGCGTCTACGGCGAATACGCCAACGGTGCAGTAGGCGACATACGCGTCTACCCGACCGCACTGCCCCCGGCGAACGCCGCAGCCACAGCCGAGCTGCCAGGAATCAACCAGATGGCCTGACAGGAGGCAGGGGGCGGCACGCGACTGTGCTGCCACCCCCTGCCTTCAGCAGCAGTCCCCTCCAACGGGAGGGGCCACTGAGCCCGTCACCCGGTCACACGCTGCCAAGAAAGAGGCGAAAAGGATCACAGCGGACCGCTGCTGCGAAGTGGGCCAGCATCCCTTCCTCCCTCAGCTTCCCACGGCGCCGCATGATCCGTAGAGTGCCGCCCCATGCCCCCGAAACTCACGCTGGCGCTGCGGTTCTACGCCCCCCTGGTCCTCGGCACCGTCGTGCTCGCTGTGCTCCACAAGGCCAAGACGGGGGAGTGGACATTCCCCGTCTACTTTGCGGTTCCCATGTTCGCGCTGGGCACTGCCGGCTTCTTGTACAACTCCAACCCCGAGCGCGCCGCTCGACTCCAGGAGCGCAGGGCGGCAGAGCGCAGCGGCACGAAACCCCGCGGCTGAACTACCAGCCTGAATACCTCTGGGAGTTCACCGAGGACAGGATGTGGGGTCAGGCTCTCAGAGGGCATCTGATCTAGGTAGTTGGTGTTTTGGGATATTCTTGTGACTGCATGTCGTAGTGCTCGTTGTCCGGCACGTGACACCTCGACGTGCGTATCGCAGTGACGTCTCCGATGCCCGCTGGGCTCTGATTGAGCCCGTCTTTGTCGCCTGGCGGGCCGCCCGGTCAGGGCCCGGAACGGCAGCGCGGGTGCATGACCTGAGAGAGATCGTGAACGCGATCCTCTACGTCAACCGCACCGGGATCCCGTGGGAGTACCTGCCGCACGACTTCCCGCCGTTCAAGACCGTCTACGACTACTACGCCAAGTGGGAAGCGGACGGAACCACCGAGCAGGTCCACGATCTGCTGCGGGACAGGACCCGCCGGGCGAACGCCCGAACGGCGGAACCGTCCGCGGCCGTAGTGGACGCGCAGAGCGTGAAGACCTCGGGCAATGTCGCCGAGACCAGCCAGGGCATCGACGCCGGAAAGAAGATCAAAGGACGCAAACGCCACCTGATCACCGACACCCTCGGCCTGGTCCTCACCGTCCTGGTCACCGCCGCCTCCGTCCATGACTCCGCCGGCGGCAAGCAAGCACTGTCCGAGCTGGCCGCGGCCCATCCGGGTGTGACCAAGGTGTGGGCCGACGGCGGCTATCAGACCAGCGTCATCCAGCACGGCGCCGGCCTTGGGATCGATGTGGAGGTGGTGCAGCGGCCGAAAGAGAAGGGCTTCCAGCCGCTGCCCAAGCGGTGGGTGATCGAGCGGACCTTCGGCTGGCTGATGCAGCACCGCCGCCTCGCACGCGACTACGAGGCCCTGCCTCAAAGATCCCGAACGATGATCCACTGGGCGATGGCTAACAAAATGAGCCGCGAACTCACCGGAGAATCCACACCAACCTGGCGAATTGAAAAGGACATTCCACTTACACCAGCTTGAAAGCTGATCAGATGCCCTCTTAGCGTCGTCGCGGAGCCCTTGTGGAGCAGCCGGTGCTGGGTCCGTCGGGTAGAGGACCGTGTTGTGGTGGAACTTCGTCGGCCGCACGGACGAGGAGATCCGCGAGGCGAGAGAGGCCTGGATGACAGGCGACCGCTTCGGCGAGGTGAAGGGGTACGACGGGGGCCGACTGGACGCGCCGGAGGTCCCGGCGACCCAGCTGAAGGCGCGGGGGCGGATGCGCTGACCTGGGGTTTTCTCCTCGCGGCCGATGTTCGCAGCAGGCTCGTTCGGCCGTGCCTCCGACTTTCGGCGTGCCACCGGGAGGGATGGTTTCGCACCTTCTCTCGGTGGCGCAGCCAGCGCGGCGCGCTTCTATGGTGTGCTCGTGTGGGAGCAGGTCTGGTCAGCTGAATGCTGACCTTTTGCTGACTCTACTGACGGGTCATCAGGTGTGTTGCCGGGGGCAGTGGCTTCCTCACCTGGTGGTCGCGCAGCGATCTTGCATGCCCAGCCTGCACCCCGAGACAGCGCCGATCATCGGACCGCCGTGTCCTCAGCGCCACTGCTTGTGCATCATGAGCGGATGGAGAGCCCAGGCGAGTTGCCCATCGTGATGATCACAGCCGATCGTGGTTCGGACGCCCTCCTATTGGTCAGGTCCGACGGCAAAGAGGCGCGGCTGCCGCTGCCTGGCCCCTTGTTCGAACCGACAAGTCTGCTGTCTCGGATCTCCTACCCGCCGACCTTCGAAGGCTTGGTTGTGGAGACTCTCGAGGGCGACAGCATCGTGTTCGAGCTCCCCCGGCCTGACCGAGCCGACCAGTTGGCCGGACGGCTCGTCGTCTATCTGGATCAGAACAAATGGCGCCTCGTGAGCGACGCGATGAGAGGGCAGCGGAGCGGGACGGCGGATGATCGAGTCGCGGCTCTTCAGCTTGCACAGTGGTCAGCGGAGCGCAAGATCATCCTTCCTGCTTCGTCGGGGCACTACTACGAGACGACCAAGTGGTCGAACGCGGAGGGGCGCTACCGTCTAGGTCTGTCCATTCTTCAGGCCAGCAGGGGATGGCAGTTGCGGGATCCGCTGCAGGTGTGGAGGGATGAACTCCGTCTGATGTTCCGTGCGCAGATCGGGCAGTCTGAGGTGACGGCGCCGGTCGTGACGTTGGAACCGAACTCGCTTCATTCCACCGCGAGAGGCTTCGTTCCTGCCTTGGCGCCGGCGGATTTTCCACCGAGGGCAGCGTTCCAGCACGAGGCGCTTGTTTCTGCCGTGAGTTTGATCGACACCATGCTGGACTCGGAAGGTGGGGAGCGGGGTCCTGAGCTTGGCTGGACGGAGGCTAACCAGAAATTCAGTGACTGGCTGGACACCCAAAGCGGCGATGCTCAGCAGAAGCGCAAGGCGATCGACGCCTGGCTCCTCAGCGACCTGCGGAACAAGGTGGCCGAGGAATCCTTTGCCGCAGGAATGACGCCGGAGCAGCTGAAGGAATGGGGCACCGGCTCTCAGCCCGTCCAGAAGATGAGCTCTCTTCCGGCTCTGGGTCTCTTCCGGGAGATGCTCCATGAACGTCACCTCAACCGTGGCACCAGATGGATGCCAAATGACGTGATCGACATGGTCTATCTCTCGTGCGCGGCCGGCTACGCCGACTTCGTCGTCTGTGAGCGGCAGATGCGTGAGCCACTGGCGCGGGGGGCGAGACGGCTCGGGCGAAGCACTCAGGTCTTTCGGAGCCTGGCCGAAGCGGTATCTGCTGTGGAAACGGCGCTTGGAACCCGTCCAGGAGCTGGCGATGCCAGGTCGTCGGCGTAAGGCGTCCTGCCTGCGTCCGCGACCAGAGCCGGTGTGCCTTGCAAGTGGCGTTGCAGCCGTCAGACCGCGTGGAAAGGTCTCGCCTCGGCGTGTGCTTGCCTGGGCCGTTGCCGTGCATGCCTGGAGCGATCTTCCTTCAGGCATGGGGCCACCGCCGGATGGGGTGTACGGACGCCAGTGCGCGTAGCATGAATAATCATGGATCTCATTGCACGCGTGCGCCGGGCGATGGATGAACAAGCCATCCATCCAACGGAGTTCGAGCGTTGCGCCTGCGCGCTCCTGCAATCACAGTATCCGGGCCTGTCCGCGGTCGAGGGTGGGCATGACTTCGGTCGCGACGCCGACATCTACTTCCCATGGGGACCCCAAGACGCGGACGCCCGTGGGCGCCTGCTCGTGACTACGGGTGATCCTGTGGCGAACCTGCGCACGGGCCTTCGTCGTATGAGTGAAGAGGGCGTGCAAGCCGATCTGATTGTGATGGCCTGCTCACAGCCTGTCGACGCTACCAGGCGCGCCTCCTTGGACCGGTTGTGTGCAGATCGTGGCCTCCCCGCGCCGCACATCTATGCCCGGGACTGGTTCGCTTCGCGCTTGTCCAAGGAGCCGATGTGGAGGTTCCACCTCCTCGGCGTCAGAGGAGAGCTAGAGGCCCTGCTTGACCGGCCGCTGGAGCTGCCGGAAGACGGCGCTGAGCACACCGATCTCCTTGGCCGAGAGGCGGATCTGGCCAAGCTCGACGAGGCCGTCACCAGCGGCCGGGATGTCGTGTTGGCCGGCGTGCCCGGTGTGGGGAAAACCCGGCTCACCGTTGAGCTCACAGACAAGGTCGCCTACCTGGAGCAGGCGCAAGCAGATCGCATCCTGGCCGAGCTACTGACTTCTTGCCCTGCCGCCGTGGTCGTGGACGATGCCCACACTCGTATCAACGAGATGCGTGTGCTGCGGCGGGCGCGCCACAGTGCGGAACATGCTTTCGCCATCGTCGCGACCACCTGGCCCGACAGAGCAGACGAGGTGACGGCGGCCCTGCCCGGCGCTGTCCGCCTTGACATCGACCTGTTGGAGCGATCCGACATGAACGCCCTGGTCACCTCTCTGGGCGTCACTGGGCACCGGGCCCGGGCGGCAGTTCTCGACCAGGCGGCTGGACGACCGGGGTGGGCCGTCACCTTGTGCCAGCTGTTCACAACGGGTGAGGGAGGCCAGGTAGCCAACGGCGCAGCACACCTGGCCAGGGTAGAGCGCCATCTCCGCCGTATCACCGAGACCGAGACAGCCGTCGACGTTCTGGCCTGTGTAGCGGCCCTGGGAGGGGCTTCAAGCGAGACGCTATACGCGCTTGCGCCGCTCGTCGGCGAGCCGCCGGCCAGAATGTCCGGCCTGATGGAGCGCCTTGCGCGCCACGGCCTCGTGGAGACGGTGCACGACGTCTGGCGGCTGCAACCAGCCCTGCGCGCGCCACTGATTGCCCGGTGGTTCTTCACACGTCCGGCAAACAGGCCGTGGTCCACTCTCTGCGACGCCTTCCCCACCAGGAGCCGCGACCTCGTCTCCGCCGCCATATCCGCAGCCCGCGTCTCAGTCTCCTCGGACGCTCGGACGGCAGTCGAGAACTGGGTGCGAGCCTTGCCCGCAACGACCGAATGGGACACCGGCACCCTCTCGTTGGTGCCCGAATACGCCCGTCTGGACCGAGAGGCTGCACAGTTCGCGGTCACCCAGGCTCGTGCGATCCTCGCCGCCCCGCGTGACGAGCCAATGAACGCCACCATCACGGACCGACAAGCTGACGCAGCTGCTCGGCAGCTCGCACAGTCGGCGACGCAGTATCTTCTGCCTGAAGCCATAACCGCTCTGCTCGACCTTGCCGTGGGCGACGAGCGCCCGCGACACTCCACCCCGCAGCACCCACTGCGTGTGCTCGACGACGTGGCCAAAACGATCGACCCGGACTTCGGAACCGTATTCGAGGTTCGAGGGCTGCTGTTGAGGCCCGTCCTTGAGTGGCTGCGTACTCACCGCTCTCCAGCTGACTGGGGTGTAGCCACCGAGGTGCTCGCAAGCATCTTCTCCGCCGAAACGTCTGGGACTTGGACTGACCCCGGTAGTCCCAACACGGTCACACTCGCCCGGGGCGTGGAAAGTGCCGAAAACCTGGCCCGTCTCATCTCCTTGTGGGACCAGGTGGCGCCCGTGATCGAGGAAACCGAACGACAGGACGGCCTGAACAGCGCCCCCGCCGCGGTTGTTCCTCTGCTGGACCTGGCCGGCTCATGGGTACGGCTCGGTGCAGGATTCGGTCCCCACAACAGCGAACCGAGCAGGGAACAGAAGAACCAGGGAGCGAAGGGAGGGGCTCGCATGCTGGCTACCCTGCATCATCTGCTCCAGGCCTCTCCCGGCCTCGCTCTCCGTGCTCGACGCATGCTCAACGCCGCATACGCGCGGACCGGCGACGAGGGAAGCAACCTTCCGGCACTGGACATCGATCCAGATGTGGAGTCCTTCATCGGCTGGAGTCGTCGGGACGCCACGGGCCACCAGGACGAAACCGCCCCAAGCAGCGTCCGCACAGTGGAATCTCTCGCCCAAAGGATTGCTGCCCTCGGCCCGACAGCCGGAGTCGCGCGATTCATCGCCTTGGCCGAGCAATCCGAGCTCGCGGGAGACCGCGGAGGCGGCACCTGGGTCGCCGACCAGATGGTGCCTCACCTCATCGACCCCGCCGCCTGGCACGCAGCGGCAACGGCAGCTGGCAGCCCGCCGATTCATCGAGCCGCACTGAGCCGATGGCTCACGACTTCCCCCGACACGTTGTCTGCTGAGGTCCTCACCTCTGCGCTGGATGATCCCCGCTTCAGAACCGGCGTCATCTCCACCGTCCTCGGACGAGGTACAGACGACACTGCTGCCCAGCTCGTGGTCGCGAAGATGCGCGCCGAAGACGCCTGGCTGCTTGACTCGATCTTCCTCCGCGACGAGCCGCACGAGGTACTGCACCGTCTGCTGCGCCACCCGGACGCTGTCGTCGCCGGCAGCACGGCGGTCATCTTCGCCGTCGGACAACCCTACGGCCCTTCGCTACCGGACGTATGGCGAGCTGCCTGGTGTGATGCCGTACGCCGCATCCGCCCCGAGGGTCTACCTCAGCACGACGAGTGGCGTGCCAGCCAACTCCTTGCCCACCTTGCCGAGCACGACCCCGATCTGCTGGAAGCGTGGTACACCGCGCGCCTCGACGAAATGGCCGAGCAGGGCTATTTCACCGCGCCCGAGCCCCACGGGTGTGAGCTGCACTTGGACCGCCTTCCACAAAGCCATCGCTATCGCCTTACCGTCCGCTGTGTTGACCTTCCACGCATCGGCCACAGCCCACTTGTCCAGCTTGTATGCGCCGACCGCAACCTGGCAGAGCAGCTCATCAGGGATGACGTAGTCACTCCCGACAAGCTTCTCGAAGCCCTCGTGGGCCAGCGGAACGAAATACTGGAAAGCCTCGGGCCACTTCTCCTCGACCACGGCGTACCCGCCGCACACATCGCGGCCGACGTCGCGTGGGTCGATTCATGGTGGGGAGAGGATTCGGCCAGACACCAACATCTCATCGACTACTTCACAGACCTCTCCATTCGCGTCCCGGCTCTCGCTGCCGTCGCCGAAGCGGGTCGTGCTCAGCAAGAGGAGCTGCTGCGAACGGCGGAAAGGAAAGAGCGCGCTGCACGAGTGCAGGGGCGCTGAGCGAGGCCGGCACAAGGGCTTGAGGACGCACGCTGGCGATCATCGAACGGCATACGCGCAGACCAGAGAGGCTGTGCAGCTCGTCGAGCCTGCCGGGGCGGGGTGTTGGTGAGCCATGGGCAGCGGTGGCTGCCCGGTTCCTCATGCTCAGGGAGTGAGGAGATCTTCTTGAAGTCCTCGCCCTCGGGGCGCTGACCTGCGCAGATAGACCTCCAAGGGGCGCTGGCCTGCGACTTTGCTCCTTTCCAGAGCTTTCACGATGACACCGCGTTACGCGGCCGATTCTCCCCAGACGCTCCCCAAGGCGGCTTGATTCTCCCCAGGTTCTCCTCAGCTGGCGCTGCTTCGGCAGGAGCACAGCCCCTGGTCAAGGCTGGTTCTCGGCTCGGAAAAGCGGCTACGCACAGTGTCAGGGGAGGAGCATGATTGTGTCGTGCGTGTCTGAACGGTCTGTCTCGGCGGGAGCCCTTGGTCAGTGTCCAACGGTTCGTGCCCTTGCCGTCCAGGGCGGGTTCGTCCTTGGTTGTTGTCCGAACGTGCGTCGTGGGTTCATGAGCATGCTCCCGGAGGTGCCTCGCTGGTTAGTCGGCGGGGCTCCTTTGTCGTCCTTCATCGGCTCGCTCGGGTGCAGATGAAGCACGGAGTTTCTTTGGCGCTGACGCTCTCGGGTGAGGTGGCTGCAGTGATGGTGGTCATGCGGTTGGGCCGCAGCGGAGGACGGGAGTGCGGGAGCTGCTGGGGCTCCCAGACGGCCGCCCCGTGCTCAGACTCGTCTGGGTCATGCCGAGCCTTCCGTGATGCAGTGGGGTTCCTCGCCTCGGCCGTTTTCAGAACAGCGAGGGAATTTGCGCCTGGCTCCTGAGGAGGAGCCTGTCGGTCGCAATTCCTTCACTGGTCAGCCTCGCGGTCCGGCAACGCCGCCGCGTACATCGCCTGGCTCCAGCTCACCCTCGCCAAGGAGGAAGTCGCGGTAGGCGAGGCGCCGAGGAGTGTCCCAGACCGTGGCTTCACCACCATTGTCGAGTAGGGCCATTCGAAACCGTGGACGTCAACGACTCGGTGCTCACAGAAGGGGGTCGCGGACGAAGGGGACCCGCGCACAGCGTCGCGTGTCAGAGGAGTCATGGCAGAGCTTGCTCTGTCCAGATCGTCTTGCCCCGCAGAGCGGGCCTGTAGCCCCATCGCTGGGTGATCTGTGAGGCGATGTAGAGTCCGCGCCCTCCCTCGTCCGTGTCGTCGGCGCGCCGGAGTTGGGGCGCCGTGCTGCTGTCGTCGGTGACCTCGCAGATGAGCGCTCGGTCACGGATCAGGCGCAGTCCGATCGGCCCTGTCGCGTAGCGGACCGCGTTGGTGACCAGTTCGCTGACGACGAGTTGGGTGGTGAACTCGAGTTCACCCAATCCCCAGGCATTCAGTCGAGCGGAGACGAGTTCGCGCGCGTCCGCGACGGCGGTCGGGTGGTTGCGCAGGGTCCAGGAGGCTACGTGCTCGGAGTCCAGCAGCCGGGTGCGGGCGAGCAGGAGGACCGCGTCGTGCTGCGTCAGCTGGGCGGTGAGAACCCCGAGGATGGCATCGCAGGCGGCCTGCAGGTCGCGTCCTTCGGCCCGGAGTTCGTCGCGGAGGCGATCCAGCCGCTCGCCTCTGGTGCTGTGGGGGCTGGCGTCGCGCAGTGCCGTGTTGTAAAGGACGAGGACACTGCCCTCGGGAAGGTTCTGTCGCACAGCGCTGTACCGGGCCAGGCCCCGGCCCAGGAGCGGCCCGTTGGGGATGTCGACGACTTCCATCGTGCCGTCGGGGTAGGCGATCACCGGCGGGGGGTGGCCAGCGCTCGACATGACGCACTGTCCCGATACCGGGTCATAGACTGCGATGAGGCAGCTGGCGCGCATGGGGCTGTCCTCGGGAATCTCCTGTGCGAAGCCGCGCATCTCGCCGCCGAGGCGAGTGACGAGGCCGTGGAGACGCTCGAGCAGCTCGTCGGGTGGCAGATCGAGATCCGAGAGGGCGCTGATGGCGGCGCGCAGCTCACCCATTGCGGCTGCCGCATGAAAGCTGCGCCCGGCGGTGTCTCCCGCCACGAGCGCGACGCGTGCGCCGGACAGGGGGATGACATCGAACCAGTCCCCGGCGGAGCCCGACGGCAGGTAGCTGTGCGCCGTCTCTACAGCCGATTGCATGGGCACTTCGGGCGGGCGCAGCCCCAGCTGCAAGATGCGGGTGGCGGATGTCTCTCTGGTGTGCAGTCGAGCGTTGTCCAGACACAGCGCGGCACGGTCAGCCAGTTGGACGGCGAGCGTGAGATCGTCCTTCTCGTACGTGGTGGTCCTGCGAAGACGGTAGAAGCAGGCGATTCCGAGCACGACGCCCCTGGCGGAGAGGGGAACGATCATCAGGGAGTGCACCCCGGCCGACATGAGCCGCTTCCGCAGCTCCGGCTCTCTGCCGGCCAGCTCGTGGTCGGCGTTCAGGCTGGTGATCAGTCGCGGGCGCAGGTCTGCGAGAGCCTGCTGGTACGACGGACTCAAGGAGACGTCGCTCATCTGTCCCACCATCGCCCCGTATCGCTCCTGGTCGTCGGCGTCGGCGCGTCCTACGCGCCTGAGTGGCGGGTTCCGCGCTGCTGCGCCAGGTTTGGGCGCGTCGCCGCGCAGCACCGAGTCGATGACGTCCACGGTGACGATGTCCGCGAGATCCGGTACGACCACGGCGGCGAGTTCGTGGCCGATGCTGAATACATCCCGGGTGGCTCCGAAACGGGCACCGGCCTCGTCGAGCAGGCGGAGGCGCGACTCGGCGCGGGTACGTTGGGTGACGTCGAGAGCCATCGCGGCCAGGCCCAGCACGGCACCCTTCTCGTTGTGCAGGCGGAACCAGGAGACGGACACCACGGCGTCGAAGCGTGAGTCCCGAGGGTCTCGGACCAGTAGCTCGATGTCACGCACCGGCAACCCTGTCTCCAGGACACGTCGCGCGGTCGACTCGACGGACTCCGGATTCTGGATGTGGAGGCGCCGCAGTACCTCGGCCAGCGGTTGTCCGGTCATCTCTCTCCGAGAGGGAATCGCCGGGCGAACCGTGTGCTGGGTTTGAACCGTACGACCCGGAGGTCCAGGTCCAGAACGTGCAGGCCGAAGGGGAGCTCAGGGAACAGGGTATCCAGCACTGCCTTGTCAAGCCCGTGGACCGCCGAGCTGTCCGCGTACTGAGAGCTCCCCATGACACCCTTTCCCTGATAGGGCCCGGCGGCCCCCGGAAGGACCTCCGATTGCAGTGCCGCAGGGGAGATCCGCTATCCGACGAACTCCGCGGCCGCTTCTGCGATCAGGTCGGTGACAACGGTGGGACGGGACGCCGGCGAGGCGCGGCCGGCGTCATGCTCGATGGTCCTGTGGAAGGTGTCGCGCTTGATCCACCGGTCACAGGAGGATCCGTTGACCACGACGAATGCGGGGCTTCTCGGCCATGAGAATCTCCTTGCCTGTCTGCATGGGCGGCTACACCCACGGTACGCAGTCAAGGGCTCCGCTCGCGCGCCATGTAGTCCATCCGTCGATGTCATCGGGGCGGGTCGTCGGAGGTGACGGCGGTGGCGAGGTTCTCGTACTGGGCAACCGTGGTGGCCCTGCGGTCGAGGATACTGCCGAGCCAGCCGAGCGCGAAGCCGGCGGGAATGGTGACAAGCCCGGGGTTCACCAGGGCGATCATATGGAAGTCCAGGTCCGGGAAGGCGGCCCTGGGCGAGCCGGAGATGAGAGGTGAGACGGCCAGCAAGGCGAGGGTGAGTGCGCCCGCGCCATAGACGCACCAGAGGAGACCTCGGCGAGTGAACCCGCGCCACAGGAAGGTGTACGCGAGCGCGGGCGTGAGAGCGGAGGCGGCGAGCGTCATGGCCAGGGTCGAGAGCACGAGCAGGTTCCAGCCCGCGGCCGGCAGAGACACCGCGACGGTGACAGCGCCCACGACCGCCGCCGCCCAGCGGGCGAGGCGGTCCTGGTGAGGGACGCCTTCTGTACCTGGCCGCGGGCGGCGAGGCAACAGGTCACGGGCCACCGACGTCGCGGCGGCGAGCATGACGTCGGCGACGGTGGTCAGCGCGGTGAGGAACACCACGCTGAACACGGCCGAGACGAGAAGGCCGCCAGGATTGAGCACCTGGGCGACTAGTAGCAGGGAAATACTGCCTGTGGGATCAACCTTGCTCAGCGCCGGGCTGCCGAGGATCGCGGCGGCGCCGAGGCCGATGATCAGGAGCAGGGCCGAGATCGCGATCAGCTGCCCGACGGCCCAGCGCATGGCTGTGCGCGTCGCCCGCCCGGCCGGCGCACCGAGGACCCGCATCGTGACGTGCGGCAGGCAACACACCGCCAGTGCCACGGTGATGAGCTGGCCGAAGCGGTTCGCCGCAGCCGTCGGCCCGTCGCCGTACTGGACACCCGGCCCCAGGAAGGCGTTCCCCAGACCGCTCCCCGCGGCAGCCGCGCCCAGCAGCCGTTCGGGATTCCAGCCGAAGCGGTCGAGCACCAGAACAGCCGCCGCCGCCATCACCATGAGCAGGACCAGCACCTTGACGAGCTGCACACGGCCGGTGCCGCGCACCCCGCCGCTGACGGCGAGGGACACGACGAGACAACCGATCACGAGGATGCACGCTGTCTTCGCCCCGCTGCTGGTCAGGCCGAGGACAAAGGCCGACAGCGACCCGATGGCGGAGAGCTGCAGCACCATGTAGGGGATGCAGACGCAGAGCGTCACCACCCCCAGGGCCAGACGGACCGACCGCTCGGGAAAGCGGTGAGCGAGCGCGTCGCCCACGGTGTACCCGCCGGCCCTGCGCAGGGGCTCCGCGAACAGCAGCGCCAGCAGCACGATGCCCATGACGACCCCGAGGGAGAGCATCATCCCGTCGTAGCCGGTCAGCGCGACGAGCCCGATAAGGGCCATGAGGGTCACGGCGGAGAGAGCGGCTCCGCTGATGACGAGGCCGCTGCGCCAGGCCGGCTCCTCGCGTGACCGTGAGGGGAACATCGCGGCGTCGTCGTCTCCGACCCCGCTGACGACCCACAAGCAGCCGCACAGGCCGAGAAACGCCGTGAGAACGGCGAAGAACGAGTCCGGGGCGTCGAAGGACGCCGCCGCTGTCACGACAGCCTCCGGTCGTGCCTGATGTCCAGGCGTTCCGACTCGCGCCTGTGTCCCGTCAGCACCCAGCCGACCAGCAGCACCTGGGGGCACAGCAGTACCAGCGCGAGCGAGAGGTGCCCGGCCACCGGCTCGGCCAGGGCCTCCGGCGCGGCGGATGCTGCCAATGCCAGCAGGACATAGCCACCGACCGCTCGGCCCGCCCACCGGCCCCCGACCGTGGTGATCGCCGCGAGAAGGTCTCCGGCGTCGGTGGCATCTCCGGCAGGGGCGCCGGATGGCTGGGGTGCTGGAGTGGGAGTAAACATCGGAGCGGGTCGCGGCCGGCCGGGATACGTCAACGTGACTCCAAGGGGGCAGAGGAGGAGGTGCGCGGGCACACCACGCGCACCAGCCGCCGCAGCATGCGCGGCGGGAGGGCGCCGCGTCCATCGAGAAGGGGGGCAGTCCCGCGGATCGTGTGCATTGTGTGCGCGGTCCCACAGGGGGTCCGCCGCCTTGTGAGCAGGCACATCCTTGTCGGCGTCGCCGGTGTGAGCATGCCGTTCCCTGCCGGGAAGTCCGTCTCGACCATGTCACCAGCACCTAGACACGATGGTTATCAGAGATTAACTTGACCGCCACTTGGTGAAGCCGTTGCCGATTCCATCCACCTCCCCCAACGGCTGTGCCCCTTGCACTCGCGTGCCGATTCCCAGGGGTCCACGGCCATCTCGACAGGCATCAGGAGCACAGGAGTTCCCCATGAGCAGAGCGTGGCCGAAGAGCATGCCCCAGTCCCTGGACTACCCCAACGCCGGAATCGACCAGCTCCTCGCCGGGGCCGCCCGGTCCTTCTCCGACCGGACCGCCGTCCGTGACGGTGAGGAGAAACTGACCTTCACGGAGCTGCACGATCAAGCATTGCGTGTGGCGAACGGACTGCGTGAGCTCGGAATCACTACGGGCGATGTCGTCGCCATGCATATGCCCAACTCGCTCTGGTACGTCGTCGCGTATTACGGCGCGATCTGCGCCGGAGCGACCGTCGCCCCGGTCAATCCCGCCCAGCCGACCCGCGCGCTCAGCGAGCAGCTCCAGGACGTCGATGCCAGGGCGGTCGTCACCCACCCGGCCTGCGCCGCCGCGCTCGTCGACGTCGACGCCCCCGGCGTACAGTTCACGGTGCACGTGCCCGGTACCGCCGCCGCGCCGGCACCGGCCTCCCCGCCGGCCTTCGGTCAGGGGGGTGTGCCCCTCGCGGAGCTGCTCGCCTCCGCACCGCTGACCGGTGGCGTGACGGACCCGGAGCAGGTCGCACACTTCCAGCTGACCGGCGGCACCACCGGCCGCTCCAAGGCTGTGCGGGTACTGCACCGCAACGCCGTGGCCGCCGTTCTCCAGGCGGCCTGTCTCCGCTCCGCGACACTGCCGGAGCAGGACGAGGAAGGCGGCGTGTCCCTTCGGCCGATGCCCGAGGCTCTCAACGCGTACGCCCTGCCGGTGGGTGACGGTGCCACCATCGCCGTCGCCCCACTCTTCCACGGAATGGGGCTGATCACCCAGAGCGTCAACCTCGTCCTGGGGCAGACCACCGTCATGGTTGCGGGTTTCAACCCGGATGCCTTCCTCGCTGACGTGGAGCGCTACGGCGTGACCGCGATCACGGGATCCCCCGCGATGTACTACGCCCTGCTCGCGAGTCCGGCCCTCGACAAGCACGACTACTCCCGGGTGCTGATGGCCGTCTCGGGAGCGGCGCCGATCGACACGAAGGCGCTGAGCCGCCTTGCCGAGGTCTTCCCGAACGCCCTGGTATGCGAGGGGTACGGACTCACCGAGGCGAGCATGGGGCTCGCCGGTGCCCCGCCGAACCCGACCGTCGCCACCCCGGTGGGCAGCGTCGGCATCGCCGTATTCGATACCCGCATCGAGATCCGTTCGCCGGACGCGAAGACCGTCCTGGCGGCGGGGGAGACGGGTGAGGTGTGGGCGAGTGGCCCCCAGGTCGCCGACGGGTATCACGGGCAGCCCGAGCTGACGGCGGAGCAGTTCGCCGACGGCTGGCTGCGCACCGGCGACATGGGGCGCCTCGACGAACACGGCCATCTGTTCCTCGTCGGACGCGCCAAGGACATGATCATCTACAAGGGCTACAACGTCTATCCGCAGCCTCTGGAGGAGATCCTCTGCAGCCATCCGGCCGTGGCCCAGGCCGCGGTCGTCGGTGCCCCCAGCGAGAGCGCGGGCGAGGTCCCGGCCGCCTTCGTCGTGCTGCGCTCCGGCGTCGAACCCGGCGACGGCTTCGGTGTCGAATTGATGGGGTACGTGGCGGAGCGCGTTGCGCCGTACCAGAAGGTCCGTGAACTGCGGGTGACCGACTCCCTACCGCTCACCCCCACCGGCAAGATCCTCAAGACCGCGCTGCGCGACCGCCTCACTGAAGGTGCCCCCGCCGGCGAATGAGGTAGGGGGTGGTGCGCCTGCGGCGCGGGGGATCCTCCCGGCCGCAGGCGTAGTCGGCCGCTGGTTCTATGCGCGTAACTTCCGTGGCCAGGTCGCGGGCGACGGGCTGCTGACCAGGCCGGACGGCGCGCGTTGTGTCCCGCGGCAGGAAGCTGAGCTTTCGATTGTGACCACCCATATGAATCGGGCCGGACCCGGTCAGGCGGTGTGTGAAGTGTTGTCCGACCGGGGCGACGCCTGGAATATGATCCTCCGATTCGCCGTCGGACACTCCCCTCGCACTGGATGGAAACCTCTTCAGGCATGTGCCAGGCGATCTTCCGGATGCGGTCCCCATATCCAGGAGTCACGTTGAACAGACCTCGAACACCCCGCGACACCGGAGGCTGAACGACCTCGCCGCGGTCCTGGTGGGCGTGTTCGCCCTCGCCCTCCCCGGCCCCGCCTCGCCGGCTGCCGCGGCCGCCGAACCCGGCCTGAACACTCCGGTCGCCACGCTCGACGCGGCCCTGCACTGCCCCAGCTCCTTCGCCCATCCCGACCGCGAGCCGGTGCTGCTGGTCCACGGCACCAGCTCCACCTCCGACGAGAGCTGGGGCTACGCCCCCGCCCTGCGCGACGCGGGCTACGACGTTTGCGGCGTCGACCTCACGAACAGATCGATGGGCGACATCCAGGAGTCCACCGAGTACGTTGTCCACGCCGTCGAAAGGATCAACGCGATCACCAGCCGCAAGGTCGACGTCATCGGTCACAGCCAGGGCAACATGCAGATCCGCTGGGCGCTCAAGTGGTGGCCGAGCCTGCGGGGCAGGGTCGAGGACGCAGTCTTCCTGGCAAACCCCGGCCACGGTATCGGCGCCGGCAACCTCTTCTGCGCCGCCCCCCTGTGCTCCCGCGTTGCACCAGTTCAGCGTGGGATCCATCGTGCCCGTCACGACCGCGTCCGTGAGCGGTGCCGGGAACACCTCGATGCAGAGCGCCTGCCCCGGCCGTGTCGTGACCCGATTCGGCTTCCTGTACGGCTCGGTCGCCTACCGGCTGGTCGTCGACACGCTCTCGTGCTCCGACGCGGCCGACCCCGCCCGGCTGCCGCTCGGCAAGTGCCTGGACGTCAACCTCCCCGGCGTCTCGCCCGCAGAGGCGACCGCGGCGACCGGAGTCGCCGCCGCGAACATGAACGCGGAGCTCCTGAACGCACCAAGGTCTGGTCCGAACCCTCCCTGCGGGCCTACGTCCTGTCCTGACCCCGCCCCCTCCGTCAACGGCCCGCGCCACCGAGCGGCGCGGGCCCCGCTCGTGCTGGCGCCGCCTCGTGCCGGCGCATCGTGTCCAGGCGACCCCCGCGTCGGCGCGCACTGCACTGATGCATGCCGGCGAGCTGCAAGAGGAGGCAGGCGGATGGCTCCCGAAGACGGTGACGGGGGGCAGCCGCCACGACGGTGGGCCCGGCCCGGCCCGTAGGCACAGGGGAAGCCCAACCGGCCCCGGATCTGACGCGTATTGGCTCCGGCGTTCCCCTATGGGCGGCGTGTGCCCGCAACGCTGACTGACACCGACCGGCGGCCTCACCGTCGAGCCGGTCGCCGACCAGCTCGCGACCCACCCCGGGGATCCTGCGGTGGAGCCTCGCCCAGGAGGGCACGTCGTTCGCCGAGCTTGTCGACGGCCTGGGACGCGAGGGGGCCGAACGCTGTCGACGCGACACGGACATTCTGCCCGGCCGCAGCGTGGAGAGCGCCCTCGCGCGTGCCTGCCAACGCTGGTTCGGCACTTCGACCCTCAGCGCACCGTCGTGCTCTGAGGGTCGTACAGGGGTCAGAGGTCCGCCTGCGCCGGGGCGGTCTTGTTGAACATGTATCGCGCGATGCGCCACCCGTCGGAGGTGCGGGCGAGGACGAACAGCTCTCGGTTCTTCTCCGGACTCCTCGTCCCGTCGGCGTGGACCGTCACGTGGCCGGCGGAGCGCGTCACGGCATGGGCGGTGTCGCCGTCGACTCTTGCCCCTCTTGCGGGACGGGGCGGCGATTGTCGAGCCGATGGTTGCAATAACAATCATTGCGAGGCGTATCATTCCCTCATGGTCGAAAAGAATCTCGACGCGACACGCGAGCAGGCATGGCGGGCTCTTCTCAAGGGGCACGCGCTGCTCGTGGCACGACTCGACGCCGACCTTCAGCACGAAGCCGGGATGTCACTCACCTCCTACGACGTGCTCGTGCAACTGTCGGAGGCCCCCGACCGTCGCCTGCCCATGGCCGAGCTCGCCCGGGCCGTCGTGTATAGCCGGAGCGGGCTCACCCGCCTGGTCGACGCCCTCGAGCGGCGCGGATGGGTCGTACGTGAGCGCAGTAGCACCGACCGCCGTTCGTGGTTCACGGTGATCACCGACGACGGTCTCGCCGCCCTGGAACGGGCGTGGCCCGTCCACATCGCGGGAGTACGTGAGCACTTCGCCGCGCACGCCGATCCCGACCAGGCCCGGGCCCTCGGCGCCGTCTTCGGCGCCGTCATCGCCGACCTCGCGCCCGACGTCGAGGAACTTCGCCACTTCCACCCGCAGCGATCCGAGGAGCCGAAGACATGACCAGAACCATGCGTGCCGTCGTTCTCGACCGGCCTGGGGGCGTCGAGCACCTCCAGGTGGTGGAGCGGCCCGTACCCGAACCCCCTTTGGGATGGGTGCTGATCAAGGTCGAAGCCTTCGGCCTGAACCGCTCGGAACTCCACACCCGCCTCGGCCTGGCCGAAGGCGTTACCTTCCCCCGCGTCCTCGGCATCGAGGCCGTCGGCACGATCGAGGCCGACCCCGGGGGCCTTCTCCCGAGGGGCACGCAGGTCGCGACCATGATGGGCGGTATGGGCCGCACCTTCGACGGTGGCTACGCGGAGTACACCGTCGTACCGGCTTCCCAGGTGATCCTCTTCCGCTCCGAACTGCCCTGGGAAGTCATCGGCGCCGTCCCGGAGACCCTCCAGACCGCCCACGGCTCCCTCAGCGTGGGCCTCGACCTGGACCCCGGACAGTCCCTGCTCATCCGGGGCGGAACGTCGGCACTCGGCCTCACCACGGCCACGCTCGCCCGCGAGCGCGGGGCGACGGTCCTGTCCACCACGCGTGACCCCGACCGCGTCCAGGTGCTCGCCGAGCACGGGGTGCACCATCCGCTCGTCGACGACAGCAGGATCGCCGCACAGGTCCGTGAGCTCTTCCCCAGGGGCGTCGACGCCGCGCTTGAGCTGGTAGGGACGCCCACCCTGCCCGACACCCTGAGGGCGACCGCAGTGCACGGAACGGTCTGTTTCACGGGAATGCTGTCCAACCAGTGGACCGTGCCCGACTTCTACCCGATCGACTACCTCCCGCGGGGCGTCCGCTTGACCGCCTACTCGGGGGAAGCGGGCGACCTGCCGGCCGACGTCCTCCAGCACCACCTCGACGACATCGCCGCCGGAGTCACCACCTCCGGCCCACTTCACGTCTACGCACTCGACGACATCCGGAAGGCTCACGACGATCTCGAGCACGGCCGGCACGTCGGAAAGCTTGTCGTCCGCTGTGGATCCGAGTGAAGATCGGCGATGGCGCCGGGACGAACCGACCCATCCATGTCGTGTCGGCGGTCAGAGTCGAGGGCAGCCCCGACATCTCGGTGCTGCGGCCTGACGAGGGTGCCGAGCGCTGAGCGCGCATCCTGCCCGAGCGGCTGCGGGCCCGTGCCGCCGGATGGCGGCAC